>CAWAMK010000026.1:0-386413 GCA_963783115.1 uncultured Alphaproteobacteria bacterium | reverse complement strand
GATTTACAATAATGATGCGCGGAGACAATAACGTGATCGTTGCAGCCGTGAGCCGCGCGCCGTTACGGGCTGAGAGGCGGCATTCGGATACCCGGGCGGGCCGCGGCACGTGCCAGGCGGGCACGTCATCGAAATCAATCAGTTGGCGTTAACAAAGCCTTAAGCCGGCCAATCCAAGATTTCATCTTCGCAGGCGAACGCGCTTCGCCGCAGGATTCATTGAGGCCGCGAGATTACCTGGATGGGGCAACGGGCTGCCGCTGGAACTGGGTCGCAGGGCCGCGCTTTGGCGCGGGCGGCCCGGCTGTGGCTCGTCCGGCCGCTGGCTGCCGTCGTGCTGATCGCCGGCCTCATGGCTTCCCAGCCCTGCCGGGCCGAGGATCCGGTCCGGGGGGAGGCGACATTCACCTCCAGCGGCGGCTTTGCCCGGCTGGTGCTGAAACTGGCCGAGGACGTCGAGTCCGAGGTTTCGACGGCCGGTTCGATCATCATCATCCACTTCAAGCGTCCGGTCGACATTCCCGTCGAAAAACTGTCGGACGCCGTTCCCGATTATGTCGGCTCGGCGCGGCGCGATCCCGACGGTACGGCGATCCGGCTCTCGCTGATGCGGCGGGCAACCGTCAACACCATGACGGCGGGGGAGCGGATCTTCGTCGACTTCCTGCCCGATAGCTGGACCGGCCCGCCACCGGCGCTGCCCGCGGCGGTGGTGCGTGAACTGGCGGAGCGGGCGCGGGCCGCTGAACGCGCGCTTCGTGCGCAGCTTGCGGCCAACGCCGCGAAGAAGCGGCCGCCGGTGCGGGTCCGCGCCTCGGTGCAGCCGACCTTCGTTCGCTTCGTGTTCGAGATGCCCGACGGCGTCAGCGTATCCTCGGTGCTGAACGAACAGAAGCTGACGCTGCAATTCACCAGCGTGCTCAATTTCGACCTCGCGGATGCCAAGGTGGCGGCGCCGCCGAACGTTGCGTCGATCAGCCAGCGGGCCGACGTCGATTCCTCCGCCGTCGACATCGTGCTGATCGGCGAGGTCGACGTGCATTCCTTCCGCGAGGAAAAGAACTATGTGATCGACGTCGCCTTCCAGCAGGCGGAAAAGCCGGCTGTGCCCGAGCCGCAGGCCGCGGCCAAGCCCGCTGCGCCGCCAGCCAAGCCCGGGCCGGCCCCGCGGATGTCGCGCGAGAAGACGCTGAAGGAAGCCTACCGCCGCCAGCGCCGCAGGCGGAAATTCCGCCCGTCACCTCGGAGACCTTTGCCGAACAGGCCAAGCTCGAAATCAAGCCCGTCCAATCGGCCGAAGCGCCGGCCGAGGCCGCAACGCCTGCCGTCGAAAAGAAGCCTGCCGCCGAAAAAATGCCGCCGGCCAAGGACGGTGCGGCGCCCGCGTCCGAGAAGATGGCGGCGGCGCCGGAAAAAACATCGCCGCCGGCGGAAGCCGCCAAAATGGTCCAGCCCGCCGAACAGGTCCAGGCTGCGGCCAGCGAAGCGCCGAAGGCCGTGGCGCCCAAACAGGCTCCGCCTCCCGCCGAGCCGGCGAAACAGCCGGCGCCGGCAGCATCCGCACCGCCATCGGAAAGCATCACCAAGGACAAGGCCGCCACCGTCGAGGCGAGGCGTGACAGCGACGCCCTGCGCGTCATGTTCTCGTTTGCCGCGCCGACCCCGGCGGCGCTGTTCCGCCGCGCCGATACGGTGTGGCTGGTGTTCGACCATCCCGGGCCGCTCGATGTTGAGCAGATCCGTGCCAAGGGCGGCGCCATTATCGGCGACGTCAGCGCGCTGCCGCTGGAAAAAGGCCAGGCCATCCGCATCCGCCTCAACCGGCCGCAGATCCCTTCGCTGGAAAGCGAAGGCCGCGCCAACGGCGCCGAGTGGACGCTGACCTTCGCCGACCGCGGCCAGGCGACGCCGCTGCCGCTGACGGTGCTGCGCAACATCACCGAGCCGGCGCTCGCCAATGTCACCGTGCCGCTGGCCAATCCGGGCGCGATGCACCGGCTGGTCGATCCCGATGCCGGCGATGCGCTGCTGGTGGTCACCGCGCCGCCGCCGACCCGTGGCCTCATCAAGCGTCAGGATTTCGTCGACCTGTCGCTGCTGGAATCCGTGCACGGCGTGGTGGTGCATCCGAACGCCGACGACATCAAGGCGGAAGTCGGCTCCGACAAGGTAATGCTTGGCCGGCCCGGCGGATTGACGCTGTCATCCGCCGACGTTTCGGCCGAACGCGCCACCGCGGCGGTGAGGCCGCTGTTCGACGTCAGTGAATGGCGCAAGAACCGGGAAGAGAAATTTTTCCCCAGGCTGGATGCGCTGATCAGGGCCGCGGCGCTCGTGGGACCCGAACAAAAGGCGCAGGCCCGGATCGATCTTGCCAATTTCTACATGTCGCGCGGCATGTACCAGGAGGCGAGGGGGGTGACCAACCTCATCATCTCCGAAACCAATCAGGGCAACGAGGACGCTACCGTACTGATGGTGAATGCGGTCGCCAGCATCCTGATCGACCATCCCGAGCGGGCGCTCAAGGTTCTCGCCAGCCCCGCGATCGGCAACGGCCACGATTCGCAGTTGTGGAAAGGGTTTGCGTTCGCCCGCCAGGAAAAATGGGCGGACGCGCGTGAAAAATTCAAGAACGCCGAATTCTCGATCGCCGCGCTGCCGCTGGAGCTGCAGCGCATCGTCACCGCAGACGCGATGCGGGCCTCGCTCGAGGTGAAGGATTATGGCGGGGCGTCGCGGCGGCGCAGCGAGCTCGACGTGATCGGCATCCCCGACGAAATGAAGCCCGAGATCGCGGTGCTGCGTGGGCGGCTTGCCGAGGCGCTGGGGCACGACAAGGACGCGCTCGACGCCTATCGCTACGCGGAGCAATCCCCCGACCGGCAGGCCTCGTCCGAGGCGAAGCTGCTGGAGGCCCTGTTGCGCAGCCGGCGCGGCGAGCTCAATCCGGCGGATCTTACGCGCGAGCTCGAGATACTGGCGGTCACCTGGCGCGGCGATGCGATCGAGTTGAAGACGTTGAACAGGCTGACCCAGGTCTACGCTGAAACCGGCCGCTATGCCGACGCGTTGGCCGCGGCCAAGACCGCGACGCGGATGCACCCCAATGCCGAATTGTCGCGGCAGAGCCAGGATGCGGCGGCCGCGCTGTTCACCGAGCTCTATCTCGGCTCGAAGGCCGACGACATGAAGCCGGTCGACGCGCTCGCGATGTTCTATGAGTTTCGCGAACTGACGCCGATCGGCCGGCGTGGCGACGAAATGATCCGGCGCCTGGCGGACCGGCTGGCGGCCATCGACCTGCTCGACCAGGCGGCCGAACTGCTGCAGTATCAGGTCGACAAGCGGCTGGAGGGCGCCGCCCGCGCGCAGGTGGCGGCGCGCCTTGCCATGGTCTACCTGAGCAACCGCAAGCCGGACCGGGCGATCGCGGCGCTTCGCCTGACCCGAATTTCAGATCTCTCCGGCGAACTGCGGCAGCAGCGGCTGCTGCTCGAGGCGCGGGCCCAGAGCGACGTCGGCCGCCACGATCTCGCGCTCGACATCATCTCCAACCTCACCGGCCGCGAGGCGATCCGGCTGCGCTCCGACATCTATTGGGCGTCGCGGCAGTGGCGGGAGGCTTCCGAACAGATCGAACTGTACTACGGCGAGCGCTGGCGGGATTTCAAACCCTTGAACGCCAACGAGAAGAGCGACGTCATCCGAGCCGTGGTCGGCTATGCGCTGGCCGGGGACGCGATCGGCCTGGGCCGTTTCCGGGACAAATATGCGCCGCTGATGACCGGCGAGGCCGACCGGTCCGCATTCGAGATCGCGAGCAAGCCGGCCAATTCCAACAGCACCGAATTCGCCCTGATCGCCAAAATGGCCGCCAGCGTCGATACGCTCGATGGCTTCATCCGCGAAATGAAGCTCCGCTTCCCGGATGCGACGACCGCCCGCGCGCCGCTGTCGCCGGAAATGTCCGGCGCCGAGCCGGTCCATACCGGCGCCTTGCCCACGATATCGGCGATCCGGCATATCGATCTGAAGAAGCCGGCGAAGTAGCGGATTTGGCCGCAGGTTCGGCCAAATTTTTGTCCAGTTGACGCATTAGCAACGGTGGCCGCGCCGCTTGGCGCTCAGCATTCTCGTCGCTCGTTAGCCGTCCAAAACTGGCCCTCCAATGCCGCTGACCCGGGATCGAATTATCGGACACGACACCGAACGCCTGGCGTTCAGGTTCACGATGCTGAGCGGCTACGATGTCGTCGAGTGCCAGATCAGCGATGCCGCGATGGACGAACTGGGCGGCACCAGAGGTACCGAAAGCATGGCCCGGCAGGCGCAGTTCGTGGCGCTGCGGGATGCCGTCGAGGGGGTCGCATCCGCGATGTTCGACAGGGTGCCTGTCGTCAAAGGCCGCGTCATCAGGATATTCACCAAGCACGTCCAGAAGTCGCCGCCGTCGCCGGCCGAACGGATCGCGAGCGGTGCGGAGCCTGATACGGACAACGCCGCGTCGCTGCGGCTCATCGTCGAAACGAGGCCGGCAAGTTCGAGGCAATAACGCGCCCTGCGTGGCAGCCATTCCGCGCGATCGGTTGGAGCGTCGCTTCGTCACCCTCGACAGATGCCGGTCAAAGCGGCAACCTGTGGGAAAACAAACCGCCGGAGGACGCTGCCACGATGAGCAAGCCCGCCAAAACCGAAGCCGAACTCATTGCGATGGCGCGCGCCGAGCTGAAGGCCCACGCCGATTGTCCTGATGGCATCGCGATTTCGGTGCTCCGCGACGGCGACAGCTGGGAATTCCGCGCCCAGGCCAGCGACGCCACGATCGCCAGGCCGGGCTACCCCGAATGCGTCGCCATGCTGGTGCAGATCGGCGACCATCTCTGCAAGCAGTACGATTTCAAGGAGTAGGGCGTCCGGAGCGGCCCGGACGTCCTCGCATTCACACCGTAAAAATCCGCCCGGGATTCAGAATGTTCTTCGGGTCGAGCGCGCGCTTGAGCGAGCGCATGGTTTCGATTTCCTCTTCGGTGCGGCTCATTTTCAGATAGGGCCGCTTCAGGATGCCGATGCCGTGTTCGGCCGAGATCGAGCCGCCGAATTCGCCGGTGAGGTCGTAGACCAGTTTTTCGAACTCGTCGTGCTTGTCGGGCGTATGCTCGTGATAGACGCTCGGATGCAGATTGCCGTCGCCGACGTGGCCCATCACGATGGTGAAGGCCCGCGGATCGATCGCCTTGACGCGGGCATCGAGCGTATCGGCGTAGGCCTCCATCCTGTCGATGGCGATGCTGACGTCAAAACCCATCCTGGCCGTGAATGGAAAGCTGCGGCCGAGTTCGACGCTGGAATCGCGGATGCGCCAGATCGCGGCTGCGGACGCGTTCGAGGTCGAAAGCGTGGCGTCGAGGATCAACTCATCGTTCATCGCGGCTTCCAGCATTTGCTCGAGGCTGGTCCGCATCCGTTCGGCGTCGCTTCCCGAGGCCTCCAGCAGCACATAGAACGGATGATGGGTCGGCAGCGGGCCAACCACGCCCTTCACCCGTTCGACGGTCTGGCGGTAGTAGGCGTTCCACATGACCTCGAACGCGGTCAGTTCGCCGCCGAGCGATCTGTCGCGCCAGCTTGAGAAAGCTCATGACCTGCCCGAAGGAGGGCAGTGCGCACAGCGCCACCTGGCGTTCGGCGGGCGCCGGGAATATCCGAACCGCCGCGCGCGTCACCACGCCCAGAATGCCTTCGGTGCCGATATACAGATGCTTGAGATCGATGCCGGTGTTGTTCTTGATGTATTTTCGCAGGCCCCTGAGCACGGTGCCGTCCGGGGTGACGACTTCGAGGCCGAGGATCAGTTCGCGCGTCATGCCGTAGCGGATCACGCGGTTGCCGCCGGCATTGGTCGAGATGTTGCCGCCGATGGTACAACTGCCGCGCGCGCCGAGGTCGAGCGGAAACATCATGCCGTCCTGCTCGACCCGCTCCTGGAGTTTCTGCAGCGGCGTGCCGGCCTGCGCGATGGCGACGCCGCCCGAGACATCGACCTCCTCGATCGCGTTCATCCGCTCCATCGAGAGCACGACTTCATCCGCGTTCGGAAGCGTGGCGCGCACCAGCCCGGTCATGCCGCCCTGCGTCGTGACCGGGACGCCTTCGCGGTGGCAGAGCCGCAGCAACAGGGAAACATCTTCCGTCGTTTTCGGACGGACGACCGCGCGCGGCTTCGGCGCCGGATTGCCGGCGTTATCGTGGTGATAGCGCGCGTCGATATCGTCGCCTGACAGCACCGCGCCGTTGTCGAACGCGTGGCGCAATTCTTCGATGAAGTCCTCGGACATGCCCCTGCCTCTTCTTGATTGGAAGTTCGGCCGAAGCTTTACACGCGGCGTGGCGGGGAGGAAACCCGGGGCGCGGCAGGCAAGATGCACTTTTGGAAGGGGAGGATCTCGACTAGAGGCGTGGCCGCGCCGACACTGTCGGGTGACGGGGCGCGTCTTTCCGCTGCTCAGGCTCGACCGACGTGATCTGGTGGCAAGCGTCGCACTTGTAGACGTAAACGAGCGGGCGCAATCCGATCCGCGGCAGTTTTCCGATTCTGACGGTGCCGGTATCGCAAATTTCGCAGCGCGGCGGCAGCAGGATCTCTGTGAGCGGTACGGACATATGGACTATCGTGAACACAAAGGAAACTTTGGCGAGAGTGCCAGACGATTGCATCTTAATCGTGGAATTAAGTTCCGTAAGAATACGAGGTTCTGGGCCGCATTTGCCTTCGGCGTCCATCTTTTGCCACCAAATCGACTGTCGCCGGGCATCCAAACAACAAACTGCACGGCGCAAACTCGCAACGCCAGCGCGTGACACCACGGCAATTCCACCGGATCGAGTCCGCGTGAATGCCAATTGCAAGGCGTGCAGAAATGTCTTCCACCAAAGGTCAGGATACATCGATGCAAGCGGCGCTGGCGGCCCTGGAGGCTGTCGCGTCGTCGGGTCAGTCGCCCGCCGGCAGATTCAACATCGATCGCGACGGACCGGCGAAGCGCGCGATAAAACTCCGGGCGTTGCAGCAGCGCTTCCAGAAGCTGAACGAGTATTGCGATGAGGCGGCCGCCGAAATTCGCGCTTCGCTCGCACGCACGCCGCCGCGCTAGCCTGTCCGCGCGCTAGCCAGCACGCAAGAAACTGGTCCAGGCTCTGGCGGCGAGGCCCGGATCACAGATAATCCGGGCCTCGATCTTTTCGGCCGAAGCGAGACATCAATTGTCGGGATGTCGCTTTGGCGATGTCTCACTTCTTGTCGATCTTGGTGACCGCTTCGGCCCTGTCGATCTTGGTGATGGTCTTGGTCCCTGCCGTGTCGCTCACGGCGAAGCTGACTCTGTCGCCGGCGTGCAAGGCGTTCAACCTGGCGCCGTCCTGCACCTTGAAGTTTTCGGTCGCGGCACCCGCGTTTGCCCCGGTGGTGCCGTCAGGCACGTCCCTGATCGAGATGGTGCCGCTGATCCGATCGATCCCGGTCACCATTCCGGTCCGCATTTGCTGGGCAAGCGCCGCCGTGCCGGCGATGCCGAAGGCCGCGATGGCGGCCAGAATCGTCCCTGCGATTTTCATGAATAACTCCCGGCTGTAGGGCGTTTTTGATAAGCCGGGATTGCGGCAATAGTTCCGCGCGCGCGCGAAATCGCGGCTTTTTCTTCCGTCCGAAAGCGGGGGGAAGCGCGCCAATGCAAGGTAGCGGGCGCAGCCCGAAATTAACCAGAAACCGATGAAGCGCTGTTCTAGGCCGCGCCGGCCTCGGGCTCGAGTTCGGTCTCCGTCACCGTGCGGTTACGGCCGAGCCGCTTGGCCTTGTAAAGCCCGCGGTCGCAGCGTTCGATCATGGCGTCGGCGGATTCGGCGAGGCGGAACTGCGCGACACCGATCGAAACCGTGACGCTGCCGATTTCCTTGCCCGTCGCCCGGCGCGTCAGTTTGGCTTCGGAAATGCGGCGCCGAACGCGCTCGGCGACCGCCGAGCAGGCCTCGAGATCCGCTCCCGGAAGCACCGCGATCAACTCCTCGCCGCCGTAGCGGGCCGCGAGATCGACTTCGCGAACGCCTTCCTGCAGTACCTTGGCCACCAGCCGAAGCACCTGGTCGCCGACCTGATGGCCGTAATCGTCGTTGAATTTCTTGAAGTGATCGATGTCGATCAGGAAGACGCTGAGCGCCTCGCCCTTTTCCATCGCCGCGATCTGGGCGAGGCGGAGGAATTCGTCCATCGAATGGCGATTGGCGAGCCCGGTCAGCGCATCGGTATTGGAGCGCTGCTCGGCGGCCTTCAGCGAGTCGCGGATGCTGTCCAGTTCCTCCGAGGTGGCGGCGAAACTGGCCTCCAGCGCTGAGGCTCGCGCCGTTGCCTTTGACAATTCATCAACCAGTTTCGCAATGATCGGCCGCGGATCGTTGCCGGCGGCGGCTTCGGACGATACCTCGCCGAGCGCCTTGATGTGGCTCTGGTTGTCGGAGACGGCGGTATTGAGGAACTGCTGGGCGCTGTCGATCAGGCCGCTCAGTTGATCGGGCAGGTCGCTGAGCGGGTCGCGTCCGGTCTGCGATGGCGCGATGTAGGTGAGGTAGAGTTCGGCGTTGGTCGCTGCATCGAACTTGCGCTTACCTTGAATCAGAATGTCGATGATCTTGCGCAGGGCCGGCGCATTGCCCAGCGAGTACTCGAACCAGACCGCGAAATTGTTCGGCGTGGGCGGCACGGATTGTTGCGTCATCAAGCGCATGGCTCGGTCGGCAATCGTTATGGCGTATTCGGCGTCCATATCGCCGATAGGCTGGCCTACCATCGTACAATCCGGTGATGCGTTGCTGCGAAAGCTCTGTTTTCCCAGGCATCATTGTGCACGAAGGAACTAACCTGACCTTAAACGGCCCGGAAAAGTCCGCGGCAAATACGTACCTAATGTTGACCTATTGGTCAGTGGAACTACGGAGATTTGCCGCTAACTGCCGCCGTAACTCTGCACCAGGCTACCTGCCACCAGCGACCAGCCGTCGACCAGCACGAAAAAGATCAGCTTGAACGGAAGTGACACCACGACCGGCGGCAGCATCATCATGCCCATCGACATCAGGACCGAGGCCACCACGAGGTCGATGATCAGGAAGGGCAGGAACAGCAGGAAGCCGATCTCGAAGGCGCGCTTCAGTTCGGAGATCATGAAGGCGGGGACCAGGATCCGCAGCGACAGGTCTTCCGGCGTCGCCGGCGGCGGCCTCGCCGGAGAGGTCCATGAACAGCTTCGAGATCCTTTTCGCGGACGTTCTTCTGCATGAAGCCGCGCAACGGCACGGAGGCCTTTTGCAGCGCCTCCTCGACGCCGATCTGGTTGGCGACCAGCGGCTTGATGCCGTCGTCATAGGATTTCTGCAGCACCGGGCCCATCACGAACGCGGTCAGGAACATCGCCAGCGCAATGATCACGGAGTTGGGCGGCGCGGTCGCGGTGCCGAGCGCCGTGCGCAGCAGCGACAGCACGACCACGATCCGCGTGAACGACGTCATCATGATCAGGATCGACGGCGCGATCGACAGGATCGTCAGCAGCGCGATCAGCTGAATCGCGCGCTCGGTGACGCCGCCGCCACCGCCGCCGAGATTGATGCTGATATCCTGCGCCAGCGCCGGATCGGCGAGCGATCCGGCGGCGATCAGAGATTAGGAAAAATAATACTCTACGCGGAAAAGCCGGCGGCCTCACGAAGGGTTCTTCGGACGGCCGAGCAGGGACGCCATCTCGTCTTCAAGATTTTCAAAGCCGCTCTTTTGCGGCGCGGGTGCGGGGGCAGGAGGTTCGCTGCGCGCGGCCGCGCGGCGGGCGGCGTTTCCGGCGCCACCGGCGGTGCGACGGGCTCGGCCGGCCGGCGCAGGGCGGCTTCCAGCCGTTGCGCCATCTCGGCCAGATTCTGGTCCGCGCTCGACGGGGCAGGGGCCGGCGGAGGGGGAGGCGGCGGCGGAGGGGCTGCGGCTCGTTCGGGGGCGCGGGCGGGCTCACGCACCATCGGAGCGTCGCGGACCGGCAGCACCTCGCGGATCGGCGGCGCCGCCTCGCGGATCGGCGGTGCGTCGCGGCCTGCCGATGCTTCACGCATGGGCAGCGGCGGCGTTTCGCGAACCGGCGGCGGCACTTCCCGTACTGGCGGCGCCTTGGACAACTCGCGCTGCGGCCGCGGCATCAGCGGCTCGCCGCGGGGCATGCGCGGCGGCGCTGGCTCCGCGCGGCCGCCGCCGATCGATTCCGGGGTAAAGCCCGTCAATGGATCGCTGCGGCGGTCCGGCATCGGGGGCGGCGCGGGGCGGCGGATGTCGTCGGCGAAAGACGGTCGCGCGGGGCGCGGCGGCGGCTCCGGCATTTGCGGTTCGGCATGATGATCGAAGCCCTCGGTGGACCGCGCGTCGGTTTTGCTGCCTCGTCGTTCCAGGCGGCATCGGGCAGCGGCGCAATCCGCGGCGGCTGCTCGCCCACCGCCGGACGCGGCGCCATCTGGTCGCGGTTGGGCATTGCGCGCACGATATTGGGTTCGACCACGATGTCGCTCGGGCCGCCGATCATCAGGAGATGTTCGACATTGTCGCGGCGGACCAGCACCAGGCGCCGGCGGCCGTCGACGGCGGCGGCGTCGATCACGGCAAGCCGCGGCATCCGTCCGCGCTGGGTGTTGGCGCCGAGGCGGTTGTTGGCGAATCGGCGAACCAGCCAGGCGGCGACGCCGATCAGCGCCAGAACGGCGATGAATGCGAAGAAGAATGTCAGTGTCTGCATTCTTTAGTCCCCGGCCACGGGCCGTTCTCTTGGTGCTGGCTTCGACGGGTACGGTCCGTGGTCATGCCGTCGGGGCACGTTCCCAGGGAACACCATTCCCGCCATCCTGACCACGCTCAGAGCGATCCGCCCATGCCGAATCACGCCCGAGATCAGCCTTAATTCCTTAATTCCCCGCGGCAAGCGCCGCCGTCCGGTTAACTAATAGACCAAGAATCGCTTGAGCCAAAACGACTTCTGAGCGCCCCGCGCGGCGTCGGCTGTTGCTGGTTAACGCAGCTATCGTGGCGAAATGCGCTCGTTTTGCCGCAGCGGCGGACTCGGCCGATCTGCCAGCGGCGAAGTGCGATCTTAACCAGCTGTTAACCATACACCGGGCAAATTCTGCCTACCTCGCGGCGTCTGCCAGAGGTTAACGGGAACCGCCTGCGATGGCCATCAACGATCTTCCGATCCTGTCGGCGCTGCGCACCAAGATGCAGTGGCACCAGGAACGCCAGCGCGTGCTCGCCGAAAACGTCTCCAACTCCGACACGCCGAATTTCAGGCCGCGCGACCTGGTCGAGCCGAAATTCGACAGCAAGGGCAGCCGATATCGGCGGCGGCGATGGGCTCGCTGGCATGATGCGCACCAGCGCCAGCCATATCAGCGCCGTCGGCGGCGCGCCGAGCTTTCAGGGGCGACGGCGGCCGGAGCGGCTTCCTGACCAGGCCCGCCGGCAACGCCGTCAATCTCGAAGACCAGATGCTGAAGGTCTCGGCCAACCAGATGGACTATGCGGCGGCGACCTCGCTCTACAGCCGCAGCCTCGGGCTGCTCAAGACCGCCATCGGCAAGCGCTGACGCGCGATTAGGAGAACTGGATCATGGCAGATGATGGCAAGCGATTTCGCCCGCTCGATGAGCATCGCGACCTCGGGCCTGCGCGCGCAGGCGGGGCGGATGCGGGTGATCTCGGAAAACATCGCCAACGCGGATTCCACCGCGCCGACCGCCGGCGGCGATCCCTATCGCCGCAAGGTGCCGACATTTTCCTCCGCGCTCGACCGCACGCTCGATGCGAAGGTCGTGACGCTCGGCAAGGTCAGGCCCGACCAGTCGGCGTTTCGCGTCAAGTACGAGCCGAGCAATCCGGCGGCGGATGCGGCCGGCAACGTCAAATATCCCGAACGTCAATCCGCTGGTCGAAATGACCGACATGCGCGAGGCGCAGCGATCCTACGAGGCCAACCTCAACATCATCAGCGCCACGCGCCGCATGATCCAACGCACGCTCGACATCCTCAAGGCCTGAACAGGAGACCTTAGAAACATGGCTTCACCGACAGTTGCAGCAAATGCCTATGCCGCGCTTTCGCGCATCGTGGAATCCGGCGGCGCCGGGAAGGGCGGCGCAGTCCGCCGGCGGCCCGTCCTTCAGCGCGATGCTCAAGGACGCGATCGGCAGCGTGCTGGATGCCGGCAAGAAATCCGACGCCCAGACCGTGGCGATGGCGTCGGGCAAGGCCAACGTGATGGACGTGGTGACGGCGGTCGCGGAAACCGACGTCGCGGTCTCGACGCTGGTGTCGGTGCGCGACCGCGTGATCCAGTCCTACGAAGACATCATGAAGATGCCGATCTGATCCCGGGCGAATGGCGAGTAGCGAGTGGCGAAGGGAACACGACCGCATTTCCTGACGCTATTCGCCACTCGCCATTCGCGCGCCCTGAATGACAGAACAATTGAAACTGAGAGAGCTGAAATGACCGGTGCTGAAACCCTCGACGTGGCGCGCGATGCGATCTGGACCATCGTGGTGGTGTCGTCGCCGCTGATGGTGGTCGGCCTCGTCGTCGGCGTCGTGGTGTCGCTGTTCCAGGCGCTGACCCAGATCCAGGAACAGACGCTGATCTTCGTGCCGAAGATCCTCGCGATCTTCGTGACGTTGCTGCTGGCGCTGCCGTTCATGGCGGATTCGATGCACGGCCACATGATGCGGATATCGTCGCGAATCATCGGCGGCTGATGCATTCGTCGATGAATGCGCATCGACATCTCGCTGCTGCCGGCGCTCGCCGCCACCTTCATGCTGGTGTTCGCCCGCATCGGCGCGATGGTGATGCTGTTGCCGGGATTCGGCGAGAGCAACATCCCGATTCGCATCAAGCTGGCGATCGCGCTGCTGCTGACGCTGATCATCCTGCCGCTGCACCGCACCGCCTACCAGGTCGACATGACCTCGATGACCGCGCTCGCTGGTGCTGATGCTGCACGAGATCGTCATCGGCATCGTGCTCGGCGCCACCGCGCGCGTGACGCTGTCGGCGCTGCAGGTCGCGGGCTCGGTGATCGCCCAGCAGCTCGGCCTCGGCTTCGTCACCGCGGTCGATCCGACCCAGGGCCAGCAGGGCCTGCTGATCGGCAACTTCCTCACCATCCTCGGGCATGACGCTGCTGTTTGCCACCGACAGCCATCATCTCGTGATCGCGGCGCTGAACGAGAGCTACCGGATCTTCTCGCCGGGCGAACTGATGCCGAGCGGCGATGTCGCGGCGCTCGCCACCCGCGCCTTCGCCGCCGCCTTCAAGATCGGCATGCAGCTATCGGCGCCGTTCCTGGTGTTCGGTCTCGTCTTCAATATCGGGCTTGGCGTGCTGGCGCGGCTGATGCCGCAGATGCAGGTCTATTTCGTCGGCGTGCCGCTGTCGATTCTGGTCGGCTTCCTGATCTTCGCCCTCGTCATCACCGGCGATGATGGGAACCTTCCTCGACTACTTCATCGGCGTCATGCACGAGCTGACGCCGCTGCAGGTGAAGGCTGGACCGATGGCCGACGAGACGATACCGACGACAAAACAGAAGACCCTACCCAAAAACGTCTCGACGATGCGCTCCAGAAAGGCGACGTCGCCAAGAGCCAGGAGGTCAACACCTGGTTCATGATCGCCGGCGCCACGCTGGTGCTGTCGACCTTTTCGGGATCGATCGGCGGCGGCATCCTGACGCCGCTGCGCAATCTGATCGCCAATTCGTGGATGATCCGCACCGACGGCGCCGGCGCTGCTGGCGCTGGCAACACGTTCGGATACGCCCTGATCGGCGCCATCGGCGTGCCGCTGCTGATGCTGATGCTCGCGGCGATCGCCGGCAACATGATCCAGCACCGGCTGGTGTGGTCGGCGGAATCGCTGAAGCCGAAATTCAGCAAGATCTCGCCCGGCGCCGGGCTTCAAGCGCATCTTCGGCAAGCAGGCGGTGGCGAATTTCGCCAAGGGCCTGTTCAAGCTGATCGCGCTCGGCGCCGTCATGATGGCGGTGCTGTGGCCGGAGCGTCATCGCCTGGAAGCGATCGTGCTGTTCGATCCTTCGGCGATCATGGGCGTCACCACCAGCCTGACGCTGCAACTGATGGGCGCGGTGGTGGCGATGCTCGCCGTGGTCGCGATCGCCGACTACTTCTTCCAGTACCGGCAGTGGTTCGAGCGGCAGAAGATGTCGCTGCAGGAGATGAAGGAAGAGTTCAAGCAGTCCGAAGGCGACCCGCACATCAAGGGCCGGATCCGGCAGTTGCGCCAGCAGCGCATGAAGAAGCGCATGATGGCCGCGGTTCCCAAGGCCTCCGTGATCATCACCAACCCGACCCACTACTCGGTGGCGCTGCGCTACGACACGCGGCATGTCGGCGCCGGTCTGCGTCGCCAAGGGCGTCGACACGATCGCGCTCAAGATCAGGGAAATCGCCGAGAAGCACGACATTCCGATCGTCGAGAACGTGCCGCTGGCGCGCGCGCTGCATGCCACCGTCGAGATCGACGACGAAATCCCGGTCGAGCACTACCACGCGGTCGCCGAGATCATCGGCTACGTCATGGGTCTCAAGCGCGGTCTGGCCGCGGCAGACGGTGAAAGGAACGCGCTGGAAATCCCCTTGAAATGCCTTCAATCTGTCAAATAGCCGCCTGACGGGCTTGCGCTTGCGGGGCCGATTCAGGCACTCAGGGGAGGCGCCAGCCGAGCGCGGGGTTGCCCGCGGCCGGCCATTCCGTGTGGCGCGTGATTTCCTCGCCGAAGGGCAGCGCCGCTTCCTATGACCGCCGAAACTGACAGCCATCCGTCGACCGAGCCCTTTGCCGCCCACGAACCGGCGCGGCGGAGCGGCAGCATCGTGCTGGTGCTGCTGGTGGCCGCCGGCATCGTCGCGGTGGCGGTGGCGCTGATGACCATCGGCCGCGCCCAGGCGCAGCCCTATATCCTCGGCCTGCTGGCGCTGCTGGCGATGGTCGGCCTGTTCAACCTGTTCGCCTTTGCCGCCGGCATCATCCGCTTCGCCGACCGCACCGCCGACGATCCCGTGATGGGCCGCATCGCCGATCATGCCTATGACGGGCTGGCGGTGACCGACCCGCGGGCCACGTGGTCTATTCCAACGCCGCCTATCTGGCGCTGACGGGCGCCGCGACGCGCGCAGGACGTGCGCCCGGTCGAGCGCGTCTTCATCGGCAATCCCGACGTCTCGGAAGCGGTGTTCCGCCTGCTCAAGGCGGCGCGCGAAGGCAAGCGGCAGCAGGAAGAAGTCCGTATCGCCGGCTCCGACGGCGCGCAGGGCCGCTGGCTGCGGATGCGGGTTCGCCCGCTCGGCCAGAGCAAGCGCGAGGCGAAATACGCGGTGTGGTCGATCGCCGACATCACGCGCGACCGCGAGCGCCAGGAAGACGTGTTCCAGGAACTGCAGCACGCGATCGAATATCTCGATCATGCGCCGTGCGGCTTCTTCTCGGTCAATCCCGGCCGGCGACCTCATCTATGTCAACGCCACGCTGGCGAACTGGCTCGATCACGATCTCGCCGAGATCGGCTCGGGCGGGCTGAAGCTGACCGACATCGTCTCCGGCGACGGCGCCTCGCTGCTGACCTCGATCGTGGCGGTGCCCGGCGAGGTCAAGACCGAAGTGTTCGACATCGACCTGCGGATGCGCGGCGGCAAGACCATGCCGGTGCGGCTCTATCACAAGCTCGCCTTCGGCGCCGACGGCGTGCCGGGCGCCGTCGCGCACGCTGGTGATCAGCCGCGCCCGCGACGAGCATTCCGACCCGCGAGCGCGCCGCCGAAGTCCGCTTCATGCGCTTCTTCGACCATACGCCGATGGCGATCGCGACCGTGGACCGCGCCGGCGCCGTGGTGCGCGCCAACGCCCGCTTCGCCAAGCTGGCGCAGAGCCTCAGCCCGGACGGCGCGGCCAACAAGTCGATCTTCCGCACCGTGAATGCGCGCGACCGCGGCCTTCTGATCGCGGCGATCAACCAGGCGGCGGAAGGGCAGGGCGACATCGCGCCGGTCGAGGCGATGCTCGACGGCGCCAAGGAGCGCTGGGGGCAGTTCTTCGTCACCGCGGTCGAGGAGGACGAGCGCGAGACCGAAGCCGCCATCGTCTACCTGCTGGAGACCACCGAGCGGCGCACGCTGGAAAACCAGATCAACCAGTCGCAGAAGATGGACATGGTCGGCCAGCTCGCCGGCGGCATCGCCCACGACTTCAACAACGTGCTGTCCGCCATCATGATGGCGAACGACTTCCTGCTGAACGCGCACAAGCCGACCGATCCGTCGTTCCAGGACATCATGCAGATCAAGCAGAACGCGACCCGCGCCGCGACGCTGGTGCGGCAGCTGCTGGCGTTCTCGCGCCGCCAGACGCTGCGGCCGCAGGTGCTCGACCTCGGCGACGCCTTGTCCGATCTCACCATGCTGCTGCGCCGGCTGATCGGCGAGAAGGTCAAGCTCGACCTCGTGCATGGCCGCGACCTCTGGCCGGTCAAGGTCGACGTCTCGCAGTTCGAGCAGGTGATCGTCAATCTCGCCGTCAACGCCCGCGACGCGATGCCCGATGGCGGCAAGCTGACGGTGCGGACCGCCAATGTGACGGCGGATGAATCCGCGCAGCTCTCCTACAAGGGCATGCCGGCGGCGGACTACGTGCGGATCGACATCTCCGACACCGGCACCGGCATTCCGGCCGATATCGTCGACAAGATCTTCGAGCCGTTCTTCTCGACCAAGGAAGTCGGCAAGGGCACCGGGCTCGGCCTCTCGACGGTCTACGGCATCGTCAAGCAGACCGGCGGCTTCGTCTATGTCGACTCGAAGCCCGGCGAGGGCACCTCGTTCCGCATCTTCCTGCCGCGGCATCGTCCCGAGCTGGAAGCCCAGCCCGAAGCCCAGGACCAGCGGCGCGAATGGCGCGGCAAAGGACGCTGCGGCCGAGCCGCCGAAACCGCGGGCCGACCTGACCGGGCAGGGCACCATCCTGCTGGTCGAGGACGAGGACGGCCTGCGGTCGCTGAATGCGCGCGGCCTGCGCTCGCGCGGCTACAGCGTGATCGAGGCCTCCAACGGCATCGAGGCGATGGAGGCGCTGGAGGAGAAGGACGGCGCGGTCGATCTCGTCGTCTCCGACGTGGTGATGCCGGAAATGGACGGCCCGACGCTGCTGCGCGAAATGCGCAAGCGCAATCCGAACCTGAAGATCATCTTCGTCTCAGGTTATGCCGAAGAAGCCTTCGACAAGAGCCTGCCGGAGAACGAGCAATTCGCCTTCCTGCCAAAGCCGTTCGCGCTGAGCGCGCTGGTCGCGAAGGTCAAGGAGACCATGACGGCGTAACGTCCGACAGGCCTGATTCCCGGCGCTACGCGCCGGGCGGTCCGGAGGCGGTAGTTAAGGCCGGGTAACGAGCCCACAGCCATAACGTCACATCCCCGCGACCGAGGGCCGCAGCGGTGCGTCCCTATGGCGGCTTCACTTTTGGGCAGCGCTGCCCATCTTAGGGGCGCTTCCCCCTGCCGGGGATCTGAGGAAAAAGACATGAATTTCACGCAGACGTACGCGCGGAATTGTTCAGGACGATCGCCGTCGTCCTGTCGGTGGCGGTTCCGCTGGTGATCGCGATCTCGGCGGCCGACGCCCGCGTCGGCGGTGGCGGCAGCTCCGGTTCCCGGGGATCGCGGACCTTTTCGGCGCCGCCCGAGCACGACCACGGCGCCGGGCGCGGCGCAGCCGATGAACCGCACCATGACCCAGCCGGGCAGCCCCGGAATGGCTGGACCGGCGGCGGCCGGCGCGCCGCCAAGGGCGGCTTCTTCAACCGGCCCGGCATGGGCATGCTCGGCGGCCTCGCCGCGGGCTTCCTCGGCGCCGGCCTGCTCGGCATGCTGTTCGGCGGCGGGTTGTTCTCCGGCCTCGGCGGCATCGTCGTCGATCATCGGCCTGCTGCTGCAGATCGGCCTGATCGTCATCGTGGTGCGGCTGGCGATGTCGTGGTGGCAGCGCCGCCACACGCCGGCCTCCGCCTATGCCGAGCGGACCTGCTCCCGGCCGCGGAAGGCCCCGGCGCCCAGACCAGCTTCCGCTCCGGACCTGAGCGGCTTTGGACTGGGATCGAGCAGCGCGCCGCTGGAAATCCAGCCGGCCGACTATGAAGCCTTCGAGCGTCTGCTCGGCGAGGTCCAGGCCGCCTGGTCGAACGAGGATGTCGCCAAGCTGCATACGCTGGCGACGCCCGAAATGGTGTCCTACTTCACCAAGGATCTCGAGGAGAACAAGGCCCGCAACGACGTCAACAAGGTGACCGACGTCAAGCTGCTGCAGGGCGACCTCGCGGAAGCCTGGCGCGAAGGCGAAACCGACTACGCCAGCGTGGCGATGCGGTTCTCGCTGGTCGACAAGACCATGGAGCGCACCACCGGCCGCCTGGTCGCGGGCAGCGAGCAGCCGATCGAGGCCACCGAAGTGTGGACCTTCGTCCGGCCGCGCGGCGCCGACTGGGAACTCTCGGCGATCCAGCAGACCAGCTGATCGCTCGACAAGCTGACGAACAAGGGCGCCGCGGTTCATTCCGCGGCGCCTTTTCTTTTGCGCGATGCGCCTCGTTCCGGCGTGTCGCGGAACCGGAATAATGGCTCGCCGACGATGTGTTGATGTCAGACGAAGCCGACGCCAACAAGCCGGCGGTCAAGCAAGACAATCGGAGGATTCGATGCCCACTTCGCCCAGCATCATCTCGCCGGCATGCTTCGCGCCTTGCCGCCGTCTCGTTCGCCGCTCGCGAGCGCGCCCGCGCTGGCGCAATCGGCCGACACCAGCTTCTTCCTGACCAGCAACGGTATCGGCAATGGCGGCAATCTCGGCGGCCTCGCCGGCGCCGACAATCACTGCCAGACGCTGGCGCAGGCGGCCGGCGCCGGCGCCAAGACCTGGCGCGCCTACCTCTCGACGCAGGCCGCCGACGGTGCGCCTGCCGTGAATGCGCGCGACCGCATCGGCAAGGGGCCGTGGAAGAACGCCAAGGGCGTCGTGGTCGCCAAGGACGTCGCCGAGCTGCACGGCGCCAACAACCTCACCAAGCAGACCGCGCTCAGCGAGAAGGGCGAGGTCATCAACGGCCGCGGCGATACGCCGAACCGTCACGACGTGCTGACGGGATCGCAGCCGGACGGCACCGCGTTTGCGGCGGGCGACGATCGCACCTGCAAGAACTGGACGAGCAGCACGCAGGGCGCGGCGATGGTCGGCCATTCCGACCGCATCGGTCTGCGCGACGATGACGCCTCGAAATCCTGGAACACGTCGCATCCCTCGCGCGGCCCGGATGGCGGCTGCTCGCAGGCCGACCTCAAGAGCACCGGCGGCGACGGGCTGTTCTATTGCTTCGCGGCGAACTGAGAGACTGAACCGTCATTGCCCGGAGTGGCTAAGCGGCCGCCGTCAGGCGGCCTGTTGCTTCCTGCGCGGCGCTTTTTCTTGGCGCGCTTTACGCGCCGTCTTGCTTGGCGCTTTTCTTCTTCGTCTTTCTTCGCGTTCTTCTTCGCGCCTTGCCTTGCCGGCGAGGTAGGCGCCGACGTTCTTCGACGAGTGTCCGACGGCGGCGACGGCGGCCTTCAGTTTGGCGGGCGTGACCTTGAACTTCTTCGACCAGTAGCTGACTTCGTAGGGCTGGCTCAACGCGATCCGCGCCCGGTCGGCGGCCTTGTGCGTCTGCAGCTTGATGTAGGCCTCCACCTTTTTCGCGGAGCGCCCCGCTTTCTTGACGGCGGCCTTCAGCTTCGCCGGCGTGATCTTGAATTTCTTCGACCAGTAGGCGACCTCGTAAGGCTCGCCCAGCGCGATCAGTCCGCGATCGGCTCCGCCGCGCTTCTTCTTGTTGTCCGCCATCCGCATTCTCCGCGTGTTGAGAAATCGACGCTTCAAACGGGAGCAACGTAACATGCCCGGTCGTGTTCCGACAGGTTTGCGCAAGGAGATATCTGTGCAGCAGGCCGACGGCCCGTTGCGCGGTCGCGCTAGGCCGCCGCTGTTGCGCGGGCACTTGTCGCGGCCGGCGGCGTTTCGCGAACGAAGCGCGCGGCGGCGTCGATCGCGGCCGGCAATTGCGCAAGGCTTACGGGCCTTGCGAACAGATAGCCCTGGCCCTTGGCGCAGCCTTCGCGCGGTCGAGGAATTGCCACTGCGCTTCGGTCTCGATGCCTTCGGCCAGCACGGGCATGCCGAGGCTCTCGCCCAGCGCCAGCACGGTGCGGACGATCGCCGCGGCGGCGGCATCCTCCGGCAGCCGTTTGACGAAGGACTGGTCGAGCTTGATCTTGTCGAACGGAAACGCGTGCAGCGTCGCCAGCGACGAATAGCCGGTGCCGAAATCGTCCATCGAAACCGAAATACCCATCGCCTTCAGCTTGCGCAGGATGTGCAGGCCGCGGCTTTGGTCGGACATGATGGTCGATTCCGTCACCTCGACCTCGAGCCGTCGCGGCGACAGTCCGGTCTCCAGCAGGATGGCGTGGATGGTCTCGGCGAGATCGTCGCGGCCGAACTGCACCGGCGACAGATTGACGGCGACGGTGCCCGGGATTTTTCCCGCGGCGGCGTCGCGGCAGGCGGTGCGCAGCGCCCATTCGCCCATCGCAATGATGGCCTCGGTCTCTTCCGCGAGCGGGATGAATTCCGCCGGCGAAATCATGCCGCGCTTCGGGTGCTGCCACCGCATCAGCGCTTCGGCGCCGCAGATCTTTCCGTCGGCGAGCGTGGTCTGCAACTGATAATGCAGTTCGAGTTCGCCGCGTCCGGTCGCCAGTTGCAGGTCGCGCGCCAGCGCGCGACGGGCGCGCGCGGTGTCGTCCATCTCGCGGTGATACTGGCAGATCAGGCCGCGTTGCTTGCTCTTGCCGCGATGCATCGCCAGCTTGGCGTTGCTGAGCACCTGGTCGCGCTCCGGCGTGTCGATCGGGAAGATCGAGAAGCCGATCGAGGCGGTCAGCGTGACCGGCTGGTCCTGGACCTGGAAGGGTTGCGCGAACACGCCCGCGATGCGCTCGGCAAACGCCTGGGCGTCCTGCGGGTGATTGCCCGACATCTGCAGGCCGAGAAACTCGTCGCCGCTCTGGCGGGCCAGGAACTCGCCGGCGCGCAGCATCCGCCGCATCCGGTCGGCGACCTCGATCAGCAGCAGATCGCCGGCGCCATGGCCGAACAGATCGTTGACGTCCTTGAAGCCGTCGAGGTCGATCGAGAACGCGGCGAGCTTGTGGGCCTTCTCATGGGCCTCGGCGGCGTCGAACGCCAGCCGTTCGTTGAAGGCGATGCGGTTCGGCAGGCCGGTCATGGTGTCGTTGAACGAGAGCTGATGAATGCGGTCGGCCGATTCCGTGCGCACCTTGCAGGTCGATGACGTAGGTCGAGAAGCCCGATCCCATCACCAGCAGCACCGCGCAGACCACGGCGAGGCCGAGAACGTGCGCCGGAATGAGATAGGCCGGGAGCACGACCGACGGGTCGGCAACCGCGGAGGTCGAGGCCGTCAGCGCGTAGTGCATGGCGCAGATCATGAAGGCCAGCACGATCGCCGCGCCATGGCGGCACCAGCGCGTCACCGGCCGATTGGCGCGGTTGACCGCGAGCGCCGAGAGGCTGAGGCCGAGCAGGAAGGTCACGACGACGCCAAGGCTGTTCCATTCAACGTGGCCGGCGATGTGCCAGCCTTGGAAGGCGATGAAATGCATGGCGAGAATGCCGGCGCCCATCACGAGGCCGCCGGCTTCCGGCGCCAGCGTGAAGTGGCGGCTGCCGATCTCGAAGCCGATCAGGCAGGCGACGATGGCGATGAGCAGAACCGCGCCGGTTGCGACCGGTTCGAAGCCCGAGTTCAGGGTCGGGTCGAGCGCCAGGATCGAGATGAAGGTCGAGGCCCACAGCGCCGCGCCGGTGCCGACGGAGGCCATGAACAGCCAGCCGATCCGCGTGGTGCCCGACGTCGCCCGGGCGCGGGCGAAATGGCGCATGCCGACCCAGGTTCCGAACAGGCACACCGAGCCCGCGATCGCCACCAGCAACTGGTGGTACGCAAACGCATAGGTGGTGGCTTGTGGCATGGCGCGTTTCCCCGTCTGGGCAAGTTACGGGGCGAGCAGTTAATCGGTTGCGCCGGACTGGCGAGCCGCGATCGCGCGCCTGTTGCGAAATACCGTTGAGGAACCGTAACCGCGCTGATGACGGCACGGGCTCGCCGGCGAGCGTGACGAACGCGAACGCGGAATGATTTGTTAAGCCTGTCCAACAGGCAACGGGAGACGTCGCCGATGCGTTACGAGCTCTACTACTGGCCGATGATCCAGGGCCGCGGCGAATATGTCCGCCTCGCGCTGGAAGAGGCCGGCGCCGGCTATGCCGACGTCGCGCGCCGCGGCAACGGCATGGCCGCGATGACGCGCATGATGGAAGCGGGCAAGGGCACGCCGCCGTTTGCGCCGCCGTTCCTGAAAGCCGGCAAAGCTCGTGATCGGGCAGACCGCCAACATCCTGCTCTATCTGGGATCGCGCCATGGGCTGGCGCCGAAGGCGGAAGCCGGCAAGCTGTGGGTGCACCAGCTGCAGCTCACGATCGCAGATCTGGTGC
Source organism: uncultured Alphaproteobacteria bacterium (assembly GCA_963783115.1). Lineage (GTDB taxonomy): Bacteria > Pseudomonadota > Alphaproteobacteria > Rhizobiales > Xanthobacteraceae > Bradyrhizobium. Next base: position 363,671 of record CAWAMK010000026.1, on the reverse strand, counting down.
TCGAAATTCACGACACCCATCATCCGCTCGGGCCGTCGCTTTATTACGAGGACCAGAAGGCGCCGGCGAAAAAGCGCACCGAGGAATTCTGGAAAGAGCGCGTGCCGAAATATCTCGGCTATTTCGAGGGACTGCTGGAGGCCAATGGCGGGACCTACGTCACCGGCCGCCGCCTCACCTATGTCGACCTGTCGCTGTTCCAGATCGTGGAGGGACTGCGCTACGCCTTTCCGAAGCGCATGAAGGCGTTCGAGCGCGAAATTCCCGGCCTGGTCGAGCTGCACGACCGCGTTGCGGCGCGGCCGAACATCAAGGCGTATCTGGCGAGCGACCGGCGAATTGCGTTCAACGAGGAGGGGATCTTCCGGCGGTACAAGGCGCTGGATGCGTGAGGGTGGCCCAATTCTCTCTCGCGTCATGCCCGGGCTTGACCCGGGCATCCACGAATTGCTTGCTTCATTGTGACAAAGGACGTGGATGGCCGGGACAAGCCCGGCCATGACGGATGGTGCCGTAGTTCACATGCTCCGCCCATCCATCGGCGTCATCGTCAGCTTCGACAGCTCGATGCCGTCGATGCAGCTCACGTTCAGCGCGACCACGTCTGACCCGTCGGGCTTCTTGCCGCGCGCGAACACGTCGACGCCGCAATCGACGCAGAGCTGGTGGTGGATCGCGTGCTTGTTGAAGAGATATTCCTTCAAATTCTCCTCGCCGGCGCGGAGCTGAAAGCTCTTCGGGTCGAGGAAGGTGAAATGCAGCCCCTTCTTGGTGCAGATCGAGCAGTTGCAGGCGGTGACCATGGCAAGATCGCTGGTGCATTCGAAGCGCACCTGGCCGCAATGGCAGCCGCCGGTATAGGTCTTGCTGTCGGGCATGTCGTTCCGCCTCTCTCACCAAAGTCCGGGCACCAGACGATAGCGCACGCGCGCGGCGTAGTCTGCATAATCGGGCAGGCCTTCGACCAGAGCGCGCTCCTCGATGCGGGTGCGAACCGCGAAGAGGAGACAAAACACCGGTGCGATCGCCACGCCCCACCATGATCCCAGCAGCAGCGGCACGCCCACGAAAAACAGGATGGTGCCGCTGTACATGGGATGCCGGACGAAGGCGTAGGGGCCGCTCGATATCACGCGATGGTGACGGTCGTCCTGCACCTTCACGACAGGCGCGGCAAACGAATTCGCGCGGAACACCCACATGATGAAGGCGGTCGAGAGCAGGTACATCGCAAGCCCGGCCGCCTGCAGCGCGAGCGGAACATTGGATGCATGCGCGCGCCGGTCGAGCCCGATCGCGATCAGCCAGACCAGCGACGCGACGGCGAAGGCAATCATGAATTTCTTGTCGGCGGCGGGTTGGTCGGCCTGAAACGTCGGCCGCAAGCGCTCGGCGAGCAGGGCTGGATCGGTCCTGGCGAGCCACAGCCCGCAGGCGGGGCCAAGCGTCGCGCTGACGAGCAGGAATACCCACGCCGCCGGCCAGTGCAGCGTACCGGCCGATCCGAACAGCACTGCGCCGAACGCGACGACGAAGAAGGTGTTTTGCAGCAGCAGCTTTGCGATCATGCCCGGGTTCCGTTCCCCCGTGACAAGCATGATCGTGCCGTTTTCCGGCAAACTTGCGGCGATGCAGTGACTGTCATCCCCGCGAAGCGGGTATCCAGTACGCCGCGGCCTATCGGTCGCTACAGCGGACGTCTCTGGAATACCGGGTCACCCGCATGCTCGGGTGACGACGACCGCTCAGATCAGGCCAGCCGGTCGATCCGTGTTCCCTGGCCCGGCGGCAGGGGAGCAACCTGCGTCGGCTTCGGCGTGCGCGTGCCGTCGGCGGGAGCGCCGTTCTGCACATCGGGGGTTTTCTCGGGAGCCTTGAACACGGGGACTTCCGGCGCCTTGATCACCACGGTCGGGGGGACAGCAGAAACGTTCATCGGGGAGCATCCTTTTGGTTGCGCCCGACACTGGTCGGCTTCAAACGAACGATTGGTGAATGCGGCGCGCCCGACGCCGTCAATCCCGTCCGATGGTGAACGGGCGGCTCGCGAAATCGTTAGAATGCAACCGATCGGGAAGGGCGGATTTTTGTTTTGACGCGTTTTCTTGACGCGAACCGCGTATCCACCCCCGGATCAAGTCCGAGGGCATGCTTCGCTCGAAAACGCTATCCTACTCGTCCTTGCCGCGGGTCACCACGATGGACGCCTCGGTCTTGGTGCGCGTGCATTCCATGTTGAGACGGCGGAAGCGCATCGACACCTTGTCGCCGCGGAGCAAGCCCATGCGCTTGATGCAGCGCGAGGTGCCGGTCAGCGCGTCTGGTTTCGGAATCGTGAAAACGATGGCGCCGGCCGTGGCGATCAGGTCGAAGAATTGCGGCTTCGGCTTGCGATCGGCCTTGGCGTAGAGCTCGACGGAATAGTTGCGGCCGCGGCAGCCGAGCGACAGCTCCTTTGCCGCCGGATGCGTCAGATAGATCATGTTGCCGGTGTTGACGCTGATCTTGATGCCGTCGATCTGGTTCTTCAATTCCTTGGCGGTGTCCTCGCAGCGGTCGGCCCGCGCCGGCGAAGCACTGAACGCGGCGAGCAGCGCCAGCGTGGCGGCAAGCAAGGTCGGTCGGCGAAATCGTAGTCCCAAAGCCATTTCTGAATGCCCCTTTACGCCATTGAACCCCGCGCGCGGATTTCCTGCAAGGGCCGCGCGCGGAAGTCAACTTGATCTTGAGGGTGGGTGTGCTAGACTGGCCTCATGACAAAACTCCTCGAACAAGCCTTGCGTCAGGTCGAGCAATTGCCGGAAGGCGAACAGGACGCTGCGGCGGGGGCGCTGCTCGACTATGTCAAGCATATGCAGGACATGCGCTTGAGCGATGCGCAAGTGGCCGAAGTCCGCCGCCGTCGCGCCGATCCGAACCGGAAACTTCTGTCGTATTCCGGAGCGCTGGAACGCGTCGGACGGCTGGGACGGTAACCGGTGGCATGCGCCCCAAAGCTTCCTTTTATCCAAAAAATGCTTAGAACGGGTCTATCGCCGCAGCACCGTTTTGGGCCGCTGCCGGCTTCCAACCCGAGATCACGCCATGAACGCCCCGACCGCCTTTCCCGACCAGAAGCCCGTTCCGCCCTACAAGCACACGCCGCTGTTTCCGCTCGGCGCCGATACTACGCCCTACAAGAAGATCACGGCCGAGGGCGTGCGGGTCGAGAAGGTGCTCGGCAAGGACATGCTGGTGGTGTCGCGCGAGGCGCTGCGGGCGCTATCCGAGGCCGCCTTTGGTGACATCAATCACTATCTGCGGCCCGGCCATCTGAAGCAGCTGCGCTCGATACTGGACGACAAGGAAGCCAGCGACAACGACAAGTTCGTCGCGTTCGATTTTCTCAAGAACGCCAACATCGCCGCCGGCGGCGTGCTGCCGATGTGCCAGGACACCGGCACCGCGATCATCATGGGCAAGAAGGGCTGCAACGTCATCACCGACGGCGACGACGAGGCCGCGCTGTCGGAAGGGGCGCGTGATGCTTATCTGCGCCGTAACCTGCGCTATTCGCAGGTGGCGCCGCTCACGATGTACGAGGAAAAGAACACCGCCAACAACATGCCGGCGCAGTGCGAGATCTATGCCGAGGGCGATGACGCCTACAAGTTCATGTTCATGGCCAAGGGCGGCGGCTCCGCCAACAAGAGCTTTCTGTTCCAGGCAACGCCTTCGGTGCTGACCAAGGATCGCCTGCTGGCGTTCCTGAAGGAGAAGGTGCTGACGCTCGGCACCGCGGCGTGCCCGCCATATCACCTCGCCATCGTGATCGGCGGCACGTCCGCCGAACTCTGCATGAAGACGGTGAAGCTCGCGTCCGCGCGCTATCTCGATGCGCTGCCGACGCAAGGCTCGGCCGACGGCAACGCCTTCCGCGATCTGGAGATGGAGCAGGAAATTCTGAAGATGACGCAGTCGCTCGGCGTCGGCGCGCAGTTCGGCGGAAAATATTTCTGCCACGACGTGCGCGTGATCCGGATGCCGCGCCACGGCGCATCGCTGCCGATCGGGCTCGGCGTGTCCTGCTCGGCGGACCGCCAGGTGCTCGGCAAGATCACCAAAGACGGCGTCTATCTCGAGGAGCTCGAGCACAATCCGGCGCAGTACCTGCCGGAAGTCGAACAGGCGCTCGGCGGCGAGGTCGTCAAGATCGACCTCGACAAGCCGATGAAGGAGATCCTTGCGACGCTGTCGCAATATCCGATCAAGACCCGCGTCTCGATGACCGGCACCATGATCGTGGCCCGCGATTCCGCGCACGCCAAACTGCGCGAGCGGCTGGAGAAGGGCGAGCCGCTGCCGGACTATTTCAAGAACCATCCGGTGTATTACGCCGGCCCCGCCAAGACGCCCGACGGCTACGCCTCCGGCGCGTTCGGCCCGACCACGGCGGGGCGGATGGATTCCTTCGTCGACCAGTTCCAGGCGGCGGGCGGATCGATGGTGATGGTGGCCAAGGGCAACCGCGCGGTCGCGGTGCGCGAGGCCTGCAAGAAGTACGGCGGCTTCTATCTCGGCTCGATCGGCGGCGCGGCGGCGAACCTCGCCGAGCACTGCATCAAGAAGGTCGAGGTGGTGGAATATCCCGAACTCGGCATGGAAGCGATCTGGCGGATCGAGGTGGTGGATTTTCCGGCGTTCATCATCGTCGACGACAAGGGCAATGATTTCTTCAAGGAATTGAATTCTGGGGTAACATGGTCGAGTGGTTCGACGACCTGAAGGTCGGCATGCGCTTCAAGAGCGCGGCGGTGACGGTGTCGAAAGACGACATCATCCGCTTCGCCAAAGAGTACGATCCGCAGCCGTTTCACCTCGACGACGAGGCCGCCAAGAAGACGATCCTCGGCGGGTTGGCGGCGTCGGGCTGGCATACGGCGGCCATTGCCATGCGGCTTGCGGCGAGCACGCGGCCGTTCGGGCCGCATCCGCTGTTCGGCGCAGGTGTCGACGATCTGCGCTGGCTGAAACCGGTGCGTCCCGGCGATTCCATCCATCTCGAAGGGGAGTTGGTGGAGCTGGTGCCCTCCCGCTCGAAGCCCCACGGCGTCGCCCGCATCAAATGGACCGCCTATAACCAGCATGGCGAGGCGGTCTATGCCTTCAATCCGATTGCGATCGTACCAAGCCGGCCGAAGTGAGCGCGCAGACGAGCGGCAGGGCGCTCGGCCTCGACGGGTTCAGCAAGGGCTGGGTCGCCGTGCTGCTCGACGGCGACCTTCAAGAGATCCGGTTTTGCCGCGACATTGCCGACGCGCTGTCCATCCGCTTCGATCGCGCCGCGATCGACATTCCCATTGGCATGACCGATGACGGCGAGCGGGCCTGCGACCGGCTCGCCCGCGAGCGCTTGCGGCCGCATTCGTCACGCGTGTTCACCGGGGCGCGGCGCTGGCTGTGGACGGATTTCGCCGATCCTGACGAAGCCAATCGCGATGCCGTGCGGCGCGGCCAGAAGCGGGTATCGCGGCAGCTCTGGCATCTCGGGCCGAAGATCATGGAGGTGGATACCTTCGTCCGGGACCATCGCGCGCACGACATTCGCGAGGTGCACCCGGAACTGGTGTTCCTGCGGCTGAACGGCGGCAGACCGCTTCCGTCAAAGAAATCCGAAGCAGGACTTCGTCTCCGCCACTTGCTGCTCAAGCGGGAAGGGATCCGGGCTGTCGATAAATGGCTGACCGTCGAACGGATCGGTACCGGCGCCAAGCCTGACGACGTGCTCGATGCCTGCGCGGTGGCGATTGCCGCGCGCGACATCGCTGGCTGCGTTCCGGAAGGCACGCCGCCGCGCGATGCTTGCGGCCTGGCGATGCAGATATGGTTCTAGCGTTGCGGTGAGGGAGCGAGGAGGCGCTGCGACCTCCTCGCTATGTCAGTCAGGCCCGCGATCCCGTGAAGGGGAAGCTGCCCATCGGGCCGATGCCGGCTTCGCCGGACATGTTGTCGCCGGAGACCTTGCCGACAAACTCGAGGGTCAGCGGCATCGGGTTGGTGATCGAGACCTTCCAGTTGACGGTGTCGCCGCTGATGGCGCCGTCGAAGATTTCGGTGGACTGGCCGTCGGCGCCCTGGGTGCCCGTCAGCGTGCCGCCGGAGGCCAACAGGGTCAGCGTGGTCTTGCGCTCGCCCATCGGTGTGCTGAGGGTAATATTCCAGTTTCCGTCCACGGCCATCTTTGTCTCCCCGACATTGCTTCCCGGCAAGCCGGAATGGCTTGCGAGACCCGTCAAACTGGTCGCCGGTATAGCCTATCTCGCCAGACAAGCCCAACCGTCCCGAGCGTCGTTTTGACGCGTATTGTTCAGGCCCGCTGGGCGGCAGCGCGAAGCCGGCTGCCGACCAAAACACGAAACGCGACGTATTGAATTGCGAAGGCGGCAATCTTGGCGCCGACCAACACGACCGTCACGTAGAACGTCCACAGCTTCATGTCGCCGGTCATGGCGACACCGATGGTGCCGGCGCCGAGCGCGAAGCATCAGCACGGCCCAAGCATAGCCCGCGAAGGTGACATATTCGGGAATGGTCTGCGACACGATCGGCGGCATGTAACGCAGCATCCAGCCGCGCTTGAGCATGATGGCGCCGATCGCGAAATGGCCGATGGCGGGTTTTGCCAGCACGAAGCGCGGGTCATGGGTGAGCAGCGTCGCGCTGCCGAGCACGATGACGAGCGCAAGGCTGGCCCAGGTCATGTAGCCGAGTTCCTTGCCCTTGACGCGCGAATAGATCACCTGCGCGACCGCGCCGGCGATCGCAACGCCCGTCGCCAGCAGCACGTTGTCGGTGGCGAGATAGATCGCGAGAAACAGGATGGTGGAGAAAAAGTCGGCGCCCAGTTTGGCGAATACGTCCTTCATCGTCTTGCTTTCTGCTGATCGTGTTGCGGTTGAAAGTCGGACTCAGTTGGTGCCGGGCAGGGCGTTCGCGGGTGGCGTACCATACTTGGCCTTGCAATATTGAGGATACCATGTCGTGAAATAGGCGGCACTGTTGCGGGCGGCGAAGGCGATCACCAGCCCGGCCCACAGCGGCAAGCCGGGCACGTAAATCGTCAGCACATTGCCGAGGATCATCAGTACGCAGGCGCCGGTCCAGGCCCAGGTGATAATATAGGTCGACTTCAGGAAGGCGGGCATCCTGGCGGTCTCGGCATCGACTTCCTCCAGCGCATATTGCAGCACGAACGGCTTGCGGAGGATCAGCGAGGCCAGCGAGATCGCGAGCACGCCGACATCGACGGCGAGCTTGACGCCCGATTGGCTCAAATGCGGGTCGACGAGCGCGACATAGGCGCCGATGACTGAGAAGACGACGACGCTGCCGGCGCCGAGCATCTTGACCGAGCGGCCACGCGCGACGTCGATGCAGATGACTGCAAGGCAAATCGACGCCGATGCGAACAAGGCGATCTCGGCGGAGGCCACCAGCATCAGCAGCGCGAACGAACCGAAGGGAGCGAGGATCAGGAAGATGGTCATGGCGGCCTCTCGGGTCTATCTTTACATCGTAAAGATACCCTAGGGGAGAGGTTGAGGGGCGTCAAGCAAAATCTTTACAGTGTCAAAATAAAGCGGCGTGGTGTTTTATTGTCTATGTTTTGCAATGGCTTGCGGGTGCTCAAGAGACTGTCGCGGCGCGCCACAGGATCGTCAGGGCGCAGGCCAGCAGTAGAACCAGCGTGATCGTGATGCCACCGACCCGGCCGATGCGGAATTGCAGCGTGTTGGGCGCCGCATACATGCCGAGCGGGTGCAGCAGGCGCGAGACCAGCAGCGCGCCCATCAAGAGATGCACCCAGTCGCCGCCAGTCCGGACATTTCCAGCATCGCCACCATCAGCGTGATGATCGGCACGTATTCGATGAAGTTGGCATGGGCGCGGATCGCGCTGCGCAGCCGAAGGCTTCCATTGTCGCCGAATGCAGCGCGATCGCGCTGCCGCAGCCGGCCGACCTGGACGGCGAGCACGGTGTAGAGCAGGGCGAGGAGGGCGAGATAGGCTGACGTGATCGAGGGCAGGTGCATGGGTGTCTCCTCCATCAACGGCGTCATTCCGGGGCGATGCGCAGCATCGAACCCGGAATCCATTTATCCACACGCATGTGGCTCGATGGATTCCGGGTTCTCGCTTCGCGAGCCCCGGAATGACGACGGAATACTACTGCGCGCCGACCCAGTTGCCGTGGAAACCATCCGGCACGCGATGGCCGAGATGCACCAGCGCCACGGGCCCGGCCTCGATATCCTTTGCGTTGAATACCGCCAGATCGCTGCGGTTCTCCTGCGCGCGCCAGACGGCCGCGAGCAGCCAGCCGTCGCCTTCGGCAGCGTCCGCGCCGCGTTCGACAAATACCGGCTCCGAAATGGTGTCGCCTTCGGGCAGCAGATAGTTGCTTAGCCGCTTGCCCTTGCCGTCGACATGCACGATGCCGGACAGCGCGCCGAACATCGGCAGATCAGGGTTGGCGCAGGCGTACCAGCCATGGCTGTTGGCAAAGCCGGCGCGGCGATCGTCGATGCGCGGGAATTCGCCGGTGAGGTCGTCGAGATAGGTCTGCGTGAAACGGTCGGTATTCCCTGCGAGGTCGAACGTCCAGCGGCAATAGCGGGCGCGCGATTTCTTCGGATCGGTCTTCGAGCCGTCGGGATGCGGAAACAGCGGCGCCTCCTCGAACTGCATCACGTCGGCAATGATGCGGCTGCCTTCCTCCCACGCATTCATGATGTGGAAGACGTAGCAGCTTTCGGCGCGGAACCAGACGAGATCCTTGGTCGCGCCGTTGCGCTTCATCACGCCGACATAGGCGCCTTTCTCCGGCTCCCAGGCATAAGGCGGCTTGCCGCGCATCGCCCGCTCCATGCTGCCGGTGATGGGAAGGATCGGAAACAGCATGTGGTTTTCGGTGACGATGAAGTCGTGCACCATGCTGGCATAGGGAGATTCGAAACGATCGAACCGCGTCACGACGCCCTGGGCGTTGACCGATCCGAACGAGAGAGCAGGGGTGAGGGGACCCGCGGCGTTATAGCCGAAGAACACCATCTCGCCGGTCACGGGATCGATCTTGGGATGCGCGGTGAACGGGCCCTTGATGGCGCCGTTGTAGTCGCAATAGCCGGTTCGATTGAGCGAGCCGGGCTCGATCTCGGTCGGCAGATGGCCCTCCTCGAGCGCCAGAAGTTTTCCGCCGTGGAAGATGATGTTGGTGTTGGCGACGCCGCCGTCGTCGGTGACGCCTGCCGGCGCACCCGGCAGTTTTCGGCCGAAGCCGCCGAACAGCGCGCGGCCGGCGTCGTGCTCGGCCTGCCATTTCGGGGTGCGGACCCAGCGGTTGCGGTAGCTGGCGCGGCCGTTCTCCAGATGGAAGGCGTGCAGCATGCCGTCGCCGACGAACCAGTGCGCGCCCGGTGCGTCGAATTGCGGGTTGGGACCGTTGCGATAGAGCGTGCCGTTCAGTTCGCGCGGCAGTTCACCGGTGATCTTGAGATGCGGCGCGTCGCATTCCATCGGGATCGGCGCCAGATTGGTCCGGGCCACCTCGGTCTTCACCTGGTCGAGCATCTGACGTCTCCTCCGGTTATATCTTTACATCGTAAAGATATTGGTAGGGATGTTCCGGCCCGCCGTCAAGCAAAATCTTTACAGTGTAAAAATTGCGGCTATAAGGATTCGTATGGCAAGAACATCGCGAGAAACTCGAACGTCCCGCGCCCCTGCGCGGCGCAGGCCGGCAAAACCCGCAACGGAAAGGCCGGCCAGCCGGCGCCGTCCCCCGGCCGGCGAAACCCCTTATCATCATGGCGACCTGCACGACGCCTTGCTCGCCGCCGCCGAGCGGGTGCTGGAACGCGACGGGCTGGCGGGCCTGACGCTGCGGGCGGTGGCGCGCGAGGCCGGCGTGTCGCACGCCGCGCCGACCCATCATTTCGGCGATCTCACCGGGTTGTTGAGCGAACTTGCCGCCATCGGCTTCCGCCGCTTCAGCGCGGCGATGATCGCGGCTCGCAATAGTGAAACTCACCCGCTGCTGAAGGGATTGGCCAACGCCAAGGCCTACGTCGCCTACGGGCAGGCGCATCCCGGCATGTTCAGTCTGATGTTCCGGACCGAGCGGCTCGACATGTCGCGGCCGTCGCTGCACGAGGCGGCCTCGGCGTCTTTCGAAGGACTGGCGAGTGCGATTGGCGCCGGGCGTAACGAGAAACTCACCGGGGAGGCACTGACGCTCGACCAGGCCGCGGCGATCTCGCGCGCATGGTCGCTGGTGCACGGCTTCACCACGCTGCTGCTCGACGGGCGGCTGCAGGACATCCTGCGCCGGCTGCCCGCGGGCACCGAGGTCGACCAACTCCTCGATGCGATGCTGCGTTCGACGGTGCCGCGGCCGGTGGGGGCGAACTGAAGCTGCTCAGTGATAGCGCCGACCTCAGCAACCCCGGCAAATCTTGGTTTGCCGCGCCAGACGGGCGTCCGCTTCCGCGTCCTCGTTGGGGCGCTTCTCCCAGTTGTCATACTGCGCCTTGGCATCCGACGGGGGTGCAGCTCCGTTCAGCGGCCCGAGGATGATCTCGCGGTTGCGGGCGACCTTACGCTTGGCCGGCTTTCTTTCCTCGCCGGGCGCGACATTTTCCGTCGGCGGCTCGCCCAACCCGTCCCAGGCGATCGGTGCACCGCCTGTCGGCGTCGAACAGCCGGTGCCGGACGCGCAACAGCCGGCGAGGGCGGTGCCGGCGACGAGCAGAACCATGATTCTCGTTAGCATCGTTGCTCCGGTAAAGCTGCCGTTGAAATCATCACGTGAGACTATCAAACAACCAAGGCTGTAGCTTTGACGTTAATGCGGCGAAAACGCGCCGGATAGCGGCTTCATCAACGCTTCGCAAGCTTCACGGCCGCGCCTTTTTCACCGACCACTTTCACTTCGTCCTTCCCGCACTTGAAATCACGGGCGAATTCGTCCGCGGCCTGGCGCGCGACTTCGTTGGCATTGCGGTTGGCCTGGCCGTCGATATAGGCGACATGGCAGACCGGCCCCGGCGGCAGCCGCGTCACCGCCAGCATCGGTTTGCTAGCCGGGGTTCCGCTCTTGTCGACATCGTCATTGTCGGCGATCAGCCAGCGCTGGATGATGGCGAACGGTTTTCCGTCCGCCGCCCGCCATTCGATGGTGTTGCCGGTGGAATTGAAAGGGGCAAACCAGGTTTGCGCGGCCGGCTCCTTCGCTGCGGCAGCTTGGGTGGGCCCGACGGAGACGGTCTGGCGCAGATCGTCCTCGCTGATCACCACCACCAGCCCCGATTTGCCGGGGCAGACCTGCGTCGCGCCGCCGTCCCTGGGCTTGCCGACCGTGCGGCAGTCCTTCTCGGCCGTCGACGTGTAGCTGCTGCTGAATGTTTGGGCGCCGGCCGGCGAAATCGGGCCGAGCGCCGCCGCGAACAGGGCCGGGGTGGCCAATATGGCGAGCGGCCGAAGGGTAACGCGTTTCATCTGGCATCTCGCATGGAACTTATGGATAAGACATGCGCAATCTGGGGAAGGTTCATGGCAAAGCTGCGAAACACCTGACTTTGCCGCGGAATCGTCCTAGAAGATCGGCTTCGCCATCCCCTCGTTTTCAGAGCGTCGCAGTCAATCGATCGTCATGCCCTCCATTCCTTCGAATAAGCCCTATCGCGTCGGCCGCTCGCCCACCGGCCTTGGCCTCTTCGCCACCAAGCCGATCAAAAAGGGCAGCAAGATCATCCGCTATTTCGGGCCGCTGCTGGACTCGAAGAAGAAAAAGGATGACGCGATCGAGAACAAATATTTGTTCGAACTGAACAACCGCTGGACCATCGACGGCTCGGTCCGCAAGAATATCGCCCGCTACATCAACCACGCCTGCAAGCCGAACGCGGAATCCGACGTCAAGCCGCGCAAGCGCAAGGTCATCATCCGCGCCATCAAGAACATCGAGCCGGGCGAGGAGATCAACTACGACTACGGCACTGACTATTTCAAAGCCTATCTGAAGCCGATCGGCTGCAAATGCGCGGCCTGCGAGAAGAAGCGCAAGAAGCAGCGCGCCGAGGCGCGGGCCGAGAAAGCCCGCCTGAAGGCCAAGGCCGAGCGCAAGGCGCTGAAAAAGGCGGAGAAACTCGCTCAGGAAAAGCAGAAGGCCGCAGCGAAGCTGAAGGACAAACTGAAGGCAAAGGCCGGGCGGAAGGCGAAGACGGCGCTCAATGGCCATTCGCTGAACGGCAAGCATCTCAACGGCAAAGGGCAGGTCCAGGTTGCCGGCGGGAAACCGGCCGGCCGTAAACGCACCGCCTCCGCGCCGGCGCCCGCCCTCCAGGCCTAGACCTCATCACCGGCCTTGTGCGCCGACTTCGGCAGCACTGAATCGCCGAAGTCGACCGCCGAGCGCTGCAGGATCGCGCCGGTCTCATCGACCACGACGCGGAACCGCCGGTGCTTTGAGAAAAAGGACAGGCGATGCCGGCCGCGGTCGTCGTCGACCCCGCGCTCCGCAACGCTCGTGATCCGGCCTGCGCGCATTTCTTGCTGCAGCAGGGACGGCGCCAGGCCGAGGCCTTCGGCGACGATGGCGGCGTCGATCTGCACCATGCCGTTTTCGAACTCGACCGGTTTCATGAATAGCTCCTGCGCTTTGTCATAGTTCCCCGCATTGCTCACGCCAGCGCCGGGCTGCGCCCGACGGGCGCGGGATAGGCGCATTCCGCCAGCGTCGTGGTGTCGAGTTCGCGCATGAAAGCTTCGCGCGCGGCGGCCAGTCTGGCTTTCAGCCGGCAGCGCGGCTTCAGCACGCAACTGCCGCCATCCTCGCGAAAACATTCGACCAGCGCCGGGCCTTCCAGCGCGCGCACCACTTCGCCGATCGTGATCGACTGCGGCAGGGCGGGCCAGCGTGAAGCCGCCGCCGACGCCGCGCTGGGTCGAGATGAAGCCAAAATCGGCGAGGTCGCGCACCACCTTGGCGAGATGATTGCGGGAAATGCCGAACTCGGCCGCGATCTCGTTGGTCGCGAACGAGCGGCCGGGCTCGCCCGCCAGCCGCATCAGCGCGCGCAGGCCAAAATCCGTGAACGATGTCAGGCGCATGGGAGCCCTTTCGAAATATCTGCTTGCAAATCATCTATAGCCGTCTAAATATGCATTTGAAATACCTATTTAAGGGCAGCGGCACAAATGGAAGCGATCGTGGCAGGGCCGGCGCGGCGTGAGCGTCTGACGGCCGAAATCATGGAACGGACCGGCATCGACGAGGCGATGATCGAGCGGCTGGTGCACGGCTTCTACGCCAAGGTCCGCGCCGATGCGGTGCTGGGGCCGGTGTTCGAGGCCCGCATCGCGGATTGGGAGCCGCATCTGGCGCAGATGTGCGCGTTCTGGTCGTCGGTCGCGCTGATGACCGGCCGCTACCACGGCACCCCGATGGCCAAACATCTGCCGCTGCCGGTCGATGCCGGGCATTTCGACCGCTGGCTCGCATTGTTCGAGCAGACCGCCGGCGAGATCTGTCCGCCCGAAGCCGAGGCGCATTTCGTCGAGCGGGCGCGGCGGATCGCGGCCAGCCTCGAACTCGGCATCGCCGGCACCCACGGCGTCATGCTCGGCAACGGCGAACGATTTCGGCGTAATCAGGCAGGAGCAAAGTGATGGCGCATCGCACACATGTCGTGACCAACAAGGAGCAGGCCAATCCGTATTCCGGCAGCAGCCTGGTGCCGATGCTGGTGATCGGGTTGCTGCTGACCTTTGCCGGGATGATCGCGGCATTGGTGTTGAGCTGAAGTCTATCCCGCGTCATTGCGAGCCAATCGGGCGCGCATTCGCACGACCCGTTGGCTCGCAATGACGGCCTGGGTTTATGCGGTCGCCATGCCACCGCTCTTGCGCAGCCCGATATATTGCAGCTCCGCAAACACGCCCGTCGCAATCGCTTGCGCCACGATAAAAACCTGACCGAGCAGGTTCGGCGACACCGCACCCGAGAACAGCAGCGCGATGCTGCCGAGCGTCCAGGCGGCATTTCCAACGATCACCAGCAATACCAGCGCTTTCGGCACCGATGAGCGCGCCGCCAACCAGCCGACCAGCGCCGTATAGGCGATCAGGAACAGACCGGTCTCTTGCAACAACACCTCCGGCAGATGAAGCAACGGCGCGAGCATGCCGGCGCCCAGCGTCAGCGCGACCGCGGCGACGCCGCTGAAGATGGCGTCGGCCAGCAAAGCGCGGCTCAGGAATGTGGATGGGTGGATCATGACCAGTCTCCTTCGTGGTTTGGGGGCGGGGATCAGCGACCGGAGCTGACGCATCAGCCGCGTCGGGCAGAGCGCCTTGCCGACCCTGTGCCACCGAAGATGACGCAGCCCGTGACGCGTTTCGATTACCTCGGACGTAATGGAACGGGCGAAATCCGCATGGTAGGTTTTGTGCCATGAACGCACATGCTGCCGCGGCGCGAGCCGAACGAAATCAGCCCGTCCATGTCGGCGATCACCTGCGCGAATGGCGCCAGCGCCGCCATTTGAGTCAGCTCGATCTGGCCGGAGATGCCGAGATATCCGCGCGTCATCTCAGCTTCGTGGAAACCGGGCGTGCCGCGCCGTCGCGCGAAATGGTGCTGAAGCTCGCCGAGCGACTGGAGGTTCCCTTGCGTGAACGCAACGTGCTGCTGGTCGCCGCGGGATTTGCGCCGGCGTTTCCGCAGCGCTCGCTCGACGATCCCGCGCTGAAATCGGCGCGGGCTGCGATCGACCTGGTGCTGAAGGCGCATGAGCCCAATCCGGCGCTGGCCTATGACCGGCACTGGAATCTCGTCACCGCCAACCGCATGGTGGCGCCGCTGCTGGAGGGCTTGCCGCCGCATCTGCTCGGGCAGCCGCTCAATATTCTACGCCTGGCGTTTCACCCCGAAGGCCTGGCGCCGCGCACGGTCAATCTTGCGGAATGGAGTTCGCATCTACTGGAGCGGCTGCACCGGCAATGCGAGGCGACGGCCGATCCTGAACTGCTAAAACTCTATCAGGAGCTGAAGGCGTACCGGATGCCGGCGCGTCCGGGGCCGGTCTCGGCGGACAATGTCGCGATCCCCTTCAAGCTGCGCCGCAATGACGAGGTGCTGAGCTTCATCTCGACCACCATGGTGTTCGGCACGCCGGTCGACATCACGCTGCAGGAGCTTGCGCTGGAAACGTTCTTTCCCGCCGACGATATCACCGCCGAGCGGATGCGGCAGATCGCGGCGGGTTTGACGTAGCCGTAGGAAAGAGCTCGCGAGTTAGCTCGCGAGCTCTTTGGCCTTGGCTTCGCCCTCGGCCGAAGCTGCGATCTTTTCCCGCATTTCAATGCAGGTCTTGCGCACCTCGGCCGTCACCAGCGAGCAATTCTCGATATGAAGGAAGACGCGCTTGGCTTCCTCGCGGTATCGTCCCGCGGTTTCCTTCAATTCCTCGATCACGGTGAGCGCGTCGCGGGTCATGGCCTCGCACTTCTTCACGTGCCCGACCAGTTCGGCGCCGAGCTCCTCGATATCCTTCGCCGCCGCTTCGTATTCGCGGACGACCGCTTCGGCCGACAACTTGCCGATTTCCGTGGCGCCGTCACGATGCTCGACATAGTCCGGCATCGCCAGCTCCGGCGGGGCGACCGTCGGCTGAGGATCGCGAACGGCGGGCAGCTTCCGGAATTCTTCTTCGATCTCGCGCTCGATATCGACCACGTCGAAGATCGGGGGTTTTGGTGACTGGGCCATGGCAATGCTCCTTTTCGAGCAAAAGTATAGGTTACGGTTATTGCAGCCAAAACCGTTAGTTGCTTGGGCGAACCGGGCAACCGAAACCCTTTGTTAAGCTTGCTTGTTAAGCTTTATGGCCGCCGCAGAGGTTAATTCCGGAACCGGCAGCGCCCGGAGATCGCGCGAGCGTATGCATCGGTGGTAGTCGGGTGCCTGAAGAGGACGAATTTGCCATCCGTTCGACCTCGTGCGTCGTCGGCGCGGTGGTTGCGCTGCCCTGCAGCATATCCGGACCACAGCCCGCGGGCATGCCCGGTCGCGCGAAACAGGCGGCCTTCCGGCCTGAAAATAGCGGTCATGGCAGGGCTCCTGCGGTTGCTGGATGCGGGACGTAGACGGCTCCGGCCGCCGCCACAATAATCGTGCGGGTTATGTGATGTGAGACATGCGGCCGGCGGACTTGTGCGGCAGCCCATTCCGCTTACCTTGCGGACATCAATTTTGGCCGCGAAAACCCCGAGGAGACGCCGATGAGCACATTGAAGCCGCTGAAAATCGACATCGTCTCCGACGTGGTCTGCCCCTGGTGCTACATCGGAAAACGCCGGATCGAGAATGCGCTGGCGCTGGTGCCTGAAATTCCTGTCGAAGTGCAATGGCGGCCGTTCTTCCTCAATTCCTGGGTGCCGCGCGAAGGCATCAGCCGCGACGAATATCTCACCGCCAAATTCGGCTCGGTCGAAGCCTACAAGGGAATTGCCGGCCGTGTGGTCGCGGCTGCCGGCGAGGAGGGGCTGACCTACCGGCCCGAACTCGTCAAGCGCCAGCCCAACACCATCGATTGCCACCGCCTGATCCACTGGGCGGATGCGCAGGGCAAATCCGCCGAGATGAAGCAGCGGCTGATGGAATTGTACTTTCGCGATGGCGGCGACCTGACCGACGTCGATGTGCTGGTGCAGGCCGCCGCCGATATCGGCCTCGACGCCGACGACGTGCGCAGGCGCCTTGCTACCGATGAGGACGTTGCGCAAATCTCCGCGCAGGCGCAGGAGGCCTCCGACAAGGGCATATCAGGCGTTCCGACCTTCGTGTTCGCGCAGAAATACGCCGTCTCCGGCGCCCAGCCGGCCGAACAACTCGCCCGCGCCATCCGTCAGGTGTCCGGCGAGATCAACGCGCAGGCGGCGGAGTAGAAGACTACAGAACTAACAAACCTTGGGGAGGCATCATGATCTACGAACTGCGAACCTACACCGTAAAGCCCGGCACGCTCGGCGATATGGTCAAGGCCGCGAGCACCATTTCGCGCGATATCCGCAAGGACGATTACGGCAAGCTGGAAGGCTACTGGTCGACCGAGATCGGGCCGCTCAACCAGGTCCTGCACATGTGGAGCTACAACAGCTTCGACGAACGCGCGCGGCTGCGGGCTGAACTGGCGAAGAACCCGCGCTGGACTGGCGAGTACGTGCCGCTGATCCGGCCCCTGCTGGTGCGCCAGGACGTCCGCCTGATGAACGCGGTGCGTCCGCCGGTGGCGCCGGCCTCGACGGGCAATGTGTATGAACTCCGTAACTATCGCGGCAAGGCGGCGGGCGGCCTCAAGCAATGGCTCGATGCGTTCACCGCGGTGCTGCCCGAGCGCGAGAAATATTCGAAGATCGTGGGCCTGTGGACCACCGAGGCGGGCAGCCGAACGAGGCCTGCCACATCTGGGCCTATCCCAGCCTGAACGCGCGCGCCGAGGCCCGCGGCAACGCCATGAAGGATCCGGCCTGGCAGGAATTTCTGGGCAAGGGTCCGGGCTTCCTCGAGGAGATGCACTCGACCATCATGCTGCCGGCGCCGCACTCGCCGCTGCAGTGAGTTTTCGATGTAGCCCGGATGAGCGCAAGCGATATCCGGGACTACTCTCAGCATCCGCCCCGGATGTCGCTGCGCTCATCCGGGCTACAAGTCACGCATCGCACCTTCAGATAGTAATTCGCCCGCTTGCCGAGCGCGATCCGCCGCAGCAAGCGGCGCATCGCCATCGAGGCGCGCAGCGGTTTGATGACCGTCGTCACCGTGCGATAGAACGCCAGCTTCAGCGCGTCGCGCACCGGCTGTTTGCCGGGCGGCTGCTGCGGCAGGCCGACGCCGCGCAGCATCGAATTGAAAAAGTGCAGGTCGTTCATCCGCCGCACTTCGCGCGTCTTCCAGGTGATCGCCATCGAGATCGAGTATGAGCCTGCGGTGCGCACCCAGTGCGGCCATTGATACGGCACGTAGCAGCCGTCGCCGGCAAACAGGTGAAATTCCTGACCGCGCGGCGCAAAGCTCTCGTCATATTTCAGGTTGCGATGCTTGGTCATCGAGCGCTCGATCTCGTCGTCGCTGACGATCGAGCGGTCGGCATTGTCGAAAATCGTGAAGAATTTTTCGCCGTGGACGTGGACGAAGAAATTGTCCTCGCTGTCGAGATGGAATGGCGTGGTCGAATTCGGCGAGGACACGAACAGAAAGCCCTCGACCTGTTCGAAGCCGGCGTCCGCGACGCTGTTGAAGCCGCGGGCGCGGGCAACCGACAACAGGGTGTCCTCCAGCAGGCTGCGGTACTCCGGCGAGTTTTCGACGCGCTTGAGCACCATCCAGGCGCCGGCGGTCTCGATCCGCCTCACCACTTCGACCGGATCGAGGTCGACGGATGGGATCGCGTCCGGATCCTGGCTGATTGCGACCTTGCCGGAATTGTACTCGATCAGGTCGCGCGGCAATTCGGCGGCCAGTTGCGCGATGCGCGGCAGCGTCAGCAGCGGATGACCGGCGAGCTTGTGGCGGATCGCGAACGGTTTTAGCGGAAAGTCGCGGCGCAGCGCGTCGCGGTCGGCCGTAATGACCGGCGCAATGGCGGTGAGCGTATTCATCTAGGATTTCTCCTGCCGTGCTCTGACGAAATGAACGATGCGGCGCAGCGGCTCGCGGATCGCGCCGCGCAATCCCAGCGAAGCGCGTATCAGCGACACCACGGGATCACGCCGGCGTAGCGGGATCAACACGTCGCCGATCGCAAGGCGTCCGCGCCAGATCGGGTTGATCATGGGATGGTCGGGGGCCGCGGTGGAATCCACCAGGCGAATGGCCGGATCCGCGCAAAGATGCTGCGTCAGGTCCAGCGTCAGTTGCACGCCCGGCGAAAATTTCGCAAAGCGCTCGTCGACACCGAGCTTGAAATAGAACGCGCGGTCCTGATGGCGCAGCACGATGGCAGATGCCACCGGTGTTTGTCCGGCCCGCAGCGTCACAATCGCGCACTCGCCGGTCCCGGCCAGCGCCGCCGTGGCGCGGCGAATGAAGGTCGCATCGCCATCGTCCTGGCCGAGCGCGGTGCCGCGCTGGCCCTTCCAGCCGCTGGCCTCCAGCACCAGGAATATTTCAATCGCGGCGGCGACATCAGCAGGCGTGCGGGCTATGTCAAATTGAACGTCGCCGTGTTCGGCGAGGCGATTGCGCTGGCGGCGCAGTTCTTTCAGCTTCTTCGCGCCCAGCGCCTCGCGCAGCAATTCGTCGGCGTCGCCGGTCGCATCGAGGCAGGCGCGGACATGCGATTGCAGGACCAGCGGTGCGATGCCGGCCCGGCCAAGCACGTTGGTGAAGGCCTTCATGGCCGCACCCTCGAGCGAGACGGCGCGGAAGATCAGCGCGTGCGCACCGGCCCGGCGGGCCTGCTGCAGAAGGCCGGTGACGGCTTCCTCGGTCATGTCGCGGTTCAGCAGCGGCGTGCAAAGCGTGCCGTAGGGATCGGCGCCGACCAAAGCGGGCAGCGGGATCTTGTAGGCGCGCCACATCGAGATAACAGGCACCAGGCCGATCAAGGTAGATGGATCGCGCCACGCGCCGAGCGCGTCGACGCCGACGCGGCCCCGCGCCGAGGCGTTCACCGCCAATTCCCATTCGGGCAAATAGTACCCGTTCGGCTCGGCGGCACGCGTCGAGAGCGCGCGCCACTGGGCCGCGGAAATCCCAGCAAGCCGCGTCAGCGCCGCGCCCGCGTCTGGCGCATGCGATGCACGGCGAACCGTCGATGTGTCGGCAATATCGGCCACTTCCCCAAATCCCCATTCGCGAATTATCTGGCCGGCGGCATGTGAGGATGCGGCAGGCGGTCGCGTTCACGCGGTGACGGTATCGGAAGAAGTTGGAAAATAACGTTGTGGCAAAACCCGGATTTGAGCGGTCGCGTTAACCGATTGTTCAGCGTAGCGGCGCCGACCGTTACGCCACCTCGGCCGCGACGGCATCGTTCAGGAACCTGGCTTCGAACTCGCTCGCCGGCATCGGTCGTCCGAAGAAATATCCCTGTCCCTCTTCACAGCCCATCCTGACCAGGAATTCCGCCGTGGCGCCATCCTCGATGCCTTCGGCGATCACCGACAGGCCCAGTTGCTTGCTCAATCCGATGGTCGAACTGACGATCGCCGCGTCGTCCGGATTGGCCAGCAACCCGAATACGAAAGACTGATCGATCTTCAGCCCATCGAGCGGGAATTTCTTCAGATAGCTGAGGCTGGCAAAGCCGGTGCCGAAATCGTCGAACACGATGCGAACGCCGAGCTTCTGGATCTTGAGAAACGTATCCAGCGCACTCTTTTCGTCATCCAGCAGAATGTCTTCGGTGATTTCGAGCTCGAGATTGGTTGGGCTGAGGCCCGACGAGGCAAGCGCCCGTTGGACGGTGTTGGGGAGATCGCCGGAGCGGAGCAGAGAAGGCGAAAGGTTGACGCCGATGCGAATGGCGTGCCCGCTGCGTTCCCAGGCGGCTGCCTTGGCGCAGGCGGTATTGATGACCCACCCGGCAATTCGGTCGGAAATCGGCGATGTGTTGACGACAGGCATGAACTCGGCTGGCGAAACGAGACCCCGCACCGGGTGACGCCAACGGATCAACGCTTCGGCGCCGATCAGGCGGCCATCGTCCAGGTGCCGTTGCGGCTGATAGAACAGTTCGAACTCCTCGCGATTGACGGCGAGCGCCAATTCCGCTTCCAGCGTCAGACGCGTTTCGAGGTCGCGCCGGATCGAATCCTCGAACAGCACGTGGCCGCCGCGTTGGGTCGCCCGCGCGCGGCTCAGCGCCATGTGGGAATTGCTCAGCAGTTCGTCCGCCGTGCCGCCACCATTGGGGAAGACGGCCGCGCCGATGCTGACCCTGACGCGGTGTTCGCGGTTGCCGGCCAGCAAAGGCGCGTGGAAGCATGCGCCGATCTGTTCCGCGTAGTTCTTGATGCTACCGCCGATATCCGCCAGGCGCGCCGCAATGGCGAATTCGTCGCCGTTCAGCCTGGCGACCACGCCTGATCCGGGAATTCTTGCTGCCAGCCGCTCCGAGATCGCACGCAGCACGAGGTCGCCGCTGGTATGACCGAGCATCTGGTTGACCTGCTGGAATCCTTCGAGGCCGATCACCAGCAGCGCGACCTCATGGCTGTCGGCTTTTGCCTTTGCGATCATGCCGGCAAGACGGACGAGAAGGGTGTGGCGGTTGATCAGCCCGGTCAGCGTGTCGTGTTCGGCGAGGTATTGGATTTTCGCAGCCTCGCGCCGGCGCACCGAAATGTCGCGCAGGATCGCGCCGAACTGGTATCCGTCGGCGCCCTGCCAGCGGGAGAGACTGGCCTCGACGGGAAACACCTCGCCATTGCTGCGTCGGCCGTCGAACTCGATCACCGATCCGGAGGGGAGCCTTGCGATATTATCGATGGAAAAGTCCGGCATCGCGGACGTGAGGTCGTGCGCGCAAATCTCGTCAAACGGACGGCCGATCATCGCCTCGGGCGGATGACCGAAGATCGCGGTCGCGCCGGGATTCCAGTCGGTGATCACGTATTTGGAGTCGGTGCAGATCAGGCCGTCGCCGAGCGACATGGCCACGCGTTGAAAGCGATTCTCGGCCACCTGGCCGAGCAGGGCGCGGATGTTGATTTCGTCGAGCGCAATGGCTGCGATATAGGCGATGGAAGCGATATGGAACAGCGAGGTATCGAGAATGAACGGGAACGCCGCCTGCAACGCGAACGCCGCCGTTTCGAGCGCCAGCGCTGTTGCCACCAACAGCGCCACGCGCCTGCCGGCGGAGAGGCGTCGCCAGGTGATCAGCATTGTCATGGCGAGCAGGATCAGGCCGGCCGCCGTCACGGCATCCGAGGTCCACTGCAGCGCGCGGTTTTGCAGCAGTGACTCCGCGGCGAGGGCTTGCAGCACGGGGCCCGAGAGGATCGCCCCGTTCGGAACGCTGAAGCGGTCGCCGAGTTCGAGCGCCGTAGCGCCGACGATGACCTTCTTGCCGCTCAGCTTGCGTAACGTCGCTTCGTCGCCGCGCAGGACATCGGCATAGGAGACTTTTAGAATTCGCGCCGGCCGGATGCTGTAGTCGATCAGGAACGGCGCGCGCCTTTCCACATATTGGCCTGCGAGAACCGTCGCCATCGAAGGCACGAACGTGCCGTCAAGCTCCTCACCAAAGGGATAGCGGCGGACGAGACCGTCCGGCCCGACTTCGACATTGACGAGCGCGGGCCATGAATGTTCGGCAAATTGCTGCAGCGGACGGTTGACGTGAAGGTTCGTACGATCGGTGCGGGGCTGTTGAAAGGAAGGCAGCACGACCGACCCGCCTGCGCTTTTCAGCGCTTCGGCGAAGTCGCGGTCGGAGCTCGCGTCCGACGGAGTGGAGAAGTCGACGTCGAGCGCGATATCGTGCACGCCGGCCTTCTGAAGCTGACGGATCAGTTCGGCGTAGAGTGCGCGCGGCCAGGGCCAGACGCCGATTTCCTCGATCGACGGTGCATCGATCGCGATGACGACGATATCGCCGCTCGGCTGGCGCGATTGCCAGGCGAAGCGGAAGTCGGCCAGGTCATGGCGCAGTCCGCTGTGCCAACCGCCCAGCACAACGATCGCCAATGCGATCGCCACGAAGAGATGTGGCCGGTATCGTTTCACGTGGTCACCATTCTGGTGGTTCGAGCATGTTCGTCGGCGGGCTATAGAATTCATAATCTGGAGCTGTTGGACCGTGCGGCTAACGGTTCTTGTAACGGCCGTAGGCATGGCCGTTTCCATTGCCGATGCCACGCCACACCATTGCCATTCCCATTGCCATTGCCGTTCCCGTTCCCGTTCCCGTTCCGTCCGTTCCCGTTTCCGTTGCCGTTGCCGTTGCCGTTGCCGTTGCCGTTTCCATTGCCATTATTGCCATTACCCCCGCCGCTGACGGCCGCGACTGCGCTGCCGACACCGGAAGCGGCCGCGGCTGCTGTTGCGGAGCTGGCGCCACTCGCAGCGCCGTTGCCGCTGTTGGCCTGGCCGCTGTTAGCCGAGGCGACATCGTTTCCAGCGCTGGATGAACCCCAGATCGTGTCCTTGTTGGCGGCGTTGCGCGGACCGCCATGCGCCGCCGACTTGTCGTGGGCGAGGCCGTTCGTCGCGCGGTGGACGTTCAACCGGACCTCTCCGATCGGTGACGAGATGCGGGTGACGCCATGCCTTGCGGGCTGCACGTTTGCCTGGCGCGAGCGGCTGCGCGCTTTGTCCATTTGCGGCGTGGCGGATCGCGGTAAAGCCGCCGCGAGGCACCGGAACGCGCTCGACCGACGGCGCGCGAGGCTTGCCTTGTTCGATCGGAGCGAGGGTGCCCGAGCCGCCGAGCGAGAGGCCGGTCTTGCCGCTGGCGAACGCCGTCGCATGTTGGCCCGGCATCACCTGGGCGATCTGGCCCGATTTGAAATCGGCGACCTCGACCTGGCCGCGGATCGACGTCGACCGTGGTCTTGCCGGCATTGACGGTGACGCGGAATTGCGTGCCCTTCACGACGGCCGCGAGGTAGGGGGTCTCGACCTCGAAATGCTTGACGTTGCGCTTCTCGACATCGAGCAGGATCGAGCCGGCCCGCTGCATGATGGTGGTCGAAAGTCCTTCCTTCTTCTCGGCGGGAACGCCGACGACGGAATTCGGCGAGACCAGGATGGTTTCCTCGCCGCGCTTGAGCAGCACGCGTCCGTTACGGCCGGTGCGCACCGTGTCGCCCGGCTTCAGGACGTCTTCCTGCTTCAGCGATGCCTGCTGCACGCCCGAGCCCGTGAGCCAGACCTCGCCCGAGGACTTGCGTGACGGTCCAGTCGCCGCCGTCTGCCGCGAACGTGGCCGACGTCGTCGCCAGGACGAACGCCACCGCGAGCGCTCTCGAGACGTGGGGAATCGCACGCATGAAACTCTCTCCGATTGCCGCTTTATCCCGCTGATTTACCGGAAATGTTTCAAGATTGAGTGAGCGGAAACCATCTACGTCGGGCGCGCGTTAACGAAGCGTTGACCATAAAATTCTACTGAAAATCATATGGCTAGCAGTCGCACGCGCATGGATCGGCGACTCTCCGTAGATCTACGGGGAGGCTGCGGTCGTTGCGGACTTTGTCCGAATTTACCTGCTGTCGGTCGCCGTCTGTGTGTGGACGGCCGTTACGGGCTATGCCGGCGCTGGCGCAGAACGCCAACCAGCCCGGCTATGACCCGAGACAGATCGAAAAACGCTTCGAGGACCAACAATCGAGCCAGGGCGCCAACGGGAGGCCGCGACTACCGTCGCCGCAATTCGCCGGCGCGGAGGGGCAGGGCGACTCCAAACCGTTGTTCGTGCTTCGGCGCGTCGCGATCGACGGCGCCGCCGCGATACCGCAGGAGCGGCTGGTTACGGCGTATCAACCCTATATCGGGAAACAGGTATCGCAGGCCGATCTGGCGGCGATCGCGAGCGCGGTCAGCGACGCCTATCGCGCCGCGGGCTTTCACCTCAGCCGGGCTGTTGTTCCGCCCCAGGATATTCAAGGCGGCGCGCTTCGCATTCAGGTCATCGAAGGCAGCATCACGGACGTCACGCTGAAGGGCGACGGCGCCGAGCAGTTCGGTGTCCGGGCCATGCTCGCTGCCGTGCTGGCCGAACAGCCGTCGCGGCTTGCGACGCTCGAACGGCAACTGCTGCTGATCAATGGCCGGCCCGGCGTGCGGATCGAGGATACCGCGCTCGAGGAGATCGGCACCGCGAGCGGCCAGTTTCGCCTGATCCTCTCGGTGAAGACCTGGCACGTCTTCACGTCGTTCGGCATCGACAATCTTGGATCGTCGTCGGTCGGGCCATGGCAGAGCTATGGGACCGCGGCGTTCAACTCCTATCTCGCGCCCGGCGATTCCCTCGTGCTCAATCTCTCGACCACGCCCGGCGATCCCCGCCAGCTCAGGTTCGGCCGCCTGTCCTACGACGTGCCGGTCGGGACCGACGGCGCCCGCATCGGCGCATCGGGCTATTACAGCGAAGTCTGGCCCGGCGATTTCCGCAGGCTCTTCAGCGACAACGTCAAGACCGAGTCGTTCGAAGCTTCGCGGCAGCATCGTTCCGCTGCAGTCGCAGAAGTCGACGCTGACGCTGACGGCGGCGGCCGACTTTCACCAACGTATCCGAAAACGATGTGTTCGGTCCGGTCTACGCCGACCGCATCCGCACGGCGAGCCTGACGTCGGACTACCGCCTGCAGGACAATTTCGGCGGCACCAATTATCTGACGGTGAATTTTCGCCAGGGTCTCGACATTCTCGGCGCTTCCCACCGTCGGCGACGACGATCTGTCGCGCTACGGCGCGTCCGGCAACTTCTCCGCGGTGAATTTCTGGTTCACGCGCTACCAGACGATGTACGGATGCGTGGTCGCTGAAACTGGCCGCGGCCGGCCAGGTGGCGTCGGGTCCACTGTTCACCTCGCAGCAATTCTATCTCGGCGGCCTCGCATTCGGGCGCGGCTACGGCAGCGCCGAGATCAGCGGCGACAACGGTCTGGCGGGCTCGGCTGAACTGCGCTTCGACCAGAAAACCAACTTGCCATATCTGAGTGGCTATCAGATCTACGGTTTCGTCGACAGTGGCGTCGCCTGGAATGACGGCTACCGCCCGAGCGACGGTCTTTCGCTCACCTCGGCCGGCGGCGGCGCGCGCTTCTTCTTGATGGACGGCCTGCAGGCCGATATCGGCGTCGCCGCGCCGCTGACCTATCGTGCGCCTGACAATTCCCGGCCGCGGTGCACGCGTGCTGTTCTCGTTGACGAGCGCGCTGAAGCTCTGTCCGGTGCGGGCGACGACGCGCTGCCTGTAGGCGGTTAGATCGGCTCGTAGTTCTCGGTGGTGCAGGTGTCCTCCGGCTCGATCGGCCGGCGGTCGGCGATCACGCCGCCGGCGATCTCGACACGATAGGTCTGCGTGCCCAGCGGTTTGCCGGTCACCGAAACCACTTCGGCCTTGACGCAGGCGGTCCAGCCCGGTCCGCGCAGATTGGGGCGCGGTTCGGAAACGCGAACCTGGGTTGGTTGCGAGGCCGCCGTGAACACCGAGTCGATTTTTTCCTTCAGCAAGCGCTTGATGTCGGGCACCGGCTCGGGCGCCGGCGGTTCGGGCGCCTTGGCGCGCAGGAATTCGGGCAGCGGCGAGCGGACGTCGCCAAAGCCGCATCCCCCAAGCGTCAACGCCGCGCCCACCATCAGCGCTATATAGAACCCGATCCGCCGCATCGGAGGTTGTTTTACCGCGAGACGCCTACTTAGAACAGAGTATTGCCGGCGGCAGAATAACGTTTCCGCGACTGTGATTCAGATCACGGCGCCGGCGTTTGAGCCTGCGACAAGATCGCCGCTGAATCAGCACTTTGTCACGCTCCACAAACCGTCGCCGACTTGAACCCGTCGGCTTCGGGCCGTGACCAACCCGTAAGCCCGCATTGCCCGGAGGTCGCATCATGTTTCGTCACGCGCTGCTCAAGTTCATGGTTCCAGCCGCGCTGCTCCTGGGGAGCCAGTCGGCATTCGCAGAAAATCGCCTCGCGCTGGTGATCGGCCAGTCCGCCTATCGCTCGGTGCCGGCGCTGCCCAATCCGGCCAACGACGCCAGGGCGGTCACGCAAATGCTGACCGATTCCGGCTTCGAAGTTTCGACCGCGTCCGATCTTTCGCAAGGCCAGATGCGGGACGCGGTCAGCGATTTCGCCGGCAAGGTCGCGGCCAAGGGCGCCGACACCGTGGCGCTGGTGTTTTACGCCGGCCACGGTCTGCAGGTCGACGGCGAGAATTTTCTGGTTCCGGTCGACATCGATCCGAAGCGGGAAGCCGACATTCCGATCCAGGCGGTGCGCCTCAACGACATCCTGAATACGCTGACGTCGGTGCCGAGCAAGATGCGCATCCTGATGCTCGATGCCTGCCGCAACAATCCGTTCCCGGAACTGAAGACCGCCGGCGGCGGGCTTGCCATCGTCGATGCCAAGGTCGGTGCGCCCGGCACCTTCATGTCGTTCTCGACATCGCCCGGCGCGGTCGCCGAAGACGGTTCCGGCAACAACAGCCCGTACACCAACGCGCTGCTGGCGGCCGGCAAGGAGAACATTCCGATCGAGGAGACGTTCAAGCGGGTGCGGCTGGCGGTGAACAAGGTCACCGACGGACGGCAGACGCCGTGGGATAGTTCTTCGCTCACTGAGGATTTCCGCTTTTCGGGCGCCTCCATCGCCGGACCGAAGCCCGCGGCGGCGCCGAAGAAGTCGGTCGCCGAGTGGACGCGCGATCTGAAGGGCAAGCCGGTCGAGGCCGCCAACGAACTGATCGTGGCCGACGGCACCGATGAAGCCTATGAGGCCTTTGCCGGTCTCTACCCGCAGTCGGCGCTCGGGCGTCTGGCGCGCGACTGGCTGGTCCGGCATCGCCGCATGGTGGCATGGAACGAGGCCGTGCTCGTCAACACCGCGTCCGCCTATCGCTCCTTCCTGGAAAAATTCCCCGACAGCGATCTTTCCCCGACCGCGCGCAAACTGGAAATCCGGCTGCGCAACCGTCCCGAACTGACGCCGGCAGTTGCCGCCGCCAACGCCGCCGTGCCGCAGAACGTGTCGCTGGCCGGTCCGACCTGTCCCTGCAACCTGCAGCCGCCGGCACAGCCGCAGCCGTTGAAGGTCAACGCCCCGGTCCGCCGCATCGAACCGGACCCGCCGAAGAAGAAAGCCGATCGCAAGCCGCGCCGGCCGCAGCCGGATGACGATGATGTGGTCGTTCGCCGTCCGCCCCCGCGCGTGGTGTACGACGATCCGCCGCCGCGGGTGTATGATGCACCGCCGCCGCGGTTGGGCATCGGTATCGGCATTGGCCTCGGCGGCGGCGGTTTTCGCGGCGGCAATTACGGCGGCGGTGGTTATGGCCGCCGGGGTGGATACTGAGGTCGTGATAGGGTAATCGATCCCGCAAGCGTTGCGTTGCGCTTGCGGGGTCAGGATGCGAAATCCGGTTCGTCTGTTCGTCGCCTTCGTCGCCTTTGCTGCCTTGATCGCGCTTCCGGCTTCCGCCTGGGAGCATTGGGGCGGCGATCGGGGCGGATCGCGGTTTTCGCCGCTCAACCAGATCACGCCCGACAATGTCGGCAATCTCGTCCGCGCCTGGGCGTTTCGCACCGGCGATCTCGACACCCGCGCGCCTGACGTGATGAAGCGGACCAAGTTTCAGGCCACCCCGCTGCTGGTCGAAGACAGTCTCGTGTTCTGTTCGCCGTTCAACGAAGTGATCGCGCTCGATCCGGGCAGCGGCGTTCAAAAATGGCGCTTCGATCCAAAGATCTCGACCGCGCAGCGCCCGGCCAACCGCTATAATTGCCGCGGCGTCGCCTATTGGGTCGATGCGCAAGCGGCCGAGAATGCCGCCTGCCGGGCGCGCATCTTCATGGGCACCAACGACGCGCGCGTGATCGCGCTCGACGCGCGGACCGGCATTCCCTGCGCCGATTTCGGCAGCAATGGCGAGATCAAGCTCGCGCTCAGCCCGCTGGACTGGCCGGGCGAATTCCAGATCACGTCCGCGCCGGTGGTGGCGC
Organism: uncultured Alphaproteobacteria bacterium; assembly: GCA_963783115.1. Lineage (GTDB taxonomy): Bacteria > Pseudomonadota > Alphaproteobacteria > Rhizobiales > Xanthobacteraceae > Bradyrhizobium. The sequence continues at coordinate 334,949 of CAWAMK010000026.1, read as the reverse complement.
GCGACACCGTCGTCGTCGGCTCCGCCATCGCCGATAACCGCCGCGTCGACGCGCCGCCGGGCACGGTGCGTGCCTTCGATGCACGGACCGGAGCGCCGCGCTGGTCGTTCGATCCGCTCGTCCATAACGGCATCATCGCCGGCCACGCCAATGTCTGGGCGCCGATGTCGGTGGACGAGGAACGCGGCCTGGTGTTCCTGCCGACGTCCTCGCCGAGCCCGGATTTCTGGGGCGGCAAGCGGCCCGGCAACAACGACTACGCCAATTCGGTGGTGGCGCTGCGCGCCGAGAGCGGCGAGCGGGTCTGGTCGTATCAGACCGTGCACCACGACGTCTGGGACTACGATCTGCCGGCGCAGCCGACGCTGGCGCGGATCGACACCGGGCAGGGCCCGCGCGACGTCGTGATCCAGCCGACCAAGCAGGGCTTTGTGTTCGTGCTCGACCGCGACACCGGCAAGCCGGTATGGCCGGTCGAAGAGCGCGCCGTGCCGCAAGGCGGCGCCGAGGGCGAGCAGCTTTCGCCGACGCAGCCGTTTCCAACCCACGTGCCGCCGCTGCTGTCGCAGCAGATTTCGGCCGACGATGTGTTCGGCCTGATTCCGTTCTGGGAGCGCAATGCCTGCCGCGCGCAGGTCGCGGCGGCGCGCAACGAGGGGCTCTACACGCCGCCATCGACGCAGGGCACGGTGGTGTTTCCAATGACCGGCGGCGGCGTGAACTGGGGCGGCGCCGCGTTCGATCCGGTCAACCAGATCCTTTATGCGAATGTCTCGCGCGCGATCCACATCGTAAAACTGCTGCCGCGCGCCGACGTGCCCGACGGCTTCAACCCGCCGCCCGGCCACGACTTCGGACGGCAGCAGGGCGCGCCGTTCGCGATGACGCGCGCGGTCGCGCTCTCGCCGCTCGGCCTGCCGTGCAACAAGCCGCCGTGGGGCGAGATGGTCGCGCTCGATCTGAAGGCGGGCAAGATCCTCTGGCGGTCGCGCGTCGGCACCACGGAAGACCGCGCGCCGCTCGGCATCGCGCTTCCTTCGGCACGCCGCTGGTCAATGGCGTGGCGATCACCGCCGGCGGTCTGGTCTTCACCGGCGCGATGGACGCCTATCTGCGCGCGTTCGACGCGCGATCGGGAAAGGAACTGTGGCAGGGCCGGCTGCCGGTGCCGGGCGTCGCCAATCCCATGACGTATCAGTGGAAGGGCGAGCAATATGTCGCGATCGGCGCCGGCGGGCATTCCGAGTCGGGCACGACCATCGGCGACAGCGTGGTGGCGTTCCGCCTGGCGCGGCCGGGCGAGACGCCGTCGCTGTGGTCGCGCACCATCGACCGGCCGGGCGGGCGGTTCGCGGGTGGTGCGAGTGTGGCTGTCGTCGTGCTGATAATGCTGGTGGGGCTGGTCTGGGTCTGGCGGCGGAATCGAAAACGACGAAAACAACCCCATGCACAGTAGCCGACGGGACAGGTGAAGACCGTCGCTAAAGCATTGCATTCGCTACAGCATTGCGAATGCGCGCCCCGGCAAGGAACCACTTGCCCGATGTGGACTTGAACCCGCAAGGCCGGGCCCCCACGCCGTCTGTGCGGCCCGGCCGGTGTGCGAGGGCGTTCAGCCGTATTTCAGTCGGGAGGTGCGTCGTGTCTGAACCGAGCAAACATGAAATCGAGGCGCGGGCATATCGGTTGTGGGAGCAGGCAGGCTGCCCGGAAGACCGGGATGCCGAGTTCTGGCGCCTCGCCGAGCAGCAACTGCGCAACGATGACAAGGCCTCACCGATCCGCACGCCCGATACGTTGTGATGCACCCGCCGCGGCATCGGCGGCTTACCGGAGTTTCAAATGGCGAAAGAAAACGATCTGGAAGGCCGACAGGACATGGGCGGCAAGCACGGCGGCCAAGCAGGCATGCCGACGCCCGAAAACCGTAGCTCGGCACAGCAGGGCATCGTTCGCGACGAGAAGGGACAGGAGCAGCCGGCCGACAAGGCGCGCGCGCAACATGTCAGCCGAAAAGACCGGGGCGACGATCCGCCCGGGGACCCGAAACAGCGATAGCGCGCTCGTCTTGTCGTCCGCGGATGCAGCCCGCGTGACGCGCTTCTTTATCCCTCTGAGGCTTTCTACAACATCGCGAATGCACTCGAAACCATCGCCACCGGCTTGTTGTCAGTGGCCGACGAGAGCGTGACGCGGCCAAAACTCATGGTGCGCCCGAGACGGACCACGCGGGCATCGGCCAGCACGTCGGAGGCCGAGACCGCGCGCATGAAATGCGTGGTCTGGTCGACCGTCGTCATTGGGCGATAGCCGCGATTGGCGGCGATGTTGGCGATCACCATCGCGGTATCGGCAAACGCCATCAGCGCCTGGCCCGAGACTATGCCGCCATTGCGGCACAGCCGCTCCGAGAACGGCAAGCGCAGGACCGCGCCCGGCTGCCAGTCGGCCACCTCGGCGGGCGGGGCAAAGTCGAATTGTTCGATCGCGAGATTGAGATCCATCACCCAGGGCGCAAAGACCTCGCCAAGCACGCGCCTGGCTTCCTCGATGCCGAATTCCGTTGCTGGTGGCTGCTGCTGCATGAACGCCCGTTTCCCCGCCTGATGGTGTTGGCCGGCATATTAAGGCCCATCGCGGCGAAGGAACAACGGCGGCCGGCCGCAAATGGGCCACGAAATCTCCCGTAACCAAAAGCTGAGACCCGCATGCTTGGCGGCACGGTTGCGCCGGTGGTATCCTCACCCCAAACGCAAAGTCAGCGTCCCCTTGATCATGATGCGATTTGAAAAAATCGCATCATGATCGTATCTTTTTGTTTGAGCATGATCTTTTCGGAAAACCGGTTCCCACTTTTCCGGATCATGCTCTAAGGAGAGCGTCATGAGAATGCTGAGCGCAGCCGCGGTGGTAATGTTGTTGACGGCGCCGGCCTACGCGCAGACCCCGAATATCAACCTGATCCCGGAATTGCAGAGCAAATCGCCGGAGGAGCGGGAGCAGGAAGCGGCCAAGGACAAGGCCTACAAGGATTCCTTGCGGAAGATTCCCGACGCCAAAGCCTCTTCCGATCCCTGGGGCACGGTGCGCAGCAACGACGCGCCGAAGGCAGCGGCGGCGCCCGCCAAGAAGAGCAAGACCGGCAGCACCAACCAATGAGCCGAGGCTAGATCATGATGCGATTTGAAGGAATCGCATCAAGATCGCATCTATTTGTTTGAGCATGATCTCCGGGCAAACGCGTTCCGCGTTTGTCCCGAGGGAAAACCGGTTTCCACTTTTCCGGATCATGCTCTCGGGACCGAGTAGGATTCGGTCCCCCAAACCCCTATATTCGGCCTGTCGTCCTGTGTCTGGAGTTACGACATGGTCTTTCGCCCGCGCGATCTCGCGAGCCGGATGGCCGGCCGGCGCAAGCCGGTCGACGGCTATCTGCGCGAGACCTTTACGCTGCCGCGCGATCAGGCACGGGCCAAGGCACGCGACTTTCTCGATCGGTATCCCAAGGCGGCCTATATGAGCTCGGTCGAAAGCTGGCGCGAACTGCCCGGCGGCGACATCGAATTCACGATGCGCCGGCTCTCCAGCGCTGACTAGATTCATGTTTTGACGCGTTTTCTTGACGCGAACCGGTATCCACCCCGGATCAAGTCCGGGGAAGGCTTTCGCTGGAAAACGCTTTCCCGCACGCCAAATTGCATCGGTACCCCAGTTTTTGCCGAATTCCGATAACCCGGTATTCAGGTGTTCCGGCTAGGACTTCTCCGCGCGCAGGAGAAATCATGACGAGAGACCGCAAAGATCTGGGTGCCCGCAAGTTCGTCCGGGTCGACTTGCGCAAGAAGGGATTTCTGATCCCGGCACCGGATGCGCCGTGGATCGAGTGCTACGTCCTCGACATTTCCGAAAACGGCGCCTGCCTCGATGTGGGCGATCTCGCCGTTCCCAAGATGTTCGGCCTGTCGCTGACCGCCGGCGGTGAAGTGCGCCGGCTATGCGCACTGATCTGGCGCAAGGGCGAACTCGTCGGCGTGCAATTCATCTCCGCCCGGGAACTGCGGAAGGCTGTCGCGCCGGCAGGCGAGGCGGACGCCCGTTCGAAAAAGGCGAACGCCTAAAGCCTTTTCCGTTTACGCGTCTGATTCCTGCTCGGCCTTTTTCAGCTCGCGATTGATCCGAAGCTGGACCCGCCGGATGGCCAGCAGGTTGAGCTTGGCTTCGGTCTTGCCCGCAACGACCCTGTCGCCGATCAGGAATTGCCATTTCCAGATGCCCGGGGCGACCGCCGTCACCGTAAATTCCACGCCCTTGTAAGTCATGTAGAAATCCCGCTGAACGGTCCCACCGTTTCAATTCAGCCTCAATACTTAAAATTGCACTATAAAATCAATGCAACTATTTATATTTTGTTCCGGGCGGCGGCGGTCCGCTGGAAAGCTGCGAAGAGGGGCGGCTAGGATCCGGGCTAGCCCCTCCGGAACATCAATATTGGTGCGTCCAGTATTCAGTTACGATCGATTACTCGGCCGGTTTGCAGCGTATGGCCGGCAACATGGTCTTGCGTAATTTTCCCGACCTTTGCCGGGCCGCCGATGCCGGTTGGCGGTGGACATGGTCGATCTCCCGGCCTGTCGATGCTGGGTCTATGTCATTGTGATTAAGCGAAACTTTCGCCTACTTCTGCAATATTGAAAGCCGAACGGCAACGTTCCGGTTTTCATCCTGTGGAAATTTATCCCGCCCTGCACAGGGCGCGGCGACAACGCGCCGCAGGCTTTCAACCCCGCGGGGGCCGCCCATGTTCCGGCGCTGGCTTCAGCGCCCGTGCAAAAAAGCGTGGCGCCGCGCAAGCGGAATATGTTCGCTTGGCGGCGCTGGCTTATTCCCCGAGTGATGCAATGTCCCAGGTAAAGTTGGGTCTGGCTGGAATGAAAAAGGTTCAACGGAGGCGAAGACGAATTCGCACGTTGAAACGGGGCTTTGCGACCGACGTATCTGCTGGCGAGGGCGGGGTGGTCCTCCAGATTTTCCCCGCCGTCAGCGACCTCGCCGCGTAGCCCCATGCGGCGGGGTCGTTCAGCCATGCGCGGGCCGATCGCGGGAGGGTTGCGATGTCAGCCACCGCCGCGCGAGGGCTTCTGGCAGCGGCGGATGCCCTATTCGTGCCGTGAGGGATAAGGCTGCCGCGACGGAGCATCCGGCCGCGACGGTGCGTCCTGCGGCCGGACCGGCAGCGGCATACGCGAGGGTTCCGACGAGCGGCTGAGGCTCAGGAGCCACGTGAGGAGGTCGGCGCCATGCCGTTGAAGCATCGGCAGGATGGGATTTGGGGAGAGGGCAACCTGTGTGTGCATGCCGCTATCGATAGCGTGCGCGTCTTGAAGGACCGTTCAGCCGAAGCCGCAACCACATCTAAAATTGTAACGGTCCAGCCGGCGGCTCCACGGCAGAACAAAAAACGTTGAGGCCGCCTGTCGGCGGCCTCAACGCGAGAGCTAGCTTTTCACCGGCTCTACATCAGGCGGCAGGGGGCTGGCATCCGGCGCCTGATTACTCCTGGCCTGCAGGTCGGCGGCCTTTTCTAGAAAACCCGCGGCGACGTCCGGATCCGCGCTGGCCATCGCAAATTTCAGGCAGGTTGCCGCCTGCTCCGTCAGATATTTCTTACCCGGCAAGATCTCGTTCCCCGTCACTACGCGTTACTGACAGCCGCTCCCGGTATGAATAACTCGCTGCGGCGCAATCCGTTCCGATGCGAAAGTACAAAAGTGAACTTCAAGCGCGGCTGTGTCCGGGCGGGCACGGCGGCGTTAGTTCTCTCCGAGCAGTTTGCCGGTTTCCCTGTGGATGAAATGGAGCCGGGTGCAAGCAAGGCAAACCACCGGCGCATAGGAATTGGCTTCGTCCGGTGCCGAGACTTTTGGCAGCCAATGCTGCACGGCGGTGCCCAGTCGCGGGCATTTAAACAGGATATGTCGGTCCATGTTTTGAATATGCGCAGGCAACGGCTGAGGTCACCTCCGTATGTTTGCGTAGGTGCGGCCCGCATTGCCGCGTAGCCTCTTGTTTTGACGCGTTTTGTTAACGCAAACCGGTTCCCACCCCGGATCAAGTCCGGGGCAGGCTTTCGCTTGAAAACGCTCTAGAGCGCGGTGATCAGGATCACGTAGGCCAGGCCGCAACCCAGTACGGCACACCAGAGGATCGATGCGGCGAGCAGCCATGCTTCGGGGGTCGCCCAAAGCCCGATCAGCTTCAGGTAACGCTTCGAATTCGATACCGTCGCGGAGCATTTTCGCTTCCCCCTGGCGGTGCAGGGAGGCACGACCGGTCTCTCAGGCGCCGGCGTCAACACAGATACCCTGACCGGCGATGGCCACATAACGAAGCTGCGGCCGATATGTTCCGATTATTTTGATGGTGAGCGCGGGGACTCGGACTGTGGAATGACCCGGATCGAGGACGATTTCGCCTCGCCCGAGGTGCGGACCGCCCGGTCACCGGGTGAGCTTCGCGCAATCGATGGGGTAGGGCTCTGTTTCGTCGCTAGAAATTAACTGTGCGAGCCATCGGGCGCCGTCAATCGGCTTGAAGGCTGCATCCTGAAAAAGAACATATTGCGAACACGGAACAAAGGTGGTACAAAGTCGCCATACGCTGTCGAATCCAAAACCTGCCATCGCCGTTTGTACCGCCCGCGAATCCCCGCCATAAGGAGCACGTAACCATGTCCGCCACCGCCCTGCGTATCGTCGAAGGTTCCTCCATGGATAAGACCAAGGCGCTGTCTGCCGCGCTCTCCCAGATCGAGCGCCAGTTCGGCAAGGGCTCGGTGATGAAGCTGGGCAAGAACGACCGCTCGATGGATATCGAGACCATTTCGTCGGGCTCGCTCGGGCTCGATATCGCGCTGGGTGTCGGCGGCCTGCCGAGGGGGCGTGTGGTTGAAATCTACGGGCCGGAATCCTCAGGGAAAACCACGCTGGCGCTGCACACGGTGGCGGAAGGGCAGAAGAAGGGCGGCATCTGCGCCTTCATCGACGCCGAACACGCGCTCGACCCGGTCTATGCGCGCAAGCTCGGCGTCAACATCGACGAACTCTTGATCTCGCAGCCCGACACCGGCGAGCAGGCGCTGGAAATCTGCGACACGCTGGTGCGCTCCGGCGCGGTCGACGTGCTGGTGGTCGATTCGGTGGCGGCGCTGGTGCCGAAGGCCGAACTCGAGGGCGAGATGGGCGATGCGCTGCCCGGCCTGCAGGCGCGGCTGATGAGCCAGGCGCTGCGCAAGCTCACCGCCTCGATCAACAAGTCCAACACCATGGTGATCTTCATCAACCAGATCCGCATGAAGATCGGGGTGATGTACGGCTCGCCGGAAACCACCACCGGCGGCAACGCGCTGAAATTCTACGCCTCCGTCCGCCTCGACATCCGCCGCATCGGCGCCATCAAGGAACGCGACGAAGTGGTCGGCAACCAGACCCGCGTCAAGGTGGTGAAGAACAAGCTGGCGCCGCCGTTCAAGCAGGTCGAATTCGACATCATGTATGGCGAGGGCGTCTCCAAGATGGGCGAGATCCTCGACCTCGGCGTCAAGGCCGGCATCGTCGAGAAATCCGGCGCCTGGTTCTCCTATGACAGCCAGCGGCTCGGCCAGGGCCGCGAGAACTCAAAAGCGTTCCTCAAGGCCAATCCCGACATGGTCGCCAAGATCGAGGTCGCGATCCGCCAGAACTCCGGCCTGATCGCCGAGCAGATCCTGGCCGGCTCCCCCGAGCGCGACGCCGACGGCGAGGAGCCGAAGGACGACGAATAGACTGCAACGTTTCGGGGGTTAAGGCCCGAAACGTACAGACGGGCGCTGCGGACGTTGAGTTGCCGACGTCTTCAGCGCCCGTTTTGTTGTGCGGATAGCAGTTGGTGGAGCGTGAAATGAAGCCGCTGGTCCTGACCGGAGAGTGGACGCCGGAGTTTGTGGAGCACGGCCTCGCCGATCTCGTGCTCGACCTGGCCTTTTTCGACTTTGTGTGGGGACCGCAGCCTTCGGCAGATCAACTCGCGGACCATCTGGGCCCTCGCACCGATCATCACGAGCGGGAGCGGGGAGCCAGACATTGGTCGGACTGGGAACGCCAACGACGCAAGCACAGAAAGCATCGCGATCGAAGCCTGGCCGAATTTTGCCAGCAATACGAAACCGTCGAGCTATGGTTCGACGTGCGGCCGGGCGCGCAGCTGAAACTGATCTGGCTGCTCGATTATTTCCACTCTCATCCTGAGGCTGCAGGGACATTGAAGTTGCGTCTAGTCGATCTGGATATGGGTGCGCTCAGGAAATTTGCCAGATGGCGTCCGCCGGTCGTCGATGTCACCGAAAAAGAACTTGAGACGGCCAGCGCGGCCTGGCGGGCGTATCGGGCGCCGACGCCGGAGGCCTGCTTCAACCTGCTCGGCAGAGACTTGAGCGCTCTTCCGCTTCTGAAACCCGTGCTGATCGCTTTGCTTAACGAACTGCCGTCCGTTTCGACGGGGCTCGGGGCCACGGAAATGCGGATGCTGGAATTGATCGCGCGAGGATATTCGCTCACAAGCGCGCTCTTCCATCTCTACCAACTGCGCCAGACACATATCTTCGGCGAGTGGCAACATGGCTACCTGCTGGATGGGCTGGCGTTCGGTCCCAAACCGGCCGTGGCGGGCCTCGACGAGGAACTGCGTACGCTCGATCGTAGTAATTTACGGGACCGGCACCCGGCCTACCTGCGCAGCCGGCTGTCGCTCACCGAATTCGGCAAGGCGATCGTCGCCCACAAGGAAGATTTTGCGCGCCACAACCCGATCGACCGCTGGTGGGGCGGCACGCACCTGACCAATGACAATCTGTGGCGCTGGACGCCGACCTTGATCAAGCCCTCCCGCAAGCAGGCCGGATGAGGCATGCCATGGCGCGTCTGATCCTGACGGCAGATTCTTCGAGTGCGGGCGGCGTTGTATCGGCCGGTCTGGCCGATCTGGCTGTGCCCATCGAGCTTCGGATGGTCTGGGGGCCGCCGCGTTCCGATGCGGAATTGGCGGCGTTTTTGACAGCAAGGACGAGCCAGCCGCCGGACTCCCATTGGCTCGATTCGATGCCGCCGCAGCGCCTCGAAAAGTTCGGCATCAATGGGCTTGGATTGATCGAGGCTTGCGAGCGTTGCGAGACGGTCGAATTGTGGATGGAAACGGAGCCGAATGCCCAACTGGTCCTGATTTGGCTATTGGACTATCTCGGCCCGCAGGCGAAAACCCTGGGCATCATTTTGCGGCACGTCGATGCCTCGCTCGGCGAAACGGAGCTGGCGCGCCTCGCCGGATTGAAATTCGCCGGAGTTGCGGTCAATGACCATCATCTCGAAATCGCGCGCCTGGCGTGGCAAGCCTTCCGCGCATCGACGCCACACGCATGGTTCAACCTGTTGAGCAAGGATCTCAGCGTCCTGCCGCAGCTTCGGCGATGCGTTTGGGAAATGCTGCAGGAGCTGCCGGGACGCACCACCGGGCTCGGTGCGTCAGAACTGCGAATTCTGGAATTGATCGCGGCCGGCTACGCGCATCCATTCGAGGTGTTTCCTCATTACCGGCAGCGCTTTCAACATCGCGTGTTTGATTATTGGGAGGCGGGTGCGCTGCTGGAAGGACTTGCGCTTGCCCCGAGCCCTGCCGTGTCGGGACTCGCGGAATGGCCGTTCACGCTCGAGATGCACAACGATGCCGCGCGTTACGCGCGATACAAGGAGAGCGTGTTGTCGCTGACCGAATTCGGCAAGGCGATCCTCGCGCATCAAGAAGATTTTTTCCGTCACAACCCGATCGACCGCTGGTGGGGCGGGACGCACCTGACCAACGATAATCTGTGGCGGTGGAATCAGGGGCTGGTCGCGCCGTAGCGGCGCGACCTTAGATCGTAGGATGGGTTGAGCTCTTCGCGAAACCCATCATGTGTCCGACCAAGGAGATTGATGGGTTTCGCGAAGAGCTCAACCCATCCTACAAGGCTACTCCGCGGCTTGCGCGTAATCCTCCATCGGCGGGCACGAGCACACCAGATTGCGGTCGCCATAGACGTTGTCGACGCGACCGACCGGACACCAGTATTTGTCCGTGCGCGAGGTGCTGGCCGGGAAACAGCCGTCGGCGCGGCTGTAGGCGCGGTTCCAGGCATCGTCGACGATGTCGTGCACGGTGTGCGGGGCGTGGCGCAGCGGCGAGGCCTCGACCTTCCAGCGGCCGATCTCGATCTCGGTGATCTCGCTGCGGATCGCGATCATGGCGTCGCAGAAGCGATCGAGCTCCGCCTTCGATTCCGATTCGGTCGGCTCGATCATCAGCGTGCCCGGCGACCGGAAAGCTCATGGTCGGCGCGTGAAAGCCGTAATCGATCAGCCGCTTGGCGATGTCGTCGACGGTGACGCCGCTGGTCGCCTTCAGCGGGCGCGGATCGATGATGCATTCATGCGCGACGCGGCCTTTTGCGTTCTTGTAGAGCACCGGGAAATGCGGATCGAGCCGGCTGGCGATGTAGTTGGCGTTGAGGATCGCCACCTCGGTGGCGCGCGTCAGGCCTTCGCCGCCCATCATCAGGATGTAGATGTAGGAGATCGTCAGGATCGAGGCCGAGCCGAACGGCGCGGCCGACACCGGCCCGACCGGCACGCTGCCGTCCGTCGGTCGCGGGATGGCCGGGCAGGAACGGCGCGAGATGCGCCTTGACGCCGATCGGGCCCATGCCGGGACCGCCGCCGCCATGCGGGATGCAGAACGTCTTGTGCAGGTTGAGGTGGCTGACGTCGGCGCCGTAATCGCCGGGCCGCGACAGGCCGACCTGCGCGTTCAGATTGGCGCCGTCGAGATAGACCTGGCCGCCATGGCTGGTGAACGATGTCGCAGATCTCGCGGATGTGCTCCTCGAACACGCCATGCGTCGAGGGATAGGTGATCATCATGGCGGCGAGGTTTTTCGAATGCTTTTCCGCCTTGGCGCGGAGATCGTCGACATCGACGTTGCCGCGCGCGTCGCAGGCGACCACCACCACCTCCATGCCGACCATGTGCGCGGAGGCCGGATTGGTGCCGTGCGCGGAGGAGGGGATCAGGCAGACCTTGCGGTGCGGCTCGCCGCGCGCGGCGTGATAGGCGCGGATCGCGAGCAGCCCGGCATATTCGCCCTGCGCGCCGGAATTCGGCTGCAGCGAGACCGCGTCATAGCCGGTGATGTCGCACAGCCATTGTTCCAGCCGCGCGAACAGCGCGTGATAGCCGCGCGGCCTGATCGGCGGGCGCGAACGGATGCAGGCTGCCGAATTCCGGCCAGGTCAGCGGGATCATCTCCGTGGTCGCGTTCAGCTTCATGGTGCAGGAGCCGAGCGGGATCATCGCGCGGTCGAGCGCGAGGTCGCGGTCGCTGAGCTTGCGCATGTAGCGCAGCAGCTCGGTTTCGGAGCGATGGGTGTGGAACACCGGATGGGTGAGGAACGCGCTGTCGCGCTTCAGCGCGAGCGGGAAGCGTTTCGCGCGCGGTCAGCTTCGATCTCGGCATAGGACAGCTTGCCGCCGAATGCGCGCCACACCGCCTCGATGGTTTCGGGCGTCGTGGTCTCGTCGACGGCGATGCCGAGCGTGCCCGTCGCCGATCCGCAGATTGATCTTTTCGGCGAGCGCGCGGGCGACGATCTCGTTCTGCTTTGCGCCGGCCGCGACCGTCACCGTGTCGAAGAACGCCTGCGACTGCGGCGCAAAGCCGAGCTTGCGCCAGTCCCGCCGCCAGCACCGCGGCGCGGCGGTGCACCGTGCGCGCGATGTGCGTCAGCCCCTCGGGGCCGTGATAGACCGCGTACATCGAGGCGATCACCGCCAGCAGCACCTGCGCGGTGCAGATGTTGGAGGTCGCCTTTTCGCGGCGGATGTGCTGCTCGCGGGTCTGCAGCGCCAGCCGATAGGCCGGCGCGCCGCGCGAATCGACCGACAGGCCGACGATGCGGCCGGGCAGCGAGCGCTTCAGCGCATCGCGCACCGCCATGTAGGCCGCATGCGGGCCGCCATAGCCCATCGGCACGCCGAAGCGCTGCGTCGAACCGATCGCGATATCGGCGCCGAGTTCGCCGGGCGAGGCGAGCAGCGTCAGCGCCAGCAGATCGGCGGCGACGACGGCCAGCGCGCCCTTGGCATGCAGCGCCGCGATCGCGGGCCGCAGGTCGCGCACCGCGCCTGACGTGCCCGGATATTGCAGCAGCGCGCCGAACACCTCGGCGTTGTCGAGATCGGTGAGGGGATCGCCGACGATCAGGCTCCAGCCCAGCGGCTCGGCGCGGGTGCGCAGCACGGCGAGCGTCTGCGGATGCACCTCCGCATCGACGAAGAAGGATTTTGATCTTCGCCTGCGCGGCGCGCTCGGCCAGCGCCATGGCTTCGGCCGCGGCCGTCGCCTTCGTCGAGCAGCGAGGCGTTGGCGATGTCGAGCCCGGTGAGATCGCAGATCATGGTCTGGAAATTGAACAGCGCCTCCAGCCGGCCCTGGCTGATCTCCGGCTGATACGGCGTATAGGCCGTGTACCAGGCCGGGTTTTCCAGGATGTTGCGCTGGATCACCGCCGGCAGGATGGTGCCGGAATAGCCTTGGCCGATCAGCGAGGTGAAGACCTGGTTTTGCGCGGCGAGCTCGCGCATATGCGCCAGCGCCTCGGTCTCGCTGAACGCGCGGCCGAGATCGAGCGGCGCCTTCTGGCGGATCGAGGCCGGCAGCGTCTCGCCCATCAGCGCGGCGAGGCTTTTCGCGCCGACGGTCTCCAGCATCGCGGCGATGTCGCGGGGCGAGGGGCCGATATGGCGGCGGACGAAAGCGGTGGCGGCCTCGGCGGTGGTTTTCAGCGGCGCGTTCATGGCGTGTCTTTCCTTAAGCCGTGTGAGCCTTGTAGGCGGCCTCATCCATCAGGCCGTCGAGTTCGCTCTTGTCCGCGATCTTCAGCTTGAAGAACCAGGCCTTGCCGCCGGCGTCGGAATTGACCAGCGCGGGTTCGGCGACGAGCGCCTCGTTGACCTCGATCACTTCGCCGGAGATCGGCGCGTAGACGTCGGAGGCGGCCTTGACCGATTCGACCACGGCGGCGGCTTCGGCCTTCTTCAGGCTGCGGCCGACCTTGGGCAGTTCGACGAACACGACGTCGCCGAGCTGCGACTGCGCGTAATCGGTGACGCCGATGGTGGCGACGTCGCCCTCGATGCGGAGCCATTCGTGGTCGGTGGTGAACAGCGTCGTCATGAACAATCCTCTAGCGTTTGTAGGTGTTGGGAACGAAGGGCATGGCAGCGACCTGCAGCGGCAGGCGCTGGCCGCGCACTTCGGCGAAAACGTTGCGTGCCGATGGCGGCGAGCGATGTCGGCAGATAGCCCATCGCGACCGGCGCATTGAGGCTCGGGCCGAAGCCGCCCGAGGTGACCTTGCCGATCGGCTCGCTGGAGGCGGCATCCGCAAACAGCAGTGCGCCTTCGCGCACCGGCGCGCGGCCTTCGGGCGCGCAGGCCGACGCGGCGGCGCGATGCGCCGTTTTCGAACTGCGAGAGGATCTTGTCCGCGCCGGGAAAGCCGCCGGCGCGGGCGCCGCCGCTGCGGCGGCTCTTCTGGATCGACCATTCCAGCGCGCCCTCGACCGGCGTCGTCGTGGTGTCGATGTCGTGGCCGTAGAGGCAGAGCCCGGCCTCGAGCCGCAGGCTGTCGCGCGCGCCGAGCCCGATCGGCAGCACGTCGGGGTTTTCCAGCAGCGCCGTCACCAGCGCCTCGGCCTGCGCGGCCGGGACCGAAATCTCAAAGCCGTCCTCGCCGGTATAGCCGGAGCGCGAGACGAAGCAGTCGAAGCCGGCGACGTTGCGCGGCCCGGTATCCATGAACCGCATCGCGGATACGTCTGCGCAAAGTTTCGCCAGCGCCGATTCGGCTTTCGGTCCCTGCAGCGCGATCAGCGCGCGGTCGGCCAGCGGTCGATGATGCAGGCTGTCGGAGAGATGCGCGCGCAGATGCGCCTCGTCCTCGGCCTTGCAGGCGGCGTTGACGACCAGGAACAGATGGTCGCCGAAATTCGCCACCATCAGATCGTCGAGAATGCCGCCGTCGTCGTTGGTGAACTGCGCGTAGCGCTGCCGTCCCGGCGCAACCGCCACGATGTCCTGCGGCACCAGCCGCTCCAGCGCCAGCGCGGCATCCTCGACCTTGCCGGATTTCGGCCGCAGCGCGATCTGGCCCATATGCGAGACGTCGAACAGCCCGGCCGCGCTGCGCGTATGCAGATGTTCCTTCAGCACGCCGGCCGGGTATTGCACCGGCATGTCGTAGCCGGCGAAGGGCACCATCTTGCCGCCGCGCGCCACATGCAGCGCGTGCAATGGGGTGCGTTTCAAGGGAAGATTCGTCGCGCGCAAGCATCACAGGGCCCTCGCGGGTTCCGGGGACCAGCCCCCGAAAAACCGATCGAAAGCCCCATCTGTCGCTGTGCCTGAGAGTATTATCCCGTCGGCGGACGCCTTCGGCCAAAGCCCGGCGTCTCTTTCCAGATGTCAGTTCGTCACGCGGTCCGTTTGCCTGAGAGTTTCCGGGGCGGTTGCTCCTTCGGCGCCGGCGCTTAAGCCGATCTCTCCCGACGTGACGTCTTACAGATAGGAGGGAAACACAGCCCGGCCAAGCCTGTCAACGCAGCCGCAGCATTATCAACGGGATGTCAGCGCCCAACTTGTGTGCTGCGGCAACCCTCTGATCCGCTTGATAATCCCTTGCACAGTTTCTGGACAGCGCAGGCCGCCTTGTCTAAAAGCGTTCCGCCGGAAGGTTAAAGGCTGGTTGCCGCCTGACCCGGCCCCTTTTTCCGATTGGATGAACATGAGCGGCGTCAACGAGATCAGGTCGACATTTCTGGATTTCTTTGCGGCGAACGGCCACGAGATCGTGCCGTCGTCGCCGCTGGTGCCGCGCAACGACCCGACCCTGATGTTCACCAATGCCGGCATGGTGCAGTTCAAGAACGTCTTCACCGGCGTCGAGAAGCGGCCCTATCAGCGCGCCACCACCTCGCAGAAATGCGTGCGCGCCGGCGGCAAGCACAACGACCTCGACAATGTCGGCTACACCGCGCGGCATCACACCTTTTTCGAGATGCTCGGCAATTTCTCGTTCGGCGACTACTTCAAGGAGCGCGCGATCGAGCTCGCCTGGAACCTGATCACCAAGGAATTCGGGCTGAAGAAGGACAAGCTGCTGGTCACCGTCTATCACACCGACGACGAGGCCGTCGGCCTCTGGAAGAAGATCGCGGGCTTCTCCGACGACCGCATCATCCGCATCCCGACCTCGGACAATTTCTGGGCGATGGGCGACACCGGCCCGTGCGGTCCGTGCTCGGAAATCTTCATCGACCACGGCGAGCAGATCTGGGGCGGACCTCCGGGCAGCCCGGAAGAGGACGGCGACCGCTTCCTCGAATTCTGGAATCTCGTCTTCATGCAGTTCGAGCAGGTGACGAAGGAGCGAGCGCAAGCCGCTGCCGCGTCCCTCGATCGACACCGGCGTGGGGCTGGAGCGCATCGCCTGCATCCTGCAGGGCGTCGACAACGTTTCGACATCGATCTGTTCGTCACCTGATCGATGCGACCGTCGTCCGCGCTCGGGCGCGGACCGGACGAGCAGACCGTGGCGTCGTTCCGCGTCATCGCCGACCATCTGCGCTCCTCGGCCTTCCTGATCGCCGACGGCGTGCTGCCGTCGAACGAGGGCCGCGGCTATGTGCTGCGCCGGATCATGCGCCGCGCGATGCGCCATGCGCAGCTGCTCGGCGCGCGCGAGCCGCTTGATGCATCGCCTGGTCTGGGCGCTGGTGCGCGAGATGGGCCAGGCCTATCCGGACCTGGTGCGCGCCGAAAAGCTGATCGAGGAAACGCTGCGGCTGGAAGAGACCCGCTTCCGCAAGACGCTGGAGCGCGGCCTATCCATCCTCGACGAGAAGAGCGCCGGCCTGAAGAAGGGCGACATGTTCGACGGCGACACCGCGTTCACGCTGTACGACACCTATGGCTTCCCGCTCGATCTGACGCAGGACGCGCTGAAGTCGCGCGGCATCAGCGTCGACCAGGCGTCGTTCACCGACGCGATGGACCGGCAGCGCGACGAAGGCGCGCGCGTCGTGGTCGGGCTCGGGCGATACCGCCAGCGAGAACATCTGGTTTCCGCTGCGCGAAAAACTCGGCGCCACCGAATTCCTCGGCTACGAGACCGAGAGCGCCGAAGGCGTGGTCGCGGCGCTGGTCAAGGACGGCAAGGAAGTCGACAGCCTCAAGGCCGGCGAGACCGGCTCGATCGTGCTGAACCAGACGCCGTTCTATGCGGAGTCCGGCGGCCAGGTCGGCGACACCGGCCTGATGACCGGCGAGGGCGTCAAGTTCCGCGTCACCGACACGCAGAAGAAGGCCGGCGATCTGTTCGTGCATCTCGGCACGGTGGAGCAGGGCACGCTGAAGGTCGGCACCGCGCTGCAGCTCGAAGTCGATCACGCGCCGGCGCTCGTCGATCCGCGCCCATCACTCGGCGACGCATCTGCTGCACGAGGCGCTGCGGCAGGTGCTCGGCGATCACATCGCCCAGCGCGGCTCGCTGGTGGCGCCGGATCGGCTGCGCTTCGACTTCGTGCATCCGAAGCCGATCACGGCGGAAGAGCTGCGCCCGCGTCGAGGACATCGCCAACGAGGTGGTGCTGGAGAATGACGAGGTCACCACGCGGCTGATGGCGGTGGACGACGCCCGCGAAGCCGGCGCGCGCGCGCTGTTCGGCGAAAAATACGGCGACGAGGTCCGCGTGGTCTCGATGGGCAAGAGCGCCCGCGAGCACGGGCAGAACGCGCTCGGCTGGTCGGTCGAACTGTGCGGCGGCACCCATGTGCGCCGCACCGGCGATATCGGCCTGATCTCGGTGACCGGCGAAAGCGCGGTCGCCTCCGGCGTCCGCCGCATCGAGGCGCTGACCGGACGTCATGCGCGCAAGCATGCCAACGACACCATGGCGCTGGCGAAGACCGCGGCCTCCGAACTGCGCACCTCGGTCGACGAGATGCCGGCGCGCATCGCCGCGCTGATGGAAGAGCGCAAGAAGCTGGAGCGCGATCTGTCGGATGCGCGCAAGAAGCTCGCGATGGGCGGCGGTGCGTCGGCCGGCAATGGCGCGGCCGCCGGCATGCGCGAGGTCGGCGACGTCAAGCTGATGGCGCGCGCGGTCGAAGGCATCGAGACCAAGGATCTCAAGAGCCTCGTCGACGACGGCAAGAAGCAGATCGGCTCCGGCGTGGTCGCCATCGTCGGCGTCACCGAGGACGGCAAGGCCGGCGTCGTGGTCGGCGTCACCGCCGATCTCACCTCGCGCTTCAACGCGGTCGAACTGGTGCGCAAGGTCGCTCCGAAGCGCTCGGCGGCAAGGGCGGCGGCGGGCGGCCCGACATGGCGCAGGCCGGCGGCCCCGACGGCGCCAAGGCCGACGCGGCGCTGTCGGCGATCGAAAAGGCGATGGCCGGCGCCTGAGCGTGGCGGCCGTACCCGGCAAACGCGCGATGCAGCGATCCGGATCTGCGGGACCGGCTCTACGAACTGCTCGAACACGATCACCTGCCGCATTCGGTCGGCTCGCGCTTCGTCCAGCTGATCGTCGCCATCATCGTCCTCGACGTGCTGGCGATGATGCTGGCGTCGGTGCCGGAATTCGACGCGCGTTCGGCCGGCTGTTCACGGCGATCGAAGTCGCCGCCGTCGTGGCGTTCGCGCTGGAATATGCTGGCGCGGCTCTGGAGCGTGGTCGGGCATTCGCTTCGCGCGGTGACGCCCGTGCGGGCGCGGCTCGAATACGCCTTCTCCAGCCTCGGCATCATCGACCTGCTGGCGTTCCTGCCGTCGGCGATCGCGCTGGTCGCGCGGCGACCGCCCGACGCTGGTGCTGTTCGGCATGCTGCCGTTCCTCAAGCTGGTGCGCTATTCGCCGGCGATGCGCTCGCTGCTGGCGGCGCTGCATGCCGAGCGGCGCACGCTGTTCGGCTGCGTCGTGATCCTGACCGGCGCGGTGCTGTTGTTCGCCTCGCTGCTCTACGCCATCGAGCACAACGTCCAGCCCGACAAGTTCGGCACCATTCCGCAGGCGATGTGGTGGGCGATCGTCACGCTCGGCACCGTCGGCTATGGCGACGTGGTGCCGGTCACGCCGCTCGGCAAGATCGTGTCGGTGTTCGCCATCGTCGTCGGCTTGCGATGATCGCGCTGCCGGTCGCGATCATCTCGAGCGCCTTTGCCGACGAAGTCCGGCGGCGCGATTTCATCGTCACCTGGGGCATGCTGGCGCGGGTGCCGCTGTTCTCGCATCTCGGCGCCGCCGAGATCGCCGACATCATGCGGCTGCTGCGCGCGCAGACCATCGAGGCCGGCGAAATCCTGGTGCGGCGCGGCGATCCGGCCTCGTCGATGTATTTCATCACCGCCGGCGAGGTCGAGATCGAACTGCCGAGCCAGCGGGTGCGGCTGTCGAACGGCACGTTCTTCGGCGAGATCGCGCTGCTGCACCGGACCAAGCGCAGCGGCACGGTGACCGCGACGCGCAAGACCAAACTGCTGGCGCTGGACGCGCAGGATTTTCACGCCCTGATCGAGCGGCTGCCCGAGCTCGCCGCGCATGTGAAGGAGACCGCCGAGGCGCGGCTGGCCGATACCGCGGAGCCGCAGAAGGGCGATCTCGCGCCTGCCGAGATCGCGCAGGCCGAACGGGACTGATGGCCCGCTTCTGAGCATCGGCGGCGAGGTAACGACTGCGGCACGGCTCATCCGCATCCGCCACTTGACGCAAATCAAGGCACGGGGAGCCTGGACGGACTACTCAAGCTCGACGGAACGCGCGGCTTGGGGCGCCACCAGATCATATGGTTTCTTGCCGATGAGTCACGTTGAGGCGATCCTAAGTCTTTGCTTTTGGCGGAGGCTGCCTCGGGCCATATTTGCGCTCGCCCTGATTGCTCCCGCCAACATGTCGCCGGCCTCCGCTGAGGACGAGGTGAAGGTCAGTCCTGCGCAGGTGCAAACCTTGGGCGTTCGCGTCGTCCATCCCGTCTCGAGCCGAACCGACCAGACACTGCCATATCCGGCGCAGATCGTTATCCCCA
This sequence comes from uncultured Alphaproteobacteria bacterium, assembly GCA_963783115.1. GTDB lineage: Bacteria > Pseudomonadota > Alphaproteobacteria > Rhizobiales > Xanthobacteraceae > Bradyrhizobium. The sequence continues at coordinate 315,742 of CAWAMK010000026.1, read as the reverse complement.
CGCCCCAATTGTGGGTGGTCAGCGCTCCCGTGGCCGGCATGGTCAATGCGCTGTCGGTTGCGCGAGGCGACCGCGTCAACGCCGGGCCAGCCGCTCGTCACGCTGGAGAGCCCGAGTTTTGTTTCGCTGCAGCGGGACTATCTGCACGCCTTCGCGCAGGACGTCCTTGCCGCCCAGCAGCTCAGACGGAACACCGACCTGTTCGAAGGCAAGGCGGTGCCGCAGCGCGTTCTGGAGACCAGCCAGGCCGAAGCCCGGCAGGCAAGCGTCGCGGTGGCGGAACGGCGGCAAATGCTTCGGCTCAGCGGTCTCTCCGACGCGGCCATTTCGCTCCTGACCAGCGAGGCGGCGATCAAGTCGACGGTTTCGGTCATGGCCCCTCAACCGGCGACGGCCGTCGAAATCGTGGTCTGCTCCGGGCCAGCGGGTGGAGCAGTCGGCGCCGCTCGTCAAGCTGGCGCGATTGTCGACCTTATGGGCCGAGATTGCGATGCCGGCATCGGGCATCCGCGCCATTCGCGCGGGAGCGAAAGTGGAAATCGAAGGCTACGCGCTCCCCGGGCGTGGTCATACTGGTATCGGAAACCACCGACGCGGCGACCCAGACGATCCTGGTGCGCGCAGAATGCCGAACACCGGCGAGCTGCGCCCCGGGCAAACCGCCGCGGTACGGATCAGTTTTCTTTCCGCCGGTGAAAGCGCCTGGGAGGTCCCCTATAGCGCGCTCGTCCGGCGTGGCGACACGACGTCCGTCTTTGTCGCGATCGAGGGCGGCTTTCGCCTGACGCCGGTGACGCTGCTTGCCGAAGATCAGGACCACGTCGTGATCTCGGGCGCGATCACGGAAAAGGACGCAGGTCGCCGTCAGCGGGATCACCGCCCTGCGAGGGATCTTGCTGCGGCTCGGGGCCGAATAATGCTCGAGCGCCTGGTCGCTTTCGCGCTGTCGCAGCGCCTGTTCGTTGGCCTGAGCGTGCTCCTGCTCATCGGCGCCGGCGCTGCCGTTCTGCCCAGCCTGCCGATCGACGCGTTTCCCGACGTCTCGCCGGTCCAGGTGAAAATCATCATGAAGGCGTCGGGCCTCACCCCCGAAGAGGTTGAGCAACGGATCACGGTTCCCATCGAGCTCGAACTGCTGGGGCTGCCCAACAAGAAGATCCTCCGCTCGACCACGAAATACGCGCTCGCCGACATCACCGTCGATTTCGAAGACGGCACCGACATCTATTGGGCGCGCAACCAGGTCTCGGAACGGCTGTCCAATATCGCGCGCGATCTTCCGGAGGGCGTGATGGGCGGTCTCGCGCCGATCACGAGCCCGCTCGGCGAAATGTTCATGTTCACGATCGACAGCCCCGATCTCTCGCTGGCGGAGCGGCGAAGTCTGCTCGATTGGGTGATCCGCCCGGCGCTGCGAACCGTTCCGGGGGTCGCCGACGTCAACTCGCTGGGCGGTCATGTCCGGGCTTTCGAGATCGTGCCGATCAGCGACGCGCTTGCGGCACGCGGCATTTCGTATGACTTGTTTCGGCGCGCGATCGAGGCCAACAGCCGCAACGACGGCGCCGGCCGCGTCAACCAGGGTGAAGACTCTGCCCTTGTCCGCATCGAAGGCAGCATTCGCACGATCGACGACATCAAGGCCATCGTGGTCGACGTCAGGGACGGCATTCCGATCCGGGTCAACGATGTAGCCAACGTTCGGGTCGGCTCCCTGACGCGGTACGGCGCCGTCACGATCGATGGTCGCGGCGAAACGGTCGAAGGGCTCGTGCTCGGCCTGCGCGGCGCCAATGCCGGTCAGCTCGTGCGCGACGTCCGCCAGCGCCTGCAGGAGCTGCAGCCGTCGCTGCCGAACAACGTGACCATCAACGTGTTCTACGACCGGAGCCGGCTGGTCGGCCGTGCGGTGGAAACCGTCGTGCGGGCGTTGGGGGAAGCCACGGTTCTGGTCATCGTCCTGCTGCTGCTGTTTCTCGGCAACTGGCGTGCCTCGCTGGTGATCGCGCTCAGTCTGCCGCTCGCGATCATGATCGCGCTGATCGTCATGCGGATGGTCGGCATGTCGGCCAATCTGATGAGCCTGGGCGGCCTGGCGATCGCCATCGGCATGCTGATCGACGCGCTGGTGGTCGTCGTCGAAAACATCGTCGGAAACCTGAGCAAGGACCGGGAAGGCAAGACGGCCCCGCTGGTCCATACCGTGTTCCGGTCGGTGTGCGAGGTGCTGGAGCCGGTGTCGACGGGCGTGCTCATCATCATCATCGTTTTCGTGCCGCTGCTGGCGCTGCAGGGGCTGGAGGGAAAGCTGTTCACGCCGGTGGCGCTCGCCATCATCTTTGCGCTCGCCGGCCTCGCTGCTGCTGGCGCTCACGGTGATTCCGGTCGCGACCTCGTTTCTGCTCAAGGCGGCCCCGCACCGCGAGCCATGGCTGATCCGGCTTGCTTCACGCGGCTACGCGCCTGCGCTTGACTGGGCGCTGGCCAATGAGCGCAAGGTGATGGTTGCCGCGGTCGCGGCCCTCGTCGCCGCCGGCTTTGCCTACACCCAGCTCGGCAAGACGTTCATGCCGACCATGGACGAAGGCGATATCATCGTCAGCGTCGAGGCCATTCCGTCGGTCAATCTCGATCAGGCGAACGCGATCAATGCCCGGCTTCAGGCGGCCATTCTCGCGCGGGTGCCTGACGTCGCGGGAATCGTGGCCCGCACCGGGTCGGACGAACTCGGCCTCGATCCGATGGGGCTCAACCAGACCGACACGTTCCTGGTCCTGAAGCCGTCGAGGAGAGAAAGACACTCGACAAGGCCGCGCTGCTTCAGCAGCTCCGTCAGGTGCTCGCCGATTTTCCGGGACTGTCGCTCGGCTTCACGCAGCCGATCGACATGCGCGTCCAGGAGATGATCAGCGGGGTGCGCGGCGACGTCGCGGTGAAGATCTTTGGCCCCGACATCACCAAGCTCAACGAGATCGCAAGCAAGCTGTCGGCGATCCTGTCCGGCATCGATGGCGCCGAGGACGTGTATACGACGCTCAACGAAGGCGCGCAGTATTACACGGTCTCGGTCAACCGGCTGGAGGCGGGCCGTCTCGGGCTGGCCGTGGATACGATTGCCGCCTCGCTGCGCACCCAGATCGAGGGCCGCACCATCGGCACCGCCCTGGAGGACGGGCGTCGCACCCCGATCCTGCTGCGCGGCAGCGAGAAGACCCGCGAAGCGCCGACCTTGCTCGCCAACCTGCCGCTGACGCTTGCGTCCGGGCAGCATGTCGCGCTCTCACAGGTCGCCCGCATCCACCGGGTTGACGGTCCCGTCAAGATCGACCGCGAGGACGGCGGCCGCATGAGCGTGGTTCGATCCAACGTTCGAGGCCGCGACATGGTGGGCTTCGTCGAGGCCGCGCAGCAGAAGGTGGCCGCGGAGCTCGTGCTGCCGCAGGGGTACCGGCTCACCTGGGGCGGCCAGTTCGAGAACCAGCAACGCGCCGCCGCGCGGCTGTCGATCGTCGTCCCGGTCGCCATCGGATTCATCTTCGTTCTGCTCTTCACCACGTTCGGCTCGATCCGCCAGGCGCTGATGGTGCTGGTCAACATCCCCTTCGCGCTGATCGGCGGCGTATTTGCGCTTGCCCTGACGGGCGAATATCTGTCGGTTCCGGCTTCGGTCGGATTCATCGCGCTGCTCGGCATCGCGGTGTTGAACGGCGTCGTGCTCGTCTCGTATTTCAATCAGTTGCGCGCCCATGGCGTACCGGAAGCCCGTATTGTCGTGGAGGGCGCCAGGCGCCGGCTTCGGCCGGTGCTGATGACCGCCAGTATCACCGCGCTCGGGCTTGTCCCGCTGCTGTATGCTTCCGGTCCCGGATCGGAAATCCAGAAGCCGCTGGCGATCGTGGTGATCGGCGGATTGCTGTCGTCGACGCTGCTGACCCTGATCCTTCTGCCAATCCTCTATCGCCGGTTTGGCGGCGTAGCGAAGGGGGCCAAATGACGGTTCAACCCGTTTGCCTGACGCTGATCGCGGCGCGCAAGCTTCGCGAGGAGCTGTTCGACTATCTCAGCGAGCAGCGCGATCTGGTGTCCGGCTTCACGGCGTCCGATGGTGCAGGCCACGGTCCGGCGGTCCGGTTGCAGACCGCGGCCGAGCAGGTCAAAGGTCACGCCGACGAGGTGCTGGTGCGGACAATTCTGGAACAGCAGGACGCCGCGCGATTGCTCGCCCGGCTCAAGACGGCGTTCGCGGGTACGGGCCTCGTCTACTGGATCACGCCGGTGATGGAATTCGGCGCGATTGACGACGGTCGGGACCAGGCTGGAAGGCTGAGCGAAAATTAGCAGCACATCGCTTCAGTCCAGAAACGGCGCCACGACTTCCCGCGTTTCCTTGCTCGGCACCACCGGGACGATCTCGAAGGTGATGCCGAGATCGCGGTTGTTGGCCAGCACCCATTGCTGCAGCAGGCGCAGATCGTCGCATTCCATCAACTGGAAGCAGCGGTCGAAATTGGGCTCGATCCAGCTCCCGACATAGGTCAGGCCCTCCGGAAATGTGATGCCGGGATCACGTACGCGCTTGTAGACCGGGATCGGGTCCTGGTTCTTGAAGCGCTCGATCACCATGAACAGCATCGCTCACCTCCGGATGGCTGACGTCGTGTCAGCCCTTCTTCAGGAACACATAATCCGCCGCATAGGGGACGCTTTCATAGGTGCCCGGCTTGTAGCAGGCGCCGGTGAGCTTTCCACCCACGGTGTTGATCCGCTGCACGGTCGTCGCTGCGCCGAGCACGCCGTTGCCGCGCTTCGACGTCACGGTGAGCTTCAGCCAGGGGATGTCCATGGCGACGGAGCCCGGCGACGTGCCGGCGACCTGGCCGACGATCGCGCTGCCGTCGCTGCACTTCCCAGGTCGGACCGGCGTAATGCCGGCCGACCGTCTTGCCGTCCTGGAACAGCGTCGCGATCGGCTCGCGAAATGTCCAGGTGAGCGCGCCGTCCGTGCTCTTGCATTCGTAGACCTGCGCGCCTTCGGCGTGCAGCTTGAGGATGACCGTTTCACCGGGAGCCGCGATGGCGTCGGGAAGGGCGGTCTGGGCGGTCGCGCCGACGAGCGAGCCGATGAGGAAGATGGCGGTGAGTAGCGGCGTTCTTGAATAGGGCGTTCTTCGATCAGGGCAGTTCTTGGGGGACGACACCTTAGTAGCTCCGTCGTTGGTTCTTGTGGCAAAGCGAGCCAGCGGGCCGCGCGAACGCGCCCGATAACAGGCGCCGAACAATCCATCGAGCCCCCAGCGGAGATGGATTGTTCGTCGCTCTGCCCTCTAGCGCAAACGCTTCGCGTTTGTCGCTGGCCATGGATGTGGAAGGGAGTTGCGAACGGCGGCTTACGCCGCCATCGCCTTGGCGAGGTTGTCCGAGACCTTGTCGAGGAAGCCGGTGGTGGACAGCCAGCGCTGGTCGGCGCCGACCAGGAGCGCGAGGTCCTTGGTCATGTAGCCTTCCTCGACGGTCGCGACGCAGACCTTTTCCAGCGTGTCGGCGAATTTTGCCAGCTGCGGGTTGTTGTCGAGCTTGGCGCGGTGAGCGAGGCCACGGGTCCAGGCGAAGATCGACGCGATCGAATTGGTCGAGGTCTCCTTGCCCTTCTGGTGTTCGCGGTAGTGGCGGGTCACCGTGCCGTGGGCGGCTTCGGCTTCGACGGTGTTGCCGTCCGGCGTCATCAGCACCGAGGTCATCAGGCCGAGCGAACCATAGCCCTGCGCGACCGTGTCCGACTGCACGTCGCCGTCGTAGTTCTTGCAGGCCCAGACGTAGCCGCCGGACCACTTCATGGCCGCGGCCACCATGTCGTCGATCAGGCGATGCTCGTAGGTGATCTTCTTGGCGTCGAACTTCGCCTTGAATTCCTTGTCGAAGATGTCCTGGAAGATGTCCTTGAAGCGTCCGTCATAGACCTTGAGGATGGTGTTCTTGGTCGAGAGATAGACCGAATAATTCTTCGCCAGGCCCATGTTGAGCGAGGCGCGGGCGAAGTCGGCGATGGAATCGTCGAGATTGTACATCGACATCGCGATGCCGGCGCCGGGCGCCTTGAACACTTCCCGCTCGATCACGGTGCCGTCCTCGCCGACGAATTTCATCGACAGCGTGCCCTTGCCCGGGAACTTGATGTCGGTGGCGCGGTACTGGTCGCCATAGGCGTGGCGGCCGATGATGATCGGCTTGGTCCAGCCGGGAACGAGGCGCGGCACGTTGCTGCAGATGATCGGCTCGCGGAACACGACGCCGCCGAGGATGTTGCGGATGGTGCCGTTCGGCGACTTCCACATTTCCTTCAGGTTGAATTCCTTCACCCGGGCCTCGTCGGGGGTGATGGTGGCGCATTTGACGCCGACGCCGACCTTCTTGATGGCGTTGGCCGCGTCGATCGTGACCTGGTCGTTGGTCTCGTCGCGGTATTCCATTCCGAGGTCGAAATACAGCAGTTCGACATCGAGGAACGGGGTGATCAGCTTGTCCTTGATGTACTGCCAGATGATCCGGGTCATCTCGTCGCCATCGAGTTCGACGACGGGGTTGGACACCTTGATTTTTGCCATGTGGAACGGGCCTTTTCTCGGAAAACCGCCGATGTGGGCGGGGTGGAGTGATTATAGCCGGGCTATAGCACTGCAACCCGGCGGACGAAAGCCAAGCCGTTATGCAGTTTCCGCCCATTTCCTAGGTAGGAATGCCGGTCCGGTCGGCCGGGCTGCGCCGGATTGAGGCTTTGAACGAACTGGACGGAAACGCTACTAAGCCGGCGCGCGGGCTGGGGATTTCCATCCTCCATCTGCGATCCGGTCCGGATGCCAGCCAGCGTCCGGGTTTAAGAAAATCTTCAGGGTTGAGTAAGGCTGCTCAAGCTTCATCAGAAGGCGAATTCGGGAATGTCCGGCACCGACAAGACCAAGGCTGGTTTGGACTTAGCCGGACCGGTTGTGATCCTCGTCGAGCCGCAGCTCGGCGAGAATATCGGCATGGCCGCGCGCGCCATGGGCAATTTCGCGCTGTCGCGCTTGCGAATCGTCAACCCGCGCGACGGCTGGCCGAACATCGCCGCGCAGCGGGCCGCGGCCGGGGCCGACCACATTCTGGAGGAGGCGCAGCTGTTCGATACCGTCGAGCAGGCGGTCGCCGACCTGACGCTGCTGTTCGCCACCACGGCCCGCGCCCACGACCAGGCCAAGCCGGTGGTCGGCCCCGAACGGGCCGCCGCCGAGATCGTCGCCCATGTCGGGGCCGGCGGCGGGGCCGGTATCCTGTTCGGCCGGGAGCGCTACGGCCTGCAGAACGAGGAGGTCGCGCTCGCCAACCGGATCATCACCTTTCCGGTCAATCCGGGTTTTGCCTCGCTGAACCTGGCGCAGGCGGTGCTGCTGGTGGGCTATGAGTGCTTCAAGCATTCGACCGGCGGCGCGCTGCCGTTCGCGATGCCGGAACGCTCCGAGCCGGCCTCGCAGCACCAGATGCAGGCCTTCTTCGACAATCTGGTCCGCGAACTCGACAAGGTCGAATTTTTGCGCCCGCGCGAGAAGCGCGAGACCATGCTGGTGAACCTGCGCAATATCTTTACGCGGATGGACCCGACCAAGCAGGACATGCACACGCTGCACGGCGTGGTGATGGCGATCGCCGAGGGCCGCAAGGGGCCGGCCAAGGGCGGCGTGCTCGACGGCGAACAGGCGACGCGGCTGCGCGCGCTGCTGGCCGAGCACGGGCAGGGGCCGGCGGTACCCGGCGACGGCTCGACCGTGCGGGGGCTCGCGCGGCTGCTGCGGCGTAACCCGACCGACGCCGAGCGGATCCTGTGGCAGGCGCTGACCCGCGACCGGCGGTTTGCCGGCCAGTTCAAGCGCCAGACGCCGGTGGGGCGCCACATCCCGGATTTCGTTTCCTTCGTGCATCGGCTCGCGATCGAGCTGGTCAACGCCAACGAGTCGGAGGCCATCGTCGCCGACCGCGCCGGGCGGAAGGCGTGGCTGGAGGCGCGCGACTACCGCGTGATCGAGATGCGGGTCGGCGATGTCGAAGCCGATCTGGCGGCCGAACTGGTGCGGCTCGAGGCGAGTCTGCCCGCGAGCCCTTAGAACGCCTCCAATATTGCGATGCGTGCTGCATTGACCCGACGAATTTCGTCGGCTGGCCCGGGATTATTCGGGGCAGGCGAGGGTTCAACGTGGCGGGACATCGTAATCCCCAAAGGGAGGCTATCAACATGCGTCGTGTTCGTCTTGCCGTGCTTGCATCTCTATCCGTTCTCGCCGTTTCGCCTGCGCTGGCGCAGGCCCCACAGGTCGAGAAGAATGTTTCGATGGGAATGGCGCTCGCCATCATCCAGGGCACGCTCGAGCAGTGCACCAAGGACGGCTACAAGGTCTCGGTCGTGATCGTCGACAAGGCCGGCAATGTCGCGGCCTCGGTTCGCGGCGACGGCACCAATCCCCACACCATGGAGTTCGGCCGGCTGAAGGCCTACACCTCGCGCACCCGCGGCCAGACCTCGCTGGAGTTCATGAAGCTGACCTCCGATCCCGCCAATGCCTATCTGAAGCAGATCCCGAACACGGTGGCGGTCGGCGGCGGCGTGCCGATCAAGGCCGGCAACGAGGTGATCGGCGCGGTCGGCGTATCCGGCGCGCCGGGCGGCGAAAAGGACGAGGTCTGCGCCAATGCCGGGATTGCCAAGGTCGCGGATGCGCTGAAGTAGGGGCGATAAATCAGTAGGGTGGGCAAAGGAGCGTAAGCGACGTGCCCACCATCTATCAGCGAGCACGCTGATGAGATGGTGGGCACGCTTGCGCTTTGCCCACCCTACGGCACCTACACCGCGACGAGTTGTTCGCTTGTGCTCGCTCGCTTCGGCTTCTTCACCTTCGACGGTTCATACAGATTGCCGGCCGCGAGGCCTGCGGTATCCGCGACGCCGGGATCGCGCGACACCATGGCGGCGACGATGGCGCCGTCGATCAGCAGCGCGAGCTGATGCGCCAGCATTTGCGGCTCGGCCGCGCCCATGTCAGCGGCCAGCTTTTCGATATGCGCCAGCACCACCTTCTTGTGGCGTAGCGCGATGTTGCGGAACGCCTTGGCGTCCTTGTCGTGCTCGGCGACCGCGTTGATGAAGGGGCAGCCGTAGAAGCGCTCTTCGGCGAACCAGCGCTTCAGCGCCGGAAAAATCCGCTTCAGTTTTGTCTGCGCGTCGCCGCCGCCGTCTTCCATCGCGCCGATGAACCATTCGCGCCACGCCTTGCCTTCGCTTTCCAGCACGGCGTTGACGAGGTTGGTCTTCGAGCCGAACAATTTGTAGAGCGTGGTCTTGGCGGTGCCGGCCTCGTCGATGATGGCGTCGATGCCGGTGGCGTTGATGCCGTTCTTGCAGAACAGATGCGTCGCCGCGCTGAGCAGGCGCGCGCGCGCGGATTCTTCGTCGCCGGCGACGGACTGCTTTCTTCTTCGGAACCGATCTGCCCATGCGCGCCAGTTAATCCAACCGCGGCGCAATCATCAAGTCGCATCTTTGCGCGGAAAGTAATCGCACCCATGCGGCAATTGCTTCGCGCCTGTGCAGCGCGGCGCTGATCAATTTCCGGGCAGGCACCGCTAAGCGGCGAGAGAAGTTCGGCTTTTGATTTTGGCCGGGTCTGGCACGCTTCATGCAGGAAACAGAACGTTCGGTATCCTACCCTAGGGAGAGAAAAGATGACCGCGGTCGCTCAAAAAACGGTGCTTACAGGCTGCCTGGCGCCAATCGACAAGAATGGGCTGGAACAGCTCATCGTCAACGGCAAGGCCAACCCGAAGGTCATCAAGACCTTGAAATGCAAGACGGTGGCGGAGGGCAAGTTCCGCCACGCCAACTACATCCGCAACCTCGCGCCCTACATCGTCGACGAGCCGCCGGGTCTTCTGGGTGACGACACCGCGCCCAATCCGTCGGAGGCATCACTGGCCGCGCTCGGCTCGTGCCTTGCGGTCGGCCTGCACGCCAACGCCGTGCACCGCGGCTGGATCGTCAACAAGCTCGAACTCGAGCTCGAGGGCGACCTCAACATCACGGCGGTGTGGGGCACCGGCGACGTCAGCGAGAAGCCGGTCGGCTTCACCGATGTCCGCGTCAAGGTCGACATGGAATGCGAGGGCGTTCCGAAGAGCGAGATCGATGCGCTGGTGACCCACGTCAAGAAATGGTCGCCGGTCGCCAACACGTTTACGCGGCCCGTCAATCTCGAAGTCAGCGCGTAAGCAAGCACGCAAGGCAACGACGTACGCAAGGCCAATGGGGTGTGGAGGGTTTGATGGGTTCACTGGCGGTATCCCGGCTCGCAAGCGACGAAACCCTGCCATCGGTGTCGATCGCCGATCAGGTTGCGACGATTGCGCGCAAAGGAACTCGCACCCCAGGCGCTGGCGATCGACGAAGGCACGCTCTACCCCGACGCGCTGCTCCGCAGGCTCGGCGAAGCCGGCGCGTGGGGCAGCCACATACCGGAGAATGGCGCGGCCGATCTGCGCTGCGCCATTCAATCGATCGCCGCCATCGGCGAGGTCTGCGGCGCCACCGCCTTCATGGCGTGGTGCCAGAACACGCTGGTCTGGTACGCGTCGAATTCCGATAATCCAGCACTCGTCGCCAAATTCGCCGACAAGTTCGCCAGCGGCGAGATTCTCGGCGGCACCGGGCTGTCGAACCCGATGAAGAGCTTTTTCGGCATCGAGAAACTGAAGCTGAAAGGGCCGCAAGGTCGAGGGCGGCTATGTCGTGCGCGGCGCGCTGCCCTGGGTGTCCAATCTCGGCGCGGACCATTTCTTCGGCACCATCTTCGAGCGCGAGGACGAGGGCGGCGGCATCGTCATGTTCCTGGCCGACTGCGCCAATCCCGCGATCACCCTGCAGCCGTGCAAGCCGTTCCTGGCGATGGACGGCACCGGCACCTACGGCGTGCAGTTCCGCGACGTCTTCGTGCCGGACGAACTGATCCTGGCCGAGCCGGCCGGGCCGTTCGTCAAGAAAATCCGCGCCGGCTTCATCCTGCTGCAGGCCGGCATGGCGCTCGGCCTGATCAAGGATTGCATCCAGATCATGGACGAGGTCGACGCGCCGCTCGGCCACGTCAACCGCTATCTGCCGCAGCAGCCGATGCAGTTCCGCGAACTCCATGCCGAATTCGAGAAGGAGACGATGGCGCTGGCGCGCGATCCCTACAATGCCGACGACAGCTACTGGCGGCGCGTGGTGGCGCTTCGGCTGCGCGCCGGCGACGCCAGCGTCGCGGCCGCGCATGCCGCGATGCTCCATTGCGGCGCGCGCGGTTACCTGAAGAGCCATCGCGCGCAGCGCCGGCTGCGCGAAGCCTATTTCGTCGCCATCGTCACCCCCGCCACCAAGCAGCTTCGCAAGATGCTGGCCGGCGACGAGCGCTAGAGGGATTTCCGTTTCGACCCAACCCGCAACCACAAAACAGGAGAGGCCTGCCATGACGGACGTTCTGATTACTGCCGGCGAACTCGCGGAATTCCTCAAGAAAGAGCCGTGTGTCGTCATCGACACCCGCAATCCCGAAGCCTACGGCGCGGGGCATCTCCCCGGCGCCGTCAATGTCCATGAAATCTTCACGTATCTGGCGACCTCGACGCCGGAAGGCATGGCGGAACTGAAGACGAAATTCGCCGACGCGTTCGGCGCCGCCGGGCTTTCCGGCAAGGAGACCGCGGTCATCTACGAACAGTCGATGAATTCCGGCTTCGGCCAGTCCTGCCGCGGCTACTATCTGCTGACCATGCTCGGCTATCCCAAGATCAAGGTGCTGCATGGCGGCTACGACGCCTGGGCGGCGGCCGGCCTGCCGGTCACCACCGACGTGCCGTCGCCGGTGAAGGCGTCGTTCTCGATCGTGCCGGAAGCCGGCGACATCCTGATCGACGCCAAGACCATGCTCGCCGCCGTCGGCAAGCCCGGCATCGCGCTGCTCGACGTGCGCGACATCGACGAGTGGATCGGCGAAAGCTCGTCGCCGTACGGCAAGGATTTCTGCCCGCGCAAGGGACGCATTCCCGGCGCGGTGTGGCTGGAATGGTACCGCATGATGAAGCCGACCGCCGAGGGGCCGCGCTTCAAGTCCAAGAACGAAATTTTGGCGGAATGCGCCACCGTCGGCATCACGCCGAGCACGCCGGTCTATCTCTACTGCTTCAAGGGCGCGCGGGCCTCGAACACGTTCCTCGCGCTGAAGAACGCCGGCGTGAAGGACGTGCGGATGTATTTCGGTTCCTGGAACGAATGGTCGCGCGATCCGTCGCTGCCGATCGAGGAGGGGCTGCCGACGGAGGCCACGCTCACCAAGGCGGCGTAACGACATGTCGAGCGTTGCAGTCTGATTCGAGTGGAATTGGACTGCAATGCCGGCGATTTGGCGCGGCCCACCATGGAACCGCGCCATCGCGCCGCTCTGGCGTTCCCGACCTCCGCTGCGTATAATCGCGGCGCAGTCGGGTGGTCGCGCGGATGTCGATATTCTCAAGCAGATTTGGTCTTGCAATGGTCGTGGCGATGCTGTGCCTCGGCGCGCCAGCCGCCCACGCGCAGGCCTCGCCGGTCAACTACTGGATTCCGGGCTGGCCGATGGGATTCAGCGGCGATGCGGGCGAGGGCGCGAACGCCTACGGCACCTTTCCGAGCTTCGACTTCCGCGACCTCGGAAATGGCTCCGCCTACGCGCGCTACAATTTCTCGAACGGCTTCTTTGTCGGCAGCCAGCGCAACACCATGGGCTTTGGCGGCCTCAGCCAGAGCGCGTTCGGCGGCTTCGGCTCGATCTACAGCGAAGGCGTGCAGTTCGGCTACAGCCTGAAGAACGGCGGCGGGCCGCCCGTCACCTTCTTTGCCGGTTTCGACACGCTGAAATACAATTCCGGCATCGGCAGCAACGCGTTCGCGCCGTTCGATTCCAAATCCGGCACGCTGCCCGTTTCCAGCGCGTATGCCGGCGTCGAATTCCAGCCGACGTCCAATCTCAGCCTGTCGCTCGGGGTCGGCGTCGTGCAGCAGACGGGCCGGATCGACAGCGAGATCAACTCGCTGCCGGGCGCCTCGTCGTTCTCGGTGGGCGGCCGCCGCTACTAGGCGCGCTACCAGCGATTACTCCGATGGCTTGACGCCGAGATCGCGCAGGATGCGGAGCATCACGTCGCTGTCGCGCTTGAAGATGCGATTCGTCGTTTCGAAATCGGCCGGCGACGACAGGATGAAGTTGTTCAGCATCTGCTGGACCTTGGGGTCGGTTCCGGCCTGGATCAACAGCGGCGTCGAGCCGGTCCACGATGTCCTTTGGCGTGCCGGATGGTACAGCGAAGGTGGTGAAGGCGCGCAGGTCGTAGAAGTCGCCGACGGCGCCTTGCTCGGTCATGGTCGGCGTGTCCGGATACGGCGGCAGGCGGGTGCCGACCACGCCGATCAGGTTTCCGGTGCCGGCCTGGATGACGGGCGCTGCCGCGGCATAGCTTCCGGCGGCGCCATCCAGCGTCTGTCCGGCAACGTCATTCCACATCGGCGCCTCGCCGCGATACTGGATGACCTGAACCTTGATGCCGTATTGCTTCGCGATCGTCTCGATCAGGACGTGCGGCGTCGAACCCACGCCGTACGATCCCCAGTTCAGGCTGCCGACCTTGTTGGCATATTCGATGAACTCGCGAAGGTTCGTCGCGCCCGTCTTCTTCGCCGCCACGACCGGACCGCCGGCGCCGCTGACCATCGTCAGGTAGATAAAATCCTTTTCGGGATCGTAGGGCAGGTCCTTCACCGTGACGCGGTTCTGGATCAGCGACGAAGAGATCGTGCACAGGATGGTGGTGCCGTCAGGATCGGCGCGTTTCGCTTCCGTGACGCCGATGACGCCGCCGGCGCCGCCCTTGTTTTCGACGATGACCGTCTTTCCCACCTGCCGCGCCAGGAAGTCGCCGAAGGCGCGCGCGATGCCGTCGGTCTGGCCGCCGGGCGGATAGGGCACGATGATTCGAATCGATTTTGACGGCCATGCGGATTGCGCCTCGGTCCTTACAGCCGGCGCGTACAACAATGCGGCCGAACCCATCACGAACGTTCGCCGTGTCAGCTTGTTCATTTTCCTGCCCTTGGTGTTCTTTTGTCGTTTGGGCATCAAGCGTAGCGCAGAACGTGCCGCCTCGCGTTGTGGCACTGTGTCCGCCACACTTCAGGTGACTTCCGCCTCGTGGAAAACGCAAACTGATTGGCGACTCGGCCTCAGATCGCTTCGGTCCAGCTTTCCGAGAACGCCAATGCCGACGTCGAGAATGGCCGTCCCTCGCGTTCCCGCGGCCAGGATCGCCCCGCCGCCTCGACGCCGTTGCGGACGAGACGGGTACCGAGCGCCGGGATCAGCACGGTGCACACGCCGTAGCGCCGGTCGGGAATCTGGTTCGGCTGCGAGTGGATGAGCAGCGGCTCGCCGATATCGAACCAGGTCAGCGAGATGTCTTCGCCGTGCGATTTGACGTGTTCGGTCCAGAAGTAGCGCGGATCGCCGGTCTTGGAGAATTGCGCGTCCGCACAGGGGATCGTCGTGTCGGAAAGCTCGGCATTGAGCATGCCTTGCACGGTCGACTGCAGCCACCGCGCCATCGCGATGTTGTCGGAGTAGATGCGCCAGCGCCGTTCCGTCAGTTCGCTTTTCAGATAGAGAACGTGACCGGGACCGGCCGGCGAAAAGATGATCCGCCAATAGCTCGCCTCCGTCGAGTTCGGCTCGCCGTCCTTGTGGCTCAGGCGGATAAAAGGGTTCTCGCCGGTCAGGATCGTCTTGTTGGGATCGGCAATGCTCATTGGTACTGGTTTCCTCTTCTCATGATCTGTTGTGGTCAGCGACGACTGGTCTCAGCGCTTGACCATCGGGCAGGCGCTCTCGCTCAGCGGCCGCGCCGCTTGCTCCGCCGGCACCGTGGCGAGCAGCTGTGAGATAATCGTACTGGTATTTGGATTCCGAGGGCTTCTTGACCTGCAGCAGATAATAAGGCCGCATCACGCGTCCATCCTCGCGCACCGTGCCCTTGGTGTAGAAGTCGTCGATCGGCAGTTCCTTCATCTTGGCGACCACCTTGGTCGCATCGGTCGTGCCGGCTGCCGCCACCGCCTTGAGGTAATGCAGCGTCGCGCCGTAGGTCCCGGCATGGATCATGCTCGGCGGTTTCCCGGCATTGCGCGCGACGAGGCGCTTGGTCCAGGCGCGGGTGGCGTCGTTCGAGGTCCCAGAAGAAGGTCTCGCTTGCGGTCAGGCCTTGCGCGGCTTCGAGGCCAAGCGCGTGGGTGTCGGGAAACTGCAGCAGCAGCGCCGCCACGCGCTGGTCGCCTTTGCGGCCGAGGCCGAATTCGCCGGCCTGCTTGATCGCGTTGATGGTGTCGCCGCCGGCGTTCGCCAGCGCGACGATCTTCGCCTTCGAGGCCTGCGCCTGCAGCAGGAAGGAGGAGAAGTCGGCGGTGTTGAGCGGATGGCGCACGGCGCCCGCCACCTTGCCGCCGGCGGCCGTGACGAACGCCGAGGTGTCTTTCTCGAGCGCATGGCCGAAGGCGTAGTCGGCGGTGACGAAGAACCAGCTGTCGCCGCCTTGCTTCACCAGCGCCTGGCCGATCGTCGCCGCAAGGCCGTAGGTGTCAAAACTCCAGTGCACGCCGTGCGGCGAACAGGCTTTTCCGGTGAGATCCGACGTGGCGGCGCCGGTGTTGATGTCGACCGCGTCGCGCGTGCGCGTCACCTCGCGCACGGCGAGCCCCACGGCCGAATTGGGCACGTCGAGGATCAGCGTGACGCCCTCGGTCTCGATCCACTGCCGCGCGATGTTGGCGCCGATGTCGGGCTTGTTCTGATGGTCGGCAAAGATGACTTCGATCGGCCGGCCCAGCACCTTGCCGCCGAAATCCTCGACCGCCATGCGCGAGGCGTGGACCGAGCCCATGCCGCTGAGATCCGAGTACAATCCCGTCTGGTCGTTGAGGACACCGAGCTTGACCGGTTGCTGCGCGACCGCGGAGGCGGTCAGTGCTGCGCCCCACAACAGGAGCGCGGACGCGGCCAAAAGGTTGCGACGCATGAAATCCTCCCCTTTGTCGTAGCGACCGGTTGATCCGGTCGTCTTGGGGCGATGCTATAGGCGAAGGGCAGGGCTGGAAAGACGGCCGCGGGCTTTTACTTTCTCGGCGTGCATCGGTGCAGCATTCAGCATCGCACCATTAACCCTGTCAGCCAGCTTGATCCCGCACCGCGACAAGCATAGCCTATCCCGATAGTTGAAGTAATATTTTATGGTCGGGAGTGCGTATGCCGAACGTCGAGATTCCGTCCGCTCATTTTATGACACGAAGGGCTGGAGCGGCGGTGAAGATGCGCTATTCCGCCAGTTCAGGCCCGCTTATCGCAAATACCACGCCGGGACGACCGAGCGGACGATCGGATGCTTTGCTGGCGAGCACGGCTCACTCCTCATTGTCGGCGGTGGGGATCTGCCTCAAAGCCACGTTTCAATCGCAACCCAGTTCGAGCAGACCGCGTGCGCGGATATCTCCAAGGCCGCGCTTGATATTTCGGAAAAAAAGCTGCCGAAGGCGCGGAAGATTCTCGGATCGATTTGCGACCTCCACGAGGAAGCGAGTTCGCAGTTCGACTGCATCTTCGCTGCCCACGTCATCTATCATATCGACGCGCAGATGCAGGAGCAGGCCGTCCGCGAGATGATCCGGCTGGTGAAGCCGGGCGGTCGCATCGTGATCCTCTACAGCAATCCGAAGTCACCGATCAGATTCGCCGCGGGCGCGCTCCATCGCTTGCGGAAGATGTTTACGCCCAAGCGTGCGGTCGAGGAATCCGGCCTTTACTTCTCTCCTCATCCGCTCGGGTGGTGGCAGCAGTTTGAGTCCGACTGCAAAGTCTCGATGCTCCCGTGGGATGTCATCGGCAGTTATGAGGAGCGCACGCTGATCTGGAGTGACCTGATGGCTTCTGCCTTCTACCCAGCAGCTGGACTCGTCGAGCGCGCGACGCCGGGCCTCGCTGTCAAGCTTTGGCAGTATCCGATCGTTATTCTGGACAAGCGCTAGTTGGCGAAAGGCGTCTGCGGCGCGATCTTGTTCTGCGCGATGATGGCTTCGGCCCGCGCGAGATTTTCCAGCAGGCGCTGGCTGGTCAAGACAAGGAAGTAATAGCCGAACTGCGGGTTTTGGAAGTAGATCTCGAGCAGCTTTTCATAGCTGATGGTCAGGACGCGGCCCTCCTCGATACATTCGATCGTCGCGGTCCGGCGGTTGTCGGGCGTGAGGAAACCAAGCTCGCCCATCAAGCGCCCCGGCGGAAGTTCGACATCGATTTCGATGACCCGGAATTTGCCGGTAACGGTCAGCAGCATTTCATTGGCTGCGTCACCCTTCTTCATCAAGATATCGCCCTTGCGATACTTGCGGTCGGTCATGAACGGCTTGAGCCACTCCATCGACATGTCGCCCTGTGTTGCGGCGCGCGCCTTCTTCACGAGAGCGAGCATTTGACGGAGACGGTAAGCATTGATGGGTATCATCAGGAAATAAAGAAAAAAGGTCGCGACGGCACCGGTGAGCGCACCGAAGATGGCGAAGAATGCGCAACCGATCATGTTCGCGACCCGCAGCGGCACCATTGTGTGCGTCAGCAATGTGGCGACAAAGAAGATCGCGCCGACCAGGGCGAACGAGTTCGCAAGCGTGATGTTGTGCAGAAAGATTTCCAGCAGCCGGTTGAAGATGGCGTCCCAGGTCACGTTGTTCGGATCGAGACCCATTTGGACCAGAATCTTCGCGAATCTGAGGTTGTCGGTTGCTGCATCGAGAATGCGGTCCAGCATGATGGACATATCTCCTTTGGAGCCGGTGAAGCCGGTTTACCGGAAGTGGCTTTATCACAGCGCAAAAAACTTGGCCGCCCGACTTCCGAGGTGGGTCAAAAGCCGCCGCTGGCGGTTGAGCCGGGTGACGTCCGCTCGCTCGGGAAAGCTGACGTTTGCGAACACACGCCCTGACTAGCCCGCCGAACCACGCGCATTTGTAATCCCCAGTGCCTTGAGGCGCGAGGCCAGCGTGGTCGGCTTGATGTCGAGCATTTCGGCGGCGCCGCCGGGGCCGAATACTTTGCCGGAACATGCCTGCAGCGCCGCCTCGATGTTGGCGCGTTCGTGGGCGCGCATGTCGGATGATGTCATGACGGCTGGACGGCTGTCTTGCTTTATCCGCGTGGCCGTCGGGGACGGCGGCGCGCCCGGCACGTCCGGCAGGTCGATGCGCAGGCGGCCGTTCTGGGCGAGGATCGCGGCGCGCTCGATGACGTTCTGCAGTTCGCGGACGTTGCCGGGCCAGTCGTAGCGGGACAGTTTTCGGGCGTCGCCTTCCGACAGCCGCAACTCGGATTTCAGCGCCTTGCTGGTCAGAAAATGCTGCGCCAGCAGGGGAATGTCTTCGCGCCGCTCGCGCAGCGGCACCGACTCCACCGGGAAGACGTTGAGGCGGAAATAGAGATCCTCGCGAAAACGGCCGCGCTGCACTTCCTGCTTGAGGTCGCGGTTGGTGGCGGCGATCAGGCGCACGTCGACCGCGCGGGTGCGTTCTTCGCCGACGCGTTCGAAATTGCCCTCCTGCAGCACGCGCAAGCAGTTTGCCCTGCAGTTCGAGCGGGATTTCGCCGACCTCGTCGAGGAACAGCGTGCCGCCGTCGGCGAGTTCGAAGCGGCCGATGCGGTCGCGCATCGCGCCGGTGAAGGCGCCGCGGACATGGCCGAAGAACTCGCTCTCGAACAGTTCGCGCGGGATCGCCGCGCAGTTGACGCGGATCAGCGGGCGGTCGCGGCGGCCGCTCGCCTCGTGGATGGCGCGCGCGATCAGTTCCTTGCCGGTGCCGGATTCGCCCGTGATCATCACGGCCGCGCTGGTCGGCGCGACCAGCTTGACCTGCCGCAGCGTGGTCTGGATCGCCTCGCTCTGGCCGATGATGCCGCGCGGGTTGGTCTCGATGCGGATTTCTTCCTGCAAATAGGCGTTTTCGAGTTCGAGCCGTTCGCGCAGGCGATCGACTTCGGCGAGCGCGGCGTGCAGCTTTTCGTCGGCCTCGCGGCGCTGGCTGACGTCGCGGAACACGATGACGGCGCCGACCACCACGCCGCGGTCGCGGATCGGAGTCGATGTGTATTCGACCCAGACCGGCGTGCCGTCCTTGCGCCAGAACACCTCGCCGTCGACCTGGTGCACGGCGCCGTCGCGGAACGCCGCGTAGATCGGGCAGTCGTGATCGGGGTAGTGCCGCCCGTCATGATGGGTGTGATGGACGATCGGGTGGATGGCCTTGCCGACCAGTTCTTCCGCGCTCCAGCCCAGCATGCGCTCGGCGGCCGGATTGACGAAGGTGGTCTTGCCTTCCGCGTTCACGCCGTAAATGCCTTCGCCGGCGGCGCGCAGGATCAACTGGTTCTCGCGCTCGATGTCCTGGAACACGCGCTCGACGCGCTGCCAGGTGGCGATGCCGCCGCGCATGTGCTGCTCGGCCGCCGCATCGACAAAACGGCGGCGGCGGGCATCGAGGTCGCTCATGGTGAGCAGCACCAGCGCGCGGCTGTCGCCCGGCAGCAGGGAGCCGGCATATTCGAGCCTGAGCGTTTGACCGGTGGCGTGGCGCGGGGTCAGCGCGTTGGTCCACCAGGCGCCCTTGTCGAGCACGGCCTGCGTGAACACGATCAGCGCGGGCAGTTGTCCGCTGTGCAGCGCGCTGACTTTGGTTTGCCGCAGCAGCGCGCGATCGTAGCCGAGCAGGGTGCAGGCGGCCGGATTGGCATCGAGGATCAGGTCGGCGTGGGGATCGAGCAGTAGCGTCGGCTCGATGCCGAACTCGAACGCGGCGGCGCGCAGGCCGGCGTCCTGCGGCGCGGCCGTCGAAATCAACGCCAGATCCATCGCGATACTCCGAAAAATCGTAATTCAACTACGAATTCTCGTGTATCACGAAATTTCGTAATCGCCAATATCAGGCCAAATCCCTGCGACATCAGCGCAATCGCCGAAGAAACGGGCTGGCATGTGCCTTGCTTAATTAGGGAGCAGCACCGGTGCAGGAGGCCTCATGTCTACCTTCGACAATCCATTCGATCCCGACCGCCGTCTTCGTGCGGGTGGCTGTTCTTGCGGCCAGCATGTCAGCGAAGCCGAACACGAGCATGCCGCTGGCGCTGCGCTGCGAGCCTCGCGCCCAGCGAGGACAAGCGCTACGAGGGCGTCGTGGCCTCCGCCGTGATGCGGGCGATGTTTCCGAAGGACGTGGCGCGGCGCGCGTTCCTGAAATCGGTCGGCGCCTCGACCGCGCTGGCCGCGATCTCGCAATTCTTCCCGCTTCAGACCGCGACCGAATTGTTCGCGCAAGGCGGCGTGCCCGAGAAGAAGGACCTCAAGGTCGGCTTCATTCCGATCACCTGCGCGACGCCGATCATCATGGCGCATCCGCTCGGCTTCT
Organism: uncultured Alphaproteobacteria bacterium; assembly: GCA_963783115.1. Classification (GTDB taxonomy): domain Bacteria; phylum Pseudomonadota; class Alphaproteobacteria; order Rhizobiales; family Xanthobacteraceae; genus Bradyrhizobium. The sequence continues at coordinate 295,172 of CAWAMK010000026.1, read as the reverse complement.
ATTCCAAGCACGGCCTCAACGTCGAAGTGGTGAAGACCGCCGGCTGGGCCGTGATCCGCGACAAGACCATCAACAAGGAATACGACGCCGCGCACATGCTGGCGCCGATGCCGCTCGCGATCTCGCTGGGACTGGGCGCCAATCCGATTCCCTTCACGGTGCCGGCGATCGAGAACATCAACGGGCAGGGCATCACGCTCGCCATGAAGCACAAGGACAAGCGCGATCCGAAGGACTGGAAGGGCATGAAGTTCGCCATTCCGTTCGACTATTCGATGCACAATTATCTGCTGCGCTATTATCTGGCCGAACACGGCATCGATCCCGATACCGACGTGCAGCTCCGCTCGGTGCCGCCGCCGGAAATGGTCGCCAATCTGCGCGCCGACAACATCGACGGCTTCCTCGCGCCCGACAACATCTGCCAGCGCGCGATCTATGACGGCGTCGGCTTCATGCACATCCTGTCCAAGGAAATCTGGGACGGCCATCCCTGCTGCAGCTTTGCCGCCAGCCGCGAATTCATCACCAGTTCGCCGAACAGCTTTGCGGCGCTGACGCGGGCGATCGTGGACGCGACCGCCTATGCGTCGAAGGCCGAAAACCGCAAGCAGATCGCGGAGGCGATCGCGCCGGCCAACTACATCAACGCGCCCGTCACCGTGCTGGAGCAGGTGCTGACCGGCACCTATGCGGACGGACTGGGCGGCGTGAAGACCGACGCCAAGCGCGTCGATTTCGATCCGTTCCCCTGGCAGTCCTTTGCGGTGTGGATGCTGACGCAGATGAAGCGCTGGGGCCAGATCAAGGGCGATGTCGACTACAAGGCGGTGGCCGAGCAGGTCTATCTCGCGACCGACACGGCCAAGGTCATGAAGGAGATGGGGCTGACACCGCCAACGACGTCGTACAAGTCGTTCGCGGTGATGGGCAAGACGTTCGATCCGGCGAAGCCGGACGATTATCTGGCGAGCTTCAAGATCAGGAAGGCGTCGTGAGGGGCGCGGCGCAGCAACACTCTCCGCTGTCGTCCCGGCGAACGCCGGGACCCATACTCCGCGGCGGGAGTGGTGAAGGCAAGGTCTCTGACGTCGTGCCTCAAGCAGACGGCACGGCGTATGGGTCCCGGCGTTCGCCGGGACGACGTGCTGAGAGAGGTTGCCCGATGACCTTCTCCCTTCGCTTCCGCGCGGCCGTCGTCTCGATCGCGCTGCTCGCCGCCTTCCTCGGCATCTGGCATCTCGCCACGCGCTCGACGGCTACGACCACCACCATGTCGCCGGAATACGCCAAGCTGATGGGGCTGACGGCAACGCAGGGCAAGTCGGCGATGCCGGGGCCGCTCGATGTCGGCGCGAAATTGTGGGAGCATCTCAAGCAGCCGTTCTACGACAAGGGGCCGAACGACAAGGGCCTCGGCATCCAGCTCGGCTATTCGATCGGCCGCGTCGGCCTCGGCTATCTGCTCGCGGTGATCGTCGCGATCCCGCTCGGCTTCCTGATCGGCATGTCGCCCTTGATCAGCAAGGCGCTCGATCCGTTCATCCAGGTGCTGAAGCCGATCTCGCCGCTGGCCTGGATGCCGCTGGCGCTCTACACCATCAAGGATTCCTCGATCTCGGCGATCTTCGTCATCTTCATCTGCTCGGTATGGCCGATGCTGCTCAACACCGCGTTCGGCGTCGCCGCCGTGCGCAAGGAGTGGATCAACGTCGCGCGCACGCTGGAAGTCGGGCACCGTCAGGCGGGCCTTCACGGTGATCCTGCCGGCGGCGGCGCCGACGATCCTGACCGGCATGCGGATATCGATCGGCATCGCCTGGCTCGTGATCGTCGCGGCCGAGATGCTCGTCGGCGGCACCGGCATCGGCTACTTCGTCTGGAACGAGTGGAACAACCTCTCGATCACCAACGTCATCATCGCCATTCTGCTGATCGGCGTGGTCGGCATGCTGCTCGACCAGATCCTGGCGCGCTTCACGCGCATGGTCACGTTCCCGGAGTGAGATGATGGACAAGTTCATTTCCATCGAAGGCGATCGCGCAAGCGCTATCCGGGCGCGGCGGCGGCGAGATCGCGGTGTTCGAGAATCTCTGGCTCTCGATGGCGCGCGGCGAGTTCGGCTGCGTGATCGGCCATTCCGGCTGCGGCAAGACCACGGTGCTGAACATTCTGGCCGGGCTCGACGAGCCGAGCGAGGGCGCCGTCATCGTCGACGGGCAGGCGATCGAGGGCACCAGCCTCGACCGCGCCGTGATCTTCCAGAGCCATGCGCTGCTGCCGTGGCGCACCGTGCTCGGCAACGTCGCCTATGCCGTCACCTCGAAATGGCGCAAATGGGACCGCGCCAAGGTCAAGGCGCACGCGCAGACATTCATCGATCTGGTCGGGCTGACCGGCTCCGAGCACAAGCGGCCGTCGGAACTGTCCGGCGGCATGAAGCAGCGCGTCGGCATCGCGCGCGCGCTCTCGATCACGCCAAAGATCATGCTGATGGACGAGCCGTTCTCGGCGCTGGACGCGCTGACGCGCGGCACGCTGCAGGACGAGGTGCGCCGGATTTGTCTGGAGACCGGGCAGACCGCGTTCATGATCACCCATGACGTGGATGAGGCGATCTATCTCGCCGACAAGATTTTCCTGATGACCAACGGCCCCGGCGCGGTGCTGGCCGAGATCGTGGAGAATCCGCTGCCGAAGGATCGCGGCCGCATCGATCTGCACCGCCATCCGCTCTACTACGCGCTGCGCAACCACATCGTCGATTTCCTGGTCAGCCGCAGCAAGACGTTTACCGCGACGACGCCGGATCACGATCCGCGCAACGTGCCGGTGGTGCGGCCCGGCTTGAGCGAACCGACCATCGTCTCGGTGCCGAGCCTGGTCGAAGCCAGTTCAGCCCACAAGATCGCGCGCTAGATTTCAACAGGAGACCACCCATGAAACGCGAAGACCTCACCGAAAAGCTGCTCGACATCAAGCGCGAGAAGGGCTGGAGCTGGAAGCACATCTGCGAACAGATCGGCGGCTATTCGGAAGTGCTGATCGTCGGCGCCATCATGGGCCAGATGAAACTGACAAAACCGCAGGCCGCCAATGCGGCGAATTGTTCGGCCTGTCGAAATCCGAAACCGCGATGCTCAACGAGATGCCGATGCGCGGCGCCGGCACGCCGATGCCGCCGACCGATCCCCTGATCTATCGCTTCTACGAAATGGTGATGGTCAACGGCCCGGCCTGGAAGGCGCTGATCGAAGAGGAATTCGGCGACGGCATCATGTCGGCGATCGATTTCGACATGGCGATGGAGCGCGTCGCCAATCCGAAGGGCGACCGGGTCAAGATCACGATGTCCGGCAAATTCCTGCCGTACAAATATTACGGCGCCAGCGGCAACGTGCCGGAGTATGGGTTCAAGGAGGAGTGAGGGGGCGAGTGGCGAATGGCGCGTAGCGAATGGAATTCCTTCCACTCGCCACTCACTATTCGCCTACAGAATTGCGCCCGGCGTGTAGCTGGCCGCTTCAGGCCTGCCTGACCTTCCCGCCGTCATTCCGGGATGCGTCACGCAGCGACCAGGCCGATGCGCTCGCAAGAGCGGCTGTTCATCTTGTGCGGCATCGCGGAGGAGCCAACCTGGCCCTTCGCAAAGCCTTCGCTGGCGAGTTCATGGCCCGCCATCAGGCGCACGCGTTTTGGCGAAGTTGCCGGGACCGCTGGCGCAGTTCGGTGCAGCACGCTCACCGCACGAAAATCGAGGCTGCGCGGATAAACCTGGCCAACGGCATCAAGGGCCTTCGGCAAGCCGAGGTGACGCAAGAATGGTTTGCTCCAGCGCGCGCGGCCTTGCCGGCATCGCCATTGAACAGGGTGATCTGATCGAGACGGGTGCCCACCGCGCCCTTCAAGCCGCGCGCCGGATAGGTGTCCAGCACGTTGACCAGGCTCTGGTGCGCCAGCAGCATCTCTTCACCGGACATGGCGATGCGCTTGCCAAGCGTGGTGACCTGCGCGGCCACGTTGTGCGTGCGCGCCGTGAACGGGACGTCGCGCAATTGCCGGGCGCGCTTCGCGAAACGAATGAGGGCGGCGATGCTTTTCCCCGGGTCATCGGTGCGCAATTGCGCGCGTAGTCGTGCTTCGCACGGCCCGGAATGACGTGCGCCTTACGTCCCCGCCTTCACCTGGGCGACGGCTGCCGCCATCAGCTCGTCCATCTTGACGCGAACCTCGGCGGCGGTGACGGCGACGCCCTTGGCGGCAAAATCCTTCACGACCTTGTTCTGGACGTCCTGGTCGCCGGCTTCCTCGAAATCGGCGGCGACCACTTCCTTGGAATAGGCCGTGGCGGCATCGCCGGTCAGACCGAGCTTTTCGGCTGCCCAAAGACCGAGCAGCCTGTTGCGGCGCGCCCCGGCCTTGAACTTCTGCTCCTCGTCGAGGGCGAATTTCTTCTCAAAACCTTCCTCGCGCTTGTCGAAAGTGGTCATTTTGCGGTTCCAATCCCCGGAAATGGTAAATGGGGCCAGCGTTGTCGCGGCCCGATCGACTACCTAGATAGAGGGGGCGAATTGGTAAAACAACGGGCCGTTAAGCCGCAGGGCGATCGGGATAAGTTGGGCCCAATTGGGCCGGATCGATTGTGCTCGATGGGCCAATCGGATAGGTTGCCCTCAGGCGAGGTTCTTGTTCTGTTTCCGGTCGTTGCTGTTCGGAATCTGGCCTTCACGGCAGCTCCGTCGTGGTCGCAAACCCTTGTCATCCGGAGCACACCAATTTCATGGATTTCAACAAAACACGGTACATCCCAATGAGCCGTCGACGCCGCATTTATGAAGGCAAGGCCAAGGTCCTGTATGAAGGTCCGGAGCCGGGAACCCTGATCCAGCACTTCAAGGACGACGCGACCGCGTTCAATGCCAAGAAACACCAGGTGATCGAGGGCAAGGGCGTCCTCAACAACCGGATTTCGGAGTACCTGTTTCAGCACCTCAACGACATCGGGGTGCCGACCCATTTCATCCGCCGCCTCAACATGCGCGAGCAGCTGATTCGCGAGGTCGAGATCGTGCCGCTGGAGGTGGTGGTGCGGAACGTCGCGGCGGGATCGCTGTCGCAGCGCCTCGGCATCGAGGAGGGCACCCAGCTGCCGCGCTCGATCATCGAGTTCTATTACAAGAACGACCAGCTCAACGACCCCATGGTGTCCGAAGAGCACATCACCGCGTTCGGCTGGGCCACGCCGCAGGAAATCGACGACATCATGGCGCTCGCCATCCGCGTCAACGACTTCCTCACCGGGCTTGTTCCTGGGCATCGGCATCCGCCTGGTCGATTTCAAGATGGAATGCGGACGGCTGTTCGAGAACGAGATGATGCGGATCATCGTCGCCGACGAGATCTCGCCCGACTCGTGCCGGCTGTGGGATATCAAGTCGAACGAGAAGCTCGACAAGGACCGTTTCCGTCGCGACCTCGGCGGCCTGCTGGAGGCCTACACCGAAGTGGCGAAGCGGCTCGGCATCCTGATGGAGAACGAGCGGCCGGCCGGCACCGGCCCGGTGCTGGTGAAGAGCTGAGGTTAGGATCGTGAAGGCACGCGTTACCGTTACGTTGAAGTCGGGCATTCTCGATCCGCAGGGCAAGGCCATCGAAGGCGCGCTGAAATCGCTCGGCGTCGATGGCGTCGCCAGCGTGCGCCAGGGCAAGGTGTTCGACATCGAGCTGTCGGGCGCCGACAAGGCCAAGGCCGAGGCGGCATTGAAGGATGCCGCCGACAAGCTGTTGGCGAATACCGTGATCGAGAATTACCGGGTCGAAGTGCTGGGCTAGGGATGAGCGAGATATCCATGCAGCAGGTTTACGCTCTTGCGCTGGATGTCTCGTGTGCCTTGGATCGAATTGACAACTCGTCGATAAGCTCTTGGCCGACATGCGAGTTCACAATCTCGAAATGGCGACGACGGCAGAACTGATCCATGAGCTATCGAGACAAATGAGGCGCTACATGAAATCCGCCGTTCTCGTCTTTCCCGGAATCAATCGCGAGCGCGACATGGCGCGCGCGCTGAAACTCGTCTCCGGCCAGGAGGCCGCGATGGTCTGGCACGCCGAGACCGCGCTGCCGAAGGGGACCGATCTCGTCGTGGTGCCCGGCGGGTTTTCCTATGGCGACTATCTGCGCTGCGGCGCCATTGCCGCGCGCGCGCCGGTGATGGACGCGGTGCGCAAGTTCGCGGCCGATGGCGGCCTCGTGCTCGGCGTCTGCAACGGTTTTCAGATCCTCTGCGAAGCCGGCCTGTTGCCCGGCGTGCTGATGCGCAACGCGCGGCTGAAATTCATCTGCAAGGACGTGCATCTGCGGGTCGAGCGCTCGGATACGCCGTTCACGCGCGGCTACAATGCCGGCCAGGTCATCCGCGTGCCGGTCGCGCATGGCGAGGGCAATTACGAAGCCGACGAAGAGACGGTGAAGCGGCTCGAGGGCGAGGGGCGGGTGCTCTATCGCTACTGCTCGGCCGACGGCGTGGTCGACGAGGCCTCCAACATCAACGGCGCGGCGCAGTCGATCGCCGGCATCGTCAACGAGCGCGGCAACGTGCTCGGCATGATGCCGCATCCGGAAAACCACGTCGAAGACATCATGGGCTGCACCGACGGCCGCGGCCTGTTCGCGGGCCTCGTCGCGCATCTGGAAAAAGCGGCGTGAATTCTGCGTGGCGGTGCAATGGCTGGCCGCTGCTGGCGGCGCTGTCGCTGGCCGGGCCGCCCACGCGCAGGACTATCCCAAAGCGTCCCATCACCATGATCGTGCCGTTCGCGGCCGGCGGCACGTCCGACGTGATCGCGCGCGTGGTGGCCGAGGAGATGGCCAAGTCGCTCGGGCAGCCGATCGTGATCGAGAATGTCGCGGGCGCCGGCGGCTCGACCGCGCTGACGCGCGCGGCGCGCGCGGAGCCTGACGGCTACACCATCGCCATCGGCAATGCCGGCACCAGTGCCGCGACCTACACGATCTATCCGAAGCTGCCGTTCACGCCGGAATTCCTTCGCGCCGATCGCGGTCGTCGCGAAGACCTTCGGCATCGTCGCGCTGCGCAAGGATTTTCCGGCCAAGAACCTGCAGGAATTCATCGCCTACGCGAAGAAGCAATCCCGGCAAGGTCAATCTCGGCCATGCCGGCGTCGGCTCGTCGAATTTCCTGATCTGCAAGAGCTTTGAGAATGCGGCCGGCATCGACGTGACGCTGGTCGGCTATCGCGGCGCGGCGCCGGCGCTGACGGATGCGATCGGCGGCCAGATCGACGGCGTCTGCGACTCCGCCGCCTCGGTGTCGCAGGCGATCGACGACAAACTGGTGAGGGGCGTCGTCGTCGGCTCCACGGTGCGGCTTGCGACCCTGTCCGAGCTGCCGACGTCGGCGGAAGCGGGCCTTCCCGATTTCGAGGCGCAGGGCTGGAACGGCCTGTTCGCGCCAAAGGGCACGCCGCCTGCGGTCATCGCGAAACTGAACGCCGCGGCCAGGGCCGCCGTCGAGAGCGAGGCGGTGAAAAAGCGTTTTCACGATCTCTCGACCGTCGCGCCCGACGCCAACGAACTCGCGCCCGAAGTGCTCGGCCAACTGGTGACGCGCGATGTCGAGAAATACAGGAAGTTGCTGGAAGAGAAGAAGTAGCAGCCGGCGATGCAGCGAATGAAAAAGCCCCGCTGCGCGGGGCTTTTTGTTGTCGCCAGCTATTAGCGGCCGCCGGGTGCCGGCGTCAGGGTCGAGCCGCTGGGCGAGGGATTGATCAGCGTGCTGCCTGACGGGTTCCGCCCGCTGTTGCGCGCCGGCCGCGGCGCTGCCGGCGCCGTTTGACATGCCGCTGTTGGTGCACCCGTCGCACTGCCTGTTGTCGTTCCGGTCGACGGAAGATCCGGTCGTCGTGCCGCTCGCCGCTGCGCCACCCGTGCTCGAGCCTCCGCCGGCCGAGCCGCCGCCGGACTGCGCGAGCGCAAACGTGCTGGTGAAGGCAAGCGCCGTCGCCAGTCCCAATGTTGCGAGTTTCATGATTGCTCCTTTGTCGTTGCTGCATAGGGGCAAACGAGGTTCGCCAGCCTCTGCGTTCCCGCCGGCCGATCACAGTTCGTTGCTGTTCCGTCGAGGTTTCGCGGGCCACCATCCGGAATTTGCAACTGCAATTGGCCGGGCGGCGAAGCGCGCTTAGGCGCAGGCCGAATGGCTTTCGATCGCTGAGAAGCAGTTGCGAACTGAAGCGCGGTCCGATATGCCTTCATCCAGCTGCCGAATTTTTGTTCAACGGCGGAAAGTGGCTGGCCTGAAACTTGCTCCTGTCTCCTGATCCCAAACGCGGATTTTCCGATCGTCGGACGGAGATAGATCATGCCCATTCGCAAGGCTTTCTGCACGGTTGCGCTGCTGACCGCGCTCCTGTCGTCGCATTCGGCGGCGGCTGAAACCACGCTGCGCATCGCCATGACGGCGTCCGATATCCCCACGGCGACCGGGCTGCCGAACAACGGCTTTGAGGGCATGCGCTTCCTCGGCTATCCGATCTTCGAAGGATTGGTGCTGTGGGACCTGACCAAGACCGACCAGCTGGCGACCTTGCGTCCCGGGCTCGCGGAGAAATGGGAGCAGGACCCCGCCGACAACAAGACCTGGATTTTCCATCTGCGCCAGGGCGTCAAATTCCACGACGGCACCGATTTCAATGCCGACGCCGTGATCTGGAATCTTGACCGCTATTTCAACAGCGACAGCCCGCAATTTGAGCCGCCGAGTTCGGCGATGTCGCGGGCGCGCGTGCCCGTGATGGGCAGCTACAAGAAGATCGACGACGCAACCGTCGCGATCACCACCACCAAGCCGGCGTCCTATTTTCCCGTATATGGCGGTCTATCTGCTGTTCACCTCGCCGACCTCGTTCGAGAAGGCGGGCAAGGAGTGGGCCAAGGTCGCGACCTTGCCGGCGGCCGGCACCGGGCCGTTCCGCATCACCAAGGTCGTGCCGCGGCAGGAGGCGGATCTGGCGCGCTTTGACGGCTATTGGGACCCGAGCAGAAAAGCGAAAGTCGACAATGTCGTGCTGATGCCGATCCCCGAGGCGAACTCGCGACTGGCCGCGCTGCGCTCCGGTCAGGTCGACTGGATCGAGGTGCCGCCGCCCGATGGCATCGCGCTCGCTGAAATCCGCGGGCTTCACCATCACCACCGGCTCCTATCCGCATGTCTGGCCGTGGTTCTACAACATCGGCGCGGCCAACAGCCCGTTCAAGGACGTCAGAGTGCGCCAGGCGCTGAACTATTGCATCGACCGGGAAGGGCTGGTGTCGCTGCTCAACGGCACCGCGGAGCCTTCGGTCGGCTGGCTCAAGTCCAGCGATCCCGATTTCGGCTCGCCGGTCAATCGCTACAAGTCCGACCCCGCCAAGGGCAAGGCGCTGCTCGCGGAAGCCGGCTACACGGCGGCCAAGCCGCTGTCGTTCAAGGCGCTGATCTCGAATTCCGGCTCGGGGCAGATGCTGCCGCTGCCGATGAACGAATTCCTGCAGCAGAATCTGAAAGAGGCCTGCGGCGTCAACGTCGAATTCGACGTGATCGAATGGCAGGTGCTGCTGACGGCGGCCCGCGCCACGCCCGACAGCCCCAATCTGCGCGGCGCCATGGTGCTCAATATCAGTTCGCCGTCGTCGGATGCCGGCGTCATGGCGCGCTATTTCTCGGCAGCCAATTTCTCGCCGAACGGCTTCAACTTCGAGCAGTGGAAGGACGACGACTTCGAAGACGCGCTGAAGACGATTTCGGAAGCGACCGATCCGAAGGCGATCTCGGCCGCCTATCGCAAGGCGCATGAGCGGCTCGTCGACAATCCGCCCTGGCTCTACATCGTCCACGATCTCAATCCCGCGCGCGATGAGCCCGAAGGTCAAAGGGTTCGTCTCGCCGCAATCGTGGTTCGTCGATCTGACGCTGGTGAGCGTGCAGTAGCGCGGCTGGTCAGCCGATGCGCTTACCGCCGGAGCCGGTTGATCCAGGCGTACTGTCGGCCGGAATGGTCATGGCGGCGACGCCGGCCATGACCAGCACGAGGCCGAGCGCGAGGTTGGCCGGGACGGCTTCGCCGAGCAGCAGCACCGACAGGCCGACGCCGATCGGAATGCGCAAATAGCCTTGCGCGTTGGTGGTCAGCGTGCCGAGCCGCGTCAGGCACATGTAGAACAGCATCAGCCCGAGCGCGCTGGAGAAGATCCCCATCGCGACGGTGGCCACCAGCGCCTCCGCCGTCGGCCGCAAGGTCCAGGGATGGTCGACAGATCAGCGCGACCGGCAGCAGCAGCAGGCCGCCGAACAGCAGCGAGCCGGCGGCCACCACCATCGGGTCGTAATCGGTCAGCCGCAGCCCGAAGATCGTGGCGCATGCGAACGATATGGTCGCGAGCAGGATGACGATCTCGGCAAAGATATTGGCGTCGAGCGCGCTGAGCGCATCGAGGCCGATGATCACGGCCGTTCCGGCAAGACCCAGAATGGCGCCGGCAAGCTTCAACAGCGTCGCCGGCTCGTGCCGCGTAATGCCCCAGGTGATCAGGAACGCAAAGATCGGCGTCGTCGAGGCCAGCACCACGGTCGATGACGCCGGCACATATTGCTGCGCCCAGGTGATCAGCAGAAACGGAAACGTCGAATTGATGGTCTGCTGCTGCGCGAACAGCTTCCAGGCCTTGGCGTCCGTCGGCATCCGTATCCCGCGCACGCGCAGGATGACAAAAAGGAAGGCGGCGGCGATCAGCGAGCGCGCCGAGATGAAGGTGATCGGCGGGAACGACCCGAGGCCGATCTTGGTCAGCGGATAGGTCGAACTCCAGCAGCACGCCAGCGCGAGCAGCAACGCATAGTCGCGCCAGCCGCGACGGACCTGTGGCGTTTCAGGTGGCAACGGCGCCTGCGCCTGCAGGCTTCTTCCACTTCACCCGCTTGATGGTGCCGGAGAAGGTGAACAGCGGCCGTTCGCCTGACTTCAGCACGCCGCGCAGGAAGATCAGCGAGCCGCCGGCGCGGGTGATTTCGCCGTCGCATTCGATCAGTTCGCCCTCGCGCGCGGCGTCGAGGAACTCGCAGGAAAACGATACCGTCACGCCCGGTCCCTGCAGCACCGGGGAGGCGATCGCGAACAGGGAATAGTCCGCGAACGACATGAAGCAGCCGCCATGGACGTTGCGCATGCCGTTGAGGTGCTTCTTCTCGACCCGGAACGCGCAGTGCACTTTGCCGTTCTCGTCCATCCGGTGCCAGAACGGGCCGGTATGGGTCTCAAAATTGTCGCGGGTCCAGGTCCGCCAGCCCTCGAATTCGCCCTCGGTTTCGACGTGCAGGTCGGGGCGGCGGTGGAATGCGTTTTGGGGAAGCTCGTTCACTAAAAATGGCCTTCAACTGGATGTTTCAGCCCTTAAATCCGATCCGGGAAGGATGTGCAAACGCCGATCCTGCAAGGCCCCCTTCGCAAAGCTCTGGACAGGGCGAAAATGCGCCATAAAAGGCCTTTTCGCGCCCCTGTCGATCTCCCTATTAAGGCAGCCATGAACCGAGCCCCAGATCACCCCCGAACTCGTCGCCAGCCACGGCCTCAAGCCCGACGAGTATGAGCGCATCCTCAAGCTGATCGGGCGGGTGCCGAGCTTCACCGAGCTCGGGATATTCTCGGCGATGTGGAACGAGCACTGCTCGTACAAGTCCTCGCGCATCCATCTGCGGGGCTTGCCGACCAAGGCGCCCTGGGTGATCCAGGGGCCGGGCGAGAATGCCGGCGTCATCGACATCGGCGACGGGCAGGCGGTGGTGTTCAAGATGGAGAGCCACAACCACCCGAGCTATATCGAGCCGTATCAGGGCGCGACCACCGGCGTCGGCGGCATCTTGCGCGACGTGTTCACGATGGGCGCGCGGCCGATCGCCTGCCTCAATGCGCTCTCGCTTTGGCGCGCCGGAACATCCCAAGACGCGGCATCTGGTGTCGGGCGTGGTGGCCGGCGTCGGCGGCTACGGCAATTCCTTCGGCGTGCCGACGGTCGGCGGGCAGGTGCGCTTCCACACCCGCTATGACGGCAACATCCTGGTCAACGCGATGGCGGTGGGCCTCGCCGACACCGACAAGATCTTCTATGCGGCGGCCTCCGGCGTGAACATGCCGATCGTCTATCTCGGCTCCAAGACCGGCCGCGACGGCATTCACGGCGCCTCGATGGCCTCGGCCGAGTTCGACGACGATTCCGCCGAGAAGCGGCCGACGGTGCAGGTCGGCGATCCCTTCGCCGAAAAGCTGCTGCTGGAAGCCTGCCTCGAAATCATGGAAGCCGATTGCGTGATCGCGATCCAGGACATGGGCGCGGCGGGGCTGACCTGTTCGGCGGTCGAGATGGGCGCCAAGGGCGATCTCGGCGTCGATCTCAATCCTCGATGCGGTGCCGACGCGCGAAACCGGCATGAGCGCCTACGAGATGATGCTCTCGGAAAGCCAGGAGCGCATGCTCATGGTGCTCAAGCCCGAGAAGGAAAAGGAGGCCGAGGCGATCTTCAAGAAGTGGGGGCTCGATTTCGCCGTCGTCGGCTACACCACGCCGAGCAAGCGTTTTGTGGTCAAGCATGGCGGCGACGTCATGGCCGACCTGCCGATCAAGGAACTGGGCGACGAGGCGCCGCTCTACGACCGCCCGCATGTCGCCTCCGCGGCGTTGCCGGTGGTGCACGCGCGCGAAGTGACTCCGCCGCTCGGCATTTCGGCGGCGCTGGAAAAGCTGATCGCAACGCCCGAGCTGTGCTCGAAGCGCTGGGTGTGGGAGCAATACGACCACGTCATTCTCGGCAATACCGTGCAGCGTCCCGGCGGCGATGCCGCCGTGGTGCGCGTCGAGGACGGGCCGAAGGGGCTCGCGCTCACCGTCGACGTGACGCCGCGCTATTGCGAGGCCGATCCGTTCGAAGGCGGCAAGCAGGCCGTCGCCGAGGCCTGGCGCAACATCACCGCGGTCGGCGGCCGTCCGCTGGCGATCACCGACAATCTGAATTTCGGCAATCCGGAGCGGCCCGAGATCATGGGCCAGTTCGTCGGCTGCCTGAAGGGCATTTCCGAAGCCTGCACGGCGCTCGACTTCCCGGTCGTGTCGGGCAACGTCTCGCTCTACAACGAAACCAACGGCCGCGGCATCCTGCCGACGCCCTCGATCGGCGGCGTCGGCCTGCTCGACGATTTCACCAAATCCGCCACGCTGGCGTTCAAGGCGGGCGGCGAAGCGATCCTGCTGATCGGCGACACCCAGGGCTGGCTCGGGCAGTCCGTCTACCTGCGCGATGTCTGCGGCCGCGAAGAGGGCGCGCCGCCGCCGGTCGATCTCGCCGCCGAAAAGCGCAATGGCGACGTGGTGCGCGGCATGATCCACGCCGGCACCGCGACGGCCGTGCATGACATCTCCGACGGCGGCTTGCTGATCGCGCTGGCCGAGATGGCGATCGCGAGCGGCATCGGCGCGCAGCTATTGGCGGCGCCGAGCTCGATCGTGCCGCACGCGTATTGGTTCGGCGAAGATCAGGCGCGCTACATCGTGACGGTACCGGCGGCGGATGCCGGCCTGGTGCTGGCCAAGATGAAGGGCGCGGGCGTGCCGTGCGCGCGGATCGGCACCACCGGCGGCGATGCGATTGCAGTGGCCGGACGAAGCGGCGGTTTCGGTCGATGCGCTGAAGTCGGCGTTCGAGCGTTGGCTGCCGGATTATATGAGCGGCAAGGCGGCGTAGCCTGGCGTTAGACTAGTTGTGATTTGTAGGATGGGCTGAGCCGCGAAACCCATCATTGCTCAGCACGCGCAATTGATGGGTTTCGCATGCGCTCAACCCATCCTACGAAGTCGAATGGGCTACAGCACCTTTGTCGCGCCCGGGATCTGCCGCAGCGCGCGCGTCAGGGCCCAGCTCAGTGCGATCGTCAGCGTCAACCCGATCGCGACCTTGACGATCGCCGGCCAGTCGTAGTCGAACAGCCAGTATTGCAGCCACAGCGCGATCGGGTAGTGCACCAGGAACATGCCGTAGGCGTCGCTCTGCATCGGATCGAGCAGTTTTGCCGAGCCCGATTGCCTGAACCGCTGGAAGAACGCCAGGATCAGGAACATGATGGCCACGCTGAAAACCGTGAAGCAGACGGCGTAGAGCCCCTCGTACCAGTTCGGCAGCGGCGACGGGTTGCCGAGGATTTCGCGCTTGATGGCGATCAGCCCCCACAGCAGGCAATACGGGACGATCGCCAGCACCATCCAGTCCCAGCTCACTTTCGCCATCCGGCCGTCGGCCGCGAGCAGCCCGCGATCCATTTGCGCCACGCCGATGCCGGCGCCGAAAAAGAAGTAGCTCGCATAGAGCATGATGCGCCCGTGCTGCACCGAGAACGGCCCGAACTCGAACCAGCTGCTCGGGCCATAGATCATCAGTCCGGGAACGTAGAACGCGGCGGTGACGGCCAGCATGACCGCGAAGAACACCGCGGGCCGGCGGCGGCCGTGCAGCGAAAGGCGGTTGATCGGATCGAGCAGGTTGGGCGACAGTCGGTAGAGCAGGCAGGCGACCAGATCGAACGCGAACAGAACCCAGAGAAACCAGATCGGCCCGCTCGGCCACGGGCCCTTGGTGACCATGTTCCACCAGAACGCCGAAAAGCCGATCTCGGGATGGTGCCGCAGCGAGATCGCGTAATAGGCGAGCGGAATGACGGTGAACGCGCAGATCACGAAGGGCAGGGCGATCCGCAGCAGGCGGTCGGACATATAGTTCAGCGGTCCCTTGCGGGCGATGCCGGACCAGGCGAACAGCCCCGACAGGAAGAAGAACATCGCCATGAAGAAACTGTCGGTGGCGAGCACGATCATGTCGAAGCCGAAGAAGTACTTCGGATCGGTGTGGCCGAAATAGGTATAGGGGATCACGGCATGGTGCAGCAGCACCACCAGCGTCAGGAAGGTGCGGGCGCGATCGAGCGACAGATTGCGCGATTTGACTTTGGGCACTGCACCCACATCAGCATGCCCCACGGTGGAAATCGATGTCATGGATGCCTCCCGGCCAGGCCGTTGGTGTCAAATGTTGCAGCCGGGAACCTGATTCAGCAAGGCCCAATGTTTACGGCCTTGCGACGGGAGACGTGAATGGCCGGTCGTGCCGGCAAGTTTGCGTATTCTGCGTGGAGCAGGCTCGCTATGTCCGGGTGATGACAGATGGGAGCGCGCGCCTACGCCACTTCCTCGATCGTCACCTTGTCCGGGTAGAACGCCAGATGGCCGGCGATCTCGGCCATGGCCGGGAAGGGCGCTCTCGTAGGTCCAGATCGAGTTTTCGATGCTTTTGCCGTCGGCATTGATGCTGAAATAGTTCGCGTCCCCCTTGTAGGGGCAGTGCGTGGTCCGCTCGGTGCGGGCCAGCAGCGCCATATTGGCATCCTCGCGCGGCAGATATTGCACCGCCGGGTAGCTGGCTTCCTTCAGGGTCAGCGCATGGGTGGTGTCGGCGATGACGACGCCGCCCACCGAGACGCGGACGCGCCTGGGGTTTGCCGTAATCGTGATCGGATGGTCGGGACCGGGCAATTTCATGATTTTCAGCCTCTTTTTGGGTCAGCTCGAAATGATCGGGCGCGACCTCATCTCTCAGTGTCAAACGATCGGACCGGGAATATAGTGTGGTCGGGCGTGACCTAGAAGAGCGCACGCGCTAGGTTTGGCCCTCACGGTCGCGCGAGCAGGCCATGATTCGAAACACCTGACGGAGACATGCTGGATGCCGATGGAGGCCCACGATATCGAGTTGATGATCAAGGCAGCTATCCCCGATGCCGAGGTGACGATCCGCGATCTCGCAGGCGACGGCGACCATTACGCCGCGACCGTGATCTCGGAATCCTTCCGCGGCAAATCCCGCGTGCAACAGCACCAGATCGTCTACCAGTCGCTCAAGGGGCAGATGGGCGGCTTGCTGCACGCGCTGGCGCTGCAGACCGGGGTGCCGGAGAGCTAAGCCCGGGACGGGCGGCGGGGGCGCATCGATGACGGACAATCCGCACGGCGCGCTGTTTCGCCCGATCGTGCCGCACCAGCACAACCGCGTCACCTACGCGGAACTGTTTTTCGATCTCGTCTTCGTCTTTGCGATCACCCAGATTTCGCATACGCTGCTGGCGCACTTCACGCCGCTGGGCGTGCTTGCAGGTCACGCTGCTGTTCCTGGCGGTGTGGTGGGTGTGGGTCTTCACCTCATGGATCACCAACTGGCTCGATCCGGAGAAGACTCCGGTCCGACTGCTGCTGTTTGCGATGATGCTGGGCGGGCTGGTGCTGTCGACATCGATCCCGACGGCATTCGACGGAGCGCGGCCTGTGGTTTGCCATTGCCTATGCGGCGATGCAGGTCGGCAAGACGATCTTCCTGTGGGTCTCCACGCCGCCAGTCGCGCCCGCGGACACGCATGAATGCCATCCGCATCGCCGCCTGGCTTTCCCTGTCGGCGGTGTTCTGGATCGCGGGCGGGCTGGCGCAAGGCGAAATGCGGCTCGCGCTTTGGGTGATCGCGCTCGTGATCGAATACATCTCGCCGGCGGTGCGGTTCTGGATTCCGCGCCATGGCGCGTCTTCCGTCTCGGACTGGGTGATCGAAGGCGGCCACATGGCCGAGCGATGCGCGCTGTTCGTCATCATCGCGCTCGGCGAGTCCGTCGTCGTGACGGGCGCGACATTTGCCGAGTTGACGTGGTCCGCCGAAAGTCTTGCCGCCTTCGTCTCGGTGCTGGCGGGAAGCATCGCCATGTGGTGGATCTATTTCCACACCGGCGCGGAAGCCGGCTCCGAGCAGATATCGAAATCGAGCGAGCCCGGCCGGCTGGCGCGGCTCGCCTACACCTATCTGCACATGCCGATCGTGGCCGGCATCATCGTGGCTGCGGTGGCGGATGAGTTGGTGCTGAAACATCCCGGCGGGCATTCTGATGCCAAGACCGTGATCAGCTCGATCGGCGGTCCCTTGCTGTTCCTGTGCGGAACCATCCTGTTCAAGCAGAGCTTTCGCGGCTTCCTGCAGCTCTCGCACGGGGCCGGGATTGTCGCACTGTGCGTGCTGGCGTGGTTCGCGAGCGAACTGTCGCCGCTGGTGCTTTCCATTCTGACCACAGCGATCATGATCGCCGTCGCTGTATGGGAGACGGTCTCGCTGCGGCCGGAGGAGAC
This sequence comes from uncultured Alphaproteobacteria bacterium, assembly GCA_963783115.1. Classification (GTDB taxonomy): domain Bacteria; phylum Pseudomonadota; class Alphaproteobacteria; order Rhizobiales; family Xanthobacteraceae; genus Bradyrhizobium. The sequence continues at coordinate 277,910 of CAWAMK010000026.1, read as the reverse complement.
GGAATAACGAGACTTCGGTTCTGATTGAATCAGAACCGAAGTCTCGAATTCTCGTTTTGACGCGTTTTCTTGACGCGAACCGGTTCCCACTTCGCTTGAAAACGCTCTAATCGGGCAGCCGGCGCCGCATCGGCTGCATCGGCGAGGTGTTGTGCTGATCGACGACGTTTCGAAGAACGAGGTTTGACAACTGCACGACAAGCGTGCGCAGCCTGGCATTCTCCTCGACGAGCGACACCCGATTGACGTCAGCGTGCCTGATCCCAGGCAGAGTCTTCCACTGCGCAGACGAAGAACTGGAAAATTGCTTCCGATCGCCGGATGCTGGATAAGCGTTGCCCATAACTGAGATCCCCTGGCACGAACTTACCCCTAGCCGAGCCTGCCGCAGAAACTCGACTGAGTCCGCGTCAAAAGTTGGACCTTTCGAAGGGCAAACGAAAGCGCAGATAGATCGTTTTGCGGGCGGGGCGATAAAGATGAAGATTTGTTAAGAAGTTTGTCTATAGTGAGTACGGCAAAGGTGCAGAACGCGCGGCGGCGTAGCACCTTTCCATCCGACCCAGACCAGCGCGATCAATCGGAGTCCACGGAAAATACCGTGGCGGGGGAAGTACGCGCCGATGAAACAAAGTGAAGCAAGGCTACGCATCATTCACGAGTGGGACCGCTGGATATTGACGCAGGCGATCGATCCGGACGGGCCCACCGGAAAGAACTCGTTGAAGTTTTTCCATGAGCTGCAGGACAGTCGATCGCCGCTATTGGATTTCCAGTCGCGCGGTCAGGACAAATGGCGGATCATTCACGCGTGGCTATTGGGCGCGGACCGTTTGTCCGATGACTGGATTTCGATCGCGCCGCGGATCACCCCGGCGCGCCGGCTGCGGCCGGAGCGCAGGCGACTGCTCAAGACCTGACGGCAAATCCTGATTTTCAAAGACTGAAACGGCGCGAGCGGCAAGGCTCGCGCCGTTTCTCAGTCTGACGCCGCCAGCGCGTGAACGGAAAACATCTCCTCGCGGTCGGTCCAGGATTCCCGCACCGACCAGCCGGAAGAGCGCGCCAGCGCGCCGAAGCGGTCGAGGCTGTATTTGTAGCTCGACTCGGTGTGGATGCTTTCGCCGGGACGGAATGAGAAATTGCGCCCGAGGATGCGCACGGTCTGCGCTTTCTTGGAAATCAGGTGCATCTCGATGCGATGCCGCTCGCGGTTATAGACGGAGCGGTGCATGAAGGCGGAAACGTCGAAATTGCCGCCGAGCTCGCGGTTGATGCGCACCAGAACGTTGAGATTGAATCTCGCGGTGACGCCGGCGGCATCGTTATAGGCGTCGTAGAGCACGCGCTCGTTCTTTTCGAGGTCGACGCCGATGATCATCAGCGCGCCTTCACCCAGAATCTCGCGGGCGCTGCGCAGAAACGCCCGCGCTTCGTCCGGCTCGAAATTGCCGAGCGTCGATCCCGGAAAGAAGCCGACCTTGGGCATCCCTTCGATTTCGGCGGGCAGGGCAAACGGCGCGGTGAAATCCGCGGCAACGGGATAGACGGCGAGTTTTGGAAAATCCTTGCGCAGCGCGCTGGCCTGCGCGTTCAGAAAGTCGCCGGAAATGTCGACCGGGACGTAGGCGCCGAATTGGCTGCGCTCCAGCAGCAGGCGCACCTTGGTGGTGGCGCCGGCGCCGAATTCCACCAGCGCGGCGCCTTTGGGAATGATGGAAGCGATCTCTTCGCCGCGGCTGCGCAGGATGCCGAGCTCGGTGCGGGTCGGATAATATTCCGGCAGCACCGTGATCTGCTCGAACAGTTCGGAGCCTGCGGCGTCGTAGAAATATTTCGGCGACAGGCGTTTTGGAAATTGCGACAGGTCGCCGATCACGTCGCCGGCGAAGGCAGAAGTCTGCTCATCAAGCTGGTGCGTTTGTGACAAAGCAGCGGCGTGCACGTTCATGATACTCTCCCGAACGCGCTTTCCGGCGCGCTTCGATGATCGGAAAATTCAGGCGTAATCGGCGAGGCGTAACCCCGTGAATTGCCAGCGGTGGTGGGGATAGAAGAAGTTGCGGTAGGTGATACGGCTGTGGCCGTCAGGGGTTGCAAGCGAGGAGCCGCGCAGCACCAGCTGGTTGACCATGAACTTGCCGTTATATTCGCCGAGCGCACCCTCGATGGCGCGGTAGCCGGGGTAGGGGGAGTAGGCGCTGCGCGTCCACTGCCAGACGATGCCGAAGGCGTCGTTGAGCTGGCCGGCGCGGGCGGCGACCTCCCATTCCATCTCGGTCGGCAGATGGCGGCCGGACCAGCGCGCGAACGCGTCCGCCTCGTAATAGCTGACATGGCTGACCGGGGCCGAAGGATCGACCGGCTGCAACCCGCCGAGCGTCATGATCCGCCATTCGCCGTCGACCTGGCGCCAGTGGCCCGGCGCCTGCCAGCCCTCGTTGGTGGCCGCGGCAAAGCCGTCCATCAGCCAGAGCGTGGCCGTGCCGTAGCCGCCGTCGTTCATGAAGGCCAGCCATTCGGCATTGGTGACGAGGTTGCGGGCGAGCCGGACCGGGCCGACCAGGGCGCGGTGCGCCGGCTTTTCATTGTCGAAATGAAAGCTGTCGTCGCTGTGGCCGACGGTGTGGATGCCCTCGTTGAGGGTGACCCATTCCTCCGCTGAGCGCTGCGACGCCGGGAAGCGCCATGACGGATCATAGGCCGGCGGGATCGGGTTCTGGGCAAAGGCGTGCAGGATGTCGGTCAGCATCAATTCCTGATGCTGCTGCTCATGGTTGAGGCCGACCTCGACCAGCGGTGCGAGCTCGGCCAGGCGGTCCTCGCCGGCGGTCTGGAAGAATTTTACGACGGCGGCATCGACATGCCGGCGATAGGCGGTGACTTCGTCGGCGCTCGGGCGGGTGAGGTGGCCGCGCTGGTGGCGGGCGTGCCGGGGACCGGCGCTGACATAATAGGAATTGAATAGAAACGCGTAGTCGGGGTGGAAGGGCTGGTAACCCTCGCAATGTTCGCCGAGCAGGAATTGCTCGAAGAACCAGGTGGTGTGGGCGCGGTGCCATTTGGCCGGGCTGGCGTCCGGCATCGACTGGATCAGCTGGTCCTCGGGGCTCAAGGGCGCAGCCCGCCGCTCGGTCTCGCCGCGAACGGCCAGATAGGCTTCCACCAAATTCTGGGCGAGGGTGCCGGAATCGGAGAAAAGTGACGGGGTGGGGGAGGCAAACTCGGCGGCGGCTACTGGTTTCGTCACGGGTGTCTCCGGTCAGGGGAGAGAACGTTAGTTTGGCGAACTGGTTCCTGGCGGACAGTCCGTCCTAGATAGGGGCTGCCGTCCGGGAAAAAAGCCTTTTCGGGGTATTATATTGATGTCGTCAGACTATCGCGCCGTGGCCGCTCCGGGGGTCCAGCGACCACCACGCATGCCAGCTCCTCGCCATTTTACTTTGGATGCACAACGCTTTGGGCTACATATATGGGCAGTACCGGGTTAGATGGGATGAGCCGGCCCGTCAGCCGAGGCCGCAGGGGCCAGGGCCTAAAAGGAAGCGAATATGAGCATCGAACAATTCATCGACAACGAAGTGAAGTCGAACGACGTCGTGCTGTTCATGAAGGGCACGCCGCAGTTTCCGCAGTGCGGTTTCTCCGGGCAGGTGGTGCAGATCCTCGACCACGTCGGTGTCGGCTACAAGGGCCTGAACGTCCTGGAATCCGCCGAGCTTCGCAACGGCATCAAGGAATTTTCGAACTGGCCGACCATCCCGCAGCTCTATGTGAAGGGCGAGTTCGTGGGTGGCTGCGATATCATCCGCGAGATGTTCCAGGCCGGTGAATTGCAGCAGCTGTTCGCCGACAAGGGCGTCACAATCAGCGCGGCCGCCTCGGCCTAAATCGTGTCGGCGCGCCGGGTCGGCCAGGCGCGGCTCGAAGTCATCGTTGCCGACATCACCACGCTTGCGCGTTGACGCCATCGTCAACGCTGCGAATTCGTCGCTGCTCGGCGGAGGCGGCGTCGATGGTGCGATCCATGATGCCGCCGGCCCCGAACTGCTCGCCGAATGCCGGATGCTGAACGGCTGCGAGACCGGCGACGCCAAGATCACCAAAGGCTACCTGCTCCCGGCGCGGCACGTGATCCATGCCGTCGGACCGGTTTGGTACGGCGGTACCCGTAACGAAGATGCGCTGCTCGCATCGTGCTATCGCCGCGGTATCGAGCTTTGCCGCCTCCATGGCCTTGCTTCGCTTGCGTTCCCGGCCATCTCGACCGGCGTCTTCCGGTTTCCGGCGGACCGGGCGGCCAGAATAGCCGTCAAGACAACGATTGACGCGCTGGCGTCGTCGCCGCACCTGACGCGCGTGGTATTTTGCTGCTTTTCTGCGTCCAGCGGCGAATTGCATCAGGAGGTTCTGGAGGCCTTTGGCAGCCCTTGTCCCTGATCGGGCCTCCGCTACACTCCCCCCCGAAGTTCCGGGCGAGAGGGATCCAATGAATTCAGGTCAAATCCTGCGTGGGCTGGTGGCCGGTGCGTTGCTGCTGGCCATCTCGCCCGTCCGCGCCGAAGGCACGTTCGATATCCCTGCGGGCGCGAAGTTCAACAAAGACAAGCTGGAAAAGATCACCGCGTTCTTCAAGAACGAGGTGGACACCGGCAAGATCGCCGGCGCCAACGTGCTGATCCAGCAGCACGGCAAGCCGGTCTATCACGAAACTTTTGGCGTGCAGGACGTGGTGTCGAAAGCGCCGATCACGGACAAGACCATCTTCCGCCTGTCGTCGCTGACCAAGGCGATCACGTCGGTCGTGGCGATGCAGTTGGTCCAGGACGGCAAGATCAAGCTCGACGATCCCGTCTCGAAATACATTCCCTCCTTTGCCAACATGAAGGTCGGTGAGGAGAAAAAGGCCGAGGACGGCAGCAAGACGCTCGAACTGGTGCCGCTGACCAAGCCCATCACCATTCTCGACCTGCTTCGTCATACCTCCGGCATCACCTACGGCTTCTACGGCGACAGCCTGGTGCGCAAGGCCTACAAGGAGGCCAACCTCTACGCGGGCGAATTCGACCTGGCCGAATTCGCCGAGCGGATCGCGAAACTGCCGCTGCACAACCAGCCGGGCGCGCTCTGGCAGTACGGCCATTCCACCGACATATTGGCGCGCATCATGGAGATCGTGTCCGGCAAATCATTGCTCGAGATCGAAAAGGAAAAGCTGCTCGATCCGATGGGCATGACCGACACCAACTTCTTCGTCACCGAACCGGAGCGGCTGGCGCGGCTCGCCCAGCCGGTGCCGAACGACAGCGATTTCCGCGTCGGCCGCCAGTACCGCACCGAGGTCCGCCAGAAGTGGGAATCCGCCAGCGGCGGCATGGTGTCGACGATGTCGGATTTTTCGAAATTTGCGCAGATGCTGCTCAATGGCGGCACGTTCGACGGCAAGACCTATCTCGATCCGAAGACGTTCGAACTGATGGCGTCCGATCACATCCGGCAAGGATTCCGGCGTGGCGCGGGATCATTTCTATTTCCCCGGTGACGGTTTTGGCATGGGGCTCGGGCTTGCCGTGCGCACCGATCCCGGCAACGCAAAACCGCCGCCGACGGGATCGCTCGGCGAGCTGAAATGGGACGGCGCCGCCGGCTGCTACATGGTGGTCGACCGCAAGCAGGACATGTTGTTCGTGGTGCTGGAGCAAACGCCGACGGAACGCCAGCGCGTCCAGCGGACGCTGAAGCAGTTGGTCTATGAAGCGCTGGAGAACTGACGGCGCCGCAAGGCGCCTGCTCATCGCGGCGGCGCTCGCGCTGTCCGTTTCTCGGCGGCTCGCCGCAGCAGGCGCTGGCCGAGCCGAAGGCGCCGGACGTGCCGACTTTTTCGCGCGCCGCGCTTGAGCGGATCGGCGACTACGTTCGCAACGAGGTCACCACCGGCAAGATTCCGGGCGCCGTCATGCTGATCCAGCAGCATGGCAAGCCGGTCCATCTCGAAAGTTTTGGCGTGCGGGACCCCGGCGTCCAGCCAGCCGATGACGCCGGATACGATCTTCCAGATCTACTCGATGTCGAAGGCCGTCACCTCGGTTGCCGCGATGATGCTGGTCGACGACGGCAAGCTCGCGCTCGACGATCCCGTGTCGAAATACATTCACGCCTTTGCGGATGCCAAAGTCGGCGTCGATCCTTCCGATGAAGCAGGAAAACAACCGCTCAAGCTCGAGCCGCTGAAGCGCCCGATCACGATCAGGGATCTGCTGCGGCACACCTCGGGCATCACCTACGGCTTCTTCGGCGAAACCGTGGTGCAGAAACTCTATGCCGATCCCCTGCTGTATGCCGGCGATTTCGACAATGCCGAATTCGCCGACCGGATCGCGGTGCTGCCGCTCGCCGACCAGCCCGCCGTGCGCTGGAACTACAGCCATTCGACCGACGTGCTCGGCCGTGTCGTCGAGGTGGCCTCGGGGCAGACGCTGTATCAATTCGAAAAGCAGCGGCTGTTCGATCCGCTCGGCATGTCCGAGACCGACCTACCATCTGGCGGATGAAACGAAGTGGCCGCGCCTTGCCAAGCCGTTTCCCGCCGATCGTTTCCGGGTGGCCGGCATCAGGGATCCGACCGTGCCGCGGCGCTGGGAATCCGGCGGCGCGGGGCTGGTCTCGACGGCCGGCGACTACGCCCGCTTCCTGCAGATGCTGCTGAACCGCGGCGAGCTGGACGGCAAGCGGTACCTCAAGCCCGAGACGGTGGCGCAGATGACGTCTGACCAGATCGGGCCGGAGACCGGTATCATTCACGATCCCTTCTATTTTCCGGGCCCGAGCAGCGGCTTCGGCCTCGGCTTTGCCGTGCGCACCGCGCCGCCGCCGAATACGACCTGGCCGCTCGGTGAGTACCGCTGGGACGGGGCGGGCGGCGCCTTCTATTTCGTCGATCCCACGGACGACCTGCTCGTTGTCTTCATGGTGCATGCCCCGACGCAGGGCGGGCGGATTCAACTGGCGCTGAAGACCATCATGTTCGAGGCGCTGGGCAAGGGTCTGCGCACGACGGATTGAGCCCGATCACGCCACGGCGTTTCGCGCGATCGTCTCGCGGTAGAACGCCGCGCTCAGCTTCGGCGTCCGTCGCTTGGTCTCGAAGTCGACATGGTAGATGCCAAAACGCTGTTCATAGCCGTCCGACCATTCGAAATTGTCCATCAGGCTCCACAGGAAGTATCCCTGCACGGGGACGCCTTCGGACGTCGCGCGCTGCAACTGCGTCAGATAGTTGCGCAGATACATGATGCGATCGACATCGTAGATGGTGCCGTCCGCGGCCGGCTGGTCGCTGCCAGACGTTCCGTTCTCGGTGATGTAGATCGACTTCACGTTCCACAATTTGGCGACATGGCGCGGCACCCAGTACATCGTCTCGGGGCCGGGCCTGAGCCAGGTCGCCTTCATGTGCGGGAACGATTTCGGAAATGGCGCCAGCGTAAAACCGCGTTCGTTGTCGGCCGCGACGACGTAATGATCGGGCATGTAGACGTTCAGCCCGACAAAATCGATCGGGGAGGAGATGATGCGCAGATCCTCGGCAGTGTATTTTGGACCCTCCTTGCCGGCCTGCGCGAGATAGGCATCGGTGTATTTTCCCTCGAGCAGGACCGTCAGATAGCCGGCATTGAGCTCGCGCGTCGCGATCTCGGCGGCGCGGATGTTTGCCGGCGTCTCAATGGCCGGGATGCAGCTCACGGCATTCTCCGCCGGACCGACCTTGGTTCCGGCCCGCGCATTGGCCCGGATCGCCTGAACGGCGAGACCGTGCCCGAGCGCGACGTGGTGCCGGACCTGCTTCACGTCAGGCGGGGATAGTTTGAGACCCGGCGCATCGGCGCCCCATTCATGGCCGTGATGGACGAGCCGGGAGCACTCGTTGATGGTGAAGAAATGCGTCACGCGGTCGCTCAGCCGCGCTGCGACATGACCGGCGTAATCCGCAAATGCTTTTGACGTGTCGCGCGAAGTCCAGCCGCCGAAACGATCCTGCAGCGCCTGCGGCAGGTCCCAATGGTACAGCGTCGCAAACGGCGCGATGCCGTTCGCCAGCAATTCGTCGACGAGGCGATTGTAGAAATCGAGGCCTTTTGGATTCGGTGCGCCGATGCCTTCCGGGAAGATGCGCGGCCAGGCGATCGAGAATCGATAGGCCTTGGTGCCCAGCGCCTTCATCAACTGGATGTCTTCCTTGTACAGGTGATAGTGGTCGGTCGCGGTATCGCCGTTGCTGCGATCGGAGATGGTGCCCGGGCGTGTGGGTGAAGCGGTCCCAGATCGACGGGCCGCGGCCGTCCTCGTTCACGGCGCCCTCGATCTGGTACGACGAGGTCGCGGTGCCCCACAGAAACCCGTTCGGAAAACCGGAAGGCGCCGTTCGCGTTACGCTGTCCGGGTCCGATTGGGCCGGTGCGGACCCGGCCGGTACCGACATGCCGAGCGCCGACCAGCCCGCAATCCTGCCAAACTGCCGCCGTGAAAATCTCTTGAAGGGCATCGTTTCACTCGCTGCCGGGATCAATCAATCTTGAGCAAAACAAGGCCCATGTTTGATGCTTCGCGTTTGAAGCGGGCCTAATATCGCCGCTTCGGTATGCCCATGCAATTGGGCGCGTGGCTATGCCGGCCGGTGGGTCGACAGGTCCGCGGCGCACCGCTAAACAGGCGAAATATTCACCGATTTGATTTGGGAGCAGGACGATCGGCTTTCGCACGCCGCTGGCGCTTTTCCTGGTATCGCTGGGCATCATTGCCGCGGTGTGGTGGTGGCTCGCCACGCCGGTGGCGCTGTCGCGCGCGCCGATCGATGGCGCGGCGAAGCTGGAATGCGTTTCCTATGCGCCGTTCCGCGGCGAGCAGACCCCGCATGATCCGACGCTGATCGTCAGTCCGGAACAGATCGCGGAGGATTTGCGCGAACTTGCCAAAGTCTCCAAATGCATCCGCACCTATTCGATCGACAACGGGCTCGACAAGGTGCCCGAACTGGCGTCGCAGGTCGGATTGAAGGTGCTGCTCGGCGTCTGGATCGGGCGCGATCGCGCGAAGAACGCCCACCTCGCCGACATCGCGGTCGACCTGATCAAGGACCATCCGGGCACGGTCGCGGCTGTCATCGTCGGCAGCGAGGTGCTGCTGCGCGGCGAGATGACGGTGGGCGACCTGCGCGAGATCATCCGCTCGGTCAAGCCGCGCGTGAACGTGCCGGTGACCTATGCCGATGTCTGGGAATTCTGGCTGCGCTATCGCGAGGTCGGCCAGGATGTCGATTTCATCACCGCGCATTTCCTGCCCTATTGGGAGGACGTTCCGCCGCGCGCCGAAGATGCGGCCGCGCATGTCGACGAAATTCGCAAGCAGGTGGTCTCGGCCTTTCCCGGCAAGGAGATCCTGATCGGCGAGACCGGCTGGCCGAGCCATGGGCGGATGCGCGACGGCGCGCTGGCTTCCCGCGTCAACCAGGCGCGTTTCATTTCCGAAATTCTGGAGCGGGCGCGACGGGACAATTTCCGCGTCAATTTCTTCGAGGCCTATGACGAGCCGTGGAAGCGACGCTGGGAGGGCACGGTCGGCGGCTACTGGGGGCTGTTCGACGGCACCGAGCGGAAGCTGAAATATCCGGCGGGGGTGGCGATCAGCAACTATCCGTTCTGGAAGCTGCAGATGGCGGGCGGGCTGCTGCTCTGCATCGGCATCTTCGCGGTCGCGCTTCTTCACGCCGAAGCAGCGGCCGTCACTGGCGTCATGGACCGCGGTCGCGCTCTCGGCGACATCGGCCGGCATCCTGCTGGGCATTGGCGTCGGCAAGATGCTGCTCGAAAGCTACGGGCTCGGCGGCTGGCTGCTCCACGGTTTCCTGCTGATGACCGCGGTGACGGCGCCGCTGCTGTCGACCTACGCGCTGATGTCGGGCCGGTCGCTGCCGTCGTTTCTCGAAATCCTGGGGCCGCAGAAGGGCCTCACGCCGTTGTTCATGACCAACATGCTGGGCGTCACGCTGATCGTGACGACGCTGATTGCCGGCGAGACCGCGCTCAGCCTGATCTTCGACGCGCGCTGGCGCGATTTCCCGTTCGCCGCGCTGACCATGGCGGTGGTGCCGTTCTGGACATTGGCATTCCTCAACGGCTCGAAATCCGGCGAACGGCCGCTCGCGGAAGCCGTGTTCGCCGGGATGCTCGCGATGTCGGCGGTCTATGTCGTTTTCAACGAAGGGTTCGAGAACTGGCAGGCGCTGTGGACCGGCGCGGTGTATGTGCTGCTCGCCAGTGCGCTATGGCGGGCGCGAGCGCCCGCCATAGCTTGAGTTAGCCGGCGCCGCTCACGCGCCGCGAACGATCTCGCGAACGTGGCCGACCGTCTCCTCGATCATGGCGGTGCTGATGTCGAGATAGGTGCAGGCGCGAATGCGGCCGTCCATCATGGCGAGCATGACGCCGCGCTTGCGCAGGGCCTCGACCATCTTGTCGCCGGGCACGCCGGCGCCGTCGGGCTTGAAGAACACCAGGTTGGTCTCGGGTTCCTGCACCTCGATGCCGTCGATCTGCGACAGGCCGCGCGCCAGCGCCCGCGCATTGGCGTGATCGTCGGCGAGGCGGTCGACGTGGTGGTCGAGCGCATAGACGCAGGCGGCGGCAGCGATGCCGGCCTGCCGCATCGATCCGCCAAGCCGCTGCTTCCAGCGCCAGACGTCGTCGATGAAGGCGCGTGTACCCGCGATCGCGCCGCCGATCGGGGCGCCGAGGCCTTTCGAGAAGTCGATCCAGGCCGAGTCCCAGCCCGCGGTCATGTCGCGCGCCGAGATTTTGGTCGCGACGCAGGCGTTCAAGCAGCCGCGCGCCGTCCATGTGGGTGATGAGGCCGTTCGCCTTGGCGATGGCGGCTACTTCATCCAGCGCCTTTTTCTTCCAGATCGTGCCGCCGCCGATATTGGCGGTCTGCTCGACGCTGACGAGGGTCTGCGGCGGCTGGTAGCGCGAGCGCGGATGCAGCGCGGCGCGAAACGTTTCCGGCGAGAACTGCCCGTCATCGCCCGGCAGCTGCGTGATCTGGAAGCCGCCGAGCGCCGCATGGGCGCCGCCTTCGCGCGCGATGATATGCGCGGTCGCGTGCGCCAGAAGTTCATCGCCCGGCCGGCAATGCGCCAGCGTCGCTGCGACATTGCACATGGTGCCCGACGGCATGAACACGGCGGCTTCCTTGCCGAGCAGGTCGGCGACGCGCTCGCACAGCAGGTTCACCGTCGGGTCGTCGCCGATCTGCTCGTCGCCGACTTCCGCCCGCGCGATCGCCTCGCGCATCGCAGGCGTCGGGCGCGTCTGCGTGTCCGACAGCAGGTTGATGCGGATGGGGGCAGCCTTGGGATCGCGCGGGGCAGGGGTGTAGTGCATGGGGGAGTTCTTTCTCACTCACGTTGGTATCGATCGGCAAAAGCGCGCGTCTGGCGGTTGGCGTCAAGCGACGGTGGAGTGTGTATTTATACACTTGCAATCTATTGCGGTAGTGTGTATAAATACTCATGAATTCGAAGGGCATTATTTCCGCGTTGAAGGCGGACGGTTGGGTGCAGGTCGCCCAAAAAGGAAGTCATGTCCAATTCAAGCATCCGACCAAGCCAGGGCGGGTGACGGTACCTCACCCGCGGAGAGATATCCCGACCGGCACATTTAGGAGCATCGAAAAGCAAGCCGGCCTGAAGTTGAAATAGACGAGATACAAAATGCGACAGTACATCGCCTTGATTCACAAAGATGCCGACAGCGATTATGGCGTTTCGTTTCCGGACCTTCCGGGGGTGATCAGCGCCGGCAAGACTCTAGACGAAGCCCGCGACATGGGAGCGGAAGCCCTCGCGCTGCATCTGGAAGGTTTGGCGGCCGATGGTGAAGCTGCACCCGAGCCGAGCTCTCTGGAAGAGATCATGAAGGATGCGCAAAACAAGGACGGCGTTGCCGTGCTGATCGCCGCGCCTGCAGCGGAAGTGAAGAGCGTTCGGATCAATGTGACAATGCCGGCTGATGTCCTCGATCAAATAGATCGATACGCCGAGCGGGAAGGGTTTACGCGCTCAGGCTTTCTTGCCCAGGCGGCGAAGAAAGCAATGGCCTGACGCTGCAGTCGGCCTTTTAAATCGCAAACAAAAAGGCCCCGGCAAAACCGGGGCCTTCGATATCTCTGAACTGCAAACCGATCAGCGCGAATAGAATTCGACGATCAGATGCGGCTCCATCTGCACCGCGAACGGCACGTCCGACAACGCGGGGATGCGGCTGAACTTTGCGGTCATCTTGCCGTGATCGGCTTCGATGAAATCCGGCACGTCGCGCTCGCCGAGCTGGCTGGCTTCCAGAACGTGGGTGAGCTGCTTGGAGGATTCCTTGATCTCGACGAGGTCGCCGGGCTTGAGCTTGTAGCTCGAAATGTTGACGCGGCGGCCGTTCACCTTGACGTGGCCGTGGTTGATGAACTGGCGGGCGGCAAACATCGTGGCGACGAACTTGGCGCGATAGACCACCGTGTCGAGACGGCGCTCCAGCAGGCCGATCAGGTTCTCACCGGTGTCGCCCTTCATCCGGCCGGCTTCGACATAGATGCCGTGGAACTGGCGCTCGCTGATGTTGGCGTAGTAGCCCTTGAGCTTCTGCTTGGCGCGGAGCTGGACGCCGAAGTCGGACAGCTTGCCCTTGCGGCGCTGGCCGTGCTGGCCGGGGCCGTATTCCCGGCGGTTCACGGGGCTCTTCGGGCGGCCCCAGATGTTCTGGCCCATACGGCGGTCGATTTTGTACTTGGCTTCACTGCGCTTTGTCATCGCGTCCTCTGGATAGAGTTTTGAGTTTGAGGAGACGCGCCCTCCTGTGCACCGGCAGGGCCGGGGCCGACAGGTCCGCCTCGAAAGCTCGGGGAAGACCACGGGTCGCGAAACGCATCGCGGGCCGAAACCGGCCCGCGAGCAAGCGGGGTATTAGGGAGAAACCGCGGTTCTGTCAACGAAAACGGCCGGTACTCGGCGCCAAATCGCGCCGGTCAGGTTGCGACCGCTCGCACCGGTTTGGGTTCGTTTTGCGTCCGATTTGCCCGCAATTCGGCGGCAATTTCACCGTTCAGCACCTGCTCCAGCCGGTTCAGCGCCTTGGCCATCGGGGCGGCGTCGGTAACCCGGTGATCCCAGCGCAGCACGACATCGATGGTCTGGTCGGGCTTTTCCACCCCATAACTCAGGACGAACGGGCCGGGACTGACGGCATGAAGCTGGCCGGCGCCATAGGCGGCCACCGAGGTCACGCCAAAGCTGCCGAAATAATTGGCCCTCTGGCGGCCGAAATTGAGCCCAATCGCCCAGAACAGGCGGCGCAGCGGCAGGGGCAGGCGGGTGGTCCGCAAGATCTTGCGGAACGCCGGCACTTCATGGATCGGCGCCTCCTTGGCGTGCCGGATCAGGGCGTCGACCTCGGCCAGCGGCATTTCATCGGGGGCTGTGACCTTCTGCGGCAGCACGCAATCCTGGCCGTCCTCAACCCGGGCGACCGCCACCATCGCGACGCTACGCGGCAGTTCGTAGAAGGCAGGCCACGGCCACCTCACATAGAGCGTGCGCAGCACCGGCTGTTCCTTTGCCACGAGCGCGAACGCCTTGACGAAGATCGCGGCCCAGCCGGGCCGCTGTGCGGCCTGCGCGCGGGCCTCCGAGAGGGTGCGGACATTGAGAGGACGTGTCAGCGAGACAAAGGGCACGCGCATCGAGGCGTGCATGAGATCGGCGACCAGACGGCGCGGCAGAGTGATTTTTCGAACCGTACCGCGCATCGCTCCGCTCAGACCCTGCAACTGACACACGAGGAAAACCGTCCGGGCCGGCTTGTCGCCCACCCGTCCGTGTTCATCTAGCACGAACCCGGCAATTTGACGCCAGTGAGATTTGCCTTATGGCGCCGGCTTGGCCAGCGGCTCGCCGGCCTTCACGACGTAGACTCCCAGCACCTTGAAGGGCTTGTCGCCGGCTTTGGCGTCGTGAACGGCGCCTTCGGGGATCTGGTAGGATTCGCCTGCCTTGATTTTCATCGGCGGCTGGCCGTCGATCACGAGTTCGAGCTCACCCTCCAGCACATAGCCGGTTTCGGCGCCCGGATGGGTATGGCGGCCCGCGGCCCCGCCGGCGGGAACTTCCGCAATGGCGGTGACGGTGTTGTAGCCGGCCGGGAAGTCGAGCTTTTGCAGCGGCGTGCGCTTGATGCCGCTCTGCTGGGCGATGGCGACGCCGGCGCCTGCGATCGCGACGACGGTCAGTCCGAGCAAAAGTTTTTTGATCATGCGTTTTCTCCCTATCGGGGAAGTCTAGCAGCGCTCGACGGTGCTGGAAGCGGCCGCGCGCGGCGCTAGAGCCCCCTTCCGATTGCATCGGAACGGGGCTCTACATTCTTATTCGACGCGTTTTCTTGACGCGAACCGGTACCCACTTCGCTGGAAAACGCTCTTAACGCCTGATCCCCTCAAAGCTGGCGGCGATGCCGCGCTGGAACAGCGACCAGTCGAAGCCCAGCGCCAGCGCGACATAGCCGCGCTCGATCATCCGGTTGGCCTGTTCGGCTGACCGGGCGACGCCGCCGATCGGCACGCCGCTTTTGAGGATGCCTTCTTCGGCGCGCTTCATCAGCGCCACCACTTCGGGATCGTCGGGCAGGCCGCGCTTGTTGATGGAGGTGGCGAGGTCGCCGGGGCCGATCACCGCGACGTCGATGCCGGGCACCGCCATGATCTCGTCGATGCAATTCACCGCCTCGACATGCTCGATGGTGATCATGCAGATCATGTCGTCGTCGGCGGTCGCCATGTAGTCCGCCATCGACACGCCCCAGCGGAACGGCGCGTGGAACGGGCCCCACAGCCGGTCGCCCTTTGGCGGGTAGCGCACGGCTGCGCACCGCCTTTTCGGCATCTTCGCGGCTGCAGATCATCGGAAAATTGATGCCGAGCGCGCCAATATCCATCGGCGCCTTCGCCAGCCATGGCTCGTTGGCGGCGATCCGCACCATCGGCACGCAGGGCGTGCCTGATGTGGCCGTGATCATCGCATGCGCCGAGCCGAGATCGATCGGGCCGTGTTCGAGATCGACGATGATCCAGTCGATCCCGCAGCGCGCCATGATCTGCACGGTCTGGATCGAGGGAATGGTCGCGATCGCGCCGAAGGTCGGGCGGCCCTCGCGCCAGAGCTGGCGCAGGCGGTTGAGCGGTGCAGGAGTTGCGGAGGTCAAGGGCAGAAGCTCCCAGAATTCATGAATGGGTGATCAGTATCATAAGGATTGGTCTGCGGCGTTGCGGAAATTGGGCGGATGCTACGCCGGCAATTGGGCCAGTGCCCATACGCTCGCTGCGCGCGCGTCCGCCATGCGCGCGCGATGCAATCCGGGACTCGACGAAGTGCGGATGCTAATCTCACGTCACGACAGGCCGTCGCGTATGCGGCGCGCCTGTCGCCGTCTTCGAGTGGGCTTAAAACAAAAAATAGCTTCGGGAGAGTGTGCGCGGGCCTAACCGCGCCCTGCAACAGGGAGGCTGCCATGTATAAAAAGACCGCCGAAATTCTCTTCATCTTAAGCGTTGGAGTTGCTGCGTTGACCGGAACTGCGAGTGCACAGAATTCACCAGGAAGTGTGGCCCTTGACGCGAGCCTGCGCGCCGCGGTCGAGCGCAAGGACGTGCCGGGCGTCGTCGCGCTGGTCACGAACCGCGACAAGGTGCTTTATCAGAGCGCATTCGGCGTCGCCGACGTCGCGACCGGGCGGCCGCTGACATCAGACGCGCTGTTTCGTATCGCCTCGATGACCAAGGCGATCACGTCGGTGGCGCTGATGCAGTTGGTCGAGCAGGGCCGCCTCGGTCTCGACGACCCCGCCGAAAAATACCTGCCGGAGCTGGTGGGGCTGAAAGTCATCGAATCCTTCGACAAGGCGACCGGCGCCTACCAGGTCCGCCCGGCGTCGCGCCCGGCGACCGTCAAACACTTCCTGACGCACACGTCCGGCCTGGCCTATCCGTTCACCAGCGAGATCTGGCGCGATCTCAAGCCGCGCGCCGGCGAAACCTATCCGTTCGGCGGACCGCTGCTGTTCGATCCGGGCGAGCGCTGGCACTACAGCACCAGCACCGACGTCGTCGGCAAGCTGGTCGAGGTGGTGTCCGGCCAGAAGCTCGAAGCGTATTTCCGCCAGCACATCTTCGCCCCGCTGAAGATGGACGACACCTCCTACAATGTGCCGGACGCAAAGGGGCCGCGCCTCGTTGCGCAACAACAGCGCGGCGGCGCGCGGATGGACGGCGCCGTCGAACTGCAGAACCCGCAACTCGGGCTCACCATCGCGGCGCCGATCGGCGGCGGCGGGCTGGCCTCGACCGCCGACGATTACGGCCGCTTCGTGCGCATGTTCCTCAACGGCGGCGCGCTCGACGGGGCGCGGGTGCTCAAGGCCGAAACGGTGGCGCTGATGGGCCAGAACCACATCGGCGCGGTCTCGGTGCCGGCGTTGAAGAGCGCACTGCCGCGCAGCGCCGACTTCACCTTCATTGCCGACGGCCGCGACAAATGGGGGCTCGGCTTCCTGATCACGGCCGATCAAGTGCCCGGCAAGCGCTCCCCCGGCAGCCTGAGCTGGGGTGGCATCAACAACACGTTCTTCTGGATCGATCCGTCGCGCGGCATCGCCGGCGTGATCATGATGCAGTATCTGCCGTTTGCGGACGCCAAGGCGCTGGCCGTCTACGACGCGTTCGAGCGCGGCGCCTATCAGCTCGTCAACGCCGAACGGTAGGATGCATTGCGATGCGGGGTCGGCTTCATGCCGGCCCCGGCCAGCTCACGCCGGGATGCGTCCGCCGAAAAACGGCATCAGCGACCGGCTAAGCGTGTGGGGCCGTTGCGAGGTGAATATCATCTCCGCCCCCGCCTGATCGTTTTCCTTGCCCGGAGAGCCGAGCAGGTCGGAGACGCGGCGGGCGATGGCCGGCGCCGGATCGATCCAGTCGACCGGCCACGGCGCAAGCCCCTTCATGCGGTCGAGCAGCAGCGGATAGTGGGTGCAGGCCAGCACGACGGTATCGGTGCGGTGCTTGCCGTCGTCGACAAAGCAGGGCGCGAGTTCGGCGGCGATGTCCTCGTCGCGCACGTGATTGCCGCTGAGCGCGGACTCGGCCAGCGAGGCGAGTTCCGCCGATCCCACCAGCGTTACCTCGCAGCCTTGCGCGAAATCGTCGATCAGGCGCCGGGTGTATTCGCGCTTGACGGTGCCCTTGGTGCCGAGCACCGACACGCGCTTGGTCCTGGAACTGGCGCAGGCCGGCTTGATCGCAGGCACGGTGCCGACGAACGGCACGCTGTAGGCGCTGCGCAGATGCGACATCACGAGCGTGGAGGCGGTGTTGCAGGCGATCACCACCAAAACGGGGGCATGGCGGGCGATCAACTCGCCGACCAGCGGCACCACGCGGGCAATGATCTCTTCCTCGCCGTGGTGGCCATAGGGAAAGAACGCATCGTCGGCGACATAGACGTAATGCGCGTCAGGCCGGGCGCCGACGATCTCGCGCAGGACCGTGAGGCCGCCAAGGCCGGAGTCGAAGACGAGAATGGTGGGCGGGGCTGACACGCTGCGACCTTAGCCGATCTGCGGTTACGGTTGAGTTGCTTTGAGGGTTGCCGGCGGGGTCTCGCACGTTTCGACGGCGAATGTGACAATTTGGAACGATTTGAATCGCGTTGGCAAGGCCGGAAAACTGCTGGGGCGGCCGGCCAAGTGCTCCTGAAGACGGCCGCGGGCAGGGGGCGAGCGAAATGGGAAACGGAAGTCCTGCCAAGCGGTTGCTCGTTTAGAACGTCTCCAATTTGCAACGGCGTTTTGTCCCTTCACGGCAGGGCTTCGGGCAGCGTATGCCAACGGCGGACAATTTCAGCCAGATTGGAAATGCCAGCATGTCTTTCTCGCGTACGCTTCCGAAGCTCACCGTGTTCGCCGCTATGGCGCTTGTTTCGATCGCCGCCGCGGGCGCAGCCCGCGCGCAGAGCGCGACCGAGATTCAGCTGAGCTACAAGGACAAGAAGTTCGACCCGGCCGAGGTCAGCGCGCCCGCCAACACGCCGATCGTGATCAAGCTGAAGAACCTCGATGCCAAGGCGATGGAATTCGAAAGCAAGACGTTGAAGGTCGAGAAGGTGGTCGCCGGCTCCAGCGATGCCACCATCAATGTCCGCGCCCAGAAGCCTGGCCGCTACGAATTCTTCGACGAATATAATGAGAAGGTCGCCCGCGGCGCGCTGCTCGTAAAATAAGAAGAAATCGTGATCGCCGCACTGATCATCGTCTTCCGTGAAGTCTTCGAGGCCGGCCTGATCGTCGGCATCGTGCTGGCGGTCACGCGCACGGTTCCGCACCGCAATCAATGGATCGCCGGCGGCGTGCTCGTGGGCGTTCTCGCCGCCTGCGTGGTCGCAGCCTTTGCCGGCGCTCTGTCGAACCTGTTCGCCGGCATGGGGCAGGAGCTGTTCAACGCCGCGATCCTGATCGTCGCCGTCGTGATGCTGACCTGGCACAATGTCTGGATGGCGCGCCACGGCGAGCGAACTCGCCGGCGAATTGCGGGCGGCCGGGAAGGCGGTAGTCGAGGGATCGAAATCGCTGCTGGCGCTCGCGGTCGTGGTCGGCGTCGCCGTGCTGCGCGAGGGCAGCGAAGTCGTGCTGTTCCTCTACGGCGTTCTGGCCGGCGGCAGCGACAGCGGCTTGAGCGTGGCGCTCGGCGGCCTTATCGGACTCGTGCTCGGCGCGCTCGTCTGCCTGCTGACCTATTTCGGCCTGGTGAGGATTCCGACGCGCGCGCTGTTTGCGACCACCACGGTCCTGATCGCACTGCTGGCCGCCGGCATGGCGGCGCAGGCGGCGGCGTTCCTGGAAAAGGCCAATTGGCTGACCGCACTCGACAATGTGGTGTGGGATTCGGGCTGGCTGCTTTCGGATTCGAGCCTGCCCGGCAAGGCGCTGCATACGCTGATCGGCTACACCGACCAGCCGACCGCGATGCAGCTCGTGGTCTATCTGGCGATCCTGGCGGTGACTTTCGTGCTGATGCGGCTGTACGGAGCGCCGGCGAAGACGGTCAGGCCTGCGCCGGCGGAATAGTCAGCTCTCGCCGCCGGCCGCTACAGGCTGGCCAGCCCGCACTCCACGGCGAGCCTGACCAGCTGGGCGTCGGTGCGCATCCCGGTCTTGGTCTTGATCATGTAGTGGTAGTTTTGCACGGTCTTGAGGCTGAGATTGAGGTTGGCGGCGATCTGCTCCGCGGTCGCGCCGGAAGCCAGTTGCCGCAGGATCTCGATCTCCCGTTCCCCCAGCTGGTCGAGCGCCGATCCGGACGGCGACAGGCTTTCCACCGCCAGAACGTGGGCGATGTCGTCGCTCATCGCATGTTCGCCGCGCGCCACGGCGCGGATCGCCTTGACCAGCGCGGCCGGCTCGCTGCTCTTGGTGACATAGCCGCTGGCCCCGGCGCTGAAGGCGGCCTTCACCAGCGCCGCCTCGCTGTGCATGCTGAAGACCAGGATGCGGGAGGCGGAGTGCCTCATCCGGATATTTCGGATGGCTTCGAGGCCGCTGGCGCCGGGCATCGAGATGTCCATCACCACGATGTCGGGGGCGTGGGTCTTGAACGCGCGGTAGGCGGTGGCGGCGTCGTCGGCCTCGGCGACGACGCGAAAATCGCTCTGATGTTCCAGCACGCGCCGGTAGCCCTGCCGGACGACCGGATGGTCGTCGACCAGCAGGATCGAAATGCCCTTGGTTTGGGAGGCCGTCATCAGGCGGCGAGCGGGATCGTGGCGGCGACGCTGACGCCGCGTCTTGCGCGCGCGATGGAAAGCGAGCCACCGAGTGCGGCGACGCGCTCGCGGACCCCGGTCAGGCCGAAGCCGGTCGGACTGTGCAACCTTGACCGCGTCGCCGCCGCCATCGTCCTCGACGCGGATCAGCAGCGCATTTTCCGCACCCGTTCGCCGCTCGATGCGGAGCACGATCTCGCTTGCTGTGCTGTGGCGCAGCGAGTTGGTCAGGCATTCCTGCGCGACGCGGTAGGCGGTCGCGGCCACGGCGCCGCGCACGTCGGCGAAATCGCCCTGCATATCGAGCTGGATCATCGGTTGGGTTGAATTCTGCGAGCGCCAGCTATCGACCAGGCTGACGAGGCAGGCTTCCAGTCCAAGTTCCTCAGCCGGCGGATGGCGCAAACGTTTCAGCGTATCCCGAAGGCAGGCCATGATGCGGTGGGTGGCCTGCGAGATCATCCGCGCATCCTGCGCGACATCGGCCTTGGTGTTGCCCGTGGTGTTGCTCCCGGCCTTCTCCTGCGCGCCGGTCGCTTCGATGATGCTGGCGAAGGCGAGAATGGCCGACAGGTTCTGTCCGAACTCGTCGTGCAGCTCGCGGGCCAGCACCCGCCGCTCGTCGTTGCGGATTTCGAGCAGGCGCCGGGTCAGCACGGCGCGTTCTTCCGTGGACTGCGCGAGGCGTTCGCCGAGATCGCCGACGGCTTGCCCGATCATGGCAAGTTCCATCGATCGAAAACGCGGCAGCGGCGTCCGGTACTGGCCGTGCGCCATGCGCTGCAGCGCGGCGACGATCTGCTGTGCCGGCGCCAGCGTGTGCGCGATCGCAAGCGAGGCGAAGAAGGCGATGGCGAGCGCCATCAGCAGCGCGACATGGATGTTCTCGGCGATGTGACGCCAGGCCAGCGATATCGCGGCGTCCGGATCGGCGATGGCCGAGACGGTGCCTGCGATGTCGCTGCGCGAGCTGATCGACTGGGCGACTGCCGCGTGGGTGCCAAACAACGTCTGCACGGTTGCGGCGAACCACCATGGCGGCGCCGCGCCGATCCCCTTGCTCTGACCGCACAGTGGCGTCTCGAACGCGCCAACCGGCTCGATCCGGACGCAAATTCCCGGTGAAATCAGCTTCATCGTCTCGATGGTGCGCCAATCGGACACCGGCACGAGATGTTCCCGCGTTCTGTTGCCGCGCAACAGCAACTCGCGCCAATACAGCGCTTCCAGCGCCTGTGAGACCCGTTCTGCGGAGGCGGCGGTGGCGCGATCGACGCTGCGATAGGCGTCGATGGTGGCCCAGACGGTCGCGGCTCCCAGGCACAAGGCGACGACGACGAGCAGGCGGGCGACGAGTTGAAGCACGAGGCGCATGCGATCACTCCACGGCTTGCCGATGAGAAGCAACAGCAGCGCTATTTTGCGCCAATTGCAAGTCGGGCGGCGCAGCGCGGATTGGGAAATTTTCCCGGCCATCCGCGGGCATATGTCTTTGGACCGTGCCTGCGGCCTCTGATCTAACGAAAGCGAGGGGCCTTTTGGCGGGCGGGCTTCGGCGCAGCGGCCCGCAAGGGAGCTAATGCAGCATGAGTGCCATCGGCGCGGAAACCGCATTATCGGGCAATGATCCGCCGGAGCGCAGCGTTCTGCTGCTCTGGATGATCTTCACGGGGCTGTCGATCTTTGCGGTCTTCCTGCTCTGGCGATACGGGCTGATCCATCTCATGGTCGCCTCCGACCGCACCTATATTTCGAGCCTGATCGCTGTCCTCTACTTGATCACCTGCGGCCATTGCTTCTGGCGGACACGCGCGATCGCCCGCGAAGGCGACGTCGCAAAAGGCTGCCGCGCGGTGCTGTCGGCGCCAGATGGCGCCAGGGCGCTCGACGCCGGCGCGCGCGGTCTGCCGGGCGGGCTGGTCGCCGATCATATCCGCAGCCTGGTGACCAAGGCGCGTGCGCAGGCCGCCGGGCGCATCGACCAGACGCTGCTGCTGCGAACGCTGGCGGATCGTTTGCGCGGTTCCAACGGCTTTGGCGCCTTCGTGTCCGATACGCTGATGAAGCTCGGCCTGCTCGGTACCATCGTCGGCTTCATCATCATGCTGGCGCCGATCGCTACCCTCGATGCGGCCGACAAGGCCGCCATGAGGACATCGATGGGCCTGATGAGCGACGGCATGGCGGTCGCCATGTACACGACGCTGGCGGGCCTGATCGGCTCCATCCTGGTCCGCATTCAATATTACATGCTCGACGCCGCGACCCAGCGGGTGTTTTCCGACACCGTCATGCTGACCGAGACCCACGTCACCCCGGTATTGGAAAGCCGGCCTCTAGTGGAAATTGCCGGAACGCCGCCATGATGGACGATTTCGGTCTCTATCCGCGCGAGGAGGCGTTCGATCCGCTTGGCGTGATGCTGTTCAAGGCGCTGCAGGTGATCGCCTTCCTGTTCTTCCTGGCGCTGCTCGCGGTCTCGCCGGAAGCCAAGGACGGCAAGGTCGATTCCAAGGCCGAATTCCTCATCACGATGGACTGGCCGGACAATCATCCCGATGATTTCGACCTGTTCGTGCAGGATCCTGCCGGCAACATCGCCTGGTACCGGCGGCGCGAGGCCGGCTTCCTCACCCTCGACCGCGACGACCGCGGCGGCGCCAACGACTTCATCGTCGTCAACGACAAGAAGATCGCCTCGCCGATCCGCGAGGAAATCGTCACGGTGCGCGGCATCGTCCCCGGCGAATACACCGTCAACGTCTCGCACTTTCAGGCCACCACCGGGCAGCCGGTTCAGGTCAGCGTGAAGGTTCAAAAACTCAATCCGGCGGCGCAGGTGATCTTCGACAACAGGCTGACGATGGATCACACCGGCCATGAGAAGACCGCGGTGCGGTTCTGGCTCGACGCGGCGGGCAAGGTGATCGACGTCCAGGAGCGGCAGAAGTCGCTGATGGAGACGTTCCGTAATGTGCGGGCGAACGGCGCGGATATAGACCCGAAAACCGGCGTCAGGATGCCCCGCCGTGAGTAGCCTTCAATCCGTCGTCCTCATCCTCGCGGTCAGCTACGCGCTGATCGGCGCGCTGCTCTTGATCGTGCTGGTCTATGCGCGGCTGCACTGGTCGGCCAAGGCGGTGGCCATCATCTTGACCAGTGCCTTCTACATGGCGAGCTTCGCCGGCGCGCGCGGGCTGCTGGGCTGGGCCACCATCGACCGGCTGCCGGCCACCTTCAAATTGCTGCAGGCCCGCATCGTCGAACCGCATTCGCTGGAGGGCGATCCCGGCTCGATCTATCTTTGGGTCGAGACGCTCGACGAGGGCAACCGGCCGAGCGGCATCCCCCGGGCCTTCCGGCTGCCATACCGGGATGCGCTCGCGGAAAAGACTGACAAGGCGATCGGCGAAATCGCCGCCGGACGCGCCCAGGGCGGCCGTGCCGCCGACTTCGGCACCGGCGAGGGCGGTCTGCTGGATGCCTTCAGGCAATACATCACCCCGAACACCATCATCGAGACCTCGGGGGGCGATGCCTCGACCGGCGTGGGCCTGGTGGCGGCCCCGCGTCCCGGCGACGAGGTGTCGTTCACGCCGCTGCTGCCGCCGCGAATGCCGCCCAAGGACGTCCTGGAAGGCCGGAATTGAGGCAGGGTGCACCTTCGAGCCTGCTCGGGCCTGCGGCCCGGCCACCAATGCACCGAAATCAGACCCAGAAAAACGCACAATCTCACGGATTATTGACTGACAGATATTGAAATCTGTCAGCGGGACATGCTATATCCGTTGCCGACGCCGGGATTTGGCGTCACCCGGTTTCTTTGGTTTGAGCCGGGTACTTGCAAAGGACTACGCTATGACGACCCATATCATTCATCTGACTACCCACATTCAGCGCTGGCTCAACCAGAGCGTTGCCCGTCATCTGGCCGCCCAGGCCGAGCGGCTGGAACCGGCGACGAAACATTAACCCGCCTGGGGGATTACCCAAGGGAACTACCAAGGGGGATTAGATGACCACCCGTCCGATCGCATCAAAGGTGCGCGTATGAACGAAGTCGTGGTTCTGACCCCCGAACGGATTCTGGAGGTTACCGAGGACGTTCTGCGCCGCTACGGACTGGCCAAGGCCACGGTGGTGGACGTGGCCCGTGCGCTGGAAGTCAGCCACGGCAGCGTCTATCGCCATTTCCCCAGCAAGGCCTCGTTGCGCGAGGCGGTGGCCAAGCGCTGGCTCGACCGCCTCAGCGCGCCGCTTTTCGAGATCGCGGAAGCTTCCGGCCCGGCGCCGGCGCGGCTGGAGAAGTGGCTGCGCACGATGTTTGCGATCAAGCACAAGCGGCTCGGCGACGATCCCGAAATGTTTGCGACCTACCTGACGCTGGCCCGCGAGGCCTGCAAGGCCGTCAGCTGCCACAAGGACTGCCTGGTCGACCAGATTGCAAAGATCCTGTCCGACGGTGTGAAGCAGGGCACGTTCGAAGTCGCCGACGTCAAGGTTTCGGCGCGCGCCATTTTCGACGCCACCAGTCGTTTCCACCATCCCGCGCACGCCGACGAATGGAACGAGCCGGGTGCCCCGGCGCGGATCGACGCGCTGCTGGCGCTGCTGCTCAACGGGCTGCAAGCGCCGCGGAAGTGCTGACGGTCCTGTTAAAGACCGAGCTGAGCGCGCGTACTGACGCAGCGCTTTGAGGCCGCACACAACACCCTTCATTAAGGTTTTGCGCTCAAAAAAGAACGCAATTTTTAATTGAGCGTGGCGAGGGCGTTTGCGGATCTTCGCAGGCATACAGGCAATGCGCGGCGTTGCTGCGCTGTCGGTGGTCTGCGGACACGCCGTCAACGCCCGGCCCGATATGGTCGGGCGAAGTCTCGGCGAAGGCGCGCTCACCATTCTCGCCAGCGGCGTCGACATTTTCTTCGTTATCTCCGGCTTCATCATCGCAAGCACGGCCGCGGCGCAACGCGACCCACTGAATTTCGTCTTCAGACGAGCGGTTCGAATTTTTCCGGTCTATTGGCTGGTACTGCTGGTGGCGCTTGCCAGTTCATCCTGGATCGCATTATCGCCGGGGGAACGTCCGGCGCTCGACAGCGGCCTTATCTTCGCATGGACATATCCTAACTGGTACATCGCGCCGGCCTGGTCGATTGCCTTCGAACTGCATTTCTATGCCGCGGTCGCGATCATCCTCGTGGTCGCGCCGAACCGGCTGTTCGAACTGCTGTTCGCGGGGCTCGGCATGGTCATGGTCGCCGTCGCCTTACGCCTCCAGCTTGGAATCTATTCGCATCCGCTGGTCCTGGAATTCGGCGCCGGCGTCGGCATCGCCTATCTCCATAGCAAGGGCGAATTGCGCTTTTCGCGCCGCAATCTGGCAATTTCTGCAGGTTTGTTCGCGCTCGGCTGGTATTGGATCTTTGTGCAGGGACCGGCCGATCCGCAATTGGCACGCGTGGCGACCTATGGACTCGGTGCGGGATTGCTCATCCATGCCGTGGTGGCGGCCGAGATGAAAGGGAAATCCTTCTCGCCGATCCTGCAATGGCTCGGCGAGATTTCGTACTCGCTGTATATCGTCCATTATCTGGTGGTGTGCTGGATCGCCAGCCTTGCCGGGCTGTGGCTGCTATCGATCCCGGGGACGATCATCGCCAGCATCCTGCTGTCCATCGGGCTTGCCTGGCTCTTGCACGCCACCATTGAGGCGCCGCTCATCCGTTGGGGCCGCAATTGGAGTGCTGATGCGCCGCGGCCGGCAGCCGTCGGATGTCCCGGAACAGGCGAGCACTGTGCGTATTCCAGCGCGGGCCGAGTAAGCAGTTCCGCGCGCGGCCAGTCCGCTCCTGGGCACTTTTCCAAACCTCTGCCCGCAGGCGCACCCGGCATGATTGCACGTCACAAGCCGCTCGTTGTTTGATATCCATCAAGGCGCGCGCACGCTCTGGCGCGATGATGGACGGGGAGGAGATGCGTGCGGCTTGCCGTCTTTGCGGACATTCATGCCAACCGGCAGGCGTTCAGCGCGTGTCTCGAATTCGCGCGCGCCCGCGGCGCCGAACGGATCGTCTGCCTCGGCGACGTCGTCGGCTACGGCGCCGATCCGGAATGGGCGGTCGATACCGTGATGGGCCTGGTCGATGACGGCGCCATCGCCGTGATCGGCAACCACGATCACGCCATCAGTACCCCGTCCGAAAGCATGAATGCCGCGGCCCAGGCCGCGATCGAGTGGACGCGCGGCAGGCTCAGTGCGCCGCAGCGGCGCTTTCTCAGCGAGTTGCCGCTGACGCGGCGGGAAGACGATCGCCTCTATGTGCATTCCGAAGCTTCGCATCCGGCGCGATGGCACTATGTGCGCGACGCGCCGGACGCCGCGCGCAGCATCGCGGCGACCGATGCCCATGTCACCTTCTGCGGCCACATCCACAAGCCGGCGCTTTATTCGATGTCGTCGGCAGCAAAGATGACGAGCTTCATCCCGACGTCAGACGTGCCGGTGCAACTGCTCGGCGGCCGGCGCTGGCTCGCGGTGCTCGGTTCGGTTGGGCAGCCGCGCGACGGCGACCCGGCGGCTTCATTTGCGATGCTCGATACGTCATCGCGCGAACTCACCTATTGCCGCGTGCCATACGATGTCGAGGCGGCGGCGGACCGGATCCGCGCCAACGGCCTGCCGCATTGGCTGGCCGATCGTCTGCTGCTGGGGAAATGAGTAATGGTGAAGGCGTTAATCGAACAGGGCGCGCAACTGGACGGCTTCACCATCGGGGAGTGCGTCCACCAGGGCGGCATGGCGACGCTGTGGTCGGTGACCCATCCCGGCATCAACGTGCCGCTGCTGATGAAGATACCGCGGGTTGCCGAGGGCGAGGATCCGGCGGCCATCGTCAGTTTTGAGATGGAGCAGATGATCGTGCCGCGGCTGGCCGGCCCGCACGTGCCCGGCTGTTTCGGCACTGGCGATTTCGACCGCCAGCCCTACGTCGTCATGGAGCGCATTCCCGGCAAGACGCTGTACAGCCGGATCGACCAATTGCCGATTCCTTACGAAGAGGCGCGGGTGATCGGCGGACAGATCGCGACCGCGCTGGCCGACCTGCACCGGCAGAACGTCATTCACCACGACATCAAGCCGAGCAGCATCATGTTCCGCCCGTCGGGCGAATGCGTGCTGATCGATTTCGGCCTGTCGCATCACAACCAGTTGCCGGACCTGCTGCAGGAAGAATTTCGTCTGCCCTACGGCACTGCGCCCTATATGGCGCCGGAGCGGCTGCTCGGCGTCCGCGACGATCCGCGCAGCGACCTGTTTTCGCTCGGCGTGCTGCTGTATTTCTTCACCACGGGCGAGCGGCCGTTCGGCGAGAGCGAGACGCTGCGCGGCATGCGGCGAAGGCTGTGGCGCGATCCCTATCCGCCGCGAAAACTCAAGCCCGACTATCCGCTTTGGCTGCAGGAGATCGTGCTGCGCTGTCTCGAAATCGAGCCGGGGTGGCGGCATCCGACCGCGTCGCAACTGGCGTTCGAACTGGGCCATCCCGAGCAGGTCAAGCTGACGGCGCGCGCAGAGCGCCTGCAGCGCGATCCGCTCTCCACGGTGTGGCGGCGCCGCTTCAACCAGGGCGTCGCCGTCCCGCGCGCGAAATCCGATGTCACCGACGCAACTGGCGTCGGGACCGATCCTGGTCGTTGCGCTCGATACCGAGGAGGGGTCGGCGGCGCTCAACGAATGCCTGCGCCGGACCGCCGCGCAGTTGCTGTCGACATTGCCGTCGGCGCGGCTGGCCTGCCTGAACGTGCTCAAGCTCGGCCGCGTCACCATCGACCGGACGCTCGACGAGCAGGGCAACAACAAGCATATCGACCGACTGGTGGCGCTGCGGCACTGGGCGCTGCCGCTGGAACTGGATGAAGGCCGGCTCACCGTGCATGTGCTGGAGGCGGTCGATCCCGCCGCCGCGATCCTGGAATTCACCCGGGTCAATCAGGTCGATCACATCGTGATCGGAGCGCGGCAGAATTCGATGCTGCGCGCGCTGCTCGGCAGCGTGTCGGCCAAGGTCGCGGCCGAGGCCGCCTGCACCGTGACCGTGGTGCGGCCGCCACCGTCGGCAGTGCAGCGGGGTAGAGAAGCAGGCGCAAGGAAGCATTCGGACAGGCCTGCTGCAGGCCGGGAGCGCAAATCCGTTCTTCATTTTCCAGAAAGGTTAACCGAAATGAACCATCATGGGCCTTTCTTTGTTGCGAGGCCTCATGTCCATCCTGTCGTCGGCGGCCAGAACGCTTGGCCGCCACTCATCTTCCGAAGCGCACGCCGATGCGGCAGTGCTCGCCGGGCTTAGGCCCGGGACGAAGCGCTGGTTGCCTGCATCAATTCGCTGGCGGAGGGAAGCTTCGACGTGACGCGGCTCGCTACCGACGACCCTCTCTCGCAGGCCGTCGCCAGCCTGGCTGACGAAACTTGCTCTGACCGCGTCGCGCAATCTGGACCGGGTGGTCGATCTCAGTATCCAGGGGAACGAGACGGCGATCTCGGCTGCCCGGATGCTCACGGCTTCGCGCGACGTCGATAGCGGCACGCAGGCCTTGGCCGCGGCAAGCGAGGAGATGGCTCAGTTCGATCAGCCAGATCCGGAGCACCGCCCAGGGGCGGCGTCGGAGGCGGCGGAAATGCGCGCCGATGCCGAGAGAGGCATGGCGACGGTTGGCTCGGCTTCCGCAGCCATGGGGCGGGTCGCCACGACGGCTAACCAGGCGTCGGAAAAGGTTACGGAGCTGAGCGAAGCATCGGAGGCGATCGGCACCATCGTCAGCTCGATTGATGCGATTGCCAAGCAGACCAATCTTCTGTGCGTTGAACGCAACGATCGAGGCGGCACGGGCGGGTTAAGCCGGCAAGGGGCTTTGCCGTCGTGCGACCGAGGTCAAGAGCCTGTCGCAGCAGACCAGCAAGGCGACGGATGACATCCGGACGCGGATCGACCGGCTGCGGCAGGAGATCGGCACGATCGTTACGGCAATGTCGCAATTGCACGGGCGCCGCTGCCGAAGCCAGCAGGTCGTCACCTCGCTCGGGGAAGCGATGGCCAGTGTCGGCAATCGCGTCTCGAGCGTGACAACCGGCATGGAAGAGATCGCCGACATCCTCAATCAGCAGAGCGAAGCGTCCCGCGAGGTCGCTGAAGGCATTAGCGCCATTGCAGCGAAGACCAAACAAAGCGTCGCGCAAGTGATGGGACGTATCGGCCCAGCTCGATCTGGCGCAGGAGCTGGTCGGACGGGAGCTTCAGGAACTCTCGGCGCTCTCGTTCCAGCACAGGATTCCCCGTCTCGCCAAGGCCGATCACGTCATCTGGAAAAAGCGGCTCGCGGACATGGCGGTCGGGCGCATGAAACTGGACGCGAACGAACTCGCCGACCATCGTTCCTGCCGTCTCGGTAAATGGTACTACGGCGACGCGTCTTCCGCCTCACGCACCCATCGCGCCTTTGCGGCTCTCGAAAAGCCGCACGAACTGGTTCACGAGCACGGCAAGCGAGCGGCAAGATTGTTTGCGACCGGCGATCTCGCCGAGCACTGGGCGAAATCGAACAGGTGGAGACGGCGTCTAAAGACGTGCTGCGCCTGTTGGACGAACTCGTCCGGTAGAAATCAGGCTCGCTGTGACAAGCGTCGCGCAGCAATTTGACGTCGAACGCCCCTAATTGAGTGCCTGAACCGGCGGCAGCGCCGTCCTGGCGGCAGGCGCAGGCCGCGATGGACCGGCGGGCCTTGATGTGTCGGCGCCCGTGGCTTCCGCCCGCGCGCCGCGTACGCTGTCCCTCGAGGCCTGCCTGCGGTGTCGTGAAGACCTTGAACCCTCCAGTCCCCACGACCGCGAGATCGAGGGGCCGGCCGTGTAGCCGACAAAGGCGCCGGCGACGGCTCCCACCGGACCGAGCACGACAGCGCCGGCCACCGCGCCCAGCGCCGCATCGCCCGCGCGCTGCGCCAGCACGGAGGAGGGCGCGAGCAGCAGAAGTAACGCGGCTAAACTGTAGACCTTGATCATCCCGGCGTCCCCACCATGAAAGGCCGGATGTTGACCTGACTTTATGGCGAGATGGGTGACGCTTTGTGGCCGGAGCGTGGACTCTTGGGTTCCGCCAAGCGCGGCGCGGACGAAGTCGCCCGCGTCAGATCGCTTCGCCGCGCGCCAGCGCCGCGGCGTTGCGGATCGCGGAAATATTGGCCTTGTAGGCTTCCATCGTGCCGCCCTTGAACACGGCCGAGCCCGCGACCAGCGCGTTGGCGCCGGCGGCGGCCAACTGGCCGGCGACGTCAGGGCGCGACTCCGCCATCGACCTCGATGTCGATCGGGCGTCCCGCCGCCATCGCCCTGACGTCGCTGACCTTGCCGAGCGCGGACTTGATGAAGGCCTGGCCGCCGAAGCCGGGGTTGACCGACATGACCAGCACGAGGTCGATCAGGTCGATGACGTATTCGATCGCGCTCGCCGGCGTGCCCGGGTTGAGCGAGACGCCGGCCTTCTTGCCGAGCGCGCGGATCGCCTGCAGCGAGCGATGCAGATGCGGGCCGGCCTCGGCATGGACGGTGATGTGATCGCAGCCGGCCTTTGCGAACGCCTCGAGATAGGGATCGCAGGGCGAGATCATCAGATGCGCGTCGAAGATCTTCTTGGTATGCGGGCGCATCGCCTTGATGACATCGGGGCCGTAGGAAATGTTGGGCACGAAATGCCCGTCCATCACGTCGAGATGGATCCAGTCGGCGCCGGCCGCATCGACGGCGCGGACTTCCTCGCCCAGTTTGGCGAAATCCGCCGCCAGGATCGACGGCGCGATGACGAGGGGACGCGACGCGAATTGCTGGGACATGTGCGCTTTCCCAAACCTCTGGAGGGGCGGAATGGCTCCGCGTAACATGCAGGGCGGCCGGGGGCAATGCGACCGCGGACGTCTCCTGTGGGCGGAAAAATCTGCCGGAGCGGGCAGCTATTGCCGGGTTGCCGGATCGGAACGGCTGCGAGAAAGCCTGGTTTTATTGGGTTTTTCGCATTGGCACGGCGCTTGCTGATCAACATGCAACGAGCTGTCGGCCGCCATGCGTGCGGTCTTGTTTGGAGTTCTGTCATGTTCTTTGCTCTGGGCGCTGCGTCATCGGCCATCGATGCCCTCAAGGCGCTGACATCGTCGAAATCGTCTTCGCAGACCAAAGGTGCCAGCCAGAATCCTGCTACCGCTTTCGATCTGTTATCCCAAAACGGCGCGACCTCGGTCGGTTCGGGAACCGGCTCCGGCGGTACTGGTGCATCGATCTCGCCGCAAACCATGAGCGCGCTGCTCGACGCACAGAGCCAGTCCGCGTCGGGATCGGCGACCACGGCATCCAAGAGCCGCTCGGCCGCCCTGAAGGACCTGTTCGCGCAGATCGATGGCGACGGCGACGGCAAGATCACCAAGTCGGAATTCGAAAAGGCGCTCGGCGCCGGCGGCACCAATCTGCAAAACGCCGACAGCGTGTTCGGCAAGCTCGACAAGGACGGCGACGGCTCGGTCAGCCTGAAGGAACTGGCGTCGGCGCTGCGGCCCAAGGGACATCATCACGATCGCGATAAAGCAAGCGATGGCGATCAATCCGGTTCCGATCCATTCGCGCAGGCCTTGCAGGGCGCCAGCACCAATTCCGTCACCAACAGCGACGGTTCGATAACGACGTCCCTGACCTATGCGGACGGCTCCAAGGTCACCATGACGTCGCCCGCGAGCGGGAGCTCGCCCAGTTCAGCCACGTCGTCCTATAATTTCATCGAGCAGATGATCCAGCGTCAGGCTCAAGCCATTTCATCAGCCGCCACCGCATCGCTTTCGGTCAGCGTCTGATCACGAGACCCGGCGAGATCTCTTCGGAATGCGACCTAGCCGAAGCGATCGCTCCACGCCGGTAGCGCACCCAGAAAGGGTAGCGCGGTCGCACTGTGAACGCCGCGCGCGATCGCCCGCGCGACCACGTTGGCAGCCACCATCCCAAGCTCGGTAAGGCCGAACTGCGGATCGATCGGTTTCCGGCCGGTCGCCGCGGCATACACCACATCGCCATCCGTCGGGGCATGGACGGGGTAGATGGCGCGGGCCATTCCGGTTTGTGCGATCATCGCCAGCCGCCTGGCCTGCGATTTCGTCAGCACGGCATCCGTGACCACGACCACCAGCGTGGTGTTTTCCGAAGGCGTCGCTGCCGGGCCGCCCTTCAGCCGCGCGCGCAGCATGTCGGGCGTGAACGAAGCCGGCAGGCCGCGTCCGCCGAATTCATTGTTCAGTTCGAACGGCGCCGCCCAGAACCACGGTCCGTCGCCGACGGTCACGCTGCCGACGGCGTTGACGACGGCGAGCGCGCCGACGGTGACGCCGCCGTCGGTCTGCGCCGATGCCGAACCGAGCCCGCCCTTGAAATTGGCCGTCGTCGCGCCGAGGCCGGCGCCGACGCTGCCCAATGCAAAATCGTCGCTCGCCGCGCGCGCCGCAGCGTAGGCGAGATCTCGATAGGGCGGGAAGCGTCCCCATGCCTTGTTGCCGCCGTTGAGCAGATCGAAGCAGATCGCGCCCGGAACGATCGGAATGACCGCCTCGCGGATTCTCAAGCCCCGGCCCTGTTCCGCAAGCCAGGCCTGTACGCCGCCAGCGGCGTCGAGCCCGAGCGCCGAGCCACCGGACAGCGCGATGGCGTCGATCTCCTGGACGGTGCTTTCGGGCTTGAGCAGGCCGTCCTCGCGGGTGCCGGGCCCGCCGCCACGCACGTCGATCGAGGCGACCGCGGGCGAATCGAAGATGATTGCCGTCACGCCGGAAGCGAGGGCTGCGTCGTCAGCGTGGCCGACGCGAACGCCGGAAATGTCGGTGATGAGATTTTTCAACGCGCCGTTCCGTAAGGCCACATTTGCCGGGCCGCTCCACGGATATATCAGTCACAAGCGTTGCTCAACTGGCAAGCGCCAGACGGATCATCCTGGCGAGTTCGGATTTGCGATAGGGCTTTGCCAGCAACAGCACGCCGGAATCCAGCCGGCCGTGATGGACGATGGCGTTCTCCGTGTATCCCGACGTATAGAGCGTCTTGAGGCCGGGCCGCCGCTTCAGCGCTTCGTCGACGAGCTGGCGGCCATTCATGGCGCCGGGCATGATCACGTCGGTGAAAAGCAGGTCGATGGCGGGGACATCGTCGATGATGCGCAAGGCATCGGACCCGTTGGAAGCTTCCAGCGTGGTGTAGCCCAGGCTCTGGATCTGGGTCATCACATAGCGCCGTACCATCGCATCGTCTTCGACGACGAGAATGGTTTCGGTGCCGCCTTCGACGTTCGCCGACACCAGCGCTTCCGCAGCTGTCTGCTGCAGTCCCGTCGCCCGCGGCAAATAGAGCTTGACGGACGTGCCGTGGCCTTCCTCGCTGTAGATCTTGACATGGCCGCCCGACTGCTTGACGAAACCGAACACCATGCTGAGCCCGAGGCCGGTGCCCCTGCCGACTTCCTTGGTCGTGAAAAACGGCTCGAACACCCGCTCCAGCAATGCGGGCGGAATTCCGGTGCCGCTGTCGCTGACGGCGATCATCACATAGTGGCCGGGCGTGACCTCGCTGTGCAAGCCGGCGTAGTTCTCGTCGAGAAACACGTTGGCGGTTTCCAGCGCGAGCTTGCCGCCATTGGGCATCGCGTCGCGGGCATTGATCGCCAGATTGAGAACGGCGGTGGTCAGCTGATTTGGATCGGCCATTGCCGTCCAGGCGTCCTCGGCCAGCAGCGGCGTGATTTCGATGTGTTCGCCGAGGGTAGGGTGCAGCAGCTTCGCGGATTCCAATACGAGCGCATTGACGTCGAGTTCGACGGGCTGCAGCGGCTGCTTGCGGGCAAACGCCAGCAGGTGCTTGGTCAGGTTGGCGCCGCGTTCGGCGGCTTCGTCGATCAGCTTCGCGATGGAGGCGTACTCCGGCTGATCGGCGACGGCTTCTTCCAGAATGCCGATGGTGCCGGTGATCACGGTCAGGATATTGTTGAAGTCGTGCGCGACGCCGCCGGTGAGCTGGCCGATCGCATCCATCTTCTGCGCGTGCCGCAACTGGGCATCCGCGGCCTGCTTTTCGGTCAGGTCGCGGCCGATGAAGAAGTGGCGGCGGACCGGCTCCGACCACGTTCCGGTCCAGTTCAGCGCGACCGCTTTGCCGTCCTTGTTGACATAGCGCGTTTCAAAACTGCGTTTTTGCTGTCCTCGTCGCGCCGCGCGCATCTCCCTGCGGGTGTGTTCGATATCGTCCGGGTGGATGAACTCCACCGCGCTATGTCCGAGCAGGTCGGTCGGCTGATAGCCGAGGATCGCCGTGACGCTCGGGCTGATCTGGACGAAATTGCCCTTGCTGTCGGTCACCAGAATGAGATCGTTCGAGGATTCGAAGATGCGCCGGCGCTCCTCGATCTCCTGGCTGAGCGCCCGCTGCGTCCGGTTGGTTTCGGTGACGTCGCGCGCGGACTTGGAGATGCCGACGATCTGGCCGGAGGCCGAGCGGATCGGGGAGATGCTCAGCGAAACGTCGACGATGCTGCCGTCCTTGCGCATGCGCGACGTCTCGTGATGCTCGATCGGTTCGCCGCTTCCGACTCGTTCGATGATGCCGCGTACTTCGTCGCGCCGCTCCGGCGGAACGATGATGTTGATGCTCTTGCCGATCGCTTCCGCCGGCGTGTAGCCGAACAGGCGTTCGGCGGCGCCGTTCCAGCCGGTGATGGTGCCATCGAGCAATTTGGTGATGATGGCATCGTTGGATGATTCCACGACCGCGCTGAACAGGCTTTCGCGTTCGCTGCGAAGGCGTCGCTCGGACGCGGCTTCCCGGCGAACGTTGCCGAGCAGGCGGGCCAGCCTGGCCTGCAGGCCGGCATTGTCGACCAGCAGGACGGCGAGCACCAGACTGGCGGCGGCAAGGCCGTAGATGCGACCGAGGTAGAAACCGAGGTCGAAGCGCGCGGCGTTCAGGATCGCCGACAACGCGATGTCGAACAGCCAGACGCTCATCACGACCATCAGCCAGACGTCGAGCACGGCGTGCGGCCGGCGAAGCCACAGCATCGCCAATGCTGCGAAGCTGAGACACCATACGGTCGAGACCACGCCCAGCATGATGGGTGTGTAATGGCCGCCGCTCAGCAGGATCGGCAGCCGGTCGTGCTGGGCGGTGACGAGCCAGGTGAATGCGGCCATCGCAACACCGACCGCAAGGATGCTCTTGATGATTGCCGCGCCGGGCGGGCCCCGTGTCGTCTGCTCCACGTCGCCGGCCTTCAGCAGCGCGTAGCAGATGACGAGCAGCGGAAATCCGCCGTGCCAGATCATATAGAGCCACACCGTGGTCTGCGATCCCGCGCCGAGCAGCCCGCCGGGGGCGAACAGGCCGGGAAACGTGAGGGCGTGGACGATGGCTGCGATGGCCGTGAACAAATACCCGCTCGAGAGCAGCAGAAGCGCCCGCGAGCGGGTAATCGCAAATTGCGAGAACAGCAGCACGGCGGTGATCAGGTCGTTGACGGCGAGCGCGGACTGGTAGCTCGCAACGAATGCCGGGATCGGTGCCAGCGGCACGCCGGCAAACGGCACGGCGCAGGCGAACAGAACCGCCGAGACGAGGACCACGATGAGCGCCGCCCTGCGGTCGCGGCCGGTCGCCGTCATGGTCGAAACGAAGATGTTGCGTTCGTCACCCATTGTCGCCTCCGACCAACTGGCAACGAACGCGCCATGGCATTTCAAGTGGCA
This sequence comes from uncultured Alphaproteobacteria bacterium, assembly GCA_963783115.1. GTDB lineage: Bacteria > Pseudomonadota > Alphaproteobacteria > Rhizobiales > Xanthobacteraceae > Bradyrhizobium. The sequence continues at coordinate 242,193 of CAWAMK010000026.1, read as the reverse complement.
ATAGCCGCAAACGCCCGGGAATAACGCACCGACGGATATCCGGCCTGGGCAGGAATCATCGTGCCGAAGCTACGCTAGCGCCGCCCCGGTCAGAATCAACCCGAGGTTACATTTTACCTGCCGGCGCGTGGAGAACGGCTCGATAACCGCGTAACCGACTCTTTACCAACCGGCCAATATTGTCCCGTGCAACTACCGACCCTGCCAATGTTCCCGAAGGCTGTCGTGCGATCGATCCGAGAGGCCTCAATGCTCCGCGTGCTTGTCGTTGACGATCAGGCTGAGGTCCGCACGATCATTTCCATCGTGCTGCGTATGAACCGTTTCGAGATCGTCGAGGCGGCAACCGCCGCTTCCGCATTGAAGCTGTTCGAGCAAGCGAGCTTCGACCTGGCGATCGTCGACATCTTTCTGCAGGACACCAATGGCTCGGACCTGATTGCAGCGCTGCGCGCCCAGTCGCCGGGCCTGCCGGTCATTGCGATCTCAGGAATGGCCGCGCTGGATTTCCTGTCCGGCGCGCCCGAGCTTTCCGACGTCATCTGCCTGCAGAAGCCATTTCGTCCGGCGGATCTGATGCGTGCGATCGGAGCGGCGCAGGGATCGCGCCGACAGCCGGCCGATGCGCTCGTGGCGGCGGCGCGATAAGGCTCACGCATTCCGCGTTGAGGCACCGAGTTACCGCCCGGCACGTCGCAGGCCATTGCCGTCGACGCCGGCCTCGATCAGCGAAACCGGCTCGGCGGCAAACTCCCGTTGCGGCAGCGGCACCGTCAGACAACAAACGAGGCCTTCCGGACGCCAGTCGAATTCGGCGCGGCCGCCGAGCTGCGACTCGATGCTGGCGATCACGCTTCTGGTTCCGAACCCGCGCGACACCGGCTTCTCGACCGTCGGTCCGCCGGTCTCCACCCAGATGATCTTGAGCAGGCCCGCATGGTCCTCCCAGCTCACCGACAGCCGGCCCGACAGCGCCGACAGGGCGCCGTACTTCGCCGAATTGGTGACGAGTTCGTGCAGCGCCAATGCGACGGTTTGAGCCGTCGTGGGCTCGAGCTGTACCTCCGGACCGGACAATTTGATCTGCTCGCCGGTGGAATAGGGCGCCAGCTCCTCGTCGATCAGTTTTCTTATTTCGGCGCCCTGCCAGCTCGACAGCGAAAGCACGGTGTGCACCCGCGCCAGCGCGCTGATACGTCCTTCGACCGAGCGGACATAGGTCTTGACGTTCTCGCCGCGCGTCAGCCGAACGATGGATTGCGCCAGCGCCAGCGCATTCTTGGCGCGATGGTCGACCTCGCGCGCCAGCAGGTTCTGCCGCGCCTCGGCCTGCTTGCGCTCGGTGATGTCGACGGTGACGCCGCTGACGCGGATGACGCGGCCGCCCTTGTCGGTGCTCGCCGCCGCCGTTGCCGCGCACCATCGCACTTCGCCGTTCGGCCGGATGATGCGGAACTCCGCCTCGTACGATTTGGTGCCCTTGGCGAACTGCGCGCATGGCCTTGCGCAATTCATCGGATATCGTCGGGATGCAGCAGCGCCTGGACGTTGGACGGGCGTCACTTCGAACGTCTTGCGGGATCGAGCGCCGAAGATCTGGTACTGGCCTTCGTCCCACATCCAGTCGCCGTTGACCCAGTCCCAGTCCCAGGATCCCATCTTGCCGGCGGCGATCGCGAGGCTGCGGCGCTGTTCGCTTTCCAGCAACCTGGCGTGCGAATTCCTCCAGCTCGGCGGTGCGGGCGCGAACGCGATCTTCGAGTTCGACGTTGAGGCGCTCGAGCTGGCGCGTCTTGCGATAGAGCTCCGCAAACACCTTGATCTTGGCGCGCAGCACCTCCGGCACGACCGGCACCGGAACGTAGTCGACCGCGCCCATCTCGTAGCCGCGCAGCCGGTCGATGTCGCTGACCTGGATGGCGGAGATGAAGATCATCGCCGTCTTCTGGAAGCGGGGATGTTCGCGGATCATGGCGGCGAGTTCGAACCCGTCCAGTTCCGGCATGCAGACGTCGACCAGGATGATCGCGACGTCGTTCTTGAGCAGGAACTCCAGCGCTTCGCGCCCGGACGAAGCCTTGACCAGGTTCTCGCCGAGTTCCTTCAGGATGACTTCATAGGCGAGCAGCTTCGCGGGCTGATCGTCAACCAGAAGAATGTTTACCTTGTCCTGGTCCATCATCTGATTACGCCGGTCACCGGTGCAGCCACATTCGTATCGCGAGCAGCAACTGCTCGGTATTGACGGGCTTGGCGAGATAGTCCGAAGCGCCGGCTTCGAGACATTTCTCGCGGTCGCCCTTCATCGCCTTGGCGGTCAGCGCGATGATCGGAAGGCGGCCGAACGACGGGTTTTGCCTGATAACGCCGATGGTCTGATATCCGTCCATCTGCGGCATCATGATATCCATCAGCACGATTGCGATATTCGGATTGGACTCGACCAGCGCAATGGCCTCATGGCCCGTCGTCGCCGTCAGTACCTTCATTCCGCGCCGTTCGAGTACGCTCGACAGCGCAAAGATGTTGCGGGCGTCATCGTCCACCAGAAGTGCGGTCTTGCCAACAAGATCCTCATCGGAACTATTGAGCTTCTCGAGCATCCTCTGCTTCTCGACAGGCAATTCCGTGATCACACGGTGCAGAAACAGCGACGTTTCGTCGAGCAGGCGTTCCGGCGATTCGACGCCCTTCACCACGATGCTCCGCGCCATGGTGTGAAGTTCCGCATCTTCCTCGGCCGAAAGTTCCCGGCCCGTGAACACGACGACGGGAACATTCGACAGCGTTTCGTCCTTGCGAAGCCGGTCGAGCACCTCGAAGCCGCTCATATCAGGGAGACGCAGATCCAGCACGACGCAGTCGCACGGCTGGTTCCGCATCGTCGACAACGCATCGGCGCCGGTGTCGGCGGTGACGATCTCGATGTCGTCGTGGCCGAGCAATTCGGTGATGCTCATCTGCTCGGCGGCATTGTCCTCCACGATCAGCAGCCGCTTGCGCCGGGGTTTGGCGTATTCCTTGATCTGCGACAGCGCCGCGCTGACGCCTTCGGTCGTCGTCGGCTTGTTGACGAAGGAAAACGCGCCGCGCGCCAGCGCGTGCTGACGGTCTTCGTCGAGCGTGATGATCTGCACCGGAATGTGCCGCGTCAGCGGATTGTGCTTGAGCTGGCTCAGCACGGTCCAGCCCAGCATGTCCGGCAGGAACACGTCGAGCGAAACCGCCGATGGCTGGAACTGTTTGGCGAGTTCGAGCGCCTCGGCGCCGCGGCTGGCGACCAGCACCTTGAAGCCCTTGTCGCGGGCAAGATCGATCAGCACCCGCGCGTAATGCGGATCGTCCTCGACGATCAGGAGGATGGTGTCTCCCGGTTCGAGACTGAGCCGGTCGTCCGGCAATTGCTCGATGACCCGCTCCTGGGTCGCTGCGACCTGCAGCGCCGGCGTCGATGCGAAAGGCGACGGGGCAGGGGCCCGTGGCGCAACCGTCGGACCGGAATATTTCAGCGGCAGATAAAGCACGAAGGTCGAGCCCTTGCCGGGCGCGCTGCGCAGGTGGATTTCGCCGCCGAGCAGGCCCGCGAGTTCGCGGCTGATGGCAAGGCCGAGGCCGGTGCCGCCGTATTTGCGGCTGGTGCCGGCGTCGGCCTGCTGGAACGCCTCGAAGATCAGCTTCTGCTTCTCCGTGGGAATGCCGATGCCGGTGTCGGTCACCTCGAAGGCGATGACGGCGGGCGCGTGATTGAGGATCGGGTGCTCGGCGCTCCAGCCGCCGACGGCGGCCGATACGTTCAGCTTCACGCCGCCCTCCGCGGTGAACTTGAACGCGTTCGACAGCAGGTTCTTCAGAACCTGCTGCAGGCGCTTGGAGTCGGTCACCATGCTGCGGGCGAGGTTCTCGTCGACATTGATGTTGAACGAGAGATGGCGGTTGTCGGCTTCGTGCCGGAACGGCCGCCCGACGGTCTCCAGCAGGTTCGACGTCAGGATTTCCTCGGCATCGACCGTCACCGTGCCGGATTCGATCTTCGACAGATCGAGGATGTCGCTGATCAGGTTGAGCAGGTCGGTGCCGGCGCCGTGGATGGTGCGGGCGAACTCGACCTGTTTGGCCGACAGATTGCCGTCCGGATTTTCGGTGAGCTGCTGGCCGAGGATCAGGATGCTGTTGAGCGGCGTGCGCAGCTCGTGCGTCATGTTGGCGAGGAATTCGGACTTGTACTTCGAGGTCAGCGAAAGCTCGGTCGCCTTTTCCTCGAGCGCGCGGCGCGCCTGTTCGATTTCCTGGTTCTTTCTTTCCACCTCGACGTTGCGCTCGGCGAGCTGCTGCGCCTTCTGTTCGAGCTGTTCGTTGGTCTGCTGCAGTTCCTTCTGCTGCGTCTGCAGTTCGCCGGCGAGCTGCTGGGACTGTTTCAGCAGGCCCTCGGTCTGCATCGTGGCCTCGATCGAGTTGAGCACGATGCCGATGGAGTCGGTGAGCTGTTCGAGGAAGGTCATCTGCGAGGTCGTGAACGAAGAGATCGAGGAAAGCTCGATCACGGCCTTGACCTGGTTTTCGAACAGCACCGGAAGCACGACGAGATTCTTCGGAACGACGCGCAGCAGCGCCGAATTGATCGGCGCCGTGTCGGCCGGGAATGTCCGACACCAGCCGCTGGCGCTTGTCCATCGCGCATTGGCCGATCAGCCCCTCGCCGAATTGCACGAGTTGCGGATGCGGATTGGCCCCGTCGCCGGCATAGGCCGAGAGCAGGCGCAACTGCGGGCTATCCGCGCTCTCGGTCTGATAGATCACGCCCATATGGGCGTTGATCAGCGGCGCCAGTTCGGTCAGCAGCAGCCGGCCGACGGTGGTGAGGTCGCGCTGGCCCTGCAGCATGTTGGTGAATTTGGCGAGGTTGGTCTTCAGCCAGTCCTGTTCGGTATTGACCTGCGTCGTCAGGCGGAGGTTGCCGATCATGGTGTTGATGTTGTCCTTGAGTTCGGCCACTTCGCCGCGGGCGTCGACCTGGATCGAGCGGGTCAGGTCGCCCTTGGTCACGGCGGTCGCCACCTCGGCGATCGCGCGCACCTGCGAGGTCAGATTGGCGGCGAGCAGGTTGACGTTGCCGGTGAGGTCCTTCCAGGTGCCGGCGGCGCCCGGCACGTTGGCCTGGCCGCCGAGCCGTCCCTCGACGCCGACTTCGCGCGCCACGCTGGTGACCTGATCGGCGAAGGTCGCCAGCGTCTCGGTCATGTTGTTGATGGTGTCGGCAAGCGCTGCGACTTCGCCCTTCGATTTCACGGTCAGGTTCTGCTTCAGGTCGCCGTCGGCGACCGCGGTCACGACCTTGACGATGCCGCGCACCTGTTCGGTCAGATTGGCGGCCATGAAGTTGACGGTGTCGGTGAGGTCCTTCCAGGTGCCGGCGACGCCGGGGACCTGGGCCTGGCCGCCGAGCTTGCCCTCGGTGCCGACTTCGCGCGCCACGCGCGTCACTTCGCCGGCAAAGGCGTTGAGCTGGTCGACCATCGTGTTGATGGTGTTCTTCAGTTCGAGGATTTCGCCCTTCACGTCGACCGTGATCTTGCGCGACAGGTCGCCGCGCGCCACGGCGGTGGTGACTTCGGCGATGTTGCGGACCTGCGTGGTGAGGTTGGCCGCCAGCAGGTTGACGTTGTCGGTCAGATCCTTCCAGGTGCCGCCGACGCCGGGCACCACGGCCTGGCCGCCCAATCGTCCCTCGGTGCCGACCTCGCGCGCCACGCGCGTCACTTCGGCGGCGAACGAGCGAAGCTGCTCGACCATCGTATTGAGGGTGTCCTTCAGCAGCAGGATTTCGCCGCGGACGTCGACCGTGATCTTCTTCGACAGGTCGCCGCCGGCGATGGCGGTCGCGACTTCGGCGATGTTGCGGACCTGCGCGGTCAGGTTCGAGGCCATGAAGTTGACGTTGTCGGTGAGGTCCTTCCAGGTGCCGGCGACTTCAGGCACCTGGGCCTGGCCGCCGAGCTTGCCTTCGGTGCCGACTTCGCGCGCCACGCGCGTGACTTCGGAGGCGAAGGCGTTGAGCTGGTCCACCATCGTGTTGACGGTGTTCTTCAGTTCGAGAATCTCGCCCTTGACGTCGACGGTGATCTTCTTCGACAGGTCGCCCTTCGCCACCGCGGTGGTGACTTCGGCGATGTTGCGGACCTGGCCGGTCAGATTGCCGGCCATCGAGTTGACGTTGTCGGTGAGGTCCTTCCAGGTGCCGGCGACGCCGGGCACGTTGGCCTGACCGCCGAGCCGTCCCTCGGTGCCGACCTCGCGCGCCACGCGGGTCACTTCGCCCGCGAAGCGGTTGAGCTGGTCGACCATCGTGTTCAGCGTTTCCTTGAGCTGCAGGATCTCGCCGCGGACGTCGACCGTGATCTTGCGCGACAGGTCGCCGCCGGCGATCGCGGTCGCGACCTCGGCGATGTTGCGGACCTGCGCCGTCAGATTGCCGGCCATCGAGTTCACGGAGTCGGTGAGGTCCTTCCAGGTGCCGGCGACGCCGGGCACTTCGGCCTGGCCGCCGAGCTTGCCGTCGGTGCCGACCTCGCGCGCCACGCGCGTCACTTCGCCGGCAAAGGCGTTGAGCTGGTCGACCATCGTGTTGAGCGTTTCCTTCAACTGAAGGATTTCGCCCGACACGTTGACCGTGATCTTCTTCGACAGGTCGCCCTTGGCCACCGCGGTCGCGACCTCGGCGATGTTGCGGACCTGGGCGGTGAGGTTGCCGGCCATCGAGTTGACGTTGTCGGTGAGATCCTTCCAGGTGCCGGCGACGCCGCGCACGTTGGCCTGGCCGCCGAGCTTGCCTTCGGTGCCGACCTCGCGCGCCACGCGCGTCACTTCGCCGGCGAAGGCGTTGAGCTGGTCCACCATCGTGTTGATGGTGTCCTTCAGCTCCAGAATTTCGCCGCGCACGTCCACCGTGATCTTCTTCGACAGGTCGCCATTGGCGACCGCGGTCGTCACCTCGGCGATGTTGCGGACCTGCGCCGTCAGGTTGGACGCCATCGAGTTGACGCTCTCGGTGAGGTCCTTCCAGGTGCCGGCGACGCCGAGCACGTTGGCCTGACCGCCGAGCCGTCCCTCGGTGCCGACTTCGCGCGCCACGCGCGTCACTTCGCCGGCGAAGGCGTTGAGCTGGTCGACCATCGTGTTGAGCGTTTCCTTCAGCTGAAGGATTTCGCCCGACACGTTCACGGTGATCTTCTTGGAGAGGTCGCCGCCGGCGATCGCGGTGGCGACGTCGGCGATGTTGCGGACCTGCGCCGTCAGGTTGGAGGCCATGAAGTTGACGTTGTCGGTGAGGTCCTTCCAGGTGCCGGCGACGCCGGGCACCTGGGCCTGGCCGCCGAGCTTGCCTTCGGTGCCGACCTCGCGGGCGACGCGGGTCACTTCCGAGGCGAACGAGTTGAGCTGGTCGACCATCGTGTTGATGGTGTCCTTCAGCTCCAGAATTTCGCCGCGGACGTCGACCGTGATCTTGCGCGAGAGGTCGCCGCGGGCCACCGCCGTGGTGACGTTGGCGATGTTGCGGACCTGGGCGGTGAGGTTGCCGCACATCGCGTTGACGGAGTCGGTGAGATCCTTCCAGGTGCCGGCGACGCCGGGGACGATGGCCTGGCCGCCGAGCTTGCCGTCGGTGCCGACCTCGCGCGCGACGCGCGTCACTTCGGAAGCGAACGAGCGAAGCTGGTCCACCATCGTGTTGATGGCTTCCTTGAGCTGCAGGATCTCGCCGCGGACGTCGACCGTGATCTTCTTCGACAAGTCGCCATTGGCCACCGCGATGGTGACCTCGGCGATGTTGCGGACCTGGCCGGTGAGGTTGTTGGCCATCGAGTTGACGCTCTCGGTCAGATCCTTCCAGACGCCGGTCACTTCCGGCACCTGGGCCTGGCCGCCGAGCTTGCCCTCGGTGCCGACCTCGCGCGCCACGCGCGTCACTTCCGAGGTGAACACGGAAAGCTGCTTGATCATCGTGTTGACGATGTTGGCCGACTGCAAGAATTCGCCGCCCAGTGGGCGGCCGTCGACATCGAGCTGCACGGTCTGCAGCAGATTGCCCTGGGCAACCGCGGCGACTGCGCGCGTCACTTCGCGGGTCGGCCACAGCAGGTCGTCGATCAGCGTGTTGACGGAGCCCTCCATGTCGGCCCACGACCCGCTCGACAGGTCGAACTTGACGCGCTGCCGGGTCTTGCCCTCGCGCCCGACGACCTGGCCGACATGCTCCAGTTGCTGCGCCATGCGCTGGTTGGCGGCGACGATTTCGTTGAAAGTGTCGGCGATCTTGCCCTCGATGCCGATGTGATCGCCGGTCATCCGTACCGAGAAATCGCCCGCGCGCATCGCCTGCAAGGCGTGCAGCAGATCCTGCATCGGATCGGACGTGCCGTTGGTGGTGGCTGGTTTGGGTTTGGCGGCCCGGCGAACGGAGGGTGATGCCCCGGGGGAAAGATCACTCATGGTGTTTCCTCGGCCAGTTCAGGCCAGCTCGCGCGAATCTCAATGGCTGAGATGCGATTCTCACAACTAGAACCGTCCCCCATCTCCAGATCAAGATGGAACAAGGTTGTGGAAATCAATGACATGGAACTCAGCCCAACTCCCACAATGCAGAGGGAACCCAATTGTTCCCGCGACCCGATAATTATCTGGAACCCAAAAATGAAAACGCCCCGGGCGGGCCCGGGGCGTCATGTTCTAATCCGCGAAGAAGGGATCAGGACCCTTTCGGGTTGATCTCGGTGTAGTTGCCCTTGGCGTCCCACTTGTAGACGACGTAGTCGATCACCTTGATGTCGCCCTTGGCATCGAAGGAAAGCTTGCCGAGCACGGTGTCCCATTCGCCGGCCTTGATGGTCTCCATGACCTTCTTCGGATCGGTGGTCTTCGCCTTCGTCACCGCCTGCGTCCAGACCTGCATCGCGGCGTAGGTGTAGAGGGTGTAGCCTTCGGGATCGATGTTCTTGGCCTTGAACTTCTCGACGATCGCCTTCGCGGTCGGCTTGTTGCGCGGGTCGGGACCGAAGGTGAACAGCGTGCCTTCGGCGGCCGGACCGGTGATCGAGGCGAACTCCTTGTCGTTCATGGCGTCGCCCGCCATCAACACCGTCTTGAGGCCCTGGTCGCGCATCTGGCGCAGGATCAGGCCGGCTTCCTGATGGTAGCCGCCGACAAAGACCAGATCGATATTGTCGCGCTTCAGCCGCGACACGATCGCGTTAAAGTCCTTGTCGCCCTTGTTGTAGGACTCGTACATCTTCTCGGTGACGCCGGCCTTGTTGAGCGCCTTCTTGGTTTCGTCGGCGAGGCCTTTGCCGTAGGTGGACTTGTCGTTGAGGATGGCGACGTTCTTGCCCTTGTAGTTCTTGACGATGTAGTCGGCGGCAACCAGGCCCTGCTGATCGTCGCGGCCGCAGACGCGCGCCACGTTCCACAGCTTGCGCTCGGTGAACAGCGGGTTGGTCGAGGCCGGCGTAATCTGCAGCACGTTGCCGTCGGCATAGGCTTCCGACGCCGGGATCGACGACGACGAGCAGAAGTGACCGGCCACGAACGGGATCTTGGCGCTGGCGAACTTTTCCGCCACCGAGCGCGCCTGCTTGGGATCGCAGGCATCGTCGCCGACCTGCAGCGCCAGCTTCTTGCCGAGCACGCCGCCGGCGGCGTTGATGTCGGCCACCGCCTGTTCGGCGCCGTTCTTCATCTGCCGGCCGAACGCGGATTCGCCGCCCGTCATCGGGCCCGCCACGGCGATGGAGATGTCCTGCGCCAGCGCCGTCGTCGACAGCGCCAACGATGCGCCCAAAGCCAGGCCGATGAGTTTCAGTGATTTCATGAGATGTCCTCGCAGGTCAGTCGATTTCGGGAAATACCCGGCGGGCCGGGTACGAAAATCACGCCCATTGTCGGCTGATTTTACGGCGAAGTCATCGGCAATTTTCGGGCAAATCCACGGTCGGTTCGCAGCATCTTGCCGCAGCATGCGCCAAAGGTAGGTGGGCGTGGCTACTCCCGCCGGCCGCCTTCCAGATAGGCGGCGCGGATTTCCGGGCGCTGCAGCAATTCGCTGCCGGTTCCGGACAGCGTGATCAGGCCGTTGACCATGACATAGCCGCGATGGGCCAGTTTCAGCGCGTGGTTGGCGTTCTGTTCGACGATCAGCACGGTCAGGCCGTCCTGCCGGTTCAGGGTCCGGATCGCGTCGAAAATCTGCCGCGCGATCAGGGGCGCCAGCCCCAGCGACGGCTCGTCCAGCATCAACAGGCGCGGCCGGCTCATCAGGGCGCGGCCGATCGCCAGCATCTGCTGCTCGCCGCCGGACAGCGTGCCGCCGCGCTGGGTCATGCGTTCCTTCAGCCGCGGAAACAGCGCGAAGACGCGCTCCAGGCCGCTCGCCCGATCGGCCTCGCTGCTAGTCGGTCGCGTCGGCGCCCATCTGCAGGTTTTCCGCCACGCTCATGCGCGGGAAAATGCGGCGGCCCTCGGGCGACTGGGCGATGCGCAGCCGCGCGATCTCGTGCGTCGGCACGTCGGTGATGTCCTGGCCGTCGAATTCGATGCTGGCCGGCGCGGGCGCGGGGCCGGCCGAAGATCGTCATCATCAGGGTCGACTTGCCGGCGCCGTTGGCGCCGATCAGGGCGACGATCTCGCCGGCGTTGATGTCGAGATCGACGCCCTTCAGCGCCTCGATCTTGCCGTAGGCCGCGCGCAAGCCGCGGATCGCGAGCAGGGGAGTTGCGGATGACGCGCTCACGTGCCGCTCTCCATCACGGCGATGGCTTCTTCCTCGTCGGTGCCGAGATAGGCGGCGATCACCTTGGGATCGTCGCGGATCTGTTGCGGCGTGCCTTCGGCGATCTTGACGCCGTAATCCATCACCACGACGTGGTCGGAAATTTCCATCACCACGCTCATGTCGTGCTCGATCAGCAGGATCGAGGTGCCGTGGTCGGCGCGGATCGAGAGCAGCAGTTCGCTCAAGGCGGCGCTTTCGCGCGCGTTCAGGCCGGCGGCCGGCTCGTCGAGGCAGAGCAGCGCGGGCTGCGGTGCACATCGCGCGCGCGATCTCCAGACGGCGCTGGTCGCCATAGGGCAAATTGCCGGCGGCGTCGTCGGCGCGGTCCAGCAGCCCGATGCGGTCGAGCCAGGTCCGCGCCAGATCGATCGCGTGCCTGTTCGGCCTTGCGCCAGGACGGCGCGCCGATCAGGCCGAGAAAGGTCAGCCCGGAGGCGCGCATCAGCGCGTTGTGCTGCGCCACCATCAGGTTTTCCAGCGCCGTCATGCCGGGAAACAGCCGGATGTTCTGGAAGGTGCGCGCGACCTGGGCCAGTTTGGAAATCCGGAAATCGTTCAGCCGTTCGAGCTGGATGGCGTGGCCGTCATCATGCGTCAGCCGCATCGCGCCGACGATCGGCTTGTAGAAGCCGGTGATGCAGTTGAACACGGTGGTCTTGCCGGCGCCGTTCGGCCCGATCAGCGCGGTGATCTTGCGCCGCTCGGCGTCGAAGGAGAGGTCGTTGACGGCGACGATGCCGCCGAAGCGCATCGACAGACGATCGACCGACAGGATGGGGTCGCCGCTCATCCGTGTCCCTCCTTGACGAGGTCGGACGAGATCGCCTGGCTGTGCTTCAGGAACACGGTCGGCGCGCGATGGCCGATCAGGCCGCGCGGCCGCCAGATCATCAGCAGCACCATCGCCATGCCGAACACCAGCATGCGGTACTGCTCGAGCCCGCGAAACAGCTCGAAGCCGCCGATCATGGCGAGTGCGGCGAGCGCGACGCCGAGCTGCGAGCCCATGCCGCCGAGCACGACGATCGCCAGCACCAGCGCCGATTCCTGGAAGGTGAAGGATTCCGGGCTGATGAAGCCTTGTCGGGTCGCGAAGAACGCGCCGGCAAAGCCGCCGAACATGGCGCCGGTCGCAAACGCCGTCAGCTTGGTCGTGGTGGTGTTGATGCCGAGCGCGCGGCAGGCGACCTCGTCCTCGCGCAGCGCTTCCCAGGCGCGGCCGATCGGCAGCCGCCGCAGCCGGATCGTGACCCAGTTGGTGAGCAGCGCCAGCGCCAGGATCAGATAGAACAGGAACACGATGCGGTGCGTCGGCGAGAACTCGATGCCGAGCATGGCCGCAAGCCCGTCATCGTCGGTGGTGAGGGGAATGCCGAACAGGGTCGGGCGCGGAATGCCGGTGACGCCGTTCGGCCCGCCGGTCAGGCTCTGCCAGTTGATGATGACGAGGCGGATGATCTCGCCGAAGGCCAGCGTGACGATGGCGAGATAATCGCCGCGCAGCCGCAGCACGGGAAAGCCGAGCAGCACGCCCCAGAACGCGGCGAGGATGCCGGCGAGCGGCAGGCAGACCCAGAACGACAGTCCGAAATTGGTCGCCAGCAGCGCGTAGGAATAGGCGCCGACCGCGTAGAACGCGACATAGCCGAGATCGAGCAGGCCGGCGAGGCCGACCACCACGTTCAGCCCCCATCCGAGCATCACGTAAGTGAGCACGAGGATGCCGAGGTCGAGAATGTAGCGCTCGTCGTAGAACAGGACCGGCACCAGAAACGTGAACACCAGCAGCACCGGCGCGACCAGGCGTCCGGCGAACGCGAGCGTGCTCTGTACCGAAGCGGGGACCACCCTGATGGTTTCGACCGGTCCCCACCATTGCCGCAGCAACTCGACGACGATGCTGCCGCCGAACACGGCCGCGACCATGGCGGCGAGGTCGCCGAACCGCGTCCAGTAGGTCAGTTGTCCGTCCGATCCGGCCTCGGTGCGCACGCCGATCATCAGCGAGAACAGCACCAGCGCCACCAGCGCGCTGATCAGCGCTTTCTTGAAGATGAAGGCTGCGCCCGGAGCGCGCGAGGTTTGGGCGGCGGGGGGTGCGCTCACGCTGTCGCCCGTCAGACTTTTTCGACTTCGGGCCGGCCGAGCAGGCCGGTCGGAAGGAAGATCAGGACCACGATCAGGATCGAGAACGCGGCGACGTCCTTGTACTCGACCGAGAAATAGGCCGACCACAGCGTCTCGATCAGGCCGATCAGAAGTCCGCCCAGCATCGCGCCGGGCAGCGAGCCGATGCCGCCGAGCACGGCGGCGGTGAACGCCTTGATGCCGGCGACAAAGCCCATGAAGAAATCGACCAGGCCGTAATAGAGCAGGTACATCATGCCGGCGACGGCGGCGAGCGCCGCCCCGATCACGAAGGTCATGGAGATGGTGCGGTCGACGTCGACGCCGAGCAGCGCGGCCATGGTCTGGTCCTGCTCGCAGGCGCGCATGTCGCGCCCGAGCCGCGTGCTCGACACCAGCCAGGTGAACAGCGCCAGCAGCACGATGGTGGTGATGACGACGATGATCTGGACGTTGGACAGCTGCACCACGAAGCCCTCGGCACCCTCATGCAGGGTATAGCCGCCGGTGATGATCGGCGGCACCGGTTTGACGCGCGCGCCCTGGGCTACCTGCGAAAAATTGGTCAGCACGAATGACATGCCGATCGCCGACAGCATCGGCGCCAGGCGGAACGAGTGCCGCAGCGGCCGGTAGGCGATGCGTTCCACCGTCCAGCCATAGAGCGCCGTGATCGCCATCGATACCAAAAGCACGATCAGCAGGATCAGGGGGATGGCGGTCAGGCCGAACGAGACCAGGATCAGGAAGGTGATCAGGGCGATGAAGCCGCCGATCATGAAAATATCGCCATGGGCGAAATTGATCATGCCGACGATGCCGTAGACCATCGTGTAGCCGATCGCGATCAGGCCGTAGATCGAGCCGAGCACGAGGCCGTTGATCAGTTGCTGGGCGAAATAATCCATGCGCTGCCGTGGCTAGAGCCAGCGACGCGGCGAGAGCTCCGGCAGCCCAGGACGACGCGTCGTGTCGGTATCTAACAGGTGGGAACCGGGGGCGGCAACAGCGCCGGCTGCGGCTAAATTGGCTTGTACAGGGCTAGTTTTGCGGCAGCGGTTCCGGCTTCACAGTCCGAACACGGCCTTGCCGCGGAATGATCGCAGCGGAACCGGTGTTCCCTTGCAACGAATGCCCGCGCCCATCGTTGGTCTCGGCTACGTCTAACCAACGGAGATTTTAGATGACCAATCAGAACAATCCGGGCCAGCAGAACCAGAACCCGGGTCAGAAGCCCGGTCAGCAGCAGGGCGGCGGCCAGAAGCCTGGCCAGCAGCAGCAGGATCCGGGCCGTCAGGGGCAGAACCCCGACCGCCAGGGACAGCAACCCCCGGTCAGAATCGCTAGCCGGATTGGTGAGTGAATGAAGAAGGTCCCGCCGAAAGGCGGGGCTTTTCTTTTGAGCGCCCGCCCACCTGATCCTTCAAGCCTAATTTGGCGACGCACCGCTGCGCGCAGCCCGTTGATACAGAGCCGCCAGACAGACCAACAGCACCGCGGCCGACAGGCCGAGCGACCAGTGGATGCCGATCGCGGCGCCGGCGAGGCCGACGGTGATGCCGCTGAAGGCGCGCATGCCGAGGCCTGCCATGTTGAACAGGCCGACAACGCGGCCGCGGATGTCGGCGGGCGCGTTGATCTGGACCAGCGTCTGCGCCATCGTGTTGAACGACAGCTCGAAGAAGCCTGCGGCGAACAGCAGCGCGATCGCCAGCGCGTAGATGGGTGACGCGGCGAACGCGAGCAGAGACAGGCTCCACAGGGCGGCGAGGATGATGGCTGTGCCGGGGCGTTGGCCTGAGCCGGCCCCAGGCTTCCAGCGCGAGGCCGGCGAGCAGCGCGCCGGCGGCGTCGGCGGCCAGCAGCATGCTGTAGGAGGTGCCGGGGTCGCCATGGCCGAGGTCGCCGGCAAAGCCCGGCATCTGGGCGTGGTAGGCGTTGCCGATCATGAAGGACGTGAGCCCGGCGAGCAGCGTCATCGAGGTCAGCACCGGTTGCGTGCCGATGTCGCGGATGGTCTGGATGATGTCGGCAAGGCCGCGGACGGCGATGCGCCGGGGCGCGGCGTCCTTGGCGCGGGAGGGCGCGTAGAACAGCCAGAGCAGCATCGGCAGATAGAACAGCGTGTTGAAGATGATGCCGTGGGACGGGCCGAGCGTCAGCATGATGACGCCGCCCACCGCCGGGCCGACCAGGATGCCGAGCTGGCGCGCCATCGCGTTCAGCCGCACCGCGCTCGGCAAAGCGGACGGCTCCACGATGTCGTAGAGCAGCAACTGGTTCGGCGTCTGCCACAGCACGCCGGCGCAGCCATGAATCACCAGCAGCAGCATCGCGTGCCACATTTCGAGCGTGTCGGTGATGAAGAAAAATCCCCATCCCGCCGAGGCCACGATGAACAGCAGCATGCCGCACTGGATGATGCGGCGCGGGTCGTAGCGGTCGGCCAGCGAGCCGACGGCGACCGAGAACAGCAGGAACGGCAGCCAGTGCGACAGCACGGCAAAGCCGGCCAGCGCGGGCGAATGGAATTTCTGGAACACCACCCAATAGCTGATCACGTGCTCGATATTGTCGGCCATCATCGCCAGCACGTAGGTCGTGAACTGGGCGCGATAGGGCGATGACTTCATGGCCGCGAACGAGCCGGAAGCCGCCGCGGGTTTCGTCTGATGTTGCGGGTTCAAGATGTCACCAGGGCAGGGCTTCACCGGCTCGGTGCTGCGATGCAGCCGGTACTTCGCTTGGGCCGATACACGCTCGCGGTCCGGCACTCAAGCCACGCGCATGTGCACACGCTCATGCAAAATAGTGGTCCTGGTCGAGATCGGCGATCAGCCCCGGCTGCTCCGGCTGCCATCCCAGCGCCGATCGGGTCCGCGCGCTCGAGGCCGGCATGTCCATTGCGGCGAAGCGGGCGAGCCAGCCGAAATGTCCGGCCGCCTCTTCTTGCGTTTTGGAGACAACGGGCACGCCGAGCCGGCGGCCGATCAATTCGGCGATCGTCTTCAACGGCACGCCTTCGTCGGCGACCGCGTGATAAGGACCGTTCGTGGCGCCTTGTTCGATCGCCAGCCGGTAGAGCCGGGCGGCATCGAGCCGATGCACGCCGGGCCAGCGGTTCTGGCCGTCGCCGATATAGGCCGCGACGCCTTTCTCGCGCGCGATGGCGATCAGGCGCGGGACGAAGCCGTGATCGCCCGCGCCATGGGTCGACGCCGCCAGACGCACCGCGGAGGCGCGCACGCCCCGTGCCGCGACGGCGGCCGCCGCGGCCTCGGAGGCGCGCGGGAAACCGGTCGGCGGGCCATCGGCCTCGGTCGCGAGCCGGCCCGGCGCCAGCGAGCCAAAGCCCGAGGTCACCAGCATCGGCCGGTCCGATCCCTCCAGCACGGCGCCCATCGTTTCGATCGCACGCCGGTCTTCCGCGCAGTTCTCCAGGAATTTCGAGAAGTCGTGGTTGAAGGCCGTGTGGATCACGGCGTCCGCCTGGCGCGCGCCGTCGCGCAGGCTTTCGAGATCGTCGAGCGCGCCGCGATGGACTTCCGCGCCCATGGCGACGACGGCGTTCGCTCCGGCCTCGGAGCGGGCGAGGCCGAGCACCTGATGGCCTGATGTGACGAGTTCGCGGACGATCGCTGAGCCGACAAAGCCGGTCGCGCCGGTGACGAAGATGCGCACGTGAAAAATCTCCGGTGATGTTCAGGAGATGGATATTGATCAGGCGCCTGTCATGTTAAAGTAGTGACCTTATCAGGGTATAATGACCAACAGGATCGGCGTGAGCGTCGAAACCGGCAATCTGCTCGGAAGCTATCTCAGGGACCGCCGCACCCGGCTCGATCCGGCCGCCCTCGGTTTTGCGGCGGGACGCCGGCGGACGCCGGGTCTGCGCCGGGAGGAGGTCGCGCAGCGCGCCAATATCAGCCCCACCTGGTACACATGGCTGGAGCAGGGCCGGGGCGGCGCGCCTTCGCCTGATGTCTTGAACCGGATCGCCCGTGCGCTGATGCTGACCGACATCGAGCGCGAACATCTCTTCCTGCTCGGACTCGGGCGTCCGCCCGAGGTCCGCTACACCGCCACCGAAGGCGTGACGCCGCGCCTGCAGCGCCTGCTCGATGCGCTCGATGCCAGCCCCGCGCTGATCAAGACCGCCACCTGGGATGTCGTCGCATGGAATCGCGCGGCGGCGGCGGTGCTGACCGATTACGGCACGCTTCCTCCCGGCCAGCGCAACATCCTTCGCCTGATCTTTGGCGATCCCCGCGTGCGGGCGGCGCAGTATGATTGGGAGAGCGTGGCGCGCTTCGTGGTCGGCGCGTTCCGGGCGGACGCGGCGCGCGCCGGCGCAGTGTCCGAAGTCGGCCAGCTCGTCGACGAGCTCTGCCGGCTCAGCCCCGAATTCGAAGCCTTGTGGCGCGACAACGACGTCAACGTCTACGGCGAGGGCATCAAGCGCCTGCGCCATCCGATCCTGGGAGAACTCACGATGGAATACTCGGCGTTCGCCGTCGATGGCCGTCCGGACCTCGGCATGATCGTCTACAATCCGGTCTCGCGATCGGATGCCGACCGGATCAGGTCGCTCATCACATCGCTGCCGGTGCAGGCGTGAATGCAGCTAGCCCTTCAGCAAGCCCATCTCGGCGATGATCGCGTTCGCTTCCTTCACCGCGTGGTTGGCCGCCGGCACGCCGCAATAGATTGCCTGCTGCAGCAATATTTCCTTGATGTCGTCGGGCGTGAAGCCGCCTTCGGCCAGCGCTGCGCGCACATGCAGGCGGAATTCATCCCATTGTCCGAGCGCCACCATGGTGCCGATGACCAGCACGCGGCGGGTGCGGTGGTCGAAATGCGGCCGGGTCCAGATATCGCCCCAGGCATAGCGGGTGATCAGGTCCTGGAAATCGGTGTTGAACGCGTTGCGGTTCTTGACCGACTTGTCGACCCATTCATTGCCGAGCACTTTTCGGCGCTGGGCCATGCCGTCGTCGCGGCGTTGATTGTCGTCCATTGGTGTCTCCTCCGGAGCGTCATCCGGGTTCGCCTCTTCGACGCCCCGGAATGACGACGTCGTCAGCGTTGCGTCAAGAAGCCGACCAGCGCGTCGGTGAAGGCGTGCGGCTGCTCGACGTTGGAAATATGCGCGGCATCGAGAATGGTCATGCTGGCGCCGGGGATCCGGCTGCGCATGAATTCGCCGTCCGCGATCGTCGTCGACATGTCGTGGCGGCCGGCGATCACCAGCGTCGGGCTCTTGATCTTCGGCAGCAGGTCGCGCTGGTCGAGCGTCGACAGCGCCTCGCAGCAGGCGATGTAGCCCTCGACCGGCGTGGTCAGCATCATCGCCTTCATGTTGGCCGCGATCTGCGGCTCGCGCTCGCGAAAATCCGCCGTCAGCCAGCCCGCCAGCACGGCATCGGCGACCGCGGCGATGCCGCCTTGCTTCACCGCCTTGATGCGGTCGTTCCAGCGCGTCGGGTCCGGGTAATGGCAGGTGGTGTTGGCCAGCACGATCTTGCCGAATCGGTCGGGCGCGTTGGCGCCCAGCCATTGCCCGACCATGCCGCCCATCGACAGGCCGCACCAATGGGCTCTTGGCGATGTTGAGGTCGTCGAGGATCGCCAGCACGTCGCGGCCGAAGCGCTCCAGCGAATAGGGGCCGGGCGGCACGTTCGACTTGCCGTGGCCGCGCCGGTCGTAGCGGATGACGCGGAACAGCTGCGTCAGCGCCTTCATCTGCGGCTCCCACATCTGCATGGTCGAGCCCAGCGAATTCGACAGCATCAGCGTCGGTCCGCCGTCGCGGCCTTCGACGGATACGTTGAGCAGGCACCCGTCGGCGTCGATCATCGGCATGGCTTTTTCCTTCGTCATGCGCGGGCTTGACCCGCGCATCCATCCAATAAGAGTTTATTCAAGAAGATGGATTGCCGGGTCAAGCCCGGCAATGACATCAACTGTCGTCCAGCGAAGCGAGCAGGCGGTCGATCAGGGCCTGCGAGGCGCCCTGATAGGCCATCGGCTCGAACAGTGCAGCGATTTTATCGGCGCCGAGCTGCGCGGTGATTTTGCATCCGCTCGTCAGCACGTCGCGCAGATGCTTCTTGTCCGTGACCGCCTTCTTGCTCGCCGCCTCGATCAGATGATGCGCGTCGCTCTTGCCGATCTTCTCGGCGAGCGCAAAGGTGACGGCTTCAGCCATGATCAGCCCGCCGGTCGCGTCGAGATTGGCCGCATGCGCGCTGCGTCGACTTCCAGTCCCTCGGCGATATCGACGATCGCGGCCAATCCGCCCGAGGTTACCAGCATCAGCGTCGGCAAGGTCGGCCATTCCGCGTGCCAGGGGCCGGCGCTGCGCTCATGGTCCTGCACTTGCGCGGCAAAAATCGTCGCCGCGAGGTTGGGCGCCATGGTGGCCGCCGCCAGCGCGCTGGCCGCCGCGACGGGATTGCGCTTGTGCGGCATGGTCGAGGAGCCGCCGCGGCCTTCGCCCGAGGGCTCGAAGGCTTCGCCGACATCGGTCTGCATCATCAGCGAAACGTCGCGCGCGATCTTGCCGCAGGTGCCGGCGAGGATGGCGAACACCGAGGCCGCCTCCGCGATGCGGTCGCGGTGGGTGTGCCAGGGCGCGTCGGGCAGCGGCAGGCTTAAGTTCCTCGGCCAGCTTTTCCGCGACCTTCAGTCCGTTGTCGCCCAGCGCCGCCAGCGTGCCGGCCGCGCCGCCGAATTGCAGCGCCAGCGTCTCGCTGCGCAATCGGCGCAGCCGCAGTTTCGAGCGGTGCAGCGCCGCGGCGTATTCGGCGAGCTTCAGCCCGAACGGCATCGGCAGCGCATGCTGCAGCCAGGTACGGGCGACCACGGGGGTATGCCGGTGTTGATGTGCCAATTTGGCAAAGCCCGCGATGGCGCGATCGATGTCGGCGAGCAGCGCGTCGATGCCGGCGCGAAGCCCGAGCATGGCGCCGGTATCGATGACGTCCTGGCTGGTCGCGCCCCAATGGACATAGCGCGCCGCCTCGGCATCGGCCTTCGCCACGTTGGCCGTCAGCGCCTTGACGAGCGGGATGGCGAGGTTGCCGGACCGGGTCGCGGCCTCGGCCAGCGCGGCGAGGTCGAATGATTCGGCCCGGCACGCAATCGTGATCGGCCCGGCGGCGCTGGCCGGAATCACGCCCGAGCGCGGCCTCGGCGCGCGCCAGCGCCGCCTCGAAATCCAGCATGTTTTGCAGGGTCGCGGCATCGTCGCAGACCGCGCGCATCGCCGCACTCGACAGCATCGGGGCCAGCAGGGGAGAAAGGGACGTGCTCATCTGCGCGCGACCTAACCATTCCGGCCTGCGGCTGCCAATGCCCTTGTCAGCCGGGTTCTGCTGCACTTGCGAATATGCATTGCTCCTCGCCGCGGTCGGCCTTCCTTTTGGTCCTGCCGTGCTTTACTTGGGGGAGATCAGGTAAAGGCGATCCAGGAGGCAACCCCCATGGCCATGACGATGAACGGCGAAGTCCAGCTTGCGGCGCCGCGCGAGGCCGTGTGGGCCAAGCTGAACGATCCGGAGGTGCTGAAGGCCTGCATTCCCGGCTGCGAGGAGCTGGAAAAGACCGAGGACAACGGTTTTCGCGCCACCGCCAAGATGAAGGTCGGGCCGGTCTCCGCCCGCTTCAAGGGCAAGGTCAACTCTGAGCGATCTCGATCCGCCCAACGGCTACAGGATCTCGGGCGAAGGCGAGGGCGGCGTCGCCGGCTTTGCCAAGGGCGGCGCCACCGTGGCGCTTGCCGAGAAGGATGGCGGTACCCTGCTGAGCTATAATGTCGAGGCCCAGATCGGCGGCAAGCTCGCCCAGCTCGGCCAGCGCCTGATCAACGGCGCGGCCAAGAAACTGGCCGACGAGTTCTTCGCCAACTTTCGCCAAGGCCGTGCAAGGCTGAGGCAAGGCTGATTCTGGCGCTGGCCTCAAGCCCCGTTCCGCCGTCCCGCCATGTCCATTAGGCCATGCCCCAAGAGACGGCTCATGAGGGGCTCCGAGGTTGCTCATTACCGGGATGGCCCATATTATGGGCTTTGGAATGATTTTAAACGCCTGCGCGGCCGATATGCGGCGGTGCAGCTCAAGAGAGTGCTGATGGCCAAGATTTCCCTGATCGTGAACGGTAACCCCGTCAACGCCAATGTCGACCCCCGTACCCTTCTGGTCCAGTTTCTGCGGGAAAATCTGCGGCTGACGGGCACCCATGTCGGTTGCGACACCTCGCAATGCGGCGCCTGCGTCGTGCATCTCGACGGCAAGGCGGTGAAGTCCTGCACCACGCTCGCGGTCATGGCCGACGGCCACGAGGTCAAGACCATCGAGGGGCTGGCCGCCGACGGCGCGCCGCTGCATCCGATGCAGGAAGCCTTTCGCGAGCATCACGGCCTGCAGTGCGGCTTCTGCACCCCCGGCATGATCATGACCGCGGTCGATCTGGTCCACCGCAAGGGCCATGACCTCTCCGACCACGTCATTCGCGAAGAGCTCGAAGGCAATCTGTGCCGCTGCACCGGTTACCAGAACATCGTTGCCTCGATCGCCGCCGGCGCCAAGGCGATGGGCAAATCCGATCTCGCTTAATTGATTTCATCGCGACCGCGATCAGGAAGTTCTCCATGTACGAATTCAAATATCATCGTCCGGCGACCGTGCGGCAGGCCGCCAATCTCCTGGTGAAGAACGAAGACGCCAAGGTGATCGCCGGCGGCCATACGCTGGTGCCGGTCATGAAGCAGCGCCTCGCCAGCCCGCCGCATCTGGTCGACCTCTCCCACATCGAAGGGCTCGATACGATCGAGATGAAGGGCCGTGCGCTGGTGATCGGCGCGACCGCGAAGCATGCGACCGTGGCGACATCAGCCATCGTCGGCGAAGCCATCCCGGCGCTGGCCGAACTCGCCGCCCAGATCGGCGATCCCGCGGTGCGCCACAAGGGCACCATCGGCGGCTCGCTCGCCAACAACGATCCGACCGCGGATTATCCGGCGGCCGTGCTCGCGCTCGGCGCCACCATCGTCACCAACAAGCGTCGCCTCAAGGCGGAAGAATTCTTCCAGGGCCTGTTCACGACCGCGCTCGAAAGCGACGAGATCATCACCAAGGTGATGTTCCCGCTGCCGAAGAAGGCGGCCTATATCAAGTTCCGCAACCAGGCCTCGCGCTACGCGCTGGTCGGCGTGTTCGTCGCCAAGCGTCCGTCCGACGTGCGCGTCGCCGTCACCGGCGCGGGCTCCGACGGCGTGTTCCGCGCCCTCGCGTTCGAAGAGGCGCTGAAGAAGCGCTTTTCGCACAAGGTGCTCGACGGCATCTCGGTGTCGGCCGAGGGCCTGAACAGCGATCTGCACGGCAGCGCCGAATATCGCGCGCATCTGATCGGCGTGCTGACGCGCCGCGCCGTCGAAGCCGCGACGGCGAAGTGAGGTTGCCGATTCCTCGGCTCATCAAGACTGGCTTTCCCATGACTGCATCGGCGCTGCCCACATCCGTCGATGGCATGCTCGAGCTGCTGACCTCGCGCGGCTATCTGGCCGAGCGGTCGCTGGCGACGGTGACCTATCTGTCGCTGCGCATGGGACGGCCGCTGTTTCTCGAAGGCGAGGCCGGCGTCGGCAAGACCGAAATCGCAAAGGTGCTGTCGGCCGCGCTCGGGCGCAAGCTGATCCGCCTGCAATGCTACGAAGGGCTCGACGTTGCGTCCGCGGTCTACGAGTGGAGCAGCGCGGCGCAGATGATCGCGATCCGGCTGGCGGAAGCCGCCGGCGATACCGATCGCGACCAATTGTCGTCGGACATCTTCGCCGAGCGTTTTCTGATCAAGCGCCCGCTGCTGCAGGCGCTGGAGCCTGACGTCGCCGGCGCGCCGGTGCTGCTGATCGACGAACTCGACCGCGCCGACGAGGCGTTCGAGGCGTATCTTGCTGGAAATCCTCTCGCGACTTCCAGGTCACGATCCCCGAACTCGGCACCATCAAGGCGCCGCAGCCGCCGATCGTCATCATCACCTCGAACCGCACCCGCGAGATCCACGACGCGCTGAAGCGGCGCTGCCTCTATCACTGGGTGGACTATCCCGACGCCGAGCGCGAGCTTGCGATCGTCAAGTCGCGCGTGCCGGGCATTTCCGCAAAACTGTCGCAGCAGGTCGTCCGCTTCGTGCAGGCGCTGCGCGACCAGGATTTCTACAAGTCGCCGGGCGTCGCCGAGACCATCGACTGGGCCACCGCGCTGACCGAACTCGACGCCCGCTCGCTGACGCCGCAAATGGTCGGCGACACGCTGGGCGCGCTGCTGAAGTACCAGGACGACATCGCGCGGATGCAGGGCGACACGCTGCAGAAGGTTTTGAAGGAAGCGACGAGCGAAACTAGGCCGCGCGTCGCAACAGTTCCGTCATTCCGGGGCGCGCCACTTGGCGCGAACCCGGAATCCATCGAGCCGCGTGGGCGCTGAAAAATGGATTCCGGGTTCTCGCTCCGCTCGCCCCGGAATGACGGCGGAGGTTAGTGCATCTTGACCAACATCGACCACCTCAATCCCCCGACCGGCCACATGGCCGACAACGTCGTCGGCTTCGCCCGCGCGCTGCGTGCGGCCGGCATTCCGGTCGGTCCCGGGCGCGGTCATCGACGCGCTCAACGCGCTGCAGGCGATCGAGATCGGCAACCGCGCCGACGTCTACGCCACGCTGGAGGCGATCTTCGTCAAGCGGCGCGAGCATATGCTGATCTTCGCGCAGGCCTTCGACCTGTTCTTCCGCGCCGCCGAAGACTGGAAGCACATGCTGGATTCGGTGCCGCTGCCGGACCACGCCAAGAAGAAGCCGCCGCCGGCCTCGCGCCGGGTGCAGGAGGCCCTGGCGCAGCCGTCGATGCGCGAAGAGGCGCCGCAGGCGCAGGAGCAGGAATTGCGGCTGTCGGTCTCCGACAAGGAGATCCTGCAGAAAAAGGATTTTGCGCAGATGAGCGCGGCCGAGATCGCCGAGGTCACCCGCGCCATCGCCAACATGAAGCTGCCGCAGGCCGAACTGCGCACCCGCCGCTACCAGCCCGACGCCAAGGGCCTGCGGCTCGACATGCGCCGCACGCTGCGCAGTTCCTTGCGCACCGGCGGCGAGATCATCGACATCCGAAAGCTCGGCCGGATCGACAAGCCGGCGCCGATCGTGGCGCTGCTCGATATCTCCGGCTCGATGAGCGAATATACCCGCCTGTTCCTGCATTTCCTCCACGCCATCACCGACGCCCGCAAGCGCGTCTCGGTGTTCCTGTTCGGCACGCGGCTGACCAATGTGACGCGTTCCTTGCGGGCGCGCGATCCCGACGAGGCGCTGGCGAGCTGTTCGTCCTCGGTGGAGGATTGGGCCGGCGGGACGAGGATCGCGACCTCGCTGCACAGCTTCAACAAATTGTGGGGCCGCCGGGTGCTCGGCCAGGGCGCGATCGTTCTCCTTATATCCGACGGGCTAGAACGGGAGGCCGATGACAAGCTGGCCTTCGAGATGGACCGGCTGCACCGCTCCTGCCGCCGCCTGATCTGGCTCAACCCGCTGCTGCGCTACAGCGCCTTCGAGGCCAAGGCGCAGGGTATCAAAATGATGCTGCCGCACGTTGACGAATTCCGCCCGGTGCATAACTTGACCTCGATGGAGGGGCTGATCGGGGCGCTTTCCGCACCGCCCCCGCCGCACCACATCAGCCGCATCCGCTCCGCAGCTTGAAAGGGCTTCAAAATGCTCAACCGCGACGAAGACATTCTGCAGGCCGCCGAGAACTGGCAGAAGGCCGGCCACGGCGTGGCGCTGGCAACCGTGGTCGAGACCTGGGGCTCGGCGCCGCGGCCGGCCGGCTCCAGCCTCGTCATCAACGATGACGGCACGTTTTTGGGCTCGGTTTCCGGCGGCTGCGTCGAGGGCGCCGTCGTCACCGAGGCGCTGGACGTGATCGCCAGCGGCAAGCCAAAGATGCTCGAATTCGGCGTCGCCGACGAGACCGCCTGGAATGTCGGGCTGTCCTGCGGCGGCACCATCCGCGTCTTCGTCGAGAAGGTGGGCCAATCGTGAAACTGGAAACGCTAACGCAGGTCAATGTCGAGCGCGCCGCGCGCCGGCCCGGTCATCGTGGTCACCGATACCGCCAATGGCGAGCAGCGGCTGGTGAAGGCCAAGGACATCGCGACCGATCCCCTGAGCGCCGAACTTTCAAAGCAGCTCCGCATGGGCAAGAGCGGCACGGTCGAGAGCGGCGGCAAGAAACTGTTCCTCAATGTCTACGCGCCGACCGCGCGGCTCGTCATCGTCGGCGCGGTCCATATCAGCCAGGCGCTGGCGCCGCTGGCGCGCTCGCTCGATTACGACGTGACGGTGGTCGATCCGCGCACGGCCTTTGCCAGCCCCGAGCGCTTTCCCGACGTGCCGCTGATCGCCGAATGGCCCGATGTCGCGCTGCCGCCGCTCAACGTCGATCATTACACGGCGTTCGTCGCGGTGACGCACGATCCCAAGATCGACGATCCGGCGCTGCTGCACGCGTTTGCGCGCGACTGCTTCTATATCGGCGCGCTGGGCTCGCGAAAGACCCATGCCAAGCGCGCCGAGCGGCTGAAGGCGCAGGGCGCGTCGGATGCCGACATCGCGCGCATTCGTGCGCCGATCGGGCTCAACATCGGCGCGGTGTCGCCGTCGGAGATCGCGGTCTCGATCATGGCCGAGATCACCGCCGAGCTGCGGCTGCCGAAAGAAACCGCGAAGGTGCAGGCGGCATGAAGTTCGGTCCCGCCAGTCCGGCCGACGCGATTGGCGGCGTCACCGTCCATACGCTGCGGCAGGGTGCGCTGGTGCTCAAGAAGGGCACCACGGTCGGCCCCGCCGAAGTCGAGGCGCTCAACAAGGCGGGCGTGAAGGAAGTCGTCGTGGTGCGGCTGGAGAAAGGCGACGTCTCCGAAGACGAAGCCGCCGCCAGCATCGCGCAGGCCGTCGCGGGCGAGGGCGTCAATGTCGAGCGCGCCTTCACCGGCCGCTCCAACCTGTTTGCGGCGCAGGCCGGCGTGCTGGTGGTCGATCGCGCCGCGGTCGACCGCATCAACGGCGTCGACGAAGCCATCACCTTTGCGACGCTCGCCGCCTTCAAGCCGGTGGTCGAAGGCGAGATGATCGCGACCGTAAAACTCATTCCGTTCGGCGTCGAAGCGAAGCTGCGCGATGCGGCCGTTGATGTCGCGGGCAAGGACACGCTGCGGATTGCGCCTTACGTGATCAAGAAGGTCGGCGTGGTCTCGACCCTGCTGCCGGGGCTTGCGCCGAAGGTGATCGACAAGACCCTGCGGGTGACGGCGGAGCGGCTGGCGCCGGCGGGCGCCAGCATCATCGCCGAGCGCCGCGTGCCGCACGACGAGGCGGCGCTGGCGGCATCGATCAAGGAACTGCTCGGCCTCGGCGCCGAACTCGTGATCGTGTTCGGCGCCTCCGCGATCGCCGACCGTCGCGACGTGATCCCGGCCGCGATCACGGAGATCGGCGGCAAAATCGAGCATTTCGGCATGCCGGTCGATCCCGGCAATCTGCTGCTGATCGGCAGCGCCGGCGGCGTGCCGGTGCTGGGCGCGCCGGGCTGCGCGCGCTCGCCGGTGGAAAACGGCTTTGACTGGGTGCTGATGCGGCTTCTCGCCGGGCTCAAGGTCACGCGCGCCGAACTCACCGGCATGGGCGTCGGCGGCCTGCTTGATGGAAATCGTCACCCGGCCGCAGCCGCGCACCGTGGCCGACCTCGAAGCCAACCGCAACGTCACGGCCATCGTGCTCGCCGCCGGGCGCTCGACGCGGATGGGCGGTCCCAACAAGCTGCTCGCCGAACTCGACGGCAAGAAGCTGGTGCGGATCGTGACCGAGCAGGCGCTGGCCTCGAGGGCAACGGACGTCATCGTCGTCACCGGTCATCAGGCCGATCTGGTCGAGCAGGCGCTGGCGGGGCTGAACGTGAAATTCGTCCGCAATCCGGATTTCGCCGGCGGGCTGGCGTCCTCCGTCAAGGCCGGCATCGCGGCGGTGTCGGACAAGGCCGACGGCGCCATCGTCTGCCTCGGCGACATGCCGCTGATCGATGCGAAGCTGATCGACCAGTTGATCGAAACTTTTGCGCCAGACCGCGGCCAACTGATCGCGGTGCCCGTCAGCGAGGGCCGCCGCGGCAATCCCGTGCTGTGGTCGCGCCGCTTCTTCAGGGAATTGATGACGCTCGACGGCGACGTCGGCGCGCGGCACCTGATCGCCAAGCACGCCGAGGCGGTCGCCGAAGTTCCGGTCGATGGCCAGAGCGCGTTTCTCGACATCGATACGCCGCAGGCGCTGGAGGCCGCGCGAAGATCGTAGGGCTATGCTGTAGGGTGGGCAAAGCGCAGCGTGCCCACCACGCATCGGCGCAAACTCGAAGATGGTGGGCTCGCTTCGCTCAGCCCACCCTACGAAGCTCTCCATTCACCAAATTTAAAACTCCCCCCGGCTACATTCTCCAGGTTGCCTCGGGGGAGGGGATCTTGATTGTTTCGACCGTGGCGGCGCAACGCCGCGCGTTGTTCGTGGTTGCGCTGGCGCTGATCCTGGGCGTCTCCAGCTACATCAGCAAGGCCTGGGCGGCGGGCGCCTTCGCCGTCGGCAAGTGCGGCGCCTATGGCAAGGCCTACGACTACCCTGCGGAAGCCGCCGCGCGCGCCGCGGCGCTGAAGCAGTGCAAGGGCAACTGCACCGCCGTCACCATGAAGCGCGCCTGCGCCGCGTTCGCGGTCGACCTGACCAATCCGTGCGGTGCCCACGGCTATGCCGTGAAGCCAAGAATATCCGTCATCGCTCAATGCCGCGACCAAGAAGTGCTACGAATTCGGCGGCAAGGAATGCGTGATCCGTGCCTGGGCCTGCGACGCCAAGGGGTGATTTTGCTATCGTCATTCCGGGCGCGGTGCGCGACATGTTGCGCGCCAAGCGCCCCGGAATGACGTAGCCACGGGGAGTACGCATGCAATTCGACACCAAGATCGCGGTCGTGATCCGGACCGATCTCGAACCGTGGCAGAAGCTCAATGTCGCGTCGTTCCTCGCCGGCGGCATTGCCGCTGCCTTTCCCGAATGTATCGGCGAGCCCTATGGCGACGGCTCGGGCACGAAATATCTGTCGCTGATCGGCCAGCCGATCCTGATCTACGGCGCCGACGGCGCCGCGCTCTCCCGCGCGCTCGAGCGGGCGCTGGCGCGCAACGTCACGCCCGCGGTCTATACCGAGGACATGTTCAAGACCACGCATGACGCCGCCAACCGCGAGGTGGTGCGCGCCGTGATCCGCGCCGAGCTCAATCTGGTCGGGCTCGCGATGCGCGCCGAGCGCAAGGTGATCGACAAGATCGTCGACGGGCTGAAGTTTCACAGCTAGCCGCGGGCCTTGCGGCAGGGCCGCAAAATGCGAATATCCGTTTCAGTCGGAATTCCGGAGGGAAATCCGGCCACGAAAGCCCGGGCAGCGGGCAACAGGGAGAGACGTCATGGCGCGGGAAACCGGGGGCAATACGGCTGACAACAACAGGTTCGACACCAGCCGGCGCAGATTTTTGGGCAGTTCGGGTCTGGCGGCGATCGGCGCCGTCATCGGTGGCGTGGTGCCGCTGTCGCGCGATGGCGCGGGCATTCCACAGGCTCACGCGCAAGCGGCTTCGCCCGCCGCGGCCAAGGGGCCGCAACATCTGAAATTCCCCGGCAAGAACGATGGCCTCGTCGTGCTCGGCGAAAAGCCGCTGGTCGCCGAGACGCCGGAAAGCCTGCTCGACGACGACACCACGCCGATCGAGAAATTCTACATCCGCAACAACGGGCAGATTCCCGAGGAGGCAAAGGACCCCGACGCCTGGAAGATCGTCATCGACGGCGAGGTCAACAACAAGATCGAGATCACGCTCGGTGAGTTGAAATCGAAATACAAGGCGGTGACGCGGCGCATGGTGCTGGAATGCGGCGGCAACGGCCGCGCCGCCTTCTCGCCGCCGGCGCGCGGCAATCAGTGGACCAATGGCGGCGCCGGCTGCGCGGAATGGACCGGCGTGCCGCTGGCCGACCTGCTGAAGAAGGCCGGCCTCAAGCCATCAGCCAAATACACCGCGCATTATGCCGCCGATCTGCATCTGTCGGGCGACGCCGCCAAGCCCAGCATCTCGCGCGGCGTGCGCATCGAGAAGGCGATGGACCCGAACACGCTGATCGTGTGGGCGATGAACGGCAAGCCGCTGCCGAACATCCATGGCGGGCCGGTGCGCCTGATCGTGCCGGGCTGGGCCGGCTCGGCCTCGCAGAAATGGCTGACCCGCATCACCATCCGCGACAAGGAGCATGACGGCCCCGGCATGACGGAGTTCTCCTATCGCACGCCGATCAAGCCGATGGTGCCCGGCGACAAGGGCGATCCGGCGAATTTCCGCATCCTGGAATCGATGCCGGTGCGCTCCATCATCACCAACCCCGCCAACGGCGCGAAATTCGCCGCCGGCACCAAGGAGCTGAAGCTGCGCGGTGCCTCCTGGGCCGGCGATCTCACGGTCAAGCAGGTCGACGTCTCGACCGATTTCGGCGCGAGCTGGCAGCGCGCCACGCTGGAAAAGCCGAAGAACAAATACGACTGGCAGCGCTGGACCGCGAGCCTGAAACTGCCGACCGACGGCTATTTCGAAATCTGGGCGCGCGCCACCGATTCCAAGGGCGCGATGCAGCCGCACCAGGCCGGCTTCTGGAATCCGCAAGGCTATGGCGGCAACGCCATGCACCGCATCGCCGTGCTGGTCGGATGATGCGGCGTTTGTCTGCGTGGACCGTCCTGGCCGGCGTGCTCCTGATCACGCCGGCCATGGCGCAAACGACGTTCACCCCGCGCGAGGAAAGCCCGGAAGAGTTCGCGGCCGGCAAAGGCCGCGACGAAACCTTTTATGCCTGCACCGCCTGCCACGGCTTCCGCCTGGTGGCGCAGCAGGGTTTGACGCGCGCGCAGTGGGAGGATTCGATCGCCCTGATGGTCCGCCGCCACAACATGCCGCCGCTCGACGACAAGGACCGCGAGACGGTGCTGAACTATCTGGAGGCCGCCTATCCGCCGCGCGCGCCGGCCGGCAGGGGAGGCTGGGTCAACCCGTTTGCGAAGTGAATGCCTGAAAATGACGAGCTGCCCGGCAGGAAGGTGAAGGTGCCCGGATAATGATGACCCCAAAATCTCAGATGATATCGGGATCGAAGCCATCGCTATGCCCTTGACGCCGCCGCGCCCCGGGCCAGAATGGCTGGCGGCTCGCGCCCGGAGACGATTCCATGATGTTCTTGATCAATGCGCAGGATACGGCGGGAAACGTGACCCTCAATCGGGCGTCGGTTCCGGCTGCGTTGAAGAAGGCCGGGGAGTTGATCTCGGACGGTTGCTGGAACGTCCAGATCGTAACGCCCGACGGCGCCACCTATCACCCCGGCGAGTTCGAACAGCTGAGGGAGCGCGCCGGCCCGGCGGGCGCCGACGCATCGATGACCGCGCAATAGCGGCCCCGTTCGATCAGCGCGGCTGGCGAGGCCGACGCGCCGGTCTCTTGCCGCGCTCTGCCGGTCCTGCTGCCGCGCCGAAATTACCCCTCGAGGGTAAATCCAACCCGCAAGGTGACCTGGTAGTGGCGCACGGATCCGTCCTCGATATGGCCGCGCGTTTGCACCACTTCGAACCATTTCATGAAGCGAATGGTTTTTGATGCGCGGGTGATCGCATTCTGAATGGCGTCCTCGATGCTCTTCTCGGATGACCCGACGAGTTCGAGGATCTTGTAAACGTGGTCATGCATTTCGGCAGGAGCTGGCACGGCGAACCTCCGTTGTCATATGCGCGGCGGGGTCTTGATCCGTCGTGAGCCAACGCCATGCCGTCATCCGGGTTCCGGCGATTCGTCATGATCGGCGCAAGGCGGCTGGACCGTCCGGCAGCTTGCGCGAGCGGGGTCCATCCAGGGTTGCGGCGCCCGCCATTGATCTTTTGGGTAAGGCCGGCCCGCCCGCCGAATTGCCCGGTTTCGCGCTTCCACGCATGCCCCGAAGTTCGCTATGGTGGGGGTGAAATGGTCGCGGAAGGCCCGAGTGCGCTCCGGATCAAATGGATTTGCATTTTAAAGGAGTTAGCACATCATGAAACGCCGTACATTCCTCAAGGGCGGCGCCCTGGCCGGCGCGACGACGCTGGTTGCGGCGCCCGCGATCGCGCAAGCGCGCCCGAGATCAAGTGGCGCCTGACCTCGAGCTTTCCGAAGTCGCTCGACACCATCTACGGCACGGCGCAGACCTTTGCGAAATACGTCGCTGACGCCACCGACAACAAGTTTCAGATCCAGACCTTTGCGGCCGGCGAGATCGTGCCCGGCCTGCAGGCGCTCGATGCCGTGAGCTCCGCGACCGTCGAGATGGCGCAGACGCCGCTCTATTTCTACATCGGCAAGGAGCCGGCGCTGGCCTATGCCACCGGCGCGCCGTTCGGCATGAACCATCGCCACCAGGGTTCCTGGTGGTCGTTCGGCGGCGGCGCCGAGCTCTGCAACGAGGCGCTGAAGCCGTTCAAGACGCACGCGATCCTGTGCGGCAACTCCGGCACGCAGATGGGCGGCTGGTTCCGCAAGGAGATCAAGACCGTCGACGATCTCCAGGGCCTCAAATTCCGCATCGCCGGCATGGGCGGCCATGTGCTGGCCAAACTCGGCATCGTGCCGCAGCAGATCGCGGGCGGCGATGTCTATTCGGCGCTGGAGAAGGGATCGATCGATGCCGCGGAGTTCGTCGGCCCCTATGACGACGAGAAGCTCGGCTTCTACAAGGTCGCGAAGTACTACTACTTCCCCGGCTGGTGGGAAGGCGGCGCCATGCTGCACATGATCGTCAACGACGAGAAGTGGAATTCACTGCCGAAGCAGTACCAGGCGATCGTCAACCAGGCCGCCGCGGCCGCGGGCGCGTGGATGATCGAAAAATACGACAGCGTCAATCCGGCCGCCCTGAAGCGGCTGGTCGCCGGCGGCGCCGAGCTGCGCGCGTTCCCGCAGCCGGTCATGGAGGCCTGCTACAAGGCCACCCAGGACCATCTCAACGAGATCGCCGAGAAGAGCCCGCTGTTCAAGAAGACCAAGGAGAGCCACGACGCGTATATGAAGGAAGTGCTGTTCTACACGCAGATCGCGGAAAACTATTACGACAACTATCTGCTCGGCAAGATGCGCAAGGGCTGAGTGCGACAAGAGACGTAGCCCGCATGAGCGGAGCGATATGCGGGGTCTGCCCGGATGTCGCTGGCTCATCCGGGCTACAAACTGATTACGCCGCCGTGGCCGCGACATAAGGAATGCTGCCCACGATCGCGAACAGCAATATCGCGTTGGCCAGCATGCCGCCCCAATGCAGCCGCCGCAGCCGGCGCACCGCAGCGGCATCGCCGGCATCCCTGGCGCTGAGCTGGATATCCCACTGCCGCAGAAACCAGCCGCGCGCCCACACCGCGAAAGCCGCGATCAAGGCGACGCCAATCGCGAAGACCGGTCGACCCGTCAGAGCAAAGGTCACCGTCCCGATGATGGCGGCGATGCGCATCATCAGAAAATGCGCATTGAACATGCCGCGCAGCAACTGCGTGACAGGCGGAATGTCGAGCTTCACCAGCAGAAAGGCGGGCGAGGCCAGAAAAAAATAACCCATCGGAAAAATCAGGATGACAATGGCGGCCAGGGCCATTCCGTCCGACGTCATGCGATGATCCCTTCTTTTCTCAAATGGCGAGGGCTTCGACGGGCCAATGATATCACCGCGAACGGCCTTCCGCACCATTGTGCTTTGGTCGGATCAGCCGCGCTTCCCGCCCACCGAGATGAACGCCATCAGGCAGGTCCGGCAACGGGTTGCGCCAGCGATGGCGGGTGCCGTTTGCACGATGCAATCGCCCTGGCGCAGATGCATCATTTCCGTCGTCCAATTCCAGCGTCATCTCGCCGCGAACCACGACGCCGTAGTCGATCGGTCGCCTGTGCATGCCCGGCGCGCTGCGGTCGAAATGGTCGCCCATGCCGGGCCATGCCCGCATTGCTGCGCTCCGCCTGAATGCAGAACACCCGACACCGATGGTGGTATCGCGGGCTTCCATCCGCAAAAGCGCAACGGAAACGCCGCTCACGCCCATGTGAAAGACCGCGACCCAACTCAAATTGACAATGACTGACTAGTCAGTCATATTTTGATCATGACAAAGCAAGCCACCAAAACCACCCGGAAATCCGCTGCGAAGCCGCCCTCCAACCGCGCCGAACGTGCGGCCGAGCGGCGCGGGGCCATTATCGAGGCGGCGATGGACGAGTTCATCGCGCGCGGGTTTGCGGCGACGCGGCTCGACGACGTCGCCAGCCGCGCCGGCGTCGCCAAGGGCACGATCTATCTGCACTTCAAGGACAAGGAAGCGCTGTTCGAGGAACTGATACGAACCGCCATCGTGCCGCTGGTGAACCGGCTTGCCTCGGGCCCGCCGCCCGTCGGCGGGATCGGTCCGCGACATGATCGAGGGCTTTGTCCGCACCTTCATCCACGAGGTGACGACGACGCGGCGGGGCGACATCGTGCGCCTGATCGTCGCCGAGGGGCCGCGTTTTCCTGACATCGCCGACTTCTACTACCGCGAAGTGGTCTCGAAGGGGCTTGCCGGGATGCGGGCCGCCATCGCGCTCGGCATCGCCCGCGGCGAGATCAAGCAACAAGGAGCTGGCGCAGTTTCCGCAGATCCTGATCGCGCCCGCGATGATCGCGGTGATCTGGCAGAGCCTTTTCAGCAAACACGCGCCACTGGATGCGATCGAAATGTTTCGGGTGCATCTCGACCTGATTTTTGGCGAACGGAGGACGACATGACCTCGTCGCGAATGATGACAATTCTGGCCGCGCTGGCGCTCGCCGCCGTGCTCACCGGCTGCAAGGAGCGCAAGGATCCGGGCTTTCAGGGCTGGGTCGAGGCCGACATGATCTTCGTCAGCCCCGATGAAAGCGGGCGCGTGACGAAACTCAGCGTGCGCGAGGGCGACGAGGTGAAGCCCGGCATGCCGCTCTATTCGGTCGACGACGATCTGCAGCAGGCCGACCTCAACCAGAACAAGGCGACGCTCGCCAACGCGCAGCAGACCTTTGACCGCGCGGCGTCGCTGAGCAAGACCGGCTCCGGCACGCAGGCCAATCTGGATTCCGCGACCTCGGCGCTGCGCGTGGCGGAAGCGCGCGTCAACACCTCGCAGACGCGGCTGGCGCGGCGCAGCGGCTTTGCGCCGGTCGGCGGCACCATCCAGCAGATCTATTTCCGCGAAGGCGAGATGGTGCCGGCGCAGCGGCCGGTGCTGTCGATCATGCCGCCCGGCAACATGAAGCTGCGCTTCTTCGTGCCGGAGACAGAACTGCCGAAGCTTTCGATCGGCGACGAGGTGAAGGTGACCTGCGACAATTGCGCGGCGACCTCACGGCAAAGATCTATTTCATCGCGACATCGGCGGAATACACCCCGCCGGTGATCTACAGCCTCGATGAGCGCAACAAGCTGGTCTACCTGATCCAGGCGCGGCCGAGCCGGCCCGATAGCTCTGCGCGTCGGCCAGCCGATCAGCGTGTTTCTCAATCCCCGAACGCCGGTGGCGGACAAGCGATGAGCAGTTTCACATCCGCGCCCGACATCGCCATCAACGTCGAGGGCCTGTCGAAATCATTTGGCGGCCGCGAGGTCGTGCATGACCTGTCGATGCAGGTGAAGCGCGGCTCGATCTACGGCTTCCTCGGTCCCAACGGCTCCGGCAAGACCACCACCATCCGCATGCTGTGCGGGTTGCTGACGCCGGATGCCGGCGAGGGCACCTGCCTCGGCTACGACATTCGCCGCGACGCCGACAAGATCAAGCGCCAGGTCGGCTACATGACGCAGCGCTTCAGCCTGTATCAGGATCTGTCGGTGCGCGAGAACCTCGAATTCGTCGCGCGGCTTTACGGCCTGCGCGACGCGCGCGGCGCGGCACGCGACATGATCAAGCGGATCGGTCTGAACGGCCGCGAGGAGCAGCTCGCCGGCGAGCTTTCGGGCGGCTGGAAGCAGCGGCTGGCGCTCGGCGCCTGCACGCTGCCCAATCCGCAATTGCTGCTGCTGGACGAGCCGACCGCCGGCGTCGATCCCAAGGCGCGGCGCGACTTCTGGAACGAGATCCACGCGCTCGCCGCCGAAGGGCTGACGGTGCTGGTCTCGACCCATTACATGGACGAGGCCGAGCGCTGTCACGAGATCGCCTATATCGCCTATGGCCATTTGCTGGCGCACGGCACGGTGGACGAGGTGATCGCGCAATCGGCGCTGTCGACCTGGACGGTTTCCGGCGACGACCTCAACGGGCTTGCGGCTGAACTCGCCGGCAAGCCCGGCGTCGACATGGTGGCGCCGTTCGGCACCAGCCTGCACGTCTCGGGGCGCGACAAGGCCGCGCTGGAGGCGACCATCGCGCCTTATCGCAAGCACGACAGGGCGGCACTGGCAGGATAGCGAGCCGTCGCTGGAAGACGTGTTCATCGATCTCATGACCCGCTCAAAGGACAATTTCCAATGAGTGCGACCGAATCCGTTCATCCCGCGAAGAGGCGAGGGAGCCGGCTTTCGGCTTCTGGCGCCGCAGCTATGCGATGCTGGTCAAGGAATTCATCCAGCTTCGTCGCGACCGCGTCTCGTTCGCGATGATCGTGATGATCCCGGTGATGCAGTTGCTGCTGTTCGGCTACGCCATCAACACCACGCCGCGGCATCTGCCGACGGCGGTGCTGATCCAGGAAGAGAGCGATCTGGCGCGCTCGGTGCTGAAGGCGCTGGAGAATACCAGCTACTTCCGCTTCACCCGCGAAGTGCACAGCGTCGCCGAGTTCGACGATCTGCTGCAGTCCGGCAAGGTGCTGTTCGGGGTCGAGATCCCGCGCGGTTTCGAACGCGCGGTGCGGCGTGGCGACAAGCCGGCGCTGCTGGTCGCAGCCGATGCCACCGATCCGGTCGCGGCCGGTTCGGCGCTCGGGTCGCTCGGCGTGATCGTGCAGACCGCGCTCGCGCACGACCTCCACATCGGCGATCCGCCCGCGATGCCGTTCGAGATCAGGGCGCATGCCCGCTACAACCCGGCCGGGGAATCGCGGCTCAATATCGTGCCGGGCCTGGTCGGCACCATCCTGACCATGACCATGCTGATCTTCACCGCGCTGTCGGTGACGCGCGAGATCGAACGCGGCACCATGGAGAGCCTGCTGTCGATGCCGATCAGGCCGGTGGAGGTGATGTTCGGCAAGATCATTCCCTACGTGATCGTCGGCTTCATCCAGGCGACGCTGATCGTCGGCATCGGCGTCCTGTTGTTCGGCGTGCCGATCCTCGGCAGCGTGACGCTGCTGGCGCTTCTGACGACGCTGTTCATCACCACCAATCTGTCGATCGGCTACACGTTTTCCACCATCGTGCAGAACCAGCTGCAGGCGATGCAGATGTCGATGATGTTCTTCCTGCCCAGCATTCTGCTGTCCGGATTCATGTTTCCGTTCGCGGGCATGCCGGTGTGGGCGCAATATCTCGGCGAGGTGCTGCCGCTGACCCATTACATCCGCATCGTCCGCGCCATCATGCTGAAAGGCGCAGCACCATCTAACCTGCAGTACGATACGATTGCACTCATTGCACTGATGCTAATCGCGATGACGATCGCCGTGACCCGCTTCCGCCGCACGCTGGATTGAGGTTATATGCGCTGGAAGGTAACGCAATGACGGTAGAAGCAGACGTGCCTTGCGCGCGACGGACGGAATGCCGGTGACGAGTGGGGCGATGACAGGGTTCTGGGGCACGAAGACTAAGGACCAAGACACCGGTGTCTCGGCAGATTTCCGGCACGCGCTGATGCAGGAGGTGATGAAGACCGAACTCCTGCGCATCAAGGCGCTGGTCGTCACGGCAGTGGTGCTCGGCGTCATCGTGACCATCGTCTACCTCTTTGCAAACGAGGCGGTCGCCCGGGTCTGGCACGGCAACCTGACGCCGCTCTATCTCTATTCCATCATCGGACCGTTCATCCTGTTCGAATGGTGGGTGCACGGCGCCATCCAGCGGCACATGAAGCGGGGACGCGACCTGCCGCTGTACCGCCGCTACATCGGCGCGCTGATCGAGACGTCGATGCCGACGGTGGCGCTGGCCGCTGCATATCGACAGCATGGGATCGGTGGCCGCGCTCGGCTTCGTTGCGCCGATGATCTATTTCATCTTCATCATCCTCTCGACGCTGCGGCTGGACTTCTGGCTCTCCACCTTCACCGGCGCCGTCGCCGCCACGCAGCTGTTCTGCATGGCGATGTTCTATCATCCGGCGGCAGATGCCGATCCCGGCTATCTTCTATCACGCCGCCCGCAGCCTGATCGTCTTGTCTGCGGCGTGCTCGCGGGCGCGGTCGGGCACCAGTTGCGGCGGCAGTTCGAGACCAGCATCAAGGCGGCCACCGCGCGCGACCGCATCACCAACCTGTTCGGCCAGCACGTTTCGCCGCAGGTGGTGGAGCGGCTGATGGCGGAGGGCACGAAGACCGACAGCGACATCCGCCGCGTCGCCGTCATGTTCGTCGATTTCCGCAGCTTCACGGCAGGCGCACGCACCCGCACGCCGCAGGAGGTCGTGGACCGGCTCGACGGTGCGTTCGCCATTCTGGTCGACATCCTCGATCGCCACGGCGGCATCGTGAACAAGTTTCTCGGCGACGGATTTCTGGCGCTGTTCGGCGCGCCGCTTGAAGCGCCGGACCCGGCGCACCACGCGGTCGCCGCGGCGCGCGAAATGCTGGAAGCCAATGCGCGGGTCAATGAAGCGACGAGCTGGCCGCTGCGGATCGGCATCGGCATCCACCTCGGCGAGGTGGTCGCCGGCAATATCGGCTCGCCGCGGCGCAAGGAATACACCGTGATCGGCGACACCGTGAATTTTGCCTCGCGGCTGGAGGCGCTCAACAAGGACTTCAATTCGCAGTTCCTGATCTCGGAAGCGGTTCGCGACGCGCTCGGCGAAGCCGGTGGCGACGCCGTCTCGCTCGGCGAGGTCGAGGTCAGGGGCTATGAGCGGCCGATGGCCGTGTGGCGGTTGGGGTAATGGAGTAAAAAAATGCAACGGCGTTATATCACTGTGGACGTCTTCACCGACCGCGCCTTCGGCGGCAATCCGCTCGGCGTGGTGCTCGATGCCGGCGGGCTGTCGACCGAGCAGATGCAGGCGGTCGCCAGGGAATTCAATTATTCGGAGACGACCTTCGTGCTGCCGCCGGCCGATCCCGCCCACGACGCGCAGGTGCGCATCTTCACGGTGAACCGGGAGCTTCCGTTCGCGGGCCACCCCAATGTCGGCACCGCCTTCGTGCTGGCGACGCTGGCGGCAAAGCCGCCGGCGCGGCTGCTGTTCGAGGAGGGCGCAGGCCTCGTGCCGGTCGAGATCGTGACCGAGCAGGGCAAGGTCGTCAGCACCGAATTCACCGCGCCCCAGCCGCTGAAGCGGATGTCGCATCTTGCCGCCGAACAGGCCGCGGCCTGCCTCTCGCTGTCGGCCGGCGATATCAAGACCGACCGGCATCCACCGCAGATCATCTCGGTCGGGCTGGCGTTCCTGGCTGTGGAAGTCGCCTCCCGCGAGGCGCTGCGGCGGGCCAGGCCCGATGCGGCGGCGTTCGCAAAAACCTTCCCGTGCGACGGCAGCGACGCCGTCTACTTCTACACGCGCGACGTGCCGGCCGGCGAAAAGCCATGCGAGCTGCAGGCGCGGATGTTTCACCCCGGCGCCAGCGGACTGTCCGAGGACCCC
Organism: uncultured Alphaproteobacteria bacterium; assembly: GCA_963783115.1. Lineage (GTDB taxonomy): Bacteria > Pseudomonadota > Alphaproteobacteria > Rhizobiales > Xanthobacteraceae > Bradyrhizobium. Next base: position 203,301 of record CAWAMK010000026.1, on the reverse strand, counting down.
GCGACCGGCAGCGCGACCGCGGCCGCCGCGGCGCTGCTGGCCGATCTCGACGACGTCAAGGACGGCGAACTGAAATTGAAGATCGGGCAGGGCGTCGACATGGGCCGGCCGAGTCTCCTGCTGACGCGCGTGCAGAAGAAGAACGGCGCGGTCGCCTCGATCCATGTCGGCGGCGGTAGCGTGAAGATGATGGAAGGAACGTTTTGGCTGTAGGTGCGGGCAGTGAACTCTCGTACACCGTTGTCGTCCCGGCGAACGCCGGGACCCATAACCACCGGGTTGAATTGTTAGAACGAGCTGGAGCTCCAGCCTTCGCAATACCTCGTCCTGTGGTTATGGTTCCCGGATCGGCGCTCGCGCTGCTCGCTTGTCCGGGACGACCGCAGTTTACTACACCTGCGGCGCGACCAAATTCTCCACCTTCACGCCGTCGCGGTCCTCGATGATCTCGGCGATCCATTGCCGGTGGCAATGGGCGTGGTCGCGCTCGTAACAGAGAATGCACACCGGCCCAGACTTGCTTCACCAGCGCCGACAGCTCGTCGAGCTCCTCCTTCGCCTGCGCCGTCTTCAGATGCGCCGAATAGATCTTGTGCAGCAGGCCGAATTTCCGCTGCGCGCCGCCTCGCGGCCGCTCTTCGGCGTGCCGAGGCCTTTCAGATGCAGATAGGAAATCCCGCGCTCGTCGAGGCCGGCCGCGAGTTGATTCTTGGAAAAGCCCGGCCGCCGCGAGGAGGCGACCGCGCGCACGTCCACCAGCAGCTTGACGCCGGCGGCTTCCAGCTCATCGAGCACGGCGCGCGACGGCGTCTGCTCATAGCCGATGGTGAAGAGGCGTTTTGTCCTGCGGGCCATGTCGATCCCAGACATTATGTCGCTGGCGCAAGGCTATTGGAATGGCCGGCCAATTGCCACATCCGCGTTGCCGTCGGAGTGCGGCGTGTCCCATAGTCGTGGAAAGAGCCGGTTGACGGCCGTTCGTCTCGGGGGAAACACGATGAACCGAATTTGCCGCTTGCTGACATTGACGCTCGCATTGCTCGTGCTTGGCGTCGCACCAGCGCTTGCCCAGACCGGCTATCCCGATCGTCCCGTCAAAATCATCGTCCCGATCGGTCCCGGCGGCAGCTACGACCTGGTCGGGCGGCAGCTTGCGGACGCGCTGTCGAAGCGGATGGGGCAGAGCCTTCGTCGTCGAGAACAAGCCGGGCGCCGGCACCGTCGTCGGCACGCAGGCGGCAAGCCAGAGCGAGCCGGACGGCTACACGCTTGTTGTCGGCGGGCTCTCCAACATGGCGTTCAATTCGGCGCTGTATTCAAAACTCGCCTACGATCCGCGCAAGGATTTCGTGCCGGTCGCGCTGATCTACAAGTTCGGCTACGTGATGGTCGCCCGCAAGGATTTGCCGCATGACAAACTCGCGGACATCGTCGCCGCCGCAAAGGCGAATCCGGGCTCGATTTCCGTCGCGACCGCCGGCGTCGGCACCGGTCAGCATCTGGTGGCCGCCGCGTTCATGAAGGCCGCGGGCGTCAAATTCCTCGAAGTGCCCTACAAGGGCTCGCCGCCGGCCTTCACCGACCTGCTCGCCGGCCGCATCGACCTGTTCTTCGATTCGAATTCGGCAGGGCTGCCTTACGTTCAATCGGGCCAGGCAAAGGGCATTGCGGTGCTGTCGTCAAAGCGCAGCCCGCTGGCGCCCGACGTGCCGACGATGTCGGAAGCCGGCGTGCCCGGCCTCGATGTCGAATTCCTGGCTCGGGATATTCGCGCCTGCCAAGACGCCGCCGGAGGTAATCGCAAAACTGCGCCGCGAAATCCGCGCCGTCGCTGCCCGAACTGAAGGATCGTTTCGAGAAGAGCGGCGGAGAGGTGTGGGATCTCGCAGACGACAAGCTCGACGCTTTCATCGCCTCCGAATACGACAACTGGACCAAACTGATCCGCGAAGCCGGCATCAAGCTGGACTAGGGAGTTACTTCACGCGCTCGATCAGCTCCATCGCGCCGGCCGGCGCGCGCACCTTGCCCTCGTGGATGACGTAGGCGAACACGTCGCGCGGCGTCTTCGCGGGCTTTGGCCTTGTCGACGCGCGGCAGGTCGTCGGGCTCGCCGCCACCGGCCCAGGCCTGAAAGCGCTTGGCCCAGGCGTCGAGCTGCTTCGGCGGATAGCAGGTCTTGAGTTCGTCATTGCCCTTCTGCAGCCGGGCATAGACGAAGTCGCTGACGACGTCGGCGATCGCCGGATATTTGCCGTGCTCGGCGAACACGACCGGTACCTCGAACTGGCGCAGCAACGCGATGAAATCAGGCACGCAGAAACTGTCATGCCGCACCTCGACCACGTGACGCAGCGCGCGGCCCTCGAGCTTGCGCGGCAGCAGTTCGAGGAACTTGCCGAAATCGGCCTCGTCGAATTTCTTGGTCGGCGCGAACTGCCACAGCACCGGCCCGAGCCGGTCGCCGAGCTCCAGCACGCCGGAATCGTAGAACCGTTTGACGGAATCGCCGGCTTCCGCCAGCACGCGACGGTTGGTCGCGAAGCGCGGTCCCTTCAACGAGAAGACGAATCCGTCCGGCACCTCGCGCGCCCATTTGCGAAAACTCTCCGGCTTTTGCGAGCCGTAGTAGGTTCCGTTGATCTCGATCGAGGTCAGCTTCGACGCGGCGTAGGACAGCTCCTTCGCCTGCGTGAGCTTCTCGGGATAAAACACCCCGCGCCACGGCTCGAAAGTCCAGCCGCCGATGCCGATATAGATGTTGCCGCTGTTTTTCGCGGTCGATTTCGCTGGCTTGCTCACGGGGAGGGCTCGTCGGAAAATGAGGGGGAGGGGCGGTGTGGATGTTAACCAAATCGGCCCCGATTGGCCAGTTTGTCGCAGCCGATTGGCGTGCCTTTTGCAAAGCTTACTGAGGGCGCTGGAGCGGACGCTCCGTCCCTGTCGACGCAACTCAGGATGAAGAGTTTGGCTTCGAGCGGATCAATGATGAGCAAGCACCCGTCGCAATCCGCATCGGCGTTCGGCAAGGCCGGCGCGCCGGCGCAGGTCGGCGCGCTGCTGATGACCGATGGCGGCACGCAGCGGAGTGGTCCGCCATACCTGTTCAGCGGACTGTCGGAAGCCGAAATCGCGCAGGTGCTGGGCTCGGGAAAGCGCCGCGTGCTGTACCGTGGCGCGCAACTGTTCAGCCAGGGCAGTCCGCAGGACGGCATCTTCCTGATCGAAAGCGGACGCATCAAGGTGTTCTACACCGCGCCCTCAGGCCGCGAGATCACGCTGGCTTACTGGCACTCCGGCAATTTCGTCGGCGGCCCGGAAGTGTTCAAGCAGGGGCTGCACGTGTGGTCGGGGGAGGCGGCCGTCAACAGCACGGTGCTGCATTTGCCGGGCGACGTGCTGCGGCGCATGGCGATGACGATCCCAGCGCTTGCCATCGGAATCATCGAGGGGCTCAGTTTCAAGGGGCAATGCTATTCGGCGCTGGCGCAGATGCTCGGCACCCGCTCGCCGACCGAACGGCTGGCACAACTGTTGCTGCACCTGATGAATCTTTACGGCGTGGAAGAGCGCGATGGGGCGTTGATCGCCGCATCATTCACCCACGCCGACCTCGCGCATATGACGGGCGTGACGCGCCAGTCCGTCACGATCAGCCTGAAGAAGTTTACCGAGCTTGGCATCCTCGCACGCCCATGGCTCCAACCTCGTGATCAAGCAATGCGGAGCATGCTGAGCGATATCCGCGACGGCAAGCTCGCCAAGGCCGCGGCCTCGACGAGGTCTGACGACCTGCGACCGCCAGTCTGCCGCTGTCGGCGATTGCGCGCGTTCGCTTCAGGTCGCACGGTCGCATGGACAATTTCCGTCAGACGCTCATCCGATAGCCAAATTGAGCGCTCGATTTCTGTCCATTAATTGAGCATCCGGATATTTCTTCGCAATACGTTGCTGGTTCGACGCGTTCGTCGTTTCGGATTCAAAGGCCGCCGTTCAGAGTTTGCTTACCGGACGTTTCAACGTCCCCGGATGGAAGCAAGCGAGTTCACGGCAATGACGTCAACTTCTTCTTGACTCACCGCATTCGCTCCGCAGCCGCGAGCACGAGCCCGCTGCGGCTTCGTCAGCGAGGTCCCGTGGCATCTCGCTTGCACCATCAACCCCATCAAGCCAGTCAGCCCGCTCACCGCCGAGCAACCCTGCCACGCCTCGCGGGCCGGGGCGCTTCGCGTGGGCATCGCACGACATACCAGCACAGTTCGGTTCGAAAAGGATTTGTTCATGAGCGTCGGCCCTGCGTCCAAACTCCCTGGCTTCCTTCCCTTGCTCGTCGCGGCAACGCTCGGGCTTCGTGCCTGCGGCCGCAAGCGCGGAGACCCTCGAAATCGGCATCGGCACGCAGAACACGACGACCAATACGGTCACCGGCGGCGTCGTTCTGAAGGAGCTCGGCCTGCTCGAAAAGCACCTGCCCAAGACCGGCAAGTACAAGGACATGCAATACAAGCTGAGCTGGCAGAACGCGACATCAGGCCCGCCGATCACCAACGGCATGATGGCCAACAACATCCAGATCGGCATGATGGGCGACTATCCGCTGATGGTGAACGGCGCCACGGGGCAGGCCACCAAGAACGAAACCCAGCTCGTCGCCATCATCGCCTACAACGCGGTGGGTGGCGGCAACGGCATCGTCGTCCACAAGGACTCGCCGTTCTATGAACTCGCCGACCTCAAGGGCAAGAACGTGTCGGTGCCGTTCGGCTCCGCCGCGCACGGCATGATGCTGACGTCGCTGCAGAAGAAGGGACTGCCGCCGGATTTCTGGAATCTCGTGTCGCAGTCGCCGGAAGTCGGCAGCACCAATTTGCAGGAAAAACGCATCGACGCGCATGGCGACTTCGTGCCGTTCGCCGAACTGCTGCCGTTCAAGGGTTTTGCCCGCAAGATCTACGACGGCGCCGAGACCAAGTCCCCGACATTCCACGGCGTCGTCATCCGCAAGGATTTCGGCGAGAAATATCCCGAGATCGTGCTGGCCTATCTCGACGCCTTGATGGAAGCGAACGAGTGGATGCGCAAGAATCCGAAGCTCGCGGCCGAGAAGATCGAGGAGTGGACCAAGATCAACAAGGAAGTGGTCTACATCTTCTTAGGTCCCGGCGGCGTGCACACGCTCGATCCGACCATCAAGCCGAAATGGATCGAATCCATCGGCAACAACTACGCGATCCTGCAGAAGCTGAACATGATCAAGGAACTGAACATCGGTGCCTGGGTCAACGACAGCTACGTCCGCCAGGCCTTCAAGGCCAAGGGGCTCGACTACGAGAAGCAGCTTGCCTCGTTCGATACCTACAACGTGACGGGCACCGATCCGGTCTGCAACGCGCCGGTCGATAATCCCGCGAAAGTCGGCGAGATCTGGATCCAGGGCGGCGACATCGTGCCGTTCAGTTCGCCGGTCTGCACGCTGCTCGGCGTGAAGAAGTTCACCTCCGACGGCAAGAAGTTCAATGCGGTCTACCTGGTCGACAACGAACTGGGCATCAAGGTGTTCGCCGACGCCGCGTTCTATTCGATCGGCGGACAGGACCCGAAGAAGCCGGATGTCGTTCCGTTCCTGCTCAAGAAGGATGCGGAAGCCTACGCAGCCAAGAATGGCGGCAAGCTCGCGACCTACGCCGAAGTCCTGAGCGCCATCAACGTCGGACAATAGGAGCCACCGATGGGCACCGTATCAAGCGCAAAAGTCATAGCGATCCCGATCATGGAAAAGCGCCCGGAGCCAGCGACGGAAGTCGCGACGGAAGCAACCGCCAAGGCTTCGCCGGTCACCGCGGATTTGCCGGCGCCGGCTCTTGAACCGATCCCGACCACGGTTTCGCTGCGCAAGGTCTTTCAAGGTCTGTTGGCGAAGACTCACCCGCGAGCGCCTCATCACCGCGCTACTCGGTGGCATCTCGATCGCGGCGCTGTTCCTGTTCTGGTACTTCGGCACCAAGTACCGGCTCGAATTCTACATTCGCTTCAAGAACGTTCCGACCCCCTACGAAGTCTACCAGCAACTGACGCAGGTCGGGCTGTCGAACAAGTACCTGTACAATATCGCCATCAGCGTGCGGCGCATCCTGATGGGCTTCATGATCGCGATTGCGATCGGCGTACCGCTGGGCCTCGCCATCGGCAAGTACCGGCGGGTGAGCGACTTCTTCATGCCGGTGGTCGAGATCATGCGGCCGATTCCCGCCATCGCGTGGGTTCCGATGTCGATCATGCTCTGGCCCAACAACGAAGCCAGCATCGTCTTCATCACCTTCATCGGTGCTTTCTTTCCGATCCTGCTCAACACCATTCATGGCGTTCACTCGCTCGATGGCGTGCTGATAAGGGCAGGGCGTTGCCTCGGCGCCAGCGAGGGCCGGCTGCTCTGGAACGTGATCCTGCCCGGCTCGCTGCCGCATATCTTCACCGGTCTGGCGGTCGGCATGGGCGTCGCCTGGGTGTCGCTGATCGCCGCGGAGATGATCTCCGGGCAGTTCGGTGTCGGCTACTTCACCTGGGAAGCCTATTCGCTGGTGAACTACCCCGCGATCGTGCTCGGCATGATCACGATCGGCGTACTCGGACTGGCCTGCAGCGGAATCATCCGCATGGTCGGCGTTCTCATGATGCCCTGGCTGGCATTCGCACCTGGGAGCAAGCGATGACAATGGCAATGACCGAACCTCAAGTCGACAAAGGCTTCATCGATGTTCGCAACATCGGCGTCACGTTTGGCGCCAACGACAACAAGGTTGTCGCCGTCGAGAATGCTTCGATCAACGTGCAGCCCGGCGAGTTCGTCTCGCTGATCGGACCCTCCGGCTGCGGCAAGTCGACCTTGCTCTCGATCGTCGCCGGCTTCCAGAAGCCGACGCAAGGAGAGGCCACGGCTCGACGGCAAGGCGATCACCAAGCCCGGTTCGGACCGCGGCGTCGTGTTCCAGCAGTACTCGCTGTTTCCCTGGCTGTCGGTCCGCAAGAATGTCGAGTTCGGCCTGAAGATGGCCGGCGTCGAACAGAGCAAGCGAAACGTTACCGCGCGCTCGCTGCTCGATCTCGCCGGGCTCCTCTCGTTCGAAAATCATTATCCGGACCAGCTCTCCGGCGGCATGAAGCAGCGCATCGGCATCGTCCGCGCGCTGGCGACCAGCCCGCAGGTCTTGCTGATGGACGAGCCGTTCGGCGCGCTCGACACGCAGACGCGCGTCGTGATGCAGGAAATCCTGACCAACATCTGGCAGCAGTTCAAGATCTCGGTGCTGTTCATCACCCACGATATCGAGGAGTCGATTTTCCTCTCCGACCGCATCTACGTCATGACCGCGCGGCCGGGCCGCATCAAGGCGGAGATCAAGGTGCCGCTGCCGCGCCCGCGCCGGGCCGAGATGACCGACACGCCGGAATTCATGAACCTGGTGCAGGAGCTCAAGGGCCTGATCCGCGAAGAGTCGCTCGCGGCCATGGCGCCGGAAATCAAGGATCGAGGCCTTTCAGGCTTTGGAATGAAAGTGGGACCGAAAGGAGTAGGCGAAATCTTCTGATCGAATTTTGAACGTCGCGGCCGGACAGGCGCGAAACACCAATCAACGACATCAACCAAGGAGAGACGCGAAGAAGCGCGCGCGTCAACGACGGCGTGCGCCTGCGTCACAGATCGGAGAATTCAATGGCAAGTAAACCAAACATCCTGTTTTTCCACGTCGACAACCTCGGCATGGGCGAACTCGGCTGCTACGGCGGCGGCATTCTGCGCGGCGCCGATACCAAGCGCATGGACGCTTTCGCCAAGCAAGGCGTCAAGCTGACGCATTATGTCGTCGAGCCGCAATGCACGCCGACCCGCTCGGCGCTGATGACCGGACGTTTCCCGATCCGCTCGGGCAACCACACCATCGCGCTCGGCGGCAATGGCGGCGGCATCGTCAAGTGGGAGCGCACCATCGGCGCGATCCTGTCGGAAGCCGGCTACGCGACCTCGATCTACGGCAAGTGGCACATCGGCGCCGAAGACGGCCGCTTCCCGACCGATCACGGTTTTGACGAATGGTACGGCCCCTTGCGCACCTACGACGAATGCATGTGGCTGACCGACCCGCATTACGTGCCGGAGCGCGACGGCTTCTCGCACATGCATGAGGGCGTCAAGGGCAAGGGTGCCTGGCCGCTCAAGGACGAGCAGCTCACCATGGAGACCAAGAAGACCTGCGACCTCGAGTACCAGAAGCGCGCCATCAAGTTCATGGAAAAGTCCGTCAAGGCGGACAAGCCGTTCTACTGCTACTTCAACCACTCGCTGATGCACTTCCCGATGAGCCCGCGCGACGAATTCGTCGGCAAGAGCACCAACGGCGACTGGGGTGACTGCCTCCTGATGCTGGACCACGATTTCGGCGTGCTGCTCGACAAGCTCGATGAACTCGGCGTTGCCGACAACACCATCGTCGTGATGTGCGGCGACAACGGCGCCGAGGACCATCTCGCCGGCCGCGGCACCGGCGGCTTCTTCGACGGCTCCTACTTCAGCTCGGCGGAAGGCGGCATCCGCACCCCGCTGCTGATCCGCTGGCCGAACCGCATTCCGGCAGGCATCGAAAGCAACGAGATGGTGCATGTCACCGACATGTTCACCACGCTGCTGTCGATGACCGGCTGCAAGGCGCCCGCCGACCGGCTGATCGACGGCGTCGACCAGAGCCCGTTCTTCCTCGGCAAGCAGGAAACCTCCAACCGCGAATCCTGCATCGTCTGGCTGAAGGATGAGCTGCACGCCGTGAAGTGGAAGGACTTCAAGATCAACTTCAAGCGGCAGCAGCATTTCCACGATCCGGAACTGGCGCTCGGCTTTGCCCGCATCACGCATCTGAAGGAAGACCCGAAGGAGCGCGATGCCGTCAACCAGCGTTACGTGCGCTGGTGGGTGATGCAGCACGCCCAGCGCATCATCAGGGATTTCGAGGAGAGCGCCAAGAAGGAGGAGCTGATTCCGCCCGGCGCCGCGCTCGATTTCGTGCCCAAGCAACACGCCAAGGCCTGAACGCGATGACTGCACCGACGAGAGCGGAAACGATCGCGCATGGTGCAGCCGGCCATCGCCGGGGGGAGGGCTGCTGCGCTCTCTCCGGCATGGTCAAATCGGGCAATGCGCCCGCTGCCGTCGAGCCGGAATCCATGAACTGGATTCCGGGCGGCACCTTCCTGATGGGCTCCAACAGCTTCTATCGGGAGGAGCGTCCGGTTCGTCCGGCCTCTGTCGAGGGCTTCTGGATGGACATCTATCCCGTCACCAACGGCGAATTCCGCAGGTTCGTCGAAGCGACCGGATACGTCACCTATTCCGAACGTCCGCCCAATCCTGCGATGTACCCGGACGCAGACCCCGCGCTGCTGGTGCCGGGCTCGCTGGTGTTCGTCAAACCGGATCGTCCGGTCAGCCTGCGCAACAACCTCGCCTGGTGGGAATATCGCACCCGGCGCCGACTGGCGGCATCCGGAAGGACCTGACAGTTCGATCGCCGGCCGCGACGATCATCCGGTCGTGCACGTCGCCTATGAGGACGCGCTGCGCCTATGCGGCGTGGTGCGGCAAGGAACTGCCGACCGAAGCCGAATGGGAGTTCGCCGCCCGCGGCGGTCTCGAAGGCAAGGCCTATCCGTGGGGCGATGCCGCCAATCCGGAAGGGCGGTTTCTCGCCAACACCTGGCAGGGCCGGTTTCCCGCACGAGAATCTCGCCGAGGACGGATACGAGGGCACCTCGCCGGTCGATGCGTTTCCGCCCAATGGCTACGGCCTGTTCGACATGGTCGGCAACGTCTGGGAATGGACGTCGAGCCCGTATGACGCCGTGCCCGATCAGCCGCCGCAATCCTGCTGCCACCCGAACGCGGGCGATGACCGGTCGACGCGTCGCGTCGTCAAGGGCGGCTCGCATCTCTGCGCGCCCAATTACTGTCTCCGGTATCGGCCGTCGGCCCGTCAGGGCGAAACGGTCGATTCCTCCACCTGTCACATCGGCTTCCGCTGCGTCGTGCGCCAACCGCCGGGCGACGCTAACTGACGCCGTCACACTTTCCGGATAGATCCAATGCAAATGTCCAGCTCCGCCGTCACCCAATCGCAGTTCGAAGACTCGCCGTCCGATCATCGGCGGTCCTTCGCGCGCCGAACCTCTTTCGTTCGTGAATCGCTGGCCGGTGTCATCACGGCGCTGGCGCTGATCCCCGAGGTGATCTCGTTCTCGTTCGTCTCGGGCGTCGATCCCAAGGTGGCGCTGGTCTCCTCGATCGTCTTGTGCCTCGTGATGTCCGTGCTCGGCGGCCGGCCGGCCATGGTCACCGCGGCGGCCGGCTCGATCGCGCTGGTGATCGGTCCGATGGTCAAGCTGCACGGGGTCGGCTACATCCTGCCGACCATCCTGCTGGCGGGCATCATCCAGATCGCATTCGGGCTTGCCGGCCTGGCGCGGCTGACCCGCTTCATCCCGCGCTCGGTGATGATCGGCTTCGTCAATGCGCTCGGCATCCTGATCTTCGCCGCGCAGGTGCCGCACATTTTCAACGTTCCGTGGCTGGTCTATCCGCTGTTCGCGTTGACGATCGCGATCGTGCTCGTCATGCCGCGCATCACGACAGCGGTGCCGGCGCCGCTCGTCGCCATCATCGTGGTGACGTCGATCGTGATCCTGGGGCACCTCACGATTCCCAATGTCGGCGGCGAGGGCGACGATGGCGCCGGGATTGCCGGGCATCACTGCCTTTGTCGTTCCGCTCGACCTCAACACGCTGCGCATCATCTGGCCGACGGCGATCAGCGTCGCCTTTGTCGGCCTGCTGGAAACACTGCTGACGGCCAAGCTGGTCGACGACCTCACCGATACGCGCTCGCACAAGGGCAAGGAATCCTGGGCGCTCGGCATCGCCAACATCGCCGCCGGTTTCTATGGCGGCATCGGCGGCTGCGCGATGATCGCGCAGACCGTCGTCAACGTGAAGATCGGGCAGGGCCGCACCCGCATTTCGACCGCGGTCGCCGCCGTCGTGCTGCTGGTGCTGGTGACCGGGCTCAGCGGATTGATGGCGCAGATACCGATGGTGGCGCTGGCCGCCGTCATGATGATCGCCGCGCTCAAGACCATCGATTGGCACAGCGTCCGGCCGGCGACGCTCAAGCGGATGCCGATCCCGGAAACCCTGGTCATGGTGACCACCGTTGCGGTCACCGTCGTCACCGGCAACCTTGCGATCGGTATCGCCGTCGGCGTCGTGCTGGCGATGATCCTGTTCGCGCGGCGGGTCGCGCATGTCATTCGCGCGGAGCGCACCGTGAGCCAGGACGGAATGTCGGTCCATTACAACGTCCATGGTCCGTTGTTCTTCGGCTCCAGCAACGATCTCGTCGAGCGATTCTCCTACGGCGCCGACCCCAAGCGCGTCCTGATCGATCTCACCCATTCCCAGATCTGGGATGCGTCGAGCGTCGCGGCGCTGGATTCGATCGAAACCAAGTACCGCGACCATGGCGCCACCGTCACCTTCACCGGGCTCGACCAGCGCAGCTCCTCGTTTCACCAGCGGCTGACCGGCCAGCTCGGCGCGTGAATTTCGTGATGCAGGGATCAAGGATCAATCGATGGCCATCCTTCAATGGATATCGACCTTCATCCACAGGATCATGCGGGCCTGGACCGGCCGCTACCGGCCGGAGCGGCACTACATGCGCGGCGCCGGGCCGGCGTCGAAGCGAAGCCGGCGCGCCGGCTCCTAGGCGTCCGCCGTGCAACAAAAAAGGCTCCGGAAAACCGGAGCCTTTGCTGTCTCACTCAGGCAGCTTTGCTCGAACTCAGGGCTTGCCGTGGGTTGCGGGCGTCTTGCCCGTCAGTCCCTTGAACGGGTCGAGGGTCTGCCTGGCAAGGCGGTTGTGCAGTTCGCAGATCTTGTGCGACTCCGCCACCGAGGTCTCATAAGCCCGCTTCACGAATTCGGTCTGAACCGTCATCGCCTTGTCGAGCGAGCGGGCGCCGCTGAGCTGTTCGACAAACGACCCGAACTCCTCGATCGATTTGCGTGTGTAGTCGCGATACGCATTTGCGAGGGCTTGCAGGCTCACCGGCGCAAGCTCGGTTGACGAGGACTCGGCCCGCGGCGGTTCAGCCAAAATCGGGTCGACCGGCTTGGTTCGATTGACTTGGTTTCGATTGACTCGGGTTCGATTGACTTGGGCTCGGCCGGCTCAGGCTCGGCCAACTTGGGCTCAACGGCGGGTGGCGCGGCCGCGACAGGTTCGGAAGGCGGGGGCGCAGCGGTCGGCTGTGGTTCCGGCGGCGCGGCGGCGGCAACGGTGGCAGCGGCAACGACAGGCTCCTCGACCACCGGCTGCGGCTGCACCTTCGGGCTCTTCGCGCGAACCGGTTGCGGCTGCCGTACCTGCTCCGGGCTTTTCAGCACAGCCGGTGCCGGGGTCTCCGGCAAACTCGCCGGGGGGGCCGCTTTCTTGTTGCGCTCCGCCTTGCCCTTGCGCCGCTTGGATTTCCCGGCCGGCTTGGTCTCGTCTGTCGTCGACATGTGATTCCCCTCTTCCGGTCGACCCCAAGGCCGAAACTCCGCCATGTTTACGATAGAATCGCGGTTCTTGCTTGTCCGTCGCGCGGCGTTGGCGTGGTCAGATTTTGGACGTCGGGCCGGCGGCCGGTTAGGTCGATCGGACTATTTTTCCGTGCGCTTTTTCCGTGATATCAGTTCCCGATCAGGCGCAGGGGGGCGTTGAGTATGAATTCGCAGTCAATTGCCGGTCTTTTGGGGGCCATCGTCGCAGCGATCGTGATGGTGGTTGCCATCGCTTACGGGCCGATCGGCCAGTTCGGCAAGCCCGCCAAGCCGGCCAGCACCCAGCAGGCCGCGCCGGCGTCCCAGCCGGCGGCAGCCCCGCGGGGGCCGGTGATTCGGGAGGTACCGAACTAGCAGGGGGCGATTGCCCCTTGCGGAATGCTCCGGGCATTCCTATTTTCCTTCTAACGGCGACGTTGACGCTTCAAAGCTCCGGCGCTGGGACGACCATGAATAGTTTGGCTGCGCCGGATGTACGCGCGCCCTCTGTTCGTGGTCGTTGGCATTTTCAGAGCATTTTTAATCGCGTTTTGACCAGTCGTGGCGGCTGATGGCTCAGCCGTGACGTAGGTCACGGGTCGATTTGAACTTTCGTTTTCATGGCCCGGTCCCAAGCTCGTCTTGGCATGTCGGCCGGCTGCGGATATACGCTGGCGATCATGAATGACGCCATCCAGCCGGGCTCCGAAACCCCGTCGCAGGCCGGTTTGCCTGAGCTTTCGGTCGTTGTGCCGACCTTCAACGAGCGCGACAATGTCACCGTGCTGTACCGGCGACTGGAGGCCACGCTTGCCGGCATTGCCTGGGAAGTGGTCTTTGTCGACGACAATTCCCCCGATGGAACCTGGGAAGTGGTGCGCGGGCTGGCGCGGAAGGATTCCCGCGTGCGCTGCATCCGCCGGATCGGGCGGCGCGGCCTGTCCGGCGCCTGCATCGAGGGCATTTTGGCCTCGAGCGGTCCCTATGCGGCTGTCATCGACGCCGATCTGCAGCACGACGAAACGCAATTGCCGAAAATGGTCGCGCTGCTGAAGAGCGGCGAGGCGGAACTCGTGGTCGGCAGCCGTTATATCGAGGGCGGCAGCGCCGACAGTTTCAACAAGCAGCGGGCAGGGGCCAGCCAGCTTGCGACCGAGGTCGCCAGGCGCGCTTTGAAGGTCGAGGTCGCCGATCCCATGAGCGGCTTCTTCATGATCCGCCGCGACCGCTTCGAGGAACTGGCGCCACAGCTTTCGACCCAGGGCTTCAAGATCCTGCTCGACGTCATCGCGACCGCGCAGGGCAAGCTGCGCACCATCGAAATTCCCTACACCTTCGGTTCGCGCCAGCACGGCGAGAGCAAGCTGGATTCCATGGTGGCGCTGGACTTCCTCGGCCTGGTGCTGGCGAAGCTGACCAACGACGTGGTGTCGCTGCGTTTCCTGCTGTTCGCGATGGTCGGGGGCACCGGCCTTGTCGTGCATCTCCTGGTGCTGTTCATCGCGCATGAAATCTTGCAGGAGCCGTTCGCGGAGGCACAGGCGGCCGGCGCGCTGATCGCCATGACAACCAATTTCGTCCTGAACAATTTTCTCACCTATCGCGACCAGCGGCTGAAGGGATTTGCGATCCTGCGCGGCCTGTTGCTGTTCTATCTCGTCTGCGGCGTGGGATTGCTCGCCAATGTCGGCGTCGCGTTCGCGGTGTTCGACCAGGAACCGATCTGGTGGCTCGCCGGGCTTGCGGGCGCGCTGATGGGTGTGGTGTGGAATTACGCGATGTCCGGACTGTTCGTCTGGCGCAAGCGATGACGGCGGCGTTTGGAAGGGACAGCCGGTTCGCGTGAAGAGTGACCGGATGATGTGCTGCGGCTTACACCCGCTGTCATCGCCCGGCTTGCCGCCTGCGCGGAAGCTTCGGCGAGCCAGCACATCGAAGCCTCGGCGCAGCCTTGGCGTAGCCGGGACCGGGCGACCCAGTACGCCGCGGCCTTTCGCCTCAATCGCCGGCTTCCCGGCGTACTGGATCCCCGCCTTCGCGGGGATGACGGATAGCGAGTGGGCTCCAAAATGAGTCCGAACGAAGCGCGGGTTGCCCTCAATACGGGGGTGGTGATCCTTGGGCTCGTCGCGCTGCGTCTGGTCGCCGCGGCATTCACGCCGATTACCTTCGACGAAGCCTATTACTGGATGTGGTCGAAGCATCTTGCCGGCGGTTACTACGATCATCCGCCAATGGTCGCGGTGGTGATCCGGCTCGGCACGCTGATCGCAGGCGATAGCGAGTTCGGCGTGCGGCTGGTCTCGATCCTGCTGGCGCTGCCGATGAGCTGGGCGATCTATCAGGCGGCCGCGATCCTGTTCGGCAGCCGGCGGGTGGCCGCCTCGTCGGCGATCCTGCTCAATATCACGCTGATGGCCGCGGTCGGCACCATGATCGTCACGCCGGACGCGCCGCTGCTGGTGGCTTCCAGTTTGCTGCTGTTTGCGCTCGCCAAGGTGCTGCAAACGGGTAACGGCGCCTGGTGGCTGGCGGTCGGCGCCGCCGCCGGCTGCGCGCTGCTGTCGAAATACACCGCGCTGTTCTTCGGACCGGCAATTGTGATCTGGCTGGTCGCCGTGCCCAGCCTGCGACACTGGCTGATCTCGCTTTGGCTCTATCTCGGCGGGCTGGTCGCGTTGCTGCTGTTTGCTCCCGTCGTTCTCTGGAACGCCGAGCACGGCTGGGTTTCCTTCATCAAGCAGATGGGGCGGGCGAGGATCGAGGATTTCCGCCCGGCCTACATCGCCGAATTGATCCCGACGCAGATTGCCTTCGCGACGCCGCTGGTGTGGATCCTCGGCATGATGGGGCTTTATGCGCTGTATGCGCGGCGCGCCGGTGCTGCGCCGGCGCGTGTGCTCGTCAACACGATGTTCTGGGTCATCGTCGCCTATTTCGTCTGGCACTCGCTGCACGCCCGCGTCGAGGCCAACTGGTTTGCGCCGATCTATCCCGCGTTCGCCGTCGCCGCCGCGGTCGCCGCGCATCTGGTCGAATGGACGCCGCGCTGGCAGCGCCTCGCCGATTTCTGCCGGCGCTGGGCGGCGCCGGGCGGTGTCGTGATGTTCGTGTTGCTGGTGGTGCAGGCCGATACCGGCGCGTTGTCGGGCTATCGCCGCGACGCCACGGTGCGCAGCGTCGGGGTCGGCTGGCGCGAAACGGCCGATGCCATCGAGGCGGTGCGGGCGCGCGCCGGCGCGACATGCGTGCTGGCGCCGGACTACGGCACCACGGCCTGGCTCGCCTTCTACCTGCCGAAAGGCACCTGCGTCGCGCAACACGGCCAGCGCATCCGTTGGATCAACATGCCCGAACCCGATGCGGCGCAACTCGCGGGCAAGCTGTTGTATGTCTATGAAGACTGGCTCGGCGATACGCCCTATCTGAAAGACAGGTTTGATCGCGTCGAACGGGCAGGTCGAGGCCCAGCGCAAGCGCGGTCCTCTGCTGATCGAGACCTATGCGCTCGATGTGCTGGAAGGTCCGAACCGCGAAGTGCTCGACCGTGCGCCGCCGCCAGAGCTGCGATAGGGCCACTCACTCCGCGGCGTCGGGATGCAGTCCGTTGATCGACCGGCGATTGTTCGCCCCGCCATAGCCAGACCGCAAGCGAGCCTGACCGGCCGCGGATCTGCGCCTCGACGGGGCCGGCAAGGCTGCCGGTTTTCAGGCGGGCGCCGATTTCTTCCGCCGCATTGCGCAGCGTGTCGCTCAACGCCAGCCGGACATCATGGCGCGCCGCCACTTCCATCAAGCGGCTCGCCACGTTCACGGTGTCGCCGGTTGCGGTGATGTGCTGATGGTTGCGGCCGCCGAGCCGGGAGGCGACGATCGGTCCGAAATGCGCGCCGATCTTGAAGCCGATCCGCGAACCGATCGGCGGCGGCAACGCCTCGATCCAGCGTTCGGTCTTGACGCAGAGCGCGATCGAACATTGCGCCGCGCGCGCGGCATCGTCCGCACGGGCCTCCGGCAGGCCGAACAGGATCATGGCGCCGTCGCCGAGAAAGCTCGTGATCATGCCGTCGCACCGCGTCACTTCCTTGTCGACCAGGGCATGAAACCCTTTCAACAGGCTTCTCGTGGCATCCGGATCGAGCGTCTCGCTGAGCGAGGTAAATCCGGACAGGTCGATGAACACGACCGCGGCATTCTGCCTGACCGGCGCCAGCAGGAACTCGGGATCGCGCGTCAGCCATTGCTGCAAGCCCGGCGTCTGGAATTGTTCGAGCAGCCTGTTCTGCGACGGCGAAATACTGGGCGCTGCGCCGGCCCGACCATAGCTGCAACGTGCCGAACAGGACGACCGGCGGCAGTGCCGCGGCCATCGTCGTCGCGGCGTCGAGCCAGATGCCGTGCGCGAACGCAATCGTATTGGCGGCAGCCCAAGCCAGTATTGCCGCGCTGACTGCGAGGAGTCCGATGGTTCGTCGCCATGCCAGCAAACCGATCAGCAACACCGGAA
Organism: uncultured Alphaproteobacteria bacterium; assembly: GCA_963783115.1. Classification (GTDB taxonomy): domain Bacteria; phylum Pseudomonadota; class Alphaproteobacteria; order Rhizobiales; family Xanthobacteraceae; genus Bradyrhizobium. The sequence continues at coordinate 186,169 of CAWAMK010000026.1, read as the reverse complement.
ACAGGATGGTCGTGATGGCCTCGACGACGCGAACGGTCCGGTCGCGCCCGCCGCCGTCGCCGGCCACCAGATGCGTGATCGCGGTGGAAATGATTTCGACGCCCGGCATCAATGAATCGAACGGCGTCGGAAAGAAGTCGCCGGCGCCGGTTGCGGTCGCGCCGAGCACGACGATCCGGCCTTGAATGGCCTCCTTGTCGACTTGACCGCTCAGCAAATTGGCTGCGCTGACGGTGCGAATGGTGCGGCGCGGACCGTAATAGGAAAGCGGCAGCGCGTAGGCGGAGGCGGTCGCGATCGAGCGGTCGTCGAACGATAGCCGGTTGGGCTCGATCGTCAGCTTCTGCCCGATCGCCACGGAGGCGACCCGAAGCGGAAACGACAATTCGATCTTGTCGCGGGTCCGAAACAGCATCGGGACCGACAGCGGCGTGCCGGTCTGGCCTGTCGTCACATTGGCGATGCCGACTTCCGCGCGATCGGCGAAGGCCGGGAGCGGCAGCAGGAAGCGGTCGGCCTCCGGCAGGCGGGCGAGCGGAGCATCGCTATCGGCGGAAGGCTGAACGGTGTTGGAAAACACCGCAGCGCCCGCCAGCACGCTCGGACTCGCTGCCAGCGCTTTTGCAAGCGCCGCATCGCCATCGGCGGGTCCCTTGTCGACCAGGAGAAGATCGATCGCGATCACCTTGGGCTCGAGCCGCGCGATTGCCTCGACGATTTTGGCGATCTCCGCGCGCGGCAGCGGATAGGCGCCGCCGAGCTTGACGATGGTATCGTCGATCGCCACGATCGTGACGACGTCCGGCGGCGCCTTGATGCCGCGCGCCAGCGTGCGTACGTCCGACAATGCCGATTCCAGCCGGTCGAGAAACCGCAAATGGCCGCCGGTATGGCCGAGCCAGATCGCGCCCGCCCACAGTCCCGTGCAGAGCAACGCAACCAGAATATGAACGCGCCGTGCGGATCATTGGCGTGGCTTCTATTGTCCCAATCTCGTCATCAGCGCGGTGACGCGCGCGGGCGGCCAGCGCTTGACGATCAGTTCGCCCGACGGCTCGACATCGACGCCGTCGCCGGCGCCGAGCACGACGCTGCCGCGGCCGGCAGGCCGCGCCACGCGGACGCGGCCGTCGACGACGAAGACCGATGTCTTGGCGCCTTCGGCATCCACCGCCCATTTGGTGCCGCGCACCGCCGCGATCGCCTGCGGCGTCACCACGTCGAACTTGGCGCGGCCCGGCTGCTTCGGCACTTCGAGCAGCAGGGCCCGGTTGCTGAGTTCGACGGAATCGACATGGCCATCGCGGTTGCGATCCCTGCAGCTCGAATTTTGCGCCGCTTTCGGCCACGATCGTGATCGCCGTCGGACAGCGCAGCGTCTGCGATCCGAAGGCCGTCGGCGCGGACGTGCAACCGAGATTCGCAGGTTGAGCCAATGCAGCTCCGGCAAGAAGGCCGAGGCCTGCAACAGCGATGCTTGCGGCACGTGCCAGCATGGTCATGGCAGCTTCCCCTTCGGGGTATGGGCAAAAATGGCTTGGGTGATACGGCACCGTATCACAGGGCGGGCGTGCAATGCAAAAGCCATTGGCCCGAGATAGTATGTCTGGCGCCGGCGAATAAGGTTCGCCGTTTTAGCTCGGATGCAGCAAATCCATTCAAATCGGCCGGAAAACCAACGGAATTCGGATGGTTGTAGGCAAAGTTTTTTCCGCGTCTGCCCGATGACCAGGATTTGTGCGTTCGAGGCGAGGGAATACAGCGCTGCCGGAACGGCCTGGCGCCGAAAGGACGGGCAAGCATTGGTCCCGGAAATGAATAACTGGCGTGGCAAGTTCACGCGCGTTCTATTTACAAATTCAGGAATTGCTGTATTTCATCGCGCGCTTCTCAGCGCTCTCTGGAAAGACGATGCTTCGTATCGACACCAACGCTTCACGTTTTGCAGGCCAGCCGCTCGTCCGGCGTGGCCGCGCTTTGGCGTGTGCGACCGGCGTGTACCCGGCGAACGCATCGATTTCGCGAAGCGAACCAGCGTAAGACGGCGGCGGGTCATCCCTCTGCCGGTGAGGCAGAGAGAAGCGACCCGCACGATGCCCTTATCGGCTGACTGCACCCCCTGCCTCAAAAACCCAACCGGCCCGTGTCACGACTGACATGGGATTTGATCGAAGTCCCGAAGGGGCTTCGGAACGAAGCATGTTGCAATGAAGGAGGATCAGATGCGATCCGATCCCTACCAGGAGCGCGCCCGGGCCTTGGCGATCGAAGCCGGGCTCGACCCCGATGCGAAGATCGATCGGCCCGGTCAGCGTCCGATGCCGACGTGGTGCCTGTTTCGCGATGCCGCGCGCAAGGAGAAGCTTGCGCGCGATGCGGAGGCCGTCGCCGCCGATATAGCGCTCAAGCCGCAGGCCGCGCAGTATCAGAACAGCCCGCTCAAGATATTCGGTAAGCACGACGATGCGACGATCGCGCAGATGCGCAATTGCATGTCGGTCGGCAATGCGGTCGCCGGCGTGATCTGCGCTGACGGCCATCTGGGTTACGCCCAGCCGGTCGGCGGCGTGATCGCCTATGAGAAGCAGATCAGCATCTCCGGTGTCGGCTTCGACATCGGCTGCGGCAACATGGCCGCGCGGCTCGACACGCCGTTCAGCCAGATCGAAAGCAAGGTCGGCACGATCATCAAGGACGTGCACAACGTGATTTCGTTCGGCGTCGGTCGCACCAACGATGAGCGCGTCGAGCATGAATTGTTCGACGACGCCGATGCGTGGCGCGAATCCGACATGGGCGCCTACCGGCAGAAGGCGGTCGCGCAACTCGGCACCGTCGGATCGGGCAACCATTATGTCGACCTGTTGCGCGACGAGGCGGGCTTCGTCTGGATCGGCGTGCATTTCGGCAGCCGTGGTCTCGGTCACACCAGCGCGACCCGCTACCTCAAGGCCGCCGGCGGCAAGGACGGCATGAACGTGCCGCCCGCCGTGATCGACGAGGACAGCGAGATCGGGCGGCGCTACATCGCGGCGATGCAGCTCGCCGGGCGCTACTCCTATGCCGGCCGCGAATGGGTGATCGACCGCGTGCGCCGGATCATCGGCGGCGAAGTCACCGACATGGTTCACAACCACCACAACTACGCGTGGCGGGAAAACCATGGCGGCAAGGATCTGTGGGTGGTGCGCAAGGGCGCAACGCCGGCATTTCCCGGGCAGCGTGGCTTCATCGGCGGGTCGATGGGCGACGACGCGGTTATCGTCGAGGGCGTCGACAGCGAGGAGGCGAAGGCTTCGCTCTATTCGACGGTGCACGGCGCAGGCCGTTTGTTCGGCCGCAAGGAAGCCAAGCGCCGGTTCTCGCGGGCGGAGATGGACGCCTGGCTGCAATCGCGCGGCGTGACGCTGGTCGGCGCCGACCTCGATGAAAGTCCGATGGCCTATCGCAGGCTGCCGGAGGTGTTGGCCGAGCATGCCGGCTCGATCAAGGTGCAGCACACGCTGCGTCCGTTCGCGGTTGCCATGGCCGGCGAGAACGAATTCGATCCGTTCAAGGATTGATGCCTCAACTTGGCCCAATATGGGACATCCGGCGGGCAGAACCGCCGGATGTTTCTGTTGATGGCGGAACCTTCCGCCTTCATATGGTCTAAATTTCTCCAGAAGTTCCAAGTGGTTGCAGATTTCCTTGGTTCCGTCCGCGTTTAATTCGGATTTAACTAAAAGTCGCCTTAATGACGCTCTCTACCTCTGCGAGACGCTGACGGGGACTTTGGCCGGACGCGGCATCAATGGGGGACTTGGTGGAATTGTTGTTCTGGACTTCGTGTGAATGAGTAAGCGTAAGCGTGCGTATGGGCCTGCGGTGCGCAACCGCAGGAAGCCTTCCCGTAAAATCATTCCCCAATATTTCCTCGGCAGTGTCGCGGTCGCGGGCCTCGTGCTCGGCTGCGCGTGGACCGTCTACACCAATGTGATCGGCGCCAGCGTTTATCCGACCGTGAATAGCGCTGCCTTCGAGGCGCCCGTGATCAGGAACGCGGCTACCGTTGCCGCCCCTCCGGTGCAGCCGGCTTTCAACGAAACCTTCGCTTCGTTCGAGCAACGGCCGCTGGTGATGCCGGCGCCGCAGAACGTTGCGAATTCGCTGATGTTCAACGAACGGTTTGCCGCGTCGGCGCCGCAAGGCGAATTGCCCCGATCCGTTGCTTCCCGGCCGCTGAAACCACGAAGCTCGCGGAAGCCTCGCCGGCGTCCGAAACGCCGAAGGCCGTCGCGGCGGCGAAGCCTGCCGAAACCGCGAAGCCGAAAGTTGCCGCACCGGCCACCAAGCTTGCCTTGAACGTTCCGGCCGCCGCGCCGAAGGAGACCGAAGCCAAGGCCGCGGACGACAAGACCGCAAAATCGTCCGGCTCTTCCATGCGCGACATGGCGCAGCGCGCCAAGGCCGCCGTGATGTCGATCGCCTCGGGCGAAAAGCAGAACATGGTCGAAAAGCTGTGGGGCAAGCAGCCGGCCGGAGGAGGGTTGCTGGCCTACGCATCCGCCGACGCCAACGTCACCGGCAGCATCATCGATACGCGAAGCCAGAACCCGATGATGGGCGGCGCGCCACCCTATGATCGCCAGACCGCGGTCTACGACATCGCCGCCAAGACGGTGTACCTGCCCGACGGCACGAAGCTGGAGGCGCATTCGGGCCTCGGCTCGAAGATGGACGACATCCGCTATTCGCATGTGCGGATGCAGGGCGTGACGCCGCCGCACATCTACGAACTGAAGCCGCGCGAGACGCTGTTTCACGGCGTGCCGGCGCTGCGGCTGACGCCGCTCGGCGGCGAGGACAAAGATCCACGGCCGCGACGGATTGCTCGCGCACACCTACATGCTCGGGCCGAGCGGCCAGTCCAACGGCTGCGTCTCGTTCGCGGACTATTACGCCTTCCTCGACGCCTACAAGAACAAGGGCATCCGCCGCCTCGCGGTGCTGGCGAAGGTCCAGTAAGCGGCGCGGGCGTCGCAAGCTCCGGCACTCCCCAAATTGATCTCACAGTCTGCGCACGCAGCCGCAAAACGGCCGGCGTGCGTTCTTCCAGATGTCGTCCTCGTCCGGCACTGTTGCGAAGTCACATTCTGCCGCCGTCATCCGTGGTCTCGTTCCAATCGCCCGCGCGTTCGCGGGCGGACATGGAAGAGACCGAGACACGACAAGCAGTAATCCGTGCGTGATGAAGCGTTTGGAGTTTGGCCGGCATCAGGCTGAAGTGGTCTGCGTTCCTGATTTCGGTCGCGAGGGTGACGCCGCATTCCCGCGAAGTGCGGCGTCACCTGACGTGCGGTTTCTTCGATCGGCATCGTGACGCAGTGCCTTGGAGGATAGGTGGAGCGAAAGCGAAACCCATCCAACTACGAGACGTCTCTGGAACGAGACTCGATTGTGGTTATACTAGCGATCCAGACTTGAGTCTCCGCTCGACAACCAATCTGGCGCAAGCGACATGTGTCCCGCAATGCTCGTCGAAACTCCCCCGGCCTTCGCGACCGAAGCATTCGTCGATGCCGGTGCGGCCGTTGCCCGTCTCGAAGAAATCTACGAGCGCAACACCCGGTTCCTTCGCGAACGGTTTGAATCCTATGTCAATGGCAGGGCGTTCACGACGCGCGTGCGAGCCTGTTATCCGTTCGTGCGGATAACGACCTCTACCCATGCGCGGCTCGATTCGCGTCTCGCTTACGGCTTTGTCGCGAGGCCGGGCGTGCATGAGACCAGTGTGACGCGTCCGGATATTTTCCGCAGCTATCTCACCGAGCAAATCGAACTGTTGGTCAAGAACCACGGCGTGCCGGTTGAAATCGGCGAGTTCGAACGAGCCTGTTCCGATTTATTTCGCCTATCGGCGGGACATCAACATCGAGGCGGCGCTGGCTATTGCGGACAGCTCGGCCTTTACGCGAACACTACGTGATCTGTTCGATACGCCCGATCTTGCCGCCATGGACGATGCGATTGCCGACGGCACGTTTGAGCTGCCCTCCGGAACTCCCGAACCCCTGTCACTGTTCCGCGCGGCGCGAGTCGATTACTCGCTGCGCCGGCTCTATCACTACACCGGCACCGATCCCGAACATTTCCAGAATTTCGTGATCTTCACGAACTACCAGTTCTATGTCGACGCCTTCGTGCAACTATGCCAGCAGCGCCTCGCATCGGGCGAAATCGGCCCCGATGCCTTTGTCGCGCCCGGGAATGCGATTACGCGCAATGCGCGGCTTGGCGGCGGCACGACCGGGATTACCCCCGAGCGCGCGCCACAGATGCCTGCCTTTCATCTCGTTGAGCCCGGCTATAGCGGCATTACCCTGATCAATATCGGCACCGGTCCGTCCAATGCGCGAAACATCACCGACCACGTCGCGGTGCTGCGGCCGCACGCCTGGCTCATGGTGGGGCATTGCGCGGGCCTCAGAAATACGCAGCGGCTCGGCGACTACGTGCTCGCGCATGGTTACGTCCGCGAGGATCACGTGCTCGACCATGAACTGCCGCTCTGGGTCCCGATCCCGGCGCTTGCCGAGATGCAGGTCGCGCTCGAGGAAGCTGTCGGCGAGGTTACCGGGCTGAGCGGCTTTGAGCTCAAACGGTTGATGCGTACCGGAACGGTGGCAAGCGTCGATAATCGAAATTGGGAAATCAGCGGCCAGTCGGTCATCAGGCGGCTGTCGCAATCCCGCGCTGTCGCGCTCGACATGGAGTCCGCGGCGATCGCCGCCAATGGCTATCGCTTCCGCGTCCCCTACGGCACCTTGCTTTGCGTCTCCGACAAGCCGCTGCATGGCGAAATCAAGCTCGCCGGCATGGCCAGCGAATTCTACCGGCGACGCGTCGGTCAACATCTGGAGATTGGCCTGAAGGCGCTCGAACGGCTCAAGCACCAGGAATCCGAGCGTCTGCATTCGCGCAAGCTCAGAAGCTTTGCCGAAGTCGCATTTCAGTAGGCGATAAGGTTCAAGAACGGCCGCGGGCTTGCCATATCTTCAGGAGTTTTCGCGCAGGTGACTCGGCGCGATCCGCTGTGACGACCGCGCCACAGCGCCGGGCACCAAGCAAAAAATCTCGCTGTACCTCTTGCAACCCGGATGAGCTTCGTTTATTGACCCGCTCCTTCGCTTTGGCCATGTGTTCGGGCTCGTTGTGATCCCGACTGGCGCGGGCCGGTCTCCGGCTTCGTGTTCCGCCAGGTGAAGACGCGATAGTAGCTCAGCGGCAGAGCGTCGGTTGAAAGCCGAAGGTCGCCGGTTCGATTCCGGTCTATCACACCACGAAGGATAGCTCAGTTGGGTAGAGCAGATGAATGTTAATCATCGGGTCGCGGGTTCGAATCCCGCTCCGCTCCGGTTCAGCCTGAAACGCTGATTCCCATTGAAGGGGACCGGACGCGCGCTTCAGTCGCAGTCCGGCCGTATTGCCGCAAGGCTTTCCGTCCGAACCAAGACACTGTGAGACCGGCTTTGCGCCGCGGTGGATACCGCTTGCGTTGATGCCGGGTGGCAACGTTCGACCGCTCGACGCAAGTCGGGTGATCGCGCGCGTGCGCCCGCCATCGTGCAAGCTCAAACCCGGCCCGCCGACCTCTGCAGGAAGCGTCGTCCGCGTCCTCACGTCCTTTGCAAAACGAAACCCGCTGTTCCGACCCCGCGAGGGCCGGACGGCAAACCATGGAGGCGTGTCATGACCTGGCATGTGCTGAAGATTTTGACGGTGAAGGATGGCGAGCGCGCCTTGCTGACGCGCGACGGCAGGCTGGAGCGCGTGCTCGAACCCGGCCGTCACCGGCTGTTCGATCTGCGCGGTCAACTGACGGCGGAGATCTTCAACGTCGTTCGCACCGAATTCCCCGCGGAGCGCTACGCCGTGCTGAAGGCCGCGCGGCCCGATCTGGCTGCGGCGTTGTTCGAGGCGGTGGAGACGAAGGCGAACGAGATCGCCATCGTCAGCCTCGACGGCCGTCCCGTGCACCTGATGACGCCCTGGCAGGCGCGCGTCTACTGGAAGGTCGCAACCTCGATCGATGTCGAGCGCGTCGACGTGGCGAGCGATCCGCGCGTGACCGCGCGTCATCTGGCGATGATCGAGCGCAACCGTCCGACCATCGTGACGGAAGCGGTGGTCGAGAACCACGAGGCGGGTCTGCTCTATGTCGAGGGCCGGCTGCTGGAGCGGCTTGCGCCCGGACGGCACGCGTTCTGGATCGCCGGCCGCAAGATCGAGGTCAAGCGCCTCGATCTGCGTCCCCAGGCGGTCGAGATCACCGCGCAGGAAATGCTGACCAGGGATCGCATCGCGCTGCGTGTGACCCTGACGGCATTCCGCCGGATCGTCGATCCCGAGCGGGTCGTTGCGTCGGTGCCCGACGTGGACGCGTGGCTGTACCGTTTGGTGCAGTTCGCGATCCGCGAGGCGGTCGCCGGCCGCACGCTCGACGAGGTGCTGTCGGCGAAGGCCACGCTGGATGCGGAGCTGCGCGACTATGTGCGTGAGCGCATCGCCGACAGCGGCGTCGAGGTCTCCGAACTCGGCGTGAAGGACGTGATCCTGCCCGGCGAGATCCGCGAGCTCGTCAACAAGGTGGTGGAGGCGGAGCGGGTCGCCAAGGCGAACCTGATCCGCCGCCAGGAAGAGACCGCGGCGACGCGATCGCTCCTGAACACCGCCAAGCTGATGGAGGAGAACCCTCTGCTGCTGCGGCTCAAGGAGCTGGAGTCGCTGGAACGGCTGGTGGAGAAGGTCGGCCGCATCGACCTGCACGCCGGCGACGGGCAGGGGCTGGACGCGCTGCTGAACAAGCTGGTCCGCCTGAAGCCCGCGGAGAATGCATGACAAGAAGGGTCGCCCACGGGCGGCCCTTCATTACTGACCGTCATTCCGGGGCGCCGCGCAGCGGTGAACCCGGAATCCATGCATGCAACAAGTTCAGGACGATATTTGCGGGTACAGATCGATCCACTGAGGATTCTGTTCCTCAATGAGCTTGATCTTCCACTCCCGCCGCCACTTCTTCAATTCCTTCTCGCGCGTGATCGCCGACGTGGGATCGTCGTAAATTTCAAACCACACGAGCTTGTCGACAGCGTATCGCTTCGTGAATCCGGGACGACCTTGCTCTTGTGCTCGAACACGCGGCGAACGATGTCGTTCGTCACGCCAAGATAGAGCGTTCCGTTTCTGTCGCTGGCGAGGAGGTAGACGTAGTAGGCCATGAGCAAGCGGAGAGTTGGATTCCGGGTTCTCGCTTCGCGAGCCCCGGAATGACAGGGCGATGCTATTGCGGCTTCGTGCGGAGAAATCAACCGCCCCAAACAAAAACCCCGGCATCGCTGCCGGGGTTTTGCATTCCTTGATAGTCGCCTGAGTGGCTGGATCAGAAATCCATGCCGCCCATGCCGCCGCCCGGAGGCATGCCGCCGCCGCCGGCGCCACCCTTCTTCGGCAGTTCGGCGATCATGGCTTCGGTGGTGATCAGGAGAGCCGCGACCGAAGCCGCGTTCTGGATCGCCGCGCGAACCACCTTGGTCGGGTCGATGATGCCCTTGGAGACCAGATTGCCGTATTCGCCGGTCTGCGAGTCGAAGCCGTAAGTCGTACTGCTCCTTCTCGAGGATCTTGCCGACGATGACGGAGCCGTCTTCACCGGCGTTGATCGCGATCTGGCGGGCCGGCGCGGAGAGCGCCTTGCGCACGATCTCGACGCCGGTCTTCTGGTCGTCGTTCGCGGTCTTGATGCGCTTGAGCTGCTCGGAGGCGCGGAGCAGGGCGACGCCGCCGCCCGGCACGATGCCTTCTTCAACCGCCGCACGGGTCGCATGCATCGCGTCATCCACGCGATCCTTGCGCTCCTTCACTTCGACTTCGGTCGCGCCGCCGACGCGGATCACCGCGACGCCGCCCGCGAGCTTGGCCAGACGCTCCTGCAGCTTCTCACGGTCGTAGTCCGAGGTGGTTTCCTCGATCTGCGCCTTGATCTGCGAAACGCGCGCTTCGATGTCGGCCTTCTTGCCGGCGCCGTTGACGATCGTGGTGTTTTCCTTGTCGATCATCACCTTCTTGGCGCGGCCGAGCATCTGCAGGGTGACGTTCTCGAGCTTGATGCCGAGATCTTCCGAGATCGCCTGACCACCGGTCAGAACCGCGATGTCCTGCAGCATGGCCTTGCGGCGATCGCCGAAGCCCGGAGCCTTGACGGCTGCGACCTTGAGACCGCCACGCAGACGGTTGACGACGAGGGTGGCGAGCGCTTCGCCTTCGACGTCTTCCGCGACGATGACCAGCGGCTTGCCGGTCTGCACCACGGCTTCGAGCAGCGGCAGCAGCTCGTTCAGCGAGGAGAGCTTCTTCTCGTTGATCAGGATGTAGGCGTCGTCCATTTCAACGCGCATCTTGTCGGCGTTGGTGACGAAGTAGGGCGAGATGTAGCCGCGGTCGAACTGCATGCCCTCGACGACGTCGAGTTCGGTCTCGAGCGACTTGGCTTCTTCAACCGTGATGACGCCCTCGTTGCCGACCTTCTTCATGGCGTCGGCCAGGAACTTGCCGATTTCGGCGTCGCCGTTGGCGGAGATGGTGCCGACCTGGGCGATTTCCTCGTTCGAGGTGACCTTCTTGGAGTTCTTGACGAGGTCGGCGACCACGGCTTCCACCGCCAGGTCGATACCGCGCTTCAGGTCCATCGGGTTCATGCCGGCGGCAACCGACTTGGCGCCTTCACGGACGATCGCAGCCGCCAGAACGGTCGCGGTGGTGGTGCCGTCGCCGGCAGCGTCAGCGGACTTGGAAGCGACTTCGCGCACCATCTGTGCGCCCATGTTCTCGAACTTGTCCTCGAGCTCGATCTCCTTGGCGACGGTGACGCCGTCCTTGGTGATGCGGGGAGCGCCGAACGACTTGTCGAGCACGACGTTGCGGCCCTTCGGACCGAGCGTGACCTTGACGGCGTTGGCGAGAATGTCGACGCCGCGCAGCATGCGGTCGCGAGCATCGACGCCGAATTTGACTTCTTTAGCTGACATATTGGATTTCCCTGAGTTGATGCTTGTCTCTCACCCTGTCGGGGAGGCGCCTCGCGGCGGCTCCTCAGGGTGAGCGATGCGGGCGAAGCGCTTAGGCAGCCTTCTTCTTGCTGGTGGCGGGGACGTCGAGCACGCCCATGATGTCGCTCTCCTTCATGATCAGGAGATCTTCATTGTCGATCTTGACCTCGGTGCCCGACCACTTGCCGAACAGGACGCGGTCGCCGACCTTGAGGTCGATCGGGATCAGCTTGCCGGCTTCGTCGCGGCCACCCGGGCCGACGGCGGTGATTTCGCCCTGCGAGGGCTTTTCCTTGGCACTGTCCGGAATGATGATGCCGCCAGCAGTCTTCTCTTCGGCGTCGATGCGCTTGACCACGACGCGGTCGTGAAGCGGACGGAATTTCATGCAGTCCTCCTAAGTTTCTGAAGATGTTGTCAGATTTTGAAATTTTGGCAGTCCGGGCAGGCGAGTGCCAGCTCGGCTGCGGCTGATTTAGGCCAGTCTTGTGCGGGGGACAAGGGCTTCTAGCAGAAATTTTGGCACTCAAATATGACGCCTGCCAATTTCATTCATCATGATTAATTGGCCGGGCGGGACCGCCGGACCCCGTATTAGCACGTGCGGTAAGCTGCTGCTAACGCGACCTTTTTCAACAGATCGTTAAACATTTAGGCTTGTGATGGGTTGGTCTCGTGCGTCACATTTCTCTCATGTGAGCGCATCTCCGCCGGGGTGGCTCGGTGTATCGCCACCACGACAAGTGCGCTCCAGCAATGGAGGTTTGGCATGGTCTCGCGGGTTGGAGTTGCTTCCGACGACTTCCGGAAGCAGGTGCTGGGTTACGGGCTGACGACGGCGCAAATCCTGTATCGGATGCCGGATCATCCCGTCATTGCTGCAGACCTATGTCTGGCAGAATTACGATCTGTTTCCGAAATTCCCGGCGCTGAAGGATTTCCTCGCCTTCTGGCAGGAAAAGCTCGATGGCCCGCTGTATTCCGTGACGGTGGCGCATTCCAAGCTGATCAAGCCGGCCGAGCTGCGCGCGGTGGATGGCGTGTTCAGGCTGCATTGAGCGAGATGCCGTAGGGTGGGCAAAGCGCAGCGTGCCCACCATCGCGAGCGTAGATCGACGTTCGGCATGGTGGGCACGCTGCGCTTTGCCCACCCTACGAAATCCAATTTGTGTTAGCCTCCCGCCATACAACAAAAAAGGGAGGCACAAATGGCCAGTAAGAAAGTCGCGTCACGCGCGGCGGCGCAGCCCGCCGTGAAGAAGAAATGGTCGGGCCACAAGACCGCAGCCAAACCCTCAGCCCGCAAAACCATCGCGTCGAAGGCGAGGGCCGTCGGCCAAGCCGAAGCCGGCCAAGAAAGTCCGGCCGAAGCAGCGCATCGCCGTCAGCCATCACCGCGAAGAGGATTTCAAGGCCGACGGCCTGCGCACCTACGCGAAGTACCGCGACCTCGGCATCGCGGAAGCCTCGCACGGCCTGGCGCACGCACAGGTGATCCGCCTGCAGGGGCCCTGCAATCCGGCGGAGGTTTCAAAACTGCATTACCACGACATCGAATTCCAGATGGTCTACGTGCTCAAGGGCTGGGTGAAGACCTACATGGAAGGCGAGGGCGAAACGCTGATGCAAGCAGGCAGCGCCTGGACCCAGCCGCCGCGCGTCAAGCACATGATCCTGGATTATTCCGACGACGTCGAACTGCTGGAAGTGATTTTGCCGGCGGAGTTCAAGACGGTGGAATTGGCGAGCTAGCCGTCATTCCGGGGCGCGCGAAGCGCAACCCGGAATCCAATTCACCACTTGCCGCTGTCGGCTCGATGGATTCCGGGTTCGCGCTACGCGCGCCCCGGAATGACGGCTCACGTCAGCACCCCCACCACCGCGCCCATCAAGCACGTCGTCAGCGTTCCCGACACGATCGACTTCAACCCCAGCGCATTGATCTCCTCGCGCCGTTCGGGCGCCATCGTCCCGAGGCCGCCGATCATGATGCCGAGGCTGGCGAAGTTGGCAAAACCGCACATCGCGTAGAGCATGATCAGCCGCGAGCGCGGATCGAGCGCATCAGCGCCGAGTTTTGAAAACTCGACATAGGCGATCAATTCGTTGAGCACGGTCTTGATGCCCATCAGGCTTCCCGCCGTGACCGCTTGCGGCCAGGGCAGGCCCATCAGCCAGCATACCGGCGCCATCAGGTAGCCAAGCAGCCGCTGCAGCGAAATCTTGGCGCCGCCGATCTCGGGCAACAGGCCGAGGATCGCATTGGCGAGATAGACCAGCGCCACCAGCACCAGCAGCATGGCGATGATGTTGAGCAGCAGTTCGAGCCCGGCGGTGGTGCCCTTGGCGATCGCATCCATCGTGCTGGAAGCGTGTGCATGTCGGGATCTGCCAGCGCGCCGCCGGTGCGCTTGTCGGCAGTCTCCGGCACCATGATCAGGCTGACGAGGATGGCCGCCGGCGCGCCCAGCACGGAGGCAATGACGAAATGCGCCGCCGCGTCCGGGATCAGCGGCGCGAGGAAGGTGGCGTAGAGCACCAGCACGGTGCCGGCGATGCCGGCCATGCCGCCGGTCATCACCAGGAACAACTCGCTGCGCGTGAGCTGCGCCAGATAGGGCCGGATGAACAAGCGGCGCCTCGACCATGCCGAGAAAGATGTTGGCCGCCGTCGACAGGCCCACCGCGCCGCCGACGCCGAGCGTGCGCTCCAGCAGCCACGCCATGCCGCGCACGACTGGCGGCAGCACGCGCCAGTAGAACAGCAGCGTCGTCAGGACGCTCATGACCAGGATGATCGGCAGCGCCTGAAACGCCAGGATGAAATCCGCGCCCGGCGCCTTGAGATCGAAGGGCAGGGCGCCGCCGCCGAGATAGCCGAACACGAAGGACGTGCCGGCGCGCGTCGCCGCCGAGATGGTGTTGACGGCGTCGTTGATGGCGCCGAACGCCTTGGCGACCGGCGGCAGCTTGAGCAGCACCAGCGCGGTGACGACGGTAGCAGTAAGCCCGATCGCGGTCTGGCGGAGCGACACCGCGCGGCGGTTCTCACTGAGCGCCCACGCGATCGCCAGCAATGCCAGCACGCCAAACGCCGATTGCAGTTGCAGCATGAATCCCCCGCCAACCCCGGCAGCGATTATGCCAGTGCCGCGCAGGCGCGCAATGCCGTGTTGCGGGGCCGCCCGTTGACATCCGCATCCCGCTCGGCCACCGCTCTTGCCCATGTCCTCAACGATTCCGGTCGGCGCCCGCGAACTGCTCAGGCACGGCCCGTTCCTGTTCTTCCTGCTGTCGCGCAGCCTGTCGCGCTTTGCCAGCCAGATCGCGGCGGTCGCGATCGGCTGGCAGGTCTACGAGCTCACCGGCAGCGCCTTTCAGCTCGGCATGGTCGGGCTGGTGCAATTCCTGCCGACGGCGCTATTGGTTTTCGTCGCCGGCCACGCCGCCGACCGGTTCGAGCGCAAGCGCGTGGTGCAGCTTTGCCAGATCGCGGAAGCGGCGACGGCGCTGTTTCTGGCCGTCAGCACCTTTGCCGGCTGGCTCACCGTGCCGCAGATCTTCATCGCCACCTTCGTGATCGGCATCGCCGGCGCCTTCGAGAGCCCCGCCACGGCCGCGCTGCTGCCGCTGATCGTGCCCAAAGGCTCGGTGCAGCGCGCGACCGCGATCTCCTCCGGCGCCGCCCAGGTCGCGACCATCACCGGACCCGCGCTCGGCGGGCTGGCCTTTGTGTTCGCGCCGAGCCTGCCTTACTTCGTCATCGTCGCCTTCTGGCTCGTCGGCGCTGTCCTCACCGGCTTCATCCACACCGAGAAGCAGGAGCTTGCGAAGGCGGATTCGATCGCGGACGACGTATTTGCCGGCGTCCGCTTCATCCGCAACAATCCGGCGATCCTCGGCACCATCTCGCTCGACCTGTTCGCCGTGCTGTTCGGCGGCGTCGTGGCGCTGCTGCCGATCTATGCGCGCGACATTCTCGAAGCCGGCCCGCTCGGCCTCGGCATCTTGCGCGCGGCGCCTGCGGTCGGCGCGCTGCTGATGACCATCGTGCTGGCGCGCCACAGCATCAATCGCCATGTGGGCTTGCGGATGTTTCAGGCGGTGATCGTGTTCGGTGTGGCGACCGTCGTATTCGCGCTGTCGCAATGGATGTGGCTGTCGGTGCTGGCGCTCGCGGTGCTGGGCGCGGCCGACACGATCAGCGTGGTGATCCGCTTCTCGCTGGTGCAGCTTGCCACGCCCGACGAAATGCGCGGCCGGGTCGGCGCGGTCAATTTCCTGTTCATCAATGCCAGCAACCAGCTCGGCCAGTTCGAAAGCGGCGTCACCGCGGCACTGCTCGGCACGGTGCCGGCCGCCGTGCTCGGCGGCGTCGGCACGGTCGCGATCGCGCTGTTGTGGATGAAGCTGTTTCCGTCGCTGCGGAAGGTGGAGCGGCTGGAGTAGGGGCCCGAGCTACCTCAGCACGTCGTCCCTGCGAACGCAGGGACCCATACCGCGTGATCTCTCGTGTGAACACGAGTAGCAGACACCTCGTAACCCAATCACCGCCGCGGCGTATGGGTCCCCGCGTTCGCGGGGACGACGAGAGTGTGGTGGTCGTTCACCCCCGCCCCACGAACGGCATCTTGGTCGCCATCACCGTCATGAACAGCACGTTGGCATCCAGCGGAAGTCCGGCCATGTAGGCGACCGCGTCGCCGACCGCCTTCGCGTCCATGCGCGGCTCGTGCTTCATCGTGCCGTCGGGCTGCATCACGCCGGGGCCGGCGACCATGCGGTCCGTCATCGGCGTCGCGGCGTTGCCGATGTCGACCTGGCCGACCGCGATATCGTATTTGCGGCCGTCGAGATTGGAGGCCTTGGTGAGACCCGTGATCGCATGCTTGGTCGAGGTATAGGCCGCGGAGTACGGCCGCGGCGCGTGCGCCGAGATCGAGCCGTTGTTGATGATGCGGCCGCCGCGCGGGTTCTGGTCCTTCATGATGCGGAAGGCGTGCTGGGTGCACAGGAACGGGCCGGTGAGGTTGGTGTTCACCACCGCCTGCCACTGTTCGAGGGAAAGATCCTCGAAATTGACCGGCGGCGCGCCCATGCCGGCATTGTTGAAGAGAACGTCGAGCCGGCCGTAGGTCTCCATCGTCTTGGCGAACAGGGCGGCGATCGAGCCGGGGTCGGTCATGTCGGCGGAAACGCACAGGCTCTTGCCGACATTGTCGCCGAGCTTCTTGGTTTCCTCCAGCATCTCCATGCGACGCCCGGCGAGCACCACGGTAAAGCCGGCATTCATCAGCGCCAGCGATGCGGCGCGCCCGACGCCGGTGCCGGCACCGGTCACGATTGCGATCTTGTTGGTTGCGTCGGCCATTGCTTCCTCGCCTTCAGTTTTTTGCTTCTGTCTGGGTTTTGTAGGGTGGTCTTGGAATATTCTGGTGCGCCGCGCGCAGTGCCGCCGACCAGCGCGAGCGCAGGTCGTGGAAATAGGGCTCGCCGGCCTCGATGCGGTGGTTGAGGTCGGCCTCGCAGGCATCGCTGCGCACCACCAGCACGTCGATCGGCAGGCCGACGCCGAGGTTGGAGCGCATGGTCGAATCCATCGAGATCAGGCCGGTCTTCAGCGCCTCATACAGTTCGACGTCGTAATGCATCGCGCGGTCGAGCACCGGCTTGCCGTATTTGTGCTCGCCGATCTGCAGGTACGGCGTGTCGGTGGTGCATTCGATGAAATTGCCTGCGGTGTAGACCATGAACAGCCGCATCCGCGAGCCCTTGATCTGTCCGCCGAACAGGAAGGAGACGTCAAAGGAGACGTCTTCGGATCGCAGCGCCGGGCCTTCGGTGGCATGGACCTGCCGGATCGCGCGCCCGATGCGCTGCGCCGCCTGGAACATGGTCGGCGCGTTCATCAGCGTCTCGACCTCGCCGGTGGTCGGGATCTTCGATGCCCTCGGTCAGGGTCGACAGCACCGACTGGCTGATCGCCAGATTACCGGCGCTGGCAATCGCCATGATGCGGTCGCCCGGATTGGAGAAAATATGCAGCTTGCGGAAGGTCGAGACGTTGTCGAGGCCGGCATTGGTACGGGTGTCGGCGATCATCACGAGCCCGTCCCGTACCAGAATTCCGCAGCAATAGGTCATTCCCTGTCCCCGAACGCGCCCGATTTTTTCGGCGGACAAAACTAGTAGCCAATTTCAGGGAGGCATCCAACCCCAATTCCCGCGGTGCGGCATGCAACGGGCAGCCAAAACCTGCCTGCCCGGCGCCGTAGCGGCTCAGACCGGGGGCTATCAGCCGCTTTCGATCCCGGCGTGCAAGTCGGGATCAGGCACGCGCAAGGATGACATGCGCCTGGATCTTGGCGGCGACCTCGCCGGTGCCGTGCTTGCGCGCGAGGGCGGAAGCGGCGTGTTCGGTGGCGGCTTCGAGTTTGTCGGCGCCGCGCGCCTCGATCTCGTTGCGCAGCGGCGTGCCCTGGCAATAGGCGACCGCGACGTAACGAGGCGAGGGGGCGCGGCTCTCTTCAGCCCTGGTTTCGATCGTGACGTTCGAAAATCCGGCCTTCGCCAGATCGCTCCGGATCAGCGCGGCATCATGATAGCCGTGCGGCGTGCGCGCCATGAAGCGCGGGGGATCGGTTCGGGAAAAATTCCGCGAGCGCGTTCGTCACATCGTCCGCGAACACGTTCTCCTCGATGCGGTCCCACGCGTTGAACAGGAAACATCCGCCCGGCTTGAGCACGCGGCGGGCCTCGCGATAGGCGGAAGGGCGGTCGGGGAAGAACATGGCGCCGAACTGGCAGCAGACGCAGGTCGAAGGTGGCGTCTTCGAACGGCAACGCCTGGGCATCGGCCTGGCGCCAGGTGATGCGACCATCGGGATTTTGCCGCGTGGCGGCATAATCGAGCATCGGCTGGTTGAGGTCGGTCACGACGTAGCTGGCATCAGGTGACAATCCCGGTGCCAGCGCGCGCGTCACCACGCCGCTGCCTGCCGCCGTTTCCAGCACCGCTTTGGGCGAAAGTGCGGCAGCCCTTCGCGCAAGGTCCCGCGCGTAGCTTTCGAAGATCAGGGGAACCATGTAGCGGTCATAGTTTTCCGGAATTGACCCTGCAAAAAGCTTGTCGCCTGCTGACATGGCCTGTCCTCTGCGCTACGTTTTGCCCCTCGATGTCAAACAGAAAAAGAAAATACAGGGGAGACTGAATGCGCACCAGCAATTTGTCGGGCAAGATACTCGCCACACTGACGATGGTTTCTTGCATTGCACTGGTCGCAGCCAGCCCTGCCGCGGCGCAGAAGAAGGGCGGCACGCTCCGGCTCTATCACAACGACAATCCGCCCTCGACCTCGCTGCTGGAAGAATTGACCATCGCCTCCGTGATGCCGTTTGCGGCCGTCTTCAACAATCTCGTGACGTTCGATCCCGCCAAGGTTCACGAAAGCATCGAGACCGTCATTCCCGATCTCGCCGAAAGCTGGGCGTGGGATCAAACCAACACCAAGCTGACGTTCAAGCTGCGGCAGGGCGTCAAATGGCACGACGGCCAGCCGTTCACCGCAAAGGACGTGCAATGCACCTGGCGGATGCTGATCGGCAAGGCCGAGACGCAGGACTTCAAGCGCAATCCGCGAAAAGTCTGGTACACCAAGCTGCAGGACGTCAGCATCAACGGCGATTACGAGGCGACCTTCGAGCTGAGCGAGCCGCAGCCGAGCCTGCCGGTGCTGCTCGCCAGCGCCTTCTCGGCGGTCTATCCCTGTCATGTGCCGCAGCAGGTGATGCGCACCAAGCCGGTCGGCACCGGCCCGTTCAAATTCGTCGAGTTCAAGCGCGGCGATTCGATCCGCCTCGTGCGCAATCCCGATTACTTCAAGAAGGACCGGCCCTATCTCGACGAGATCACGGTGCGCACCATCGACAGCCGCGCCACGCGCATGCTGGCGTTCTCGACCGGCGATTACGACATCACCTTTCCTTCCGACGTCAGCATTCCCCTGATGAAGGACGTCAAGGCGCGGGCGCCGAATGCGATCTGCGAGGTCATCACGACCGGCACGCTGATCAATCTGATGGTCAACCGCGTCAATCCGCCGTTCGACAATCCGGATATGCGCAAGGCGATGTCGCTGGCGCTCGACCGCAAGCCGTTCAACAGCATTTTGATGGAAGGAACCGCGCGGCTGGGCGGGGCGATGCTGCCGAAGCCGGAAGGCGAGTGGGGCATGCCGGCGGAGATGCAGGCTTCTCTGACCGGCTACGGCTCCGAAGCGGAGAAGAACCTCGCCGAGGCCCAGGCCATCATGCAGAAGCTCGGCTATAGCGATTCAAAGCCGCTGCGATCAAGATCCAGACGCGCAACCTGCCGACCTACCGCGATCCCGCCGTGATCGTCTCCGACCAGCTCAAGAAGATCTACATCGTCGCCGAGCTCGACATTCTGGATACGCCGCGCTGGTACGCAAAGCTGCAGCGCAAGGATTACACGATCGGCCTCAACGTCACCGGCGTGAGCGTCGACGATCCCGACGGCAACATCGTCGAGAATTATTCGTGCAACTCCGAACGCAACTACACCCAGTATTGCAACGCCGATGTCGACAAGCTGCTGGCGGCGCAGTCACGCGAACTCGACAAGGAAAAGCGGCGCAAAATGGTCTGGGACATCGAGCGGATCCTGGTGGAGGACGCCGCGCGCCCCGTGATCCTGCACGGTTCCGCCGGCAATTGCTGGCAGCCGCATGTGAAGAACTTCAAGCCGCACGACAATAGCCAGTACAACAATCTGCGGTTCGAGGACGTGTGGCTGGACAAGTGACGGCATGCCGTAGGGTGGGCAAAGGAGCGAAGCGACGTGCCCACCATCCATCACCGAATCCGCTGAGAGATGGTGGGCACGCTTCCGCTCTGCCCACCCTACGAGTTCGGCGATCTGCCTTACGACTGTGATTGGCTCTGCCACTGTCCCGGCCGCGCGGCCTGTTCGACCTTGACCGCGACCGTCAGCGTCTCCGCACCGCCGCCATATCGCGTGCCGCGGACGGGAGCGGCGCCGAGATAGTCGAGGCCGATGGCGACGCGGGCGTGGGCGTCGGTGGTGCAGATGCCGTTGGCGGGATCGAAGCCGACCCAGCCCAGGTCAGGCACATAGGCTTCCGCCCAGGCGTGGCCGGCCTGCTGCTGGGTGGTGCCGTCGGAACGCAGGAAATGCCCGGAGACGAACCGGGCGGGGATGCCGCCGGTGCGCGCGCAGGCGATGAAGATATGGGCGTAGTCCTGGCAGACGCCGCGCCGGAGCGCGAACGCTTCAGCCGCCGACGTGCCCGAATTGGTGGGGTCTTCGTCGAACGTCATGTGCTCGTTGATCTGCACCATCAGCGCATGCAGGAAGCCGAGCACGTCGCCATCGGACTCCGCGCGCAGCTCGCGGGCAAACGTCGCCATCGCCGGGTTGACCTCGGTCAGCGCGGTCTGGCGCAGGAACAGGCCCGGCGGAAAGCGCTCGTCGGTGCCGCGCAGCACGCCGCCGGTGTCGTGGGTCTCGATCAGGCCCTCGACACGAATGGTGAGGTCGGCGATCGGCCCGTGGGTGAGCACATGGGTGACGTTGCCGAACGCGTCCTGATGCGTGTCGAGCCGGGAATCGGTGGAGACGTCGATCTGCCATTCGGCGACATACTGCCCGTCATGGCTGCCGGGCGTCATGCGCAGGATCTGGATCACGCCCGAAGCGGGCGGTTCGTAGCGATAGCTGGTGGTATGGGCAATTCGCAGGCGCATGGTGGAACCGGATCGGGATCGTCATGCCCGGCCTTGTGCCGGGCATCCACGTCTTTCTCACTCTCTCAAAGCAGACGTGGATGGCCGGGACAAGCCCGGCCATGACGGTGTTTTGGTGGCATTCATCGGACTAGATCAAATACTGCTTGGTGATGATCTCACCCAGCCGGGCGTTGTCCGAAATGAATTCCTGGATGAATTCATGGACGCCGTGCTGGAAGATATCGTCCATATGGCTGTGTTCAAGCCGGTTGCGGACGCCGCGGGCATGGCGCTGGGAAGCGCCCTGGCGGCCATAGGCGACGCCGATCTGGTCGAGATTGCGCACCAGATTGCTGTAGCAGCTCGCCAGCGACCGCGGCAGCGTGTCGTTGAGGATCAGCAAATCGGCGATCAGCCACGGTTTCAGCGTTTCGCGATAGACCCAGTGATAGGCCGTCAGCGCCGAGACCGAGCGCAGGATCGAGGTCCACTGGTAATAGTCGAGGGGGCCGCCGACATGCTCCTCCTCCGGCAACAGCACGTGATATTTCACGTCCAGAATGCGCGCGGTGTTGTCGGCGCGCTCCAGATGCAGGCCGAGCCGCGAGAACCAGTAGGCGTCGTTGCGCAGCATGGTCCGGTAGGCCGAGCCGTCGAAGCGCAATGACGTCTCCTGCACGAAGCGCAGGAACCGCGCCAGTTCCTCGCGGCTGGAGGTGCCTTTGCCCCAGAGCTCCCCGAGCTCGATCCAGGCCGAGTTGATGGTGTCCCACATCTCGCTCGTCAGCGCGGTGCGCACCGAACGCGAATTGAGCCGCGCGGCCTCGATGCAGTTCTTGATCGAGGAGGGATTGGACGGCGAGAACGCCAGATACTCGACCACGTTCCGCTCGTTGGCTTCCGGATAGGTCTCGTAGAAGCTCGCGCTGACGCCGGCGGTCAGCAGCGCCGATTCCCACTCATTGGTCTTGCCGATATAGGCGGCGGGGAGCGCGGTGACGCGCAGGGTGGCGTCGATGGTGCGCGCGATATATTCCGCGCGCTCGACGTAGCGGGCCAGCCAGTACAGGTTTTCGGCGGTGCGCGACAGCATACGAAGATTTCGCTCTCTATTCGTCCAGTATCCAGGTGTCCTTGGTGCCGCCACCCTGGCTCGAATTGACCACCAGCGAGCCTTCCTTCAGCGCCACCCGCGTCAACCCGCCCGGCACGATGGTGACCTGCTTGCTTCCCGTCAGCACGAACGGCCGCAAATCGACATGGCGCGGCGCGAGGCCCGACGCCGTGCAGGTCGGGCAGGTCGACAGCGCCAGCGTCGGCTGGGCGATAAATCCTTCCGGCTCGCGCTTGAGCTTGTCGCGGAACGCCTCGATCGTCGCCTTGGTCGCGGCGGGGCCGATCAGCATGCCGTAGCCGCCGGAGCCGTGGACTTCCTTGACGACGAGGTCGCCGAGATTGTCGAGCACGTAGGACAGATCCTTCGGCTCGCGGCAGCGCCAGGTCGGCACGTTCTTCAGGATCGGCTCTTCGCCGAGATAGAATTTCACGACCTCGGGCATGTAGGAATAGATCGCCTTGTCGTCGGCGATGCCGGTGCCGACCGCGTTCGCCAGCGTGACGTTGCCGGCCGCATAGGCCGACATCAGCCCGGGGACGCCGAGCGCCGAATCCGGGCGGAAGGTGAGCGGGTCGAGGAAATCGTCGTCGACGCGGCGGTAGATCACGTCGACGCGCTTCAGCCCCTCGGTGGTGCGCATGAACACTTCGTCGTTCTTGACGATGAGGTCGCGGCCCTCGACCAGCTCGATCCCCAGCTTGTCGGCGAGGAAGGAGTGCTCGTAATAGGCGGAATTGTAGACGCCGGGCGTCATCAGCGCGACGGTCGGCTCGGCCGAGGCCGACAGCGGCGCCACCGAGCGCAGCGTCGACAGCAACTCGTCGGGATAGCGTTCCACCGGCGCGACGCGGTGGCGGGCGAACAGGTCCGGAAACAGCCGCATCATGATTTCGCGGTTTTCCAGCATGTAGGAGACGCCCGACGGCGTCCGCGCATTGTCCTCCAGCACGATGAAATTGTCGGCGTCGGTGCGGACGATGTCGATGCCGGCGATGTGCACGTAGACGTCGTGCGGCACGTCCTGGCCGTTCATCTCGGGCCGGAACACCGGGTTCTGGAAGATCAGGTCGTCGGGAATGATGTTGGCGCGCAGGATGTCGCGGCCGTGATAGATGTCGCGCAGGAACATGTTCAGCGCGCGGACCCGCTGCTTCAGGCCCTTCTCGAGCACGCCCCATTCCTTGGCCGACATGATTCGCGGGATCACGTCGAAGGGGATCAGCCGTTCCTGGGCCTCGGCATCGCCATAGACGGCAAACGTGATGCCGATCCGGCGGAACAGCAGTTCCGCTTCCTGGCGGCGATATTCCAGGGCGTCGGGAGGCGTCTCCTTCAGCCAGCGGGAGAGCTCCTGATAGGCCGGGCGGAGGTCGCCGCCGGGTACGTTCATTTCATCAAAGGCAACTGCCATAGATCCTGACTGTCTCCGGAGGCCATGCGGCACAGTGCATGACTTCACGGGATGGTAGCAAGGCTCGGGCCAGCGCGATATGCATTGGCCCGCGGCATTTCGTAGGGTAGTCCGCCGCGCTGCCCTAAAAAAGGGCTGCCGGGTGCTTATTTCGGCAGCAAACCCCCGTGACTTCAATGCGTTGCTTGCGCAAGGTACGGGTAGAGGTGGGGAGAAGTCATGAGCGAGATCGTCACGGCGGGTATTCTGGTCATTGGCGACGAGATCCTGTCCGGCCGGACCAAGGACAAGAACATCGGCTTCATCGCCGAATACCTGACCAATATCGGGATCGACCTCAAGGAGGTCCGCGTCGTCGCCGACGAGGAGCCGGACATCATCGACGCCCTGAATGCCCTGCGGAATCGCTACACCTACGTCTTTACCACCGGCGGCATCGGGCCGACCCATGACGACATCACCGCCGACAGCGTGGCCAAGGCGTTCGGCGTCGGGATCGACCATCACCCGGAGGTGGTGGCGCGGTTCCGCGAACGCTGGACCGAGCAGGATCTGAACGAGGCGCGGCTGCGCATGGCGCGGGTGCCCGACGGCGCCGAACTGATCCAGAGCGCGACCATCCTGGCGCCCGGCTTCAAGCTCGGCAATGTCATCGTGATGGCCGGCATTCCCTCGATCATGCAGGCGATGATGGACATCGTCGCGCCCAAGCTGAAATCGGGCGTGCGGATGCTGTCGGACACGGTCCGCGCCAATGCGCGGGAAGGCGACATCGGCGGGCCGCTGCGCGAGATCGCCAACGCCCATCCCGACACCATCATCGGCAGCTATCCGTTCCAGGACGAGGACAAGAAGCCGAACACCAACCTCGTGGTGCGCTCGCGCGATCCGGAAAAGCTCGCCGCCGCGATGGCGGCGGTGAAGGAGATGCTGGCGGGATTGAACGTCACCCGGTAGAGCCTGGCGGCGGGAATTCGCACAAGACAGGAGTAGACAATGGCAGCGGATGCTCCGGAACTGAGCGCGCAGGAGCGGGCTGGCAAGGCATTTCCGGTCTCGTGGGACCAGTTTCACCGGGATTGCCGGGCGCTGACCTGGCGGCTCAACGAGGTCGGGCCGTTTCATGCCGTCATCGCGATCACCCGCGGCGGGCTGGTGCCGGCCGCGATCGTCGCGCGCGAACTCGGCGTGCGCGTCATCGATACCGTCTGCATCGCGAGCTACGACCACGACAAGCAGGGCGATCTGAAGGTGCTGAAGGGCATTTCCGCGGAAATCGCAAAGCTCGGCGGCGGCACCGGCAAGGGGCTGTTGATCGTCGACGACCTCGTCGACACCGGCAAGACCGGACGGCTGGTGCGCGACGATGATGCCGGACGCGCATTTCGCGACCGTCTACGCCAAGCCGAAGGGCAAGCCGCTGGTCGATACCTTCATCACCGAAGTGTCGCAGGACACCTGGATCTTCTTTCCCTGGGATACCGCGCTGTCGTTCCAGCCGCCGATCCGCGACGGCGCGGCGTGATCTTTCTTACCTCGCCCCGCTTGCGGGGAGAGGTCGATCACGAAGTGATCGGGTGAGGGGACTCTCCGCGCATTCGGTGCTCGTTGAGGGAGCCCCTCACCCCAACCCTCTCCCCGCAATGAGCGGGGAGAGGGAGCAGGAGCACCGCATGCCCCTGCAAAACCGCGTCACGCCATCGGCGACATCATCGCCACCCCGCACCGCGGCCTGTTCACCGGCAACCGCGGCATCATCCACGATCCCGCGACCAAGACCTTGCTGAAAAAGCGCTGGTCGAGCCCGGCCTGGATCACCTGCGTCTGCGAATTCAGGGGCTGGCGGCGCCAGGTGATGGGCGCGGCGAAGCTGGACCGAACTGTTCTTTCTCGACGAGGCGACCGCGTTCGCGGCCGGCCATCGCCCCTGCTTCTTCTGCCGCCGCGACGACGCCAACCGTTTTCGCGCGGCGTGGGAGCAGGGCAATGGCGTCGAAGGGCATTCGCGCGCGCGAGATCGACGCCGTGCTGCATCGCGAGCGGCTGGAGCGCGGCAAGAAGCGGCTGCATCCGCTGCCGATGCCGGTGGAGCAAGTTGCCCGACGGTGCGATGGTGCAGCGGGACGAGGAAAGTTTTCTGATCGTGCAGGGCAGGGCGCTGCAATGGTCGATGGCTGGTTATGGCGAGGACGGACGGCCGCAATCGATAACGCGATGCTGCTGACGCCGCCGTCGACGCTGCGCGCGCTGTGTGCGGGATATCGGCCGGTGCTGCATCCGAGTGCGTGTTGACGCGGCGATGGCTCTATCGTTCGTCATGCCCGGGCTTGACCCGGGCATCCACGACTTTCTTTTTCGTGGGGATTAAGACGTGGATGGCCGGGACAAGCCCGGCCATGACGGCGGTTGGAGCTGTGTAACGTTCAGCCCAACTTCTGCCGCGCCAGCTTCGCGCCCGCGCCGAGCGCCGTCAGCTTCGCTTCCGCGATATCCCGCCGCATCGGCGCCATGCCGCAATTGGTCGTCGCGACGATGTTGCTCTTCGGCACGAATTTCGACACCGCCTCGATCACCTTGACGACATCCTCCGCGGTCTCCACCGTGTCGCTGGCGACATCGATCACGCCGGCCTGGATGATCTTGCCGGGCAGCAGCGCGAGCAAATCGAGCGGCACCTTCGAATTGCGGCACTCGATCGCGACCTGCTGGATCGGGCTCTTGGCGATCGCCGGGAAAATATCCTCGTACTGCCGCCACTCGGCTGCCCAGCGTCTGCTTTCCAGTCGGTGTTGGCCTTGATGCCGTAGCCGTAGCAGATGTGCACGGCGGTGGTGCAGGTCAGGCCCTCGGCGGCGCGCTCCAGCGCCTTGATGCCCCAGTCGGAGACTTCGTCCATGAAGACGTTGAAGGCGGGCTCGTCGAACTGGATCACGTCGACGCCGTCGGCCTGCAGCGCCTTGGCCTCGTCGTTGAGCAGTTCGGCGAAGGCGAACGCCATCTTGACGCTTGTCGCCGTAATATCTGTCCGCGACCGTGTCGATGATGGTCATCGGGCCGGGCAGGGTGAATTTCAGCTTGCGGGTGGTGTGGGTGCGGGCGACGCGGGCCTCGTCGGCATGGACGCGGCCCTTCAGCGTCAGCGGCGCCACCACCTGCGGCACCATTGCCTTGTAGCGGTCTTTGCGGATGCCCATCTCGACCTTGTGGGCGAAATCGATGCCGTCGACCTTCTCCAGAAAGCCGTGGACGAAATGCTGGCGGGCCTGCTCGCCCTCGGTGACGATGTCGACGCCGGCATCCTCCTGCAGCTTCACCGCCAGCATGGTGGCGTCGCGCTTGGCGCGGGCCAGTTCGTCGCCCTTCGACTTCCAGGGCGCCCACAGCGTGTTGGGCTCGGCCAGCCATTCCGGCTTCGGCAAGGAGCCTGCGATGGTGGTTGGAAACAGCATGGGAGCCTCCCGGTGGGTTCTGATTGAGCGCCTGTCTGCCATGTCTTATGATCGAGGTACAGAACAACAAAAGTCGCCATTGCGTGGAATATTTCCGACCTGGGCAGCCTAGGGGAAGCCATGATCGACCTGCATTACGCGCCGACGCCCAACGGCTGGAAAATCTCGATCATGCTGGAGGAACTCGGGCTTCCCTATCGGGTCGTCCCCGTCAACATCCGCGCCGGCGAGCAGTTCAGGCCGGAATTTCTGGCGATCAGCCCGAACAACCGCATTCCGGCCATCGTCGACCATGCGCCGGCCGATGGCGGCGAGCCGTTCTCGGTGTTCGAGACCGGGGCGATCCTGATCTACCTCGCCGACAAGACCGGGCGCTTCCTGCCGAAGGAGATGCGCGGCGCGCTCCCGCGTCATGCAATGGCTGATGTGGCAGATGAGCGGGCTCGGGCCCATGCTCGGCCAGCACGGCCATTTCGCGCTCTATGCGGCGGAGAAGATTCCCGTACGCGATCGAGCGCTACCGCGACGAGGCGGCGCGGCTCTATCGCGTGCTCGACACGCCAGCTCGGCAAGACCGGCGCCTATGTCGCCGGCGACTATTCGATCGCCGACATCGCCTGCTTTCCCTGGACCATGACCCACAAGGCGCAGGGCTTTACGCTCGACGATTATCCGAACGTCAAGCGCTGGTACGCCGAGGTGCGCGCCCGGCCGCAGGTGCAGGCGGGGCTTGCGATCGGCAAGTTCGTGAAGGAGCCGTTCGACGAGGAGGCGCGGAAGAATATGTTCGGCGCAGACGGCGAAGGAGATGGCGGGGAGGAAGCGCTAGCTAGCCGTCCGTCATCGCGAGGAGCCGCGAAGCGGCGAACTCGAATCCATGACGCCTACCGCGGAAACACTGCGATCCTTCGAGACTGCGCTTCGGCGCTCCTCGGAATGACGAGGATGAGACAACAAAGCAAACAAAAGGAAAACGCCATGATCGAATTCTTCTTCGACTGCTCCAGTCCCTGGACCTATCTCGCCTTCCACAACATCCAGCCGCTCGCCAAAGAGCTCGGCGTCGAGATCTCCTGGCGGCCGATCCTGGTCGGCGGCATCTTCAACACCGTCAATCCGAGCGTCTATGCCTCGCGCGAGACGCCGGTGCCGCTGAAGGCGCGCTACATGAAAAAGGATCTCGCCGACTGGGCGCGCTCGGCGGGGCTCGCGATCAAGATGCCGCCGACGGTGTTTCCGGTGAACAGCGTCAAGGCGATGCGCGGCTGCATCTGGCTCGGTAAGGACATGGTGCCGTTCGCCACCGCGGTGTTCGAGGCCTATTGGGGCGGCGACAAGGACATCTCGCAGGACTCGGTGCTGACGGAGGTCTGCAAGAAGGTCGGCGTCGATCACGTCAAGTTCTTCGACGGCATCGGCCAGCAGGCGATCAAGGACCAGCTCAAGGCCAATACCGACGAAGTGATGGCGCGCGGCGGTTTCGGCTCGCCGACCATCTTTGTCGACAAGACCGACATGTATTTCGGCAACGACCGCATGCCGCTGATCCGCGAGGCGCTGGAGCGCCTGAAAGCGCGGGCCGCCTGATGCCGAAAGCCGTCGTCTGCCGCGAACTCGGCCCGCCCGAGAGCCTGCGCCTGGAAACGTTTGACGCCGCGCCGCTGGCGCCGGGGCAGGTGCGCGTCGCCATCCGCGCCGCCGGGATTGAATTTCCCTGACGTCCTGATGGCGGCGGGCGAGTATCAGCTCAAGCCGCCGCTGCCGTTCACGCCGGGCATGGAAGCTGCCGGCGATGTCGTCGAGGTCAACGGCGCCGCAAGGCGTCGCGGTCGGCGACAGGGTGATCGTCAAGATGCGGCACGGCGCCTATTGCGATGAAGCCGTCGCCACGCCCTCGCAGCTCGTCAAGCTGCCGTCGACGTTCGACTATGCCGAGGGCGCGACGTTCCTGGCCGGCCATGGCACCGCCTATCACGCGCTGATCGACCGCGGCCGGCTCGAGCCGGGCGAGGTGCTGCTGGTGCATGGCGCCGGCGGCGGCGTCGGGCTCGCCGCCGTCGAGATCGGCAAGATGCTGGGCGCCACCGTGATCGCGACCGCGTCGAGCGACGAGAAGCTGGCGATCGCGCAGGCGAGGGGCGCCGATCATCTCATCCGCTACGACCAGGAGCCGTTTCGCGATGCCGTCAAGCGCATCACCGACGGGCGCGGCGCCGACGTGGTGTTCGATCCGGTCGGCGGCGAGGTGTTCGAGAACTCGATGCGCTGCATCAACTGGGGCGCGCGGCTGCTGATCATCGGCTTCACCGGCGGCATCGGGCTCGCCAAGACCAATCTCCTGATGATCAAGGGCGCCAGCGTGCTCGGCGTCCGCGCCGGCGAAGCGGTGCGGAAAAATCCCGCGCTCGGCGAAGTCAGGATCAAGGCGCTGACGGAATGGGCGGAGGCCGGAAAGATCCGTCCCAACATCTCGCACCGCCTGCCGCTGGAGGATTATGCCAAGGCGATGCGGCTGTTGATCGATCGCAAGGCGATCGGCCGGGTGGCGCTGACGATGGGGTGATCGGAGCCGTAGGGTGGGCAAAGGAGCGTCAGCGACGTGCCCACCGTCCATCATCGAGCACGCCGCGAGATGGTGGGCACGCTTCGCTTTGCCCACCCTACGATTCTACGATTCAGGCGTCCTGCTACGGTTTCACGAACGTCCCATCCTGCAGGAACGCAATCGTCTGCGCGACCGCGACGCTGTTTCGCACCAGCCAAGGATGCGCCGTGTCGATCACGATATGGTCGGCCATGCCGTCGATCCTGGTGTTTTCCACCGACACCCGTCCGTCATGCGGTTTCGGCAGCATCTTGCCCCCCAGCGGATCGATCGAACGGTTTCCCGCGATGATGCCGACCGGATAATCCAGCGGCGGAAACAGCGCCTCTGATCGCATCGTCCCGTTTTGTGCCGAGCTGCTGTCCGGCGGGGCCGAAGAAGGCGCGGTAAACGCCGAAATGCTTCAGCCGGTCGGCGATTTCGCTGCCGCTGTTCGGCGTGCCCAGCATCACGACGCGGCCGAGGCGTTTGGGCCGGTGCCTCGCAATGTAGACGCGGGCCAACAGCCCGCCCATGGAATGGCAGACGAAATGAATTGAGCCCTCGGTGCGATCGGCAAAGCTCCGGATGGCGGGATGAATGTCCTCCGCCAGCCCCTCCAGCGCCTTGCGGCGGCTCTCATAGTCCAGATTGAGGGTGGCGAATCCGGCGCGTTGCAGCGCCATCTGCATCTTGCGAAACGATAGCGCCGTCCTGCTGATGCCATGCAGCAGGACGACGCCGTCTCTGCCTTCGAGAGATTCCCCGGGGTGCAGTTGCACCCTGAGGTCTGGTGCGTCCGCACCATCCCGGGATGACTGCTTCGCAGTCACTTATATTCGCGCTCGTTCCACCACGGGAAATAGTCCGGCATGTCGCTCGACACCTTGTCCTTGAATTGCGCCGGGCGCTTTTCCAGGAACGAGACCACGCCTTCCTTGACGTCGCCGCTGCGTCCGCGGGCGTAGATGCCGCGGCTGTCGACCTTGTGGGCTTCCATCGGATCGTCGGCGCCCATCATGCGCCACATCATCTGCCGGATCAGCGCCACCGATACCGGCGCGGTCTTGGCGGCGAATTCTTTTGCCAGCGCGCGCGCGGTCGGCAGCAAATCGTCCGGCGGCACCACCTTGCTGACGAGGCGGCCGGCCAGCGCTTCCTGCGCCGGGAAGACGCGGCCCGAATAGCACCATTCCAGCGCCTGCGAGATGCCGACGATGCGCGGCAGGAACCAGCTCGAGGCGGCCTCCGGCACGATGCCGCGCTGGGAGAACACGAAACCGAAGCGCGCGGCTTCCGACGCAATGCGGATGTCCATCGCCAGCTGCATGGTGACGCCGATGCCGACGGCGGGGCCGTTCACGGCCGCGATGACAGGCTTCAGGCATTTGAAGATCCGCAGCGTCACCTGGCCGCCGCCGTCGCGCACCTGCTGATCGC
The DNA here is from genome assembly GCA_963783115.1 of uncultured Alphaproteobacteria bacterium. Taxonomy (GTDB): domain Bacteria; phylum Pseudomonadota; class Alphaproteobacteria; order Rhizobiales; family Xanthobacteraceae; genus Bradyrhizobium. The sequence continues at coordinate 155,313 of CAWAMK010000026.1, read as the reverse complement.
TGTAGTCGACCTTGCCGTCGGCCAGCCGCTTCACCGGCCCGCGCCGCGCGTCGCGGTCAAAGGTGTTGGCGCCGGAGGAGAGGTCGGCGCCGGCGCAGAAGCCGCGGCCCGCGCCGGTGACGATGATGGCGCGGATGTTGTCGTCCTTGTCGGCCGCGTCGAACGCGTCGATCATTTCCTGCTGCATCGTGCCGTTGAAGGCGTTGAGCTTGTCGGGCCGGTTCAGCGTGATGGTGAGGATCTGATCCTCGACCTCGTACTTGATGGTCTCGTACGCCATGGCGGTTCCTTCCTTGGTGTTTCTTTCGTTGGTCATTTCTATACCGTCATTCCGGGGCGCGCGCGAACTTGTGCGCGATGCCCGGAATCCATGCATCTGCCGACTCGAATATGCGGATGCATGGATTCCGGGTCCGGCGCTCGCGCCATCCCGGAATGACGGAGAAGTTACTTCTTCGGCGGCGAGGGCCACGGCCGCTGCGGGCCGCGCAGGCCCTCAAAGGTCTTGGCCATGCCGAGCACGCCGATGTCGTCGAAGCGGCGGCCGACGATCTGCACGCCGATCGGAAAGCCCTTGGCGTCGTACCCGCCATTGATCGAGATCGCGGGATTTTCCGCCATGTTCCACGGCACGGTGAAGGCGATGTGCTCGAACGGCCGGTCCGGATCGTTGACCGGGGAGGCGAACTCGGCGGGGAAGTTCACCACCGGCGATACCGGCGAAATCACGTAATCGAGGTCGTGGAACAGATTTGCCGCCGCCGCGCGGATCGCCATCGTGGCGTTGAACCCCCTGACGACGTCGACGCCCGAAAGCTTCGCGGCGGTTTCGGCCCATTTGTGGATGTAGGGCAGCGTCTTGCCGCGCTCCTCCGGCGACAGTTTTGAGAGATCGTCCCACAGCCGGGCGCGCCAGAAATGGTCGAGTCCATCGAGCATTTCGCGCGTCAGGATGCCGTCGATCTCGGTGATGACGGCGCCGGCGGATTCGAATGCCTTGGCCGCCTTGACGGCAACGTTGCGCACCTCGCTTTCCAGCTTCTGCCCCGTGCCGGCGTCGAGCATCAGGCCGAGGCGCAGCTTGCGCGGCGGCTTGTCGATGACCTTCCAGTGCAGGCTGTTGTCGGCCGGCAGGCTGGTGCCGTCGCGGCGGTCCGGCTTCGACAGCACGCACATCATCAGCGCCGCGTCGTCGACGGTGCGGGTCATCGGTCCGGCGACGCGGCCGACATAGGGTGGATCGTAGGGAATGCGCCCAAAACTCGGCTTCAGCGCGACCAGGCCGCACCATGAGCCCGGCAGTCGCACCGAGCCGCCGATGTCGGTGCCCAGATGCAGCGGGCCGTAACCGGCCGCAGCCCGCCGCGCCGGCGCCGGAAGAGGAGCCGCCGGCATTCTTGCTCAGGTCCCAGGGATTGCGGGTGAGGGGATGGAAGCTGGAGAGGCCCGACGACAGCATGCCGTAATCCGGCATCGTGGTCTTGGCGAAGATGATCGCGCCGGATTCACGCAGCCGCGCGGCGGGCGGCGCATCCTTCTCCGCCGGTACCTGCTTGACGCTGGCGGAACCCAGCGGCACCGGCTGGCCTTTGGTGGCGATGTTGTCCTTGATGGTGACCGGAATGCCGTCGAGCGTGCCCGCGGGCTCGCCCTTCTGCCAGCGCTCGGTCGAGACTTTTGCGGCAGCACGCGCAGCCTCGGGATCGAACAGATAGAGCGCCTTGATGTGCGGCTCCCACGCCGCGACATGCTCGATCACTTCCTCCAGCACTTCCGAGGGCGAAAACTGCTTGGCCCGGTAGCCCGCGATCAGGTCGGTGGCGGAAAGGTCATGCAGCGAGGTGATCTCTTCTTCGGCGGCTGGTTTATGCATGCGAACCTGCCGGCAGACGGGTTTCGATGATGCGGGCGAACATGCTGGCGCCGATCGGCAGGATCTTGTCGTCGAGCACAAAGCCGGGATTGTGCACCGGCACCGAGCCGTCGTGGCCGACCCAGAAATAGGCGCCGGGAATCGTCTGCATCATGTCGGCGAAATCCTCGCTGCCCATCTTCGGCGCCGAGCGCGTCAGCACGTTGGCGGGATCGACGATCGTCTTCGCCACGGCCTCGACCACCCTGGACTGTTCTTCCTGGTTGACGAGCACGCTGAACGTGTCGCGGATGTCGGCGGTGATTTCGCATTCGAAGGTCGCGGCAACGCCGGCGCAGATCTTTCGCATGCGGTCGCGGATCAGGGCGCGCACGCCGTCGTCGAAGGCGCGCACGGTGCCGCCGAGCCGGGCGTCGCCGGGGATCACGTTGTTGGCGGAGCCGGCATGGATCTGCGTGACCGACAGCACCGCAGACTTCAAGGGATCGACGTTGCGGCTGACGATGGTCTGCAGCGCCTGCGCCAGCGTCGTCGCGATGATCACCGCGTCCTTGGAGCGTTCGGGCATCGCGCCATGCGCGCCGTAGCCCTGGATGGTGATGTCGAAGAAGTCAGCGCCGGCCATCGCCGGTCCCGGCAGGATCGCGATCTCGCCGTGGTTCAGGTCCGGCGCGTTGTGCAGGCCATAGACTTCGTCGCAGGGGAATTTTTCGAACAGGCCGTCCTTGATCATCGCGCGCGCGCCGCCGAGACCTTCCTCGGCGGGCTGGAAGATGAAATGCACGGTGCCGTCGAAATTCTTGGTCTCGGCCAGATAGCGCGCGGTGCCGAGCAGCATGGTGGTGTGGCCGTCATGGCCGCAGCCGTGGAAGCGGCCGGGAATCGTCGAGCGCCATTTCAGATTGGTATTCTCTTCCATCGGCAGCGCGTCCATGTCGGCGCGCAAGCCGATGCGCTTGCCGCCGCTGCCCTTGCCCTTGAGCACGCCGACCACGCCGGTGCCGCCGAGGCCGCGATGCACCTCGATGCCCCAGCCCTTCAGCTTCTCCGCGACGATGCCGGAGGTGCGCACTTCCTCGAAGCCGATCTCGGGATGCGCATGCAGATCGCGTCTGATCGCGGTGAGTTCCTCGGCATAGCCGTCGATGCGGTCGATGGTGGGCATGTCTGTTATCCCGTGACTGGAGAGGTGGAGCGAGAGGGGGCGGGTGGAGCGAAGGCAGGACCGTTCGGCTTGATGCGGATGCCCGGGCGCAGCCGCGTCCATGGCAGCGTTGCCGTATCGGCCGGCATCGCGCCGGGCGCGGCGCAGATCAGCAGCTTTTCGGCGATCGGTTCGAAATCGGCGCGGAAATGAACCGAGCTCTTGTTGACCAGGATTTTCTGTTCGGTCGGCTCGATGCCGACATAGCGGTACATCGACTGGTCCGCAAGCTGCGCCTTGTAGGAGGCGACGACCACCCTGACGTCGCCGATGCGCAGGCAGGCCGACGGTCCCATCTCCATGTCGCGTCCGCGATAATAGGGGCCGGACGCCACGAAGTTTCCGTCGGACAGTTTTTCGACGACAAAACTTTCCCGGTAGGGCGCGTCGCCGGGAATGCCGGACTTGCCGCCGAGATCCAGCGTCACGGTGGCGCCGACGCCGGCCGCATGCGCGGCGCTGGCCGACTCCGGATCGTAGATCACGCCGATGGCGCCGGAGGCGCGGTTGCGCACCAGCGCGCGCAGCATGCCCGTGGTGTCGGAATCGCCGCCGGCGCCGGGATTGTCCTGGGTGTCGGCGATGACGATCGGCTTGCTTGCCGATTTCGCCAGCTCCATCGCGAGGCGCACGCCGTCATCGGGCGAATAGATGCGGCCGTCGAAATCGTCCTCGTGGCTCTCGATCAGCGCCGCCAGTTTGTCGGCCGCGGCATCGGCGTCGGCCTGCGTCCGGCCGTAGGCGAACACGCTCGGCCCGCAATCGCGGAAATCGGCGGCCGGAAAGCCCGGCGCGAACGACAGCGTCGGCACGGCGTCGCTTTCCAGTGCGGCGAGCTTTTCGTAGATGCCCTTGGTCGGCTGGTCGTTGGTGCATTGCCAGGAGATCGGGATCAGGAACGGCAATTGCCGGAACGCCTTTGCAAAGCGCGTTTTCGTCTTCAGCATCAGCGCGAGATGTCTTGCACAGGCGCGGCCGGTGTCGGCCATGTCGACGTGGGGATAGGTGCGGTAGGCAATGAGCGCGTCGGCATGCGCCATCATCTCGGGCGAGACGTTGGCATGGAGGTCGAGGCTCACGACCAGCGGCAGGTCCTTGCCGATCACCTTGCGCACGCGGGCAAGCGTTTCGCCTTCACCATCGTCGTGATGTTCGGTCACCATGGCGCCGTGCAGATCGAGATAGACGGCGTCGATCGGTCCCGCCGCAGCGATGCCGTCGATCATCTCCTTCATGACGCGTTCGAAGGCATCGTTGGTGACATGCGCCGAGGGGACCGCGGCCGCCGAGATCGTCGGGACCAGCTCCCAGCCATTGGCTTCGGCCGCCTCGACGAAGCCGGCCAGGCCGACATTGATCTTGCGCATCACCTTGAGCACGTCGGCGCCATGCGCCATCGACGGCCAGCCGCCGCCATGGACGAAATCGTCATAGGTCGCCTTGGTCGGCGCGAACGTATTGGTCTCGTGCAGAAAGGCGCCAACGGCGATGCGGGTCATCAAGTCTCTCGGTCAATGCTTTTCGTTGCGGGGACGTTAAGCGCGTCATCGTGGCAAGCGCAAGCCGGGGAGCAATTCCGTTTTGCATGCCGCGTGGGCGTTAGCAATTGCTCGGGCCTGTCATTGCGCGCAGAGAGCGACGAAGCTTGCCCGCATTCGGGGCGATGCGCGCTCGAATACGGGCTCCTCGCACATGATCGCTGGAGACTGGAGGAGCACGCCGCTACGCGCCGCTCAACTCAGCGTCGCCAGCAAGCCCGCCATCAGACGGCCGCGCTCGGCGAGGCTGTCGACCTCGATATGTTCGTTGAGCGTATGGGCGTCGGCGCCACGAACGCCGAGGCCATCCAGCGTGGGGACGCCCATCGCGCCCGTAAAATTGCCGTCGGAGCCGCCGCCGGCGCTGCCATGCGGGAGTTCGAGGCCCATGCCCTTCGCGATCCCGCGCGCGTGTTCATAAAGCGCCATCGTGCCCGCGTCCGGTTCCCACACCGGCCGGGTCACGCCGCGCGTGACCTTGAACGTGACGTCATTGCTGCTGCCGGAAAGCGCGAGCATCCGTTCGACGCCGCGATCGAGGTCGGCCTGCCGCTTGGCCATGCTGAGCGCCTCGCCGCTGCAGGTCGTGGCAACGCAATTGACCCATTGGCCGCCATGCACGACGCCGACCGAGAAGGTGCAATCTTCCGTCGTCATGCCGTCGATGGCGATGATCTGGCGTGCCATCTCGCGGATCGCGGAACGGCCCGATGAGAGCGTGGCGCCGGCATGGCTCGGCTTGCCGATGGCCTCGAGATTGAAGCGGGCGATGGCGTATCGTCCGGTGACCACGCCGTTGTTGGGGCGGCCCGGCTCCGGCACCAGCACGTATTTGTTGCGGGCGGCTTCGGCCTCGATGATGTCGCGGGTCGACGGCGTGCCGACCTCTTCGTCCGGCGTGAACAGCACGGTGATCGGCAGCGGCGTCGTGAACGCGGCGCGGGCCAGTTGCCGGATCGCTTCGAGGGTGAGGTAGTTGCCGCCCTTCATGTCGAAGATGCCCGGGCCGTAGCATTTGTTGCCTTCGCGCCGCCACGCCAGCTTTTCCAGCGTGCCGACGGGATGGACGGTATCGAGATGACCCGCGATCAGGATGCCGGGCTCGCCCTGCTTCGGGTGCGGGAAGCGCGCGCGGACGCAGCCGGCAAAACCCTGCCGTCCGGCGATGCGTTCGATGGTCGCACCCATGATGGCCATGTCGCGCGCGGCAAGGTCGAGCATGCGATCGACCGCCGACGCATCCCAGGTCGGGCTTTCGCATTCGACCCAGGCCCGCAAACCCTGCAGCATGGTCTCGGAATCGAAGGGAAGGTTGGCAGGATTCATGATGGGTCCTCCCGGTTGGGCCGGAATGTTTGGGTTCGATGTGGGCCCTTTACGAGAAGGATCGGCGGCAGATTTGTAAAGGAAAAACATGAAGCGTCCGGGGCCTGCTCGGTGCGCGGTCAGGGTAACGGTAATTCTGGCATCATTCTTGATTGTAGACGTTTGAGGAGGCGTGTTGGCGGAGCTGAACCGGGACTGCAATCCATCCGGCGGCGGGCGCAAGCCGGCCTGGATAAGGACCTGTCCGGAGGGCTGTCCTGATTTCTGCCTGAGCGTCGGCGTCACCAGTGTCGTCGGGTCAAAAGGTGTTTGTGAAGCTGAATATCGACCCTATAGTCCGGTCAGAAACCGGGCAGGGGCCCGAATAATAGGCGTTCGGGCGTCGAGACGACAACGGAGATGAAGGAATGAATGTGTTCAGAAAAGCAATTCTTGCGGCGACCTGTGTCGGCAGCCTGGTGGCCATGGCGGCGCCGGCGTCTGCCCAGACCACGCTGCGCGTCGTCATGCACTCGGATCTGAAGATCCTGGATCCGATCTGGACCACGGCCTACATCGTCCGCAACCACGGCTACATGATCTACGATGTGCTGCTCGCGCAGGATGAAAAGGGCGAGATCAAGCCGCAGATGGTGGAGAAGTACGAAGCCGCGGCCGACGGCAAGGGCTACACCTTCACCTTGCGCGATGGACTGCTGTGGCATGACGGCCAACCGGTCACGTCGGAAGATTGCATCGCCTCGATCAAGCGCTGGGCCGCCAAGGATTCCCTCGGCCAGAAGATGATGACGTTCGTCGACTCGATTTCCGCGGTCGATGCCAAGACTTTCACCATCAAGCTCAAGGAACCGACAGGTCTCGTGCTTCTCGGCCTGTCAAAGCCCTCGTCGAACGTGCCGTTCATGATGCCCAAGCGGGTCGCGGAAACCGACCCGAGCAAGCAGATCGAGGATTTCACCGGATCCGGGCCCTTTGTCTTCCTGAAAGACGAATGGAAGCCGGGCGACAAGACGGTCTATGCCAAGTTCGACAAATACAAGCCGCGCAGTGAGCCGGCGTCCGGCATGGCCGGCGGCAAGGTCGTCAAGGTCGACCGCGTCGAGTGGCGCGCGATCTCCGACGCGCAGCAGGCCGTCAACGCGCTCTCCAAGGGCGAAATCGATATCGTCGAGCAGCCGAGCCACGATTTGCTGGGCACGCTGAAGAAGGATCCCAACGTCTCGGTCATCATCTCGCCGCCGCTGAAGGGGCAATACGTCTTCCGTCCCAACCATCTTCACAAGCCGTTCGACAATCCGAAGATCCGCCAGGCGCTGTGGTACGCCTTCAACCAGGAAGACTTCCTGATGGCGACCATCGGCGACCCCGACTACATCAAGGAGTGCAAGGCGCTGTTCATCTGCGGCACGCCGTTCGCGTCGACCAAGGGGATGGACGGGCTTCTCACTTCCAACACCAAGAAGGCGCAGGAGCTGCTGAAGGAAGCCGGCTACGACGGCACCCCGGTCGTGCTGATGCACTCGACCGATCTGAAGGTGCTGACCAACCTTGCACCGGTCGCCAAGTCGCTGATGGAGAAGGCGGGCTTCAAGGTCGACATGCAATCGATGGATTGGCAGTCGGTGGTCGCACGCCGGTCCAAGAAGGACCCGCCCAATGCCGGCGGCTGGAACGCGTTCCTGACGGCCTGGGTTGCCGCCGACGTGATGAACCCGGTGTCGACGGCCTATCTGAACTCATCGTGCGACAAGGCGCTGTTCGGCTGGCCGTGCGATGCCGAACTCGAAAAGCTGCGCGATGATTTCGCACGCGAAACCGACCCGGCCAAGCAGAAGGCGATCGCCGAGGCGGTGCAACTGCGCGCCATCGAGACGACGCCCGAGATTCCGGTCGGCGAATACGTGCAGCCGGTCGCGATGCGCAAGAACGTCAAGGGCTTCGTCATTGCGCCGGCGCCGGTGTTCTGGAACATCGAAGTCACCAAGTGAGTTTGAGCGGCGCGGGCGGGGACCGTTTCTCCGCCCGCGCCGTTTCAAGATCGGGCAAACCATGTCCATGTATGGCTATCTCTTCCGGCGACTGCTCGGCACCATTCCTGTGATGCTGGTCGTGGCCGTCTTTATCTTCCTGATGCTGCGGCTGACGCCGTCGGATCCGGCGGCGATCCTCGCCGGCGACAGCGCCAACAGCGAGCAGATCGCGCAAATCCGCCAGCAACTCGGCCTCGACCAGCCGATGCTGCAGCAGTTCGTCATCTGGTCGGGCCGGGTGCTGCACCGGCGATTTCGGCGAGAGCTTCTTCTTCAAGAAGACGGTCGCTGCGCTGATCGGCGAGCGCATTGAGCCTACGCTGTCGCTGGCCTTCTTCACCATGCTGATCGCGGTGTGTGTGGCGGTGCCGCTCGGCGTGATGGCGGCGCATTGGCAGGGCAGCTGGCTCGATCGCGTCGTCATGGGCTTTTCGGTGCTCGGATTTTCCGTGCCGGTGTTCGTGGTCGGCTATCTCCTGATCTACGTGTTTTCGATCTGGCTGGACTGGTTGCCGGTGCAGGGCTATCAGCGGATCTCCGAAGGCGTCGGCGGCTGGGCGCTAAGGCTGCTATTGCCGTCGGTGACGCTGTCGGTGATCTATGTGGCGCTGATCGCCCGCATGACCCGCACCAGCGTGCTCGAGGTGCTCTCGGAAGACTACATCCGAACCGCGCGCGCCAAGGGACAGACCGAGCGCAAGGTGCTGTTCCGCCACGCGCTGCGCAACGCGGCGGTGCCGATCGTCACCGTGATCGGTCTCGGCGTGGCGCTTTTGATCGGCGGCGTCGTGGTGACCGAAAGCGTGTTCACGATTCCGGGCCTTGGCAGGCTGACGGTCGACGCCGTGCTGGCGCGCGACTACCCGACGATCCAGGCCGTCATTCTGCTGTTCTCGTTTGTCTACGTCATGATCAACCTGGCGGTTGACATGCTCTATACCGTTCTCGATCCCAGGATTCGCTACTGATGGTGGACGCGACGATCATCGAACCCGTTCTGCCTGCGAGCCCGGGCAAACCGGCCGCGTTCCGCAAACTGCTGCGCAATCCGAGCGTGATGTTCGGGGCCACGATCATCGCGATTGTCCTGCTGATGGGGTTGTTGGCGCCCTGGCTCGGCACCATCGATCCGACGGCGATCAGTCCGATCGCACGCAACAAGGTTCCCGGCGCAGAAATCACGATGCGGACGGACACCGGTGAACGCATCAAGATGATTGCCAAGTTCGGCACCGACAGTCTCGGCCGTGACGTCTACAGCCGCGTCATCTATGGCGCACGCGTCTCGCTCCTGGTCGGCGTTTCGGTAGCGCTGATCAGCGTCGCCTGTGGCCTGTTCATCGGGCTGCTTGCCGGCTTCTTCCGCATCGTGGATGCCGTGATCATGCGGATCATGGACGGGTTGATGGCCATTCCGGCGATCCTGCTGGCGATTGCCATGGTGTCGCTATTCCGCTCCAGTGTGCTCACCGTCATCATCGCTATCACCGTTCCACAGATTCCCGGCGTCGTCCGGCTGGTGCGCTCGATCGTGCTCAGCGTGCGCGAGGAGCCTTATGTGGAGGCCGCGGTGACGCTCGGCACGTCGACGCCAAAACTGCTGTGGCGGCATGTGCTGCCCAACACCATCGCGCCGATGATCGTGCAGGGCACCTTCATCTGCGCGTCCGCCATTCTCATCGAAGCCATCCTGTCTTTCCTCGGCATCGGCGTTCCGCCGGAGGTGCCGACCTGGGGCAACATCATGGCCGCGGGACGAGAGGTGTTCAGCCTGTTCCCGCACAACATCATCTATCCCGGCGTCTGCCTCGCGCTGACGATCCTGGCCGTCAACGTGCTCGGCGACGGCCTGCGCGATACGCTCGATCCCAAGATGGCAAAGCGGGTGTGATGTGAGCGATACCGTTCTCGAAGTCTCGAATCTTTCCGTCGCCATCAAGGGCGGCGACCGGACCCATGCGGTGCAGGGCATCAACCTGACCGTCGGCGCCGACGAGATCGTCTGCGTGGTCGGCGAATCCGGTTCCGGCAAGTCGGTAACGGCGCAGGCCGTGATGGGCCTGCTGCCGAAGGGCGCGATGCAGGTCGAGAGCGGCTCGATCCGGCTGCAGGGCGATGAAGTGCTCACCAAGTCCGACGCAGAATTGCGCGCCATCCGCGGCACCCGCATGGCCATGGTGTTCCAGGAGCCGATGACCGCGCTCAATCCGGTCGAGCGGGTCGGCGACCAGATCCGCGAAGTGCTGGAGATCCACAGCAGCCTCGACCAGAAGGAACAGCGCGCGCGCGTGCTCGAGATCATGCGCGCGGTGCATCTGCCCGATCCCGAACAGATGATCGACGCCTATCCGCACCAGCTCTCCGGCGGCCAGCGCCAGCGCATCATGATCGCGGCGGCGCTGGTGCTCGATCCCGCGCTGCTGATCGCCGACGAGCCGACCACGGCGCTCGACGTCACCACGCAGGCGCAGATCCTCAAGCTCGTGCGGGAAATGCAGGGCCGCAAGAAAACCGGCGTGCTGTTCATCACCCATGATTTCGGCGTCGTTTCCGAGATCGCCGACCGCGTCGTGGTGATGCAGATGGGCCGGATCGTGGAGCAGGGGCCGTGCGAAGAGGTGCTGCGCAATCCGCGCGAGGACTATACGCGCATGTTGCTGCGCGCGGTGCCGAGCATGACGCCGCCAAAACGGTCGCCGGTGACCGGACCGGTGGTTCTGCAGACCGAGAATCTCTTCAAGACCTACGGCAAGCGCTCGCTGTTCCAGCCGAAGGCGCGCGTGGTCGCCGCGGTCAAGGACGTCTCGCTGACGATCCGCCGCGGCGAGACGCTCGGCATTGTCGGCGAGTTCGGGTCCGGCAAGTCGACGGTGGCGCGCTGCGTCGCGCGGCTGGTCGACGCCACCGGCGGCGGCATCAAGGTCGACGGCATCGATATCGCGGCGATGCGGGAATCAAAATTCCGTCCGATGCGCCGGCGCATTCAGTTCATTTTCCAGGACCCGTATCGATCGCTCAACCCGCGCCGCACGGTCGGCGAGGCGATCATCGAGGGGCCGATGAATTTTGGCCTCGGCCGCAAGGAAGCCATGCAGCGCGCGCGCGACCTGATGGCGGTGGTGCATCTGCCGCCGGCCGCGCTCGACCGCTTCCCGCACCAGTTCTCCGGCGGCCAGCGGCAGCGGATCTGCATCGCGCGGGCGCTGGCGATGGAGCCCGAACTGCTGATCGGCGACGAGCCGGTGTCGGCGCTCGACGTCTCCGTGCAGGATCAGGTTCTGAAATTGCTGGATGAGGTGCGCCGAAAAGTTCAATCTGGCGGTGCTGTTCATCACCCATGATCTGCGGGTGGCCGCGCAGGTCTGCGACAGGATCGCGGTCATGCAGCGCGGCGTGATCGTCGAGCAGGGCGCCACCGCCGACGTCTTTGCCGCGCCCCAGCACGAATATACCAAGGCGCTGTTCGACGCGGCGCCCGGCCGGCATCAGGAGTTCGCCGCCAGCGCGTAGTTGATCCTCATGCATAGGTCATCGACGATGGCTGATGGCTGGTCAGCAGTGGGTATCCCGCATCAGTTCCAGGCCGTCGCTCGACAGCGGCGAGGGGATTTGCGGCTGGGGCTGGGATGACCGCCGATCCGGGGATAATTTGCGCCCGGCGGCGGCAGGTTTGTCCAACGGTTGTTCGGTGGCCATGTCGTCATACTCCTGATTGTGCATGACAACATCTTTGTGTGCGTTGCGTTCCCTACAAGGGGTGCGCTGCGAGATGTTCCAGCATTAATTCGCAGACACGTTCCGGCGCCTGGTCCGCCGCAAAATGCCCGACGCCCGGCAGCACCTCGAAACGATAGGGCGCGGCGATGAAATCGACCGTGCCTTCGGCGGCGGTGCGGCCGACGGTGTCGTCGGCGTCGCCCCAGATATAAAGCGTCGGCACCCGGATCGGGCCGAGCGGTCCGCGGATCGCGCCGCGCGCCCGATACCAGGCCAGCGCGGCCTCCATCGCCTCCTTGTTGCCGAGCACGGCGAGATGCCGTTCGATCGCATCAGGCGGCACGCCATTGGCGGCCAGGCGCTCGCGCAGCCATCTGGCGTCGTCGGCCAGCACGACATCGGCGGCATCCGGTTCCAGGAATGCTTTGTGATGCTTCGAGCGTTGCGCTTGCGCGCCGTCGGTCGCCAACGCGCGATTGAATGCGTTCGGATGCGGCCGCGAAAGAATGGTGAGCGAGGCCAGCCGCTCGGGGTGGCGGTCGGCGAGGCCCCACGCAATGCTGCCGCCCCAGTCGTGGCCCGCGAGATGAAAACGCGCGTCGCCATAGCCCGCAGCGGCCACGATCGCCATCGCATCGTCCATCAGGCGATCGATCAGATAATGCGAAAACTCATGCGGATCCGGCCGGGCGCCCGGCGAATAGCCGCGCTGGCTCGGCGCAATGGCGCGATAGCCCATGTCGCCGAGGGCCGCGACCTGCGCCGCCAGCAATGCATCGATTCCGCAAAGCCGTGCAGCAGCAGCACCAGCGGCGCGCCGGGCGCGCCTGCCGTGATGGCGTCGAAGACGTGATGCGTGCCGATAGCGATCTTTTCGAGAGTGGGCATGGGCGATCCTCCAGCGGCAATCGGGCCAATCCATGGTGACACCTTTTCCTGCGGGATGGCCGGAATTGTGCAACCCGGGAAAAGTGCTGTATGGGAAGCCGCATCGAGACCCAAGGGGACGGACGTTTGCATTATCTGAGGTCGATACTGTTCGATGCCGCCGTGGTGATCCTGACGCTGGTCATCGCGCTGTCGATGCCGTTCATGGCGCTGTTCAAGGCGAGCAGTCCGACGGTGCGGGCGGTGTCCCAGGTCTGGGCCGGCGGCATCCTGTTCCTGATGAAATACGTCGTGGGGCTGGATTATCGCGTCGAGGGGCGCGCGCACGTTCCCGATGGACCTTGCATCATTGCCTGCAATCATCAGTCGCTGTGGGAGACCGCGGCGCTCTGCGTGATCTTCCCCGATGCGAGCATCGTCGCCAAGAAAGAGCTGCGAAAGCTGCCGCTGGTCGGCTGGTTCCTGGAGCGCTATCCGATGATCCTGGTGGACCGGTCGGCGGGCCGCCAGGCGCTGCGCCAGATGGTCGATGAGGCGAAGCGCGCGGTCGGCGAGGGACGCAAGGTGCTGCTGTTTCCGCAAGGCACGCGGCAGGCGATCGACGAGCCCGTGACGTTCCAGTCGGCCGGCATTTCCGCGCTCTACACGAACCTCGAAGTCCCCGTCGTGCCGGCGGCGTGCAATTCCGGCCTGTTCTGGGGCAAGAAAACCCTGATGATGCATTCAGGCACCATCACCCTGTCTTTTCTTCCGCCGATCGCGCCGGGCCTGCCGCGCAAGGAGTTTCAGGAAAAGATGGAGCGGATGATCTCGGAGGAGGCTAGCCGCTTGCTCACGGTGACTGAGGCGAAGGTTTCGCGCTAGCTCGCGCGGCAACCCAGCCCGCAACGGGCGAGAGAAACGCCAGGCCCCAGATGTACTGCGCGGCCTGCGGTGCGGCGGAGGCCACTGCCGTAGCGAGCGCCAACACGAACACCGGAAACAGCGCGGTGACCATCAAACGCGGATCGTAACGGCCGCGCAGCGCGAGAATCCACAACAGCGCATTCACGACGGCAATCAGCGTCAAATGGAGACCATAGATCACCGCGACCACGCCATCGAGCCGATAGCTGCCGTAAAGGCCATTGGTCACCGGCAGGATGATGATCGTCAGCAGAAAGAACAGATTGAGGAACACCACGCTGCGCCCGGCCTCCGGCGCCACCGTAAGCCGCCGGTGATGGCTGAACCAGAACAGGCCGGCGACGACGAAGCTGATCGCCAGCGCGATGACGGGTTGGGCGTAGACGTGAACCAGACCCATCCAGGTGGGCGCTTGCTTGAAACTGCTGGCTTTCGGCAAATCATAGGCGAGCAGCGTCATGGCAACGCCGAAGATGGTGTTGCTCAGCATCTCCAGCCGGCGCATTTCGAAAAGATGGGTTTGTGACAATGGGGTCCCCGGTCTCCACCAGTCCGTCGTCGCCTTCGCTGCGCTCAGGCTATGCCGGACACGCTTCGACCTTACGGTCTTGCGCGTGGCTTGCCGAGCCGTAGCTCGCGGAGACAGGCCCGCCTTCGCCTGTCGGCTTCGGCGTGGCAGCCTTCACTCGCTTCGCGAGCGCGTGGCCTGCCGAGCCGTAGCTCGCGGACACAGCCCGCCTTCGCCTGTCGGCTTCGGCGTGGCAGCCTTCACTCGCTTCGCGAGCGAAGGCTGGTGCGGGCGGTGGGAGTCGAACCCACACGACGTTGCCATCGAGGGATTTTAAGTCCCTTGCGTCTACCAGTTCCGCCACGTCCGCTTAGTCTCAAGATATCAGATACTTAGCGCGTTTTCCGGAGAGGTGGAATTGGCAAGATGTCCGGACAAGGCGCTGTCCACCTTTAAGTGAGCGCGCTGCCAAAGCAAAGCCTCAATGCGGACACTTGGGGTGTTTACCTGCGGCGGGCTTTAGGCAATCTCAACAAAATCCACCTATCGAAGGTCCGATGCCCAACTCGCTGTCCCATCGCCGATTGATCTCGCGCAGCCTTGCGGCGCTGGCGCTGGTTGCGCTCGGGGCTGGCCTGTCCGGCTGCGCCGGGATGAGCGACGCCATTTCGCCGGCGTTTGCCGATCCCGCCAAATACGATCTCTACGATTGCAAGCAGCTCGAGACGGAGCGCAAGGACCTCGCGACAAAGACCGCGGAATTGCAGGGGCTGATGACGAAGGCCGAAACCGGTGTTGCCGGTCCCGTCGTGGCGGAGATGGCCTATCGAAATGACTACATCGCGCTACGCGGACAATCGAAGCTGGCCGAAGAGGCCTGGCAGCGGAACCGATGCCAGGATTCGAAGCCGGAGGCCCCGCCAACGATCGCGGCCGCTCCTGCCAAGGGCAAGCGTGCGAAGGCCAGCCGGGCGGCAAATTAAGCTGCCGTAGCGGGCTACGGATTCGCCGGAACGTTTTCGCATCACACCCGCCAATCGTAGATCCAGTCCTGCCGCGCCAGCATGCGTTCGGGGCCCATCGCCCGGATCGCGAGGTCGCGCGCCAGCGCCATCGGGCCGGTGAGATGGTAGATGCGCCCCTGCTGCCGCGCGGTGCGCTGCACCCGCAGCACGCGGCCGCGCCGCTGCCGGCCATAGCGTTTCAGCGCCGCCGGGATATCAGCGGGACTTTCGCTCAAGGTTTTGGCGAGCACGGCGGCGTCCTCGATCGCCATTCCCGCGCCCTGCGCAGCAAACGGCAGCATGGCGTGCGCGGCGTCGCCGAGCAGCGCGATCGCCCCGTCGGTCCACTCGCCGAGATCGGGCAGCGTGAACAGCGCCCAGCGCCGCCACTCGTCGACGGCGCCGAGCAGCATCCGCGCCGTCGAGGGCCAGCGCTGCGAGTCGAACGCATTCTTCAATTCGTTGGCGTCGCCCGGTGCGCTCCAGCCCGGCCTGTTCCAGGTCCCCGGCACGATGGCGACCACGTTGATCTGCCGTGCGGCCGAGATCGGGTAGGCGACCAGATGCGCGTCCGGTCCCATCCAGAGCTGCACCCGCGGCGCGGTATATTCGCGCGGCAGCGACGTGGCATCGAGGGTTCCGCGCCAGGCGATCAGGCCGGAAAACTGCGGTTGCACCGCCGGGAACAGGTGGTTCCGTACCGCCGACCAGATGCCGTCGGCGCCGACCAGCGCCGCCGCCAGTTCCTGTTGCCTTCTGTCGCCGCGGCGCTGGACCACGGTCAGCCCCCTGGCATGCGCCGTCACGTCCTCGAACTGGCAGCCGAGCCGCAGGTCGATGTCGGGATGGTCGTTGACCTGGGCCTGCAGCGCGCCCTGCAGGTCGGCGCGGTGGATCACCCAATAGGGCGCGCCGGCACGGAGGCTGGCGGCCTCGCCGAGCGGCAGGCGGGCGATCTCGCCGCCGGCGCGCGCGCTCATGATGTTGACGGCCTCGGGCGTCACCGCACGCGGTTCGAGCCGCGGCCGCAGGCCGAGGTCGACCAGGATGCGGCTGGCGTTCGGCGAAAGCTGCAGCCCGGCGCCGGCTTCCTCCAGCCGTTCGGCCTTCTCCAGAACGATGACGCGAAAACCTTTTGCGGCGAGCGAAAGCGCTGCCGTCAGTCCCCCGATCCCGGCACCAGCAACGATGATGGTGCGCGGAGCAGCCACCGAAAGGTCAGGCGACCTTGTCCTTCACGACGCATTCGGGCGGGCGGGCCTCGCCCGCGGCGAGGTCGGCGGCAAAGCGGTACAGCGTCGAGCAATAGGGGCAGATGATTTCGTTGTCGTTGCCGAGGTCGAGAAACACGTGCGGATGGTCGAACGGCGGGTTGGCGCCCACGCACATGAATTCCTGCGAGCCGATCTCGATTACCGAGACACCGGCATCGTTATGGAAATGCGGGACGACATGATCGGACATCAGCTTCACCTTGGATAGCAACGACAGGCGGACGCAATCAACACGATGCGGTAACCTCGAAACGCCGCGACCATAGTGGCGGGTTCCGCTGATTCCTAGAGCCGAATCTGGAGGGGCCCAACGGCACATTTGCCTATGCAAATTCGACACAATCTTGTCGTGGGAGAAAAGCCCTTCTTTCGTCGGGGCGGTTGTGTCGTAAAAGCGGCATACCATCTAGAGAAAGACCGAAACATTGGGCTTTTTTCGATGAGGCGGCTGCGGCTCGGTTCAGCTCTGGCGGGAATGGCGCTCAGCGTAGCCGTGTGCGCGGCGTTGTGGCCGCACGCCCGCAACGCGGGCGCCGTGCTGGCGGCGCAAGACGATCCTGCGGCGCTGTCAGATATCCAGATCGATTCCGCTCTGCGAAGCAATCAGGCGCTGCTTTCCCAGAACATCGAGGCGGCCCTCGCGCAGGGCGACTCGGATCTCGCCAACAGCTTCCTCCAACTCGCCCGCGACAAGGGTATCGCCGTCAGCGACGAACTGTCCAAGCGCGTCACTGATGCGGTCGCCGACGCAGGCACCGCGACGCATTTTGCCAAGCGCTTTGCCACCGGCCTGGTGACCGGCAACGCCGACGACGTCGCGAGCCTGTCGGGCACGGTGGCCGGCGATCTCTTCGTGTTCGGCGACATCAGGGATGTCGTGCGCGAGGGCAAGCATCTGGCGACCGGCGAGGAGGTCGACCGGCTGGTGCTCGGCCTCGCAACCGTGGGCCTCGCGGTGACCGCCGCGACCTATGTCTCGGTCGGCGGTGTCGCACCGGTGCGTGCCGGCCTTTCCATGGTCAAGGATGCCCGCAAGGTCGGGCGGCTGGGCGAGGGGCTGACGCAATGGGCCGGCCGCTCGGCGCGCGAAGTCGTCGACGCGCCCATGCTGCAGCAGGCGGTCGCGAAGAGTTCGGTGCTTCGGCCCGGTGAGACCGTCAGGGCGATCAAAGCGGCGTACCGCGCCGAGAAGGCCGGTGCGCTGGTGCGGCTGGCAAAGGACGTCGGGCGTGTCGGCGAGAAGGCCGGCACCCGCGGAGCGCTCGACACGCTGCGCATCGCGCAGGGGCCGAAGGACGTCGCGCGTGCCGCCCGGCTTGCCGAATCCAAGGGCGGGCAGACCCGCGCGATTATCAAGATTCTCGGCCGCGGCGCGTTGCTGCTGGCCGCCGGCACCTTCAATCTGACGATGTGGGTATTCGGCGCGCTGCTGGCGCTGTTCGGTTTCCTGTCGTCGATCAAGGCGACCACCGAGCGCGCCACCGAAGCTTGGCTGCGTCGTAGCAAGGCGCGGAAACTAAGAAGGCAGGCGACTACGGCAGACTTGCCGTCCGGCGGGGCTCTGGCAGGCGCTGCCGCATAGGGTTAGACTTGCAACCATTGCAAGATCGCCCGTTCCGTTCCCCCCAAAACATGGAATTGCTGATGCCGAATTTTAACAACGGCAACGTCGAAATTGCCTATCTCGACGAGGGTGAGGGCGATCCGATCGTTCTCGTGCATGGCTTCGCCTCCAGCAAGAACGTCAACTGGGTCTATCCGACCTGGGTTTCCGATCTGAAGAAAGATGGCCGCCGCGTCATCGCGCTCGACAATCGCGGCCATGGCGATTCCGGAAAACTCTACGATTCTGCCGACTACGAAATCGCGACCATGGCAAGCGACGTCATCGCGCTGCTGGATCATCTGGAAATCGCGCGCGCCGATGTGATGGGCTACTCGCTGGGATCGCGCATGACGGCAATTCTCGCACGCGAGCAGCCGCAGCGGCTGCGCTCGGCGATCCTTGGCGGCATCGGTATCGGGCTGATCGAGGGCGGTGGCCCGGGCGAGAACGTAGCTACCGCACTCGAAGCGCCGTCGCTGGACGATGTCACCGACCCGGTCGGGCGGACGTTTCGCGCCTTCGCCGATCAGACCCGCTCCGACCGTCGCGCGCTCGCCGCCTGCCTGCGCGGCTCGCGGCGGCTGATGACAGCGGAGGAAGCCGCTGGCATCGGCGTGCCGGTCCTGATCGCGGTCGGCGCCAAGGATGAAATCGCCGGCTCAGCCGTGGCGCTCGGGAAAATCATTCCGGGGGCCGAGGTGCTCGACATTCCGAACCGCGATCACATGCGCGCGGTCGGCGACAAGGTCTACAAGGTCGGCGTCACCGACTTCCTGTCGCGGCGGAAATGAGCGGTCGCGCTCGTCCTCACCGGCGAAATGCCTGATGGAGGCGATCAGCACCGCCGCGGTCGCCAGCCACGCCATGCGCGCACCGTAACGATCGTGCGGGCCTGATATCACGGCACAGATGAACGCGTTGCCGAGCACGGCGGATGTGACCGTGCCTGCGAGCAAAGTGACATCGTCGAGCGACCGGCGCAACACGCCGTGGCCGAAAAGCATCGCAGCCAGCAGCATCGACGCCAGCGCGACGGGAATGTGAATCCGGTTGATCGCGGTGAAATCGAAATGCCAGCGCTGTTGCTGCGCCGCGCGCATCGGCTTCACCTGTGCGGGAAGAAAGCGCTCGACGATGCCGTAGGTATGGCCGAGCCAGACACCGACGCCTTCCCCGGTGGCGACCTGGCCGAGCTGCTGCACCGTTCCCGTCAGCGCCGCCTTGGCCTGCCAGGCCGGATACTCGGCCAGTGAATGCAGCACGATAAAGCCCATCTCATCGTTCAGCCCTTGAAAGCGGCCGAGCGTGTTGAACATGCTGTTGCCCCAGAGAAACTGGTCGGCCGTGGCGGGAAGCCAATCGCGGTAGGGGCAGAGCTTGAAGCTCTGCTTCGGGCAATGATCCCGCAGATACTGCGCCACGATGCCATCCTGCAGCATGCGTCCGAAGGCGACGCCGTAACCGCCGGGCGTCCACGCCAGCTTTCCGGATAATGCGAAATTGGTCGACAGCAGCAGCACGGCTCCGGCGACGATGGTGAGGCTGCCCTGTGTCAGTCCGGAAATCGAAATCCGGCCGCGCAGAAAAGGACGGGCGATCCACCCCGTGCAGCACAATCCGAGCAGCACCGCGAGCGTTGCGCTATGCGTTGCAGCGGAGAAAGCGGTGAGGCCGAACAGCAGGCATTTTTCCGGGATCGACGTCCGCTCGCCATGCGCGACCAGGATGAAGAGTGCCAGCACGGACAGGCCGGCGAAAATATCGGTCAGCAGCGTGCTGGCTAGCCAGGGCAGCGAGGTGGTCAGGACCAGCACGAGGCTCACGGCCAGGAGCCGCAACGGTTGGGAGATGCCGTGCACGCGCAACGTCAACTGCAGGACCCACAACGTTGCCAGCGCGTTGATCCCGAGGTTGATCCAGAAGTTCGAATCCTCGCCCAAATGGAGATAGAGGCCGAACGTCGTCGAGCGGCTCGGCACCAGGTAGCCTTCGTACCACCTCGCCAGATAGCCGCCGGTATCCCACTGGAGCAGGGGATAACCATTCCACAGGGCGGGGGCCAGCAACATCAACGGGATGGCGATGGCCGCGATCCAGGCCGACCGCGCGTTGGCAGCGCTCCGCGCCCGCAATATTTGCGTGCTGATGTGGCTTCCCCCCAGTTTAGCCAAGCATGCCGGGAATGGCGGGCCGGCCGAAATTCACCAATAGTCGGACCCTATCCGGCTTGATTTTCCGGGATCGCTGACCACCTTGATCTGACCCCGGTCGGGGGTCTGCCTTGGCCTGCGCTTGCCCGGGACAGCCGTCCGCCCGCCGTGCTATAATATCAACCAGACAAGCGAATTTGCGAGAGCAATCATGGCAGTGCATCAGGTAAATCCGCAGGGTTCGAAGCTCGCCGCGCTCGATCCGATCTGGGACCGCGTCCGGGGCGAGGCCGAGGACATCGTCCGCCGCGAGCCCGAACTGGCTTCCTTCATCTATTCGACCGTGCTGCATCACGAGCGTCTCGAGGATTCGGTGATCCATCGTATCGCCGAGCGGCTCGATCATTCGGCGCTGTCGGGCGATCTGATCCGCCAGACCTTTGACGAGGCGCTGCGCGACGAGCCCGATCTCGGCAACGCGTTTCGCGCCGATCTGGTCGCGGTCTACGACCGCGATCCTGCGACCTCGCGCTTCATCGATCCGCTGCTCTACTTCAAGGGTTTTCACGCGCTGCAGACCCATCGTCTGGCGAACTGGCTCTATCAAAAGGGCCGCAAGGATTTCGCCTACTACCTGCAGAGCCGCGCGTCGGCGGTGTTTCAGACCGACATCAACCCCGCCGCCAGAATTGGCCGCGGCATTTTCCTCGATCATGCGACCGGCTTCGTCTGCGGCGAGACCGCGGTCATCGAAGACGACGTCTCGATCCTGCACGGCGTCACGCTGGGCGGCACCGGCAAGGAGAACGAGGACCGTCATCCGAAGATCAGGCGCGGCGTGCTGATCGGCGCGGGCGCAAAAATTCTCGGCAATATCGAGATCGGCCATTGCGCGCGCATCGCGGCGGGCTCGGTGGTGGTCAAGCCGGTGCCTCACAACGTGACGGTGGCGGGCGTTCCCGCAAAGATCGTCGGCGAGGCCGGCTGCGCAGAGCCGTCGCGCACCATGGATCAGATGCTGGGCGCCATCGGCCTTTGATTTTCCACACGTTTCCTGCGGCCGTATTTGTGAAGTTACGGCTGGTAGTCTGCGCCGTCTCGTCCTAAAAACCTCCCGGAAATCAAAGAATCCGATTGGAGACCGCCGTGGACGTTCAGGAAGTCAGAAAGCTCGACGCCTATCTCAAGCGCGTATTCGGCAATCCCAAGCTCCGCGTCGTGCCGCGCCCGAAGAAGGACGACTCTGCCGAAGTCTATATCGGCGAGGAATTCATCGGCGTGCTGTTCGTTGACGACGAGGACGACGATCGCTCGTTCCAGTTCCAGATGGCGATTCTCGAGGAAGACCTCGCCGACGTCGGGTGAGGCCAAACTCACGCTGAGCCGTAGGGTGGGCAAAGGAGCGTAAGCGACGTGCCCACCATCTAGCACCGAGCGAGCTGAAGAATGGTGGGCACGCTGCGCTTTGCCCACCCTACAATTTCGTCGCCTATCCCCTCGGACCCTGCATCTGCGCCGTCAGGCGATCCATCGCATTCGCAACGTCACGCCACTGCGACAGCCAGCTGCGCGGAAAGCGGAACGTGAGATCGGCACCATCGACGCGGCGTTCGCTCAGGCACATGCCGGGCGTCAGGCCGTCGCGCGAGCAGCGCGCGTTGAGAGCGGGCGTCGCGGCGGAGAACAGATCTTCGTTGGCGTAGGGCGAGCCCTCGCGAAAACTGCGCATCGTCAAGGCGTCATCGATCGTCGTCGCGGCCGGCGCGAGGTAGCGCGGATAGATCGTGCGAACCCGCGTGTCCGGCGCCAGCGCGTCATGATGCGCCGATATCGACACGAAGATGCGGTCGATCGGCTGCGCCTTTTCTTCGACCGTATCGGCGCTGACATGCTTCGGCATGTCCGGCGGTTCCAGCGACGGGAAGATGAAACTGAGATCGACCCGCTCCTGCGGGCCGGAGTGGCGCTGGATCTTCCGGCGGATCGCCGCGGTCGGCACGTTGAAGAGCGTGCCGCCGACGCTGACGGGTAACCGGTCGGGCGCGCTGGCCGGGCGCGCGGCCCAGGTCGGCCACAGCAGATAGGCAACCAGCGCGATCGCACCCGCAGCGATCGTTGCCGCGACCACGATCAGCATGAGGTGCGAGCGCGGGTTCCTGCGGGTGTCCCGGGCGAGATGCTGGGCCGTCGAGAGCAGGGTCATGAGCGAAGCACGGGTCGGGGGAGCGAGGCGCGAATCATTCGGCGAATATGCCATGGGGGGCGTGATTTCCTCATGATTTCGCTGGAGTTCCAGCCTCGCCAGCCATGCGCAAACGAGGCCTGCCGGCCGGCTGTTAACCTTTCCTTAAGGATGCTGTGGCGGTCGCCCGCCAATTTTGCGAAAGCAGGGCGCGCGGTTTTTCGAGTAGGGAAAGTTTGTCATGTCGCCCGAAGCGTTGAATTCCCTGTTCGCCTTGTGCATCGGCTTTGCATTCGCGGGCGCGCTGACCAGCGGCTATCAGGCGATGGCGGCGCGGCCGGCCGGCTTCGGGCTGCTGGGCGAAGGCGTGGCGCCGAAGACGTTTGCGGCCGTGCCTTTCCTGGTGTTCGCCGCCCCCTTCATCATCATGCGCAACACGCTGCGCGGTGCCAGGATCGAAAGCCGCCGATTTGAATTCGTGATGATGGCGACCGTGCTTTCCGGCTTCTGGAGCCTGATGTCCGGCACGTTTTTCCTGATGACGCTGCGCGCCACCGGCGTGCTGGTCTGAGGCCGCTGCTCGCTTGATCCTCTGCCCGTGGCTATGCCAAGGTCTCCGGTAACGGAGACCTTTTTGCTATGGCGATCTACGAACTCGACGGACAGGGACCTGATCTCCCGGCTGACGGAAATTACTTCATCGCGGAGACCGCGACCGTCATCGGCAAGGTGCGCCTTCTGAGCGCGGCGAGCGTCTGGTTCGGCGCGGTGATGCGCGGCGACAATGAGTGGATCGAGATCGGCGAAGGCTCCAACGTGCAGGACAATTGCACCTGCCACACCGACCCCGGCTTTCCCTTGACCATCGGTACCAACAGCACGGTCGGTCACAACGTGATCCTGCACGGTTGCACGCTCGAAGACGACACACTGGTCGGCATGGGCTCGATCGTCATGAACGGCGCGCGCATTCGCCGCGGCAGCGTCGTCGGCGCCGGATCGATCATCACCGAGGGCAAGGAGTTTCCTGAATACTCACTGATCATCGGCGCGCCCGCGCGCGTGATCCGGACCTTGACGCCGGAGCAGTCGGCCGCGATGGGGCGTGCCGCAAAATCCTACCAGCGCAACGGGCCGCGTTTCAAAAACGGACTGAAGAAGATCGGCTAGGTATCTTCGCTTTCGTTCGCCTCGCGAACTCCCGCAACCTTTTCATGGCCGGCGGCCCACAGCGCATGCTGCTCGCTGCCGTCCTGATACGGATTGGCTTCCGCCGGAATATTTTCGCGTGCGGCGCGCTCGCCTTGCTCGAACGGGTCCGGGTCGGAATTCATGATCTCGCCTTTCCAGCTCGTGGTCCATTCTTCTTCGGCGCCGTGCTCTTCGACGCTCGCACGCTCTTTCGCAAAGCGTCCTTGAGGTCGACGGGAATGCCATGCTTCCTAAGCAGATCGGCAAAGGCCTCGTCGGCCAATTCCTGAAACGTCGCCATCCGGTCGCGCGCCAGCTGGGTCAGCTTGGGAAGCGTGTCATCGTCGAAGGCAATCAATTTGCGCAAGCGCGATCACTCCGGGCATCGAGCGGATGCAACTCAATGATCGGTTGGGGAATTCGTTCCGGCAGGAACAAGGGGCGGGTGCCGTCGTTGCTCCGAAAAGGAGATTTTCGATGAAGCTGACGTCAGCAGTTACCGCGATGGCCATCCTGCTATATCCGGTTGCTTCCCATGCCCAGAGCTCTGGCGGATCTTCCGGTGGATCGTCTGCCGGGAGCAGCAGCGGCAGTGCCGCTGGCTCGCCGAGCGCAGGCTCCGCCGGAGCCGGTTCGCAAGGCACCAGCGGCATTCCGCCGGGGCCGGCTGCACCCGGCGGGTTGAAAAATTCCAGCGAGGATCCGAGCGGCGCGGCAAACGCGGCGAGGCAGGCCTCGCCGTCCGCTCCAGGCACCAACTCCTCAGGCACGGCGCAGTCGTCGGGCAGCGGCGTCAATACCGGCAGCGGTGTGACCACGGGCTCGGGAAGATCGGCGGGATCGCGCACGGACATCACGGGTCCGCAGAAAAACGGCGACGCGGTCATCGAGGAAAACAAGGAAGTCGATCGCAAGATCAAGAGCATCTGCCGCGGCTGCTGATTTCACGCAGCACGGTCGCGCAGAAGTGAGCAAGAATTACCCCGCTCACCTCCGCGAAGTCGTCCTAGATTTGCCCTGGGATCGCCAACGGTCCGACGCTGAGCGCGTCGACAATCCGAACGCAAGATCACGGAGGATGAGCAAATGTTACGCAAAACGATGATCGCCTTGTTCGCGTTGGCTTCGGCCGCGATGCTGATCCCGGACGCTGCTTCGGCGCGTGGTGGATTTGGCGGAGGCGGCGGTGGTTTCCAGCGGCGGTGGAGGTTTTGGCGGCGGCTTCCATGGCGGCGGCTTCCGCGGCGGCGGGATGGGGATGGGCGGTGGCGGTTTCCGCGCTGCTGCGATCGGCGGCGGCGGGTTTCGCGCGGCTGGAATCGGGGGCGGCGGTTTTCGAGCAGCGGCGTTGCCGGCAGGTGGATTTCGCGGCGCCGTTGCTGCGAACGGTTTCCGTGGCGGCTACCATCGCGGATTCCCGCATAGGAGATTTCCGTTCGGCGCGGCCGCGATCGGCGTAGGCCTCGGCTACGGGCTCTACGGAGGCTACGGCTATTACAACGATGACAGCTATCCCTATTACGGAAGCTACGACGACTCCTATTACTATGGCGACAGCGGCTGCTATATCGTGCGGCGGAGCGTGCTGACACCGTATGGCTGGCGTATCCGGCCCGTGCAGGTGTGTGGCTGATCAAATTCGGCCGGGATGAACGGTGCGGCCCCGGTGTTAGGGCATCGAGGCCGTCGTCGGCTGCGTTCGCTGGTACGCCGCTTGCATCGCATCAGGGATGTTGAACATGCTCACAGCTCCGGCTCTGACATTGGTGTTCCTGGGCGTCGTCGTCGGCCTGGGCACCGCTTTAATCTGGATGTTCTGGGAAATCGAACAGTCGGCGTCGAAGCCGCGTCGAGACGGCGGTCGTCACGGCTAGCCGCATCGGCATCGCGCGCCGCGCGTTGTCGCGCAGTTGTTGGCGACTGGTTTCATGATCCATCATTTGCAATTTTCCGATAAATTGCACTTATTCTGTCATACATCCTTAGATGGGAGTCTGCGACGGTGCGGCGTGCACGCAAGCGTGCATATCTGACAAAAAGAATTCGTCGGGATGGAAAGCTTTGCGGTGCCGCCTCAAGCGAACGGTGGTTCGATGATGTCCTCCACGTCGGGTTTCTCATCGGCCATCACATCGTCCACCAGAGATGCTCGGACTTCCGTTAGCTTGGTCGCGCTCCTCTGCGGCTTGGGTTGCGCGCAGCCGTCACTCGCACAATCCCTGCCGACCGGCGGAACGGTGGCGAGCGGAAACGTTTCGATCAGTTCGACTTCGCCGACCAGCCTCACGATCAGCCAATCGAGCCGCACCGGCATCGTCAACTGGTCGAGCTTTTCGGTGGGGCAAGGCAATCAGGTCCACTTCAATAACGGTAGCGGCGCGACACTCAACCGGGTGACCGGCAACGTGCCGTCGTCGATCAATGGCGTCCTGTCGGCGACCGGCTCGGTCTACCTCGTCAATCCGTCGGGTGTGGTCGTAGGGCCGAGCGGGGAGGTCAAGACCGGCGGCAGCTTCGTGGCCTCGACGCTGGACGTCAAGGATGCAGAGTTCCGCGCCCAGGGATCGCTGACCTTCAGCGGCAACAGCAACGCCTCGGTTGTCAATCTCGGCAAGATCGGCTCGTCCAAGGGCGACGTCGTCCTGATCGCGCGGCAGGTCCGCAACGAAGGCTCGCTGGCCGCGCGTAACGGCACCGCCGCGATGGCGTCCGGCAGCGAGGTGCTGCTGAGCGACGGCGCGATCGGCAATGGCAAGGTGCTGGTGCGGCGTCCGGCGCAGGATGGCGAGATCCGCAATAGCGGCGCAATCCGCGCCGCCGAAGTGGAACTGCGCGCCAATGGCGGCAACATCTATGCGCTTGCCGGCAACACCGGGCGGGCCATCACGGCAACAGGCGTCGCCAGCAAGGGCGGACGAATTTTCCTCACGGCCGAGGGCGGTTCGGTCAACGTGACGCAGAAAGTCGTGGCGCGGCGCGTACAAACTAACGTGGCACGCGCGGCGCGCAGCTCTTTCACCGGCGGCGACGTCGTCGTCAGCGGCGACAAGGTCGTGGTCGGCGGCACGATCGCGGCGAAGGGTAATGGCGGCGCAGGCGGCACCGTCGTGGTGACGGGCACGGACGTCACCCTGGCCTCGGGCGCTGCAATCGACGCCAGCGGGACATCGGGCGGCACCGTGCTGGTCGGTGGCGACCGGGCCGGCGGATCGGACGCCGCGCTGAAATTTCTGCCGCAAACCATCGCCAACGCGCAGAACACGACGATCGAGGCGGGTGCGACGATCACGGCCGACGGCACGTCCGGCGCGGGCGGTAATGTGGTGGTGTGGTCTGATGGCACGACGTCGTTTGCCGGCGCTATCAGCACCCAGGGGCTGCGCGGCGGCTTCATCGAGACCTCGGGGCATGTGTTCAACTTCACCGGTGGCAGCGTCAATGCCGGCAGGGGTGGTGCATGGCTGCTCGACCCCGTGGATCTGACGATCGATGCGACGCTCGCCGGCGCCATTGCGGCCACGCTGAACGGAGGCACCGATGTCACCCAACAGACCACCGCGACCGGCAGCGGCGGCAATGGCGACATCACGGTGGCAAGCGGCATCAGCTGGTTGACCAACGCGACGCTGACGCTCAGCGCCTATCGCAACATCGCGGTCAACGCCGACATCACGAGCTCAGGCGGCGGCGGTGTCGTGCTTCGTGCGGACAATGCCGGCACGGGGACAGGCACGGTGACGTTCGGCGGCAGGGCAGATCTCGACCGCGGGGACGGTCTCGATCTTCTACAATCCGACCGGCAGCAATTCGAGTGTCAATGCCATCAAATACACCGCACCCTCGCGAACTAATTTCAGCGGCAACGTCACCGGCGGCGCCACGCTCAACACCTACATGCTGGTCAATACGGTATATGACCTGCAGAACATGCAGAACTACGTGTCGGGCGCCTATGCGCTCGGCCGCGACATCGACGCCAGCGCAACGGCGGCGTGGAACGGCGGCGCGGGATTCGCACCGGTAGGTTTCCCCGGCTCTGAGTTTCACGGATCATTCGACGGCCAAGGTCACACCATTTCAAGTCTCGTCATCAATCGGCCCGCCGCTGATTATGCCGCGCTGTTCGGCATGCTGGGTAGCGGTGGGACCGTGCGCAATGTCGGGTTGCTGGGCGGCTCCGTCACCGGTCGCGTCGCCGCGGCGGCACTCGTCGGGGGCAATTATGGCACCATTGCAAACGCCTATGCGACCGGAACAGTCGCCAGCACCAATGCCGGTGCAGGCGGGTTGGTCGGGTTCAACTATGGCTTGATCACACAGTCCCACGCCACTGGCGCAGTGACCGCGACCACCTCCATCGCGGGCGGCCTGGTCGGATTCAACGACGGCGACATCACGCAGTCCTATGCGACCGGAGCCGTTACCGCGACAGATTTGGTGGGAGGGCTGGTCGGCTATAGCTGGGGCAATATCACGCAATCCTACGCGGCCGGCGCGGTGAGCGGCGTCAATCAGGTCGGCGGTCTGATCGGCCAAAGTGAGGGTAGTATCTCCCAGTCCTATGCCACTGGACAGGTCGGCGGCACGACTTATGTCGGGGGGCTGGTCGGCTACGGCTGGGGCAACCTCACGCAATCCTACGCGACCGGAGCGGTGAGCGGTGTCAACGAGGTCGGTGGTCTGGCTGGCTATTATGCCGGTTCGATCACCCAATCCTACGCCGCAGGGGCCGTGACCGGCACGTCGAATGTCGGGGGACTGGTCGGCTCCACCTGGGGTGACATCACGCGGTCCTATGCGACCGGGGCGGTGAGCGGCGTCAGCGAGGTCGGCGGTCTGGTCGGCTACAACGGGGGCTACATTACTGAGTCGTACGCGACGGGGCCGGTGAGTGGCACGGCCAATGTCGGGGGACTGGTCGGCAACAACGACAACGGCGACACTGACAGCGTCTTGCTGTCGTACTGGGACAGCTATTCGACCGGCCAAGCGGCTGGTATTGGTGCGGGCACCGCACCATCCGGCCTGACCGCCGTAACCAGCGATCCGGCGCAATCAGCGGCAGCAAATTATGCATTCAAGAAAAGCGCGTATGGCAATTTCGACTTTACCGAGGGCAACGCGTCTACCGGCTGGTTCATGATCGATGGCCAGACTCGCCCGTTCGGTCAGTGGGAATACTCGACCAATATCGCAAACGCGCATCAGCTTCAGTTGATGGCGATGGATCTTGGTGCAAACTACAAGCTCACATCCAACATCGATTTTTCGGGCGGCCTTGCTGTAGGGGGCAAGTATCCCGGCATGTGGTCGTCGAGCGGCTTTTCGCCGATCGGCGATTTGTCCAACCAGTTCGCTGGAAGCTTCGATGGCCAGGGCCGCGTAATCTCAAATCTCGCCATCAACCGGCCATCGACCGACTATGTAGGCCTTTTCGGATATGCCCAGACCGGAGCCACGCTGAGCAATGTCAGCTTGCAGGCAGCAACGATTACCGGGGCCGCCCGCGTCGGCACGCTGGCCGGCCTGTCGCGGGGGACCGTCAGCAATGCTTCCGCGACCGGTACCGTCACGGCTGGCGGCCAAGGTGGTGGACTGATCGGCGAGAGTCACGGCAGCGTCGCCAATAGCTGGGCAGCCGTCACGGTCGCGGGAATAACCACCAACAGTTCGTCCATGGGTGGTCTCGTCGGATGGAACAACGGGGTTGGCAGCATCCAGGACAGTTACGCCACCGGCAACGTGACAGCCGGCACCGGCAACACGCGCGCCGGCGGCCTGACCGGCCAGAACAACGGCAGCATCCTCAGGAGCTATGCCACCGGAGCGGTCAGCGGCGGCAGCCAGGGTGTTGGCGGCTTGGTCGGCTTCAACAGCACGGGCACGCCGAACGCAACCATCGTCGATTCCTATGCGACCGGAGCCGTGACCGCCACGTCGTTCGGCGGTGGGCTGGTCGGCATCAACTCCGTGGGAGCTGCCATCGACAATTCTTACGCGACCGGAGCTGTCAGCGTCACGTCGTCGACGATCACCACATTGTTCGGCGGTGGATTGATCGGCACCAACTCTGGAGCCGTCACCCGGTCCTATGCGACGGGGGCCGTGAACGTTACGTCCACGTCTGCAACGGCCGCAGCGACGTCGGCGGGCGGTCTGATCGGCAGCAACGGCAGCACGGCGACGCTCACGCAGTCCTACGCGAGCGGTGCGGCGAGTGCCGTCTCGGCTGCTGGAACGACAACGGCGGGTGGATTGATCGGCCGGAACGTCGGCGGGGGCCCCGTCACACAGTCGTATGCAACCGGTGCAGCCAGCGCTGCCTCCGCGGCCGGGTCGGCGATGGCGGGCGGACTGATCGGCAGCCACGGCGGCACAAGCACGGCCATGCAGACCTACGCGACCGGCACCGCGAGCGCCGTTTCGACCTCCGGCACTGCGGTGGCTGGCGGCTTGATCGGATCGGTTACCGGCACCGCGGCTGTCACGTCGTCCTATTGGAACACCGACACGTCCGGGAGGGCCAATGCCGTCGGCAGCGGCGCCGGCACCGGTATCACGGGTCTCACCACCAGCCAGATGCAGAATTCGGCAAACTACGCGTCGACCTATGCAGGCTGGGATTTTGCCACCGTCTGGTCGGCGTCGAGCGCCGGTTACTATCCGCAGCTCTTCGGCGTCAACTATGTGCTGCGCGTCGATCCGGCCAATGCATCGCGGGTCTATGGTGAAGCCAACCCGGCATTCACCTATTCGATCTATCGGCTTTCATGCCGGCGATACGGCAGGGATCGTCAGCGGCCTCTCGCTATCGACGGTGGCGACGACGACTTCGAATGCCGGCACCTACGCAATCAGCGCCAGTGGCGGCAGTGCCGTCAGTGCCTCCGGACAGGCCTATCGCTTTATCGATGCACCGGGCACGCTGACCGTCACGCCGCGCTCGATCACCGTCACGGCGGATGCCAAGAGCCGCATTTATGGCGATGCCAACCCGGTGTTGACCTATCAGGTCGGCGGCGCAGGCCTGGTCAACGGCGACACGCTCTCGGGTGCGCTGGCGACGGCGGCGACCGCTGCCAGTAATGTCGGCGTCTACGGCATCACACAGGGCACGCTGGCGTCGCCGAACTATGTGGTCTCCTCCTTTACCGGTGCCAGCCTGACCGTCACGCCGCGCGCGATCATTGTGACGGCGGATGCCAAGAGCCGAACCTATGGCGATGCCAATCCGGCGCTGACCTATCAGGTCGGCGGCTCGGGCCTGGTCAATGGCGACACACTGTCGGGCGCGCTGGTGACGTCGGCGACGACTTCCAGCGATGCCGGCGTCTACGGCATCACGCAAGGGACGCTCGCGGCCTCATCGAACTACGCCTTCGCCTTTGTTGGAGCGAACCTCACGGTTACGCCAGCAGTCGCTCGCGTGCCGACTGCAGAGCTCGGCTCGTACGTGAAATCGCGCGTGACGTTGCCTGCGCCGCAGCCGCCCGAACAGATGCGCGAGGTCGCGAGTATCGAGCAAGCGCCTGCCGCAATCATCTGCAAATCCAGGCAATGCCTTGAGCTTCCTCATCCGCACAATCGGCGGATTGGCGAACGCGCCAGATTCGTCGACAACAATCGCCATCGGCTGCCGGCCTTTGCCGACCATTGACGTGGATGGCGCGAGGCCACGGCAAGCGGTGATGCATACACAGATCGGACGATGCACGCAAAAGTTGGTGTGAGCGAATTGATTTCAACCGGGCGCACGCTGTGGTGATGTCACGCACCAAATTCAACCTTAAACCGTTCTTAATCCATAAACCATATTGGTTGACCGATCCATTGTTCGCCGTGTGCGAAAGAACGTCGGACGTGCAAACTCATGTTGGTTCACGCGTCGACATCGCGCAAGACGCGGAGGCTGCGAACACCCTCCCGTCATGGAAATGGAATCGGTGCCTGTTGTGCGCTGATCATGGCCTGCGCGATCGCGATTGCGCCTCACGGCGCCGCGCAGGCGCAACTGGTGGAGCGCAATCTTCCGCCGGAGCCGCCGCGCCGCGCGCCGTCGATCAAGATCGGGACCGACGATCTGCTCAGGAGCGACGATGCAACACCGCTCGGCGTGAATGTTCAAGCCATCGTCCTGATCGGCGCGCACGCCGGCGCTAAACAGGTCGGCGGCGTCAGGGGTGTCGATGCAAGTCAGGTCAGCGGGCTCGACGCCGCAGCACTTCGCGAGCAACTCACGCCATTCGTCGGTCGGCCGCTCAGCCGCAAGCTGATTGCCGAAGTGCAGGCTGCGGTGGCCGCCGCGTATCGCGAAGCCGGGCGGCCGTTCGTGTCGGTCACGCTGCCGCCGCAGGAAGTATCGTCCGGCGTGCTCCAGCTCCGCGTGATCCTGTTCAAGGTCGCCGGCATCAAGGTGACGGGAGCCGCAGCCGAGAGCTATCCGCAAAGCCGCATCCGCCTCGTCCCCGGACAGGAAATCGATGCCCGCAAACTCGACACCGATCTCGACTGGGCCAACCGCAATCCGTTTCGGCAGGTCGAAGCGGTGTTCGGTCCCGGCAAGGATCTCGGCCTGACCGACGTCAACATCCAGGTGACGGACCGCAAGCCGTGGCAGGTGTATGCCGGCTATGCCAACAGCGGCACGCGCCTGACCGACCGCAATCGTTACTATGTCGGGGCCACCGGCGCGCCATCCGCCGATATCGTCGCGTCCTATCAGCTCACCGGCAGCGGCAATTTCTGGATGGACGACGGGCTGTTCAATCGGCCCGACGATGCGAAGTATGTCAGTCAGGCGGGGCGGTTGCTCACGCCGCTCGGATTGCGCACGAGCCTCGAAGTCGTCGGCGATCATGTGCTGACCAATGAGCGGCCCAACAATCTGTTCCGGATCAAGACGCAAACCAGCCAGGCATCGGCAATCGTTCGGACCGCGCTGTCCGATCTGCTGGCGCCTGCGGTCGGCGATCTGCTCGGCGGCGTCGAACTCAAGCACCAGCTGCGCACCACCATCTTCGACGGCACGCCCGTTGCGGAGGGCAGCGCCGACGTTGCCCAACTGGTGGTCGGATGGAACGGGCGCTGGTCGGACAATCTGGGCAGCAACACCCTCGACGTTCGTTTCAAGTCCAATCCCGGTGGCATCCTTACCGGCAACAATTCGCTCGCCTGGAACGCCTTCACCAATGGACGCGTCACCGACGTGCAGACCAATCTGATCACGCTCGAGTTTGGCCGCGTGACGCCGCTGCCGAACAGCCTGTCGCTGAAATCGGAAGTGACCGTGCTGGCATCTTCCAAGCCGCTGCCGGATACCGAGCGCATCGGGCTCGGCGGGATCCAGGCTGTGCGCGGTTACGTGACCGAAGACGGTGCGGTCGACCAGGCTGTTATCCTGCGCAACTCGCTCTACGTCTCGATATCCAGCATGCCGTCCTGGATGCCGGGCACACTGGCGCCGTTCCTGCTGGCTGACGTGGGGTGGGGTCGGGATCTATATGCCCGGCGCGATTCCACGCTGTCGTCGGTGGGCGCCGGTTTCGATTTTGCGGCCGGAGCCAACTTCAACTCCAAACTGCTGGCGGCCCGGGCCATGACCGACGGGCTGCACACCCCGGCCGGATCGTGGCGCGTGTCGCTGCAGGCGTCGGTCAGCTATTGAGCGCATCTGCCAGACCTTGCGGATTCGGGGCTAAGGCAGGATGAGATCAGGTTGGGCCGTGATGACGGTCGTGCCCCGGCCGCAAGCAGCCTGAGCGCTGCGAGCCGGGGTCATCCTACTTTGCATGGGGTTGTTTTCGATATTTTGGTTTTGGGTCTGCGATTGACCCGCCCGAACTAGCTCAACACCCCATATTTCTTGAACCAGGCCTGCATCTGGCTCCAGGCGTCCTCCGCGGCTTCCTTCCGATAGCTCGGGCGGTAGTCGGCGTGGAAACCGTGCGGCGCGGCGGGGTAGACCTTGAACTCGGCCGTCTTCTTGTTTTCGGCCAGCGCCGCCTTGAAGGCTTCCACCGTGGCGACGGGGATGCCGGTGTCGGCCTCGCCGTAAAGGCCGAGGACGGGCGCTTTCATCTCGGGCGCAAGCTGCGTCGGGCTCTTCGGCCAGACCGGATTAGCCGGATCGACCAGCGGGCCATAGAACGCGGCGCCGGCCTTGAGCGAGCCGGAGTGGGCGGCGTATTCCCAGACCGTGCGTCCGCCGCGGCAGAAGCCGATGATGCCGAGCTTCGACGTATCGCCGCCCTGCGATTTGGCCCAGGCGACGGTGCTGTCGAGGTCGGATAGCAGCTCCGCGTCCGGCTTCGCATTCACGATCGGAAGCAGCTGCGGGATATCCGTGATCTTGGTCAGGTCGGCGCCCTTGCGGTAATAGTAATCCGGCGCCACCGCGAACGCGCCGAGCTTGGCGAGCCGCCGCGTGACGTCCTTGATGTATTCGTGCAGGCCAAAGATCTCCATCGCCACCAGCACCACCGGCGGGTTGCTGACGCCGGCCGGCTTGGCGAAATAGCCGGGCATCTCGCCGTCGGCGACCTTGATCTTGGCGTCACCGGTCACGAGGCCGCCGGTGTCGGTCTTGATCACGTCGGCGCGCACCGGCCCTGCCGCCAGCGTATAGCCCGCCGTCACGGCGGCGGAAGCGGTCATGAAGCCGCGTCGTGAAAGGGGGGCGACCTTGGTCAGCCCGATGACATCTGAGGTTGGCAGGGGTTCGGCGCTCATGCAGCTCTCCTTTTTGGGAGGCGCATTCAGCGTGCAAACGGCAGCGAACGCAAATCACCTGCTTGCGAGATGCCGGCCGGTGGGGCGGGGCGTTACGATGAAAAATCGGTTAAAAAACAAGGCCGTCGACGCAGTATACCGTCAACGACCTTGCCAGCCCCGGATATTGAAATCGGCTCACGCCATCCGGTGAACTTCAGGATGCTCCGGATTTTCGCGGGGAAGTGTGAACCAGTTCACAAAGGCGGAAAAAAGTTGCGGCAAGGCGCGGCGTGGCGGTTAGAAATATCCCGTCATCCGGCCGAGCGAAGCGTCGCCTTTCAGGAAGTCTGCAAAGAAGGTTGTTGTAAGGCAGCCGGACAGGCGCCGGTCAGCCGCGCGCCTTGGCGCGGCTGCGGGTGGCAGTGCGGTTGGAGCGCGGCTTTGCCTTGCCTGCCCGATTGCGCGGCGCGGGGGCCGCGGCGGGCTCAGCGGCTTGCGCGCTGGCAAAGGATTGTCGCAGGCCCTCGACCGCCTGGGTCAGCGTTCCGACCTGCTCGGAGAGCTTTCTGGTGTCGGTCTGCTGGGTGGCGAGCAGGCGTCGCACGGTCTGCAGCTGGTCCTGCACCATCTGCAACTGATCGATCAATTCCTGCTGCGTCGCCTCCAGGCCCTTGGTCTTCTCGACCAGCTGCTCGGAAGCCTGGGTGGCGCGCGCCTGCAACTGCCGGGTCGCGACCACGCGATCGGTCTCCGGCGCGTTGCCGGTATAGCTGCGCCAGAGGGTGATGAAGCTGACGCCAAGCACAACAATGACGAGGGCCGCTGCGGCGATCGCAATCGGCTGTTTGCCGAGACGCGCGATGGGGCTGGCACTCCGGGGGACGAGTTCGATCATGCGACTCCAAATCCGGACG
This sequence comes from uncultured Alphaproteobacteria bacterium, assembly GCA_963783115.1. Classification (GTDB taxonomy): domain Bacteria; phylum Pseudomonadota; class Alphaproteobacteria; order Rhizobiales; family Xanthobacteraceae; genus Bradyrhizobium. Next base: position 120,292 of record CAWAMK010000026.1, on the reverse strand, counting down.
TGATTCGAAAGTTCCAAAATAGCACAGCCGAGGAGGCGCTAAAACCCGGGATTTGCCGGGATTGCAGACAAAATCCCGAAACATCAGGGCTTTACGCGGCAGAATGGGCTTTGGGGTTTAACTTATGTGCGTCCGGATGAACTGGCCGGCGGATGCCAGCGCCCGCCTTCCGTCCTCGAGGCCGGCATTCCAGAGCGGCCAGGCATGGATCATGTGCGGCCAGATCTGCAGCGTCACGTCGACATCGGCCGCGCCGGCGGCTTCCGCCAGCCGCGTGGCGTCCGCGAGCAAGGTTTCGGCCGATCCGATCTGGATCAAGACCGGCGGAAGGCCTGCCAGATCGGCGAACAACGGCGATACCAGCGGATCGCGGCGATCGATGGGGGAAGGCGCGTAGGCGTCCGCCAGTTCATCCAGATAGGCCTTGTGGATCAGCGGGTCGACGGCGTCCTTGGTCGCCAGCGTGCTGCCCGACATGGTGAGATCGGTCCACGGCGAGACCAGCCAGGCGCAGGCCGGCAATTCCTCTCCCGCGGCGCGCAAGCGGCTGATCAGCCCGAGCGTCAGGTTGCCGCCGGCGCTATCGCCGCCGACGGCGATACTTCTTCGCGGCAATGCCTTGCCGGCGCAGGAAGCGCCACGCGGTGAGCGCGTCTTCATGGGCGGCGGGGTAGGGATGTTCGGGGGCCAGCCGGTAGTCGATCGCGAGCGTACGGCAGCGCGCCGCGCGCCCGGCCTCCGTCACCAGGCGGCGATGGCTGACGATCGAGCCGGAGCAATATCCGCCGCCATGGAAATACAGCAGCGCGCACGAAGCCTCGCTGCCGGGCGCGATCGACCACTCGCCGGCGACGCCGTCGCAATCGACCGCCTCACACTGAATGTCCGCCGCCACCGGCCAGGTCGATCCAACCTCGTTGATCCGCTGCCGCCGCTCCGACCAGCCGACCGGCCGCGGTTTTGACGTCAGCAGCTTGCGGATGGCGTCGATCTCGCTTTCGGCCATGTCGTGCTCCCGCGCTACAGCAGCCCGCGATAGACACCGGGCTCGGAGCCCTCGATCGGTATCGCGCCGACCGTTTTTGCATAGAACTCCGCAGGGCCGACGCCGCCGATGATGGCGTAGCCATAGCCCTGCTGCTTCATGGCTTCGAGGCAGTTGAACAGCAGCGCCTTGCCGATCCCGCTCTTTCTTTCTTTCGGATCCACGCCGGTGGGCCCGAAGAAGTTGCGACAGGTCGCATCGTGGCAGGCAAAGCCCAAAATGGTCTTTTGCCTGACGGCGATGAAGCAGGACACCGGCTGGCGGGAAAACGCGACATCGACCTCGCTGGCCCAATGCTCGCTGAAATTCTCTCGCACCCAGCCGACGACCGTGTGCTTTTCCGGTGCGAGCGCGCGCCGCGTCATGATGGCCGCGTTGCCCAGCCGCTCAAACACGTCGCCGGGCGGGAGGCAGCGCATACAGCTTGACCAGCATGTCCATTGGCGGCGGCTTCCTTCAAGAGGTTGGCGCGCGCATTATCGTTGCGGAATGTTAGCTCGTAAATCCGCCCGCCAAAAAAGTTGCGGCCACCCTTTGGGGGAAGGGTGGCCGCGCGCGAACCGGTCTGGGACGGGGAGGGGTGGGGATGTGACCGGCTCGCGTGTTCGTAAAATCCTTGTTCGTTATCGATCGCGTGACGAAGCGGTGGCGACCGCCGGGCGGCTGTCACCGAGCGAAACCCAGATGTTGGGATCGCTCTGCGACTGACGCTTGACGAAGCGATAGCCGGTGTCGGTCCAGGCCAGGACGCTTTCGTTCTGGTTGTCGAGAACGAACTCGCCCTTGTCGCTCTTGACGGTCAGCACCGCGTGGCCTTCGCCCTTCTTGTCGCGCACCACCGTGATCAGCAGCGCTTCGCGCGGCCATCCGGCGTCGATCAGCATCTTGCGCTTCAGAAGCACATAGTCTTCGCAGTCGCCGTAACCGTCCGTCGGCAACGACCATTTCTCGATCACACCCCAATGATCCATGTCGGTGATCGGCTTGATGCTCTCGTTCACCCACTTGTTGACCCGCACCAGATCCCGCCACGCCGTCTGCGACATCACGATGTCGCGCGGCTGCGAGGTGCCGCCGCGGCACTCGCCGGCGTTATCGGCGCAGAATTCGACCCAACCGATCGGCGAACGCGCGGTCTCGCCGAGGCTGGCATAGATGGCGTCGCCGGCTTTCGCCGAGACGCTCATCGAAGAGCTCATTCCCAACAGGATGGCGATGACCGCCAGTCCCTTCCCCTGTCCCCTGAAAAACATCGTGGCCCCCGTTTCTTGTTGGGACCATGTTTCGCACGGAGGATTTGCGCTGCCGCTAAGTCAAGCAAGTAGATTTGACGCGAATACAAGTAAAACTAGCGGCAAATTCGATCTATACTTGAATCGAATTCGACTAAAATTTGAGACAACTGCAATTGATTCAAATTTTACGCATTAAGGCGCCGCGCGCTGTGTCGGCGGCACAAAAGCGCGCGGAAGCCCGCCGCGTTAACCGCGTTTGAGAGGCAACAAAACGCGGCAAAGGCGGCATCCGTGGTGCGGATGCCGCCTTTGCAGCGCAAAAAAGCAGGGATTTTTGGCGGTCGGCGCTTTACCGCGCAGTAACCGCGTCTTCGATAGCCTCGGCGACTTGTTCGTGGACGAACTCCAGCGCGAAGCCTTCCTCGAGGTTTCGCACCACGCGGGACTGCACTTTGCCCAGCATGACCAGCGATTTCAGCGGCGGGCGGTTCTCGGCCGCAATAGCGGCGCCGGACAGCGACAGGTCGATGATGCGGCAGGTCATCTTGCTGCCGTCCTCCAGCGTCATCAGCGCGATCGGGTTGCGCGGAATGATGCGGTCGTGGCGGCGGTCTTCCGGCAGATTGAGTATATCGCGGTTGGCGAGCCAGGTGAGCTGGGCGGCCAGCTTGTCGCGCTTGCGCGCGGTCGCGCCCACCGTCATGGCAAAGCCATTGTCGATGATGCGGGTGATTTTGCCCTCGACCCGGCCGATATGGTCGAGATAGGCGATCACGCGGTCGCCGACATTGCCGATGCCGGGGGCGAGCAGGGCCAGTCCACCCGGCGACATGTTAATGATCTGGCAAGGAAATTCGCGGCGGTCCGGCAGCATGTAGCGGCCGAGCAGGTGGACTTTGACACGCTGAAAGCGCCGTCGCTCCTCGGCGGAGGGCAGAGTGGTTGTTTTCTTTTGCGCAAACGACATCTTCGCCACCAGACAGCCGGTCCTCGGCGTCAGGATGACCCTAAGGCCGTCAGGGTTAACGATGTCTTATCGGCACCGCCGTGACCTGCGCGTATTGTCCCGGATTGGTCGGCCTCGTGAGCGTTTCACGCCAAAAGCTGCTTTTCGATCTCGTAGACCGGCAGCTTGATCAGATCCTTGGCGATCTCCCCATGAAGGGCCTTGCGAACCGCGGCCGAATAATCCGATCTGATCATGCCCAGCGCGCGGGGCGAGGCGACCATCGTCACGGCCGAGGTTTCGCCGCTGGTGACGGCAAGGTCCAGCCGCTCTGCCAGCGTCTTGAGAAATGATCGCTCCAACTCGTCGTGCCAATCCGTTTGCTCGACCGAGCTTCGGCCGCCGCCGTTCGACTGGTGCACGCGACCCGGAGCATCGCTGCCCTGCGCGTGGGTGGAAGGGTTCGGCTGCTCGTGCACTTCCCTGGTGTGCAAATTCGGAAACAAGCGATCGCCGCGGTTTTCGAGAATGAGCGCCTTGCCGCCGTCGCAGACGACGATCCAGTCGCCGGTGCCGATCCTGATCTTGGTCATGTCGAGTACTCCTGGGATGGTTGATGGCGCACGACGTCAGAGACGCGCTTCGAAATCCTCGAAAGACTTGCCGAACTGCGACAAGGCCTCTTCCAGATAATCGGCAAGCATCGGCGTCTCGATCAGGTAGCGCGCCGTCCGGTTGTTGTGGGCGCGCGAAGCCTCCTGGCGCAGGTCTTTCCAGCTGTCGAGATCGCCGTCGCCACGGCCGAGCCACATCAGGGCGACCAGATCGACCTGTTCGTCGACATTCAGGCCGCGGATGAAGCCGGAAAGCTCCGATCGATCGGTGATCCTGCTGTGATCCTCAGAGCCGTGCACGGCGTCGTCGTCCGCGGACGTGGAATTGGCATCAAGTTCGGTCGCCGTGCCGTCGGACTGCCGCGACTTTGCGACGATGAAGAATACCTTTTCCGGTGAGATCGACAGGCTGGGAGCTTTTCGCATCGCGAGATCCTTGGGCTTTAGCCCCTTGGGTAAAGACCTAGGGGCTGCCGCACTTTGCGCAAGATCAAAGAGGTGCACGAAACGCGGGTTGTCTCTTTGCGGCAGGCAGGCTGCCGCATGCGTGCGCGGCTTGATCCAGCGCAAAACAGCGCCGGCGATCCCGGTCGATGGTGTCGTTCCGGGAGGAACGCGCATGGCGATCGTAGAACAGGCATCCGCAGGCACGGTCGCGAGCGACGGCCGCCAGAGCTGGATCCGGGCCAACTGGGGCTTGCTGCTCGCTGTCGGCGTGCTGGCTGTCATCCTGCTGCTGCCGACACCGGCGGATCTGCCGGTCGCGGGTCATCGCATGCTCGCCATTCTCGGCTTCGCCGTCATTGTCTGGATGACGGAAGCGATCGATTACGCGGTTTCGGCGATCGTGATCGCCGCATTGATGGCGTTCCTGCTCGGGCTGGCGCCGAGCGTCGCCAATCCCAAGGTGCTGATGGGGACGAGCGCCGCGCTCGGTCTCGCCTTCAGCGGTTTTGCCAACACCGCGCTGGTGCTGGTGGCGGCGGCGCTGTTCCTGGCGGCGGCCATGACCGCAACCGGCCTCGACAAGCGTATTGCGCTGACCATTCTGTCGCGCGCCGGCACCGAAACCCGAAACGTCGTCATCGGTACCATTCTGGTCGGCTTCGTGATCGCGCTGATGGTGCCTTCGACCACCGCGCGGGTGGCCTGCCTGGTGCCGATCACGCTCGGCATCATCTCAGCCTTCGGCGTCAACCGGCGCGGCGCGTTTGCCGGCATGCTGATGATCACGACGGTGCAGGCCGCAAGTATCTGGAATGTCGGCATCAAGACCGCGGCCGCGCAAAACATGGTCGCGATCGGCTTCATCGAGAAGGCGTTCGGCCGGACCGTCACCTGGCTGGAATGGCTGATCGCCGCCGGGCCGTTCGCGGTCCTGATGTGTGTCGCCCTCTATTTCGTCATGACGCGGATGATGCCGGCGGAGGTCGCCCATGTACCGGGCGGCCGCGAAGGGATCCGCAAATCGCTGTCCGAGCTGGGGCCGATGAAGCCGTCGGAGATCAAGCTGTTGCTGCTGTCGATCACGCTGATCGGATTTTGGGCGACCGAAAGCGTGCTGCACAAATTCGATACCAGCACCACGACCATCACCGCCGTGGCGCTGATGTTTCTGCCGGGTTTTGGCATCATGACCTGGAAGGAGGCGCAGCCAAAGATCCCGTGGGGCACCGTCATCCTGTTCGGCGTCGGCATCAGCCTCGGCACCGCGCTGCTGCAGACCACCGCGGCGACGTGGCTCGCCAACATCGTCGTCGATGCATTTGGCCTGCGGAACGCGACCACGCTCTTCATCCTCGGCGTGATGAGCCTGTTCCTGGTCGTTATTCATCTCGGCTTTGCCAGCGCCACGGCGCTGGCATCGGCGATGATTCCGATCGTCATCGCGGTGCTGCAAGAGTGTGGCGACGCCGGGCATCAACGTCATCGGCATGACGATACTGCTGCAGTTCGTGGTGAGCTTTGGCTTCATCCTGGTGGTGAACGCGCCGCAGAACATGGTCGCCTATGGCACCGACACGTTCAGCGCGCGCGATTTCGTCCGCACCGGCCTGGTGCTCACGGCAATCGCCCTCGTGCTGGTGATGTTGCTGGCCGCGACCTATTGGCGCTGGCTGGGTTACGTGTAGGGCCGCGACGGCGTTCGCTCTGCCCGAAATCATTGTCCACTGCAGTCGATCCTGGTCAAGCCCGGCAAACCGATTGTCTTTTGCCGCATTGTTTCGATACCATCCGTAGTGTTGCCGTGCCCGGCCGGGCCGGCCAAAAATACCTGCGAACGGAGGTTTCGAAATGCCGGGAGTGAAGCGGGAACGCGATGGCAGTGTCGGCGTGCTGACGCTGGACGAGCCGGAGACCCTGAACGCCATGACGCCCGACCTGCTGGGCGATCTTGCGGCTGCCATCGGCGAGATCGATGCTGACCCGAGGGTGAGGGCGCTGGTGCTGACCGGCGCCGGCCGCGGCTTCTGCTCGGGCCAGAACCTCAAGGCCGCGAAAATCCTCGGCGACGACATCGCCGCCGGCGTCATGAAGTATTACTGGCCGGCGTTCAAGGCGATGCGCGAGTGCCGCGTCCCGATCGTGGTGGCGGTCAATGGCGTGGCGGCCGGCGGCGGCTTCAGCCTCGCGATGGCTGGCGACATGATCGTTGCCGCGCGTTCGGTCCGCTTCATCCAGGTGTTCAGCCGCATCGCGCTGGTTCCCGATCTCGGTTCGACCTGGCTGCTGCCGCGCCTCGTCGGCCGGCAGCGCGCGCTCGAACTGATGATGACCAACGAGCCGCTCACGGCCGAGCAGGCGAAGGAGTGGGGACTGGTCCGGGAAGTCTTCGACGATGCGTCACTTCGCGATGGCGCGCTCGCTTTGGCGCGCAAGCTCGCCAGCGGGCCGACGCGCGCCCTGGTCGCGACGCGCCGCCTGATCGACGAAAGCGAACACGCCAGCTACGAAGATCAGTTCCGCCGCGAGATCGAGACGCAGGCGGACATCCGTCTCAGCGATGACGCAATGGAGGGGCGCAACGCCTTCCTCGAGAAACGTGCGGCGGTATTCACCGGACGCTGAGAAAGGATCGCAGCATGAAGATCGACAATGTCGCAGACCTTGTTGCGGAGACGCTGGCCCAGGCCGGCGTCAAGCGCATCTTCGGCGTGGTCGGCGATAGCCTCAACGGCCTCACCGACGCGTTGCGCAAGCGAAAGGCGATCGACTGGATTCACGTCCGGCATGAAGAGGTCGCGGCCTTTGCCGCCGCGGGCGAGGCGCAGATCACCGGCGAGCTTGCGGTGTGCGCGGGGTCGTGCGGGCCGGGTAACCTGCATCTCATCAACGGCCTGTTCGATGCGCACCGCAGCCGCACGCCGGTGCTGGCGATTGCCGCGCAGATCCCGTCCGCCGAAATCGGCGGCGGCTATTTTCAGGAGACGCATCCGCAGGAGCTGTTCCGCGAATGCAGCCATTATTGCGAGCTGGTTTCCGATCCGGCGCAATTGCCGTACGTCCTCGAAAACGCCATTCGTGCGGCCGTCGGGCGGCGCGGCGTCGCCGTGATCGTCATCCCCGGCGATGTCGCGTTGCGTCCCGCGCCGAAGCGCGGCATCTCGCCGAACGCCGGGTTGCTGCCGGCCCCGCCCATCGTCCAGCCGGCCGCAGTTGAACTGGAGGCGCTGGCCACGCTCCTCAACGGTGCCAAGCGCATCACGCTGTTCTGCGGCCGCGGCTGCGCCGGCGCCCATGACGGCCTGATGCGGCTTGGCCGAAACGCTGAAGAGCCCGATCGTGCATGCGCTCGGCGGCAAGGAGCACGTCGAATACGACAATCCCTACGATGTCGGCATGACCGGCTTTATCGGCTTCTCGTCCGGCTATGCCGCGATGCATGCCTGCGACGTCCTGCTGATGCTCGGGACTGATTTCCCCTACAAGCAATTCCTGCCGACCGACGCGAAGATCGCGCAGGTCGATATCCGCCCCGAAAACCTCGGTCGTCGCTGCAAGCTCGACCTCGGCCTCGTCGGCGATGTCGGCGCCACGATCGGCGCGTTGTTGCCGAAGCTCAAAGCGAGGACGGATCGCAAGCATCTCGACGACAGCCTGGCGCACTACCGGAAGGCGCGTGCCGGATTGGACGACCTAGCGAAGGGAACGCCGGGGCAGAAACCGATCCATCCGCAATATCTGGCGCGCCTCCTGAGCGAGCAGGCGTCCGAGGACGCGGTATTCACCGCCGACGTCGGCACGCCGACGATCTGGGCCGCGCGCTATCTCGCCATGAACGGCCGCCGGCGCCTGATCGGTTCCTGGGTGCACGGCTCGATGGCCAACGCGATGGCGCATGCGATCGGCGCGCAGGCCGCGCAGAAGGGACGGCAGGTCGTCTCGATGTCGGGCGACGGCGGCTTTGCCATGCTGATGGGCGACCTGATCACGCTGACGCAGATGAAGCTGCCGGTGAAGGTCGTGATCTTCAACAACGGCGTGCTGGGGTTCGTGGCGATGGAGATGAAGGCCTCCGGCTTCATCGAAACCGGCGTCGATCTCAAAAATCCCGATTTCGCAGCGATGGCTCGTGCCATGGGCATTCATGCGGTGCGGGTGGAGGATCCGGGCGAACTGCCGAACGCGATCCGCGACGTGCTGGCCCATGACGGCCCTGCCGTTCTCGATGTCGTCACCGCAACGCAGGAATTGTCATTGCCGCCGACGATCACGGCCGAGCAGATCAAGGGTTTCAGCCTCTGGGTGCTCCGCGCCGTGATGAGCGGCCGCGGCGACGAGGTGATCGACGTGGCGAAGACCAATCTGCTGTCGCGATAGCGCCGATGCCGGTCGCCTTACCGCAGGCCCTCATACACCATGAAGCCGCGGGCGAGGGCGAGCTTGCGCAAGGCGCGCGGCACGAGTTTTTGCGGCCGGTGCAGATAGCGCCACGACGTCACTTTGAAATCGGCGATGGTGCCGAGGTCGTCTTCGAACGGCGCCAGCACGCCGGTCAGGCTGACCGGCGCATGCGCGCGGTTGTTGAACGGCAGCAGCAGCAGTTCCAGATGCGCCGTTTTCCCGTCGTCCGCCGTCGCGGTGATGCCGGCGATCGCCGCCAGCATTTCCTCGGCGACGTAGCTGACGATATTCTCGATCTCGCGGCGGCTGTCAGGCGTGAACAGCGCGGAAAAGCTCGTGTCCTTGACGTCGCGGCCGAGCAGGGCGCAGACGCGGGTTCCGGCGACGCGAAACGGATAGCCGGCGTCAGCGTCGTAGGACAGCACGAAGATGTCGCCGAGCAGTTCGCGCACCGCGCCGGGTTCGATCTCGCTGCGGTCCGGCGCCCGCGCATCGCCGCGCTTCGCATCCCAATAGGCGAAGAACTCGCGGCTCGATGGGTGTTTCATGAACTGATCCTCGCCCCCGGGTTGCTTCGCGAGACAGTTCTGTCCCGCTTTTGCGCAACTCGCTTCCCCAGCGTGTTGTGCAGCAGGGGCTGTGCAGCGTCCATGCCGGGAACGCGATTTGGCCGCGCGGACGGCGGCTTTGCGTTGTTAACGTTAAATTAACTACGTCGTTGTCGAGCGAGGGCGCCTGCGCGTAGTGTGGAACGCATCGGACGGCGCCGGCTTATCGGGATCTCCCGGCGCAGTTGGTACACAGGTGGCTCAAACAGTTTGGTCATCGCGCGGGAGGGGTGGGGATGTGATCCCGGCCCCAGGGGCGCGAAAAGATCAGCGAGACGAGGGAGGATGTTCTCAGCATCCTCCCTTTTTCTTTTGAGCTTTTCGGTAGCGACTTCGTGTTTTGCCGCTGCGTCGTGTCACGTCCTGCGGCGTCGCGTCCGGAATAAGAATCGCGTCGATTGTGCACTTGCACAGGGCGGGTAAAGCCGCCTATCTGGATCGATACGCCTCGAAGCCGACAAGGTCCCGTCCTTTGGAATCGCAGTCATATTCATCCCCGGTCGAGCCGCCGGAGGCCCCGCACGAGCCGATCCTGACGCTTCCGGGGGCGCTGACGGCCTATGTCCTGCTCATCGCGGTGATCCATCTGCGGGTGCTCTTGCCGGTGGAGTTCGAGAACTGGACCATCGACGTGTTCGGTTTCATCCCCAAGCGCTACGATTCGACGCTGCTCAACATCACCTTTCCCGGCGGGGCCGGCGCCAAGGTCTGGACTTTCGTCACCTATTCCCTGTTGCATGCAAATCTCAGCCATATCGGTTTCAACGTGCTGTGGCTGCTGCCGTTCGGCAGCGCACTGGCGCGCCGGTTCGGTCCCGCAAGGTTCTTCGCATTCATGGCGGTGACGGCCGCGGCGGGCGCGCTGGCCCATCTCGTCAGCCATGAGCACGCCATTGCGCCGATGATCGGCGCCTCGGCCTCGGTATCCGGCGCCATGGCGGCCGCCATTCGGTTCGCCTTCGTGCGGGGAAGCTTTCTTTCGTTCAACCGGGGCGATGCGGATGCCGCGGCAAAGGTTCCGGCGCTGTCGCTGGCGCGGGCGCTGCGCAACACGCGCGTGCTCGGATTCCTCGCGGTATGGTTCGGCGTCAACATCATCTTCGGGCTCGGCTCGATTTCGATCGGCACCGACGGCGCCAGCGTGGCCTGGCAGGCGCATATCGGCGGTTTTCTCGCCGGCCTGATGCTGTTTTCGCTGTTCGATCCGGTGCCGCGTGCGATGCCGCATGCGACGGACACTTCGTCGCCGGACGAGCCCGGCCGGGTCTGATCGCCGCTTGCGGTGCAGGACGAATTCATTCATCATCCACGCAGGTTGCAACGCAAGCCGAATGCCGCTGCCATCAAGGACAGCCGCGCTTGTCAACCGCGCCCCGAAACGAAACCGGCGCGGAACTGTTGATTGAAGACTCGCGAACAAAGTCGGGCTCTCGGGAGCGCGAACGGATTCAGGAGGCGACAATGACGGTACGTTCAATTCTCGACACCAAGGGTCACCAGATCCAGAGCGTCGAGCCGGATGCCAAGCTCTCGGCGGCGATCAAAATCCTCGGCGAACGCAAGATCGGCGCCGTGCTGGTGATGAACCAGGGCAAGCTCGAAGGCATCCTGTCGGAGCGCGACATCGTGCGGGTGCTGGGGGAGAGCGGCGCCAGGGTGCTCGAGGAGCCGGTCAGCGCCGTGATGACGCGCAAGGTCGTGAGCTGCCGGCAGGCCGACACCGTCGCCGGTATCATGGAAATGATGACGATCGGAAAATTCCGCCATTTGCCCGTCCTCGAGGAGGGCAAGGTGGTGGGCCTGATCTCGATCGGCGACATCGTCAAGCGCCGCGTTCAGGAATTCGAGACCGAGCAGGAAGCGCTGCGCGACTACATCAAGACGGCCTGACGAGTCATTCTTTTTCGACTTCCTGCTCCGCCGCCGGCGGCGCCAGAATGTGGATCGCCTCCTGGATCGATTCGATCGCCCGTTCGGCAGCCTTGGCGCCGTGAGCGATCAACTCCTCGGCGCGGTGAAAGTCGAACCAGCCGATCTTGCCGACGCGGGGCGAGATCAGCAGGTCCGGCGGATCGCCGGCCAGCCGCGCGCGGGTGATGCGGTCCTGCATGATGTTGAAGGCATCGACCATCACCGAGGAAATGCCGGGCCGTCCGCCGCCGCCGAAGAACTCACGCTTCATGGTGCGCTCGGCGGAGAAGAACTTTCCGATGCCGCGCTTGCGCGGCTCGGCTTCGGGCTGACGCTTCCGGCATCACCGATACCGAAACGCCTGGCGTCGGGCCGTGGGAATAGATCGTCGTGGAGTGCGTGAAGACGTCGCTGGAAAGATTGGCGGCGATGACGATCTCCGCGCCGAGCGCGCGGGCCGCCGACACCGGCACCGGATTGACCAGGGCGCCGTCGACCAGCCAGCGGTCGCCGACCAGCACCGGCGAGAATATGCCGGGCAGCGCATAGGAGGCGCGCATCGCATCCACCATCGGGCCATGGGTCAGCCAGATCTCGTGGCCGGTGCGGACTTCGGTCGCAACGGTGGCGAATTTCATCGGCAGGTCTTCGATCAGGCCCTGGCCCATCGCAGCCTCGATTTCGGCCGCAAGCTTGGCGCCGCCGATCAGGCCGGAGCCATTCAGGCGGATGTCGAGATAGGAGAAGACGCTTCGCGGCTGCAGGCTGCGTGCCCATTCTTCCACCGCATCGAGATGTCCGGAGGCATAGGCGCCGCCGACCACGGCGCCGATCGAGGTTCCCACCACGACATTGGGCGTGATGCCATGGGCCAGCAGCGTGCGGATGATGCCGATATGGGCAAAGCCGCGGGCGGCGCCGCCGCCCAGCGCCAGTCCGATCACCGGCCGGCGGATGCTGCCGAGCCCTACCTTGTCTTGAGAATCAGAACCCTTTTGGCCGCGTCCCATCCAGCTATCCAACACGCAAACTCTCCTGCGGGCCCGACACTATTCGCCGCGGCGTGGCCACGCCAGAACCGAACGATTTTGATCCGCCCGCATGGTTTATGCTGGCGAATGCGGCCGAAGTAGCGAATGTGACTGCAGCGCGACCGCTCTTCCTACATTGGGTGCCGATGCGGGTTCCGCTACCGTAGCAAGGCCGATGTTCTGCTTTAGAGGCTTGAATTTGCCGCGTTTTCGGTGAAAAGCATGGCCATGATCTCGGGCGGTAACGGTATCGTTGGATTCGGGCGGGGCGGATGGCCTTTCCCGGCGAAGGCGTTCGCCTTGATGCTTGCCCTCGTACTTCCGGTTTCGGCATCGGCCCAAATGTTTCAGGAGCGCCCGCCGCCGGTGCCGCCGGGCGCGGTTCCGGATGTGCAGACCCCGCCAGCCCTGAATTTGGCGCCGCCATCGGGGACGGGAGCGACCCCGACGGTTCCGCCGCCCCTGAACCAGCCGACCATCGTGCCGCCGACGATCGCCACGATCCCGCCGGCCGCGCCGCCGGCGGCTCCCGTTCCCACCCAGGGGGTGCTGTCACTGACGGCGCGTTACGGCAAGGATCTGCCGGTCATCAATGGCGGGCTGGTGTGGCGGGTGTTCGCCGACAAGCCCGATGACACCGGCACCTTCAAGCTGATCCGCGAGGAGCGCGGCGCGACCCCGAACATCGTGCTGCCGCCCGGCAACTACGTCATCCACGTCGCGCTCGGCCTGGTCAGCGCGGTGCGGGCGGTGAGCCTGAAGGCGGAGACCGACCGTCTCGCCTTCGTGCTTCCAGCCGGCGGGCTGCGCATCGAGGGCCGCGTCGGCTCGAGCAAGATTCCGCCGAACCAGATTTCGTTCGCGCTCTACAAGGGCAGCCAGTTCGAGGGCGGCAACGCCGGCGCCGAACGGCAGTCGCTGGTGCCCAACGTCGCCGCCGGCGACGTCGCGCTGCTGCCGGAGGGGACCTACTACATCATTTCCAACTATGGCGACGCCAACTCGGTGGTGCGCTCCGACATCCGCGTCCAGGCCGGCAAGCTGACCGACGTGACCGTCAGCCATCGCGCGGCGGTCATCACGCTGAAACTCGTCAGCGACAGGGGCGGCGAGGCGCTCGCCAACACCGCGTGGTCGGTGATCACGCCGGGCGGCGACGTCATCAAGGAATCGATCGGCGCGTTCCCGCGCGTCGTGCTGTCCGAGGGCGAATACCGCGCCATCGCCAAGAACGAGGGCAAGGTGTTCGAGCGGCCCTTCAACGTCGTCAACGGCGTCGACGGCGAGGTCGAGGTTATTGCGCGCTGAGTTCGGCCTTCGGCTGTCATAGTCTCTGATGCGAAGCTATCTCCGCAGTTTTCCGTTCGACAAGATCAAGATCGACCGCTCGTTCGTCAAAGACCTCGTCGAGCGTTCCGATTGCGTCGCGATCGTGCGCGCCATCTCCGGCCTCGGCCGCAGCTTGAACATCACCACGACGGCCGAAGGCGTCGAACCACCGATCAACTCGACTGGCTGCGCGCCGAAGGCTGCAACGAGGTGCAGGGTTTCTGTTCAGCGCGGCGAAGCCGGCGTCGGAGATCGCGGATGGCTCGTTTTGGTGCGCGGGCCTCGCAGGCAGCGTAACTCGTCGCGGGTTCAGACAAGGCCGTGCTTACCTGCGTGTAGAACAGCGCAGCTCTTGCTGTTCGGCTGATTAGGTCGCAACGCACCGAAGCACGGCTTCGGCCTCATTGGTCGCGGTTCCCGCATGGGCCATCTTTGCTTGATGCTCGACGTTGCAAAGCTGCGTCGGCTCGTCGCAGTATTGCTTATCATTTAATGAGCGTTGTATCGCCTCACTCTCGCCAGCGAGAATCTCAGTCTCGTCAACCGGACAGCTTACGTGTCCGACACTGCGATCTTGATCTACATCGACAGCGAAGGAGAATACCATGGCGTACGATTTCAGCCTCGAGGGCGCAAAATGGGGCTCGCCCGAACTGGGCACTGCGGGGGGGACGGTCACCTGGGCCGTTGATGACAGTATCTCCCAGACAGACCTGCAATCCATCAATGCTGCATTCGCTGAATGGTCCGAGGTCGCCAACATTCAATTCCAGCAAGTCTCGTCCACTGCCGCTTCTGACATCGATTTCTCAGAGGGTGCGATCGATGGCGCCAGCAACGTCCTGGGGGTCACAAGCTACAGTTTTTCAGGGGGCCAGCTTCAGAATGCGGACATCGAGTTCGATAGTGCCGACAATCTGAGCGGCTCGGAATTTTCCCTGGTCGCGATCCACGAGATCGGGCATGCGATTGGACTGGGTCACTTCAACGACGATCCCGCGGTGATGAACTCGACCGCCAATTTCTCGCTCGACGGTTTGGCGCAATCCGACATCGACGGCATTGTGGCGCTTTATGGCGCCAACACCACCGACATGGCGGATGCGGGCACGGGGACCACGCCGCCGGACACCGGCACTCCCGATGATACCGGAACGACGCCTGCCACGCCGACAACGCCGACCGCAGATGCGGGCAATGGCGGCGCCGGCGGCTGTGGCGGAACCCAGACGGCTGCGGGCGATGGCGCCACGGGCACCGGTGCAGATGCCGGCATGGGTGATGGCGGCGCGCCCCATGGCTTCGGCGGTGATCTTGGCGGCCGCTTCGCCGATCTCGCATCTCTGCTGAATTCATTCCGGGGTGACCACAGCGATGCAGCCGCCCCCTCGGGCGCTGATTTGCACAGCGCGCAGCTCGCCGAACTGAGCAACGTGGCGCACCAGTTTTTCGACAATCATCTGTGGGGTTGATCGTGCGCGCGATGGTCGTCATGTCGTGACGACGCGACAATGCCCGGCGCAGAACGAGAGTTCTGTGCCGGGCTTCGTCGTTGAATGACGATGAAGAGAGCTGTCTAAAGTCGCAAACAGCTGATGTGACGAACCCGGTCTGAACCCGAGGTCTAGAACCGCGTCACGATCTCGGACAGCGCCGGGCGCGGGCGATCCTCGGCGGGCTTGGCCGGCGTGCCGATATGGATGAAGCCGGCGAGCTTTTCATCCGCCTTCAACCCGAACCCGTCGAGCACGTCGCGGTCGAAGGCGAACCAGCCGGTCAGCCAGTTGGCGCCATAGCCGAGCGCGGTGGCCGCGGTGACGATGTTCATCGCGCTGGCGCCGGCGGACAGTTCCTGCTCCCAGGCCGGCACCTTGGGATGCGGCTTGGTGAAGCTGACCACGGCGATCACCAGCGGCGCATCCATCAGCCGGCGCTTCTCCACCTCGATATCGGCGGCCGGCGCGGACGGATTCTTCTTCGCAAACACCTGCGCAATGACGTCGCCGGCCCGGGCGCGAGCGTCGCCCTCGAACACGATGAAGCGCCACGGCGTCAGCTTGCCATGGTCCGGCACCCGCGCGCCGATGGTCAGGATGGTGTCGAGTCTCGGCAGGCGAAGGACCGGGGCCGCTCATCTCGCGGGGCTTTACCGAGCGGCGGATCTTCAGGAGTTCAATGGCGTCGGGCACTAAGAGTCTCTTTCGTCGGAAATGGCTGTGCCACAGATAGGGGCACAGCCGGTCCAGCGGAAGCCGGTTTAGACCGATTATGATCAGCCCTCAGCCCGCATCCGCTTCACATCCGGCGGCGTCGCTTCCTCGACCAGGGCGGCGATCGCCTCGTCGGTCGGCATCACCTTCTGGCCCTCGCTGCCGAGCCGGCGGATCGAGACCGAATGGCTCTCGGCTTCCTTCTTGCCGACGACGAGCAGGGCCGGGATCTTCGCCAGCGAGTGCTCGCGGACCTTGTAGTTGATCTTCTCGTTGCGCAGATCGATCTCGACGCGCAGGCCGGCGCGCCGCGCGGCGGCGGCGACCACCTTGGCGTATTCGTCGCCTTCGGAGGTGATGGTCGTGACCACGCACCTGCGATCGGCGCCAGCCAGAGCGGGAAGTTGCCGGCGAAGTGCTCGATCAGGATGCCGATGAAGCGCTCCATCGAGCCGCAGATCGCGCGGTGCACCATGACCGGCGCCTTCTTCGATCCGTCGGCGTCGATATAGAACGCGCCAAAACGTTCCGGCAGGTTGAAGTCGACCTGCGTGGTGCCGCACTGCCAGTCGCGGCCGATGGCGTCGCGCAGCACATATTCGAACTTCGGCCCGTAGAACGCGCCTTCGCCGGGGTTGATCGCGGTCTTGATGCGGTTGCTGCCGCTGGCCTGGATTTCCGCGAGCACGGTCGCCATCACGCGCTCGGCGTGATCCCACATCTCGTCGGTGCCGACGCGCTTCTCCGGCCGGGTCGAGAGTTTTACGGTGAGTTCGCCGTCGAAGCCGAAATCAGCATAGGTCGACAGGATCAGCTCGTTGATCTTGAGACACTCGTCGGCAAGCTGCGCCTCGGTGCAGAACACGTGGGCATCGTCCTGGGTAAAGCCGCGCACGCGCATCAGGCCGTGCATGGCGCCCGACGGCTCGTAGCGATGCACCACGCCGAATTCGGCGAGGCGCAACGGCAGGTCGCGGTAGCTCTTCAAGCCATGCTTGAAGATCTGCACGTGGCCCGGACAGTTCATCGGCTTGAGCGCAAACCAGCGCTTGTCCTCGGCCTCGTCGCCGGCGGATTGGGCCGCGAACATGTTCTCGCGGTACCAGTCCCAGTGGCCGGACGTTTCCCACAGCACCTTGTCGAGGATCTGCGGCGCGTTGACCTCGCTGTAATCGCCGGTCAGGCGGCGGCGCATATAGGCGATCAGCGCCTGGAAGATCGTCCAGCCCTTCGGGTGCCAGAACACCACGCCGGGGCCTTCCTCCTGGAAGTGGAACAGGTCGAGTTCGCGGCCGAGCTTGCGGTGGTCGCGCTTCTCGGCTTCCTCGATCTGCTTGAGGTAGGCGTCGAGCTCTTCCTGCTTGGCGAACGCCGTGCCGTAGATGCGCGTCAGCATCGGATTGTTGCTGTCGCCGCGCCAATAGGCGCCCGCCACCTTCATCAGCTTGAAGGCGTTGCCGATCTTGCCGGTCGACGACATATGCGGACCGCGGCAGAGGTCGAACCAGTCGCCCTGGAAATAGATCTTGATCGGCTCGTCGCCGGGAATGGCGTCGACCAGCTCGACCTTGAAGGCTTCGCCCTTGTCGCGGAACACCTGCTTGGTCTTTTCGCGGTCCCACACTTCCTTGGTGAAGGGCTTGTCGCGCGCGATGATCTCGCGCATCTTCTTCTCGATCGCGGCGAAATCTTCCGGCGTGAACGGCTCGTTGCGGAAGAAGTCGTAATAGAAGCCGTTTTCGATGACGGGACCGATCGTCACCTGCGTGCCCGGCCACAGCGACTGCACGGCTTCGGCCAGCACATGCGCGCAGTCATGCCGGATCAGTTCCAGCGCGCGCGCGTCGTCGCGGTTGATGAGTTCGATCTTCGCATCGCCCGAGATCGGATCGTTGAGGTCGGTGACCACGCCATCCAGCGCCATTGCCACGGTGCGCTTGGCCAGCGACGGCGAGATGCCCTTGGCGAGGTCGAGGCCGGTGATGTCCCTGGGATATTCGCGCTTCGCGCCGTCGGGGAAGGTGAGGGTGATCTTTTCCAAGGGCTCGGCGGGCTTCAAATTGGCAAGGCCGAACTGGAATTCGGATCCGGGCGTGTTCTGGTCAGTCATGTCATTCTCCTGAAGCTCACTCCTGCGAACGAGCGCAGGTAAGCGGAAAGCAGCGGTATAGCAGGGGATTCGGCTCCTGCAATCGGGCAATATCGAGAAATTCAGGTCAAATCCCGCTCACAATCGAGGAGTTCGATTCGATCGCTCAGGCCGTCATGCCAAAGATGCGGGCCGACCAAAGGTTGAAGTATCGGCAGGCTTTGTCTAGCTTCACCTGAGCCATTGCTTCCATACCCCGTTGACTGCGTCGGTCATGATGCTTCGCCTTTTCCTCCTTGCAGTCCTGCTGCTGGTTCACGGCGAGGTGCGTGCCGAGACGCCGGCCGAGAAGCACGGATTTCCGCCCAGGCTGATCATCTACAATGCCAAGGGCCCGGCCGATGCGTGCGGGCCGGGGTGCGATCGCTGGATCGCGGTCGAGGGGCAGGTCGATGAGGGCGCGGCCGCGCGCGTCAGCCGCTTCCTGCGTGACGTCAAGGACTTCAAGCGGCCGGTCTATTTTCATTCGCCGGGCGGCTCGGTCAGGCCGTCCTATGTCATTGCTCGCCTGCTGCGCAGCAGGAAAGCGATCGGGCGGATCGGACGCACCATCGCCACGGCTTGCGCCGGAGGAACCCAGGTCGACGCGGCCTGCCTCAAGCTCAAGACGGGAGGCGGGGAGGTCGAGGCCGAACTCATGACCCGCAACGCGATGTGCAATTCCGCCTGCGGCTATCTGTTTCTCGGCGCCACCATCCGCGAGGTCGCGCCGGACGCCGTGGTCGCCGTGCATAACTCCAAGCTGACGCTGCACGCGCGCGGGCCGTTCTCGGCGCAGCAGATTGCCGAATTCAAGCAGCGCAGCATGGCGAAGGCCGACCGCGAGCGCGCCGCCTTCGTCGTCTCGATGGGCATCGCGCGCGAACTGGACGATCTCATCAAGACGGTGAAGTACGAGAGCCTGCACATTCTCACGCGCGCCGAGCTCTATCGCTTCGGCATCGATACGCGTCCGTTGCCCGAAACGGCGTGGACATTCGAGACCGCGGCGCGCCCCTATGTCCGCAAGATTGCTGCGGCCAAACAGGACGACGGCGCCTCGTTCCGAACGATGGAATGGCGGCTGTTCTGCGAGAACAAGGATCGCGCCCGGCTGATGTTCGTGCGGGAAGCCGGCCAGGAAGGCGGCGGCCTCAAGACGATGATGCTGATGGCGGGGACCGACAAGTCGGTGGCGTTCGGAAAATACCCCGCGCGCGTCGGCAAGTTCGAGGTGTGGAGCGACGTCGTCGCTTCCGAGGCCATGCGGGCGATGCTGGCGGCCTCGCGCCTGCAGATGGGCGAGGGCACGGCCGACGCGGAAGGCAAGACCAGGGTTGCGACGTTCAACATCGACACGCTTGGCCTTGGTGCATCATGGACGCGGCTGCAGTCTTCGTGCCCGGCCAACACGACACCGCCTCCGGCGGCCACTTCCAATCTCAACGCGCCTCCCGCACATGCCGGCCATCACCGCTGCTCCCGCGGCGCCGGCGAAGTGAGCGCAAGGCGCGCGATCGGTCACCGGTCATGCAATTGCATGCAGTTGCATTAAAAGCGGCAGGTGATATACGCGCGGCGTGAACCGCTTCGCTCCCACCGCACTGATGCTCGGCAATGTCGTCACCGGATGTTCGGTGCTGGCGCCGGCGGGCATGCTGGGCGAACTTTCCGCCGGGTCTCGATGTCTCTATCCGCACCGCGGGGCTGCTGATCACCTTCGGCGCGGTCGTGCTGTGCATCGGCTCGCCGGTGACGGCGTGGCTGACGTCCCGGATCGAGCGCCGCACCCTGCTCACGGCGACGCTCGCGGTACTGGCGCTGGGCAATTTCGCCTCTGCGATCGCGCCTGACTACGCGAGCCTGCTGGTCATTCGGCTGGTCATGCTGGCGGTCGGCGCGCTCTATACGCCCCAGGCCGCAGGAACCGGTGCGCTGATCGTGCCGGAAGAGAAGCGCGGCAGCACCATTGCCTACATCTTTCTCGGCTGGTCGCTGGCGGCGGCCGTGGGCCTGCCGGCGATCACGTTCATCGCCAGCCGCTACGGCTGGCAGGCGGTCCATGGCGCCATCGGCCTGATCGGCTGCCTGAGTTTCCTGCTGCTGGCGTGGCGTTTGCCGCGTGGGTTGATGGGCGCGCCGGTCGACCTCAAGACCTGGACCGCCATCGGCCGCAACCCGATGATTTTGGCGCTGCTGCTGATCACGACGTTGCAGATGTCCGGGCAGTTCGTGGTGTTCACCTATATGGGGCCGCTGCTCGCGCGCCTGACGGGCGCCGGGCCGGACCCGATCGCCCTGGTGTTCGCGTGCTACGGCGTATGCGGCGTGATCGGCGTATTCACCGCCAGCCGCATCGTCGATACCTGGGGCGCCTGGAAGACGTCGCTGCTGTTCATGCTGGTGTTGCTGGCTGGCCTGGCGGGCTGGGCGCTCAGCGCCGGCATCTATTCGCTGATGGCCGTCTCGGTCGCGATCTGGGGCGTCGCGTTTGCCTCGACCAATTCGATGCAGCAGGTCAGGCTGGTCGGCGCCGCGCCCGCGTTCGCATCCGCCTCGGTGTCGCTCAATACCTCGGCGCTCTACATCGGGCAGGCGACCGGCTCGGCGATCGGCGGCTTTCTGTACGCGCGCGAACTCTTCTATGCCTCGGGTTATGTCGCCACGGCACTTGTCGCGCTGGCGGTGATCGCGGTGATCCTGACGAAGCCGCGGAAGGGCCGGGGCGCGTAGCCACCGGCCGCCACCCCTAGACCGGCGCGCGCATGACGATGCTGGTCGGCCGGTCAAACCCTTCGTGGGAGGTCTCCGCTGTCTTGATGAATCCCATCCGGGCGAACGCTGCGTGATTTTCCGTCAGCTCGATGCGGGTCTCCAATTCGAGCATGCCGATGCCGCGCAGGCGCGCTTCGTCGCGTGCGGCTTCCACCAGCTTCCGGCCGACGCCGGCGCGTTGCAGGGCCGGGCTGACGGCGAGCTTGCTGATGTAGAGTGCATCGTTCTTCCGGTGCAGAAATAGACAGCCGACCAGATCGCCTGCGCTATGGGCGAGCAACAGCGTGCCGCTTTCGGTGCTCGCCTGGATCGATTTCGGCGTCAGCCTCAGGGCCGAGGAGGGCGGATCGATGCGCGGCCCCATGTAGGCGAACGCATCGAGGATCAACAGACGCACGCGCTCCCAATCGCTGAAATCGCGAGCGGCAGGGCGGATAAGGATTGCCGGAGCGTTGGTCACCATACCTTTGTAGCTCTATCTCCGACCGGGTCGGAAGTCGTTATTTTCGAACGGAGGATCACTTCCCCAGATCGCCGACGAATGGCCTGATGCTGTCGAGCACGGCTCGTTGATCGCCAGCGAAGACCCAGTGATCGGCGCCGTCGAGCTCGATGAAGCGCGCCTGCGGGATGTTTTCGGCGAGATGCCTTCCGGCGCCGATGCGAACGGCGCGGTCGCCGCGGCGATGCAGCACCAGCGTCGGAACGGCAACCCGTTCGAGAAGAGGCCGCACATCGGTATCGCGCAACGCCTCCAGCACACCCTTGATGGCGCCCGGGCTCGAGGCCGCGCGAAGCAGGCCGGCCCACCAGGCTCTCGTTTTGGCATCGCCGGCGAGACTCGGTGCGAACGTCTCGATGCCCGCAGGCCCGCCCCAGGCCGACACGAGCTGCTGCAGCCACGCGTCATATTGATCGGCGTGCAACGCATGCGGATAATCAGGTGCAAAACTTCCTTTCGCGAGCGAGTCGAACAGGATCAGCCCCGCGACGCGATCGGGATGCTCAGCCGCAAACCGGATGCAGGCCGGTCCGCCTTCGGAGGCGCCGAACAGCACGACCCGGCGCGAGCCCGCGGCATCGAGCACGGTGCGGATGTCCTGCGCGGTCGCCTCTGCGCTGGGGCTGAACCCGACCCGGTCGGAAAGGCCGACGCCGCGGCGATCGAACAGGATGAGACGGCCCATCTCCGCCAGCGAGGAAAGGAACGCCCGGCAGCGCTGCGTCCTCCCAGACGCGTTCGACATGGGACACGAAGCCGGGCAGCATCAGGATATCGGTCGGCCCTTTGCCGTAGGTCTGGAAGGCGAGATGCACGCTGCCGCCGCTGACATATTGGGTCGGCGGCGGCGCCTCGGCATCGGCTTCGAGCAGCGCGGTCGTCTCGGCTTCGGGCGCGACGTCGAGGTCGTCGCGCAAACGCTGCGTCAGCGCCTTGAGCTGGCGTTCGGCCGCGGCCCGGTCGCCGCCGAGCATCAGGTTGCGAATGAGGTGGCGTGCATAGATTTCGCTGAGCGGATCGAGCGCCACCAGGCGGCCGGCATGCGTGGCGGCGGAGGCGTAGTCGCCCGCCGCCTGCTTCTCCTGCACCACCCGCTCGAGCGCCTGGATCGCGCGGCCGCGCAGGGCCTCCCTGCGGAAGAACGCCCACTCGTCGAATTGCGGACAGTCGCCGGGCGAGAAGCCGTCGAGAAAGTCGGCTTGATAGAGCGCGCAGGCGCGCTCGAATTCGCCGCGGTCGCAAGCCTCTTCGAACAGGCGTGAATCGATTTGCAGATCGATCGTTGCCGACAACCGGACCGTGGATCGGTCGGATGCGAGGACATCGCCGAGCGCGAGTTGCAGGCGATGCAGCAGCCGGCGCAGCCGCGCCCTTACGACATCCGCGGGGCTTTCCGGCCACAGCATGGTGGCAATCACGTCGCGCCCGACCGGGCCCCTGGCTTCGGCCAGATAGACCAGCAGCGCGAGGCCCTTGCGCAACGCCAACGGGCACAGGCGGTCATCACAACGGATCTCCGGGAATCCGAGCGTCCGGACGCTGAACGAAGCCATGGCGATGCGATCTTCGGTGGTGGCGTCCGGGGACGCGGTAGCGCCCCGGGGGACGCTGGGGGGACGCTGCGATGATAGCACCGGCGCAATTGCACCGTCACCTCTGGAGAAACGCCATGGCAGGACGCGCCGCCGCTCTCATTTACGGCCTCACGAGCTATCTCATCTTCTCGCTTTCATTTGCCTACACGCCGGCCTTTCTCGGCGATTTTCTGGTCCCGAAGACGATCGACGTCGGACCGGACAGCGCCCCGGTTCACGCAATTCTGATCAACGCGATCTTGCTGGGCCTGTTTGCGATCCAGCACAGCGTGATGGCGCGCCCGGCCTTCAAGCGCTGGTGGACGCGCATCGTCCCGGCTTCCTGCGAACGCAGCACCTATGTGCTGATCTCGAGCCTGCTGCTGATCCTGATCTTCTGGCAATGGCGCCCGATCCCCACGACGATGTGGCGCGTCGAGGGCTGGCCGGCGGCGATGCTCATGGCGATGTTCTGGCTGGGCTGGCTGATCGCGTTGCTTTCGACATTCCAGATCGATCATTTCGAGCTGTTCGGCGTGCGCCAGGTGATCGACGCGCTGCGCGGCGCCGCCGATCGCATGCAGGCGTTCAAGACGCCTTTCCTGTACCGGCTGGTGCGTCACCCGCTGATGCTGGGCATGCTGCTCGCGTTCTGGGCGACGCCGCATATGACGGCGGGACATCTGCTGTTCGCCGTGATGAGCACCGCCTACATCCTCGTCGGCGTCCGGCTGGAGGAGCGCGATCTCGTTGCCGCATTCGGCGCGAGCTACGAGCAGTATCGCCGGCGCGTTCCGATGCTGCTGCCGCGCCTGTTCGGCGGCAACCCCGTCGCGTCAGAAACGCGTCACGGAGGCTGAGATGCGCGCCATTCTCTGCAACGCCTTCAAAGGCATCGAAGCCCTTGGTTTCACCGAGGTCGACGAACCGCGCCCGGCCGCCAACGAGGTTCTCGTCGACGTCCATGCCGCGTCCGTCAGCTACATGGATTATTTGATGAGCACTGGTGGCTATCAGATGCGCCCCGAGCTTCCCTATGTGCCGGGAACGGATGCCGCCGGTATCGTGCTGGCCTGCGGCGAACGGGTGACGCGCTTCAAGCCCGGCGACCGCGTCAGTTGCGGCAACTGGTTCGGCGCCTTTGCGGAGCGCATGGTCGCCAAGGAGACCAGCGTCGCCATGCTGCCGGCCAACGTCGATTTCACCGTGGGGTCGACGGTGATGCACACCTATCTCACGGCCTGGTATGCGCTGATCGAGCGGGCGCGGCTGCAGGCCGGCGAGACCGTGCTGGTGACGGGGGCGGCCGGCGGCGTGGGCCTCGCCTGTGTAGAGATCGCGCATCTGATGGGCGCGCGGGTCATCGCCGTCGTCGGCGGCGCTGCGAAGGCGGCGCTGGTCCGCGTCGCATGGCGCCGCCGAGGTCGTCGACCATTCGTGCGAGGACGTGCGTGAACGCGTGAAGTCGCTCGCAGGCGCAAGAGGCCTCGACATCTGCGTCGACAATGTCGGCGGCGCACTGTTCGCGACGCTGGCGAGGTTCATGGGCTGGAACGGCCGGCTGCTTCCGATCGGCTTCACCAGCGGCGAGATTCCGTCGCTCGCGATGAACCTGCCCTTGCTCAAGAACTATTCGGTCGTCGGCGTGTTCGTCGGCGCCTGGATGGAGCGTTACCCGGACGAGGCCGCGCGCGCGTCGGAGAAGATCATGGCGTGGGTGGGCGAGGGCAAGCTCCGCCCGCAGGTCGACCGGGTGCTTCCGCTGCAGCAGGCCGGCGAGGCGATGGGGCTGGTGGCGAACAGGCGCGCGATGGGGCGGATCGTGCTGCAGGTCAGGCAAGAGGCCTGACCGTGTTACCGGTGCGCTGCAGATGCGCCGGCGATCCGTGGTCAACGCCGGCATCGCCGCCATCTTGACCAGCACGTCCTTGACCGGATGTTCGGTCCAGGCCTGCGTGACGTAGTCGCGATGCGTGACGCCGTCGGGCGTCTGGACGAACACCACGCTGCCGGGCCGCAGCGGCTCGTCCATGGTCTCGGTGACGGAGATGCCGCGGTCGCGGAGCATCTGCATCAGCTCGTCGTCGTGCCGTTTGGTGTAGCGGGTGTAGGAGGAGATGAAGAAGCCGGTCCGGTTCTTCTCGATCCAGGACGCGAACTTGTCGAGTTCGCCATAGACGGCGTCGAGCAGGAACACGCCGCTGATACGGTTGGGGACGCCGCCGACCTCGAGGCTCCAGGCGGTCGGCAGGAAGCCGCCGCTATAGCCGACGATCACGATCGGCAGGTTGGCGAAGGTTTGCGCCGATTTCGGATCGCCGTAGAGGCGGGCGAGATGGCTTGCCGATTCATCGATGAAGCGCTTGAAGCCGCCCGGCTGCCAGAATTTTCCGGCCGATGAATTAGCGGCGTTCACCGCAAGCTGCGGCGCGAGCAGCACGGCGTTGACGCCGGAATCCGAGATCTGCTGCGGCACCAACTGCCGGTCGCGGACGTCGCGCTCCAGCGTCGCGCCGTTGCCGTGGAAGAACACCACGATCACGCCGGGCTTTTTGGCGTCGAAGGTTTCCGGTACGTGCAGCAGCACGCGGTTGTCGTTGTAGGTCTCGTCCTGCCAGTAGACGCGGCCGCCCAAGCTGCGGTGGCCCTTGCGATCGCCCTTGGTGATGTTGAGGAAGGGCTCTTCCGAACGGGGATTGGTTCCGGAATAGGGGAAGGCGGAGGACTTCATGGCGACCAGCGTGGTCAGTTCCTCACGCTCGGTGCGGGGCAGCGTCAGCGTCGGTGTCAGCGAGGCCATTCTCACGGGATCGGTGCGCACAGTGCGCGGCGGCTGCGGCGTCAGCGCGACCTGGCGCTGGACCTGCGGCAGGCTTTCGTTGGCGGTCGGGAAACGGTCGGCGAATTGCAGCTGCGGAAAACGATCCTCGAACATATCGATCGACGTCCGGTCGGCCGAAGTTCTGGACTTGGCATTCCCGGATTTTGCGCCATCCGTGTTCGCCGCCAGCATGCCGGCGCTCGGCGCCTTGCCGCCCTGAACCAGGACGAAGGTCAGCGGTGCGCACAGCGCGGCCATCGCGACCCAATGCCATCGCTTCAAGGCGCGGCGCGGCATGGCCGGGGGCACCGCCCGGCTGGCGCGATCATCTGTCAGGAATTTCGGAATTGCTCCGACCATCCACCCCGATGCCCCAAGAAACCTGAGATAAACCTGAGATCCACCGTCAACCGGCGTAAGCCCGCACGCGTTTAGGCGACGTTAAACGTCCGGAAAAACTCCCCATTCCGGAAGCCTGAGGAGACCATGCAATCGTGTCGCGATTGTGGGACGGCCACGATGTTCTCGCAATCCGGTAGTGGCACGGGGACGCCTGCGGTATTATTGAACCGTCTCCGTGCTTCAATTCAAACCGTTGGTAACATTGCTTGAATTGAGGGGCGTCAGCCTGCACGATGCGGCTGCTGGCTGTGGCGTTGCAGGTACGGTCCGAGATGGCGGCATCAGAAACGGGTAGCCCGGCCTGGCCGGACGCGCGCTCCGGCAGCGGCGCCACCGTTTCTGTTCTGGTGGCGGTGGCCATCGTGGTGGCCGACATGGTCGGCGTCGGCGTCTTCACCAGCCTCGGCTTTCAGGTCAAGGACATCCCCTCCGGCTTTTCCATCCTGCTGCTATGGACGATCGGCGGCATCGTCGCGTTGTGCGGGGTGTTTTCCTACGGCGAACTCGGCGCGATGTTTCCGCGCTCGAGCGGCGAATACAACTTCCTCGGCCGGGCCTATCACCCGGCCTTCGGTTTTGTGGCAGGCTGGGTGTCGGCGACCGTCGGCTTCGCCGCACCTGTCGCGCTCGCCGCGATGGCGTTCGGCGAGTACGGCAAGTCGGTGTTTCCCAATGCGCCGCCGCTGGCGCTGGCGATCGGCGTGGTCTGGCTGGTGTCGCTGGTGCAACTCACCGGCGTCCGGCACTCCTCGAACTTTCCAGTTGATCGCGACCATCCTGAAAGTATTGCTGATCGTGGCCTTCCTGGTCTGCGGTTTTTTGATCGGCACGGCGCAGCCGGTGTCGTTTGCGCCGACGGCCTCCGACTTCACCCACATCGTCAGCGCGCCGTTCGCGATCAGCCTGGTGTTCGTGATGTATTCGTTCTCGGGCTGGAACGCGGCGACCTATATCATCGGCGAGGTGAGGCTGCCCGAACGCAACGTGCCGCGGGCGATGCTGATCGGAACGCTGATCGTGCTGGTGCTCTATGTCGCGCTCAACGCCGTGTTCCTGCATACCGCGCCGATCGACAAGCTCGCAGGGCAGCTCGACGTCGCCCGGATTTCCGGCAGCTACATCTTCGGCGAGTTCGGCGGCCGCATCGTCGGGGCGATGATCTGCTTCGGGCTGATCTCCTCGATCAGCGCGATGATGTGGATCGGGCCGCGCGTCATGATGACGATGGGCGAGGACATGCCGGTGCTGCGGGCGTTCGCCCGAAGATCCACCGGCGGCGCGCCGGCCTACGCCATCCTGTTTCAGCTCACGGTCGCGAGCCTGCTGCTGTTCACGCGCAGTTTTGAGGCCGTGCTCGAATTCATCCAGTTCTCGCTGCTGTTCTGTTCGTTCTTTACCGTGCTCGCCGTCATCAAGCTGCGGATCACGCGTCCCGACCTGCCGCGGCCGTACCGCGCCTGGGGATACCCGGTCACGCCAGTGATTTTTCTGCTCGTGACCGGCTTCATGATGTACCATCTCCTGACGAACGAGCCGTTGCGCTCGTTCCTCAGCCTCTTGATCATGTTTTCGGGCCTGTTGATCTACGCCGTTTTCCGCAAGCGGGCAGATCAGGTCCCTGCCATCGCCGCGGGGCGCGAATGAACCTGTTGCGTCCCCTGCGCATTGCGACATTCGCGGTCATGGCGATGTTCGCGGCCATGGCCGGCGTCCATGCCCAGACCGCCACGGTGGACGACACCGCAAAGTTTCTCGCCGGCATGATGCCGTCGGCGGATTCGCCGCTGATGCCGCTCACGCAGGAGGCGGCCTGGCAACGCCACGCCAAGTTTTTCGACACGGCTTTCGGCCAGCTCGAGCAGCGCCAGATCTCGCGGATCCGCGCCTGGGCGGACGCCAATCTGGCAGCGCCCAAGCCCGTCATGTTCTATATGTTCTCAGGTCCCGATTTTCTTTACGCCAACGCGTTCCATGCCAAGGCGTCGACCTACGTGCTGAGCGCGCTCGAGCCGGTCGGTTCGGTGCCCGACCTGACGAAATTGTCGCGCGGCGGTATCGCGTCCGCGCTCTACAACGTCGAGCGTTCGCTCGAATCGATCCTGAGCTTCAGCTTCTTCATCACCAAGGACATGAAGACCGATCTGCAGGCGGGCCAGATCAGCGGCACGCTGCCGGTCCTCTACGTGTTCCTGGCGCGTTCGGGCATGACGATCAAGAGCGTCGGGCCGGTCGCGCTGGACGAAAAGGGCGCGGCCTCTATCGCCGGCGAAAATCCCGGGCCGAAAGCCGTGCGCGGCGTGCGCATCGTCTTCGCAGGCGGCGACGGCCAGGACAAGACGCTGTATTATTTCTCGACCGACCTCTCGAATTCAGGCGTCAAGGCGAGCGGTTTTCTGAAATTCTGCGAGACGCTCGGTCCCGGCAACAGCCTGATCAAGAGCGCGTCCTATCTGCTGCACTCCGGCAATTTCAGCACCGTGCGCAGCTTCCTGCTCAACAACAGCGCCAGCATCATCCAGGACGATTCCGGCATTCCGCTCGGCTATTTCAACGCGAAGAAATGGCGCTTCTTCCCGTTCGGCCGCTACCTTGGGCCGATCGACAAATTCCCCGGGCTCCATCAGCCATCTTACGCCGAACTGTTCCGCCGCGCGCAGCCGGTCGATTTCGGCATCGGCTATCGCTGGCGCACCCATGAAACCAACGTGCTGCTGGCGGTGAAATTGCCCGACGACGGCGCCGATGCGACGGCGTCGGCCGAATCCGCAACGCCGCCACCGCCGCCGCGTCCCCCAAGACCGCGTCCAGCCTGCGTATATCGGGTCGCGGCCGCTACCGGATTTCTGGCCGTTCTGGCGTTAGAATTAGCCGTTGACGCCGCGCCAGCGTCCGTAGCGCCACGGCAGATACCATCGCGCGCCAGGCGGCCTGTCCGCCGGAACATTGTCGATGCCGGAAGTGCCCCAGGGCTGGCAGCGCAGGATCCGCGCCAGCGTCATCCAGCCGCCGCCCCACAGCCCAAAACGTTCGATCGCTTCGTCGCCATACACCGAGCAGGTCGGAAGATGCCGGCAGTTGTAGCCGACCAGGGGCGAGAGCGTGTGCCGGTAGATCCAGATCAGTGCACGTCCGGCATTGCGCGGCAGGCGACGCGCCGCACTGGCACACTCCGTGCATAGTTTGTGAGGAAACTGATCGGTGGGTGCCATGCTGAACCAGCTACGTAATCTTGCGGGGGTTCCATATCAAGGAACTGATGCGGTGCAGATATTTGCGCCACACTTCACAATTATCGCACTGCGAAGAGGCGTAGCACGCCAAGGTGTGATGGACGACACAGGTCAGCACCATTACCGTTTTGATACGGATCGATGACAGAATCATCTTGGGCTACACTGAAGCCATTGCCGCTGTTCGTGAACGGGGCTTGGGGGAAGGAACCAAATTGAGGTTTGTGAGGTCGCTGAAATTTCGCGGCTGGGCGCTCCTCGGCGCCACTGCCTTTTGTCTCGCATTGCCGGGCGCGGTCACGACGCTCGGCAACTCGGCGCACGCCGGCGGCACCCTCGAAGAACGCAAGCAGCCGATGCGTTTCAAATGGAATGTGTGCCAGGGCGATTGCCGCGGCTGGGTCTCGGCGGTCGGCATCGTCACATCGGACAGCCCGCGTGAGTTCGAGGAATTCGCCAAAGATCGCCCGCTCGCCGGCACGACCATCGTGCTCGATTCCAGCGGCGGCTCGGTCAATGATTCCATCACGCTCGGTCGAAAATTTCGCAGCCTCGGCGCGCTGACCACCGTCGGCGCCACCGTGCGCACGCAAACCTCGATGGGCGAGCGCGCCAGCGTGGTGCCGGAAGCCTATTGCGAATCGATGTGCGTATTCCTGCTGCTGTCGGGCAAGACGCGTTACGTGCCGCCCGTCGCGCATGTCCGCGTGCACCAGATCTGGATGGGCGACCGCGCCGACGACGCCAAGGCCGCCAGCTATTCCGCGCAGGACCTGATGATCGTGCAGCGCGACATCGGGCGGCTGACGAAATACACCTTCGACATGGGCGGTACCGGCGATCTGCTGTCGCTCGCGCTCAGCGTGCCGCCGTGGGAAGATCTGCACGAGATGTCGCGCAGCGAACTGCGGCTGGCCAATCTGGTCACGACCGAGGTCGCCGCCGACGTGTTCCCGAGCGACAATGCCGCGGTGCCGATGGCGGAAGCGAAACCCGCCAAGCCGCAGGACCGTTTCGTCAGTTCCGCCGTCGAAGGCGACGCGCCGACGCAAGCGGGCAGGTCCACCAAGACCGCCGAAGCCGCGGTTCCGACCGGCGGCGCCGCGACGGCGCCGGCCCAGCCGCAGAAGTAAAGTGTAGGGCGGGTTCTCTTTAACCCGCCGCTCCGTTCGAGATGGCGGGTTAAAGAGAACCCGCCCTACGCCGTCTGCTTGGCCCGCGCTTCGATCTGGCCGATGGCGTCGACCACGGCGTCGAAGGTCAGCATGGTCGAGGCGTGGCGGGCCTTGTAGTCGCGCACCGGTTCGAGCAGGGCGATGTCGGCCCACTTGCCCTGCGGCGGACTGCCGTTTTCCTTCAGCATCTTGCGGACGGTTTCTCGCAATTCGCGTAACTCGGCGGCGGTCGACCCGACCACGTGGCTGGCCATGATCGAGGAGGAGGCCTGGCCCAGCGCGCACGCCTTCACGTCATGGGCGAAGTCGGTCACGATCGGTCCGTCCATCTTGAGGTCGATTTTGACGGTCGAGCCGCACAGTTTTGAGTGGGCGGTGGCGGTGGCATCGGGGGCCGGGAGGCGGCCGAGGCGGGGGATATTGCCCGCCAGTTCGATGATCCGCTTGTTGTAGATGTCGTTCAGCATGAGATCGAGGTGTCCCGGGCGGCGGCGTAAGCGCCCTTGGCGGCTGGGTTTCATCGTCCTATATATGGGCAGGAACGGCGGAAAAACAGCCCGGCCGTTTGCGAAGGCCGGCCGAAACGAAACCCGTTCGGTAGTCTACGTATTTTGAATGGGACTCAGGCGCCCGGCGGGCAATCCGCCCCGTCTGCCCGGTGACACTCCGGCCTTCGGACCGGTCGAACGGAGAAGACATGGACGCATTGATCAAATCCCTCCGCCCCGGCAAGGCCGCTTCCGAAGTGAAATCGCCCGATGTGGCCCCGGAAACCCGTCCGGCCGAGCTCGACCCGGCCGAATTCCTGGCCGCTGCCGTCCGCGCCGACCTGCCGCGCCCCTCGCGCGCGGAGGCCGAACAGGCCGTCCACGTCCTGCTCAGCTATATCGGCGAGAACACCGGCCGCGAAGGCTTGCTGGACACGCCGCGCCGCGTGGTCGAAGCCTTTGACGAACTCTATCAGGGCTACCACCAGTGCCCGGCCGAGGTGCTGGACCGCACCTTCGGCGAGACCGCCGGCTATGACGATTTCGTCCTGATCCGCGACATCGAATTCACTTCGCAATGCGAGCACCACATGATGCCGTTCTACGGCAAGGCGCATATCGCCTATACGCCGGTCGAGCGGGTGGTGGGGTTATCGAAGCTGGCGCGGCTCACCGATATCTTCGCCCGCCGCCTGCAGACCCAGGAGCACCTGACCGCGCAGATCGCGGCCGCGATCGACGAGGTGTTGAAACCCCGCGGCGTTGCGGTGCTGATCGAGGCGGAGCATACCTGCATGTCGGTGCGCGGCGTCGCCAAGCATGGCGCGACGACGTTCACCAGCCGCTTCACCGGCATGTTCCGCGACAATCCGGCGGAGCAGCAGCGTTTCCTGTCCCTGGTGCGAGGAATGAACCGGTAACCTCGCCGAAGTTTTCCCAGCGAGGCTTCGTGTCCACATCTCCAACGACCAATGAGCGCGAAGAGGGGCTGGCCTTCCAGCCCAAATTCGACGCGTCCGGACTCGTGACCTGCGTCGCGACCGATGTCGCGACCGGCGACGTGCTGATGGTCGCCCACATGAACGACGAAGCGCTGCGCAAGACCATCGCAAGCGGCGACGCCTGGTACTTCAGCCGCTCGCGCAACGCGCTGTGGCGCAAGGGCGAGACGTCGGGCCAGACCCAGCGCGTGGTCGAGATGCGGATGGACTGCGATCAGGACGCCGTGTGGATTCGCGTCGAGCAGCAGGGCGCGGCGTGTCACACCGGGCGGCATTCGTGCTTCTACCGCAAGGTCGAGACGACGGACGGTGACACACGATTGTCATTCGTCGATGCGGACAGGCAATTCGATCCGACCAAAGTCTACCGCAAGTAGATTCAACCAACCCATGCAGCAATGTCGCAGCTCCCGACGCAGGAGCTGCGTTGCTTCCGCGGATGCGATATGCAAAGTTCCATCCGCGTTTGAGATGGGGCATCACGGTGACGCGTCGAATTTTATCGATACTCTTCCTTCTTGCTTCGACGGTGTTTCCACTCGACGCTCTCCAGGCCCAGACCACTCCTCAACCGCCCGACACCATGGCCGCGCGCGTACTCGCCTGCGCTTCGTGTCACGGTGCGGAGGGTGAGGGGACCAGCGACGTGTATTTTCCGCGGCTGGCGGGAAAGCCCGCGGGCTACCTCTATAATCAGCTGATCGCGTTCAGGGACGGGCGCCGCAAATATCCGCCGATGAACTATCTGCTGGATTTTCTGCCCGACCCCTACCTCAAGCAGATGGCCGAACATTTTGCCTCGCTGCGGCCGCCATTCCCGCCGCCCGCGATTCCTTCCGTCAGCAACGAAATCCTCGCGCGCGGCGAATTGATTGCCGTCAATGGCGACCCGCAGCGCGGCATTCCCGCTTGCGCCAGTTGCCACGGCGCGACGTTCGGCGGCATGGAGCCGGCGATCCCCGGGCTGCTCGGCCTGCGCGCCAGTTACATCAGCGCGCAGCTCGGCGGCTGGCGTTATGGCACCCGGACCGCAACGGCGCCGGACTGCATGCAGATCGTCGCGGGCCTTCTGACCGAGGACGACGTCAAGGCCGTCGCGGCTTATCTGTCGTCGCGGCCCGCACCGGCGGACCCGTCCTTTGCCAAGCGCGGCAGCCTGCCGATGCCGCTCGCCTGCGGCAGCCAGCCGAACTGAAGGGGAGATGCGAGATGCAAAGAACCTTGCGAGCGCTGCTGTCGGCTTTCCTCGCGGCGTGCTTCGTAACCGGCGCGTCGCCGGCCATGGCGCAGGATGCGGCGGTGATCGCCAAGGGCGAATATCTCGCCCGCGCCGGCGATTGCATCGCCTGCCATACCGCGCGCGAGGGCAAGATCTTCGCCGGCGGCCTGCCGATGAAGACGCCGTTCGGCACAATCTACACCTCCAACATCACGCCCGATCCGCAGACCGGCATCGGCATGTGGACGTCCGACCAGTTCTACCAGATGATGCACAACGGCCGTTTCCCCGACGGCGGGCTGGTCTATCCGGCGATGCCGTTCGCCTCCTATACCAAGGTGACGCGCGAGGACAGCGACGCGATCTTTGCTTACTTGCGCTCGATCCCGCCGGTGAAGCAGATCAATCGCCCGCACGATCTGAAATTTCCCTTCAGCAACCGCTCGCTGATCCTCGGATGGCGCACGCTGTTCTTCAAGGAGGGCGCGTACAAGCCCGATCCCACCAAATCGGCGGAGTGGAATCGCGGCGCCTATCTGGTCGAGGGCCTCGGCCATTGCGGCATGTGCCACACCGCGATCAACGCGCTGGGCGGCAGTTCGGAATCGCAGGCCTTCGAGGGCGGTCTGATCCCGATGCAGAACTGGTACGCGCCGTCGCTCACCTCGAACAAGGAAGCGGGTTTGGGCGACTGGACCATCGAGGAGATCTCCGACTATCTGCGCAAGGGCGTCTCCGCCCGCGGCGCGGTCTACGGGCCGATGGCCGAAGTCGTCTACAACAGCCTGCAATATCTCAACGACGACGACACCCGCGCGATGGCGATCTATCTGAAGAGCCTCGCGCAGGGGACGTCGCCGGACAAGCCGGCAGCGCCGCTGCCTTCGGCGGAAAGCAGCCTGCTGCTCTCGCTCGGAAAGCAGATCTACGACCGCGAATGCGCGAGCTGCCACGGCGCGGAGGGGCTCGGCATGCCGCCGCATTATCCGCCGCTCGCCGGCAACCAGTCGATCCAGATGGTGTCCGCCGTCAACGCGATCCGGATGGTGCTCAATGGCGGCTATCCGCCGGGCACGGCGGGCAATCCGATGCCCTACGGCATGCCGCCGTTCGCGCACCGGATGTCCGACGACGAGGTCGCGGCCGTCGTGACTTACATCCGCACGTCCTGGGGCAATCGCGGCGCTGCCGTCTCGGCGCGACAAGCCAATGAACTTCGCGCGGCAACGCTGAACTGAGGGGCGTCATGATCAATTCATCCCCGCCGCAATCGTCCACGCTGGGCTCCGAGGAGGAGCGCGTCGACGCCATCGTCCGCTCCGGTCCCGGCGGCGCCATCGCCGTTGCCGGCATCGCCACCGCGATCGTGATCGGATTGTGGTTCGCGTTCTATCTTCTGGTCTTCCTGCCGAGGAGTGCGTGAGCGTGGTGGTGAGCGTCCGATCATGGTGACGGAGACGGATCACGGCGCCGGCGAAGCGGTCGCCGCGCGCATCGAGCGGCGATGGGCGATCCTGTCGATCGTGATCGTAGGCTTACTGGTCGGCATGGCGACCTACATCGGCATCCATCAGGCGACCATGCCGCAAGGCCGGGTCGAGACTTCCGATCCCAAGACGCTGCATCTTTCCGGCGAATTCGTCGAAAGCAACCTCGGCAGCACGCTCGAGGCCGACGGCTCGGTCACCGTGCGCGCGATCGGGCAGCAATATTCATTCACGCCGCAATGCATCGTGGTGCCCGCGGAAACGCCGATCACGCTTGCGCACCACCAGCGCGGATGTGGTGCATGGCCTTCTGATCGAGGGCACCAACATCAACACCATGCTGGTGCCGGGCTACGTCGCCGAGCTGCCGATCCGCTTCAAGGCGCCGGGCGAGCATGTGATGCCATGCCAGGAATTCTGCGGCATCGGGCATCAGGGCATGTGGGGCAAGGTGAAGGTGGTGGACAAGGCGGCCTTTGCAAAATTGGCGGCGGCGCGGCGGAGGCTGACCTGTGTTGACTAACAAGCGTCTCATCCTCTGCCATTTCTGGCTCGCCTTCATCGTGTTCGGCGCGGCGCTGGCGCTCGGCGCCTGGCAGATGTTCGTCCGCAGTCCGCTCAATGCCTGGCACTTCAATCCGGAATTCTATTATCGCTCGGTCACCGCGCACGGCTCGGCGATGGGCTATGTCTTTCCGACCCTGATCGCGATGGGCTTTGGCTATGCGATCACGGAATCGGCGCTGGAAAAGCCGCTGGTCGGCCGGCGCTGGGCGTGGGCCGGTTTCTTCCTGGTCGCCGTGGGCGCGGTGGTGGCGATGATCCCGGTATCGCTGGGCTTCGCCTCGGTGCTGTACACGTTCTATCCGCCGATGGTCGGCAATCCCTTCTATTACATCGGCGTCGTGATGGTGGTGGTCGGCTCGTGGATCTGGGTCGCGCTGATGTCGATCAACATGGCGATCTGGAAGCGCGAGAATCCCGGCAAGCCGGTGCCGCTGGCGATGTTCGCCAATGTCGCGGGCGCCTATCTCTGGGGCTGGACCGCGGTCGGCGCCGCGCTCGAAATCATCTTCCAGATCCTGCCCGTGGCGCTCGGCCTGCGCTCGACCATCGACGCCGGGCTGGCGCGGGTGTTCTTCTCCTGGACGCTGCACGCGATCGTCTATTTCTGGCTGTTCCCGACCTACATCGCCTATTACACCATCTTCCCGCGCGCGATCGGCGGCCGGCTCTACAGCGACGCCATGGCGCGGATTTCCTTCATCCTGTTCGTGGTGGTGGCGATGCCGATCGGCATCCATCATCTGTTCGCCGATCCGCAGGTCGGCGCCGGCTTCAAGTTCATGCATTCGGTGTTCACCGGGCTCGTCGCGCTGCCGACCTTGCTGACGGTGTTCACGATCTGCGCATCCGCCGAGATCGCCAGCCGCCTGCGCGGCGGCCGCGGCGCGTTCGGATGGGTGACGGCGCTGCCCTGGAGCAACCCGATCATGCTGGCGACCGCGCTGTCGCTGGTCATGCTCGGCTTCGGCGGCGCCGGCGGGCTGATCAACATGAGCTACCAGCTCGATGCCAGCGTGCACAACACGCAATGGATCACCGGGCATTTTCACCTGATCTTCGGCGGCGCCATCGTCATCATGTATTTTGCGATCGCCTATGATCTGTGGCCGCATCTCACCGGCCGCGCGCTGGAAAGCTTTGGCCTGATGCGAACCCAGCTCTGGCTGTGGTTCATCGGCATGATCGTCACCACGTTCCCGTGGCATTATGTCGGGATTCTCGGCATGCCGCGCCGCATGGCGTTTTACGACTACGCCAATCCGGCGATCTCGCCGCAGGCGTTCTCGGTGTCGATGTCGGCGATCGGCGGCTTCATCCTGCTCATCTCGGGCATCCTGTTCCTAACCGTGCTGATCCGTGGCCAGCGTTCCGCCGCCGAGCGAGGCGGGCGCCTACCGGTTTGCCGTGCCGTTGCACATGCCGGCGCGGATCCCGGCCGCGCTGAACAGTTTTGGGCTGTGGCTCGCGCTGATGATCGGGCTCACCGTCGTCAATTACGGCTATCCGATCGCGCAGTTGATGGTGCTGAAGGAAACCAACGTGCCCGCGGTCTATGTCGGAGCCAGCCGATGAGCGAGCAGCCGCTGTTCTCGTTGCGCAATCCGTGGTTCAGCGCGAGCGTGGGCGTGACGGCTGGCGATTGCGATCCTTGCCGCCTTCGCCGGCCTGATCTGGCTGCCGCTGGCACAGCCGGACCTCAAGCTCAGCGGCATCTGGGATGCGATCTGCAGCGCCGCCGGCGTGCCACGCGTGTCGAACCAGAGCGGCGCCATCCAGCCGGATTTCAAGACGTCGAATGCGGTGATGACGTCCGCGATGCTGACGCGGGTCGATCAAGTCTCTATCGGTCGCGGGGCGACGCTGGCGCAGCGCTGCGCGATCTGTCACGGGCCGCAGGGCGTCAGCGACGCCAACTCGCCGAATCTCGCCGGGCAGTACGCCGCCGTCACCTACAAGCAACTGATCGATTTCAAGGCCGGCGCGCGCGTCAACGTCGTCATGACGCCGTTCGCAGCCAATCTGAGCAACCAGGACATGCTGGATATCGCGGCCTATTACGCCTATCTGCCGCGCGTGCCCTCGCACAAGCTCGACCCCAAATTGACCGCGCCTGCGATCGTCACGACCGGCGCCCCGATGCGCAACATCGCGCCCTGCGGCTCCTGTCATGGCGACATCGACGTCAAGGCCGGCAGTCCCTGGCTCGGCGGCCAGTCGGCGGTCTACATCAAGGCGCAACTGCAGGCGTTTGCGGCCGGCACCCGCCGCAACGACATCAGCCAGCAGATGCGCAATATCGCCCGCCAGATGACCGCGGAAGAGATCGACCAGGTCGCCCGCTATTACGAAGCGCAGCCGTAAGGTGACGGTGCTACCGCTCCTTAACCTCTCATTAACCATGATTGCGGCAGTCTCGGCCGCGTACAGGCGCTGATTGCCGGCGCCTTGAAGGCCTACGCGGATTTCGCGAGGGGCAGGGCACCAGAGACATGGCGATCGACACGACAAGCGCCACGGCTGCGGCAGGTGTCGATCCCGCGCGCGCGCGGATCGCGGGCTCGATCAAGCAGGCCGCCTCGACCACCGGCGCCAGCTTCGAATATCTGCTCGCCACCGCCAAGATGGAATCCAACTTCAACCCGAAGGCCGCCGCCAGCACCTCATCGGCGCGCGGGCTGTTTCAGTTCATCGACCAGACCTGGCTCGGCACGGTGAAGGAGGCGGGCGCCCATCTCGGTTACGGCCAATATGCCGACGCCATCACCAAAAATCCTTCCGGCAGCTATTCGGTCAACGACCCGGATGCGCGCGCGGCGATCATGAAATTGCGCGACGATCCGGAGGCCGCCTCGTCGATGGCGGCGGTGCTGACCCAGTCCAACAGTTTCAAACTGACCGGCAAGATCGGCCGCCGCCCGACCGACGCCGAACTCTATATGGCGCATTTCATGGGCGTCGGCGGCGCCGGCAAGCTGATCCAGAACGCCGAGGACAATCCGAACGCATCCGCTGCGAGTATGTTTCCGAACGCCGCCGCCGCCAACCAGTCGATCTTCTATGATCGCTCCGGGAACGCGCGCAGCGTCTCGCAGGTCTATTCGGTACTGAACACGCGCTACACGGCCGCCGCCAATTCGCCGGTCACGCAAACCGCGATGGCGTCTGCCGGCGGCGATCTGCCGAGGCGCGTCACAGTCGCGAGCAACGCAGCGCCGGTGGCGCCGGCGATTGACAACGCCGCCTATCTATCGAGCTTTCCCGATCAGCGCGGCGTGACGCCGGTTGCGGCATCTTCGCAAACGGCTTCGGTCGCGCCCGAACCGATCTTCCGCTCGCTGTTCCAGGCCGGCGAACGCACGCAGCCGATCTCGCCGGCGGTGCAGGAATTGTGGGGCAGCAATTCGACGCTGACCTCAGCGAGCACCGTCTTGTCCGAACATAAGCCGGAAGTCCGCGCCCCCGGCCGGCTCGATCTTTTCAGCGACCGCAGCGGCACGTTCAGCGGCTGAGTTCGTAGAATTCGTAGGGTGGGCTGAGCGTAGCGTGCCCACCATCTAAAATTTCGATGTCGATAGATGGTGGGCACGGCGCTATGCGCCTCTGCCCACCCTACGCCGTTTCGACGGCGGTCTCCCACCCTTAACAAAACGTCAATAAAACCAGCCGTTTATGGTGAACCCTTTGTTAAGCGTCATGGTTTATTTTTTCTAATAGTGGCACCTCGGTGTCGTCACAGGTTGCGTAGCCAGGACCATGATTGTTCGGCAGTTCATCAGTTGGATTCGTACCGCGCCGGCAGGCGAGCGGGCAGAGGCGACGCGGGCGTTGGCGCGGGCCTGGTTGATTTCAGATCTCACCGAGGACGATCGCATCGCCGCCGAAGGCGCGCTGCTGATGCTGCTCGACGATCCATCGCCGCTGGTCCGCCAGTCGATGTCGGAAGTATTCGCGCGAAGCCACGGCGCGCCGGCCACCATCGTGCGGGCCCTTGCGGCCGACCAGCCATCGATCGCGCTGCCGGTGCTCGAACATTCGCCGCTCCTGATCGACGCCGACCTCGTCGATATCGTCGCGACCGGCACCAGCGACATGCAATGCGCCATCGCCCGCCGTATCAATCTGCCATCGTCGGTTTCCGCCGCGATTGCCGAAGTCGGGTCGGCGGCGGCGGCGCTCGAATTGATCGAAAATGCCTACGCCGAGCTTGCTCCATTTTCCTGGGATCGCATCGTCGAGCGGCACGGCCATCTGGCTGCCATCAGGGAAGCGATGCTGGTGCTGGACGGCCTGCCGGCCGCCACCCGCGCGGCACTCGTCGCGAAACTGTCGAGCACGCTGGCGCAGTTCGCTGCCGCCCGCAACTGGCTCAGCCCCGAAAGGGCGGGGCGGCTGGCCGACGAGTCCCGCGAACGCTCGACCATCAGCATCGCGGCGCGCTCGCGCGGCGAGGACATGCAGGGCCTGGTTCGGCATTTGCGCGCCACGGCGCAGCTCAACGCCGGCCTGATCCTGCGCGCGCTGCTATCGGGCAACCTCGAACTGTTCGAGGCCGCGCTTGCCGAACTGGCCGACCTGCCGCTGGCCCGCGTCACCGCGCTCGTGCATGACCGTGGCAGCGCCAGCCTGCAGGCGCTGTTGATCCGCGCCGGCCTTCCGGAATCGACCTTCGCGGCGTTCCGCGTCGCGCTGGAGGCCTGCCGCGAAACCGGCTATGTCGATACCAACAGCGGGGTGGAGCGACTGCGCCGCCGCATGGTCGAGCGCGTGCTGACCCATTGCGAAACCGACGGCAGATCCGCCGAGCCGCTATTGATCCTGCTGCGGCGCTTCGCCACCGAGTCCGCGCGCGAGGAAGCCCGCATGTTCTGCGAGGAACTGGTCGCCGACGAAGCGCACGTTCCGCCGATGCGCGACCTGATCGCGGCGTAAGGCAGAGCCGGTAACCACACATTCAGTGTCGTCCCTGCGAACGCAGGGACCCATACGCCGCAGGCTTCGTCGGTTATGCGAAATTGTACTGGTCGAGTGATCTTTATCGAAACCACTGGCGACTGTGGTTATGGGTCCCGGCGTTCGCAGGGACGACGACGTGAGAGATATCGCGTGCTTACTCCGCCGGAACGATGCTCGGCGCCAAGATCGCTTCGAGATGTTCGGGCCGGTCGCGATTGACCTTGACCAGGAATTCGTCCGCGACGCCGCGCAGCTGCTTGCTCAGCTTGCTCGCCGTCGTGGCGGTGTCGAGCTTGGTGCGTTCGCGCACGATCGCCTGAATGGCGTTGATGTGGTGGGTGATCAGCTCGGGTGGGACCTGATCGAGGTCGGGCGCGTGTTCGACGATGCGGCAGAGGCTTTCGGCAGCGGCGCCCGCGGAGGGGAAACCGAACGTCGCCGCGTCGCCCTTGATGTCATGGGCGGCGCGAAACAGCTCGTCGCGATTTTCGTTCGTGAAGCCGTCGCGGAGCACGGCCGCGTGCGCCGCCGAAAGCCGGTCGGCCTCGACCGTCATCCAGTTCTTGAATTCGCCGGACAGGCCGGCGAGCGCCTTTTCCGCGCGCGCGACGGGATCGTCGAGGTCGGATTCGGGAACGCGCACCAAGACCTGGCGCAGCGGATTGGGCTGCGTGATCAATTGGTGGTCGCCGAACGACTTGACCTCGATCGTCCCGGACTTCGGCTTCTTCATGATGTGCTCTCCGGGCCGGCGGCTAGACGGCCGTACGCGCCTTGTCGAGCAGCGACGGCTGCTGCATGACCTCGACCTCGCCGCCGACGCGGCGCTCGGGCCCGATATAGGCGTTGGTGGTGTTGCGCCGGCGGTCGGGACCGAAATAGGTCTTGGTCTTGATGAAGGGGCGCGGGTTGGCGACGACGTTGAGAATGCGCTGATAGAGGCCCTTGGCCGAAATCGGCTTCGCCAAAAATTCGGTGACGCCGGCGTCGCGCGCGACCGTGACGCGGCGCTTCTCCGAATGGCCGGTCAGCATGATGATCGGCGCGTAAGGGTTGCCCTTCGATTCCGGCTGCCGGATCATCTGCGCCAGTTCGAGGCCGTCGAAGATCGGCATCGACCAGTCGGTGATGACGATGTCGGGCACGTAGTGGCTGTACATTTCCAGCGCGGTGGCGCCGTCCTCGGCCTCATAGGCCTCGCGCGCGCCGAACGAATGCAGCAGCGTCCGCAGGATGCGGCGCATATGCGGATTGTCGTCGCAAATCAGAAATCGCAGCTTGTTGAAGTCGATGCGATACATGGTCCGGCCTGGCCCAGCAAAACAGTATACTGGTGTTAACCATATCGCGGCGCTCGTTAAGGAATGGTTGCGAAGCGGGGTCGTCGGGCACGTGCGAATACCCGATGCATCACTTTTTCAGGCAGCAACCCCGGCTCAAACGCACCGGACGGTCACCGGTCGGGCGTCAGGACCCGAACTGCTCGCGCAGAATGCGTTCCTCGAGGCTGTGGCCGGGATCGAACAGCATCCGCATCGAGATCGTCTTGTCGGACAGCACCTCGACGCGCTGGACGTCGCGCACGTCGTCATGGTCGGCGGCGGCCGCGACCGGACGTTTCTCGCTCTCGAGCACCTCGATCACGACGAAGGCGGAGTTGGGGAGCAGGGCGCCACGCCAGCGGCGTGGGCGGAAGGCGCTGATCGGCGTCAGCGCCAGAAGTGCGGCGTTGATCGGCAGGATCGGTCCCTGTGCCGACAGATTGTAGGCGGTCGAACCGGCCGGCGTCGCCACCAGAATGCCGTCGGCGATCAATTCCGGCATCCGCTCGTGCTCGTCGATCAGGATGCGCAGATGCGCGGCCTGGTTGGTCTGGCGGAACAGCGCGACCTCGTTGATGGCGTGATGCAGATGCACCGCGCCGTGGACGTCGGTCGCGCGCATCAGCAGCGGGTTGATCAGGGATTCCCGCGCCGCCGCCAGCCGCGTATGCAAATCGTGGGTGGTGAATTCGTTCATCAGGAAGCCGACGGTGCCGCGATGCATGCCGTAGATCGGCTTGTCCGAGCGCATGTGCTCGTGCAGCGTCTGCAGCATCAAGCCGTCGCCGCCGAGCGCCACCACGACGTCGGCGTCGTCGGCATCATGATTGCCGTAGGCCTTCACGAGCTGGGCCAGCGCGGCCTGCGCCTCGGTGCTTGCGCTCGCGACAAAGGCGATCCGGTCGTATCGCTTGGGGCTGGCCATCGGACGACGAACTCACGGGCGGCAGGACGGGGGCGGCGGATTGCGCCGCGCCCGTCTATACACCTTGGCAGGGCTTGTCGAGATCAACCCGCGCGACTTTTCGCGTCATAACGAAATCGGGCGACCGCCAGCGACGGTCGCCCGATTAAACGCTCGATTTGGCCTCGGCCCGGACGGACCGTCGCCGGATTGATCAGTCCTTTGATCAGTACTTGGCGACGACCGCCGTCGGCCCGAAGCGGTAGTTCAGGCCGACCTTGACCTGGCTGATGTCGGCGCGGTCCCGCATGACCGTGGTGCCGTCGGAGGCCAGCGCGGTGTGGCTGCCGAACGAAATGTAGTCGTATTCGGCCTTGGCCGACCAGTTCTTGCCGAGGTCGAACTCGGTGCCGTAGCCGATGGTCCAGCCGACGCGCGTGCTGGAAGTGCCGAAACCGGCGCCGTTGGCAAACACCACGCCCGCCTGGTTGGTACAGACATTGGGCACATTGAGGCACGCCGCCTTGCGGATTGAAGCAGGTCGCGCTGACCCGACCGTCTTCGAATGCGGCACCGCCCTTTACGTAATAGAGCGTGCGGCCCGCGGTATAGCCGAGCGGGCAGTGGCTGTGGCCATCCATGAAGTCTTGTCCTGCAGGACGAAAAACGCGGACGTGCATGCCGGGATCGATGACGTTCGTGCCGGCGCTGCGTCCGCCATGGACGTCGGCCCAGCCGATGTCGCCTTCGACGCCGACAACCCAGTTGTTGGCGAACTGATAGTTGTAGCCGGCCTGCAGGCCGCCGATCGGTCCGAATACCCACGGCCGGTTGGTGGCGGTGCGGGGAGGCCGGGAAGGCGATATCGGTGCGGCCCGCGGCGACGCCGAAGAAGCCGCCGGCATAGAAGCCGGTCCAGTTCGTTACCCCGATGACCGGGATCGGCGACTTGGGAGCCTTGGTCGGCATCACGGCCGCAAGCGTCTCGGGCGTGAACTGGTAGCGAATGCCGGCGTTGCCGGTCCAGCCGTCGATGTGCTCGCCATTGCGATAGTCGACGCGCACGAAGCCGAGCCAGCCGGTGTTGACGATCTGCCCGGCGAGGCCGAGCGAATACTGGCCGTAGGTGCCGACGCGGGACGTCGTCGTTGCCTGGTTGAACGTAAAAGGCGCGCCGAGGCCGCCGCCAAGAGCGGCGTTCAGCGAAGTGTAGTTCGACCTGACGTCGCCGGCGAACTCGTGGAACACGCTTGCCGAAGCGAACGGCTGCCAGACCACGGTCGGCGTCGCGATCGCCTTGCCGACACGCACCGACGCGCGACCGATCTGGCTGGTGACCTCGTTGGTCTGAACGATACCGGTGATGCCGGTGCCGTTGGCGCCGCCAACGCCGGGCGCGGTGAAGCTGTCGACCGAAGTCCTGGAATAGATGAAACCGGCCGACGGCTCGATGAACCAGCCCTGGCCCAGATCGAAATTATAACCCGTCGATGCCGAGATCGACCAACCATGCGCCCCGACGGGCTGATTGCTGAAAGCAAACGTCGGATTGTTCAGGTTGATGTTGTAAAACTCCTGGCGAACCATCAGGTCGGCAAAGAAGCGT
Organism: uncultured Alphaproteobacteria bacterium; assembly: GCA_963783115.1. GTDB lineage: Bacteria > Pseudomonadota > Alphaproteobacteria > Rhizobiales > Xanthobacteraceae > Bradyrhizobium. The sequence goes on along the minus strand of CAWAMK010000026.1, from coordinate 76,364 downwards.
CCCTTGGTGGCGACGAAGTAAGTGCCCCAGAAGGGGACTTCGAAATCGTTGCCGAAGCCGGCGTTGTCGGTGGTCCGCGAGCTGAGATAGCCGGCCGTCGTTCCGAGATGGAGATTCCAGCCCGCGTAGTTCAGACGTGCGATGTCGGTGCCGACCTGCGCGCCCGCGAAGGTCTGGCGCTGCTGGTTGTTACAATTGGTCGTCGCCGTATTGATCGTGGCGCCGCCCTGGGTCGAAACGCCGACCGAATTCGAGGTGGACGAGATGTTCGCCTGACCGCCGACGCCGCGCGCCCAAACGCCGCCACCGGGCTGATCGGGCGCGGGATCGGCCGGCGCCGACACGAAGGCGCTGCCCTGCTGGGTAAGGAAGGCCGTGCTGACGTTGCCGATTGCCGCGGAAATCGCCGAACTCGCGGCGCTGGCCGGAATCGCCAGCGTGCCGATATTGTTAATGGTGATGGGAGTCGCAACCTGCGTGGTGGTGCAGTTCTGGAACGTCGTGGTGAGCGGAGGCGGAGCCTGGGCGAACGCGCCGGATGAAGCCAGAACCGAGCCGGCAAGACCGGCCAAAGCGAGATAGCCCGAGCGGCGCACTGACGTGAGATTGACAGCCATACCCTGTCCCCAAACCAAAGAATCGAAAAACAAAAAAATGTCTCACAAAAAACTAGATGAACGGCGCGGGACTCGAAAGCGGCGCGCGGCCTTAAGGCTTCGTTAGGAAGCCGAATCCCGGGGCCTGTACCATTCAGGCAACATTTTGAGGTGTCATAATACCTCAGTGAGGTGCGTGACGGTAGTGTTATCGGTGCAAAGCTGGCCCCGGACTTTCCAACCGGCCTGTGAGCTAGGTCACCTTGCGAGGCGGCCGTTCGTGCCAACTTGCGAACCTGATTTATGTGAGATGCCGCGCCAGCATCGCGCTCCGCGTCCGGATTGATTGCGTGTGGCCGAAACGATATTGCTTTGGACGTCGGCAGATTTCGGGAATGCCGCCGTTCCGCCCGGTGAACGCCCGAATTGGATGTGTGGCGCGGACCATTAGTTCGCGCCGGAATGTGAATGCCAAAGCACCTTGTCTCATTGCTGGCTGCAATCGGGGGATTTTTCCTTGCGATGATGCTTGCCACCGATGCGGCCTGGGCCGAGAAGCGCGTGGCGCTGGTCGTCGGCAATTCGAGCTACCAGACCGTTCCGCAACTGCCCAATCCATCGCGGGACGCGAACTCGGTCGCCAAGATGTTTCGCGACGCCGGCTTCGACACGGTCGATACCCTGATCAATGTCGGCAACCTCGAATTCAAGCGCGCGATCCGCAAGTTCGAGACGATCGCCGATCAGGCCGATATTGCCGTCGTCTATTACGCCGGCCATGGTCTCGAAATCAGCGGGGTCAATTACCTCATTCCGGTCGATGCGCGCCTCGCCAGCGACCGCGACGCCGAGGACGAGGCGATACCGCTGGAGCGGCTGGTTTCTTCGGCTGACGGCGCCAAGCGCCTGCGGCTGATCGTCCTCGATGCCTGCCGCGACAATCCCTTCGTCAAGTCGATGCGCCGGGAGCGCAAGACCGCCACCCGCGCGGTATCGGCGGGTCTCGGCAAGGTCGAGCCGACCAGCACCGACACACTGATCGCCTATGCCGCGAAGGCCGGCTCGACGGCCGATGACGGCGATGGCCTGCACAGCCCGTTCACGACGGCGGTTCTGAAAAATCTCACCGTTCCCGGTCTCGATGTTCGCCTCGCTTTCGGCAGGGTCCGGGACGAGGTTCTGAAGGCGACCGACAGCCGGCAGGAGCCGTTCGTCTATGGGGCGCTTGGCGGCGGCAATATCGCGCTGGTGCCGGCACCGACGGTGGCGCGAGAGGCGCCGGCCAGTGACATCAAGGCGGATTATGAACTGGTTCAGCAGATCGGCACGAAGCGGGCCTGGGAAGTGTTTTTGGGTACGCACCCCACCGGCTTCTATGCCGATCTCGCGCGCGCCCAGATCGAGGCCCTGAGCCACCAGGGCAACGTCAATCTCGCCGCACTTCCGCAGCCGCCGACACCGAGCCGCGAGATGCCGACAAAGGAATCGCTGGAGTGGGATCGCGTGAAAGACGCGGCCGATCCGGCCGCGCTGCAACAATTCATCAGGCGCTTTCCGGATTCGCCGCTGACGGTCAACGCGCAGCAGCGGATCGACGTCTTGAAGAAGGCCGCCGAGGAGCGCGAGGCACAGGCGCGGGCCGAGCGCGAGGCGGCGCGCAAGGCAGCGGAGGAAGCCCGGCGCCAGGCCGAGGCGCTCAAGGCCGAACAGGCCGCAGTTCGAAAACGCGAAGACGACGAGCGACGCGCCAAGGCGGCGGAAGCCGCGGAAAAGGCCAGGGCCGCGGAAGCCGAGCGCAAGGCCGCCGAAGCCAAACAAAGAGCCGAACAGGCCGAAAAGGATCGGGCCGCCGCGGAAGCCGCGGCGCAGCGCGCCGCCGGCGAGCGGCAGGCCAAGGCGGCGGAAGCCGAGCAAAAGGCCAAGGCTGCGGCTGTCGAGCGCAAGGCGATCGAGGAAAAACGCAAGGCTGAGCAGGAGGCCGCCGAGGCCAGGGCGGCGAGCGAAAAGCAGGCGAGGGAGGCCGAAGAGGCGCGCAAGAAGGCAGAACTCGCCGCCGCCAAGGAGGTCGCGTGCAAGGACGAGCAGGGCAAGCTCGAGCAGATCACCGCCAAGGGCAGCGAAGGATCGGGCATCGAGGATCTGAAGGCGTTCGCCAAGGCGCTCAAATGCGATCGGCTCGGTGGCTCCGTGGTTGCCGCGCTGAACAAGTTCACCGCGGAAGTCGCCAAGCGGGCGGCGAAACAGCCCAATTCACCCGAACTGGTTCGCTCGGCGCAGACCGAGCTTGTCCGGCTCGGCTGCTTCAGCGGCAAGGTCGACGGCACGCTGAACGCGCCGACCTGCGCGGCGCTCGGTCGCTATCATGTCGATCGGCGGTCAGCCGTCCGCCAATGTCAGCGTGACGACGGAACTGGTCGCGGAACTTGCCAAGCATACCACCCGCGTCTGCCCGATCGAATGCAAGAGCGGCGAAACGCTGAAGGGCGAGACCTGCGTCGCCGATGAGAAGCCGAAGGCGCCGGCCACCGCCTCGCGCAAGAACGAGGACGAGGAAGACGCGCGGTCGCGGCGCAAGCAGACCAGCCGCCAGCCCGAGCGCGAGGAACCGCGGCGGGCACGGCCTGCGGCGGCTCCGGAACCGCGCGCCCGCCAGCAGGCCGTGGCCCGGCCGAGCATCGTCAGCGGCGGCGGGGGCGGTGGCGGTGGTAGAGCCCAGGCAATTATTGGCGTAGGCTTCTGACGGTTGCCACATTGTTGTGGGTTGATGCAGATTGTGCCGCAATCGGCATTCCTCACGCGAACCGGGAGGCGTCCGTTATGGCCCGCTACTTTTCGTTCGATTTTGCCGCTTGCTGCAGCAGTCGCCACTGTGAGCCTGTTGTCGATCGCGTCGCCGGCATCGGCGGCCAGTGTTGGCGAAACCGTCACCGCGAACGCAATGGCCGCGGCCCCCAACATCAAGCATCGGACTTCGCCGCGCGTCCGGCTCGCCGCGTCGCGCGATCAGCGTCGTTACGTCCAGCCGGCCCCCGATTGCGCCGGCGGATGGTGCCGCCGGCATTTCGTGCTGATGGTCGGCATCGCCTATTGAGCGGGATCAGGTCGGGACGAGAGCCCGGCCGGTTCGGCTATTTCTCTTGCAACGTTCGGATCGGATCCCAGTCGTCGCCCGGCGGCGTCTCGGCCAATTGCCGTGCGCGGTCGCGAAACAGCGCGGCCGGCCGATCGATGTCGGCCGAGCGATCGAAAGCACGCCGCGGCGCGGTCGAATTCGCGGGCGCGCCAGTGCGCAAGTCCTTCGGCGTAGTTCGCGATCGGCGCGCTTCGCTCGGAGGTGAGATCGGCAGCTCGTGCCAGCAGTTCGTAGATCTTCAACGCCTGGATCCGCCCCTTGACCCTGATGGCGTCGAGTTCGCGCCAGGCAAAAGCATCGCCGGTGAGGGCGACGGTGGTCTCGGACGCGATCACGGTGGTGCCGTAGAACTTGTTGGCGCCCTCCAGCCGCGACGCGAGGTTCACCGCGTCGCTCATGACCGAGTAGTTGAAGCGCCGCCGCGATCCGAAATTGCCGACCAGCGCCTCGCCGGAATTGATGCCGATCCGCTGCGCCAGCTTGTATCCCTGGAACAGGGGCGACGAGGCGTTGAGTTCGGTCAGTTGCGTGCAGCAATCCAGCGCGGCGCGCGCCGCGTTGGCGGCATGATCGGGATCGTCGGCCGGCGCGCCGAACACCGCGACGATGGAGTCGCCGATATATTTGTCGACATAGCCGCCGTGACGCTCGATGACGTCGGTCATCGCCGAGAGATATTCGTTCATCAGCTCCATCAGGCCGTCGGGCGACATCTTTTCCGCGATCAGCGAAAACCCCTCGATGTCGGAGAAGAACACCGTCACGTTGCGGGTTTCGCCGCCGAGCTCGGGCAATTTGTTCGACGACAGCATGCGGTTGATGACGTGCGGGGCGAGGTAGAGCCCAAAGCTCTTCTGCAAGCAGGCGGCGGTCCTTGTCGGCGATCACGAAGCGGAAGCCGATCGTGGAGCCGAGCGGCGAACAGGCTCGCCAGGAACGGCTCGGCGATCGGCAGCGCCAGCGCGTGGTTGAAGGCGATCGTGGCGCCGGCGATCGAGGCCGCGATCACGGCCAGCCAGGCCAGTGCGGCGCTGAGCGGCCGAAACAGCCACGCGGCGACGGCGGCCAGCACCGCAAACACCGCGGCGATCAGGAAGCGAACCAGAGGGCCGGGTTCGACCACCGCGTTGCGCGAGATCAGATTGTTGACCGCAGTGGCATGGATGTAGACGCCGGCAATGGCGCTGGTCCGAAACCCCGCCATGACCGGCGTGCTCTCGGCGGCACAGCGCGGTGCGCGTGTGCCCTCGATGCCGGTCGCAAAGCGCTTGGACGTCATGCCGACGGTCCTCGATATCGAGAACGGTGCCGAAAATGACGACCTTGCCGTCGAACCAGCGCCGAAAGTAATCCTTGTCGTTCTTGACGGCGCACGCGCGCAGATCGGCAAAGGAAAAGGTCGGAATGTCGTCGGCGCCGCCCTCGAAATTCAGTGTCATCGTATTCGGCACCCGGCCGGGAACGCGGTAGCCGCCAAGCGTCAGCCGGCCGCGTTCATCGAATTCGGGTGTCGCGCCAAGCGCACGCGCCGCCAGTTCGACGGCCATCGTCGGCACTCGCGTTCCGTTGACGGTGAAGCTGAGCGGCAGGCGCCGCAGCGACATCGTCGCTGTCGATGTGGACGTTGAGCGGACGGATGTTCTGCTGCTGTCGCACCGCGACGCGCTGTCCCTGCGACGGCCTGACCGGCTGGTTGCCGCCGCAGGATTTCGCCCAGCACCACCTTGCCATTCACCGCTGCGCCGGCCAGCGCGCGAAGAAAGTCACGGTCGAAACCGCGGACCTTCTCGCCCAGCATGCCGTCGCCGAATGGAATTTCCGACTGCTCGATCGAGGTCGGGATCACCATGTCGAAGCCGGCGACCTTGGCGCCGCCCTCGAGCGTTGCCGACAGCACGCGGCCGATCTCGCCGGTCCAGGTCAGCATCGGCGCGCCCTTGAACGGCGCGGTCCGCAAGCTTTCCTCGTCCATGGCGACGACGACCGCCGGCGAGGTTGCGGGATCCTGCCTGTGTCCGAACATCTCCCAGCGCAGCGCGGTGAGGATGTCGAGGGACAGCCCGCGGATCGGCCTGGCCGCGGGCGAAACCGAAGCCGCTGCGCAAACCAGCGCGATGGCCGCAACCACCATTCGGTTGCGCGTGCTGCGCCTTATCCTCAAGCGGGATGGTCCGTCACGCCTATTCCATCCGCAGCAGGCGGCCGACGATCGGCGTCGCGCCGGGCTTGGCCTGCGCATCCACCTGGAACACGATCTTCGATGATTTGAACGTGGCGCTGTAGAGGCCGCCGGGCGTGAGGGCGACGTTCTCGCTGGCGAAATCGACGAAGCGTCCCTTGAGCTGGGTGCCGCCGAGCGTGATCTCCTGGCGTCTCGCCCGGTACGTCGAGGCGCGCGGATCGTCAGCTTGCCGCGTCCCTTGGCTTCCACCAGCGGCGATGCGCCGTAAAGCGTGAGCTGCGGCTGAGGGTTGCTTGCTGGCGTCGACGCTGCGCAGCACGGTGGCGGCGACGCCGCTGGTCTCGCGCGTGGTCACGTTGGCCTGGCTGGGATCGCAATTGGTCTTCTCGGCCTTGACGTCGGCGAGGTGGACGGCGCTCTCATCGGTGCCGACGATGACGGTGCCGGCGCCGCTGATCGTCTCGCGCCGGCATGACTTCAGGTAGCTGAGAATGACCGAGCCGCCGTCGCCGATCTTGATCACCGCCTTGGGCGTCACATAGTCCATGAACTCGGCGCCGGTGACCTTGCCCTGAACGTCCTCGACCACCGCGACCGGCGAATCGGCGGCCGCCGGAGAGGCCAGCGCCAGCAGGCCGAGGCAAACAGCAATCGAACGTTTCATGTTGAGACCCCATCGAAAAGCGCAAGTTCATTAGTCGCGCTGGCGCCCGAATGGTTTCAAGGATTGACCAGAAATACCCGGCCGGTGCTTTGGCGGAACCGACCGATAGCACCTGACGGCGGGCAAGGACAACCGCCGGCCGCGCGAACCGCTTTCTCACGCCATGCTGTCGGGATTGTGATTTTCGGGAAAGTTTCTGCTTGTTGTGTGACCATGGCCGCATTGTCGCACTGTTGCGGCACGATCCGCGCGGCGCAGCGGGCCGCGGGGCGCCGCGGGCACAGGGAGCAAACGTCATGGCTTTTGGTTTCACGGCGACGCGCGCCTTGCGCATCGCCACCGCTCTTTTGATTGCTTGCTGGGTGAGCGGTGCGCGCGCCGAGGAGGCCAGCCCGCCGGCCTCGCAGCCAGCGGCCACGCCGTCACCGTCGCCGTCGGGCCAAAAGGGCGGCGGGCGGGGAGGCGGCGCTGCGCCGCCAGCCGCGGCCGAACAACACCGCCTGCCGCCGGATTCCACCACCCGGCACACGCTGGCGCTGCCCGGCCGCACGCTCGACTTCACCGCCACCGCCGGCTCGATCCGCCTGTTCGACGACAAGGGCGAGCCGCAGGCCGACATCGCCTATACGTCCTATCAGCTCGACGAGCATCGATCGCGCCAGCCGGCCGGTGACGTTCCTGTTCAACGGCGGCCCGGGCGCGTCCTCGGCCTGGCTGCAATTCGGCGACGCCGGTCCCTGGCGCGTGTCGATATCGGGCGACGGGCGCGGTATCGTCCGCGACGCCGGATCTGCTGCCCAATGCCGAGACCTGGCTCGACTTCACCGATCTCGTCTTCATCGATCCCGTCGGCACCGGCTACAGCCGTTTCGTGGCGAGCGGCGAGGACGTGCGCAAGCGGTTCTATTCGGTCGACGGCGACGTCAGCGCGATTGCGCTGGTGATCCGCCGCTGGCTGGAAAAAAACGATCGCCTGCTGTCGCCGAAATTCGTCGCCGGCGAAAGCTATGGCGGCATCCGCGGACCGAAGATCGTGCGCAATCTGCAGACCCAGCAGGGCGTCGGCGTGCGCGGGCTGATCATGGTCTCGCCGCTGTTCGATTTCCGCGACTTCTCCGGCTCGAGCCTTCTGCAATACATGTACGACGCTGCCGAGCATGGCGGCGGTGGCGCGCGAAGCCAAGGGAACGGTGACGCGCGCCGATCTCGCCGATGTCGAGCGTTACGCGCAAGGCGAGTTCCTTACCGATCTCATCAAGGGGCAGGCCGACCAGCGAGGCCACGACGCGGCTTTCCGACAAGGTGGCCGCGTTGACCGGCATCGATCAGGCGGTGAGCCGCAGGCTGGCCGGGCGTTTCGATGTCGGCGAATTCCGCCGGGAGTTCGACCGCCGCAACGGCCAGCGTGACCGGACGCTACGACGCCTCGGTCTCCGGCTTCGATCCGTATCCGGAATTCGAGCTACCCCCATTTCGGCGATCCCTCCGGCGATTCCCTGACGGCGCCGCTGACGAGCGCGGCCGTCGACCTCACCACGCGCAAACTGAACTGGCGGCCCGATGGCTCGTACCACCTGCTCAATGAGTCCGTGAACAGGGCCTGGGATTTCGGCCGCGGGCCAGCCGAGTCGGTTTCACAGCTGCGCCAGATCCTGGCGCTCGATCCGAAGCTGAAACTGCTGGTCGGCCACGGGCTGTTCGATCTCGCCACGCCGTATTTTGGCTCGAAGGTGATCCTCGACCAGTTGCCGGCCTATGCGCGATCGGACCGCGTCAAACTCGTCGTCTATCCCGGCGGCCACATGTTCTACTCGCGCGACGCCGCGCGTCAGGCGTTTCGCGCCGAGGTCGAGAAGGTGATGAAGTGAGTCAAAAGAAAACCGGCGCAGTCTTTTGAACTGCGCCGGTTATTTTTGTCCGTCGTTGCGAGCGGAGAGTGCGCCTCAGTAAACCAATCCCGTGCCCGGCGGCTTTTCCAGCGCGGCGGCGAGCGAGCGATATTCTTCGCTGGCGGTGCCGGTTAGCTGGGCGATCTTGTTCAGGTGATACTGCGCCTGATCGCGGTTGCCCTGTTCGACCTGCCACAGGCCGTAATACTGCCAGGTCTTGACGTGGTTCGGATCGGCCTTGAGCGCGCGCTCGTACCAGATCTGCGAGACCTTGTAGTCGCCGAGCTTGCGATAGGAGTAGCCGATCAGGTTGGCGACGGCGGCCGTATCGTCGCGGCCGAGCGCCTTCAACTGCTCGATCGCCGAGGCGTAGTCGTGGCGGTCATAGATCGCGGCGTAGGCGGCGCGATAGCCGTCAGCGAATGCGGTTTGCTCGATGCCCGGGCGGGCTTCGCTGGATTTCTTTTTCTTCTTGTCGGGCGGCGGCGGATCGTTGTCGGGCGCTGCGTAGACGACGCTGACGACGGGGGCTGCCGCGAGCGTCAGCGACAACATGGCAAGAGTCAAAAGCCTGATCCCAAGTTTATTCATGCATCTCTCCTGATGGCCGGTGCGGCAATCCTACACCGAAGTCCGCTGAGTTGAACCCCCGGCGCATCAGAACATTCCCGCGCCGACTCCTCGATTCCGCCAATTTTCGTCGGCGGTGCGTCGTCAACCGACATGACGAAGATGTCATTCAGATGAACGAAGTCCCAAAGTCCTCTTCAGAAGCGGTTCAGTGCGCAGCCGCTAGCGTCACCTGCATGATCGGCGAGAACAGGCTTTTCGAACGAAAATGCTCGCCGATCCAAGCGGCAGACATCAGAGGAGACAATCATGCTCAAGACCATTTCCGCGGCGCTCGTCGCCGTTTCGGTTCTCGCCGCGCCTGCACTGGCCGGCATGCCGGGCAAGACAACGCAGACGCACGTGAACAAGATCACACAGGCGCCTGTCGCGAACGCGCAGCACGGCAAGGCAAAACTGTTGAACGCCAACGCCGGGATGGGCCGCCATCACAAGCACTACCGGCATCATCGCCACCACAAGCACATCGGCCTGCACAAGACGCACGCCAAGCACATCGCGATCAAGCACGTGACGCCGTCAGCCAAACGCGGCTGAACCCGATTCGCGAGGTCGCGCGTTTCGCCCCCATTGCCCGCGCGCGCTTTGCGAATGACCGACCAGCCCACGCGCCATTTGCTTTGCTGATGGCCGTGGGCTGGCGCGCGTCAACTTTTCGAGAGCGAAAGTGACGGGATAACCGAGTTGCGAATTCCATTCTCGCGCCGGGCGGTTTAAGAAACGGCGGAGGGCAGGGGAAGAATTCGCGTGAGACGTTCGGCCAAATTCGCAGCGGTGATGTTGCTGCCGGTCGCGCTGTCGGCCTGTGCCGCCAGCGACGAAGGCAAGTCGATCACCTTTACCGACGATCGCGGCGTCGCCAGCCAGCCGTTTCCCAAAAACTACCGCACCGAAGTGCTGGCGTTCCTGAAGACCTATCTCAACAATCCGGTCGGCGTGCGCGACGCCGTCATGGCCGAGCCGGTCGAGCGCGTCATCGGCGGGCGGCAGCGCTATGTCGCCTGTCTCCGGTTCAGCGCACGCGAGGCGGACGGTGGCTATCGCGAGCCGCGGGAGCGCGCCATGCTGTTCGTCGACGGCCGCCTCGACCGCATCCTCGAAAACGCGGCCGAGCCCTGCGCCGGGCTGGCATATGCGCCCTTCGCGGAGCTGGAGAAATTGACGCGCTGATTGCGCTTGAGGGGTCGTGGGACGAAACCGTGAACGAAATCGGATCACTTTTCGGCGAGGGTTGAACCTTGTCTTAGTCATGGCCGACATCAACAAAGCGGGAAACCTGCTCCTTAACTGGAGAAAAAGCCCTACATGCGAGGAACTAAAACGGTTTGTTGCTCTGCCGTCACAGTCGCGCGCCATCGGGTCGCGGGCACTCGCCGCAAAGCAACCCAAATGAAGTCACGTTGTTTGGATTGGTATCTGCAACGTTCGTAACGGGGATAGTCAAATGAAGAAGTTAGTGCTCGGGGCTGCCGCGCTGGCCGCCATGGTTGCGCCAGCTTTCGCGGCCGACATGCAAGCCCGGCCCTATACCAAGGCGCCGGCCTATACCGCGCCCCAGGTCGTCTACAACTGGACCGGATTCTATGTCGGCGGCCATGCCGGCGGCGCCTTTGCGGGCAATAATTCCCTGCAAGGCAGCGACGCCCGCTTCATGGGCGGCGTCCAGGGCGGTTTCGACTATCAGTTCGCGCCGAACTGGGTGATGGGCATCGAAGCCCAGTACAGCTGGCTGCCCAGCAACAACAATAATGGCGTGCTGTTTCCCGGGCGGCACCCTCGTGACCGTCCAACACCGACCAGATCGGCTCGGTCACCGGCCGGCTCGGCTACACCTGGGGTCCGGCGCTTGCTCTACGCCAAGGGCGGTTACGCCTGGCGCGACGGCAACGGCGTAGGCGTGTCGGTGGCCGGCGTGCCGGCGGCCTTCACCACCAATGGCAACCACCGGGACGGCTACACCGTCGGCGGCGGCCTCGAATACATGTTCGCCCCGAACTGGTCGGCCAAGGCCGAGTACCAGTACTACAATTTCGGCAACACCACCTTCACCGGCGGCCCGGTCGATATCGCCGGCCGCAGCTTCCGCAACGACGAGCACACCGCCAAGGTCGGCGTGAACTACCGGTTCGGCTGGGGCGGCGGCGCGGCCTCCAGATATTGATACGACGTCTCGTATCGCGACTTCAAAGGCCGGCGTCATGCCGGCCTTTTTCGTGGGGGAGGCCCGGCTCAGCTGGCAGCCTGCGTGCATTTTTGAGTGCGTCAAAAATAATTTTCGCGGTGCACGCAACTTTTCGTCATGATGCGCTATTATGAATGTCAGCCGGGCTGGGTTGGACATTAAAAACATGCGTGCTTTTGCGTTAGGGCTGATCTTTTCTGCAGCGGCTTATCCGTGCCTTGCTCAAACGGTCCTCAAATCCGAACCTCTTATGCTTGCTCCCTATGAAGTGGCCTTCGTGCAGGATACCTCCTGCGGGATCGGCAAGGTGCGCAAGGTAACCGGCTCGATCCGGGGACTGCAGCGGCGCAAGGCCTGCGTGGCCATGGCTGCCGAACAGGCATCGCTGGTTTCGGCGACGCCCTAGAGACGATACTCCGACTTATTTGCCGCCTTGGGTTCATCCCCGGCGAAGGGGATGCTTGTCGCCGGTCGCCTGACCGGCGGCGTCCTCATGACGCCAACTGCAATTCCGTCTGCGCGTCGCGCTCGGCGTCCGCCTTGTTGCGGGCGGGATCTTCGTGCGGCTCGAGCTGGCACGGCTTGATCTCGTAGTCCTGATCCAGCACGGGGTGCGGGGCTATTTTGTCGCCCGGCGAGACCACATCCACCACCAGCCCGCTGTTCCGGGCGATCTTCCAGACGTCGGCCGCGGTCGGGTAGGCCTTGCTCAGCTTGGCATCGTTCGAGAACAGTGCGTAGGGCATTGTCGGCTCCGGTAAAAACGGTCAACGCCGAAGCGGGGGCCGGGTTTCAGGCTTGCCGTTGGAGGCTTGGCTGCCATGCCGGCATTCGAATGCTGATTTCGGGAGCAAATTGGCTCGTTTCGGCCCGTTTTCGTGGAGTCTCTAAGTCTTTAACGAGACGTAAATCCCGGAAAAAAGAATCCCCGAGACTCAATCGCGCAGAATCGCCGGATGTTTCCGGCCATGACGACGAGCCCCCAGACCTCCAGCGCGCGTGTCCAGCTCAAGCTGACGATCTGCCTTTTGGTCGCCTGCGCGGCCAACGTGGCGCTGGTATGCGCCTGGCTCTGACGCCGCCCGATTGACGGCCGCCGCATTCCACGGAACATGGCTGTCAAAACGGATGGGGGCGGAAATGATCGAAACGCTGCAGCAGCGGGTCAATGACGACCAGGGTCTGGTCCGGCGTGGCCGCTATCTCACCACCAGTTTCCTGCTGGAAGTAGGCCACACGCCCTGGCTGGTCTCGATCTTCGAGGGCCGCATCGTCTCGGTGACGCCGGGGCCGTTCGTGATGCCGTCCTCGTCCTTTGCGCTGCGGGCCTCCGAGGAGGAGTGGAAAAAGTTCTGGAGCCGGCGGCCGCCGCCGGGCTCCAACGACCTGATGGCGCTGATCAAGCGGCGCGCGCTCAAGGCCGAAGGCAATCTGCAGATATTCATGTCCCACCTGCGCTACTTCAAGGAAGCCCTTGGCAAGCTGCGCGAAGGAGCCGCCGCATGAGCGCCGAAATTCGAGCCGATCGTCGGCCGCTACATGCATCTCGATCTGTTCGGCCGGCCGCACCGGATCTATGTCGAGGAAGCCGGCGAGGGGACGCCGCTATTGTGCCTGCACACCGCGGGCAGCGACGGGCGGCAGTATCGCGGCCTGATGAACGACGCGCGGGTGACCCGAAACCACCGCGTGATCGCCTTCGACATGCCCTGGCACGGCAAATCCTCGCCGCCAGCCGGCTGGCATGAGGAGGAATACCAGCTCACCTCGGCGCAATACACGAAAATGGTGCTGGAGATCTCGGCCGCGCTCGGGCTCGACAGGCCGATCCTGATCGGCTGCTCGATCGGCGGGCGAATCGCGCTGCATCTGGCGCTGGAGCACCCGGAACGATTCCGCGCCATCATCGGCCTGCAGGCCGGCGCGCATGTCGATCCCTATTACGATCTCAACTTCCTGCACCGCTCCGACGTCCATGGCGGCGAGGTCTGCGGCGCCATCGTCTCGGGCCTGGTCGGCCCCGATGCGCCGGACAGCGAGCGCTGGGAAACGCTGTGGCATTACATGCAGGGCGGTCCCGGCGTCTTCAAGGGCGACCTCTATTTCTACAAGCTGGACGGCGACATCCGTGATCGCGTCGCGCAGATCGATACGCGGCGCTGCCCGCTGTTTCTGCTCTCAGGCGAATACGACTATTCCTGCACGCCGGAGGAGACGCTGGCGGTGGCGAACAGCATTCCCGGCTGCGAGGCCACGATCATGAAGGGGCTCGGCCACTTTCCGATGAGCGAAGACCCGCAGGCGTTCCTGACGCATCTGCTGCCGGTGCTGGAGAAGATCGCAGCGAGATAAACCCGCCTGGCGGGCGGCTCGAATACAAAATATCGAAAACAACCCCATGCAAAGTAGAGCGGGGACGGGCTTTTTATCGGTTATCCCCTTGATATAAAAGGGCTATTTGTCCGGACCGTGGCGGCTGCAGTTCGCTCTCCTTCAGGACGGCATGGACTTTTGCCATGGTCGCCGCGCAATAGGCCTCGCGCTCGCGGTTGAACCGCTCCTGATGGGCGCGGAAACTGGCCACCCGCGCCCTGATCTCGGACTGGAAGTCCTCCCGCAGGTCGGGGCGGGAAAACGAAATCGGGCTCAGCATCTCCCGTGGCGCTTCCGGCGACGCCTCTATTCTGGGCGCCTGTATTATGGGCGCTTGTACTGTGCGGGCCTGGACCTCTGGCACCGGTGCCGGCGTGACGGTTGACACCCTGCCGGCAGGCGGCGTCTGCACCAAGGAGAGCGCGATATCGGGAAGCGCCAACGCAGCCGGGCTGGCGGGTTCGAATCTCTCGACTTCGAATCTGTCGACGGAGAGCAGCGCGACGGAGATCGGGTCAGCCGATGCCGCGACCGTCTCACCAGCCTCCGGCATCTTCTCGGCCTCCGGCGCCTTGCCGGTTACCGACTGAACGAACGCCATCGTCTGTGCGATCAGGAGATCGCGTTCCTTCATCCATTTCATGAAACACCTCGGCCCAAATCACTCCATCAAACCGCTTTTGTGGAAGCAAGCGAATGGCGAGGTAGTGGGGATAACTGCCGCGCTTTTGCGCGTGAGGTGACAAAACGGTGACAGTTCGGAGCGCCATCATGCATATCAAGTCAGACGATCGATACAGGTGAGGCGAGTTCCAAAGTGTGCGGCAGCGTTGCCGCGCCTATCGTTCGCGCGGATTCGTGTTGGGGATAAAGGGAGCGCCAACCACGCGCACCGGTACCTGATCGCTGACATTGATGATGCGCTGGTCCGGTGAAGGCGCCGTCGCCGTGTAGCCGGAGCGTCCGGTCGGCGAGCCGCGCCGGCACTGTGTCGGATTCGCCGATCAGTGCCGCGCCGCCTGCGACGGCCACGCCGACCAGCGTGACGGCCGCGAGCAGGACCATATTGCAGTTTTCTTCCGGAATTCTCATGGCGGAAAAACGCGGAAAGCGGCGGACGGTTCCAGCCGAGCGAGAACGGCCCGTGTGACGTCGATACACACGCCCGCCTTCTCGCTGGAAGAGGTCGCGATCAGAGCGCGGCGGTAACGGGTTGTCGGAATCGCCCGCCTCACATCGCGGGATGCCTGCTATGCACGCACATTTAGACCACTCGGCTAACGAGATTGTGTCGGCTAATAAGCGCAAAACAATAGTAGACAGTTGATGCAATCACCTAAGTACTGCCGGTAAATGACAATCCATTTCAGTTTAGAAGGCCACGCTCAATGGCTGGACAGTGAAGAGTTCTCGACCGAATTCCTGAGGCTGCTGGGTGCGGCTCAGGAAGGCGGCGCAATGGTTTCCGAATGTTTCCTGGTCGCAAGCCGAATCGATCCGCACGATCGCGCCGAGTCCTGGCACCGGGAGTGGCTCAGGATCGCCGACCGCAATGCCGTGCGCGCCAATGCAGCACTCGAGCGCGGTCACAGGCTCACCGCACGAAGCAACTGGCTTCGCGCGATCAGCTATTATCAGGCATCAACCTTCGCGCTGGAATCTGCCGATGCGAGACAGCAGAAGGCAATCGAAGCGATGCGAAGCTGTGCCCGCAGCTTCATCGAGCATTCGACGCCGGCCGGCCAGGTAGTCCAGATCCCCTGGCTGCAGGACCATTCGTTGGAAGGTTATTTCTTGCCGGCCCCGAACGCTTCCGACCGAACGCCCGTCGTGGTGTGCATGGGCGATCCCGGACACCGCAAGGAAGAATATCTGTTCAAGATGACCCGTTATGCCCACGAGCGGGGATTGGCGCTGCTCGCCGTCGACCTTCTCGGTTGCGGCGGCGATGCCGAATTCGACGAGATTGTCGGTCGCCTCGATCTGGAGTTCTCGGTCAGCCAAGTGATGGATTATCTGACCACGAGAGACGATGTCGATGCGCGCCGGATCGCGCTGGTTGGCGACGGCGCAGGATCGTCTTTCGTCGCGCGCGGCGTCGCCCTCGACAATCGCTTCGCCGCCGTGGCCTGCGACGGCGGGCTCTGGGACATGCACGAGAACGCCTTCCTGATAAATCGCCTGTCGCCGGATGGCTCGGCAAGCGACGGGAGAAATGCGTTTGAGGGAGGCCCGCCCGGCCTGAGGTTCCATTGCCCGGTCCTGGTCACAGTCGGCGGACAGGGCTGGCTGAAAGGCGACGTCGTTGCCGGTCTGTTCGAACGGCTGAGGGGCCATCACCGCGATATTTCACTGAAGATCTTCGAAAGCTCGGAAACGGCGGCGGCGCAGGGTCATCATGACAATCCGACGCTTGCCAACGAGTTCATCTTCGACTGGGTTGCCGATCGGCTCGATCGGGTGCCGGCCTGAGGCCGCTAGCCCTCATATGCCCATCGAAATCTTCAGGCTGGCCTTTTCCAGGCGGGCCTTCAGCGCCGCGAGCTTTGCGGTGAATTCGCTCAGGTCGCGCTCGCTGAACTCGGCAAAGATGAAGTTGTTGAGCTCTTCCTGCTGGGCAGCCAAGCCGGCGATGTGCTTGTAGGTCTTGTCCGTCAACGACATCTGAACGACACGGGCGTCGTCGTCCGAGGTCTTTCGGCGCATGAAGCCCTTCTTCTCGAGCATCTTGGATTGGGTCGTCACAAAAGACGGGTCGACGTGGAGCTTCTTCGACACGACCTTGACCGGCACGCCCTCGCCCTGGTCGAGATCGGCCAGGGCCATCAGGATCATCCATTGCGGGCCGCTGACGCCGAGGGTTTTGGCCCAGAAGTAGCGAATCTCCTGCAAGTGGACGTTGATGGCGGCAATCTCCCAGGCGAATCGCCGGGCGATATCGTGATTCCTCCCGCCCGACTCCCCGGACCCGGCGCGCTTGGCGCCGCTTGACGAGTTCGATCCCCTGCGGGGTTCCTGTCCCATGGCTGTTCGAGTTCCGCGGCTGCCGGCAAGACACCTTAGCTGATTTCATAAGAAATTCATTCAATTGACGTGTCCAGCCGGGTGTTGCGTCGGAATACCACACGTCAGGGCAGTGTTGCTGCCGCGACACAGTGGGTTCGGATAGAGATAGCTGAGTTCATAAAGTATTTTGATTAAGTAACTTGTGCATGCATAGTTCTGGAGACGGTCTAGGGGGGTCCTCGATCGTTCCGTTTTGGTGGTTCGCTTAAGTCCCTCGCGTTCATGCGGGTGTGTCCGAAGACGCGAAACGACTGAGCGGTGTGCAAGGGCGGACCGCATCCTCTGGGGGATCCATTCAGAGGTCCGTCCTTGTTTCACAGAGCAACTTGGAGGTTAACAATGAAAGTGATCAAGAGCCTTGTTCTCGGCTCAGCGGCGGGTCTCATCGCCATGAGCGGAGCGCAGGCTGCCGATCTTCCCGTCAAGGCCAAAGCGGTCGAATACGTGAGGATCTGCTCCCTGTACGGCGCGGGTTTCTTCTACATCCCGGGCACCGATACCTGCATCAAGCTGGGCGGCTACGTTCGCGTCGACACCACGTTCAACGGCAACGTCTACGGTGGTCCGGCATGGTCGGGCGATCAGGGGCAGGGCAATCGCTACCGCGACTACTTCTCCTCCCGTTCGCGTATGGCGCTGACGATCGATACCCGCACTGCCACCGAATACGGCGTCGTCCGCACCTTCGGTCAGGGCGACTTCCAGTTCAACAACTTCGGCAACAGCAACCCGAGCACGCTGAATTCCTTCCCGGCGGGCACCTCGAACGCCTGCAGGGTCCCGGCGGCGGCTATGTCGCGGTTGAAATGGTGTTCATCCAGTTCGCTGGTTTCACCTTCGGTAAGTCGGCCTCGGCCTTTGCGACGCCGTGGAACGGCTATCCGGGCAACAACAACTCGTTCTTGATGGGCGGCGCCGATTACGTCACCGGCGTGAACAACATCCAGTACACCGCGCAGTTCGGCAACGGCGTGTCGGCCACCATCGGCCTCGATGATCCGACCGTGTTCAACCGCACTGCCGTGCTCAACCTGGGCGTTGCTGCGGGCGCCACTGGCGCCGGCGCGAACGCCTACGGCGGATCGCATATTCCTGACATCGTCGGTAACATCCGCGTCGACCAGGCCTGGGGTCTGTTCCAGATTTCGGGTATGCTGCACAACGTGACCGCTTCCTACAACATCCTCGGCGCCGGTGGCATTCCGACCGCTCTGTCGGAAATCTCCGGTCACCCCGAAGACAAGTGGGGCGGCGCCGTGATGGCCGCGCTGCAGATCAAGAACCTCCCGACCGGTGCGGGCGACGACATCAAGATCGACGCTACGTACGCCAAGGGTGACACCAAGGCCGTGATCTCCACGAGCTCTGCTTCTCCGAACTTCGTGATGTTCGGCAGCAGCGGAAACGGCTCTTACCAGAGCATCGGTTTCGGCCAGACGGCTGACGCGGTCTACGTGCCGGGCGGCGAACTGAAGCTGGTGGATGCCTGGGGCATTCGTGGTGCTTACAACCACAACTGGGATCCCTACTGGTCGTCCAGCCTCTGGGGCAGCTACTCGCAGGTTCGCTACGGTGGTAGCGTGCTCGACGTGACCTCGGCCAAGGGCGCGTGGTGTGCCAACTACTCCGTCGGCAAGGGCGCAGGCTTTACCTGTAACCCGGACTACAGCGTTGCCCAGGTTGGTCTGACCACCCGCTGGACTCCCGTCAAGAACCTGACGTTCTCGGCTGAAGTCGGCGCGTTCTTCCTCGACCAGAAGATGTCGGGCGTTGCCACGCTGGCGGCTACGGCTCCCAAGCCGACCACCGTTTACGAGTTCAAGGACCAGAGCACTGTGTTCCTGAACGTGCGCGCTCAGCGCAACTTCTGATCCCGAAAGACTTGAAACACCGAGAATCCCCGGCAGGCAACTGCCGGGGATTTTTCTATGAAGAGCAGCTTGCGCCGTTGTTCGGTTGTGCGCAGTTCGATCGTGCGAAGGCGCGAAAAGCAGGGACGTCGCAAACACAAAATTTTGAAAATATCTAAAAACTAAAAAATATGATTTACTAAACTAATTTCATCATCTATCATGTTTGCAAGGTGGCCAGCTCATTCCTTGGTTGCCTCATGCTCTCAAAGGAGACGCAAGCTACTTACGTTAAACCTCCGAAACCTCCGGGAATGCCCTCCCGGAGGTTTTTCGTTTTGAGCGCTTTTGTTACTCCGGCGGCTTCGCCGTTGACTGATTCGAGAGCCACGGTACGGTTTGAGTTCGCCAGCTCTTTCAATACGACGGTAGCAAGGTAGGGTTTGCCTCGGTGGTCGCCAAGCCTGCGGTTAAAGCTTCGGCAACGGTCAAGAAGGGCAAGTAAAGGGCAACTTCCACCGCCAGCTCTTTAGAGGTGCAGGGGCGGAGCGATCGGACTGGTCTCACGGAGCGCCAGGCGGGGTACGCGCCTGAGTTTAGAGAGAAGCCATCGCCGCCATCGAGCCGTTCTGGCAATTGCCGCACGGGACGCTCGATTTGGAATGCCGGCTAACTTCCCGATTTCGTGGTGCCGGTTGAGAGGATTGAACTCCCGACCTTCGGTTTACAAAACCGCTGCTCTACCGCTGAGCTAAACCGGCACTTCGAAGCGACCGGCGAGGGGTGAAAAGATCCCGCCGCGCCGGTCCGGTCTTCGGCGGCTCGAATATCAGACTTGGCCGCCAAGGGCCAGAACCCTGGCCGCCGCTTTCACCGATCTCGCATGGAAAAGGCGGCCTTTGCAGCCGCCTTTTCCGGACGCGATTCGCGGGTGGCCTACTGGCAGAGATGCTGCCGGCCGTCCTCGCCGCGGAACAGCGTACCCGGGACACAGACGAATCCGTTGCGGCGGGCATATTCGTCGCCGCCGAACGGGTAGGTGGCGACCGCCGCCGCGGTGCCGACCGCACCGCCGACGACCCCGGCCGCGACTTCGCCTGGCCAGAAGCCGTCATTGCCGTCCCAGCGGTTGTAGCTGTCGCGCCAGGCGCGGTCCTGATAGGCGCCATCGCGATACGCCTGACGCTGATAGCTGCCGGTGTAGGGGCTTCCCGGTCCGCGGTTCTGGCAGTTGGCGTTCGGATAGAACTGCGCGCAGTAGCCGGGATTGTAGACGACTTCCTGCGCCATGGCAGGGCTGGCGAGCGCGGATGCAAGCAGCGCGGCGGCAGCGAGAATTTTGGATCTGGTCATTGGTAACTCCGTTTCGGATGCCACGCTAAGCATCCGTATCGACGATCGTTCCGGCATGGCTCTTTCAGGTGAGTCAAACCGACGTGATGTGAGAGACCGGCGAGGCCGAAACGTTCGATTTCGGGGTGTGCGATCTGCCGCACGCTGCACGGTTTTGCCGATCCGGCCGCCGACGGCTCGATGATGCGCACCGACCTCTACAGCGAACAGGCCGACCGCCGATCCTGGGCGTCGATGAAAAGCCTGTTCGATGAAGTCTTGACCTGACCGGGGCTTCCGGCTGGTATCAAAATCACTGAAAAAGCGAGCAGGGGGCGTATGTTCGGAATTCTTGGGCTGGGGTTTTTGCTGGGCATGCAGCACGCGCTCGAGGCCGATCATATCGCCGCCGTCTCCAGCATCGCCGCGCGCCGCAGCCATGTCCTCGATATCGTCAAGCACGGGCTGACCTGGGGGCTCGGCCATACGCTGACGTTGTTCGCGTTTGCCGGGGCCGCCATCCTGCTGGGCCACGCGATTCCCGAAAGTGTCGCCCGCCCGTTGGAGACCGTCGTCGGAATCATGCTGGTCGGCCTCGGCGCCCATGTGCTGTGGCGGCTGTGGCGCGACCGCGTGCATTTCCACCGGCATGGCCATGGCGACGGCACGGTGCATTTCCATGCCCACAGCCATGCCGGCGAAGCCGCCCCGCATCAACGCACCGCGCATGTGCACGACCATGGTTTTCGCTGGCGCACGCTGCTGGTCGGCCTGATGCACGGCATGGCCGGCTCGGCCGCGCTGCTGGTGCTGGCGGTGACGCAGGCGTCCAGCCCGGCGGCCGGCCTCGGCTACGTCGCGCTGTTCGGTGTCGGCTCGATGATCGGCATGGGCGCGCTGTCGGCGGTCATCGCCGTGCCGCTCGCGGTTTCCGCGCGGTCGCTGACCTGGGCCAATCGCGGCTTGCAGGGCGTGGTGGGGCTTGCCACCATCGCGATCGGGATTATCACCGTGGTCGAAACGGCGCTGGCCTGACGGCTTGCGTCCCGGCGGGCTGATCGAGAAATATAAAATAAGGTATTGGAGGAGAGGGGATGAAACGCCGCGATTTTCTGGCCGGAAGCGCCGCAACTGCATTGGCCGGATGGACGGGGCAGGCGCTGGCGCAATCGGGCCCGCTGACAAAGATCGTGTTTCCCTTTGCGGCCGGCGGCGGCGGCGATGCGCTGTGCCGTCTGCTGGCGCAGCACATCGCGCCACTGCTCGATCGCAGCGTCATCGTCGAGAACCGCACCGGTGGCGACGGGCTGATCGGCATCAAGGCGGTGAAGGGGGCCAGTCCCGACGGCGCCACCATCCTCGTCACCACCGGGCCGACGATGTATCTGCTGCCGATGGTCGAGACGGCGCCGAGCTTCGACGCGGCCAAAGATTTCGTCCCGGTCAGCCAGCTCACGCGGTTCGAGTTCTGCGTGTTCGCCGGCAAGGCCGTCCCCGCCGAGGTCAAGGATTTCAAGCAGTTCGTCGCATGGCTGAAGGCCAACCCTGACAACGCCACCTTTGGCGTGCCGAGCAACGGCACCATTCCGCATTTCACCGGCTCGCGCCTCGAACAGGCGCTGGGCATCAAGCTGACGCGCGTCGCCTATCGCGGCAGCGCGCCGATCATCAACGATCTCGTCGGCGGCCACATGCCGTTCGCGATCTCCACGCTGACCGACGCCATCCCGCAGCATCGCGCCGGCAATGTGCGCATTCTCGCGGTCGGCAGCGCCGAGCGTTCGCCGTTCCTCCCCGAGGCGCCGACCCTGAAGGAGAGCGGCGTCGATCTGGTGGCGGATGGCTGGTACGGCATGTGGCTGCCGGCCGGTGCGTCGCCGGATTTCGCAAAGAAGCTGAGCGAGGCGGCCGCCACCGCGCTGGCCAAGCCGGAGGTCAAGGAAAAGCTCGCGGCGATCGGCCTGATCCCGGTCGGCTCGACGCCCGAAGGCCTGACGAAACAGCTCGCGGCGGACACCGCGTTCTGGCAGCCGATCGTGCAGGCGACGGGTTACAAGATCACGAATTGAGAATATTGAGCTCATCTTGAGGCGCGCGGATGGGGCGCCTCTCGAAGGATGAAGGCCTCTGGACGCGACCCGATCGCCGTGTTGCAACGGCATTGGGTTACCTTAGTTGGGCGGCCAACACCTGCGGAAAAAGGAAAAATTGTCGCAACGCGTGGCGGTTCCCGAGACCCATGTGCCATGTTAGTCGCCTGAATTACTGCATGATTTGTCAACGTTGGCAGCGGCCTTCGCGCACGTGGGCCGTAAAGCGTGCCGGTTCCGCTTTGACTTGACGATGATTCCCAAGTTTAACTGCCTTCCTGTCCCTGATGGGAGTTGGGCATCGAAGCAGATGGGCTGGGGTGTTGGTGACTCGTCCAGTCGCGTTTGCCGACAGAAGGGCATAAGCACCGCATGAGTTCATATTTTCGGCGGCAGCTTGCGGATTACGTTGAGTACCATCGTGATCCCTGGAATTGCGCGATGCATGTCTTCGGCATCGCGTTCTTGTTCCTTGCGGCCGTTCTTCCGCTCAGCCTGTGGTCCATCACCGTATTCGGGTTCCAGACCAGCGCGGCGACCATCGCTGTCGTGCCGGTCCTCATCTACTGGTTCCTTCTCGACTTCGCGCTCGGAGCCGCGATCCTTGGGGCCGCAATCGTTTTGCTCTCAGCCGCTGCCATGATCGTTAGTCATGTGACGACCATCACGATGTGGTCACTTACGGCCTTCCTGATTGCCATTGGCGTCGCATCGCAGATTATCGGGCACCGCGTGTTCGAGGGGCGGCAGCCGGCGCTGGTCGACAATCCGACGCACCTGTTGCTGGGCCCGATGTTTGTCATGGCGAAGCTGTTTATCGCGCTGGGCTTTCGGCGCGATCTCGCTACCATTATCCAGGGGCGGCCGCAAAGTGCGGTATCTTGATCTCGAATAGTTCAGCTCGAGTGCACCCGTAGCATGACGCGTATACTGGTCACAGGCGGCAGTGGGTTCATCGGAAAGCACCTCGCCTCGGCGCTGATCGCGCGGGGTCGGCAGGTGAGGGTGCTCGATCTTCAGCCACCGCCTCGCGCGTTGCCGCAGGCTGAGTATGTCAGGGGGTCCGTGCTTGATCGGGACCTGGTCAACCGCGCGATGGACGGGGTCGACGAGGTCTATCACCTGGCCGGCCTGCCGGGGATGTGGGTGCCGCGAAAGGCCGATTTTCACACCGTCAATTTCGGTGGCACCGAGATCGTCATCGAGACGGCGCGCAAGCGCGGCATCAAGCGCTTCCTGCACTGCTCGACGGAATCCATTCTGTTCCGGGCTTCGCCAATGGTTCCAGTCGCGGACGATGCCATGCTGCCGGACGACATGCCGGGTCCATACACGCGCTCGAAAATGCTCGCGGACCGGTTCGCGATGCAGGCGGCTGCATCCGGATATCCTGTCATCATCGGCTGTCCCACCATGCCCGTCGGGCCGCACGATCACAACATGACCCCGCCGACGGCGATGCTCCGGTATTTTCTCAACCGACGTCTTCAATTGCATCTCGATTTTGTCGTGAACCTCGTCGATGTGCGCGACGCCGCCGAAGGGCTGATCCTTGCCATGGAGCGCGGACGCGCCGGACAGCGCTACGTTCTCGGTGGTGAAAGCATGCCGCTGAGGCGGATTCTGGAACTCATGGCTGAGATCAGCGGCCGTCGGGGCCGGTGCGTTCAAATGAACGGCAAGGTGGCCGAAATGGTCACGGCAATACTCGAGTTCATCTCCGATCACGTGACGCACAGGCCTCCATCCGGTACGGCCGAAGGCGTTCGCATCGCGTTGCGGGCGGGAGCATTGTCGATCGAAAAGGCGCAACGCGAGCTGGGCTACGCGCCGGGCCCGGTCGAACCGGTCCTGCGCGAAACCATTGCGCATCTGCTTGACGGCGGCCAGGATCAAACCGAATGGGACTCAACGCCGCGCACCGGCTCTCGACCGTTTCACGTCGAACGCCGGTTCGGCGGTTGATCGAATAGCAAGAAGACGTACCGCGACATGCTGAACGATCCTGGTCAATGGTTCGCTTTTGCCTTGAGTGGCTGGACCACGACGTGGCCCACACAATTGCTCGCCATCATCTGGATTTTGTGGGTCATCAGCTGGGTCGTGGCGTCGTTCTGGTCCGGCCAGACCAAGAAACACGTCATGACCCTGGACTCGCTCAAATACCGCTTACCCATTCTCGCAGGCGCCGTTCTTTTCATGCCATTGGCCGGCAAGGTGCTTGGGGAAAAGCCGCTCTGGCAGTTTGGCAGCGTTGGCATCTACGTGCTGGCGTGCCTTGTCCTTGCGGGGATCTCGTTCACCTGGTGGGCGAGAATTCATCTCGGCCGTTTCTGGTCGAACGCGATCACGCACAAGGAAGGCCATCAGGTCATTGACACCGGCCCCTACGGGCTGGTGCGTCACCCGATCTATACGGGGCTTATCGCGGGGATGCTGGTGACGGGTATCGCGGTCGGAACAGTGACAGCGATACTGGGCGCGGCGCTGATCTCGCTCGGGATGTCGTTGAAGGCCCGCATGGAAGAAGGCTTCCTCACGGCCGAACTCGGCGCGGATGCCTATGGGTCGTATTGCCGTCGCGTTCCGATGCTGATTCCGTTCCTGCCGCCCACCTGACCCTGCAACACCTTTAATCTATCGTTTCGGTCGCGACGCCTCTGATGCCGCGACAGGTGGCACGAGACGGCGCGGAACGAGGACGCGCTGGCCGACTGACAGCGGTGCACTGTCCGAAACCTGATTGGCCTGGGTAAGCGACCACAGCGGCACACCGTTGAGTGTCGCGAGCCTCTGCAAGGTGTCGCCCGAGCGGGCGAGTTGCGGCGTGCCGCTGTCCCACAGTACCAGCGGGGCATCGGGAGGAACGACGTAGCGCAGCGGCATCGCCTCTACCCGTGGCCGGCAATGGCGTCGTCGCTAGTTGCGCAATGGCGGTCACCAATTGCTGCGTGGACAGAATCCATCTTGTCGATGTTGATGTGGGTGACTTCCTCGTGCTGCTTCATGTCGAAGCTCGCGTAGTGACCCTGGTAACCTGGCTCCGCCACCACATCGCCGCCGCCCAATACGCTGTCGGACAGGAAAATGTTGATGTAGCGCTCGACGTTCAGCGGCACCTTCGGGCTTGCGTGAGCCGGATCGATGGTGACCACCAGGCTCACCGGATGTTTTCAGACTTCAGAATCCCGGCAAACGTCAAGGCGCACAGTCCGCCCATCGAATGCCCGATCAGGACGATCGGAGCGGGATCGTCACGGAAATCGCGGATGGCCTGATCCGCGATCAGCCGGCAAATGGTGAATTCGTAGACGTCCGCCCGGATGCCCGCTTTCTGCAGGCGATTGGTCAGGCGGTCCATCCCGCGCGAAAAGATCGGCCCGAGCGCGCCGCGAAACAGGTAGACGCGCGCCTGCGGCGGGATTGCGGCTGGCGGCGCGTCGGGCGCGACCGTCGCGACGGCATTGGTCGTGCGGTTGACCGGACCGGCGACCGCCAGATTGCAGATAGCCGACAGCGTGCAGACGAAAGGGCTGCACGGATCAGCACGGCCGCAACCTGCGTCGGACTTCTCATATGCCTTCCGCTCGCGATTCTGGGCGTAAGGCTGCCGGACCTTGAAAGGTTCGGCAGGCGACGCCGTCAGGCGCTCTCCCGGTGATCTATCGTCGAGGAATCGGCAGAATTTGCGGCATTCGTCGCTTCTGCGACGGCGTTCGCACTACTCACGTACCGCTGCGGCCCTTGCCGCGCCGGTCTCGCGCGCCTGCGGCTCCAGGCTGTCGCGACCTCTGCGCCCCCGAAGATGGTGCAGATCGGCCGAAGACGACGGCGTCGATCTCGCCGATCACCTTGCGCTGCATGATCTGGTTCTTTTCGATGGACATGTGCCCG
The DNA here is from genome assembly GCA_963783115.1 of uncultured Alphaproteobacteria bacterium. Lineage (GTDB taxonomy): Bacteria > Pseudomonadota > Alphaproteobacteria > Rhizobiales > Xanthobacteraceae > Bradyrhizobium. Next base: position 50,483 of record CAWAMK010000026.1, on the reverse strand, counting down.
ACGCCAGGAACGTTCTGCACATTGATGTTCTCGAGCTTGCCCTGGAATTGCGCGGTCTTTGCGACCGGCTCGCCGTTGCCGTTGGCAATGTAGAAGTTTACGTAGCGTCCCACGCGCCCCGAGAGCTTGGTGCGAAACACTGAATCCAGGCCGATGGCCAGCTTCACGGGAGCGCCAAGCTGATCCAGCTTGGCGACCATGTCGGGCAGTGCGGTCGCTCCCGAGGAATGCCCGACCAGAACAATCGTTTTGATCCTGCCGCTCTTGTATGCGGCGGCGGCTTCTTCGGCGAGCGACGACCAGGAGGCGAAGTTCGCGACCGTGACCGGGATGCCCTGCGCCCGCAATTGTGCCGCGATGTCATCGAGACCCAGAGAAAAGATATTGAGCACACCGCGAAGCAGATAGACATGGGCAGTCGAGGCCGCCGCCGCGGAATTCGGCGCTGCCAGCGCAGGGCGTGCGCCGAACGGCAGCAGAAGCAATGCCGCGATCGCTATCGCATGCAGTCGACGCATCGACGCCTGGCCGAGAAAGAATAGCCAGCTGACAGATCCGGTGTCGCCGCGATATGGCTTCATTGTGCTCCCCAAAGAGCTGCCAAGTGTTTCGCCGGGGGAACGTAACGCCCGCGCGCTCGGAACTGCAATAAATGTGGCGTGTGCGGCGGCCATTTACCAGCACGACGTGTCTCCGCCGCAACACCGAAAAGCCTCGGTGGCTTTAGCTGAGTGCCAGAACCGAACAGGATTGGCAGGTGCGGGGCCGGGCGCTTAAGGTTTTATTCCGATCTTCTCCCGGATCGCGCCGAGTTCCGCTTCATCCCAGATGCCGATCAGCACGCCGTTCTTGACCTGCAATTGCTGGGCGGCATAGGCCGCGATCTTCGCGTTCGGCGTGGTGATGTGCATTTTCGGATGCAGCGCCCAGTCGAACAGCTCCGACTGCAGCCGCGCCACGATATCGGCGCATGAAGGATCAGCGCCGCGATCGCAAAATTCCTGCGGGTCGGTTTCGAGGTCGTAGAGCATCGGGCGGAAGCCGGAGGCGTGGATGAATTTCCAGCGGCCGTCGAACACCATGAACAGCCGGCAGCGCTCGATCGGCTGGTTCAGCATCACGCGGACGTCCTGCATGGCGTAGTCGTATTCGGAGAACACCACCTTGCGCCAGTCGGTCGGCTTGCCGCCGTGCAACAGCGGCAGCAGCGAGCGTCCTTCGAGGATGTGGTCCGGTGGCGTTGCGCCGAAATAATCGAGGAAGGTCGGCGCCAGGTCGATCGCTTCGACCAGCGCGTCGCTGACGGTGCCGCGCGTCGCGTCGGCGGCCGGCGAGGGGTCGATCACGATCAGCGGGATTTTTGCCGATTGCTCGTGGAACAGATCCTTCTCGCCCATCCAGTGATCGCCGAGATAGTCGCCATGGTCCGACGTGAACACGATCATCGTGGTGTCGAGCAGGCCGCGCGCTTCGAGGAATTGCATCAAGACGCCCATCTGGTCGTCGATCTGCTTGATCAGGCCCATATAGGTCGGGATGACCTTTTCGCGCGCTTCGTCGCGCGACATGTTGCGGGAGTAGCGCATGTCCATGTAGGCGGCGAACACCGGATGCGCGTCGGCGCGCTCCTGCTGCGAGCGGATCGCCGGCTTGACGTCATCAGGCCCGTATAGGCTGGCGTAGGGTTCCGGTGCGATATAGGGCCAGTGCGGCTTGATGTAGGACAGATGCAGGCACCATGGCCTTCCGTCGTCCTCGGCCTCCGCGATGAACTCCATCGCGCGCCGCGTCATGTAGGGCGTTTCGGAATGCTCGTCCGGCACGCGCGCGGCCTTGTCGGCGTGCACCAATAGCCAGCCGTTCTGCAAGCGCCCGTCCTCGGCCGCGCCGGAATTGGCCCAGTGCTCCCACGGGTTCGGCGCGTCGTAGCCGTGCGCGCGCAGGTAATTGTCGTAGGCCGGGCGCGGACGCCCCGTCGGGTGCAGGCCGTCGTCGCGTTCATAGGGCTCAAAACCGCATTCGGACACGTGCACGCCGATGATGGAGTCCTGCGGGATGCCGAGATTCTTCAGGCCTTCGAGGTCGGGCGCCATGTGGGTCTTGCCGACCAGCACGTTGCGGACGCCGATCTTTTTCAGGTGATCGCCGAGCGTCGGTTCGCCGACGCGCAGCGGCCAGCCGTTCCAGTGCGAGCCGTGCGAGCGCATGTAGCGGCCGGTATAGAACGACATCCGCGACGGGCCGCAGATCGGCGACTGCACATAGGCGTTGGAGAACAGCACGCCGCGCTCTGGCCATCGCGTCGATGTTCGGCGTCTTCAGGCTCGGGTGGCCGGTGCAGCCGAGATAGTCGTAGCGAAGCTGGTCGCACATGATCCAGAGCACGTTCTTCGCAGGCGTTTTGGTCGTCATTTTAGGCAGTTCGGCTGGAGTTCGGAGCGGAGCGGGAGAGGGCGGGATGGTGCGATATCGCGGCGCAAATGACAATCGAGCGGGGCGGCCGGGCGCGGGTCGTTAACGTTTGGATAGCGTCTTTTCCCGCAATTGAACGGCGATCCATGCTGGCGCGTTAGCCTTATCCGCAGTTTGGCCGGCACGTCTTAACTCCTGAAACGGCGTGTTGGACTAAACTGGGGCCTCGAGGACAACGGGAACCCAAGCGATGCGCATCGGCGTGGCACTTGCACTTTCCATCGCGATGACACCGGCCGCCTTTGCCGGCGGCGGATTTGAGATCGTCATTCCGGGCCGTCCCGGCGTGCCCATCATCATCAACGGCGTCGACGCCTCCTATGCCGTGGTCGAGGGCGACTGGGGGCTGGCCAGGCGCATCCACGTCCAGCCGACCATCTATGGCGGCCGCTATATCGATCCGGTGCCGCATGTCGGCCGTTATTTTCCGAGCGCCGGCCGCATGCCCGGTTACGGGCGGCTGGAGATCGAGCCGCCGGCGAACCGCAAATTGCCGCAGCCGGCCGAGAGCTATCACCAATCCTGGTCGGCGCAGTCGGCGCCGCTGCCCGCGCAATCGAACGTGCCCGTCGATCCGCCCGCCATCATCTACGCGCCGCAGGGTGACCGGCGCGGTCCGCCTTTTCCACGCTGAACATTAGAGTCCACGAAACACCTGCAGGAGAAAGTAATGCGTCATTTGATTAAGGGATTGATCGCCGCCGTTGCCGTGATGGCCTCGGCCCCCGCCGCGATGGCATGCGGCTACAGCGCGTGCGGCGCGCCGGCCTATGCCGCGCCGGTCGTGAGCTACGGCTATGTCGGCTGCGGCGATTGCGGCGGCTGGGTCCGCGAGCGTCTGCCGGACCCGCAGCAGCAATATTACTGGGTCAACCAGGGCCCGACCTATACCGGCCCCGGCAATCTGGCGCCGCGTCCGGTCTATCGCGAGGGCAGCATCTCCGGCTACGGCCATGGCTATAACCGGCCGTATTATCGCGCGCACCGCCATTACCACCACCGGCACGGCTACTACCACGGCCGCCGCGTGCTGAGCCGCTACAACTGATCCAGCGGTGACTTGAAAGTTTTTGGCGCCCGTTCGCATCAAGCGAGCGGGCGTTTTTCATTTCATCAGGCCGAGCCGGCTCGCGCCGATATAGAGCGCCAGCACCGCGGCGTTGGAGACGTTCAGGCTCTTGATCTCGCCGGGCATGTCGAGCCGCGCCACCACGCTGCAGGTCTCCCGCGTCAGTTGCCGCAGGCCCTTGCCTTCGGCGCCCAGCACCAGGGCGAGCGGCTGCTGCAGCGGCACCGCGCCGAGATCCTCGGTGCCCTCGCTGTCGAGGCCGACCGTCAGGAAGCCGCGGTCGTTCAGTTGGTTGAGCGCGCGGGCGAGGTTTTGCACGGTCACCAGCGGCACCAGTTCCAGCGCGCCGGAGGCGGATTTCGCCAGCACGCCGGTGGCCTCCGGGCTGTGGCGGGCGGTGGTGACGATCGCCTTCACGGCGAACGCCGCCGCCGAGCGCAGGATGGCGCCGACATTGTGCGGATCGGTGATCTGGTCGAGCACCAGCACGATGCCTTCCTGCGCCAGATCATCGATATCGGGCGAGGCGAGGGGCTCGGCCTCCGCCAAAAGCCCCTGGTGCACGGCGTCGGGGCCGAGCCGCTGGTCGATCAGGTTCGGCCGGACGATTTCGGGGGGAACGCGGGTGTCGATATTCTCGTCCGCCAGGCGCTTGGCGGCGTTTTCGGTCAGGAACAGTTTTCGGATCTGCCGGTCCGGGTTGGCAAGCGCGGCCGAAACCGTGTGCCAGCCATACAGAATCACCGGCCCGTCAGAACGCGATTCCCGCTCCCGGTGACCGGCCGGGCGGGCGAATTTCCGTCCTTTTTCGAAGGGTTTACCGCCGCCACGGCGGAACGGCGGTTTTCGATCGCGATCGCTCATGGAGAGCTTGTGTCACGGGTCCCCGAATATGGCAATTTGGGTGTCTCGAGAGCCGTTTTTAGGGGCTTGCCTTGGTTGACTTTGCCACCCCCCTTCGCCCATAAACGCGGCCGACCGGGAGCGCGCCATCGGCTCACGGTATTAACGTCATCCATGGCCTGACCGCCGCCTCCAAGCGGCTTGGCTTGCGATGTTGTTGGACGGGGGAGTGTCCCGAGTGGCAAAGGGAGCTGACTGTAAATCAGCCGTCTTACGACTTCGAAGGTTCGAGTCCTTCTTCCCCCACCAGCCTTCGCTCGCGCAGCGAGAGAAGGCTGCCACGCCGAAGCCCAAAGGGCGCAGGCGGGCTGCGGCCCGCGAGCTACGGCTAGGCAAGCCACCTTCGCTCGCGCAGCGAGAGAAGGCTGCCGCGCCGAAGCCCAACGGGCGCAGGCGGGCTGTGGCCGCGAGCTACGGCTCGGCAAGCCACCCACCTCGAACTCTCCCGCCGCTGCCACCTCTCACTCCGCTACCTCTGCACGCTAGAAAACTCCGTTTCCAGCGCTTCGCCGGTCGGTTGCCAGGTGCGGCCCGCGACGACTTTTTGTGCCACCTCGCAACGGGCCCCTTTAATTTCGCCGGATTTCTGTCACCATCTTATCGCGTTCCAAAATCCAACGGGAGAAAACGACGTGGCAGTAGGTACAGTGAAGTGGTTCAACGCGACAAAGGGCTATGGCTTTATCCAACCCGACACTGGCGGCAAGGACGTGTTCGTCCATATCTCGGCCGTCGAGAAAGCAGGTCTAAGCAGCCTGAATGAGGGCGCGAAGGTAAGCTATGAAGTCACGTCTAACCGCGGGAAAGAATCTGCCGAGAATCTCAGGGTAGGTTGACCCCTAGGAGAATAGTTCTGACGCGGACTTGTGTGCGTCGGGACCGTATTGGCGTTCGGCCTGGCGCTTCAGATCCGCTGGGTTTCTACACGTCTGACGAGGAAACGGCCCCAGCGTCCGGGAGGAATAACTGGGGCTGCCTTCTTCCGGTCGGGCTTTGGGGGCTGGAGACCGGAAGCCCACTGTCCGGCGTCGCCTCGGCGGCGATCGTTCCTATCCCTGGATATTCGAAAGGCGACGCCGTCCGCCAGCCAGATTTAGGCGCGGTGCGTGCTGGCCAATCCAATCCAGAGCGAGTTCGTTTCGCCAAGGTTCATCGTTCCTTGCTGATCCTAATCTAGTGACGAGTAATGAAGATCGAGCCGACGCTCTAACCCTGTCAGAACCTGCAGTTCAAGCTAAGATTGTGAGGCGGTTCATACACTGCCTTTGTATCATCGCCTACACTTCGATGATGGTCCGCACAAGGTTCGGACCCCACCCCCATAGCCAGTTGGCGAAGTCGACAGGCACTTGGGAGCAGGAGGAAAGCTCATGAACCGATCTGTCCTCGACAATATTGAAAGCATTGCCGCAGCCGGGAAGGCGGTGATGGTGGGCGATTCTAGCACAATCGAAGCCATCGTTAAGGATGCGATCGAGAACGAGAGGACCGTCTCCTTCTACTTGACGAACGCTCAGGCTGAAGCTGTCAGGGCGTGGTACTGGAAACCCGCGTGGGTCGCGTACACGGGGCTTCGCGAGATATCTGCCGATGAGGCCACCAACATCAGTTCGAAGCTGGGCTTGGATAACCTCAAGGGCTTCCGCTTCGCCGCGGTCCAATGTACGTGCGGACATACCTACGGAGCGTTCGAATTTCTGGAGCAAGGCATCCGTGAACACGGGCTGGAGTCAGTGAAGGCAGTGTTCGCGCTGAAGAACGCGAAATTCCTGCAGGTGAACCCGTCGATGGTTCCGGTTTGTCCAGCGTGTGGCCAGAAGTTAAAGCGCGATCCTGGCGGCATCACGTACGAGGGGGCAACCTATGCTGGTTGCAGCTGTTGCGCGGCCCAACGCGCGAAGGTCTTGAAGGACGGAGAGTAGTCACGGACTGGCGCAAGTCCTCCGCTGACCCGGCGGCAGCTGAAGGCATGTTCAGCGGCGCGCACTTGCGAAAGCGGAGCGCCTGCGCCTCACCGTAGCGAGTGGCAACAGCAAACATGTTGTGGGGAAGGCCATGATTAATGTGTTCGTTTCGCTCCTGATTGCCGTGCTTATTTGCGCTTCGCCCGCCGTGGCTAAATCGAAATCTAAATCCGTAGTCATGGAAGACATAGCCGACGGTGGCATTTATTGTGATGATCCTATTCCTGGTCTGTACGAGCTTGCGGTGAAGCGGTGCAAGGGCAAGGTCTCTTGCACGATTGCGGCAACGATGGTTGCAACGAAGCAGGAGCTTATAAAAAAGAAATGCACCGGGTTCTTCGTGGCGCCAGTGTGTAACGGAACACCGAAAAATATCGAAAGCCGTTATGACGTCTTCGCGACGCTTAACGTGTCATGCAAATAGATTGGACCAAGCTGCCGATTATACATTTGCACGGGAAGCTAGGTGACCTCCCGTGGCAGCGTGAACGTCGAACGTCCCGGATGGATCAACTGTCATTGATGTTGCGACGGGTTGCGCTATATCGGATGCGATAAAAGTAGTGCGCGAAGACATCACGGATGGTCGTGACAAAGATTTTGATCGCGCGAAACAATTGTTGGACGATCGCTCTAATTCTCCCGCACCACCCGAAACCCGTTGGTATAGAACCTTACATTCTGGTCGTATTTGAACCGTGCGGCCGAACGCAGATAGCGGGGGTCGTTGTTGAAGGAACCACCGCGCAGCACGCGCTCGCGGCATACTGGCTTGGTCCACGCCGATCCGTCGGTCGGTGCACCCTTGTAATTGTCGCTCCAGCAATCCTCGACCCATTCCGCGGCATTCCCGGCCATGTCGTAGACCCCGAAGGCGTTGGGCGGAAACGAGCCGACATCGATCGCCTTCTTCACGGGATCGCTGGTGCAGCCGACGCAGTTGGCCTTGTCCTTGTCGACGGCCCGTCCCCAGGGGTAGGTCGTCGTCGAGCCGGCTCTGGCGACGTATTCCCATTCGCTTTCCGAGGGGAGGCGGTAGGTCTTGCCGGTCTTCTGCGACAGCCATGCGACGTAGCTCTTGGCGTCGTCCCAATCCAGATCCGTGACGGGGCGCCGGCTGCGCCCGAGGCCGCGGTCATCGGGCTTCTGCTTGCAGCCGCCTTCGGCCAGGCATGCGTCCCACTCCTCGAACGTCACTTCGCGCCGGCCGATATAGAACGGCTTTCGAATCGAGACCTGATGAACAGGCGCCTCGAAATCGAACATCTCGCTCGAGCCCATCGCGAACGCGCCGGGCTGTATCAGTACGAGTTCAGGACATTGCGGACAGTCGCGGATGGCAGGTTGCGCTGCGGCCGGAGGCGGCGCGGCAGGAGCGGGCGCAGCAGGAGGCGGCGCGCTGGCCACCTTCGGCTGGTTGCCGCCCTCGATCTGCTGGAGACGCGCGCGCGCCGCAGCGGCAAAGGGTCCATCGGGATAGGATTCGAGATAGGCCTTGAAGTCAGCCGCACTGTCGCTGCCCTTGATCGTGTCCCAAAAACCTTGTTCGACCGAATCGGCGGCGCGAACCGGTTTGCGTGCCGTACTGATGACGAGCTCCGGCGCCGGCGAGGATTCCCAGACCATCTGCCTATCGCGCGTGGCCTGGGCGACGGCGGTTCGAACCCGCTTGAGCGCTTCCCTGAACGGCAATCCCTGCACCCTGGCCTGCTTGATCAATTCGACGGCAAACAGGTTGGCGTCGCGCGGGGCGTCGCCGACGACTTCCCCCGGGGCCACCGGATAGACCACGGTCACGCCTGATATCGGCGGCTGGCTGGAAAGTCCGCGGAGCCGGGGCGACAGCGCCTGCTGCCAGGGATTTTTGCGCGCGGCATCGAGAATGACGACGGCGCCGGCCGGACGTGAGACGATCAGTGGATCGAGGATGAGGTCGATATCGATCCCCTCCGCGCGTATGTCGGCCTCGTTGACGATTTTCGAATCGACCGCCAGCAGGAAGTTGCGGTCCTGGTGGCGGATGGCGTGACCGCCGAAATAAACCACGGCCGTAACGCCCCAGCCCAGTTTCTGGGTGAACGCACCGAGCGCCGCCTCCATCTCCGGGCGACGGGCGTTCTCCGCATAGACCACGTCGAAGCCGCCTTCGCGCAGAACGTCGGCGAAGGCACGGGCGTCGGCGGGCGTCGAAGCGATCGGCGATTGCGGATAGGCGCCATTGCCGATCACGAGCGCTACCCGTCTGGGTTCGGCGGGCGTGCCCTGGCCGAAGGCGGTGGCGGTCACCATCAGCGACATCAGCAGCGCAAGAACCGCCAGGACGGCCCGGCTGCCAGCAGGTATCGCAGTCCGATTAGCGCACATAGATCGTGATTTTCTTCGACATAACCGGAGGCTGATGCGCCACGTGCTCGTGGTCGCCGAGCAGCAGTTGCAATGTGTGCGTTCCCTGAGGCAGCGTCAGCACCACTTCGGTCTGCCCGCCGCCCAAATGAATGTGATTGTAATCGGAGGGGATCGGCTCATCGAGCGCGACCATGTCGGTATCGATCAACAAATGATGGTGTCCGGTGAACGACTTGTTGACGCCGGCGGGTGCCACGCCCATCTCCTTCAGCCCGATCTTGACCGTAAAGCGCTCGGGAACGCGCATGCCGTCGACGGGATAGTGAAAATAGACCTGAGACGACGGCGCGGACGCGGTGCGTTCGGCTGCCTGCGCCGGCGCGATCCGCAGCGGCGCCGACGCCGACATGAGTGCAATCATCGAAAAAATGGATAGCGCGGTCGCAAATCGTCCGTGGCGCATGGTTGCTTACTCATCTTCTACGGGAGCGCTTTCGCACAATCTTGACGAAAACCTCGATGCGTTCGGAAATCACCGGCGGATCATGGGGGATGTGGCGCTCGTCGGCCAGAACCAATTGAAGCGTATGCCTGCCCGGAGAAAGCGTGATCTTCTTCTCGGTCTGGCCATTGCCGAAATGAACGTGATTGAGGTCACTCGGCAACGGCTGATCCAGCGGCGGCGTATCGACATCGATCAACAAATGATGATGGCCCGTATTGGGCTTGGCGATGCCCGCCGGCGCAACGCCCATGTTGCGCAGGCCGAAGCGGATCGTCGAGTTCGGATAAATGCTTTCGCCCTTGGTCGGATAAACGAAATAGACGGCGGCATCGGGCGGCGAGGGCTGGCGGCCGGACTTGGTAGCTTCCTTGGGCGTGGCCTGCGCGGTCTTGTCCGGCGATTTATCGGAGACGCGGATGCGGACGACCTTGGAGAAGATCGGCGGATCGTGCGGAAGATGTTCGTGGTCGCCGAGCAATAGCTGCAGGGTATGGTCTCCGGGCGCCAGCGTGATTTCCGTCTCGGTCTGGGCGCGGCCGAAATGCAGATGGTTGAGGTCGCTCGGGATCTCCCGGTCGAGCGCCGGAAGCGGGGTATCGATCAAGAGGTGATGATGTCCGCTGTTGGGTTTGTTGGTTCCCGCCGGCGCCAGGTCCATTCCGGAGACGCCGAACTTCACCTTCACATTACGGCCCACCGTGGCGCCGTCCGCAGGCTCCACCAGGGAGACACTCGCGCCGGCCGGCGCGGGCGTTCGGGTCTTTTCGACGGTCGCCGCATCGACCCTGACGCGAATGATTTCGGACACGACAGGCGGATTGTGTGGAATGTGAGCGTGATCACCCAACAGGAGCTGCAAAGTGTGCTCTCCTGCGGGTAGCGTGATCTCGGCCTCGGTCTGGCCAGCGCCAAAATGAATGTGGTTGAAATCGCTCGGGATCGGTTGATCGAGCGGCGGTAACCCGGTGTCGATGAGAAGGTGATGATGACCGGTATTCGGTCTTATTATTCCTGCGGGCGCGATCTCCATGTTCTCGATCCCGAAACGGATCTTGACCTTGGAAGGGATCGTCGCGCCGTCCTTGAGATCGATGAAGAAGATCCTGGCTCTTGCGGCCGCAGGACTTCTCGTCGGGGCGGGCTGCTGCGCGCCGGCCTCGAATTCGAGCGTCCATGGCCATTGCAACAAGAACAATCAAGCAGAGGCTTGCAAATCGACGCATGGTCAGCTCCCAGCGTTACGCTAACATGGGCCCAGGAGATCAACAAGTTGGCGCGGGAAACCCCGATCGTTCCGCAACGCCTCCGTCGTCACACTCGTCCCGCGATATCCCGAAAGCGCCAACACGCCCTGATCGTTCACGGCCGCATGAGCGCAGGCCGTACATTGAAATCAGGCTTCAATCGGCCTATTCTGCGGCGATCATGCGTATAGATGCCGCGGTCCGGTGCTTCGCTGTTGGTCTGGTGGTCGCGTTCGGCCTGCTGGCTGAAGCGCGCGCCGCCGAACCGCGCGTCGCCCTCGTGATCGGCAACGGCGCCTATCGCTCGGTGCCGGAGCTCGAAAACAGCCGTAACGACGCGGACGATATATCCGAGCAACTCAAGCGCGTGGGCTTTGCCGTCATCGACGGCCGCGACCTCGACAGGTCGGCGATGTATGCCGCGCTCGGCCGATTTGCCCAGCGGGTAAGCGGCACCGATGCGGGCCTGGTCTACTATTCCGGGCATGGGATGCAGATCAACGGTCAGAACTATCTGGCGCCGGTCGATTTGAAGCTGGCAGCAGGAAGCACGTTTACGCCGTTCGATCTGGTCAAGCTCGACGATGTCATCGAGGCGCTCAACTATACCTCGGGTGTCAAGCTCCTGGTGCTGGACGCTTGCCGGGACAATCCTTTTGCGAGCAGCTTGCCGCAAAACAAGGCCAGTCGCGGCGGAGCCACGCGCGGGCTGGCCAAGATCGAGCGTTCGCAGGGAATGCTGATCGCCTATTCGACGCAATCCAACAGCGTCGCCGCCGACGGTGTCGGCCGCAACAGTCCTTTCACCGCCGCGCTGGTGCGGGAGATCCAGGTCCCCGGGCTCGAGGTGGCGACCGTGTTTCGCCGTGTCGCGGTCAACGTCAACCGCGAGACCCAGGGCAATCAGACGCCGGAACTGTCGGTGTCGCTGCTTCAGGACTTTTATCTCAATCCGCAGGAGAGCGACATTGACGCCTGGAAGAAGCTCGGGCCTTCGGCAAGCGCTGCCGACCTGAGGAAATTCATCTCGGCGTTCCCCGACAGCGTCATGCTCGACGCGGCGCGCGCGCGTCTCGATGCGATCGAGAATGCCCGTGAGCGGGAACGGCTGGCGCGCGAATTCGCCGACAAGGAACTCCGCCTGCGCCGGGATCTCGAAGCCGCCGAAGCCGGCTACAAGAAGGCGATGTCGGAATTGTCGGAGCGCCGCGACCGAGAGAAGCGCGAACAACTCACGGACACCAAAGCGAACCAAACTCCTGTTGTCGCAACTGCGCCCGCCCTCCCGGCAACCGGTTCTGGTAACGCCCCGGCAGTCGCCGGCCGGTCGCGCGCTGACAGCGAACGCGAGCAGGCGTCGAAAGAGCAGGCCGCGAAAGAACGAGCGGCGAAGGAACAGGCTGCCAAGGAACAGGCTGCCAAGGCGGAGCAGGAGCGGTTGGCCTCGCAGGTCGCTGCCTATGAGGCGGACAGGGCGCGGCTGGCCGAAGAGCGCCAGACGCTCGAGCGGGTGATGACCGAGAGGATCGCCCGCGCGCAGGCGGAACGCGAGAGCGCGGAAAAGAGGGTTGCGACGGAGACGGCGCGCCTGCCGGTCTACGCACTCGAGCAGTCCCGCACGACGGCACCGGCGGTGCCGGCCGCGGCACCCCGGCGGCGCACGGCGGCGAGCTGCCAGGAAATCAACGCCCGGGCACAGCTTGGCGAACTTTCAGACAGCGATCGCGATGTGCTGCGAAATTGCCGATGATCGCGATCGGATATTGGATGTCGAACCGATTTATTTGTGCTGGCAGCCAGCACATAGGATAAGACCTTTGCGAATTGGAGACGATGCGTGACGCACCTGGCGCGAACGTCGAAACTGCGAACGTCGAAGCTTTTGGCATGTGCCATCTGTTGTTTGCTGGCCGGCGCCACGGCGGCGTTCCCGCAAAGCGCGCCGCTGCCGCCCGCGGCAGGCACGCAGGCAGCGCCGCCTCCGCCGCCGACACCGATCGCGTTCGACGACGCGCTGCTGCGCGCGGCGAATGACCTGTTTTCGAAAGCCAACCTGCCTGCGGGCAGCGCAAAGATCGAACTGGTCGTCGACCCGCTGATCGACGGCATCAGCGGCGCCCAATCGACCGCCACCCGCTTGATGCAGGATCGTATCGTGGCGCTGGTCAATAAATCCTATCCGCGTTTCGAGGTGCGTCCGTTCTCGACAGAGGCGCTGACGCGCGCGCCCGTCGTGCTGATCGGCACGTTCACGGCGATCAACAATGCGGGCGCCGCCGACGGGCCGCGTGACGCCTACCGGATTTGCCTCGCGCTGGCCGATCTTCGCAGCAAAAGCATCGTGTCCAAGGGCGTGGCCCGCGCGAAGCCCGAGGGGATCGACGTGACGCCCACCCCGGCGTACGCGGACACCCCGGTCTGGGCGGCCGATCCGGCCACCAGCCAGTACATCAAGGCCTGCCAGGGCACCAAACTCGGCGATCCCATCGATCCGGTCTACGTCGAGCGGATCGGCACGTCGTCGCTGATCAGCGACGCCATCCTCGAATACGATGACAAACGTTATCGGGAATCGCTGGCGTTCTACAGGACCGCGCTCAAGATGACGGGCGGCGATCAGCTGCGCGTCCGCTCCGGCATCTATCTGGCCAACGCGAGGCTCAACCGGCGGGATGACGCGACCGATGCCTTCGGCAGCCTCGTCGATTACAGCCTGGCCGGAAAGAAGCTGTCGGTACGGTTTTTGTTCAAGCCGGGCTCGACCCAGTTCGTGGATGATCCGCAGATCGCAGCGCCGTATCCGATGTGGCTCAGCCAGATCGCGATACGGGCGTCGCGGCGCAACAGCTGCATGAATGTCGTCGGTCACACCTCGAAGAGCGGACCGGCGCAGGTCAACGAGCGGCTTTCGGTGCTGCGCGCGCAATACATCAAGGATCTGCTGCAGAGCAGCTCTCCCGGACTTGCCGAGAAGTTGAAAGCGACCGGCGTCGGTTCCAGGGAAATGCTGATCGGCACCGGCCGGGATGATTCCAGCGATGCGATCGACCGGCGCGTTGATTTCAGCGTTTCGGATTGTTGAGGATGGAGGCGGGCTGTCGGAGCTAACCGCTCTCCGGCAGCGCCTCGCCCGGAATATAAAGCCTGATCGGCCTGATCTCATAAACCGCCGTCGGATTGGCGCGGCGCAGGTCGCGGGCGACATCGAGCGCGGCGTCGGCGCTGTCGCAGTTCACGACATATAGCCCCAGCAACTGCTCCTTGGTCTCGGCAAACGGCCCGTCGATGACCGTACCAATGCCCGGCCCGCGCAGGGTGCGGGCGTCCGCGGTGGCGCCGAGCCGCGCCGCCGGGCCGAGCAGTTTTTTGGCGTTCAGCCGGTCGTGCACCGCCAGCAGCCCGGTCATGAGCTTGGCGTCCTCGTCCGGCGTCCAGGACATCACCTCGGCTTCGACGTGATAGGCGAGAATGGCGTAGAGCATGCGGTTCCTCCGTGATGGGCCGTCTCGCCAAGGACGATTCAGGCCGGCCCGTTCCGACAATAAAAAGCGCGGCGGGATGGTGCCCGCCGCGCCCCAATTGTTGCTCGCTGGTCCAGGGCTGAGAGCGCCCCGATGCCAGACCCTTAGATACGCAAGGCCTAGCGGGCGATCCCAGCGAGGTGACAGCGCTTGGTATAAGACACTGGATCACCTCCTTTCTTTGTTGATGGAAACGTCAATATAGGCCGCGAATCGGGCGCTGTTAAGGGGGCCGGAACTGCCGATCGGGTCGGCAAGGGGGCTCGGGTGAGGGGGCGGCGGGCGGGTTGAGGCGGCCGAAACGGCGTGTTAGGTGATCCCGGCGCGCGGGTGTAGCTCAATGGTAGAGCAGCAGCCTTCCAAGCTGAATACGAGGGTTCGATTCCCTTCACCCGCTCCAATGATTTCAACGACGCCAAGGTCTGCTTCGAGGGTTGATAGCTCGCGCCGACTAGGCGGTAACGTCGAGCTTGTCGCCGACGCCGGGGCCAGGATTGGCGGGTGAGGCTTGCTCTGCCTTCTCGGCCGCGATTTTCCCCGCAATGGCGGTGGCTCTCAGGACCGTGGTTGAGATTTGCAACTGCTTGGTTTCGTCCTGTGCGGCGAGAATTCCGCTGACGATGCTTGCGACTTCCATGACGCAACACTCCAAAGCGGGCAGGCTACCGGGCGGGGGTTAATGTTTCGTGTCCTTTCCGCGCCAGGTCGGAATCACGGCCGGGTCCGCTTGGGCGCTCGGATTTCGGGTCGGGCCCGGATTGCAGCATTCCGTCGGACCTCACGAACAGCTCATCGTATCGGTCAATGGCAAGGCGTTCGAATAGAGCGCGCAGTTCTGGCCGGAGGCCGTCACCTCGCATGGCCGCGATTGAAGCAAGTTTGTGCATTTCGTAACTCCCATTCCGGGAGCAAAATAGAAACCAATGGGTCCGCTCACCCACCCGATTTCCGATAAGCCGCCGCTGGCCTAAAAACAGCGGCGCAATGTCGGCTCAGGGTTATGTCTTCCTGATGGAGAGAAAATACGCACTACTTTAGTGCGTTCCAACCGCGGAACGATCGGGGTTAACGAGCGTTGTTGCGACAGTTCTTGCGGGAGAGAACCATGGGAAAGGTTATCGAGCGAATCTTGCAGGTGTTCGGGAAAAAAGAAGAGCCTGATAGCACCGGCGAAGTACTGCTAGATTTTCTGTCAAAAAAGCCCGGAACAGAAGAGCGGTCCGCCGTTGTCGAGGAAGTCGACTTCCTGAAAGACCTCCGGACTTAGGTGATAAAGCCCCATTGTATCCCCTTCACGAGGCTCCCTCATGGGGCCTTTTTTGTTACCCAAAAAGGAAGAGATGATGGACATCAAAGAGCACATGGAAGTCATTGGCGCCGACGGCGTGCATGTCGGGACGGTCGATAAGGTTGACGGCGGTCGCATCAAGCTGACGAAGAAGGATAGCGGCGAGGGCTCACATAAGGGCCATCATCATTTCATCGACAGGGGTCTCGTCGCGGGTGTCGAAGGCAACAAAGTCCGCCTCTCCGCAAACGCGAACGTTGCTGTGACTATGGAAGAAGAAAAGTAAGAAAATCTAGTGCAGCCGGGAAATGCTGACAGGGGCAACGCTCGGCTTCGGCGGACCAAGTGTGGCCCAGAGTCCCAGGCCCAGCACAATGACGACGGCTGCCAGCCGAACTGAAAATCCGCTCACGCAGCACCCTAAAAATTGATTTTCGCGATAATGCGAGGAAAGCTAGTTCCGGATTATGCCGAGTTTATGAATGCCCGCCGCGGCTGCGATCTGCCGCTCGCGCGGCCTCAGCGTTCGTTCCGCATGTAGGGGCTGCGCTCGGAGGCGAGTTTCAAGGCGGGGTCATCGGCGAGGAGGCGCACGGTTTCGGTCGTCTCCGGGGGCGTGCCGTGCGGATGGCCGCGGAGGCCCCACATCCCGACACCGATCGCGAGCGTTGCGGCGCAAATTGCGATGAAGTCTTTTGTCATTGCCGGCCTCCATGAAGGCAGCAATGCAGATAAGATGCCAAGGTTGCGGTTCCCGCCACATTCAAATGCCGATGGCAGGGTTGCTTGCGGCGGGCGATCTATCGCCACATTCCGCGCATGCGGGCGCCGATATCGAGCTTCGGTCCCTGTGCGCCCGCGCGCGCCGCGGCGCCGGCCGGCGCCACGGGCCAGGCGGTGCGCTCGAACAGGCCGAGCAGTTTTTCGGGGATGAAGCGCGTCCGCGAGGCATAGACGTGGCGGTCGCCCTTGGCGTGCTGGCCGTGGATGAAGAAGCGCTGCGGCACGATCAGGTGCAGATCGTCCTTGGCGCGGGTCATCGCGACGTAGAGCAGGCGGCGTTCCTCCTCGATCTCGGCGGAGGTGCCGGCGCCGAGATCGGACGGCATGCAGCCGTCGACGACGTTGAGCACGAAGACCGACTTCCACTCCTGGCCCTTGGCGGAATGGATCGTCGACAGGATCAGATAATCCTCGTCGAGCAGCGGCACGCCGGCCTGGTCGCTGGTCGCATCCGGCGGATCGAGCGTCAGTTCGGTCAGGAAGCGTTCGCGCGACGGATAGCCGCGACGCGATCTGCTCGAGCTGGATCAGATCGGCGCGCCGCGTCTCGGCATCCTCGTGGATGCGGTCGAGATGCGGTTCGTACCAGAGGCGCGCGCGTTCGAGATCGACCGGCCATTCCGAATAGCGCGAGATTGCCCAGAACGTTCGACGAAGGCGTTCCAGTCGTCGCCGGCGCGGGGCGGCGCGGGCAGCCCTGCAGAGCGCCGCGATCGGATCGGCCGCCTCCGCCATATGGTCGAGCACGCGCTGCGCCGAGGCCGGCCCGACGCCGGGCAGCAGATGCAGCAGCCGGAAACCCGGCGACGCGGTCGCGCGGATTTTCGACGAAGCGCAGCAGCGCCAGCATGTCCTTGACGTGGGCGGCGTCGAGAAATTTCAGGCCGCCGAACTTGACGAACGGGATGTTGCGGCGGGTCAGTTCGACTTCGAGCGGGCCGCGAGTGGCTCGAGGTCCGAAACAGCACCGCCTGCTGCTTGAGCGCGCGTGCCGGCCTCGCGGTTCTCCAGAACCCGCTCGACGATGTAGCGCGCCTGGTCGGCCTCGTCGCGCACGGTGACGAGTTGCGGCTTTGCGGCGCGACGTCCGGTCGGTCCAGAGGTTCTTGGTGAAGCGCTCCTTGGCGAGATCGATGACGCCATTGGCGGCGGCGAGGATCGGTCTGCGTCGAACGGTAATTGCGATCGAGCGTGACGATGCTCGGCGGGCGGCGTGAACTGGCCGGGAAAGTCCAGGATGTTGCGCACGGTCGCGGCGCGGAACGAATAGATCGACTGCGCGTCGTCGCCGACCACGGTCAGGCCGCGGCCGCCGGGCTTCAGCGCCAGCAGGATCGAGGACTGCAGGCGGTTGGTGTCCTGGTATTCGTCGACCAGCACGTGATCGAAGCGGCCGCCGATGTCGTCGGCCAAGCGCGGCTCGCTGACCATCTGCGCCCAATAGAGCAGGAGGTCGTCGTAATCGAGCACGTTCTGCTTCTGCTTGGCCTCGACATAGGCCGCGAACAGTTCGCTTCAGTTCGGCCGCCCAGCCGGAACACCAGGGAAAGATGCGCCGAGCACCTCCTCGATCGGCATCTCGGCGTTGACGCAGCGCGAATAGATCGCAGAGGCAGGTGCCCTTGGTCGGAAAGCGGCTCTCGGTCTTGGAGAAACCGAGTTCATGCCGGACCAGATTCATCAGGTCGGCGGAATCCTCGCGGTCGTGGATCGTGAACGCAGGATCGAGGCCGATCTGCTCGGCATATTCGCGCAGCAGCCGCGCGCCGATGCCGTGGAAGGTGCCGGCCCAGGTCAGCGCGTCCGTCATCACGCCGGCATTGTCGCCCATCACCTTGCGCGCGATCCGCTCGACCCGTCGCGTCATCTCGGCGGCGGCGCGGCGCGAAAACGTCATCAGCAGGATCCGCCGCGGATCGGCGCCGTTGACGATCAGATGGGCGACCCGATGGGCGAGGGTGTTGGTCTTGCCCGATCCGGCGCCGGCGATGACCAGCAGCGGCGGCGCCGCCAATCCCGCCCGCAGCGCCGTGCTCGACGGCGCGGCGCTGCTCGGGATTGAGCGTGTCGAGATAGGCGTTTGCCGTTAGCACCGTGCGTGTCCGTTCATGGTTTGAACATACGACGGTCGGTGATTTCCGCCGCGATCGCAACCGTTTAGGCCTCCGCTCGGGGGGAGCAGTCGCGTGGCTTCAGGACAGATCTCCGATCCAATCCCGGCAACCCGTGGATGCGATACGCGTAAATTTCGACATACCTCCTCCAATCCTGCTATCATGTTCCATCTCTTGGAGACGAGCGTCGGATAGATTTTCACATCGGAGGATCGTCATGACCAATACTTCAGGCGCAATGGCAGATCCCCAGGCCGGTTCGGACACGGCGCCACTACGCGCCAAGTCGGGCTGGATCATCGCACTCGGGGTCGTCTATCTCATCGCAGGATTTATCGCGCTCGGCAGCGTGGCGATGGCCACCGTCGCCAGCGTCCTCATCGTCGGCGTGATGATGATCATCGCCGGCGTCGCCGAAGTGATCAGCGCCTTCCAGATCAAGAGCTGGGGCAAATTCCTGCTCTGGGTGCTGCTCGGCGTGCTCTACATCGTCGCCGGCTTCGTCACGTTCGAAAACCCGCTGCTCGCCGCCGTGCTGCTCACCCTCATCCTCGGCGCATCGCTGGTGGCCTCGGGCATCATGCGGATCATTCTCGCCTTCAGCATGAAACGGGAAACGCCCTGGATCTGGGTGGCGCTGTCAGGCGTGATCACGCTGCTGCTTGGTCTGCTGATTTTAGCGCGCTGGCCGGTCTCGAGCCTCTATATCCTTGGCCTGTTTCTCGGCATCGATCTCATCATGGCCGGCGCCGGCTGGATCGGAATAGGTTTGGGCCTGCGCAAAAGCCGTTGAAGTGGTGGTGGCGGACTGCGCGCCACGTTGTTGATCGACCATCAGGAGGCGCCCATGCGGTGGGTCTACCTCGCCGTCATCATTCTGTTCGCC
Source organism: uncultured Alphaproteobacteria bacterium (assembly GCA_963783115.1). Taxonomy (GTDB): domain Bacteria; phylum Pseudomonadota; class Alphaproteobacteria; order Rhizobiales; family Xanthobacteraceae; genus Bradyrhizobium. The sequence continues at coordinate 31,388 of CAWAMK010000026.1, read as the reverse complement.
GCCGCAACGACGATCTTCGCGGCGCAGAACTTCGAGATCGTCACCATGAACTTCCTCGGCTTCAACGCCCGCGTGCCGCTCGCGCTGCTGATTGCCGTGGCGTACCTGCTTGGCGCGGCAACGGGCGGCAGCCTGTTCGTGCTGCTGCGGCGCTCCTACGAGGGGTCGAGACGAATCCATATCAGCCCTTCCTGAATTCAGGGTGTCGTTTCAACTCCGGCTGGGGAGAATGACGATGGATAAAAGCGTGCGCGAGCCGGTTCTGGTGGACCTCGCCTTGCAGGGCGGCGGTTCCCACGGCGCGTTCACCTGGGGCGTGCTCGATCGGCTGATCGAGGAGCCGTGGCTGAAGATCGAGGCGATATCAGGCACATCGGCGGGCGCGATGAATGCGGCCGTGGTGGCGGACGGATGGACGCAAGGCGGCGCCGAAGGCGCGCGGGCTGCGCTCGATGCCTATTGGCGGCGCGTGTCGAAGGCTGCGGCGCTCAGCCCGCTGCAGCGCTCGCCGCTCGACCGCCTGATGGGCCGCTGGACGCTCGACACGTCGCCGGCCTATCTCGCCATGGACCTGATGGCCCGGGTCGTATCGCCCTATGATCTCAATCCGCTCGGCCTCAACCCGCTGCGTTCGATCCTCGACGAGAGCATCGATTTCGATCGGCTGGCCCGCGCACCGATCAAGCTGTTCGTCACGGCCACCAACGTGCGCACCGGGCGCGGCCACATCTTCCGTAACAAGGAAATCACCGCCGACGTCCTGCTTGCCTCGGCCTGCCTGCCGACCATGTTCCATGCGGTCGAGATCGACGGCGAATCCTACTGGGACGGCGGCTATGCCGGCAATCCGACGCTGACGCCGCTGATTCGCGAAAGCGACGCGCATGACACCATTCTGGTGCAGATCAATCCGCGCGAACGACCGGAGCTGCCGCGCACGGCCAACGAAATCCTGAACCGGCTCAACGAGATTTCCTTCAACTCGCCGCTGATGAAGGAGTTGCGCATGATGGCGCTGCTGCGCCAGGTGGCGGACCCCGGACACGGCGAGGGCGCGCGCTGGGCCGGCATGCGCACGCACCGCATCATGACCGACGCGCTCGCGGACTTCGGTGCGTCTTCGAAGATGAACGCCGAGTGGGCGTTCGTCTCACTGTTGAAAGAGGAGGGCCGCAAGAGCGCCGATGCATTCCTCGAAGCCCATGGCGAGGATATCGGCAAGCAATCCACCACCGATCTCGACGCGCTGCTGGTGGAATGCTGAGCCATGACGGCGGCAGGGCTTCTCGGCATCCTGATCGGGCTCGGCCTCTTGATCGCGTTCGCCTTCCGGGGCTGGAGCGTGCTGCTGCTGGCACCGCTCGCGGCCCTGATCGCAGCGCTGTTTTCCCGCGAACCGCTGCTGGCCCACTGGACCCAGACCTTCATGGGCAGTGCGGCAGGTTTCCTGGCGCAGTTCTTTCCGCTGTTTCTGCTCGGCGCGCTGTTCGGCAAGTTGATGGAGGACAGCGGATCGGTTGCCGCCATCGCGCACTTCATGATCGGGCGGCTCGGCCCGCAGCGGGCGGTGCTGGCGGTGGTGCTCGCCGGCGCGCTCGTCACCTATGGCGGCGTCAGCCTGTTCGTCGCGTTTTTCGTGCTGGCGCCGATGGCGCAGGAGCTGTTTCGTGGCGCCGGCATCCCGCGGCGTCTGATGCCGGCCGCCATCGTGCTCGGCACCTCGACCTTCACCATGTCGGCACTGCCCGGCACGCCCTCGATCCAGAACGCGATCCCGATGCCGTTCTTCGGCACCACGCCCTTTGCCGCGCCCGGCCTCGGTATCCTGGCATCGCTGATCATGCTCGGCTTCGGCCTGTGGTGGCTCCATCGCCAGGAGGCGATCGCAAGGAGGAACGGCGAAAGTTTTGGCGATGGCGCGCCGATGCCGCCCGATCGTCTCGCCGCCGACGAAATGCTGCGCGAACGCGCCGCCACCGCGCGCGAGTTCGATCCGGCGGAAATTCTCCACGGCGAGGTAACCGACGTGCCGCCTCCGGCCGCGCTCGCCGCGCTGCCGCTCGTCACGGTGATCGTCGTCAATCTCGCGATGTCGTTGTTGATCCTGCCGGCGCTGGATACCGGCTTTCTCGCCGAGCCCCGCTGGGGCGGAACGTCGCTCGCCGCCGTCGGCGGCGTGTGGGCGGTGATCACGGCACTTGCCTGCGCTATCGTCGTCGTGCTTGCGGTCAGCCATCGGCGGCTGCCGGCGCTACGCGCGACCATCGACGCCGGCGCCAACGCCTCGGTATTGCCGGCGATGAGCGTGGCGAGCCTGGTCGGCTTCGGCGCCGTGGTGGCGGCGATGCCTGCTTTCGCCGTGGTGCGCGACGCCGTGCTCGGCATCGGCGGCGGACCTTTGGTGTCGCTGGCCGTCGCCACCAATGTGCTCGCGGCCCTGACCGGCTCGGCGTCGGGCGGACTGACCATTGCGCTGGACGCGCTCGGGGCGACCTACATGGCGCGTGCGGCGGAGATCGGCCTCGATCCCGCACTGCTGCATCGCGTCGCGGTGATCGGCTCGGGCACGCTCGACAGCCTGCCGCACAATGGCGCGGTGGTCACATTGCTCGCGGTCTGCGGATCGACGCACCGGGAAAGCTATCGCGACATCGTCATGGTCGGCATCGTCGGCGCCCTGGTGGCGCTGGCCGCCGTCATCGCGCTCGGCTCGATGGTGGGGTCGTTCTGAGCTATCGGCCCGACCCTTGCTTGTGGATCTTGCCAAGCCATGCATCTCGAACGATGCTCGCAAGCTCCGCCAAGCCTCTATCCAGGGAATCATCATGTCCGTCGACGTCAAAGCCGCCACCGACCGCCTCATGCGCTTCCTCGCCGTCGAGGGCGTCACCGGCAAGGAGGCGGCGATCGGGCGCGAGCTCAGCGCGGCCCTGCAGGAAGTCGGCGTGCCGGCTGATGCGATCCGGCTCGACGACGCCAACACGCGCATTCCGGTGCCGACCGAGACCGGGAACCTGATCGTCGATCTGCCGGGGAAGGGGGCCATGCACAACCAGCCGCGGATCATGTTCATGACCCACATGGACACCGTGCCGCTGTGCGCCGGCGCCAGGCCGAAGGTGAAGGGGCGGAAGATCGTCAACGAGGCGAAGACCGCGCTCGGCGGCGACAACCGCTGCGGCTGCGGCGTGCTGGTCACGCTGGCGGCCGAACTGGCCAAGCAGAACCTCGATCATCCGCCGATCACGCTGCTGTTCTGCGTGCGCGAGGAGAGCGGGCTATATGGGGCACGGTACGTCAAGACCGAGGAACTCGGCTCGCCCACCATGGCCTTCAACTATGACGGCGGCTCTGCCTCCAATGTCACGATCGGCGCCGTCGGGGCGGATCGCTGGGAGGTCGAGATCTTTGGCCGCGCCTCGCATGCCGGCGTGGCACCCGAGCGCGGCATCAGTTCGACGATGATTTTGGCGCTGGCGCTGGCCGACGTGAAGGCGGGCGGCTGGTTCGGCAAGGTGGTGAAGCGCAAACTCCAGGGCACCAGCAATATCGGCCCCGTCACCGGCGGCGAGGGCCGGCCGGCCGGCGACGCCACCAATGTCGTCACCGATTATGTCCACGTCCGCGGCGAAAGCCGCAGCCATGACAGCAAGTTCTTCCGGGAGATCACCAAGGCCTACAAGGCGGCGTTCGAGAAGGCGGCCAAGCGCGTCACCAACAGCGACGGCAAGTCGGGCAAGGTCAAGTTCAAGGCCGAGACCGACTATCATCCGTTCCGCATGAAGGAGACCCTGCCGGTGGTCAAACGCGCGGTCGCAGCGGTGTCCGAAATCGGGGCCAAGCCGAACATCCGTGCCGCGAACGGCGGGCTGGATGCCAACTGGATGGTCCGCCACGGCGTTCCCACGGTGACGTTCGGCGCGGGGCAGAACGAGCCGCACACGATCGACGAGTGGATCAACCTCGATGAGTACGACCGGGCATGCGCGCTGGCGGTTCAGCTCGCGACGATGCGATGAGCCGAGCGCGACTTGGCCCGCGCCGCAACAGGCCGCCACGCGATCGACGTCGCTGCACTCGATGATTGCAAATCGATAAATTTCGCGCGAACTTTTCGGAAGCGGAGACGTGGTTGGTAACCATGTCGCGACGTTCGCGCGGATTCGCCACAAAAAGACTTAGATTAAAGCGCAATATCAGCGAGCAGGGTTGAAACCCTGCGCGTCTGCGCGCATAGCGCACAAAAAAATCAAAAAAATGGGCATGGACACACAAGGGGGACCGCAATGCGGGCTATCAACGATTCACGTCGATACTTCATAGAAGAAACACGTTCCCGGTCGGGCGAGGCCGTGCGCCGGCTTTTCTCCGCGCCTCGGCGCAGCGCTGCAACCGCGTTGCTGCTTGCCGCGATGGCCGGGCCGGCCTTCGGGCAGGGCGTTCCGGCGTCGAGCGCCAATGAAATCCGGATCGGCAACACCGTGCCCTACACCGGTCCGGCCTCCGCCTATGGCGTGATCGGCAAGGTGCTGGCGGCCTATTTCGACAAGGTCAACGCCGAGGGCGGCATCAACGGCCGCAAGGTCAATTTCATTTCCTATGACGACGCCTACAATCCCACCAAGACGATGGAGGTGACGCGCAAGCTCGTCGAGGAAGACAACGTTCTCTTTATTCTCGCAAGCCTCGGCACCAACACCAGCCAGGCCGTGCATCCCTATCTGAACGCGAAGAAGGTGCCGCAACTCTTCGTGGCCTCGGGCGCCACGATGTGGGACCAGCCGCGCGAGTTTCCCTGGACCATGGGCTTCCTGCCCAGCTACCAGACCGAAGCGCACATCTATTCGCACTACATCCTGGAGAACTATCCGCGCGGCAAGATCGCCGTGCTCTATCAGGATGACGGGTTCGGCAAGGACTATCTGAAGGGTCTCAGGGACGGCCTCGGCGGCAAGGTGCCGATCGTGGCGGAGGCGCCCTACAAGGTGACCGACGCCAGCATCGACGCCCAGATCGCCAAGCTGAAGGCCTCGGGCGCCGACATCTTCATGCAGTTCACGACGCCGAAGTTCGCCGCCATGGCGATCAAGCGCAATGCCGAACTCGGCTGGAAGCCGGTGCATTTCCTGGCCTCGGTGTCGGAATCGGTTTCATCGGTCATGGTGCCGGCCGGCATCGAGAACGCCGAAGGCATCATGTCGGCGATGTATCGCCTCGAGGGCGAGGACGCGCAGAGCGCGGGGCCCGCAGTGTTCCGCGAATGGAGCGCCTTCATGGAGCGCTACGTGCCGAGCGTCAGCAAGTCGAACGGCCAGGCGGTCTACGCCTATCTCAATGCCAGGATCACCATGGAGGTGCTGAAAAACTGCGGCGACGACCTGTCGCGTGAGAACATCATGAAGCAGGCGCGCTCGCTCAAGGGCTTGCAGATTCCGATGATGGTGCCGGGCATCCAGATCAACACCAGCCCGTCCGACCACGCCACCATCGAGCAGATGCGGATGATGCGCTTCACGGGCGGCCACTGGCAGTTCTTCGGGCCGGTGCGCAGCGGCATCGATCCGGGCACCGTCAGCGATTCCTTCAAGACGCTGTTCAAATATGGCACCGCGACCAAGCGCGATCTGGCCAACCAGCTCAACGCCAACACGGTGAGCCTGATGACGGGATCGTTCGGCTCGACCTACGCCCAGGTCGGCGCCGATCTCGCCTCCGTGCTCGACAACGGCACGGCGCTGCGGATTTTGCCGGTGATGGGCCGCGGCTCGGTGCAGGCGGTGTCCGACATCCTGCTGCTGAAGGGCGTCGACGCCGGCATCGTGCGCAAGGACACGCTGTCGTATCTCGACCGCAAGGATTTTGCCAAGGACATCCGCAACCAATTCGTTTATGTCGCCAAGCTGTTCAACGAGGAGATGCACGTTCTGGCGCCGAGGACGATCAAGAGCGTGCGGGACCTCGACGGCAAGACCGTGGTGGTCGATCTGCCCGACAGCTCGACCTTCGTGACCGCGATCAACGTGTTCGAGCAGCTCGGCATCCGGCCGCACCTGGTCTACCAGGAGCCGCGGCTCGCCGTCGATCAGCTGCGCAGGGGCGAGGTCGACGCGATCGTGGCGATCGAGGGCAAGCCGGTGCAGTGGCTGAGCCAGATCACCGACCGCAATCTGCATTTGGTGCCGGTCGAGTACGCCAAGAACCTGCAGGAGGAATATCTGCCCTCCAAGCTCTCGTCGCAGGACTATCCGAACCTGGTGGCGGACGGCGCTTCGGTCGAGACGGTCGCGGCCGAGGCGGTGCTGGCATCGTACAACTGGGCGCCGAACAGCGACCGCTATCGCCGGCTGGCGCTATTGGTCGACACCATGTTCGACAAGGTGACGCAGCTGCAGCGTCCGCCGTTCCATCCGAAGTGGAAGGAAATGGCGCCGCGGGCGACGGTGTCGGGCTGGACCCGCTTCAAGGCGGCGCAGGAATGGCTCGATCGCAACATGCCTGCGAGCGCGTCGGTGTCGGCCGCATCCGGCGCCATATCGCAGCAGCAGTCACCCGCAGCCGCAGTCGCGCCGCAGGACCGTGATGCGCTGTATCGCGAATTCCTGGAGTGGCGCGCCAGCCGCGCCAAGGCGGCGACCGGCAATCGCTAGGCTAGCCCAGCCATCAACGCATGACGGCCCGCTGCATGGCGGGCCGTTTTGCTCGTGCAGACGCGCCGTTGCTCATCACATGCCGCGATGAAGTTGTCGTATTTCTTCAACCCAAGTAAAAAATGCACTAACGCCTTTCCCGTTTCGATGGAATCGAAACGGGACCCTGGATTTCCAAGTCTGACGCGTCTTCTTGATGCGAACCGATACCAACGTTGCTGGAAAACGCTCTGAAGCCAAAAATTAGGCGCAGCGCCGCCGAATTGTTCGACGCCGTCCATGCAAATGTCGTAAAATTGTCGCGGTCGAACACATGATCGACTAACCGGGCAAAACACTTGGCCTTGACACAAAATCAATCCAATTGAGACACATTGTCAGCGACTAGTGCTGAAACGGTGGCGGCTCGCTGCTAAAATCTCACAAACATATCTCTAAAGGGGGCAAGCGGATGCGGCTTCTCGTCGACACTCATTGGACAAAGACGCCTTATTTCGGGCTTGCCGCCCGTGGCGGCCTGCGTCAGTTATTGACCGCGCCTCGGCGCAGCGCCGCGCTGGCGCTGGCTGCAATGGCCGGTCTGGCAATGGGTGACCGTGCGCAGGCCGCTCCACCGGCCGCCAACGAAATCCGCATCGGCATCACGTCGCCTCTCACCGGGCCGGCGTCTGCTTACGGCGTGATCGCCAAGGTCATCGCGGCCTATATGGACAAGATCAACGCCGAAGGCGGCGTCAACGGCCGCAAGGTCAACGTGATCACCTATGACGACGCCTATGACCCGATCAAGGTCATGGAGGTGACGCGCAAGCTCGTCGAGGACGACCAGGTTCTTTTCACCCTGGGTACCATCGGTACCAACACCAACGCGGCGATCCAGCCGTATCTGAACTCGAAGAAGGTGCCGCAGCTGTTCGCGCTGTCGGGCGCTGCGGCCTGGGATCAGCCGCAGGAGTTTCCTTGGACCATGGGTTTTCTGCCGACCTACGCGGCCGAAGCCCAGATCTACGCGCAATACATTCTCGAGAACCACCCGCGCAGCCGCATCGCTGTCCTCTACCAGGACGACGGCATGGGCAAGGAATATCTGAAGGGCCTGAAGGACGGCCTCAGCGGCAAGCTGCCGATCATCGCCGAAGCCACCTACAAGGTGACCGATCCCAACATCGAGGCGCAGCTGGCCAAGCTGAAAGCCTCGGGGGCCGATGTCTTCGTCGAGTTCACCACGCCGAAATTCGCCACCATGGCGATCAAGCGGAACGCCGAACTCGGCTGGCGGCCGCACCATTTCGTAGCGTCGGTCTCGAATTCCTACACCGCCGTGATTCAGCCGGCCGGCCCGCAAAACGCGGAAGGCGTGCTGTCGGCGGCCTATCGCCTGGAGGGCGAAGACGCGGCCGGGGCCGGCGAGGCGGCGTTCCGGGAATGGAATGCCTTCATGCAGCGTTACGTGCCGAGCATCAGCAAGGTCAACGGTCAAGCCGTGCTCGGCTATCTCGTCAGCAAGTCGGTGGTCGAGATCCTGAAGAACTGCGGCGACGACCTGTCGCGCGAGAACATCATGCGGCAGGCGCGCTCGCTCAAGGGCATCCAGCTTCCGATGATGGTGCAGGGCATCCAGATCAACACCAGCCCGTCCGACCATGCGCCGATCGAGCAGATGCGCATGATGCGCTTCACCAACGGCCAGTGGCAGCACTTCGGCCCGGTCCGCAGCGGCATCGATCCGGGCGCGGTCAGCGATTCCTTCAAGACCATCTTCAAATACGGCACCGCCACCAAGAAAGACCTGGCCAACCAGCTCAACGCCAACACGGTCAGCCTGGTGACCGGTTCGTTCGGCTCGACCTACGCCCAGGTCGGCGCCGACCTGGCCTCCGTGCTCGACAACGGCACCAATCTGCGGATCCTGCCGGTGATGGGCCGCGGTTCGGTGCAGGCGGTGTCCGACATCCTGCTGCTGCGTGGCGTCGATGCCGGCATCGTGCGCAAGGACACGCTGTCGTATCTGGACCGCAAGGACTTTGCCAAGGACATCCGCAACCAGTTCGTCTATGTCGCGAAGATGTTCAACGAGGAGATGCACGTCCTCGCCCCCAAGACGATCCAGAGCGTGCGCGATCTCGACGGCAAGACCGTGGTGGTGGACTTGCCCGACAGCTCGACCTTCGTGACGGCGATCAACGTGTTCGAGCGGCTCGGCATCCGGCCGCATCTGGTCTACCAGGAGCCGCGGCTCGCCGTGGAACAGCTCCGCAAGGGCGAGGTCGACGCGATCGTGGCGATCGAGGGCAAGCCGCTGCAATGGCTGAGCCAGATCAACGACCGCAATTTGCATCTGGTGCCGGTCGACTACGCCAAGAACCTGCAGGACGAGTATCTGCCCTCCAAGCTGTCGTCGCAGGACTATCCGAACCTGGTGGCGGACGGCAGTGCGGTCGAGACGATCGCGGCCGAAGCGGTGCTTGCCGCCTACAACTGGCCTGCGAACAGCGACCGCTACCGCCGGCTCGCGCTGCTGGTCGACACCATGTTCGACAAGGTCGCGCAGTTGCAGCGTCCGCCGTTCCATCCGAAGTGGAGGGAAATGGCGCTGCGGGCGACGGTCAATGGTTGGACCCGCTTCGCAGCGGCGCAACAATGGCTCGACCGCAACATGCCGCTGCCGGGAAACCCGGCCGTGTCGGCGGCATCGGGCGCCGTGCTGTCGCCCCAGCCGTCCGCGGCGCCGGCGCCCACCGCCTTCCAGCCACAGGAGCGCGCCGATCCGCTGTATCGCGAATTCCTGGAGTGGCGGGCTGGTCGCGCCAAGGCCAGCACCAACCGGTGATCTGATCGGCCCATACTAGGCTCACTAATAAGGACGGCCCGCTTCGGCGGGCCGTTTGCTTTTGGGACCAAGGCGCAGCGAGCATGGGGTGGGCTGTCGGGGAGAGCGAGTGCTGCGCGGCGCAAGCATGGACGACCAAGTCATGCAGCCAGGATTCTCCGGCACCGCCCATAAGTTGTACATGCAATCAGGAGATGTGACGGCTGTTCGCCGGTGCGACTGAGCTCTCGTCGACAGGATGTGCTGTATTGTCGCGGCATAAACACACAATCGACCGATACAGCGCTGTGTAACAGATCGCCTTGACACAAAATCAATCCAATTGAGACACAATCTCAGCGAGTAGCGCTGAGACGCTATACGTCACGGTGCACAAGACATCGCAGATATATTGCTCTAGGGGGGCAGGCAGATGCGGGCTTTGATCGATACGTCGCTGGGCGGTGACGCCATCTTCCGGGTTGAGGCGTCGCGACCCAATTCTTCCGCGCCGCGGCGCAGCGTTGCAACGGCGCTGGTTCTTGCCGCGATGGCGGGGCCGGCTTTCGGACAGAGTCCTCCGGCGTCAAGCACCACCGAAATCCGTATCGGCAACACCGCGCCCTATACCGGTCCAGCGTCCGCCTACGGCGTGATCGCCAAGGGTATGATCGCGTACCTGGAGAAGACCAATGCCGAAGGCGGCATCAACGGCCGCAAGATCAATGTCATCAGCTACGACGACGCCTATGAGGCGACCAAGACCATGGCGATGACCCGCAAGCTGGTCGAGGAGGATAACGTTCTTCTCACGCTCGGGACCATCGGCACCAACACCAACGCAGCAATCCAGCCTTATCTGAATTCGAAGAAGGTCCCGCATCTGTTCGCGCTGTCGGGGGCGGCGGCCTGGGATCAGCCGCAGGAGTTTCCCTGGACCATCGGCTTCCTGCCGACCTACACCGCCGAAGCGCAGATCTTCGCGCAGTACCTTTTGGAGAACCATCCGCGCAGCAAGATCGCCGTCCTCTACCAGGACGACGGCATGGGCAAGGAATATCTGAAGGGCCTGAAGGACGGTCTCGGCGGCAAGATGCCGATCGTGGCGGAAGCGACCTACAAAGTGAGCGACGCCAGCATCGACGCCCAGATGGCCAAGCTGAAAGCCTCCGGCGCCGACGTTCTCATGGAGTTCACCACGCCGAAATTCGCGATCATGGCGATCAAGCGAAGCGCCGAACTCGGCTGGAAGCCGATGCAGTTCGCCGCCTCGATCTCCAATTCCTACACCGCCGTGATTCAGCCGGCGGGTCCGCAAAACGCCGAAGGCCTGTTGTCGGCGGCATATCGCCTCGAAGGCGAAGACGTCGCATCGGCCGGCGAGGCGGTGTACCGCGACTGGAGCAACTTCATGCAGCGCTATATGCCGAGCATCAGCAAGACCAACGGCCAGGCCGTGCTCGGCTATCTCGTCGGCAGGCTGACGGTCGAGGTGCTGAAGAACTGCGGCGACGACCTGTCGCGCGAGAACATCATGCGGCAGGCCCGCCTGCTCAAGGGCATCCAGCTTCCCGATGATGGTGCAGGGCATTCTGATCAACACCAGCCCGTCCGACCACGCGCCGATCGAGCAGATGCGCATGATGCGCTTCACCAACGGCCAGTGGCAGCATTTCGGCCCGGTGCGCAGCGGCGTCGATGCGGGCGCGGTCAGCGAATCCTTCAAGACCATCTTCAAATACGGCACCGCGACCAAGCGCGATCTCGCCAACCAGCTCAACGCCAACACGGTGAGCCTGATGACGGGCTCGTTCGGCTCGACCTATGCGCAGATGGGCGCCGATCTCGCCTCCGTGCTCGACAACGGCACCAATCTGCGGATCCTGCCGGTGATGGGCCGCGGTTCGGTGCAGGCGGTGTCCGACATCCTGCTGCTGAAGGGCGTCGACGCCGGCATCGTGCGCAAGGACACGCTGTCGTATCTGGACCGCAAGGATTTTGCCAAGGACATCCGCAACCAGTTCGTCTATGTCGCAAAGATGTTCAACGAGGAGATGCACGTTCTGGCGCCGAGGACGATCAAGAGCGTGCGGGACCTCGACGGCAAGACCGTGGTGGTCGATCTGCCCGACAGCTCGACCTTCGTGACGGCGATCAACGTGTTCGAGCAGCTCGGCATCCGGCCGCACCTGGTCTACCAGGAGCCGCGGCTTGCCGTGGATCAGCTGCGCAGGGGCGAGGTCGACGCGATCGTGGCGATCGAGGGCAAGCCGGTGCAGTGGCTGAGCCAGATCACCGACCGCAATCTGCATCTGGTGCCGGTCGAATACGCCAAGAACCTGCAGGAGGAATATCTGCCCTCCAAGCTCTCGTCGCAGGACTATCCGAACCTGGTGGGGGACGGCGCCTCGGTCGAGACGGTCGCGGCCGAGGCGGTGCTGGCATCGTACAATTGGGCGCCGACCAGCGACCGCTATCGCCGGCTGTCGCTGCTGGTCGAAACCATGTTCGACAAGGTGACGCAGCTGCAGCGGCCGCCGTTCCATCCGAAGTGGAAGGAAATGGCGCCGCGGGCGACGGTGTCGGGCTGGACCCGCTTCAAGGCGGCGCAGGAATGGCTCGATCGCAACATGCCGCTGTCCTCGGGCACTTCAGCCGTTTCAGGCGCCGTGCCACCGTCGCTGCCGCGGGTTTCCGCAGGCTCGGCCGCACTGGCCCCGCAGGACCGCGATCCGCTCTATCGCGAATTCCTGGAATGGCGGGCCAACCGCGCCAAGGGCAGCGCCAACCGGTAATCGGGGCGGCTTCTATCATCGCCTGACGATGCAACGGCCCGCTTCGGCGGGCCGGCCTGCTTTTTGAAGCCGGTTGCGTGCAGCGCCGCTGGCGGATGGCGTCATGCCGCCAATGCAGGGCTCAGTGACACAAAATAGTGTATCGCCTTGGCTTCGCAGAGGTGCGGGCATGTCCCCGCGCCACCACGCCAAAAAATTCGGAGGAAGTTCATGTCGGCTCTGCCACTTTCGGGCATCAAAATTCTCGACCTGACGCGGGTGCTCGCGGGTCCGTTGTCGGCCCAGATGCTGGCCGATCTCGGCGCCGAGGTGATCAAGATCGAACGCCCCGGCGGCGGCGACGACGCCCGCGCCTTCGGCCCGCCCTACCTGAACGATCCCGAGGGCAAGGCGAACAACAACAACTCGTTCTACCTCTGCGCCAACCGCAACAAGAAGTCGGTCACCGTCAACATCGCCTCGCCCGAAGGCCAGGACATCATCCGCGAACTGGCGAAGACCGCCGACGTGATGATGGAAAACTACAAGGTCGGCGATCTCAAGCGCTACCGGCTGGATTATGAATCGATCAAGGCGATCAATCCCGGCATCATCTATTGCTCGGTGACGGGTTTTGGCCAGACCGGGCCTTACGCGCCGCGCGCCGGCTATGACGCGATCCTGCAGGCGATGGGCGGGTTGATGAGCGTCACCGGCCATATCGACGGCGAGCCCGGCGAGGGCCCGATGAAGGTTGGTCCGTCGATCGTCGACTACATGACCGGCATGAACACCTCGATCGGCATCCTGTCTGCGCTGTTTCATCGCAAGGCCAATGGCGGGGAGGGGCAACATGTCGACGTCTGCCTGTTCGACACCGTGATCGCCTCGCTGTCGCACTGGCTGCAGATCTACCTCGTCAACGGCCAGACCCCGCCGCGCCGCGGCACCTGGGGCAATGGCGGCATGCCGGCCGGCGTGTTCCGGGCGACCGACGGCGAACTGATGCTGGTGGTCGGCAATGACGGCCAGTTCCAGCGCACCTGCGCGGTGCTCGGGCGCGCCCGAGCTTGCGACCGACAAGCGATTCCTCAAGAACAACGACCGCGTCGTGCACGGCAAGGAGATCATGGCGATCTTCGCCGGGCTGTTCCTGAAGAAGCCGGTGGCGTACTGGCTGGACGAACTGGAGAAGGCCGGCGTGCCCTCGGGACCGATCAACAATTTCGAACAGGTGTTCGCCGATCCGCACGTCCAGTCGCGCGGCATGCGGGTCAAGGTCGATCATCCCTTCGAGAAGGATCTGTCGCTGATCCGCAACGCGATCACCTTCTCAGGTACCCCGATCGAGAACTATCGCGCGCCGCCGCTGCTCGGCGCCGACACCGCGGACGTGCTGGCGACGATCGGCTATGATGCGGCCAAGCTGGAAGCGTTGAAGGAGAAGAAGATCGTCTAGCGCGGGAACCGAGCTGTCCCGCCAACACAGCGAGACATGATATGCGCCGCTTCATCGCTGCGGCCCTTTTGTTCGGCGCGTTCGTCTGCCCCACGGAGGCGGATGCGCTCGATTGCCCCGTTCTGGGGAGCCATCTATTTCAAGCCGCTGAAGGCGTCGAGGCTCCGGCAGAACGGCAACGTCAGGATCTGGAGGCCCGCGCTGTGCTTGATCGGCTGGAGCGGACACCCATCATATTTCGTGGGCGCCTCGCCTCGGCGCGGTATCTATCCGACCCTCGCAAGACGAGTACTCCCTTCAGCATGCTTGTCTTTGATCATGTCGAAGTCTGGAAAGGTCGTTTGCCCACGGCTTCCGTTGATCAGAAGGCTTTCATTGTCCTGCAGGAATGGTGCGATGGCAGCTGCGGCGACCGTCCGGCGGCGCATTGGTGGCCTCGCGGCAAGTCCACCGTCGTTGGCGCCGATCCGAATGAATCTGCCGATCCATCGGAGATACTGGACTCCGAAAACAAGCAGGTGATCTACAAGGGACGCGTCGATGCCGTCATGGGAATGTGCGGTGGTGGTCCGCTGTCCCCGGCTGCATTGGAGCTCTTGAATGCTTCTGACGAAGAAGTTGCCCGCCTGAAGCGTGAATATCCGCCGCGTCGCCGCGATTAGAGGCATGCTCGCTGGGATAAGGACGAGGAGACGGCGCGGCGTCTAGTTCAGGGCCGCACTTGGTCGCTATGCCGCTTACTCCGCCAGTTCGCGCATCACCTTGATCAGGTCGGATTTGCCCTCAAAACCGATGCCGGGCAGATCCGGCATGACGATGTGGCCGTCTTCGACGCGAACGGAGTCGGGGAAGCCGCCGTAGGGCTGAAACAGGTCCGGGTAGCTCTCATTGCCGCCGAGGCCGAGGCCGGCCGCGATGTTCAGCGACATCTGGTGCCCGCCATGGGGGATGCAGCGCGACGGCGACCAGCCGTGCTGCGCCAGAACATCGAGCGTGCGCAGATATTCGACCAGCCCGTACGACAGGGCGCAATCGAACTGCAGCCAGTCGCGATCCGGCCGCATGCCGCCGTAGCGCAAGCAGATTGCGCGCATCCTGATGCGAGAACAGGTTTTCGCCGGTCGCCATCGGGCGCGGATAGAATTCCGCCATCGCGGCCTGCAGGGCATAGTCGAGGGGATCGCCGATTTCCTCGTACCAGAACAGCGGATAGTCGCGCAGCATCTTGGCGTAGGCGATGGCGGTCTCCAGATCGAAACGTCCGTTGGCATCGACCGCAAGCTGCGCCTGCGAGCCGATCTCTTCCAGCACGGCCTCGATCCTTCCGCGGTCTTCATCGATCGGCGCGCCGCCGATCTTCATCTTCACCACGTTGTAGCCGCGGTTGAGATAGCCGCGCATTTCCGCGCGCAGGGCGGAATTGTCCTTGCCCGGGTAGTAGTAGCCGCCGGCCGCATAGACGAAGACTTTGGGATTGGCCTCGCGGTTCTTCTTTTCGGCGAGCAGGCGAAACAGCGGCTTGCCGGCGATCTTGGCGACCGCGTCCCAGACCGCCATGTCGAGCGTGCCGACGGCGACGGAACGCTCGCCGTGTCCGCCGGGTTTTTCATTGGACATCATCGCGGCCCAGATCCGGTGCGGATCGAGATTGCTGCCTTCGTCGTCGAGCAGGCTGTTCGGATCGGCCTCGAGGATGCGATTGCGGAAGCGTTCGCGGATCAGGCCGCCCTGGCCGTAGCGGCCGTTGGAATTGAAGCCGTAGCCGACGACGCGGCGCCCGTCGCGCATGACGTCCGTCACGACGGCGACGAGGCTCGCCGTCATCTTCGAAAAGTCGATGTAGGCGTTGCGGATCGGCGAGGCGATCGGCTTGGTGATTTCGACGACATCGACGATGCGCATGGCGGTTGTTCCTCGTGGGCTGGCGGGCATCCGGCCGGCTTCTGGTCGTGGCTATGCCGGAGGGGGTCGATTGAACGTGTCTGTAGGGCTGGATTTGATGCATTGCCAATGCTAATGCCGAAATTGGTTATGTTCATTCGGCATTACCGATGGAATTGATCTGGTTCGAGGACTATCTGGCTCTCGCCGAAACCCTGAATTTTTCCAGGGCGGCGGAGCTGCGCCATGTCACCCAACCAGCGTTCAGCCGCAGGATCCGCGCGCTCGAAGCGTGGGTGGGGACGGACCTGTTTGCGCGCACCACCCACGGTGTCTCGCTGACGCCCGCGGGCGAGCATTTCCATGATCAGGCCGAGGTCTTGACCAGGGCCCTGCACCAGCTCCGCCGGGATACCATCGAGGTCTCCGACCGGAGAGCGAGGCCGCTATCGATCGCGGCGACGCACGCGCTGTCCTTCACGTTCTTTCCGCAATGGGTCCGCCGCAACGACAGCATTCTGGCGCTCGGCAATCTCAATTTGATCTCCGACAGCATGCAGGCGTGCGAACAGATGATGCTGCGGGGCGACGCGCAGTTTCTGCTTTGTCATCACCACAAGGACGCGCGCAGCCGGATCTCGTCCGGCCAGTTCAGGAGCATCGTCGTCGGCACTGACACGCTGGTGCCGCTGAGCGCGCCGTCGGCAGGCGGTGTTGCGCGTTGGCGGCTCGATGGCGGCGAGGCCGGTGAAATACCTGGCCTATAGCGCGCAATCGGGATTGGGCCGGATCGTTGCAGCCCGATGGGGAGCGAAAGATCGTGCCTTTCGCTCTGGAGACGGTCTTCACGTCGCACCTTGCGGCGACGCTGCACTCGATGGCGCGCGCGGGAGATGGCGTGGCCTGGCTGCCGCGAACGCTGGCCGAGGACGACATCGCGGCCGGGCTGCTGGTGGAAGCCGGCAGCGCGGAACTTGCGATCCCGATCGAAATCCGGCTGTTTCGTCCGGTGGCCCGTCAGAGCAGGGCGGTCGAGGAGATCTGGTCGGCTTTCGAGCGGGAATGACGGTGGTGCGTGCGTCGCTATTTCCGCGGACTTGAAGCTGGCTTCATAAATCCTGCCGCGTCAGTCTTCCTTGCGGCACCGCGGGCCGGGCCGGTGCCTTCTTCGCCGGCGTCTCGCCGCCCGTCAGCGCCAATACCGAGACTGACACCACGCGGTCGATGATCGCCTGGACGTCGTTGAGATCGCATTGTCCGTCCGACAATTTGGTCAGCCGCTCTTTTTCGCGGATGGTGTGGTGCGACATCGCCAGCGCGAAATGCAGGCCCCAGTAGAGATCGGCGTCGTCGCGGCCGGGCATCGCGCGGCGCATCGCGGCGATGAACTTTCGCAAATGGTCGACCTCGCGGTTCTTGATGCGGCGGATCGGCGGCACCGACTCGATCGAGGCGCGGATCATGAAGCGCGCCGCGGTCGAGCCTTCGCGGTCGGGGCCGAGGCAGCCACGCAGCGTAGGGCCGACCAGCGCGCGCAAAATGGCGTCGATCGGCGCGCGGCCGCCGCCGGCTTCCTCGGCCGCCTTCAATTCATTCAGCCGTTCGCGGTTGGTGGCGAGGCTGCGGGTGACGAACAGCTCCGCGATCAACTCGTCCTTGGAGCCGAAATGATAGTTCACCGCGGCGAGGTTGACGTTCGCTTCGGCGACGATGTCGCGCAGCGTCACGTCGCCAAAACCGCGATCGGCGTAAAGCCGTTCGGCGGCGGCGAGGATGGCGGACCGGGTCTGATCGCTCGGCATGGCTACCGCCCATGGATGGAGTTGCAATTCAAACAGTTGTATGAAACTATCGTTTGAAGGGCGGGAATGTCAATCCGTCGCCTCATGCGCAGCGCAAATTACCTTGCAGCGGATGGGAGGCGCGGCGGACAGTGCGCCCAAAAATTTCCGAAACCCCGAGCCGAGGAGCGTCCCATGAACTTCGATATGTCAGACAAGCAGAAGGAATGGCTGAACCGCGTGCAGTGCGTTCATGAAGAACGCATGTCCGTCCGGCGGTTCCGATCTACGACCAGCAGGATGCCGAGGGGCGCGCGCTGGAAGGTGATCCCGATCCTGGAAGAGCTGAAGAAGAAGGCGAAGGCCGAAGGCCTCTGGAACATGTTCATGCCGCCGAACGCGCATGAGGACGATGAATTCCGCGGCGCGGGATTGACCAACCTCGAATACGCGCCGCTGTCCGAAGAGATGGGCCGCATCTCCTGGGCCTCGGAAGTGTTCAACTGCTCGGCGCCCGATACCGGCAACATGGAAGTGTTCATCCGCTACGGCAGCAAGGAGCAGAAGCGGAAGTGGCTGAAGCCGCTGATGGAAGGCGAGATCCGTTCCGCCTTCCTGATGACCGAGCCGGCCGTGGCCTCGTCGGACGCCACCAACATCGAAACCCGCATCGAAAAGGACGGCGATCATTACGTCATCAACGGCCGCAAATGGTGGTCGTCGGGCGTCGGCGATCCCCGCTGCAAGATCGCGATCCTGATGGGCAAGACCGATTTCAAGGCGGCCAAGCACCAGCAGCAGTCGCAGATCCTGGTGCCGCTCGATACCCCCGGCATCAAGGTGGAGAAGATGCTGCCGGTGTTCGGCTTCGACGATGCGCCGCATGGCCACGCCCAGGTGCTGCTGGAGAACGTCCGCGTGCCGAAGGAGAACATCCTGCTCGGCGAAGGCCGCGGTTTTGAGATCGCGCAGGGCCGTCTCGGTCCGGGCCGCATCCATCACTGCATGCGCACCATCGGCAAGGCCGAGGAGGCGCTGGAGAAGATGGTGAAGCGGCTGGCCTCGCGCTCCGCGTTCGGCAAGAAGATCATCGAGCACTCGGTATGGGAGCAGCGCATCGGCGAAGCGCGCACCGATATCGAGATGAACCGCCTGCTGTGCCTCAAGGCCGCCGACATGATGGACAAGGTCGGCAACAAGACCGCGCAGGCCGAGATCGCGATGATCAAGGTCGCGGCGCCGAACATGGCGCTGAAGATCATCGACAACGCCATCCAGGCCTATGGCGGCGGCGGTGTCTCCGACGAGGCCGGCCTGGCCAAGGATTACGCCCATATCCGGACGCTCCGGCTGGCGGACGGTCCGGACGAGGTGCACAATCGCGCCATTGCCAGACTTGAACTTCGGAAGTATGCAAACTCTACGCACTAGCGGGAGGCCACGGATGGCGCTCCCCAAACTCTAAGAAG
The DNA here is from genome assembly GCA_963783115.1 of uncultured Alphaproteobacteria bacterium. GTDB lineage: Bacteria > Pseudomonadota > Alphaproteobacteria > Rhizobiales > Xanthobacteraceae > Bradyrhizobium. The sequence goes on along the minus strand of CAWAMK010000026.1, from coordinate 12,568 downwards.
AAATTTCAAGGGAGCGTCAGCGTGGCCGACGGCGTCAGGAAAGACGAAGAATTCTCGGGCACCAAGGAAGTCGAGGAGCGTCATCGCATCAACGAGGCGAACCTCGACGGCTGGATGCGCGAGCATGTCGAGGGCTATCAGGGGCCGCTGAAAGTCCTGCAGTTCAAGGGCGGCCAGTCCAACCCGACCTACAAGATCGAAACGCCGGCGCAATCCTACGTGATGCGCCGAAAGCCGTTCGGAAAACTGCTGCCGTCGGCGCATGCGGTCGACCGCGAGTTCCGCGTCATCGCGGCGCTCGGCAAGCAGGGCTTTCCGGTCGCCAAAGCCTATGCGCTGTGCACCGACGACGCCGTGATCGGCTCGGCCTTCTACATCATGTCGATGGAAGAGGGCCGGGTGTTCTGGGATCCGACGCTGCCGTCGCAGACGCCGGATGCACGCCGAAAAGATCTTCACCAGCAAGATCGAGACGCTGGCCAATCTGCACGTTTTCGATCCCGAAAAGATCGGGCTCGGCGATTTCGGCAAGCCCGGCAATTATTTCGCCCGCCAGGTCGACCGCTGGACCAAGCAATACCGGGCGTCCGAGACCCAGCACATTCCGGAATTCGAAAAGCTCGCCGAGTGGCTGCCGAAAACCGTGCCGGCGCAGGCGCGCGCCTCGGTGGTCCACGGCGACTACCGTCTCGACAACATGATTTTCCATGCGACGGAACCGCGCGTGCAGGCGGTGCTGGATTGGGAACTGTCGACGCTCGGCGATCCCATGGCCGACTTCACCTATCTCTTGATGCAATGGACCATGCCGGGTCTCGCCAATGCCGACCTCAAGGCGCTCAACATTCCGAGCCTGGAAGAGGCCGCGCAGATCTACTGCAACGTGACCGGCAGCGCGGTGCCGGACCTGAACTGGTATTTTTCCTACAATCTGTTCCGCCTCGCCGGCATCACGCAGGGCATCGCGGGGCGCGTGCGCGACGGCACCGCGGCCAACGCCAAGGCGCTGGAATCGGCGGCGCGCACGGTGCCGCTGTCGAAGGCTTCCTGGGAATACGCGCAGAAGGCCGGCGCGACCTGACGCGCGCCGTTCGTTAATTGGCTCTCTCCCCGAATATCCGCGGCAGCCTGCTGATGGCGGTGTCCATGGCGGCGTTCACCTCGAACGACTCCATCACCAAGGTGGTGTCGTCGGAGATGAATTTCGGCCAGGTGATGCTGGTGCGCGGGCTGTTCGCGATCGTGCTGGTCGCCGCGTTCGCCTGGTATCAGGGCGCGCTGCGGCCGCTGCGGACGCTGGTGCAAAAGCCGGTGGCGCTGCGGGTGGTCGGCGAGATCGGCGGCACGATCTGTTTCATGGCGGCGCTGGTTCACCTGCCGCTCGCCAATACCTCGGCGATCTTGCAGGCGCTGCCGCTGGCGATCACGCTCGGCGCCGCGCTGATCTTTGGTGAGCCGGTCGGCTGGCGGCGCTGGTCGGCGATCGGCGTGGGTTTTGTCGGCGTGCTCATCATTGTGCGGCCGGGGCTAGCCGGTTTCAACCAGTTCGCGTTGCTCGCGCTTCTGTCCGTGGCGTTCTGCGCGCTGCGCGATCTCGCCACGCGAAAGATCCCGGCGCACATTCCATCGCTGTTCATTACCTTGCTGACGACGATCACCGTGACGTCGGCGGGCGGCCTCATCTTCATTCCGCTCGGCGGCTGGACGCCGCCCTCGACGCATTCGCTCGGCCTGCTGGCGTTCACTTCGGTGCTGCTGCTGATCGGCTATCAGTGCATCATTACCGCGCTGCGCACCGGCGACATCTCGGCGGTGGCGCCGTTCCGCTATTCGCGCTGCTGCTATGGGCGATGCTGCTCGGGCTATCGTCGTGTTCGGCGACGTGCCCGACGCGATGATGGTGCTGGCTTGGCGCGTCCATCATCGTCATCTCCGGCCTCTACGCCTTCTACCGCGAGCGCATCCGCCACCGCGCGCTGGCGGCGGAGAGTTCCGGTCTGCCGCCGACGGGCTTGAAGCGCCGACTTAAATCGGCCTTCCCGCATACGGCATCGACGCCGTGAGGCCGCCGTCGACCGGGATTGCCTGGCCGTTGACATAGGACGCGTCGTCGCTGGCGAGGAACAATCCCATCGCGGCGAGTTCGTGCGGCTGGCCGGGGCGCTTCAGAGGATTGAGCTGGCCGATCTTGTCCTGGGTGCCGCGTTCCTTGGCGCGGTCGAACACCGGCTTGGTCATGCCGGTCTCGATCAGGCCGGGGCATACCGCGTTGATGCGTACGCCGGTGCCGGACAGCGAATAGGCGGTGGTCTGCACCAGGCTGATGACGCCGGCCTTGCTGGCGCCGTAGGGATGTCCGCTCGCGCCGGCCTTCAGGCCCGCGACGGAAGCGGTGCAGACGATCGAGCCGGATTTTTGTTTGATCATGTGCGGCATCGAATGCTTGATCGCGAGGAACGGCCCGATCAAATTGACGCGCAGCACCTCCTGCCAATGTTCCACGGTCTGCTCGGCCAGCGGCACCAGCCCGCCGCTGACGCCGGCATTGGCCCAGATCGCATCGAGCCGGCCATATTTCGCGACCGCCTTGTCGATGAAAGCCTTGACGTCGCTCTCGGAACCTGCGTCCGCCATCACGGCCTCGACGGTGCCGCCGGCATCGCTGACGAGCTTTGCGGTCTCCTTCACGCCGTCGGTCTTGTCGACGATGATGAGTTTTGCGCCTTCCCTGGAGAACAGCACCGATGCGGCGCGCCCGATGCCGCTGCCGGCTCCGGTGATGACGACGGATTTGCCTTCGAGGCGGCCCATGGGTTTCTCCCTGTGATGTTTGCGCATGGCGTGTGCCGCCTTGCGGAATTCAAACAAGATTTCAAACGACTGAGAAGCAACGCCCAAATCTTTGGCTGGCAAAGTGACTTGAGACGATGCTTGCTCTGACGTACAGCGACAGCGAACAGTATTGAAGGGTTTTGGCGATGTCCAATGCAGACAAACCGCGAGTAGTTACGACGCGATGGTGGTGGGTCCGCCATGCGCCGGTTCGCGAGGACGGCGGCTGCATCTACGGACAGAAGGATCTCGGCTGCGACACCAGCGATCGCGTGGTGTTCGACGCGGTCGGAAAAATCCTGCCGCGCAACGCGGTCTGGTATGCAAGCAATTTGAAGCGCACGCATCAGACCGCGCAGGCGATCTGGGACGCCGGGCTATCCCAAGCCATCTGACATGCCGCATATCAACGCGTTTGCCGAGCAGCATCTCGGCCAACTGCAGGGCATGAATCGCGCGGCGTTTTACGCAAGCCTGCCGCCCGGGCAGAACTGGCTGACCGGGATCGACGAACCCGCGCCCGGCGGCGAGAGTTTCATGGATCTCTATCGCCGCGTCTGCGGCGGCATCGAAGAGATCAACGCCGAGCAGTCGGGCAGGGACATCATCGCGGTCGCGCATGGCGGCACGATCAAGGCCGCCATCACGCTTGCGCTCGGCGGTCAGCCGGACAAGGGCCTCGCCTTCGATATCGACAATTGCTCGGTGACGCGGCTCGATCATCTCGCAAGCGCCGCCTACACCGGCTGGCGGCTGCCGATGGTCAACCAGCAGCCCTGGATCGCGGACGCGTCGCACAACGCGATGCATCAGCCGGCCGGCCCGGAGGTCGCGCTGACGGAAAAGAAGCTCGCGTGAGCCCTCGGTTGTCGAAGGCCGCAAAGGCTGCTTAGTTTAAATTCAAGAGCAAACCGGCATCACGCCGGATCAACATCTGGGAGAGAGACATGACCTTGTTCGATATGTCGGGAAAAGTCGCCGTCATCACCGGCTCGACGCGCGGCATCGGCCTTGCCATCGCCGAGCGGATGGCAGAGCACGGCGCCAAGGTGGTGATCTCCTCGCGCAAGCAGGACGTTTGCGATTCCGTCACCAAGTCGATCAACGACAAGTTCGGAAAGGGGACGGCGGTTGCCATCGCCGCCAACATTTCCAGCAAGGAAAACCTGCAGAACCTGGTCAACGAATCCAACCGCGCCTTCGGCAAGATCGACGTGCTGGTCTGCAACGCCGCGTCCAATCCCTATTACGGTCCGCTCGGCGGCATTTCCGACGACCAGTTCCGCAAAATCCTCGACAACAACATCGTCGCCAACAACTGGCTGATCAACATGGTGGTGCCGCAGATGATCGAGCGCAAGGACGGCTCGATCGTGATCGTGTCCTCGATCGGCGGCCTGAAGGGCTCGACCGTGCTCGGCGCCTATGCGATCTCCAAAGCGGCCGACATGCAGCTCGCGCGCAATCTTGCCTGCGAATACGGCAAGCACAACATCCGCGTGAACTGCATCGCGCCCGGCCTGATCAAGACCGACTTTGCGAAAGCGCTGTGGGACAATCCGGAGACGCTGAAGGCCTCCACCGCGCGTTCGCCGCTGCTGCGCATCGGCATCCCCGATGAGATCGCGGGTGCCGCGGTGCTGATGGGATCGAAGGCCGGGGATTTCATGACCGGGCAGACGATTGTGATCGATGGTGGCGCGACGATTAGTTGAGGCGTCGCAGCTAGGTCATCGTCATGGCCGGGCTTGTCCCGGCCATCCACGGCCTTCCTGTTTGCGGGGCCAAGAACGTGGATGCCCGGGCATCAAGCCCGGGCATGACGGAGAGAGGGCAGTCGCGTTCCGCTCACTCCACCGCCGCGTAAACCAGATCCCGCAGCAGATTCCGGATATATTCGCGCTGGCCGGGGCCCTGCATCATGAACACCGTGAACAGCTCCTCCGCGGGATCGATGAAGAAGAACGTGCCGGCCATGCCGCTCCAGAAGAACTGGCCGAGCGAGCCCGGGAACGGCGCGACGCCGCGGTGGGTGCGGACGGCGAAGCCGAGGCCAAAACCGTGACCGGGCGGCATCAGCGGCGAGTCGACCTTCACGCTTGCGGAGAGATGATCTGAGGCCATCAGCTCCAGCGTCTTGCGGCCGATGATGCGGTTGCCGTCCAGCGTGCCGCCGTTGAGCAGCATCTGGGAGAAGCGCGCATAGTCCATGGTGGTCGAGACCAGCCCGCCGCCGCCGGATTCCATCGCCGGCTTTTCCAGCATGTTGAACAGCTGCACCTTGTCGCCGTTCCACGGATCGGTCGCGAACGGCTCGGCGAGGCGGCCGGCATTGGCTTCCGGGGTATGGAAGGCGGTCTCGGCCATCTGCAGCGGCGCCAGGATGCGTTCGGTCAGGAAGGCGCCGAGCGATTTGCCGGAGACGACCTCGATGATGCGGCCGAGCACGTCGGTCGAGCGGCTGTAATTCCATTCCGCGCCGGGCTGGCACATCAGCGGCATGCCGGCGATCATGGTGGCGTGCTCGGCGTTGGTGATCTTGCGGCTGCGCAGCCGCGACGCCTGATAGAGCTTTTGCACGGGGCCGTTGCCGGTGTGGTCGTAGGTGAGCCCCGAGGTGTGCCGCAGCAGGTCCTGCACCGTCATTGGCCGCTTGACCGGGACGAGGTCGAGCTTGCCGTCGTTCTCGACGCCGACCTTCTGGTCGGCGAACTCCGGAATGAACTTGGCGACGGGATCGCCGAGCACGAAGTGACCGTCCTCGATCAGCATCATGATGCCGACCGAGACGATCGGCTTGGTCATCGAGAAAATGCGAAAAAGGCTGTCATGCGCCATCGGCGCGCTGGCGGCCGGGCTTTGCCGGCCGATCGCGTCGAACCAGCCGATCTGGCCGCGCCGCGCCACCATCACGGTGGCGCCGGGCAGGGTGCCCTTGTCGACCTCGCGCTTGAAGGCATCCGACATAAGCTGCAGGCGGGCGCCCGACAGCCCGATCGATTCGGGTTTGGCCGTGGGGAGAGAGGGGGTCTGGGGGCTGGCTGTCTGCCGGGCGGCGGTCTGGGCGTTCATGGTCTCTCCCGATGCTCTTGTTGTTCTGGCTCTTGTTGTTGGTGAAACCCAAGTCTGGCGCAGAAGGCGCGCTTTGGATAGGGCGCAAGCCGCTTCGCGCTTGCAATCGGGGTATGCCCTATGCTTGAAACGGCGCGAAGCGGCGCATGCGCCGGTTCCCTGCAGGAGTGTAGCTCAATTGGTAGAGCACCGGTCTCCAAAACCGGGGGTCGCAGGTTCGAGCCCTGCCACTCCTGCCAGCTAAATCAAAGACTTAAGCAATTTTCGACATCGGCTGGCGATCTTGCCGGATGCTTCCCTGCGATTCGTCGGATTGGTCTGCGACCGGCGGACCGGCGTGGACATGGGGCTGTTTTTCGACCCGCTTCGACCAGGACCGGTAGTAGGCGACGGCCGTCATGATCACGATGCCGGTGACGCCAACCAGCAATTGCGCGGCGATGCCGTTGGAGGTCGTCGTCAGGATGAAGTACCCGATGAAGGCGAGGTAGATGCCGACGGCAAACACTTCGAGCGATTGCTGGCCGCATTTGATCAGCGGCTTCCAGATGGCGGCCTGGAGCCCGGGTGCATCGATCGGGATGAAGCGCGCGCCCAGGATGATGACGATGGCGAGATGCAGGAAGCGGTAGGGCGCCAAATTGGTCTTGTCGTTCGGGCTGAAGGCTTCGAACAGGGCGCGGGGCAGCAAGGCCTGAAGCTCCGGTAACAGACCGGCCAGCGTCATGATGGCGGCGAACAGCAAGTAAGCCAGCCCGATGACGAGGACCGCCCGGGAGCGCACCAGGAAGTGCAGCGCCGTCGGCGCCGCCGAGCGCCAGCCAGGCGCCGAGCACGAACAGAAGCTGCCACGCGAACGGATTGAAGTACCAGGCGCCCGACGGATAGGAGGGCAGGTTCCAGCCGAATTGCCGGGCGTTGAGATAGAGCAGGACGGATCCCAGCATGACCCAGTTGCGGTGCCGGAGCATCAGCCAGAGCACCGGCGGAAACGCGCCCATCAGCACGACGTAGAGCGGCAGCACGTCGAGGTTCAGCGGCTTGTAGCGGAGCAGCAGCCCCTGGGTGATGGCTTCGACCGGAGCGTTCAACAGCGGCGCGACATTGAAGCGGTCGATGAGGCCGGGCGCGTTGAATCGGTTTGCGAGGAAATGGACGGAAGCCAGATAGACCACGAACAGCAGGATATGGGCGCAATAGATCTGCCAGACGCGGCGCAGCAGCCGCGTGGTTCCGAACACGAAACCGCGTTCGATCATTCGGCGGCCGAAGACCAGCGCGGAGGTGTAGCCGGAGATGAACACAAACAGATCGGCGCCGTCGCTAAACCCGTAGTTCCGGAACGAGAACCAGGCCAGGACGCTGGTCGAGACATGACCAAGGAACATCAGCCAGTTGGCGAGGCCGCGGAACAGGTCCAGCCGCAAATCCCGCTTTGACGGTGGCAATGCAAGCTCGATTCGCATTCGTTCCCAGCCCAGACTAGACGCGCAACCAAGGCACGCCGGGGAACGATAGGGGGCGGGTGACCCGGCCCATTTGAGCGAGGTCAATTTCGCGGCCGGCCGGAAATCCGGGTGCGGCGTCGTGACCTGGGCTACGCGCACCGGGCCTGAGGCGGCGTGTTAGAACGTCGCCCAATCAATGGCTTGGGCCAGCTTTTTGGCGTTTAGCCGGAGCGTTACGCGAAGAACGCGCTGAGAACGGCGACGTCCGATCGGGCCGGGGCTTCGCCCCGCAGGTCGGCGTCGATGACCCGCCGGCAGGCATCGACCGTCATGCTGTCGCCGAGGTCCACCGCCGCGTCGAGAACGGTCCATGCCGTTTCACCCGAAAATCGGTCCTGGTCCTGGCCTGATTCTAACAGAGCCATGTTGGCTTGCTCCTTCACGGTGCAACTGGAATAGCCGACAGCTTTTAAGATCAGGATCGCGGGGTTGAGAGGATTTGAGCAAAGACCCTACCGGGGATTAACCAATGGCCGGGGGCTTTTGGCTGGGGGCATATCGTCTAAGGCGGCCATTTGGACCCCCGCGGCACCCCGTACCTTGACCTTTTGCCCGCCGGGCAGTAGATACCCGCCACCTGCAGCCGGCCCGTTATTCGCGGATATCCGGCGCGGCTTTGAATTCCCCCGAACAATCGAGCCCGCTTGGCGCTCATCCTTCGAGAGAGGGCTGGGCGCGAGAGGGCTTGTTCGGTTTAGCTTTAAATCACAATCGTCTCACCAAGGACGCGGTAACCAACGATGGCTTTCAGCCCGTTCAAATTCCTGCAGGAAGTGCGCTCGGAGACCGCCAAGGTCACCTGGCCGACTCGCCGCGAGGTGACGATCACCACGATCATGGTGTTCGTGATGGTGGCGCTGGCTTCGATCTTCTTTTTCATAGCGGATCTGATCATCCGCTACGCCGTCACTTTCCTGCTGGGCGTTCACTGATGAGCACCGGAACCCAAACCATGGACAAGCGCTGGTACATCGTTCACGCCTATTCGAATTTCGAAAAGAAGGTCTCGGAATCGATCAGGGAACAGGCGAAGCAGCGCGGGCTCGAGGATCTGTTCGAGCAGGTGCTGGTGCCGACCGAGAAGGTCACCGAGGTGCGCCGCGGCCGCAAGATCGACGCCGAGCGAAAATTCTTCCCGGGCTACGTGCTGGTGAAGATGAAACTGACCGACGAGGCGTTTCATCTCATCAAGAACACGCCCAAGGTCACCGGCTTCCTCGGCGCTGAAAACAAGCCGATGCCGATCTCCGAATCCGAGGCGATGCGGATCCTGCACCAGGTGCAGGAAGGCGTCGAACGTCCGAAGGCGTCGGTGTCGTTCGAAATCGGCGAGAACGTCCGCGTGGCCGATGGCCCGTTCGCGTCGTTCTCCGGCGTGGTCGAGGAAATCGACGAGGCGCGTTCGCGCGTGAAGGTCGCGGTGTCGATCTTCGGCCGCGCCACGCCGGTCGAACTGGAATTCGGTCAGGTCGAGAAGGTCTGACTCGCTGTCACTCTCCCGGCGTGCTTGAGCAGGTCGGATCGCATCGTGAGATGCGATTCGCGTGAGGGGGCCTTTCCGCGCATTCGGTGCCTGGAGCTGCCCGCGTCACCCCGGCCATCTCCCCGCAAGAGCGGCGGCGAGGCCGCGAGAAGAGGCCGTGGGAGGGAGAGGGCGGTCGCCAACCGCTCTTCGAACCGAACCACGGACCCTGAAACCGCCGGCTCGTCCGGCACAACAGGAGTGATACATGGCAAAGAAAGTGACCGGATACCTGAAGCTTCAGGTGCCGGCCGGTGCGGCGAATCCTTCGCCCCCGATCGGTCCCGCGCTTGGTCAGCGCGGTCTCAACATCATGGAATTCTGCAAGGCGTTCAACGCGCAGACGCAGAAGGAAGAAAAAAGCACCCCGATCCCGGTGATCATCACCATCTATGCGGACCGTTCCTTCACCTTCGAGCTGAAGACGCCGCCGATGTCCCACTTCCTCAAGCAGGCCGCCAAAATCCAGTCCGGTTCGAAAGCCCCGGGCCGCGACAAGGCCGGCCAGGTGACCAAAGCGCAGGTGCGCGAGATCGCCGAGAAGAAGATGAAGGATCTCAATTGCAATTCCATCGAGGCGGCCATGAAGATGGTCGAGGGCTCCGCCCGTTCGATGGGTCTGGAAGTGGCGGGGTAACGGGTCATGGCAATCGGAAAACGTTTGAGCAAGGCCCGCGAGGGTGTCGACCGCGAAAAACTCTATCCGCTCGCGGATGCCATCAAGATGGTCAAGGAGCGCGCCAAGTCGAAGTTCGACGAGACGATCGAGATCTCGATCAATCTCGGCGTCGACCCGCGTCACGCCGACCAGATGGTTCGCGGCGTCGTCACCCTGCCGAACGGCACCGGCCGCACGCTTGCGCGTCGGCGTGTTCGCCCGCGGCGCCAAGGCCGAAGAAGCCAAGGCTGCGGGTGCTGACGTCGTCGGCGCCGAAGACCTGGTCGAGAAGGTGCAGGGCGGCAACATCGATTTCGATCGTTGTATCGCCACCCCCGACATGATGCCGCTGGTCGGCCGCCTCGGTAAGGTGCTCGGCCCGCGCGGCATGATGCCGAACCCGAAGATCGGCACCGTGACGATGGACGTCGCCACCGCCGTGAAGGGCGCCAAGGGCGGCTCGGTCGAATTCCGCGTCGAAAAGGCCGGCATCGTGCAGGCCGGCGTCGGCAAGGCCTCGTTCTCGGAAGAGAAGCTGGTGCAGAACGTCAAGGCGCTCGCGGATGCGGTGTCGAAGGCGAAGCCCGCCGGCGCCAAGGGCACCTACATCCAGCGCGTGGCGGTCTCCTCCACCATGGGCCCGGGCGTCAAGGTCGAGCCGGGTACGCTGCTCGGCTAACTTGCTGGCACGCGACGTGAATAATGAAGGGCGGAATCGGGCGACCGGTTCCGCCCTTTGCGTTTGACGGCTGGTTTGCGTAATCGTCGTTCCGCCGGATGAGACAAGAAAGAACAACAATGCCCGAGAAGGTCCTGATCTATTCGCGTTTCCCAAAGGCCCAGCTGGAGCGTTTTGGCGAACGGTTCGAAATCCTCAACGCCGCCGGCAAGCCGCCCAACGACGTGTTTTCCGCCGAACAGCTCGCGGACGTCCGCGCGATGATCGCGGCCGGCGGCACGTCGCTTGGCGGCGAGGTGATGGACCTGCTGCCGAAACTCGGCGCCATCGTCTGCTACGGCACCGGCTACGACGGCGTCGATCTGGCGGCTGCGGCAAAACGCAACATCGCGGTCGGCAACAGCCCGGGGGCGAACGCGGCTTCCGTTGCCGACATCGCGGTCACCCTGATGCTGGCGGCGACGCGGCGGCTGCTCGCGGCCGACGACTACGTGCGGAGCGGCGACTGGGCGGCGGCAAAACCCTCGCCGATGATGCGCCCGCAGGCCGGCATGCTCGGCCGCAAGGTCGGCGTCTACGGCATGGGCGAGATCGGCCGCAAGATCGCCGCGCGCGTCGCCGCCTTCGAGACCGAGGTCGGCTATTTCAGCCGCAGCCAGCACGACGTTCCCTATCGATATTTTCCGACGCTCGGTGCGCTGGCCGAATGGTGCAGCGTGCTGATGATCGCGGTGCGGGCCGGAGACGACACCAACCACGCCGTCGACGCCGATATCCTGAACAAGCTCGGCAAGGACGGCTATGTCGTCAACATTTCGCGCGGCTCGGTGATCGACCAGCAGGCGCTGGTCGCGGCACTGACCGACCAGACCATCGCCGGCGCCGGCCTCGACGTGTTCGCCAAAGAGCCGCAGGCGCCGGATGCGCTGACCGCGCTGCCGAACGTCGTGCTGACCCCGCATATCGGCGGCCATACGCTGGAATCGCATGTCGCGATGCAGGACTGCGTGATCGCCAACCTCGAGGCGTTCTTTGCCGGCAAGCCGCTGCCGTACGCGGTCCGTCGGCTGACGATTCGGCGAGAGATCCTTTGGGCCGATGGAACCGAGCAAGAGGCGCCATTTTCGACCCATTTAAGGGTAGACGGCGTGCCAACTGGTCTGAATTTTGCTCTTGGCAAGCCGGCTGAGACTCGTTAAATAACCGCTTCCGGGCGTGCTGGCCGTTGCTGGCATGTCCGTGCTCGCATTCCGAAAACCCGATACGATAGGAGATCATTCCTTTCAGGACATCCGCATGGATTGCTCGAAAGGAAGGAAAAACCATCGCTTCGGTGGAATGAGGCAGGGGTCTTTCGGCTTGCCGGATCGCCTCGATCCTGTCCGAGACTGCAGGCGCTCGCGAAGAAACGCAAGTTTTTTCAACGGCTTAATCTTATGGCCTGCATAGACGGGTGAAGACCGGATTTCGCTTCAACGCCGCTTTCTCGCGGCGCCATGGCTGATTTGGTTCGAACCTCGACACCCCGCGCCATCTGGTTCGGGAGGGCAGGCTTCTCAATGTCGTCTTGCCCGGCGTGTCCTTGGACTGGTGTCCAGAGGTCAGGTTTTGGGTGGGACGATGGGTGCAACCCGGCGGTCTCGCTCTTAAGCGAAGGCCGCCAACCGGAAAGAGCTTGCTGTGGAAAGAGCGGCAAAAAAAGACGCGGTCGAACAGCTCAACGAGGTCTTCAAGACCACCAGCGTCGCAGTCGTCGCCCACTATTCCGGCCTCACCGTGGCCCAGATGCAGAAGCTGCGCATGCAGATGAAGCAGGCGGGTGCGTCGGTGAAGGTCTCGAAGAACCGTCTCGCCAAAATTGCTCTTGAAGGCACGGATGTCGTTGCCATCGGTTCCCTGCTGAAGGGGCCGACCGTGATCGCCACTTCAGACGATCCGGTAGCGGCGCCGAAGGTTGCCATCGAATTCGCCAAGGCGAACGAAAAGTTCGTCATTCTCGGCGGCTCGATGGGTAAAACCGTCCTGGATGTGAACGGTGTGAAGGCGCTTGCCTCACTGCCGTCGCTGGACGAACTGCGCGGCAAGATTGTCGGCCTCCTGGTGGCGCCGGCGACCAAGATCGCTCAGCTCTCGACTGCGCCCGCGGCCAAGCTCGCGCGCGTCGTCCAGGCCTATGCCTCAAAGAGCGAAGCGGCCTGACCCTTCGCAAATTCAAACCTGGTTCGAACCAATACGTTTAAGGAAACTGATCAATGGCTGACCTACAGAAAATCGTCGACGACCTCTCGAGCCTCACC
>CAWAMK010000025.1:0-153319 GCA_963783115.1 uncultured Alphaproteobacteria bacterium | reverse complement strand
CGCGACCTGCACGATGCCGCCGGCCAGGCCGAGCGCGACGCCAAGCCGCCACGCCAGGTCGTACGAGCCCAGCCGGTCGTAGATCAGCCCACCGCCGAAGCGCCTAAAAACGGCCGAGCTGGTGGCTCATGAAGGCGACGCCCTGGATCATCGCCTGCCAGTGCAGGCCGAACATCTCGGCCACCGCGCCCGCGACCAACGGGCCGACGCCCATCCACAGGAAGCCCATGATCGCCCCGAACACCAGCGTGCTCGCGCGGCGTCGCCGGCAGCATGAAATACCAGCCGAGCGCCATCGAGCGCAGGACCATGCAGTCGCCCGAGCAGCGCCGAGCTTGTTCCAGCGCTGGCCAGCCCAGCCGAAGAACAGGCTGCCCAGCACGTTGAAGCCGCCGATCATGCCGAGCGTCTGCGCGCTGAGCATCGGATCGAGGCCGCAGATCAACAGATAGGACGGCAGATGCGTGGTCAGGAACACGAGCTGCATGCCGCAGACAAAATAGGCGCAGGTCATCACCATGAACGATGCGTTGCCGAAAGCGAGCTTTGCGGCTGTTGCCGCCGAAGTGTCGCCGATGTCGTCGGCAGCCTTGGGCGGTAGCGAAATCTTGTCGGCCCGGCCCGCGTACCAGGCTGCCGGCAGCATGAACAGCGACAGGATGAGACAAAGCCGGCGACGCCGACGCGCCAGCCAAAACCTTCATCCAACATCTGTCCGAGCGGCGCCGACACCAATGCGCCGAGCGAGCCCGCCGCCGAGACCATGCCCATCACGGTGCTGCGTACGGTGGCCGGCACCGCGCGCGCCGCCACCGACATCGCAATCGCATTGGCGGTGCAGGCCAGCGAGGCACCGATCAGCACACCCGCGCCGATCAGGATCGGGATCATCCCCTGCGCGGTCGCCATCAAGGCAAGACCCACGATGTACATCAGCGAGCCCACGATCATGATCGGACGGAAGCCGTAGCGCACCGTCATGGCGCCGGCGAGCGGCTGCAGGAATCCCCACGAGGTGCCGGCGAGCGCCAGCGTGAACTGCGACACCGAAATTCCGATGTCCTGCGTCAGCGGCTGCATGAAGATGCCAAAACTCTGCCGCAGGCCCATGCTCAGGGTGAGCATCAGCGAGGCGCCGATCAGGATGGGGAGCGTCGGCCGCAGGATTTGCAGCAGGGCCATTGTTTTTATTCTCCAAGGAGGCGCAATTCGGATGCCGCGTCCTGCAATTGATATCTGAAATAGGTACACAGACCTGTGTAACTAGGCTATAAGGTGCCGCTGCTGTCAAGCAAACGGTGACCCGCGCATTCGCATGGCTACCCTGCCCGCCAAACCCGACATGAAGGACCGGATTCTGGAAACCGCGGATAGGCTGTTCTATCTGCAGGGAATTCGCGCGGTTGGCGTTGACGCCCATCGCGGCCGAAATCGGCATCAGCAAGCGCACGCTCTACAACCATTTTCCGTCCAAGGATGCCCTGATCTCGGCCTATCTGGCGCGACGCTTCGTGTCCCCGCGGCCATCGGACAAGTCGCCGGTCGAACAGATTCTCGGCACCTTCAATTCGCTTGAGCATTTCGTTCGGCAAAGGATTTTCGCGGCTGCCCGTTCGTCAATGCGGTCGCCGAACTCGGCGAAGACCGCTCGGTTCGAAAGGTCGCCATCGCCTTCAAGGAAAGCCGCCGTCTCTGGTTTCGCGACCTTCTGATGCAGCTCGGCGTCACGGACGCGGAAGCGCTGGCGACGCAACTCGCGCTGCTGGTCGACGGCTCGATCGCGCAGGATCTCGTGCGCGACGACCCTGCGATGGCGCGGGCGGCAAAGGAGGCAGCGACCGTACTGCTGAGGAATGCCGGAGTGAAGATTGGTGGAAGCCCAGCCAAACGCGCGGCAAAGAGGCGACCTTCGGCCAATTGAATACTTCTCTATCGTCGTCCCTGCGAACGCAGGGACCCATACGCCGTGGCTTTTCAGTAAGGCGATGTGGTAGTTACCTCCCAAGATAATGAGCATCGGTGGTTATGGGTCCCTGCGTTCGTTCGCAGGGACGACGTAACGACAAAGCGCGCAAGAACACGACGGAATAAGGAAGCGATCATGGAAGACCTGAAAGTGACCGCCAACGGTTACGACTTCAAACCGGCACGCGCAGCCATGCAGCGTTATGTCGACGGCAACCTGCTGTCAGGCATTTCCTGGGCGGTCATGGTCGGCCGCGACCTCGTTGATGTGAATAGCGTCGGCTGGGCCGACAAGGAAGCGCAGGCGCCGCTCCGGACTAACCATATCTTCCGTGTCTTCTCCAACACCAAGCTGATCACCTCCTGCGCGGCTTTATGCTGTTCGAAAAGCAAACTCGGGCTCGATGACTCCGTTGAAAAGTTCATTCCGCAACTGGGAAATCGAAAGGTGCTGCGCCCGGGCGCAACGTCGCTTGATGACACCGAGCCGGCGAAAAGTTCGATCACCATCCGTCAGCTCCTGAGCCACAGTTCCGGTCTGAGCTACGGCTTTTTCGATCCGGGCACCGCCATCTACAAGGCACTCAACGAGCGCGGCGTCCACAATCCCATGACCACGCTCGCCGACATGGTGGACGTGCTGGCCGGCCTGCCGCTGATCTATCAGCCCGGTACCTCCTGGGAATATTCGCTGGCCACCGACGTCGTGTCCCGGCTGGTCGAAGTCATCAGCGGCCAGAGTTTTGACAAGTTCATCCAGGCGCGCATCCTCGATCCGCTCGGCATGGTCGATACCGGCTTTGTCGTTCCGCAGCGAGGCCAGAACCGGCTTGTCGCCTACTACGCCGGCGCCGACCTGATGGAGCCGATGAAGCCGGGATTGACCCGCACTGACAACGCGCCGTTTCCCGGCGCCTATCTGCGCCCAATCACGCGGCTCAGCGGCGGCGGCGGACTGGTTTCAACTCTGCCCGACATGGTCGCATTGATCCGAAGCCTGCTGCCGGGCGACAAGACCCTGCTCAAGCCGGAGACGATTGCGCAGATGATGACGAACCAGTTGCCGGAAGGACAGTGGATCCGCTTTGCCCTGATGGGCGAACAGCCGGGCAAGACGTTCAGCCTCGCCGGCGGATTGATCCAAAAGCCCTCGCCGTTCGATCACCCCGACGCTTCAGGTGAACTCTATTGGGGCGGCGTCGCAGGCACGCAATGGTGGATCTCGCCGAAGCACAACATCGCCGGCGTCATGATGGCGCAGCGCCAGATGTCGTTCGTCCACCCGTTCTCGTTCGAGTTCAAGCGGCTGGCGTATGAGGCGGTGAAGCAAAAGGCGGGAGCGCAAGTCAGCGCGTAGCGGGTGATGACGTCGTAGGGTGGGCAAAGCGCAGCGTGCCCACCATCTCGCAATTCACTCGATGACAGATGGTGGGCACGTCGCTGCGCTCCTTTGCCCACCCTACGAGACTGGCTCCGCGGCGTATGGGTCCCTGCGTTTCGCAGGGACGACGGCTGCCATTTGCCGCAGCTCACGCCGCCGTCGAAACCACCCGATTGCGGCCGTCACGCTTGGCCGGTAAAGCGCCTGGTCGGCGCGCTTGACCACGTCGGCGACAGGCTCACCCTTGCGATCGAGCGTCGCCAGCCCAATCGAAATCGTGACGTCGATCCGCTTGGCGCCCTTCTCGATCGCAAAGGGCTCACCGGCAATCGAACGGCGCAGCCGTTCGGCGACCATGCCTGCAACATTCAGATCGGTTTCGGGCATGACGATGACGAATTCCTCGCCGCCATAACGGCAGGCCAGATCGATGCCGCGGATCGACTTGCGGATGCGCACCGCGAATTCGCGCAGCACGTCGTCGCCGGCGTCGTGGCCATAGGTGTCGTTGATCGACTTGAAGAAGTCGATGTCGAGCATCATCAGCGCCAGCGGCTTGCCGCGGCTCGAGGCCTGCTCGGCCAGCGTCGCCAGATGGCTTTCCATATAGCGGCGGTTATGCAGCCCGGTCAGCGCGTCCAGGATCGCCATCTCGATCGAATTCTGCACGTTGTCGCGCAGATGATCGGTATAGCGCCGCTTGCGGATTTGCGTGCGCGCGCGCGCCAGCAATTCGTTCTTGTCGACAGGGCGCAACAGGTAATCGTTCACGCCGATTTCAAGCCCGCGCAACAGCCGCGCATTGTTGTCGGCATCGGAGATGGCGAGGATCGGCACCTGCGCGTGCGCTCCAGCGAGCGCGCCTGGCTGCACAGCCGCAGGCCATCGAAGTTTTCAAGACCGAGCGAGACGATCAGCAAATCGTAATTGCCCTCGGCGGCGTGAAACAGCGCCTCGGCCGGATTGATCTCGACGTCGACGGTGTGCTCGGCGGACGAGAATCGGCGCCAGCCGCTCGTAGGACGACGGCCGATCGTCAACCAGCAGAATCCGCCCGCCGACGCCCTTGTCGGCGATCGCGCTGCGCTCCGGCGCCTCCATGCCAATCTCGAGCGACGTGATGGCGCGCATCCGCAGCTCATCGGTCATCATCTTGAGCCGCGTCAGCGAACGGACGCGGGCGATCAGCACGACGTCGGACACCGGCTTGGTCAGAAAATCATCGGCGCCGGCTTCGAGCCCGCGGACGCGATCCGACGGGCTGTCGAGCGCGGTGACGATCACGACGGGAATGAAATGGGTGGCCGGGTTCGACTTCAGCCGGCGACAGACCTCGAAACCGTCGAGGTCCGGCATCATGACGTCGAGCAGGATGATGTCGCATTCCGGAGCGCGAACAGATGTCGAGCGCCTCGGCACCGTTGGATGCCGTCGGCACGTCGAAATATTCCGCCGACAGACGTGCTTCCAGCAGCTTGACGTTCGCTGGGACGTCATCGACGACGAGGATACGCGCAGACATCGAAACTCACTCCTACCCCTAGCCGATAAAGCGCCGCACGGTTTCAATAAACTTGCCGACCGAAATCGGCTTGGACAAATACGCCTCGCAGCCGCCCTCGCGGATGCGTTCTTCGTCGCCCTTCATGGCGAACGCCGTGACCGCAACCACCGGAATGGCGCGCAGCTCCGGATCGTCCTTGATCCAGCGCGTCACATCGAGGCCGGAGACTTGCGGAAGCTGAATGTCCATCAGGATCAGATCCGGCCGAAGCTTGCGGACGAGATCGAGCGCCTCGAAACCATTGCTGGTGCCCGAGGTCTGGTAACCGTGCGCCTCCAGCAGGTCGCGAAAGAGCTTCATGTTGAGCTCGTTGTCCTCCACGATCAGGACGGTTTTTTGCCATCCCGTCCCTCCCCTCATCCCAGGAAACAGTTCCGGCCTTTCAGTACAATTCGTACCGCCGCCACCTGCCGAAAAGTGAATTCAAACTAGCGTCGGATTTCGCTCCTAAGCCGTTAAATCGATGCGCCAACTTTTGCGGTGTGGTTTCCACTTGCTTGAACCCATTCCGCAAACTCGGGCATGATGGTTCCAAACTAGACACCATAAGTTAACGGAAAGGCAAACCCATCGATGAAAAAGCCTGTTCACAACCCCCGCGAAGTGGCTGAAATCGTTGCAGTTCAGGCGCTGAGCTTCATTGCCGGCGATCCCGAAAGACTTGGGCCTTTTCCTGGCCGAAAGCGGCATTGGCCCGGAGACGCTGCGGACGGCTGCGGCTGACCCGCAGTTCCTGCGGCCGTGCTCGACTTCGTGATGCGCGACGATGCGACCGTGAAGGCGTTTGCCGACGCCTCGCAACTGCCTCCGACCAATATCGCCGCCGCCCGCCAAGTCCTGGCGACCCGGACTGGGAGCGCGACGTGCCGTGAGCGCGCCCGCGCACGCCCTGATGGTCCGCGCGCGTTCTGCCGGGATTGCCTCGGCGACCTCGATATCAAGCCAGACGGTGCGGCGCATGCGGTTCACCGCGCGTCGTCCGCCATCATGCCCTGCCCGTCGCTGACGCTCGCGCATATCGATTGCGACGCGTTCTACGCCACGGTCGAGAAGCGCGACAATCCCGAGCTTGCCGACCGGCCCGTGATTATCGGCGGCGGCAAGCGCGGCGTGGTGTCGGCCGCCTGCTATGTCGCGCGCACCTATGGCGTGCGCTCGGCGATGCCGATGTTCAAGGCGCTGGAGCTCTGCCCGCAGGCCGCCGTCGTCCCGCCCGACATGGCGAAATATGTCCGCGTCGGCCGCGAGGTGCGCCACGCCATGCAGGCGCTGACGCCGCTGGTCGAACCGCTGTCGATCGACGAGGCGTTCCTCGATCTTTCCGGCACCGAACGCGTCCACGGCATGATCCCGCGCAGAGGTCCTGGCGCGCTTTGCGCCGTGACGTCGAGCGCGACATCGGCATCACCGTGTCGGTCGGCCTGTCCTGCAACAAGTTTCTGGCCAAGATCGCCTCCGATCTCGACAAGCCGCGCGGCTTTGCCGTCCTCGACCAGGACGAGGCCCGCGAGATGCTGGCCGACAAGCCGGTCGGCTTCATCTACGGCGTTGGCCCGGCCACGCAGCAGAAACTGGCGCAGCGCGGTTTTCGCACGATCGCCGATTTGCAGCGCGCCGACGAGGACGAACTGATGAAGCAGTTCGGCCCCGAAGGCCGGCGGCTGTGGCGGCTGGCGCGCGGCATCGACGACCGCAACGTCGTGCCGGACCGCGGCGCCAAGACCATTTCCGCCGAAACGACGTTCGACACCGACATGCGCGATTTTGCGACGCTTGAGAAGGTCCTGTGGCGACTGTCCGAAAAAGTCTCGTCGCGGCTGAAGACGCAGCGAACTGTCGGGCCTCACCATCACCCTGAAGCTGAAGACCGCCGATTTCCGGCAGCGCACCCGCTCGCAATCGATCCAGGCGCCGACGCAACTTGCCGCCAAGCATTTTTGCGATGTCGCGCGAAATGCTGGCGAAGGAGATCGACGGCACGGCGTTTCGCCTGATCGGCACCGGCGTCAGCGCGCTGCGCGAGGCTCGCAGGCCGACGACACCGACATGCTCGACCGCCGCTCCGCCCATGCCGAACGCGCGATGGATGATCTGCGGAAGAAGTTCGGCAATGACGCGGTGATCAAGGGCATTGCGTACGAGGGGCCGGTGAAGGAAGAGGACGAGGAGGAAGAGGACTAGCCAACTCCCTCCCCGTCATTGCGAGAAACGTCAATCCGCGACAGCCACCGCCTCAATCTCGATCATCCATTCCGGCGCGGCCAGCGCGATGACGCCGACCAGCGTGCTTGCCGGCGGTTCCATGCCTTCGAAGAACGCCGAGCGTGCCTTGCCGATGATGGGACGCAGTTCCGGCTTGTAGCCGACGACGAATGTGGTGATCTTCACGATGTTGGAGTAGCTCGCGCCGGCGGCTTTCAAGGCCAGCCCGAGGTTTTGCATCACCTGGGTCGTCTGCGCGGCGATATCGCCCTCGCCGACCACCCGCCCTCCTCGTCGGTCGCCACCTGTCCCGAGATGTAGATCGTGCGCGCGCCCGAAGCGACGACGACGTGCGAGTAAGCCGGATTGTTATGCAGGCCGCTCGGCTTGAGATGCTGGTTCTTGCTCATGGTTTCGTCTCCCTGACGTAAGAAGACGAACCTACCGCGTCCGGCGCTTTCGACCAGTCTCGCGGCCATCATTTACAAGGCTTGGTGTCCTTGCGCGTCGAACTTGCTCATCGCGCCGGCGATGACGAAATCGTTGTAGTCGAGCGTCAGCGCGCGCGAGACGCCGTTCTCGTACAGCTCGAACGACATCGCATAGACCGGCGTCTGTTCGCCGTGTCCTTGGTCTTGGCGTCGCGGTCGTAATAGCTCACCGTCACCGGCCAGCGGGTCAGCGCTCTTCAGCGCGTCGTTGGCGAGCCGACGATCGGGCTTCGACGGCGCGCGGGTGCCGGGAATCGGCTGCCCGATCACCGTCAGCGTGTTGTAGACCTTCTCGCCATTGTCGGAGCCGTCATAGACCGTCAGTTCGAGCACCGATTTGCCGGCGCGCGCGGCCTCGATGATGCGGTGGACCTGCTCGGTCGGGAACACGACCTCCTGTCGATGTTGAAGGTCTTCGCCTCCGGTTGCTTCAGCTTGACGACGATGCCGTCGCCGAGCGCTCCGCGGTGCCGTCGACCGACACCGAATCGGTCGTCGTTCATGCGGGTCTCGATCTTGAAGCGGTAGCTCTGCCCGCTGCCGTCTTCCCAGCTGGATGCGAACGCAGGTCGCTCACCACGTCTTGCCCTCGCCGGTGTTGAGTTCGCGAGACCTGGCGAAATTCGGTGGTATAGCCCTCGCACGCGCTGCCGGAGAAATTGTAGACGATGCGGCCGCGGCGCCTCGATCGCGCTGCTGCCGCGCGACTTTTCAGCGTCAGATCGTAGAGCGCCTGATGCGCGAGGAACGGCCCGGTCCGGCGGCCGCGGCGCCGCGTCCAGCATGCGAAGCCTGAGAGCACAGCGGCCACAGCCGAAAACGCCAAAGCCGCGAATCCGGAACCGAGCTAAGCCATGAAGTTTCCGTCGATATCGAATTCGTACAATAGTGACGGCGCCTACCGCGTCGCAACTAGGGCGGTCCTGAAACGCAGGAATTTGACGGCGCGCAACTGAG
Organism: uncultured Alphaproteobacteria bacterium; assembly: GCA_963783115.1. Taxonomy (GTDB): domain Bacteria; phylum Pseudomonadota; class Alphaproteobacteria; order Rhizobiales; family Xanthobacteraceae; genus Bradyrhizobium. Next base: position 144,759 of record CAWAMK010000025.1, on the reverse strand, counting down.
GCTTTTGGCTTTCTACCGAGCAGTCGTCTCGACAGCGGCACTCGGCTCGCTTGCAACCGGCCGCCGATGGGCGAAAAAATGCGGCCTGTCGCGAATCGCGACAGTTACATCAACGGGGACGACCAAATGGCAGGCACGGTCGAACAGAAGCTCGCAACGCAAGGCATCGTGCTGCATCAGCCGCGCAGCCCGATCGCCAACTATGTCGGCTTCGTACGCACCGGCAATCTGCTGTTCGTCTCCGGCCAGGTCTGCCTCGACGCGGACGGCAAGCTGATCGCCAAGGGCAAGCTCGGCGCCGACGTCACCGTCGAGCAAGGCTACGCGGCCGCGCAGGGCTGCGCGTCAACCTGCTGGCGCAGGTCAAGGCCGCGCTCGGCGATCTCGACAAGGTGGCCCGCGTCGTCCGCCTCGGCGGCTTCGTCAATTCGACGCCGGACTTCCTCGACGGGCCCAAGGTGCTGAACGGCGCCTCCGACCTGATGGTCGCCGCGTTCGGCGACAAGGGCCGGCACTGCCCGCACCACCGTCGGCGTCGCGTCGCTGCCCGCCGACGCCGCCGTCGAGGTCGACGCCATCTTCGAAGTCGCCTGAGCGACGTCCCATGCGCGCGCCGGACTGGCTGACCGCACGGCCGGTCGCCCATCGCGGCCTGCATGATCGTGCGCGCGGCATCGTCGAGAACATGCCGTCCGCAGTCCAGGCCGCGATCGACGGCAATTTTGCCATCGAAGTCGACGTGCAGCTCACCGCCGACGGCGAGGCCATGGTGCATCATGACGATGCGCTCGGCCGGCTCAACGAGGGCCGGCGCACTGCTCGGCAAGACCGCGGCCCAACTGAAGGACGTCGCGTTCAAGGACACGGCGGAGCGCATGATGACGCTCGGCGACCTCTGCGATCTCTCGTCGCCGGCCGCGTGCCGCTGGTGATCGAGATCAAGAGCCATTTCGACGGCGACCGCAAGCTGGTGACGCGGATGGCGGAAGTGCTCGCCTCCTATTCCGGCCCGGCCGTCGGCATGTCCTTCGATCCCGACCAGGTGCTGCGCGCTGCGCGAACGATCGCCCGCACCTGCGCGCGCGGCATCGTCGCCCAGCGCGACTACGACGACGACTACTGGACCAAGCACTCCGCCGAGCAGCGCCGACGGCATGACCGCACTGCGGCATGCGCTTCCGCACCCGGCCGCATTTCGTGGCCTACTGGGTCAACGAGCTGCCGGCGCCCGCGCCCTGGATCGCCCGCAACATTTTTGGCTGCCCGCTGCTGACCTGGACGGTGCGCACGCCGGAACAGCGCGAGCGCGCCGCGCAGCAACGCCGACCAGATGATCTTTGAAGGTTTCGTGCCCGGAACCTGACCCGCGCAGCGACCACCTTGAACTGGCACGGCCGATGCACGATCTTTGGCGGTTGCCACCCTGCGCGATGGCTGATCGCACGATGGGACCGGTCCGAATTTCTCGATGGCCTCATCCGAAATCACCCTCGAAGCCGTTCCCTCGATCAGCGACATCCCCGCTGCGGAATGGGATGCCTGCGCCAATCCGGCCGTCCGAACAGCCTCGACAATCTCGACACGCTGGCGCCAGCGGACTTCAAAGCCATTCTAGCAGCCTATAACCCCTTCGTCTCGCACGCCTTTTTCGCGGCGGCCGAAGCCTCCGGCTCGGCCTGCGCCACGCACCGGCTGGGGCGCGCGGCACCTGATCGCCAAACTCGACGGCGAGATCGTCGGCGTCGTGCCCTGCTATCTGAAATCGCATTCGCACGGCGAATACGTGTTCGACCGCGGCTGGGCCGAGGCCTATGAGCGCGCCGGCGGGCGACTACTATCCGAAGCTGCAGGTGCTCGGTGCCGTTCACGCCGGCGACCGGCCCTCGCCTGCTGGTGCGCGATGGCGTCGACGCGAGCGCGATTGCGCGACGCGCTGGCCAGCGGGCCTGATGGCGCTGTGCAACGCGACCGACGCGTCGTCCGTGCACGTGACCTTCGCGCGCGAGGACGAATGCGAAGCTTCTCGGCGAGCACGGCTTCCTGCAGCGCACCGACCAGCAGTTCCACTGGCACAATGAGGGCTACAAGACGTTCGACGATTTCCTCGGCGCCGCTGAACTCGCGCCACCGCAAGGCGATCAAGCGCGAGCGGCGCGACGCGCTCGCCGCCGGGATCACCATCGACTGGCTGACCGGCAACGACATCACCGAGGACGCGTGGGACGCGTTCTTCGCGCTTCTACATGGAGACCGGCTCGCGCAAATGGGGCCGGCCGTATCTGACCCGCGAACTTCTTCTCGCTGATCGGCGAGAGCATGGCCGACGACGTCCTGCTGGTGATGGCCAAGCGCAACGGCCGCTGGATCGCCGGCGCCATCAACTTCATCGGCTCGGACACGCTGTTCGGCCGCCACTGGGGCGCGTCGAGCACCACCCGTTCCTGCATTTCGAGGTCTGCTACTATCAGGCGATCGATTTCGCGATCCGCGCGGGCTGAAGCGTCGTCGAGGCCGGCGCGCAGGGCGAGCACAAGCTGGCGCGCGGCTACCTGCCGCAAACCACCTACTCCGCGCACTACATCGCCGATCCCGATTTGCGCCGCGCGATCGCCGATTACCTCAAGCGCGAGCGCGCCTATGTCGCCGAGGTCGGCCGCGAGCTTACCGAAGCCGGCCCGTTCCGCAAGGCCGCGATGACGGCCTTGACCTTTGCGGCTAAGCAACCTGAAATTGAAAATCAAATCTCGAGGGAACAGCCATGACCGCCTATGACACGCAACAACCCCTTCGCAAAGATCCTGCGCGGCGAGTTCCCCTGCCACAAGGTCTACGAGGACGACCACGTGCTGGCCTTCCTCGACATCATGCCGCGCTCGCCCGGCCACACGCTGGTGATCCCGAAGGCCCCTGCCCGCAACATCCTCGACATCACGCCGACGATTTCGCCCACGTCGCCCGCGCCGCCCACAAGATCGCCGCCGCCGCCATGAAGGCGTTCAACGCCGACGGCATCACCGTGCAGCAATTCAACGAGCCCGCCGGCGGCCAGGTGGTGTTTCACCTGCACATGCACGTGATGCCGCGCCACGACGGCGTGGCGCTGCTGCCGCCCGCCAGCCGCAAGGAAGACGTGAAGGTGCTGGAGGACAACGCGACGAAGCTGATCGCGGCGCTGGGGTAGACGGCAATCACTCACCGTCATTCCGGGGCGCGCCAATTGGCGCGAGCCCGGAATCCAACTATCCGCATGTTAGGTCATCGATTGTCGCGAAGTGCCGTAGGTGGGCAAGCGCAGCGTGCCCACCATCTACCGCTTGCGCGTTGATACATGGTGGGCTCGTCGCTTCGCTCCGCCCGCCCTCGGAACGCTGACGAGGCGCTACTCCGTCTCGAAATCCCCGGGCTGCGGCGGGGCCAATGGCGTGAACTCGCAGCGGTCGGGCTTGATGTCGAGCAGCGGCGTTTCGTCGAGGCAGTCGAGGCCGCGCACCAGGATGATGTTGCCCTCGATCTTGACGAACTTCACGATCGAGGTCGCCGATCGGATTGGGCCGCACCGGCGAGCGCAGCGAAAACGTGCCGCGGGTCTTCTGGTTGTTCTTCGGGCTCTGCAGCACCAGGTCGCGGCGCGACTGGTGCAGCCAGTAGATCACTTCGAGGTTTTCGTAGAAGTCGACGCCCTTGATGGCGGGCACCCACGGCTCGAAGATCTCCAGCCGGCACACCGGGCCGTCCTGACGGCCCTGCCGCGGCGTATCCAGCCGCGACTTCCAGGGCGTGCGGATGCGGCCGATATAGAACAGGGCCGCATCGCGCGCCGGCGGCAGTGTCGACGGTGATCTCGCCCTCGCGGACTTCGCTTTCTCGAACCATGTCCTTCCGGTATCCTAATCCAGTGAAATGTTGAGCGCCTTTATCACGCCCGCCCACAATTGTGCGATCGGCGTCGATGAACTTGTCGATATCGGCAGAGCTCTTCGGGCGCAGCGGCGCAAAGCCGGATCTTGTCGAGCGAGGCGCGGAAGGCGTCGTCGCTCAGGGCGCGATCGAGGCTGGCCTTGAGCTTCTGCGCGATCTCGTCGGGCAGTTTCGACTGGCGCGGCGACGCCGTACCAGACGCTGACCGCATAGTCGGGATAGCCGGCTTTCGGCCATGGTCGGCACATCGGGCAGATCGGGAATGCGCTGCGCCGAACTGACCGCCAGCGGCCGCAGCAAGCCGGCCTTGACCGGCGGCAGCGCGGTACCGAGCGTGTCGAACATCAGCTGGATGTTGCCCGACAGCAGGTCGGTCAGCGCCGGCCCCGCCCCCTTGTAGGCAACGTGGACCATGTCGACGCCGGCCATCTGCTTGAACATCTCGCCGGCCAGATGCGTCGTGCCGCCGGTGCCGGCCGATCCGAAATTGAGTTTTCCCGGGTTCTGCTTGGCGTAGGCGACGAACTCCGCGACCGTCTTGGCGGGCACGGAGGGATGCACCTCCATCAGCACCGGCAGATCGGTGATCAACGCCAGCATCCGGAAATCCTTCACCGGATCGTAGGGCAGCTTCTTGTAGAGCTGCGGGTTGAGCACGAAGATCGAGGCCGCGGTAAAGAACAGCGTGTAGCCGTCGGGCTCGGCGCGCGCCACCACTTCAGCGCCGATCGCGCCCTGCGCGCCGGCCTTGTTCTCGATCACGACCGTCTGCTTGAGATCGCGGGAAAGATAATCGCCGACCATGCGGCCGAGCACGTCGGTCGGACCGCCCGCGGCATACGGCACCACCAGCTTGATCGGGCGCGTCGGATATTCCGCGGCGTGGGTTTGCGGCGCGGCGCAGACGAGCGCGCAGGCCAGCGCCGATAGTTTCAGCCAGTTCATTTGCGTTTCCTCGGGGCGTTTTTTGTGGGCCGGACAGTAGCGGATTATCCGCATCCTGCAATCAGCCGAGCCACCATTTGCCGGCCACGAGGACGACCTCGCCGAAGACCACGCCGGCAAAGATCGAGCGCCGCGTCAGCATGAACACCACAAAACCCGCCGCGACCGCGCCGTAGCGCAGCCAGTCCGGCACGGCGGCCAGCGCGCCCGGCGGCTGCACCAGGATCTGGGCGATGACGCCGGCGAGGATGGCGGTCGCCACCGCCCTCACCCACACCAGGATTTCCGAGCCCTCGTCGACGCCGGCGCCGAACCAGAGGCCTGCCATGCGCCAGACCTCGTTGGGCAGGAAGCCGGCGACCACCAGCACCAGCAGCGCTTGCCGGTCTGCCGAAAAACTCGCTCATGCGCGCGCCCTTTCCCGCCACCAGTGCACGCCATAGGCGATGCGTGCCGGCGGTCACGCCGCTGATCAGGATGTCGACGCCGGTGTGCAGCTGTGAGATCAGCGGATACAGCGCGATCCCCAGCACCAGCGCCAAGATGTCCGAGACCTGCTTGCAGTTGCGCGCGGTCGAGAGCAGGAACGCCAGCGGCGTCAGCAGCAGGATCGCGGCGGCAAACAGCGGCGGCAGGTTGGCGGCCAGGCCGTAGCCGAGCGTGGTCGCGACCAGGCAGACCACCAGCAGCCCGCAGCCGAGCCCGTGCGTGAAGGCGATCCGCCGCTCGCGCGGCACCTTCGGCAGCAGGCGATAGCACTCGACCCACAGCGTGACGGCGATGAAATGCGTCACCAGGACGAGATGGCGGCGTTTGGTCTGCGGCGTCTTCAGCAGCGGCAGCACCGACACCACCATCGGAAACAGCCGGATCGCACTCACGGTGACGGCGATCGCCGCCTGCACCGCGGTCGCGCCGGAGCCCAGCGTCGAGATCAAGATGATCTGCGCCGGCCCGGCCCAGACCAGCAGCGTCGAGCCGAGCGCCCAGCCCAGGCTGAAATGGGTGTCATGCGCCAGCGCGCCGATGCCGACATAGGTCGCAAACAGCACCAGCGACAGCACGGTCGACGTGACCGAGCTCATGCCCCACGCGAAGGCGCGGACGGGGCTTTGCCATTGCGGGGAGTCGAGAGGAGGAAGCGGCATGGGGACCGGTGAGGTGTGAGTCGTCGCAGGCATAGGGCTGGCGAATGCGCCCGCGTCAAGCAAGCGAGGTTCAGGGCGGCTATGCGCGACGTCCCGTAGCCTCGGATGAGCGCAGCGACATCCGGGACGGTGCGAGAGTTTTCCCGGATATCGCTTTCGCTCATCCGGGCTACGATCTCTCACCCCGCCACGCCCCTGTTCTTCAGCACAAAGCACGCGCCGCCCGCCTTGCGGATGCGGTTGCAGAGCGTCGTCGGCGGCGGGCCGCGTGTCGGCGCCGATCCGCACCTGGTAGAAGGCGCGCGTGCCGCGGCTGCGCATCACGACGAGAGCAGGCTCGGGTCCTGGTCGCCGATCACGGCGCTGAGGCGCTTCATGGCGCGGGCATACATCGCGAGCGCCTTGTCGCGGGAGAAGCCGGCGGCGAGCTGCACGCCCCACAATTTGGCGGCGCTGAGCGTCACGCGCTGTTCGAGGCCGGCGACGAACGGGTTCGGCGCCTGCTTCAACAGCGCCATCAATTGCCGGCAGGTCGACGTCGGTGTCCGCGCCGGCGGAGCATTGCCCTTTTGCGCTTTCGCCCAATCCTCGACGGTGGAGCCGGTGATGGCGATGACGTAGCTGCGCGTCTCCTGCGGCATCGGACCGGTGCCGGCGAGCCACTCCTGGACCCGGCGCGGGCCGGCATTGTAGGCCGCCGCCGCCAGCCCGAGATTGCCGAACTGGTCGCGCAGCTCGGCCAAAAACTCGGCCGATTTCGGCAGCGCGTGCACCGGATTGAAGGGATCGAGCACGCCGCGTTCGTTCGCGGTGCCCGGCATGAACTGCGCGATGCCCTGCGCGCGCTGGCCGTTGCGCGTCACCGGTCCGATCGCGTCGGGACGAAAGCGGCTCTCCTGCCAGATCACGCGGGCGAAGAATTCCAGCGGCAGGTCGGCGGCTCTCGCGGCCAACTCGATCATCAGGCACATCGCCTCACGCGCGTCGCTCTCCCGCGCGCCCTCCGCCGCCACCGCGGGGGGCTGGAAGCTCGACCGGGTGGCCTCGCCGGCATCCTCGGCAACGGCGTTAGCGGACACGAACAGCGCCACGGCGCACCCGAGGGCGCGAAGAAACCGGCCTCCAGGCCTGACAAGCCGAACTCGCGCGAATGGCTTTAAACACCCCGGCAAACGGTCGGAGGCCACCGCTGGATCCGCGGTTTTGCCGCGGCAAACCGCCATTTTGCACTGCAATTGTCCCGAAATCGGCCTCATCGGAACCGCCGTTGATTTACGTTAATGCCGCATTTTGCGGCAGGCGGGCTTTTACGGGGAACCAGTCGGGGTAAAAGTCTCCCTCTTTGTTGGGAGACAAGCAATGCGGGACCGGCGCGAGAGCGTACGCGACAAGGTGATGTATGGCGGCGTGGCCGAGATCGGCAACTTCGGCACGACGCGCGAGTGCATCGTCCGCAACATCTCCGACAATGGCGCAAACATCGAATTCAGCAATGATTTTCAGTTGCCGAGAGAGCAGCTCTCGCTGCGCATCGCGCGCAAGGGCCGCTCCTTCCTCGCCAAGGTGATCTGGTGGCGCGACAATTTCGTCGGCGTCGCCTTCCGGGCGGAGAGCCCGGCCGCGCCGGTTTCCGACCTCGAGGAACGGCTGCGCAAAAGCGAGATCAAGAAGCGGCAGCTGCAGCGGCAGATCGACCAGCTGCTCAACGAGCGCTGAGCGCTCACGAGCCACCAAACACGCCCCAGCAAAAAGCCGGCGGTCTTGCGACACGCCGGCTTTTCGTTTTCCGATTGAGGTCGCTTACGCCTTGACCAGCGGGCCCTTGGACGCCGGCCCCTTCGAGCCGCCGCCATTCGGGCCGCCCGATTTCGGCTTGCGCTTGCGGGCGCCGGGCAGCTTTTCCGGCTTCGGCGTGACCGGTCCCTCGACGAACTCGAAGCCGATCTTGTCCTTCTCCACCTCGTCCTTGAGCAGGACGACGCGGACATGGCCGCCGCCCTTGAGCTGGCCGAACAGCACTTCGTCGGCCAGCGGCTTCTTGATGTGCTCCTGGATCACGCGGGCCATCGGCCGCGCGCCCATCTGCTCGTCGTAGCCGTGCTCGATCAGCCAGGCCTTGGCGGGCTCCGACAGCTCGATGGTGACGTCGCGGTCGGCGAGCTGCGCCTCGAGCTGCAGCACGAACTTCTCCACCACCATGCCGATGACGTCGGCATTGAGATGGGCGAACGAGACGATCGCATCGAGCCGGTTGCGGAATTCCGGCGCGAACTGGCGGTTGATCGCCTCGTGGTCGTCGCCTTCCCGCTTGTTGCGCGTGAAGCCGAAGGCCTGACGCGCGAGGTCGGCGGCGCCCGCATTCGTGGTCATGATCAGGATCACGTTGCGGAAATTGACCTGCTTGCCGTTGTGGTCGGTGAGCCGGCCGTGATCCATGATCTGCAGCAGCACGTTGTAGAGATCCGGATGCGCCTTCTCGATTTCGTCGAGCAGCACCACGCAATGCGGATGCTGGTCGACGCCGTCGGTCAACAGGCCGCCCTGGTCGAAGCCGACATAGCCGGGAGGCGCGCCGATCAGGCGCGACACCGTGTGCCGCTCCATGTATTCGGACATGTCGAAGCGCAGCAGTTCGACGCCGAGCGAGGCGGCGAGCTGTTTTGCGACTTCGGTCTTGCCGACGCCGGTGGGCCCTGAGAACAGATAGGAGCCGATCGGCTTCTCCGGTTCGCGCAGGCCGGCACGCGCCAGCTTGATCGACGCCGACAGCGACTCGATCGCCTTGTCCTGGCCGAACACCACGCGCTTCAAGCGTCTGCTCGAGATGCTTCAGCACCTCGGCATCGTCCTTCGACACGCTCTTGGGCGGAATCCGCGCCATGGTCGCGATCGTGGTCTCGATTTCCTTGATGCCGATGGTCTTCTTGCGCTTGTTCTCGGCGACCAGCATCTGCGCCGCACCGGACTCGTCGATCACGTCGATCGCCTTGTCCGGCAGCTTGCGGTCGTGGATGTAGCGCGACGACAGCTGCACCGCCGCCTCGATCGCCTCGTTGGTGTATTTCAGCCGATGGTAATCCTCGAAATACGGCTTCAGGCCCTTGAGGATCGCAATCGCGTCTTCCACCGTCGGCTCGTTGACGTCGATCTTCTGGAACCGGCGCACCAGCGCGCGGTCCTTCTCGAAATGCTGGCGATATTCCTTGTAGGTCGTCGAGCCCATGCAGCGGATCGTGCCCGAGGCCAGCGCCGGCTTGAGCAGGTTGGACGCGTCCATCGCGCCGCCGGAGGTGGCGCCGGCGCCGATCACGGTGTGGATCTCGTCGATGAACAGGATGGCGTTCGGATGCGCCTCCAGTTCCTTCAGCACCTGCTTCAGCCGCTCCTCGAAATCGCCGCGATAGCGCGTGCCGGCGAGCAGCGTGCCCATGTCGAGCGAGAACACGGTGGCGGCGGCCAGCACTTCCGGCACTTCGGAATCGACGATGCGCTTGGCGAGGCCTTCGGCGATCGCGGTCTTGCCGACGCCGGCTTCGCCGACGAACAGCGGATTGTTCTTCTGGCGGCGGCACAGCACCTGGATCGCGCGGTTGATTTCGGAATTGCGCCCGATCACCGGATCGATCTTGCCGTCGCGCGCCTTCTTGTTGAGGTTGACGCAATAGGTCTCGAGCGCCTCGCCCTTCTTCTTGGCGTCCTCGGTGCCCTTGGTCTCGGTCTCCTCGTCGACGCCGCGCACCGGGCGCGCTTCGGAGACGCCCGGCCGCTTGGCGATGCCGTGGCTGATGTAGTTGACGGCGTCGTAGCGCGTCATGTCCTGCTCCTGCAGGAAGTACGCGGCGTGGCTCTCGCGCTCCGCGAAGATCGCGATCAGCACGTTGGCGCCGGTCACTTCTTCGCGACCGGACGACTGCACGTGAATCACCGCGCGCTGGATCACGCGCTGGAAACCCGCGGTCGGCTTGGCGTCGTCGGCGCCGTCCGTCACCAGGTTTTCGAATTCGGTTTCGAGATAGTTGACGAGGCTGGTGCGCAGCTTGTCGAGATCGACGCTGCAGGCCCGCATCACCGCCGCCGCATCCGAGTCATCGATCAGCGACAGCAGAAGGTGTTCGAGCGTCGCATATTGGTGATGCCGCTCGTTGGCAATCGCCAGCGCACGATGCAGGGATTGTTCAAGGCTTTGGGAAAAAGTTGGCATTCGCGTCCTCTATGGCCCCGGGTCATCATGATCGCCATTACCCGGTCAGGCAACAACAACCTTCATCATCCCCCGTGATATAGTTACCTGCGATCGTGGCGAAAGACCGGTTCCGCAAACGTGTTTTTCTTCTAAATCGGTGGCAGCCAAATCGGCGGCACAAGTCTGCTGCACGCATCTGCCAAGCACAACCCCTCCCCGAAGAACTACCGGGATTGCGATCGGCTTCCGTCAGTACCAATCGATGGATGCAAGACCCGTTCCCGTCGGCCGGCCGGGTCGCGCGCCATGCGCGGCTATTTCTTTTCCATCACGCACTGCAGGGGATGCTGGTGCTTGCGCGCGAAATCCATCACCTGCGTCACTTTGGTCTCGGCAATCTCGTAGGTGAACACGCCGCACTCGCCGATTCCGTGATGGTGCACATGGAGCATGATCTTGGTGGCGGCTTCGGCATCCTTCTGGAAGAATTTTTCCAGCACATGGACGACGAACTCCATCGGCGTGTAGTCGTCGTTCAGGATCAGCACGCGATACAGGTTCGGACGCTTGGTCTTCGGCTTGACCTTGGTGATGACCGAGGTCGACGGCCCGCCGGTTCCGGTATTGCGGTTCTCGTCATTGCTCATTCGCAAATCAGGAGCAGATGACGTGGCCGGCACGGGCGAACAAGCTTTGAAGGTTGGCTGCAACATGGCTCAGGCGTTCAAATTCCAAAAGGGGTGACCGGAGAGCACATCGAGGCCGCTTCGCGACCGGCTCAGGCGTGAGCCATCGAGAAGCACCCAGCAACGCATTTTTCCAGATCGCCGCTCCCGGTCCGATCCATGAAACGGATCGGCTCCTCGAATATGGGTCCGCCGCCGGATCGCCGCAAGCGCAGTCACCTGCCCTGGCGCGACCTGGCAACCGACCCGATTCCCGGTTCGGCCATCTGCGGCAAGATTAATCGTTTCCGGCGAATTTGACAAAGACCGGAATTGTCCGGGCGGTCCGCCAGTTGCGGAGGGATTTTCGGGCGACCGGTTCGGCGGTGCAAACCTTTATGCCCGTCAATTTACGGAACCTGATCTCGAAACCGGAGCGAGAAGCGGCTGCTGGTGACGAGAGATCGGGCGGCTAAATCAGCGCGCCACGAAAAAGCCCGGCCGTTGCGGCCGGGCTTTTTTAGTAGACGTATTTCCGAAGGTTCGGATCGCGGACGATTAGTGCGCGGCCGGGGTGAACTTCGAAACCAGGCCCTCGTAGGGCTTGAAGGTCTGCTTGGCGAGATCGCTGTAGAGGCTGGCGATCTTCTGCGATTCCGCGACGAAGGTCTCGTAGGACGAGCGCGCGAATTCGGTCTGCGCTTCGAGCGCCTTGTCCATCGACTTCACGCCGGAGAGCTTTTCGACGAAAGACTTGGTGTCTTCGAACGACTTCTTGGCATAGTCGCCATAGGCGCTCGCAATGGCCTGGACGCCGCTCTGCAGGTTGCTCGCGGAAGCGGCGACCGACTCGAGATGCTCCTTGCCGTAATTCTGAATGTCCTCAACCTTGACCATGGTGGCGTCCTTTCCCAGACTGCAGGCTTAAAACCGATTTGCCGGGAGGTCCCGGCCCCCTGACCTCACCTTTATATGTGCACCGCACAATTAAGTCAAGAAAAATTGTGCGACGCACAATTATGGCCAACTCACGCTAAATCCCGGGGTCTTACGCAACGGTTAATTAATCTTTTGGAAACCCGCCCAGCCTAACCTGATTTCTGGACTTGCTCGCCTTCCGACAGACAGCTTGAAAGCTGTTTGTGAACAGCACGTTAGCTAGAACAGCGACCTGATCGACCGAACCGGCCGCACGCTGAGGTGCGGATCGGGACTTCGAACAAGGCAGCGTCAGCGGTTCTCGGGCACAATTTTGCCTCACGAGCCGGTGATCAAGACAGAAATTGGGACGGGGAAGTAAATGCTTCGTACAACCTTGGCTTCCTCGCGCACTTTGCGCGTGTGTGCCCTCGGGCTCATAACCTTCGCAACTGCGATATTGATCAGCAGCGAGAGCGCCGAAGCGCGCCGCTACAAACATCGCCGTCACCACCACGTCGTCCGCGAAAGCTACAGCCCGCAGTTCTCCTCGATCATCGTCGACGGTAATTCCGGCGCGGTGCTCAGTTCCAACAATCCCGACGGTATCCGCCGCCCGGCGTCGCTGACCAAGATCATGACGCTGTATCTTCTGTTCGAGCGCCTCGACGCCGGCAAGATGAAGCTCGACACCGAGATGGACGTCTCCGAGCACGCGTCCGAACAGGCGCCGACCAAGCTCGGCCTCAAGCCCGGCCAGACGCTGAAGGTCGAAGATGCCATCAAGGGCCTGGTGACGCGCTCCGCCAACGACGCCGCCGTCGTGATCGCGGAAGCGATTGCCGGCGACGAAGACGAATTCGCCAAGCTGATGACGCGCAAGGCGCGCGCGCTCGGCATGAGCAAGACCACCTATCGCAATGCCTCCGGCCTGCCCAACGACGAACAGCTGACCACGGCGCGCGATCAGGCCACGCTCGGCCGCGCGATCCAGGATCGCTACCCGCGCTACTACCGCTATTTCGCAACGACGGTGTTCAACTATCGCGGCCAGTCGATCCGCAACCACAATCGCCTGCTCGGCAATGTCGAAGGCGTCGACGGCATCAAGACCGGCTACACCCGCGCCTCCGGCTTCAACCTCGTGAGCTCGATGCGCCGCGGCAACCGCCATCTCGTCGGCGTGGTGCTGGGCGGCCGCAGCGGCGGCTCGCGCGACGCCACCATGCGCAATTTGCTGGCCGAGAACCTCGATAAGGGCGCGACCAAGCGTACGGTCGCCGCGATCACCGAACGCAATCCCGCCGACGGCGCCGTCGATGTCGCCGAAGCCCAGATCGCTTCGCGTTCGGCCGAAGCCGAGCCGGGCCTCGCGGCCATGCCGACCACCCGTTCGATCGCGCCGGCCAAGCCGTCGCTGATGGCCGCCGCCGCCGCGGCCCTGCCCGCGCCGCAGGCCAAGGTCGAGCCACAAGCCAGACCCGAGCCCGCGCCGCTGACCAGCGGCGTGATCCAGACCCAGGCCATCTCCTCGATCCCGGGCTCGGCCGAGCCGATGAAGCCGGTCAAGGTCAAAACGGTTCAGGTCAAGGCCGGCCCGATGAAGCTGGCCTCTGCCGGCCCCTCGCAACCGGTGGCCCCGCCGGTCACCATCCCCGCCCGCCCCGAAGTCGCCGAAACCTCCAGCGCCATGGTGGCCAACGTCGCCGACGCCAGGGTCGAAGCCGCCAAGGAAGCCTTGCGGGCCGCGATGCCGCAGCAGCCGGCCGGCCATGGCACCGGCCACGGCGTCCTCGGCGTGTTGCCTGCCTCCAGCCTCACCCAGGCCCCCGCGCAGGCTTCCCCGCACGCCCAGACGATGGCCTATGCCGATCCGGCACCTCGCGCCCAGCCGCAGGCCGTGCAGCAGAACGAAGCCGTCAAGCCGGCCGCGCCGGCGGTGGTTCGTACCGGCTGGATCGTCCAGGTCGGCGCACTCGAAAGCGAAAGCGAAGCCAAGCAGCGGATCGATCTCGCCCGCACCAAGGCCAATTCGCTGCTCAGCAAGGCCGATCCCTTCACCGAGACGATCACGTCCAAGGAAAATCGCACGCTGTACCGCGCCCGCTTCGCCGGTCTCGATCGCAGATTCAAGCCGAAGCGGTGTGCAAGACGCTCAAGCGCGCCGACATCTCCTGCATGACCGTCCGCAACTGATCCGGACTTTTCGCTGAAATTCGCAAAGCCGGCGCCGCAAGCGCCGGCTTTGTTGTTTCAATCGCGCGTCAGTCCAGTTCGCGGAAAAGAACGCGGCCAACGGTTGAATTCGGAACCTGTCTCAGCTTCCCTGCAGAACCGCAACGCGGAGCTTCCCCGCCCCACCAGAGCGTGGTCCATCTTTCCCATGACGACCTGATTTCGGTCCATTGCCGCAGCGCGCCGGCCGCCCTGCGCGATCTGGAAAGATTGGGGTTGAGGCGGATCGTGTTGCCGTAGCGCACCATCGTGCGATCTTTCCATTCGCCGCCCGGCGAAAACTTTCCGTCAAGAATTTGCGGTTAGGTTTACCGGCAATGAACGATCGACCACGCCGGGCAACGGCGGGCGATGTGGGGCATCAATCAGAGCACGGCAGGCAAGCAACTCTCGGGTTTGTAGCGTCAGTGGCGTGAGCCGGAGTTAGCTAGAGATGCGTACGAAGAAGAGTATCCTTGGCCTCGTTTACGCGGGCAGCGAGGTACGTCGAGCCCCCCTGATCGGGATGCAGTTTCTTCATCAGGGCGCGGTGCGCCCGGCTGATGTCGTCACGCCCCGCCCCCGGCTGCAGGCCAAGGATCTGATAGGCCTCCTCGTCCGTCATTTTTCCACTCGACGCCGGACCACGCTGCCGCCCTGCCGCGTCGCCCTCCGCGTTATGACGCCAAGCGGGAAACCGGCGGTCAAGATAGCTTTCAAGTAAGGCGACGCTCTCGGCGTCGAAGGCCGGGATCATCGCAATCAGCTGCGGCAGGTCGAACGCGTCGAGCGAGCGGCCGGCATTCGGTCCGTCGATGATCTGGCCGGACAACGCGCCGCTGTCGTGATCGAGACTCATATCGAGGAACTGCGAGCGCACGCGTGAGGCCTGGCCCGACGAACGCGGCGCGCCGCCGCCGAAAATCCCGCCGAGATTGCTGAAACTGCCCGGCCCGAACGGCGACCAGCCGAGCAGGCCCGCGCCGAAGATGCCGAGCGGGATCGCAACCGCCAGCTCGCCGCGCAGCCCGGTAAAGACCGCGACCGCCAGCGCGACGACGCCGCCCGCGATCTTGATCCAGCGCGCGAGCAGGACCGGATTGGCCGCACGAAACATCTGCAGCAGCATATAGAGAACGACAACGGCGACGACGCCGGCAATCAGGGTTGGCATGGTTCTAATATAGCTGCATCGGCGCGGAAAAGCATCGCAGCCGGTTTGCCGGCCCCCAAAGTCGCAATCACTTCATCTGGCCGATCAGCGCGGCCGCGCCGCTGGTGGTTTTCGCCAGCCGAAGCAGCGCTTCGCGCCCGCCGGCCGCATAGGCCGCGGCGGCGCGCAACAGCTCGCGCAGCTGCGCCGCGGCGCCGGGATCGAACCTGCACCATGCGCCGCCGGTGAGGCGTGCTATCTCGCGGAACGCCTGTTCGGCGGCGGCATCGTGGCCCTCCTGAAACATGAACACCGGCACCTTGAGCAGGCCGAGTTCGCCGGCCCTGGCGCAGAGATCGTCGACCTGCTCCTCCATGGCGTCGCCGACGAACACCACGGCGCGCACGCCTGATGCCACCGCCTCGCGGCGCGCTTCCGACAACACCTTGCCGATCTGGGTGTTGCCGCCCTGGCAATCGATCTTGCCCATCAACCGCGCCAGTTGCGCGGAATCGGAGATCCAGCCGGTGGCGCGGCATTCGTTGAAGCCGCGGTAATACACCAGCCTGATGTCGAGGCTGCCGAGCGAGCCGGCCTCGCGAAACATGTCGGCCTGCAGCGCACACGCCATGTCCCAGGTCGGCTGCCGGCTCATGGTGGCGTCGAGCGCGAACACCAGCCTGCCCCGCGCGCCCGCGCCGTGCGGCGACATGGCGCGGGCTTTCGCGACAAAGGCGGCGATGTCTTCCGAAGCCGACGGCCTGGCTTCCGGCAACCGGCCGTCGTTGCGCGCCCCGGCCTTTGCCGAGGTCACGTCTGCCGATTTCGGATTGATGGGTTCGCCGGCCATGAGCGCTCGCGGATATAAGTTGCAAGCACTATGTGGGACGGCGCCAGGCGCCGGTCAATGCGCCGAGCCAGGGATGCAGCGGCGCGACGCGGATCGCCGTCGTCTTAGTTCGCGACGGGCTTGCCCGGCTGCGCGATTGCTGGCCAAAGGCACGGCCGGCGGCACCGACAGCGGCACCGGCCCCGGATTGGCGGCGAGAATGTCCGGTATTTTGGTCGGGACCGGTTTCAGTGCGCCGCTCTTGTCGGACTCGTCGAGGAACTTGTCGAGCATCGACTGGATCGAGGATTTGGCGGCGTCAGGTCCGGTATCGCGCATGTCGTTGTGCTGGAAGCCGGTATTCACGACGGTGATGCCGGACTGTTCGCACTGCTCGTCGTCAGGCACGACGCCGGGGTCCGGCTTGAAATGCGCGTCCTGCGAGCGGAACGACAGGATCTTGAACTTGCCGTCGGTCAGGAACGGCACGCGCAAATTATCCAGCGTCACGACCTTCTTGATCTCGTCGGGAAACTCCTTGGCGAAATACATCGTGATATCGCCACCCATGGAGTGACCGACCATCGTCACCTTTTCATAGTCGGCGTTGGGCTGAAGCTTCTTCATTTCCTGAACGGCGAAATGGATATTGGCCACGCCGCGCTGAATCTGCGGCAGCCGGCCGACATAGGGCTCGCCGACCTTGGTCACCATCGGCGGGTCGGTGGGCAGATCATGCTGCGGGCTGATCGCGAGATAGCCGCGCGCAGGCGAAGACGTTTGCGAGGAAGGAATACTCGGTGTTCTTGACGGTGTTGCCGTGATTGAGGACGGCGACGGGAAGTTTGATCAGGCCGGCATTGGCCTGCATTTCCTTGTCGCGACGAACCGCGACGCTGACGGCCACCAGGCGATTGCCGCGTCGCGGCATCGTGGAATGCGATCGTCTCATGCCGGATCGCCCACTTGCTCGCGGTGACGTACGCGACAGCGAGCAGTACGGAGAGTGAAAGCAGAACGAGAATTCCACGTTTCATTGTCGTCCTCGGGCCCTGCGAGGGGCCATCCCTGTTCAGAGACTCTTCCGGTCTCTTCTTGATGATATATGTCACGATGGAGTGACATAAAGGCCAAATGTTGTGTGTTGACCGCCTGATCGTTGTGCGATGCACCTATCCATTGTGCAGCCGCTCAATTCCCACCAAATTCGACCCGTTATTGTTTACGACGCCTCCAATCAAGCTTCGGTTCGAGCAATAGATAAAAGTCTAACGAAAACGGCGCAACAGAGAGCTAGTTCCCCCGGAATTCATCGGGGTTCGCAGGTGCCAAAGTACCACCCACTTCAGACCGGTGTGTAGATAACGAGCTTCAACGCCGGATCGTCGTTGGCCTGAAAACTCGTATACTCCACTTTGAGCCGGCCCTTCTTGGGATGGATCAAGGATTTTCGTCCTGCCGCGACGCCGCTGACGTCATGGGTCTCCCACCAGCCGGCAAACTCGGGACAGCCTTCGCGCAACCGCGCCAGCAGGTCGCGGAAGGCGGGATCGCCGGCCCATAGATCATGTGTCGCGCGGAACTGGGCGACGATGCGCCGGGCCTCATCCGCCCATGAGGCACCGAACAGCCGCCGCGTCGCGGGGTTGGTCAGCACCGACAGCAGACTGTTGCGATCGGCCTCCGCCAGCCGGCTGAACGCAAAAATTTCCTCCGCCGCTTTATTCCAGACGAGAATGTCCCAGCGCCGTCCGGTGACATAGGCCGGCAGGTTGAGCTGTTCGACCGTACGCCGGATCGCCGGCGGGACGGTCTCGCGGACGAAGGGACGCCGGTCGCCGTTTTGCGTCAGTTCGGTCAGATGCCGATGTTCGGCCTTGCTCAGCCGCAACGCGCGCGCCAACGCGTCGATCGTCGCCGCCGACGGGCTGACGGAACGCCCCTGCTCGAGGCGAACATACCAGTCGACGCCGATGCCGGCGAGTTCGGCCACCTCCTCGCGCCGCAGGCCCGGCGTGCGCCGCCGCCGTCCCACCGGCAGGCCGACCGCCTTCGGCGTCAGCTTCTGCCGCCGCGACCGCAGGAAGTCGCCGAGTTCGCTCTGCCTGGAATTCGTCGCCGTTACCGCCATGCCCGCCACGCCTGAGAGAGGGTCCAATAATCCTAGGATAATACCAGGTCTTGTTGACCACCTGAAGCCCCGCGAGAATGCGCTTCAACCGAAATGAGGAGGCCCGCATGAAGGCTGCCGTCTTGAATGCATTCGGATCGCCGCTGGCGATCGAGACCCGTCCCGACACCATCGCTCGGCACCGGCGAGGTCATCGTCGACGTCGCGGCGAGCCGCGTGCTGGCCTATGCCAACGAGGTGCTCAGCGGGGAGCGCAAATACCTGATGGAATTGCCCATGGTGCCCGGCCCCGGCGCGATCGGCCGCATCCGCGCCACCGGCCCCGACGCGACGAGGCTTCGCCCCGGCGACTGGGTCTATTGCGATCCGACCGTGCGCTCCCGCGACAATGCGCGCTCGCCCGACATCGCCCTGCAGGGCCTGACCGGCGGCACCGAGGCGGGCCTGCGCCTGCAGCGCTACTTCCACGACGGCGCCTGGGCCGAACAGATGCGGCTGCCGACGGAAAACGCGATACCGATCGGCGACATCGACGAGAAGGACGCCGGCCGCTGGTGCGCGCTCGGCACGCTGCTGGTGCCCTATGGCGGGTTCCTCGCCGCGCAACTCCAGGCCGGAGAGATCGTGCTGGTCAACGGCGCCACCGGCAGCTTTGGCAGCGCCGCGGTCGCCGTCGCGCTGGGGATGGGCGCGCAATGCGTGGTCGCGACCGGGCGCAACGAGCAGGCGCTGCGTGAACTGTCGCAACGGTTCGGCGCCCGCGTCCGCACCGTACCGATGCGCGGCCACGAAGCCGACGATCGCGCCCGCATCCTGCAGGCTTCACCCGGCCCGATCGACTGCGTGCTCGATATCCTGCCGCCGGCCGCCAATGCCGTGCAGGTGCGGACCGCCATCCTGGCGGTGCGGCCCTACGGGCGGGTGGTGCTGATGGGCGGCGTCGGCATGCTCGGCGGCGCCGGCCTCGACCTGCCCTACCCCTGGATGATGCGGAACTGCATCACGCTGCGCGGACAATGGATGTATCCGCCGCATGCGGCGACCCTGATGGCCGGCATGGTCCGCGCAGGGCTGGTCGACCTCGGTCATTTCGAGATCGCAGCGTTCGGCCTCGACCGTGCCAACGAGGCGGTGGCGCATGCCGCCGCCAACGCCGGTCCCTTTAAAATGACGGTGATCGAGCCGCAGCGCGGCTGAAGGCTCAGGCGCTGATGATGTCG
The DNA here is from genome assembly GCA_963783115.1 of uncultured Alphaproteobacteria bacterium. Lineage (GTDB taxonomy): Bacteria > Pseudomonadota > Alphaproteobacteria > Rhizobiales > Xanthobacteraceae > Bradyrhizobium. The sequence continues at coordinate 125,435 of CAWAMK010000025.1, read as the reverse complement.
CCGATGATGTCGTGGACTTCGAGCGGCTTGTCGACCTGGGTGAACCATTCGGCGCGGTTGGCGGCGCGGCGGCGGCCGCGCTCGTCGAGCGGCAGCTTGAGCTGGCGCAGCAGGCTGGTCACCTCCTCGCGGGCGGTGACATGGCCCATGCTCGGCCGGGTTCCCAGCGTCGCCTCGTCGATGTCGTCGAGCGCGGTCAGCCCGCGCGGAAAGAATTCGCGGTAGACCACCCGCTCGGCAAAGCCGTCGATCGAACGGAAGCCGAGCCGCAGCGAAAGGTCCTTCAGGCTGTCGGCGACCAGCTGCTTGTTGCGCGAGCCGATCATCGACAGCCGGTTGCGCACCACGATCCAGTCGGTGGTGGCGCCGTCGAGCTGGCGGCGCTTGCGCCTGGTGTCGCGCACCATCTCTGCGTAATGACTCTCGCCGGTCACCGAATAGGTCGCGGGATCGACGGTGCCGAGCACGTCGAAATCGAGGAAGCTGTCGTTGATCGGCGTCACCAGCGTGTCCGCCATCGAATGCGCCAGGCGCATCAGGTAGGAGTCGGAACCCGGCGTATCGATGACGATGAAATCGAAGGCGCGCTCGATCGCGCTCACCGCCTCCATGAACTGCTGGAACTCGGCGTTCTCATTGTCGGCGATCTGCATCGTCTCGCCGAGCTTGACGCAGTAGTGCACGGGGATTTCGAGGTCGAGGCCGGTGCGGCGCGCCCAGGCGCTCCGGTTGGCGATGTAGCGGGTGAAACTCTGCTGGCGGCAGTCGAGGTCGATGGTGGCGACGCGCTGTCCGGCCTTCAACAGGGCAACGGCGATATGGAGGGCAGAGGTGGATTTTCCCGATCCGCCCTTCTCGTTGCCCAGCACGACGACATGCGCCGAACCGGATTGTCCCTGACTCGTCTGAACCAACATGACTCAACCCCCGCACGATATCTTCAACCACGCGCGGCTGCGGTCAAGTGAAATGCGCGACGACGCATTCAAATCGCACGACGTGTGTCTTAATCATGAATCGCAGCGGTTGCGGCGACGCTTCCGCGACTCGTCTTGATGCGTTTTCGCACGCGGACCATGCTTCGGCAAGCTTGGCGGCACTGCGCCGTGCTTATAAGGTCGGCACGCCCGCCCGAAAGGTCCGGGACCGCCGGCCCCTCACCGTCACTGCAAGAGATCGAAGCCAGATGTCGCGAAGTCCCGTGGTCGTCCGTACCGTTCCCGCCCTGCGCCGCGCCGTCGAGGCGCTGCGCGCCCGCAAGGCCACCGTCGCATTGGTGCCGACGATGGGAGCGCTTCACGACGGACATGTGTCGCTGGTGCGGCTGGCCCGGCGCCGTGCCCAGAAAGTGGTCGTGTCGATCTTCGTCAATCCGACGCAGTTCGCGCCGACGGAGGATTTCGGTTCCTACCCGCGCACCTGGAAGGACGACGTCGCCAAGCTCGCCGCCGAGAAGGTCGAGCTGATCTGGAATCCGGACGTCAAGGCGATGTACCCGGAAGGCTTCGCCACGCGGATCGTGCCGGAAGGTCCGGCCACCGCCGGCCTCGAGGACCGCTTTCGGCCGCATTTCTTCGGCGGCGTCGCCACCGTGGTCGGCAAGCTGTTCACCCAGGTCCGGCCTGATGTCGCGATCTTCGGCGAGAAGGATTTTCAGCAATTGCGGGTGGTGTCGCAGATGGCCGCCGATCTCGACCTCGGCGTCCGGGTGATCGGCTCGCGCACGGTGCGGGAACGCGACGGGCTGGCGATGTCGTCGCGCAACGTCTACCTCTCGGCGGAGGAACGGCAGACGGCGACGGTGCTCTACCGCGCCATGAAGGAGAGCGCCAAGCGGCTGAAGGCCGGCGAGGATATGGCGGCCGCGATGGACGCCGGTCGCGAACTGATCAGCGCCGCCGGCTTCGTGCTGGACTATTTCGAGGCCCGCCACGCCGAGACGCTGGCACCGGTCGCGCTCGATCAAGGACGGGCCGGTGCGGATTCTGGTCGCCGCGAAACTCGGCAAGACGCGCCTGATCGACAATATCGGCGTCTAGAGCGCGGCTCTCAGAGCAGTCCCAGGTCACGCAATTCGCGCCGCATCGGTTCCGGCATCGCAGCCACGCTGGCGGCGGAGGATTTGGTGAGATCGGCGGGTGCGGCGTCCTCGGTGAGGTAGCGCCAGCCCTGGAACGGGCGCATCGGCCGCGGCGAGACCGCCAGCACCTTGGGCTGCATCACCAGGCGGCAGCGCCCGATACCATCCTTGTCGCGGAACGGCTCGATCGCGATGATCTTTTCGCGGGCGGCGATCTCGCCCTTGATCACCCAGTAAAGCGAGCCGCCGGCGAGGAGTTCCGCGTCGCGCTTCGGCGTCATCCGCGTGATGTGGACGTGGCGAAGCGGCAGGCCTTTTTTCTTGGCGGTCGCCATCCGTTCGGCGACCCAGCCCTTGAGTTCCTTGACTGACTCGCAGCCGACGGCAAGCTTGATGAGATGAAGCGGCATGATGAAGCCGATGTAGCGGCCCGCGCGCGCTTTGAAAAGATCACTCGCTGTTATCAGCTGTGGGTGCCGCGCCCGGCGTGAGCTGGACCGGTCCCGCGGCGGCCGGCCGCTTCGGCGCCGCGCGGCGGCTTTTTGGCGGCGGCCTGTGCCTGCGGCGGTGCCGGCGCTGCTGCGGGTGGCGGCGGTGCCGCGACCGAACGCGCGGCGGCTGCCGGCGGCTTCGGCACGGCGCCGAGCGGCGGCTCGGGTGACATGATGTTGACCGCCGGGGTGGAAGCCGAGGTCGGGAAGTCGGCGTTGGTCGGCTTGCCCGTCGGCATCGACGGCGGCAGGGCAGCGACCATGCCGCGCGGCCTGGGGCGTGTTCCAGGACGACGCGTAGCGCATGATCAGGCTTTCGTAGACGCGGTCTTCCATGTTGGACACGATCTGGCGCGGCTCGGTCAACGAGCGGAACGCGCGGCAGGCCGACGGCGTGCAACGGTCGCGCGCCGTCAGCACATAGGCCATCAGCCCGTAACGGTCGCGCTCGACGGCGCGGCGCAGCGCCAGCAGGTCGGAACCGCCGCCCTTGTTGGCGGTGGCGACATCCCCGAGCGAGGTCAACAGCGTGATCTGCGAGGCGGCGTAGGCCACCGCCGCCGCCACCGAACTCGGCCGAGGCGAACAGCACTTTTTCGCACGCGGCGAGCACGACATCGCCGGCCAGTTCGTCGATACAGGAAAGCTGCGGCAACGGCGCGGCTGCGGTCTGGACCGGACGCGCCTCGCTCGAATGAACCGGGACGGCCGAGCCGACGCCGCGGAACGTCACGACCCCCGCGACCCCGATCGCGAGCAGCGTGAGGAGCGCGAGCACGCCGTTGGCCACGGACCTCTCCGAGCGCAGCAACGTAATCAGGACGATGATGCCGACAAAGACCCCCGCCGCCAGCGTCAGGTACAACGGCAGGTTCGGCGAGTTCCAGATAAGGTCCAGCGGAGCAGCCCAATCCCAATTCATGCGCGGTGTCCCTTACGCAGCATCAAACGCAGCCAAAAGACGAATGCGTCTTTATCGCATCCGTTTTTCGGCAGATGGTTCTGCGAACGGGGCCTTTTGACGGCAGTCGGACGGAAACCCCGTCAACCGACCGCTTGCACACAACTGATTCAGGAAATCGCGAGCTGGCTTTCCTTGGCAACCCGTTCGAAAGCTTCGGTCGAGCTTTTGATACGATACTGATAGTCGTCGCCTTCTGTCGGCAGCAGCCGGATCACCTCATAGGTGCCGCTGGCGGCCGGACGGGCAACGTTGCTGGCAGTGAAATAAACTGTCTCTCCAACGGAGTACTTATGCTTCAACGCCCTCTCCATTACGCAAGAACGCCGGCCGCGCTCGTGGTCCCACTAGCTTTCGGCCGACTTGAGAACCCTGCGGCAACCTAGCACAGCCGATCGCCCAAAAGCCAGCAACATCAAGGCATGGCAAATGCGCAAATTCGGCATGTTTTTCAGCACGATACGCGCTGAATCGGACGGTTCCCGGAATCCCGCCAATCGCCGGTATTCCCGGAATCGGACACCTGCGCCTCTGGTGCGCGCAACCGGAATGTCCGACGTCAGACCGTCTCAAAGCGTTCGATGAGGAGCGTTTCGGCAAGACCGTCGCGGGTCCATTCCTGGAATGCCGGCAACGCCTGCATCGCCTCGTAATAATGACGCGCTTCGCCGCTGACCTCGATCGCGTAGGTGCGGAAGCGATGCACCACCGGCGCGAACATCGCATCCGCGCCGCCGAACGCGCCGAACAGGAACGGCCCGTCCTTGCCGTAACGGCGCGCGCAATCGGCCCAGATTTCCTGGACGCGCGCGACGTTGGCGCGCGCATCATCAGAGAGCGTGATCGCGCCGACCGGACGGTGCAGGTTCATGCCGCACTCGTTGCGCAGCGGCATGAAGCCCGAATGCATTTCCGCCGAAATCGAGCGCGCATGCGCCCGCCGCACGCGGTCCTCCGGCCATAGCTTCGTTTGCGGAAATTTCTCGGCGAGATATTCGATGATCGACAGCGAATCCCACACCGTGACGTCGCCATCGACCAGCGCCGGCACTTTTCCCGCGCGGGAAAAACTCAGGATCCGGTCCTTGTCCGCCTTGTTGTCGGTATAGAGCGGGACGAACTCCTCCTCGAACGGAATGTCGTTGGCGCGCAGCGCCAGCCATGGCCGCATCGACCATGACGAATAGTTCTTGTTGCCGATGACCAGTTTCAACATTTGCGGGCGATCCTGTTACGATCCCGATCTTGCCATAGTGCGCCGCACGCGTTCAACCTGTACGTCACCAAGCCACCGCCGGGAATCGCCGCATGAGCGCCCATTGGGTCGATATCGCCGCCGTCACGTTCTTCGTCGTGGAATGGCTGGCCTACGGCTTCACGCTCGAGCACACGGCCTACGGCCGCGACAGCCTGTCGGCGCGGATGCACCATTATCGCGAGGTCTGGGTGCGCAACATCCTCGACCGCGAGGCGCGGATGGTCGACATGCAGATCATGGCCTCGCTGCAGAACGGCACGGCCTTCTTCGCCTCCACCAGCCTGTTCGCGATCGGCGGCGGGCTGGCGCTATTGCGCGCCACCAACGACGCGCTCGCCGTGCTGCGCGAACTGCCGGTCGACCTCACCCCCTCGCCCGCGCTGTGGGAAATCAAGTGCGTCGGCCTGATCCTGATCTTCATCTACGCCTTCTTCAAGTTTGCCTGGTCGTATCGCCTGTTCAACTATGTCGCGATCCTGCTCGGCGCGATGCCGCCCTCGACCGAGCGCGACACCGCGGAAGCCGAAGCCCACGTGGTACGCACGACGCGTCTGTTCGAGGCGGCGGGCCGGCACTTCAACCGCGGCCAGCGCGCGTTCTTCTTCGCGCTCGGCTATCTCGGCTGGTTCGTCAGCCCCTGGGTGTTGCTGGCGACCACAGCACTCGTCGTGGTCGTGACCTGGCGGCGGCAGTTCGCGTCGAACGCATGGCGGGCGATGGGGAATTAGGACGCTGAAAAATCCTGCGGCGTAAAACTGAGGTCGAGCACCTTCCATTCGCCGTAGCGGTCCGCCGGCAGCATTGCGTAAGGCTGGCAGGCCTGCAGCGCGCGGATCGCGCCCTGCATCAATAGCGGCCCCTTCATCGACGCGCTGGCCTCGATCAGGATCGGCTCGGCGGCGAGCCTGCCCTCCGGCGTCATCAGCACACGCAGCTTGACCTTGACGTCGTCGGTGCCCGACAGCGAGGCCGGCAGTTTCGAACAGGTCTTGAGATGCCGACGGAATGCCGTGATCAGCGTGCTGGCGATATCGGCGGCCTCGGTCGCCGGCGCATCGAAATTGTCGTCGCCCTTGCTGGCACTTTGCGTAGGCGGCGGCATCGGCGAGAGATCAGGCGGCAGGCCGAGCAGCACCTGATATTTGATCGAAACGTCAGGCTCGGGCGGCTTGTAGGCCGGCGGCGCCGGTTGCGACGGCGGCGGCGGCTGGGCTGCGCGCGGCGGGGCAAGCGCTGCCTGCTTCTGCGCCGGCGCGGCGGGCGCAGGCGGCGCGGCCGGCGAAGATGAAGGCGGCGGCGCGGTGTCGACAGGCGGCTTGTCGAGCTGCGAGAAATCGGGCTGTGGCGGCCGGCGGCTTGTTTTCCGCAGGCGGCGGCTCAACAGGCATCTGCTGCTCTGCCAGCTCCTGCGGCGTCACGATCTCGACCGGGATCTGTTCGGCCGTCACCGCGCCGAACGGACGCACGTCGGAAAACAGCACGAGCAGCGTCAGCAGCGAGACGTGCGCGACCGCCGACGCCGTGATGTCAGATGGTATGATCCGCCGCAGTTCCATTGCACCGGAACGATGTTCGATATTCCCCTGCCCGCAGCATAGCGTCGGCTGGCGTGGGGGCTCAATCCCATTTCGGCGCGAAACCGAAATCCGTGAGCCGTCCGCTGGCGCTGCCAAGAGCGGAAATCTGCTGCATCTCTTCTTCGGACAGTTCGAAATCGAAGATTTCGATGTTCTCCGAAAGCCGCTGGAGTTGCGAGGTGCGCGGGATCGCCGCCACGCCCTGCTGCACCAGCCAGCGCAGGCAGATCTGCGCCGCCGTCTTGCGATGGCGTTCGCCGATCAGCTGCAGCGCGCGCTCGCTCTTGATGCGGCCGCGGGCGACCGGGCTGTAAGCCACCAGCGCCATGTCGTGGCGGGCGCAGGCTTCCTTCACCTTGGCCTGGTCGAGATAGGGATGATATTCGACCTGGTCGCACACCAGCGGCTCCGGGCATAACGCCACCGCCTCTTCGATCAGGGCCACGGTGAAATTGGAGACGCCGATATGCCGCGCCAGCCCCTGCTGCCTGACCCGTGCCAGCGCGCCGAGCGTCTCGACCAGCGGCACCCGCGGGTTCGGCCAATGCAGCAGCAGCAGATCGACCTCGGTCATGCGTAGCCGCACCAGGCTTTCCTTGGCCGAGCGCTCCAGATCGTGAGGCGCGAAATGCGTCGGCCAGATTTTTGTCGTGACGAAGATCTGGCCGCGCTTGACGGCCGACGCGCGCAGCCCTTCACCGACCTCGCGTTCGTTCTCGTACATCTGCGCGGTGTCGATGTGGCGATAGCCGAGCCGCAGCGCCTGCTCGACGATCCGCGCGCAGGCGCGACCACGCAAATCCCAGGTGCCCAGCCCGATCGCCGGAATTCTTGCACCATTGGCTTCGATAGACAGCATCGGTTGCATCCGCTGTACCTGCCCATTATGGGCTGCAGAACTCGCCGTGCCAACAGATGACGTTTGCGTATCTGGATCGCGCAAGGAAGCGTCAACCATGACGCTCAGACCGGCGACGGTTCCTCCGGCGCCAGCGCGGCGAACACGGTCTCCGGCGAATGCGCGATCACGGCGAGCAAGGCCCGCGCTGGTCCCCGCGGCGCACGCTTGCCCTGCTCCCAGTTCCGGATGGTTTCGACGGGCACGCCGAGCCGCGCTGCAAATTCGGTCTGTGTAAGCTGCGCGCGGCGGCGCAGGTCGCGCACCGCCGGCAGCGCCGGAGTTTCGCCTGATGCGACGGCGGGCGCTGTCGCAGGCGTCTCAAGCGCCGGCGCGAGCGGGAACTCCTGCCCGTCCCGCAGTTCGACGATCCGTCCGTCCGCTTTGAGCCGCAAGCGCTGCATGTTGCCCTCGTGAGAGCGCATCATGCGTCAAGCGCGTTAAGGCGCGATTAACGATAAAAAAGGCGGGAGAAGCGCAGTCACCTCAGCCCGAACCACAGCGTGGCGATACCGAGGAAGGAGAAGAAGCCGACCACGTCGGTAATGGTGGTGACGAAGGTGCCCGATGCGACCGCGGGATCGGCGCGCACCCGCTCCAGCACCATCGGGATCAGGATGCCGCCGAGCGCGCCGGCCACCAGATTGCAGATCATGGCAAGGCCGATCACGATCCCGAGGCCCGGAATATTGAACCAGGCATACGCGGCGATGCCGGTGATCACGGCAAAGGCGAGCCCGTTGACGAGGCCGACCATCGCCTCGCGCATCACGACGCGCAGAGCGTTGTTGGAGCTGAGTTCACGCGTCGCCAGCGCCCGCACCGCCACCGTCATGGTCTGGGTCGCGGCGTTGCCACCCTGGCTCGCCACGATCGGCGCCAGCACGGCGAGCGCCACCATCTTCTCGAGCTGGCCCTCGAACAGGCCGAGCACGGAAGACGCCAGAAACGCCGTCGCCAGATTGACCAGCAGCCAGTTGAAGCGGGCGCGCGCGATGGTCCAGACGGTGTCGGACAATTCTTCCTGGCTACTGACGCCGCCGAGCGCCTTCAGGTCCTCGTCCGCCTCTTCCTCGATGACGTCGACCACGTCGTCGATGGTGATGACGCCGACCAGCCGGTTGGTGGTGTCGACGACGGGTGCGGCGACCAGATTGTACTTGCCGAACATCCGCGCGACCTCTTCCTGGTCGTCCAGCACGGAAACCCGGCGGCGATCTTCGTCGATCAGGTCGGCGATATGCACCGGCCGGCGCGCCCGCAGCAGCGTGTCGAGCGACACCGCACCCTGCCAGTGCTTTTGGGAATCCACCGCGTAGATCTCGTAAAAACGATCCGGCAGATCCGGGGTATCGCGCATGTAGTCGATCGCCTGCCCCACGGTCCAGTCCGGCGGCACTGCGATGAACTCCGACTGCATCCGCCTTCCTGCGGAATTCTCCGGATAGAGCAGGCTGCGCTCCAGCGGCGCGCGTTCGTCCGGCGGCAGCTTGTCGAGGATCTCTTCCTGGTCCGCCTCGTCGAGACCTTCGAGCAACTCGACGGCGTCGTCGGATTCCAGTTCGCGAACGCCTTCCGCGACCGTCTCCGGTTCGAGTTCCTCGAGGATCTCCTCGCGGACCGCGTCGTCGACCTCGTTCAGGGCGGAGAAATCAAAATCGGTGCCGGTGATCTCGACGAGGGTGACGCGATCCTCGGGCTGCAATGCCCCGATCAGATCGCCGAGATCGGCCTCATGCAGTTCCGCCACCACCTCACACAGCATCGGCCGGTCGGCGGCGCGGATGGCGCGCGCGATCTCTTCGACGAATTCGTGACGCAGTTGCCCCTCGTCATCCCGCATCGGGACACGGTCGAGCACGGAGCCTTCCGCAGGTTGCGCCTCGGCCTGGGCAACGTCGATATTCTCGGCCATGCCGCGCCTCGCCGGTTTGACAGATCAAGGGAACTTGTCTGAGTTACGTTGCACGCTTACCCAATCGGTAACACCCAGCGCAATGCCAAATATGTCCAACGCCAAATGACCCGTAATTTCACCGCGACGCTATGCGCGGCGGTCGCACTGTGGAACGTCCTCGCCGCGGCAGCCTCGGCCGAATGCCCCCGCAAGGACGCGCTCGGCACCTCGCGCGTTCTCACCGTGGACCCCGCCGCTACACCGCGCGTCGGCCTCAAGAGCTTTCCGCAGACGCTGCCGCTGGAAGACCACGAGGTGGTGCTGACCTTCGACGATGGACCGTGGCCGGCGACCGACCGCAAGATTTTGGCAGCGCTGGCGCAGGAATGCGTGCGCGCGACGTTCTTCCTGATCGGCAAGCCGGCCTCGGAACATCCCGAACTGGTGCGGCGAATGGCAGCGGAAGGGCATACCGTCGCGCACCACACCTGGACCCATCACAATCTCAAATACATGAAGCCGGAAGCCGCGATCGGCGAGATCGATAAAGGTATCGCCGCGGTGGAAGCGGCGCTGCACGGCAAGGCCACCACCACGCCGAGCACGCCGTTCTTTCGCTTTCCCTTCTTCGAAATGACACAAGCGACGCTGGACGCCTTGCAGGCGCGCGGCATCGCCGTGTTCGGCGCCGACCTCTGGGCCAGCGACTGGAATCCGATGACGCCGGCGGAGCAGTTGAAGCTGCTCACCGAGCGGCTGCAGGAAGCGCGCAAAGGCATCATCCTGCTGCACGATCCCAAGGCGCAAACCGCAGCCATGCTGCCGGCGTTCCTGCGCTGGCTCCGCGACAACAAATATCGCGTGGTCCATATCGTCCCGGTTGGTGCCAAAACCGTGTCCGACAAACCACAATAGATCACGATCTGTTTGGCTGACGCGGTTCTGTGACCTGGATCGCCACCGAAACGCCAATTAAGTGTAGAATTCAAGTGATTTGGGCGGCATTCAAGTCGCCGAATGCAGGCCGTTGCGTGCTTGTGGAATGAAGCCGGGGTTCGATGATCGTTAGCGTGCTTACAGGACTCCGACGGCGGCCTTTCATCGCCCTGTGGATCGGCCTATTGAGCGCAGTCGCCGCGCAAACTGCGTCGGCCGCCGATTGTCCGGGCCATCCCGACGCCATCGGCACGTCGCGCACCATCGTGGTCGATCCGCGCGCCCATCCCGTCATCGGCACCATGCAATATGCCAAGACGCTGCCGCTCGAAGACCATGAGGTGGTGCTGACCTTCGATGACGGTCCGCTGCCGAAATATTCTTATCAGATCCTCGACATTCTCGCCGCGCATTGCGCCAAGGCGACCTTCTTCCTGGTCGGACGTCAGGCCCAGGGCAATCCCGAAGGCGTGCGCAAGGTGCGCGACGCCGGCCACACGGTAGCGACTCACACCCAGAACCATCCGGCCGGCATGCATCGCCTGCCGCTCGACCGCTCCCTGCAGGAGATCGAACAGGGCATCGCGTCGGTCACCGCGGCGCTGGGCGACGGCACGGCGCCCGCGCCGTTCCTGCGCATTCCGGGCCTGCGCGTCAACGACGGGATGGAGGCGTTCGCCCGCTCCAAGGGACTGCAGATCTGGAGCGCCGATTTTCCGGCCGACGACTGGCGCGACGTCACCGCCAGCCGGGTCTATGACCTCGCGATCCAGCGGTTGGAGGCCAAGGGAAAAGGCATTTTGCTGCTGCACGACATTCAGCCGCGCACGGTCGAAGCGCTGCCCCGAATTTTGCACGAGTTGAAGGCGCGCGGCTATCGCATCGTCCACGTGGTGCCGGCCACCGCCGATCGTCCGGCAACGCCGACCGAGCCGCCGCAATGGCAGCTGCATCCACCGTCGGAGACGGTGGCAATCTCGCGCTGGCCGAAGGTACCGAAATTTGCCGCGGCCGGCCCTGCGACGCTGCCCGCGCCCGCGCTGGCCGATCTGGATTGGCGCACGTCAGATCTCGGCCCGCCGCTCGCCGCACGGCGTGGACGCGGCGTCCCCTTGCCGTCCGCGGCCCTGTGGCCGCAGCCTACGTTGCCGCCGCTGAGCACGGTGGCGTCGCTGCCGGTTCCAGCGCCGAGCCTTTTCAAAATTCCGGAGTCGGCGCGCCTGACACTGCTGGCCTCTCCCTCACGCAAGGCGGACACGGCGCAGGCCCGTGCAACGGAAGTCTCGTCTGCAAAAGTCGCCGGCAAACCCGGCCGCCAGGGCGGCAGAGCCGCGGCCAAACCGCTGACGCCTGCCGGGCATGGCGAGCCGACGCCGCAAAGCGCCGGCGCGACCACCGTCAAGCCGGCGGTGCCATCCAGACGTAATGGGCGATCGCTTCATGTCGCCGGGTTGAAGAAGCGCTGATCGGCCGGTTCCGACCGAAGCGTTCGGATCGTCAACCGATCATGCGCCGGTACGTTTTCCTCGGGCCTGCAATCGTCACAATTTCAGTTCGTCACGATCTTGGCGATGCAGAGCAGGAGAACGATGGCGAGGAACAGCAAGTCGATATAGGCCTTGATCTCGCCGGCATGACGCAACGCGGTGACGTCAGTAACGATCTGCTTGCGCGCGGCCGGCAGGCTAATTGCCTCGCCTATCGCCGCCAGCAAACGGCGCACCTCCAGTTCCAGCCGCTCGATGCGCTGGAAGAAATGAAACGACCGCAGCGCCGACGCCGCATGCATGGCGGCATAGATCAGCACGAGAATCGCGACCACCACGCGGTGCTGATACTTTTCCAGGAAATTCAGCGCGAGATAGACCAGCGCCAGGAACACGAAGTTGGAGAGAACACGGTAGGCATAGCTCAAAAACAGCATGAAGATGTCCCCGTGGTCTTAGTTGTCTCGAACTTCCAGGAAGCGCCGGACGGCGGCGGAGCCGGCCGGAATCGACGAGCGGCGGGCTCGCCTAGCTTACGCGAACGCCGTGGCGGCAGGGACAACAACCCGTGCCTTGCCACAAAGGATTTACAGTCCGTGGCATTGCGGACACGCAAAGCCACGCTAAAACGACTGCATTAAAACAATATCGCAACTTTAAAGTGCATAGCCACGAGGTGGACCAAACCGTCCCAAACAGACGCTGACTGCTTCCGGTCGCCCACCGCGTTGCTGTGACGCTTACAGATGGTCGGACATCGCAAAACGACCCACCATTTGCGGCGGTCCGGGTCCCGGAAGCAGATAGCAAATTGAGCCGACCGCGGCACCTGTGTTTACTACTGACCTTCGCCGGCGACTGCAGGTAGCCCTCAACGACAGGTGCCACCGTCGCCGCTTCGAGTAGGATCACGCTTCCTCGTTCAGACTCAGCCAGGACCGGATATCTGGATGATAAGTGGCGGCGGCTTCTCGTTCATTGAGGAGCCTGCAGACCCGGCGACGAAAGCCAATCACTCATGTGGGAAGCGGTGTCGAGTTGTCTGAGCTTCCTGCGAATCTCGTCCATTTCCGGACCCGGCTTGAGTTGAGCCATTTGAGCTTCCAGCCTGGCTTTCTCGGCCGCGATGTTTTCATTGAATGTGTGCGGAACAGACCGACGACGCTTCATGACAGCCTCCTGCTTACGGGTCCTGACCGTAGGTTTTGCAAGATCCGACACGAATATGCAGACATATGGCCATCGGTTCCCCTTTTGACGTAAAAGGCCGGTGAGCATGCGAACGAGCGCAGGTCTTCCCTAGATTCGTTAAGACACACAAATACTTGCAATGGCTGTGGCGTGTAAGCCACAAGCGACGTAGCCGCCCGCCCGAGCACAACATTTGTTAAGGTCGCTCGCGCCCTTCCCCATCATCGTTTCAGCTACTCTCGCGGGGGCAGCCATGAAGGATTATCAGGCATCTATTCAAAAGCTGCGGATCGATGCGGCGGAAGCCGCGCTCGTTCGCGACCTGGCTACCGATCCGACTAAACGAGAAATGTTTGGTCGGCTGCACGAACATCTCAGCCGGCTCGCCGACGAAGTGGAGCGAGCCATGAACGACGCAGATGGATCTGATATTTCGAATCCCACGCAGCCGATTTATCCAAAATAGTCGCCAAATGGGAGCAAAAGAAAGCAGAGCCGCACGCGCGCGACGAAGCCGCTGCGGGAAGAGACTCCGCGGCGGCAACGAGCCAGGAGTTCAACCGTTCCTATAGGCGTCGCCTGATTGCCGCGCGCTTTGGGACAAGTCGCGAATCTTGAAAGTGAGCACCAGCCCCGTAAGGCTGGCGCCCACTGCATTGGCCGCAACGATCACCCAATCGCCGCACATGACGCCGTAGACGATCCAGAGCGACAGTCCGCACGTCAGTACCAGAAGCATGGTCAGGGAGAGATCAGTCGTCGATCCCCGCGGCCACGCTTTGCGGACCTGCGGGACGTAGGAGAGCGAACTGAGAAACGCTGCAGCCGCTCCGACATAAACTCCCCAGCTGCTCACCCCGAATGCTCCGATTCAGGGTTGGCCGGCACCGCCCGACGACCCGTACACCTGGCCCGTCGTAAAACTCGCATCCGCTGCAGCCAACTGAACATAGATCGAAGCCAGTTCGGCGGGCTGGCCAGGGCGTTTGAACACGGTTTGGCTGCCGAACTTCTCCAATTTCTCCATGCTGGCACCGCCAGATACTTGCAGGGGCGTCCAGATCGGTCCCGGCGCCACCCCATTAACCCGGATGCCTTTAGGGCCCAGTTGCTTGGCCAGCGATTTGACGTAGTTCATCGTCGCGGCCTTGGTCTGCGCATAATCATAAAGTTCGGGCGAAGGATCGTACGCCTGTTCGCTGGTGGTGCCGATGATCGCCGCGCCCGGCTTGAGGTGAGGCAATGCAGCCTTGATGATCCAGAACGGGGCGTAGATGTTGGTCTTCATGGTGGCATCGAAATCCTCGCTGGAAACCTCCAGGATGGATTCGCGGCTTTGCTGACGCGCGGCGTTGCAAACCACGATGTCGAGCCCACCGAGACCCTTCACCGTATCTTCCACCAGCTTTTTGCAAAACGCTTCGTCGCGAAGGTCGCCCGGAAGGGCCAAGCCTTTGCGTCCCTCGTCCTTGATCAATCGAATGACCTCCTGCGCATCCGGCTCCTCGTTCGGGAAATAGTTGATGGCGACATCGGCGCCCTCGCGGGCGTAAGCAATTGCCGCGGCCCGTCCCATCCCGGAGTCGCCGCCCGTGATGAGTGCCTTACGGCCGGTCAGCCGGCCAGAGCCGCGATAACTTTTCTCACCATGATCCGGAGGTGGGTCCATTTTGCCGGCGAGGCCCGGCCACGGTTGCGACTGTCGCTTGAAGGGCGGCGCGGGATATTTTTGAATGGGGTTGGACAAGTCAGTCATCGAAATCTCCTCAACAGGAGGCCTCTCGCGTTTGCGCGGGTCTCAGTGTTGAGGCGTCAACGGATGTCAAAATCGATCGTTCCTCGCGTTTCTCCGCCGGAACCTTTTGACAGACCCTCTGTTTCCGCATTGAAAAATCAGAGCCGGGCTTCGAGCCTTGTCTCTCCCCAACAAGGCAACCCGGCGATTGGAACACCGTGCTACGCGACAAGTTATTTGTGAGGAGCACGGAGAAATCTATGAAGACATTTACGGCAGTCACCGCGTTTGCGCTCATGTGCGGGGCAGCCTCCGCACAGAACACGGGCCCCGCTCCACAGACCGGAATGGAAAAACCCGGAACGACGAACGGTGCCAAGCCGGATGGTTCGATGGACACCACTGGCATGAGCAGTGCGAAGGGCAACATCAAGCGTGAGAAAGACGGCGCGCCAGCCCCCGCAAAACCGGACGCCACCAAAAAGTAAGCCGCGTCTCTCGATATCGCTCCTGCTGCGGCGGAGCTGCCCTTGCGGCACCTGATTGAAACAACAGTCGTCAATAGGGTACGCGGCCCGGGGGATGGGCAAGCTTGAATTGTAAACAGGCTATTTTCCCACGCATTCGAGACAGGGAAAACATTGCGGACAAAAAGGCCTGCAATATCAATGGCTGATTTGCGAGGTGGTGCGCTCGGAGGGACTCGAACCCCCACGATTTTACTCACTGCCACCTCAAGGCAGCGCGTCTACCAATTCCGCCACGAGCGCTTGGGATACCGGCTGAAGGACTGGCGTCCGCCGGATCAACGGCGCCGATGTAACAAATCAGGGATGGGGGGACAAGGAAGTTTTGTGCCCCGATAACTACCTGACATCAGGGGATTTCGGCAGCATCCGCTTGACTTCGACCGCGATGCGGTTGCGATCCACCAGCACGACGCCGGAAGCCACCGGCAGGTTGTTGGCGAGGATCTTGACCTCGTCCTGTTCGGTGGCGTCCAGCTCGATGATGGCGCCGCGGGACAGCCGCATCACCTGGTGGACGGGCATGGTCGTGGTGCCGAGCACCACCATGAGGTCGACGCTTACTTTATCCAGGGTGGGCACTGCGAAACCGCCAAAGGGGGACTAGATTGAGCTGGTTCCACCAGACCACGTTATGGTTAGCCAATGGTTAATGACCGCCAAAGCCTTGATTTGACGACGTTCGCGCGCGCCGAGGGCGGCGGCGAGGTCGAATGGCTGATCTCGGCCGGCCCGGTCCCCTACCCCGACGCCGTGGCCGCGATGGAGGCGCGCGCGACCGCTATCGCCGACGGCAAGGCGGCCGAACTGGTCTGGCTGCTGGAACATCCCCCGCTCTACACCTCCGGCACCAGCGGCAAGCAAGGCGACCTGCTCGACCCCCGCCTTCCGCTGTTCACCACCGGCCGCGGCGGCCAAGTCACCTATCACGGCCCCGGCCAGCGGGTGGCCTATGTGATGCTCGATCTCAAACGCCGCCGGCCGGATGTGCGGGCCTATGTCGCCGGCCTCGAAGAATGGATCATCCGCACGCTCGCCGCCTTCAACGTGCGCGGCGAGCGCCGCGAGGACCGCGTCGGCGTCTGGGTCCGCCGGCCCGACAAAGGCGCCGGCCACGAGGACAAGATCGCGGCGATCGGGGTCAGGTTGCGGCGCTGGGTGTCGTTCCACGGCATCGCCATCAATGTCGAGCCGGAGCTGTCGCATTTTTCCGCGATCGTGCCCTGCGGCGTCGTCGATCCGCGCTACGGCGTGACGTCGCTGGTCGACCTCGGCCTGCCGGTCACGATGGAGGACGTCGACGTCGCGCTCCGGCAGGCGTTTGAAGAGGTGTTCGGCGCAACGGCCGCGCGCCTGACGGAAGCGACGGCCTGACGATCACGCCGCCGCCCGTTGCGGCGCCATTTCCAGCTTGCCCGCGATATAGCGGCGCTCCTGGGTGAGGCCGCCAAAGCCGTAGGCGTCGCCCTTCACCTCGTCGACATGGGCGTAGCTTTCCTCGTGCAACGGCCCGAGCAGTTCGCCCATGCGCTCGAACAAAGCGGCGAGATAGGCCGCCTTCTCGTCCTTGGTGTTGGTGCCCTCGCTGACGTGAACGTCGAGCCAGAAGCTGGCGAGGCTCTGCTCGGCCAGCGATTTTCCGCCGGCGAACCAGTCGGCGGCATCGACCGCCTTCACGATGACGGCGGTGACCTTCGGATCCTTGCGCAGGATGCGCGCGGTGAGTTCGCTGACGGCGGAGGCGATCTCGGCTTTCAGCGTCGGCGCCTTGCGGACGCTGGAATAGGTGACTGTGATGAGCGGCATGGTCGTTCTCCTTCGGTTGTCGCGCGCTGGCGATTGCGCTGACATCGATGTAGACCCGCAGCCATCATTTTGGTATCTTATCTCTGTTCATAACAGTGATAACGAATATTGATGATGGCATGAGCACGCTGGATATCGACACCATCAGGGCCTTCCTGCTGGTCGCCGAACTGCAGGGCTTTACCCGCGCCGCCGAGGCGCTCGGCAGCACGCAGGCCGCCGTCAGCATGAAGCTGCAGCGGCTGGAGAGCCTGCTCGACAAGCGGCTGGTCGAACGCTCGCCGCGGGCGGTGACGCTGACCGCGCATGGCGCGGCGTTCCTGCCCCACGCCCGCGCGCTGATGGAAGCGCATGACCGCGCGCTGGCGGGCGAAGCGCCCGTGCGCCAGACATTGTCGCTCGGCATCTCCGATCACGCCACGGGACCGGAACTGGTGCCGCTGCTGGAGCGGCTGCACGCGGTGTCGTCGCAACTGGCGCTGTCGGTCACGATCGGGTTTTCGCGCGAGATGCTCGACGCCTACGATGCCGGCGCGTTCGACGCCGTGCTGGTGCGGCAGGAAGGCAGCCGCCGCGGCGGCGAAAAACTCACCGAAGACGATTTCGGCTGGTTCGCCGCCAAGCGCCTGGCGTGGCGCCGCGGCGAAACCTTGCCGCTGGCGACGCTGGCGCCGCCCTGCGGCGTGCGCGCGCACGCCATCCGCGCCCTCGACAAGGCCGGTATCGCCTGGAGCGAGCGCTTTGTCGGCGGTGGCGTCTCCGCCGTGGTCGCGGCTGCCTCGGCCGGCCTTGCGGTCGCGCCGCTGGCGCGGCGGGTCGCGCCGCCAAATCTGGTCGATATCGGGCCCGCCGAAGCCCTGCCCCGGCTGCCTTCCTCAAAAGTGATGCTACACTCCAAGGTCAGCGACCCGGCCAAGCGGGCCGCATTGCGAACCCTGGCGGCAACGTTTCGGAGCGTTGCCGGCCCGGCATAACCAACCATTTCGTTAAAAATGCCGATTTTGGGGGAACCAATTGGCGCCTCGCGTGTTTAGGCCTGTTAATGGACAATCGGATGTTTGGGAAAGATCAGCAGCAGCAGAGGGATCTTCTCGAATCCGAGCGTAATTTCCGACTTCTGGTTGAAGGTGTCGTCGATTACGCGCTCTACATGCTTGATCCCAACGGCGTGGTGACGAGCTGGAACGTCGGCGGCGAGCGGATCAAGGGCTACGCGCCGGACGAAATCATCGGGCAACACTTTTCCCGCTTCTACACCGAAGGCGACCGCGCCAACGGCAAGCCGCAGCGCGCGTTGCAGATCGCGCGGGAACAGCACCGTTACGAGGAGGAAGGCTGGCGCGTCCGCAAGGACGGCACCTTCTTCTGGGCCAGCGTCGTCATCGATCCGATCTACGAGGACGACAACCTCGTCGGCTTCGCCAAGATCACCCGCGACATCACCGAACGCCGCGAGGCCCAGCTCAAGCTCGAGCAGATGCACCGGCAATTGGCGGAATCGCAAAAGCTCGACGCGCTCGGCCAGCTCACCGGCGGCGTCGCGCATGATTTCAACAATCTGTTGATGGTCATCAGCGGCAGTCTCCACATCCTGCGAAAGTCGATCGGCGACGATCCCAAATCGCAGCGGGCGCTGGCGGCGATCGACGGCGCGACCAAGCGCGGCGCCTCCCTCACCAGCCAGTTGCTGACCTTCGCGCGGCGGCAGAGCGTCAACCCGCAGGCCGTCGACATCGGCCAGCACATCGATGCGGTGCGCGGCGTCCTGGACGTCGGCGTCGGCGGCGCGGTGACGCTGAGATTCGACATCGCGCCCGACGTCGGGCCGGTCATGGTCGACGTCGCCGAATTCGAGACGGCGCTGGTCAATCTCGTCATCAACGCGCGCGACGCCATGGCCGACGGCGGCGTCATCACGATATCGGCGCGGAACGATACGTCCGGCGGCGAATATGTCGCGATTTCGGTGGAAGACACCGGCGCCGGCATCGCGCCCGACATCCTCAACAAGATCTTCGATCCCTTCTTCACCACCAAGCCGATCGGCAAGGGCACCGGCCTCGGGCTGTCGCAGGTTCACGGTTTTGCGCACCAGGCCGGCGGCACGGTCAAGGTGGCGAGCGAACTCGGCCGGGGCACCACAATCACGATCCTGCTGCCGCGACGGGAAACGGCGCCCACGGCGGCGAAAGTGAGGATCGCCGATGCCAGCGGCAGCGGCACCGTCCTGCTGGTCGAGGACAACCCGGATGTCGCCGATCGTCAGCGCCGGGCTGCTCGAACAGCTCGGCTACACCGTCCGCCGGGTGGCGAATGCCGAGGCCGCCTTGCGCGAAATCGAGCTCGACGGAATAGACCTCGTGTTCTCCGACATCGTGATGCCCGGCAAGATGGACGGCCTCGGGCTGGCGCGCCACCTGAGGGAGGTCCGCCCCGGACTGCCGATTCTCCTGACCAGCGGCTACAGCGACGCCGCGCTGAACGTGCGCGGCGATTTTCCGATCCTGCGAAAACCCTACGAAATCCACGAACTCAGCCAGGCGATCGCCAAGCTGCCGCGCTGACGGCGCGCGACCACGCAAAATATCCGGAAAAATACCGAGACATTCACGATCCCTTAACCATGCTTTGAAATGGTCCGCGGCGGTAACGGTCTCTTAACCGTTGCCCAAACGGGGAACGCGAATGACCTCGATAAACGCCGGACTTAATCCTTACGCCCAGATGGGCTCCGCCTATGCCCGCGCGGCCGCCACCCAGACCTCGCTGGCCAACACGCTCAACAATGCCGAGGCCGGCAATCCCCAAGATAATTCCGCAACCAATTCCGCGACCAATCTGACGCTGTCGGACGCGGCGCGCGCGCAGCTCGCCGGCGGGACATCATCGAAGGACTTTACGACGGTGACGAGCGAGGCGCGCGCCGCGCTCGATGCGCTGTATTCTGCCGCGAAGGTCACGGGACCGATCGGCGCCGACGGCAAGACGACCATCGATCTGTCCTCGCTCGACCGCCGTTCGCTGTTTGCGGTCGTAACCAACAATGGCGGCAAGTTCAGCCCCGACGAACAGAAGGCCGCCGCCACCGAACTCGGCAACCGCTTCGACAATGTTCTGGCGCCGCCGGCGGCGACCTCAAAACTGACCGGCGACTTCTCCTCGCTCTACAAGGCAGCACTCGACTATCTCGACGGCGCCAGCAACGAGGAGAAGGCCACGGCGACCTGGTCGGCGCAGCGGGCGGCGGTGGTGAAGGGCGTCCAGGCCACGCTGCAAAATCCGGCGGTCGCGCCCGACATCGCCAACGATCCGGTCGCGGCCTATCTGTCGCGGAATGCCGACGGCGGCAGCACCGCGACCCAGAACATCTCGACCGTCGCCAAGAAAGTGCGCGCCGCGCTCGACGCGCAGGCCAAGGCGGCCACCGCCGCCGGCAAGGAACTGGTGTTCGATCCCGGGCGCAAGACCGGCCAGCAGGCGGACATCGCGTCGTTCGACAACCGCTCGCTGGCGGCGATCTCGCTCAACCAGGACAGCCTGTTCTCGCAACAGGAAAGCTTTGCCGCCAAGCAGCTATTGGGATCGCGCAGCCGCGCCAGCATTTTGGCCGCCCTCAACCAAAGCCAGACCAGCGGCGACCCGTCCCAGCTCAGCCTCGGAATCCTCAACGCCTACTCGTCGATGAGTTCGGAGGAACGCCAGGCCGTGAACTGGACCCCGGGCTTTCGCGACAACGCGATCGCCAGCTACAAATCGACGCGACAGATTCTGTCGATGTTGCGGGGCGGCTGATCGCCGCTCCTCACAAAATCGCCTCGAACGCGCTGCGCAGCGTTTCGTGGCGGAACACAAAGCCGTGGCTGAGCGCCTTGTTCGGCAGCACGCGCTGGCCGCCCAGCAGCAATTCGCCGGCAAAATCGCCGCCGATCCGGCGCAGCAGCGCGTCGGGAATCCGAAACAGCGCCGGCCGGCGCAGCCGGCGGCCGAGTTCTTCGGTGAATTTCAAATTGGTGACCGGGATCGGCGCCGTCGCGTTGCGATCCGCGCCGCCACTTCCCAGATGTCGGTCTCGGCCTCGAAATGATCGCGGCGGTCGCCGAGGATCGGCACCCGGCGGATCAGATTCAGGCCAGGACTGCCGCGAACGGTTCCCCGCCCAGGAACACCGGATAATCCCGGGGCCCGGTCAGCTGCGATCTATTCATTAACCGCTTTGGCACCGATGCTTCGTAAGCTTGGCGCGTGTTGCCGGCCGGCGGATCCGGCACGGTCATCAAGGCGAACCATGCCGTTTCGACAGCTTCGAGAATCCGACGGGCCGTTCCGCCGCATATCGCCTGCGGTGGTGGTGGTCGTCTTTGCGCTGATCATGACGGCCTGCGTGCTGGGCGTCGTGGCCTGGAAGGCGTTCGACGCCAAGAGAGCCACGCTTGCGCGCGGCCAGACCGACACAATGAACCTCGCGCACTCGCTGGCCGAACATGCGACCCACACCATCCAATCGGCCGATATCGCGATGGCCGGAATGGTCGAACTGCTGAAGTATCGCGAGCCGATCGCGGCGCGGTTCAACCGCTATTTGGTGGATACGGTCAACTCGCTGCCGCAGCTGCGCGAGATCGGCGTGCTCGATGCCAATGGCAAGTGGCTGTATTCGTCGCTGCCGCAAACGCCCCTGCACAACAATTCCGACCGGTCCTACTTCACCTATCACCGGGAGACACCGGGAAATGCGCTCCGCATCAATGAGCCCCTGCAGTCGCGCCTGACCGGACGATCCACCATCATCCTGTCGAAGCGGATCGACCGGCAGGACGGCAGTTTCGCCGGCGTCCTCACCGCCGCGATCGACGGCGACTACTTCAATCAGTTCTACCGGATGTTCCAGCTCGGCCCCGACGGCAGCATCAGCCTGCTGCGGGACGACGGCGTCGTCCTGATCCGCTGGCCGGCGTCGGACAAAAGCACGAATCTTGCTTCGACCGAGCTGTTCTCCAGGCACCTGAAACAGAGTTCGGTCGGGTACTACAAGACCACCTCTCCTTTCGACGGCATCGAGAAGTACATCGGCCACGAGAAAACGCGGCATTTTCCCATGGTCGTCACCGTGGCGATTCCGGAGGAATGGGTGCTGTCCGACTGGCGGAAGACGTTGCGCACCGACGCGATCGTTTCCGCCGTCCTGTTGTCCATGATCCTGCTGCTCGCCGCCGTGCTGTTCTCGCAGTTCCGTTTCCGTATGAAGACCGAGCGCGCGCTGCGCGAGCGCGAGGCGCACTACCGCCTGCTCGCCAACAACATCGCCGACATCATCATCCTGATCGACGCCCGCAGCCTGCTCCGCTACGTCTCGCAATCCGTCGAACCGGTGCTCGGACTGCGCCCGGAGGACCTGCTCGGCAAGTCCTGCTTCGACATGATCCATCCCGAGGACCGGGAAAGCGTCAGGTCGGCGACGGCGCAACTGAGCGGGATCGATACGGTCAGCACGGTGGTATTTCGAACCTGGCGCGCCGACGGGACGCTGGCCTGGGTCGAAAGCAAGTTCAAGCTGGCGGCGCAGCCGAACGACCCGGCAGAGACGGAATTCCTCTGCGTCATCCGCGACGTCACCGAACGCAAGCGGATGGAGGACGAGTTGAAGCAGCTCAACCGCCGCCTCACCCAGCTCGCCGCCACCGACGGCCTGACCGGGCTGACCAACCGGCGCACCTTCGACGATTTCCTGCTGCGGCAATTCGAATGCTGCGACGAGATTTCGGTGCTGCTGTTCGATATCGACGGCTTCAAGGGCTACAACGATACCTATGGGCATCAGGCGGGCGATCGCTGCCTGCAGGCCGTCGCAAAAGTGATCGGCGACGCCACCTCCAACACGTCGGGCCTGTCCGCGCGCTATGGCGGCGAGGAGTTCGCGGTCGTGCTGCCGGACACCGGCGAGGATGACGCCTTGAAGGTGGCCGAGGCGATCCGGCTGGCGGTTCGAGGTCTCGGCGTTCCCAACACGGACAGCAGCCGCGGATACATCACGGTCAGCGTGGGCATCGCCGCCAGAACCGAGGCGACGCGTGACGACTCCGCCTTGGTGGGCGAAGCCGATACCGCGCTCTACGAAGCCAAGCGTCTCGGCCGCAACCGCAGCATCGTGTCTTCCTCGCTCAACCTGCACTATGTCGACAGCGAATCCATTCAGCACGACGGCGAGTTCGCGCCGGCCCAACGGACGCACTATGAGTACGCCTCAGCGCCCGGCCCCTATCTCGCGCCAGGCCGCCACGAGAGATCATCCGACAGCACATAGATCATGATCGCGGCCAGGCACATCACGACCCCGATCCAGAAGATCGGGGAATGATGGATTTTTCTCCAGTCGCGTCCCGCTTGTTGCGGCTTCATTCAGTCACCTCATGATGGGTCGCAGCCATTTGCTGCCGTCAGACCGTTGGCAGCACCGAAAACCGCTCGTCCGCCGCTCGCAGGTTCAGCATGTCGGGGGTGGCGGCTTCGTCCCGCAAGCTGTCCACCCGCGCCGATGACGGCCCGCGCCGGCATGCCGCGATCACGGCCGTAACGGCTTCCTCAGGGCCTGCGAACACCGCTTCGACGCTGCCGTCGCGGCGATTGCGCACCCAGCCTTCGAGATCGTGCGACCGCGCCGCCTGTTCGACGAAGTACCGGTAGCCGACACCCTGCACCCGCCCGCCGACCGTGACGTGGCGGATCGTATCGCTCATGGCTTTTTCAATCCGAGGAATGCGCTGCTGCGCGCCTTCACATCCGCCTCGCGCATCGCCCGGCCGGTCAGTTCGGAGACGCCAGCCCCTTCAGGCTCTTCGGCGAGGCGCCCTCGCGCAGCGCCTTCAGCGTTTCATAGACGGCCTGCGTCGCGGCGGCGAACGGCGCGTGGCCCTGCAGCGCGACCCGCACGCGCTGGCCGGCGAGATAGTCGGGCGCGGCCATGTCCTCGGGCGCGCCGCCGAGCACGATCGGCAAGTCGTGTCGCGGCCGAAATCGCTTCCAGCTCGCCGCGGTTCTTGATGCCGGTGAAGAACAGCGCATCGACGCCGGTGGCCTCATACGCCTTGGCGCGCGCAATGGTGTCTTCGAGGCCGGTGACGGATGCCGCGCCGGTGCGGCCGATGACGACCAGCGAGGGATCGCTGCGGCCGTCGAGCGCGGCCTTCATCTTGCCGACGCCCTCTTCCAGCGGGATCAGTTGCGTCCCCGCCTGCCCGAACGCCTGCGGCAGCAGCGTGTCCTCGATCGTCAGGCCGGCGGCGCCGGCCGCTTCCAGTTCCTGCACGGTGCGGCGGACGTTGAGCGCATTGCCATAGCCGTGATCGGCATCGACCAGCACCGGCAGGCTTGCGGCGCGCGACATCCGGCGCATCTGCTCGGCCAGTTCGGTGAGCGTGATCAGCGCAATATCGGGATCGCCGAGCACGGCGAGCGAAGCCACCGAGCCGCCGAACATGCCGAGCTCGAAGCCGAGGTCTTCGGCGATGCGGATCGAGGTCGCGTCATAGACCGAGCCCGGCCGGATGCAGGCGGAGCCGTTGAGGATGGAACGCAGTTTTTCGCGGCGTTGACGGAAGGCCATTCCAATTTCCTCATTCATCGCCGTCATTCCGGAGCGAATGCGAAGCAATCGACCCGCGGAATGGGATTGCTTCGCAACGCCCTGCAATGACGGGTTAAGCAAACTCCAAGATCAGCGCATCCACCGCCAGCGTTGCGCCGGCCGCGGCGTGAATCTTCTTCACCGTGCCGTCGCGCTCGGCGCGCAGCACGTTCTGCATCTTCATGGCCTCGACCACGGCCAGCGTCTCGCCGGACTTGACCTCCTGCCCTTCGGTCACGGCGATCGACACCACCAGCCCCGGCATCGGGCACAGCAGCTTCTTGCCGGTGTCGGCGGCCGACTTCACCGGCATCAGCCGGGCGGCCGCGGCCTCGCTTTCGGTGAAGACGTTGACCGCGACGTCAAAGCCCTGATGCGCCAGGCGGATGCCGTTCGGAATCGCGCGCACCTGCATCGCCACGAAATGGCCGTCGATGGTGCCCTGCCAGACCGGCTCGCCCGGCGTCCAGGCCGAGACCAGATTGTGCGGATTGCCCGGCAGGCCGTCGGCGCCGATGAAGCGCACCGCGATGCCGTCGGCCTCGCGCGCCACGTCGAGCGCGATTTCCTCGCGATCGAGCCACACCGCGCGGCGGCGTTCGCGTTGCACCAGCCGGCCGTTCATCTGGCCGGAAATCTGCCGCTTGCGCTCGCCGAGCACGTGATCGATCGCAGCGCCCACCGCCGCCAGCCGCCGCGCCACCTCGCCTTCCGGCGGACGCGCCGAAAAGCCTTTTGGAAATTCTTCGGCGATGAAGCCGGTGGAAAGCTTGCCCTCGCGCCAGCGCGGATGGTTCATCAGCGCCGACAGGAACGGAATGTTGTGCCTGATGCCGTCGACATAGAACGCGTCCAGCGCGGCGGACTGCGCCTCGATCGCAGCCGCCCGCGACGGCGCGTGCGTGACGAGTTTGGCGATCATCGGATCGTAGTGGATCGAGATCTCGCCGCCTTCCTGCACGCCGGTGTCGTTGCGGATGGTGATGCCGTCATGGCTCGCTTCCGCGGGCGGGCGGTACTTCACCAGCCGGCCGATCGACGGCAGGAAGTTGCGGAACGGGTCCTCGGCATAGACGCGCGATTCCACCGCCCAGCCGGTCAGCGTGACGTCCTTCTGCGCGATCGACAGCTTCTCGCCGGCAGCGACCCGGATCATCTGCTCGACGAGGTCGATGCCGGTGATCAGTTCGGTGACGGGATGTTCGACCTGCAGGCGGGTGTTCATTTCCAGGAAGTAGAAGCTCTTGTCCTGGCCGGCGACGAATTCGACCGTGCCGGCGGAATCGTAGTTCACGGCCTTGGCCAGCGACACCGCCTGCTCGCCCATCTTGCGGCGGGTGGTCTCGTCGAGCAGCGGCGACGGCGCCTCCTCGATGACCTTCTGGTTGCGGCGCTGGATCGAACATTCGCGCTCGCCGAGATAGATCACGTTGCCATGCTTGTCGCCCAGCACCTGGATTTCGATGTGGCGGGGATCGACGATGAACTTTTCGATGAAGACGCGGTCGTCGCCGAACGAGGATTTTGCCTCGGCCTTGGAGACGTTGAAGCCTTCGGCGACCTCGGCCTTCGAATGCGCGATCCGCATGCCCTTGCCGCCGCCGCCGGCGGAGGCCTTGATCATCACGGGATAGCCGATCTCGTCGGCGATCTTCACCGCGTGCTTTTCGTCCTCGATGACGCCGAGATGTCCCGGCACGGTCGAAACCTTGGCCTTGGCGGCGGCCTTCTTGGATTCGATCTTGTCGCCCATCGCGGCGATGGCGCCCGGATTGGGGCCGATGAAGACGATGCCCGCCTTGGCGAGCTCGCGCGGAAACGCCTCGCGCTCGGACAGGAAGCCATAGCCGGGATGCACGGCCTCCGCGCCGGTCTTGCGGCAGGCCTCGACGATCTTGTCGATCAGCAGGTAACTCTCGGCCGCTGCCGGCGGGCCGATCAGCACGGCGTCATCGGCCATTTCGACATGGAGCGCGTCGCGGTCGGCCTCGGAATACACGGCTACCGTCTCGATCCCCATGCGGCGCGCAGTCTTGATGACCCGGCAGGCGATCTCGCCGCGATTTGCGATCAGAATTCTCTTGAACATGTTCTTCTTGCTTGAGCTTTGGGCAGGATCCTCACCCGCCATATGACATGCGGGCGCGCGGGTAACAAACCCGTCGTACAGCAAAAATCGATGGAGGCAACGGTCTCGTATCGGCCTGGCCGTGCCGGCCGGCGGCAATTCACCCCGAATAGGCTTTGAACCGGCCCCGCGCATAGGCGCGGGATACCGCCTTCATCAGCTCGCCGACCTCGGATTCCAGATATTCATTGGCCACGATCAGCGCGCGGATCGTCGCCCTCGTATCGCCGCCGCAGGCCGAAATCGCCTGATCCACCGCGGTTTCCAGCTCGTCGTTCTCTTCGGATCTCGGCTGTGAAGAGGACGACATGGCAAATATTCCGTGCTGAGCGATGTCGGCTAATGTTCCTATTTTGTTCTCATGAAGTCAATGGGCCATTCGGCGCGTGACCGCAGCGGCACAGCCGGTTTTCCCCAACCTGCTTCGATGCGCGATTAGCGCCGGCGCCTTGGTTCAATCACCTCCCCTTATGCTAGAACGCGACAGCAGGTGTGGAATTGATTTGAAATGAAACCGATGCAGTCACGAATTTTTCTTGTTGCAGTGTTGCTATCGATCGTCCTTCCGGCCAGCCAAAGCATGGCCGCCACCGCCATCGTGCGGGACGGCGGCACGCTTCAGCTTGGCAATGTCACCTATCGGCTCGACGGCATCGATGTCCCGACCGTCGACCAGATCTGCATCGACGAGCACGCCGACGTCTGGACGTGCGGTATCGAGGCGCGCGACCAGCTGGCGAAACTGACCGGCGGCAAGCAGGTCCGCTGCGACGATCTCGGCCCCGATCCCGCCTACAAGAAATGGCGTCTCGGCGTCTGCAAGATCGAAGGCGAAACCGCAAGTCTCAGCCAGTTGCTGGTCCGCAACGGTTTTGCGCTGAACGTCGAAGCCTCCGCCAGCGGACGCTTCAAGGCGGACGAGGCCCGCGCCAAGGAAGACCGGCAGGGACTATGGAAAGGCTGCTTCGCCGCGCCGCGCGAGTTCCGCGTGGCGAAGAAAGACGGCGCCCTGCTCGGCGCCGCGTGCCGCGCCGATCGCGACCGCGAAATCCGCGACGCCTTATTCCCCGAGGATCTCGTGATGCCGGCAAGCTGCAACATCAAGGGCAAGTACGCCGTCCGCGCGCGCGTCACCGGGAACCTCGGCATCTATCATCTGCAGGCGTGCCGCTCCTATCCGGGCCTGGGCAATCCGGACCGCTGGTTTTGTTCCGAGGACGACGCGCAGGCCGCCGGGTTCCGCAGGGCCTATAACTGCCGGCCACCCAGCAAGAGCAAATGAAGCTGGCAAAGCCGCCGCTTCCCGTGTGAAAGTGCCGGCAAAGGGTAGCGGGGAGCATGACCCAGTCGGACACTTCGAACGTCTTGCCTGAAATTGCCGCCGCTGAACGCTTGCAGCAACATCTGCAGGAAATTGCGGACGAGCGCGACAGGGCTCATCGCGCCTTGCAGGAACGCGAGGCGGAACTGGCGCGGATCCAGCGCATCGGGCGCGTCGGCGGCGTCGAGGTCGACTTCCGCGAAGGCTTCAAGAATCGCCGCTCGCCGGAATATCTCATCATCCACGGCCTGCCGCCGGATGCGGCCAACGAAACCCACGAAGACTGGGTCGCGCGCATCCATCCCGAGGACCGCGAACGCACGGTCAAACAGTTTCTCGACGCGCTTGCCGGCCGTGACGAGGACTACACGGCTACCTATCGCATCGTGCGGCCGAGCGACGGCCAGACGCGCTGGATCGACGTCGTCGCCAAGTTCGAACGCGACAGCGAGGGACGCGCGCTGCGGCTGGTCGGCGCCCATATCGACGCCACCGACCGGATGCTGGCCCAGGAGAAGCTGCGCGAAAGCGAGGAGCGTTTTCGCCTCATCGCAAACAGCGCACCGGTGCCGATGTGGGTCACCAAGCTCGACCGCACGCGCTCCTTTGCCAACCAGGCCTATGTCGACTTTCTCGGACTGCCGTTCGAGGAAGCCATCGCGTTCGACTGGCGCAAACGGCTTCACCCGGACGACCAGCAGCGGGTCGTGCAGGAATCGATCGCCGGCGAGGCTTCGCTCAAGCCGTTCGTGCTGGAAGCGCGCTACCGCGACGCTGCGGGCGAATACCGCTGGCTGCGCTCGGAATCCCAGCCGCGCTGGGATCCGACCGGCAACCACATCGGCTTCATCGGCGTCGCGCACGACATCACCGTGTCCAAGCAGGCCGAGCAGGATCTGCGGCAGTTGAACGAAATCCTGGAATTGCGGATCACGGAGCGAACCGCGCAACTGGAATCCAACGAGGCGCAGATGCGCGCCATCCTGGAGACCAGCCACCAGTATCAGGGCCTGCTCAACCTGCACGGCGACGTGCTGTATGCGAACAAGACGGCGCTGGCCGGAATCCGTGCCGAGGCCGGCGCGGTGCTGGGTAAACCGTTCTGGGACACGCCGTGGTTTTCCGCGCACCGAAGGCATGGGCGACACCGTCCGCGAAGCCTTCCATGCGGTGATGCAGGGCGAAGAAGTCCAGACCGAGATGCTGCTGCGCCTGCCGGGCGGCGAGCGCTATTTCGACTTCACGATGCGTCCGCTGCGCGACCAGCACGGCGCCATCGTCGGCGCGGTGCCGGACGCCATCGATGTCACCGAGCGCCGCCAGAGCGAGGAAGCGCTGCGCCAGTCGCAGAAGATGGAAGCGGTCGGGCAATTGACCGGCGGCGTGGCGCACGACTTCAACAATCTCCTGACCATCATCCGCTCCGCGACCGACTTCCTGCGCCGCCGCGAACTGCCGGAGGAACGCCGCCGGCGCTACATCGACGCCATTTCCGAAACCGTGGAGCGCGCCTCCAAGCTGACCGGACAATTGCTGGCATTCGCCCGCAGGCAGCCGCTGAAGCCGCAGGTGTTCAATGTCGGCACGCAGGTCGAGGCCGTCGCCCAGCTCGTCCGTCCTCTCGTCGGCGGCCGCATCCGGATCGACGTCGAGATATCGGACAGCGATTGCTTTGCGATTGCCGACATCGCCCAGTTCGAGACCGCGCTGATCAACCTCGCCGTCAACAGCCGCGACGCCATGGAAGGCGAAGGCCGGCTGACCATCGGCGTGCGCAAGGTGGACAGCATCCCTCCGCTGCGGGCGCATCCCGCCCGCAGCGGCGATTTCGTCGCCATCACCGTGACCGACACCGGTCCCGGTATCGCGCCGGTCCTGCTCGAGACGATCTTCGAGCCGTTCTTCACCACCAAGGAAGTCGGCAAGGGCACCGGCCTCGGCCTCAGCCAGGCGTTCGGCTTTGCCAAGCAATCCGACGGCGACATCGCGGTCGCGAGCGAGTCCGGCCAGGGCGCGACGTTCACGATCTACCTGCCGCAGGCCGCAGTGCCGGCCGATGCCGTCCAGGCCGCCGCCACGGGAAGCGAACCCGCCGCGCGCGGCCGCGGCTACCGCGTGCTCGTGGTCGAGGACAATGACGACGTCGGACAGTTCTCCACCGAGCTTGCTGGAAGATCTCGGCTACACCGTCCGCCGCGTCGCCAACGCGGATGCCGCGCTGGCGATCCTGGCCCAGGACGAGTTTTCCGCCGATCTGGTGTTTTCCGACGTCATCATGCCCGGCATGAACGGCGTCGAACTCGCCGGCATCGTACGCGAGCGCTATCCCGGCCTGCCCGTGGTGCTGACCAGCGGCTACAGCAACGTGCTGGCGGAGAATGCCGACCGCGGTTTCGAACTGATCCAGAAGCCCTATTCGGTGGAACTGCTGTCGCGCAGCCTCAGGAAGGCGATCTCCGAGGCGCGGCGCTGATACGCGTTTACGACGCCGGGGCGATAACCAGGTATTTTGAGTATCCCGTGCAATGGCTTAACGGCTGCATGCCGGGGACCTAAGTCTACTTTGCATGGGGTTGTTTTCGACATTTTGTGTTTTGGCCCCGGGTAAGCCGGCAATCGCCCCGACTCACGCCGCGTCCTCGACGCCGGCCTTCCCCGACGCCAGCAGCTTCCGGATCTCCTGCGCCGGGCGCGCCGCGCTGAACAGAAAGCCCTGCATCTGGGTGCAGCCGAGAGTCTGCACGGTCTCGCGCTGCTGCAGGGTCTCGACGCCTTCCGCGGTCGTGATCATGTTGCGATCGGCGGCGATGCTCACCACCGCGCGGATGATCGAGGCCGACGACGAATTGCGCGTCACTTCCTTGACGAAGGAGCGGTCGATCTTGATCTTGTCGAACGGAAAACGCTGCAGGTATTGCAGCGAGGAATAGCCGGTTCCGAAATCGTCGAGCGCGATGTGCACCCCGAGCGCGCGGAGCTGGTGCAGCGTCGCGAATGCCGCATCGTCGTCCGCGATCAGGACCGCCTCGGTGATCTCGAGCTCGAGCCGGCGCGGATCGAGCCCGGTCTCGGCGAGGATGGCCGCAACCTTCAGCGACAACGTCTCCGAGCGGAACTGGATCGGCGAGACGTTGACGGCGATGCGGATGCTGGCCGGCCATGCTCGCCGCTTCCGCGCAGGCGGTGCGCAGCACCCACTGCCCGATCTCCTCGATCAGCC
The DNA here is from genome assembly GCA_963783115.1 of uncultured Alphaproteobacteria bacterium. GTDB lineage: Bacteria > Pseudomonadota > Alphaproteobacteria > Rhizobiales > Xanthobacteraceae > Bradyrhizobium. The sequence goes on along the minus strand of CAWAMK010000025.1, from coordinate 94,301 downwards.
CGGTTTCCTCGGCGACCGGAATGAAGTCCGCCGGCGAGACCATGCCGCGCACCGGATGCCGCCAGCGCAGCAGCGCCTCGCAGCCGGCGATGCGGTCGCTGCTGCAGATCGACCTGCGGCTGGTAGTGCAGCTCGAATGCGCCTTGCGCCAGCGCCACGCGCAAATCCGCCTCCAGTTCGCGGCGTTGAATGGCCTGCTGCTCCATCGCGGGATCGAAGAAGCGATAGGTTCTGCGGCCGGCCGCCTTCGCCGCATACATCGCCAGATCGGCGTTCTTCAGGAGGTCGAACAGGTCCGCGCCGTCGCGTGGGCCGATCGCGATGCCGATGCTGGCGTCGCTGGAAAGCTGGTGGCCGTGGCAATCGAACGGCGTGCGCAGCGCCTGATAGACCCGCGCGACCAGCGACTGAACGTCCTCGCTATTGACGATGCCGCGCTGCAGGATGGCGAATTCGTCGCCGCCGAGACGCGCGATGAAATCGTCCCGCCCGACCGACTGCCGCAACCGCTCCGCCACGCCCTTGAGGAACTCGTCGCCGATCAAATGTCCCAGCGTGTCGTTGATGCGCTTGAACTCGTCGATGTCGATATAGAGGATCGCGAACGGACGCCCCTCGCCGTCGCGGAAGCAATTCCTCGGCATGACGCTGGAACAGCGTCCGGTTCGGCAGGTTGGTCAGCGCGTCGTAATGGGCGAGATGCTCGATCCTGGCCTGGTCGCGCCGCACTTCGGTGACGTCTTCCAGCGTCGTCGCCCAGCCGCCGTCCGGCGACCGCTTGTAGATCAGCCGGATCGTGCGCCCGTCCGGCGTCGAGGTCACGGTATCCTGAACCAGGCTGCCCGTGGGATCGAGGAAACGGGCGCAATAGGCGTCGACGTCGCCGACGAAGGAGCCGAGCTTCTTGCGGTACCGGATCAGGTCGCGCAGATGGCAGCCGGGTTTGACCACGTCGGTCGAGAGCCCGAACATGTCGAGATATTGCTGGTTGCAGATCACGAGCCGGCCGGAGGCATCGAACAGCAGCAGGCCCTGCGTCATGTTGTTGATGGCGGTGTCGAGATGCTGGCTCTTTTCCGAAAGCTTGCGCTGGGCCGCGGCATGCTGCCGGCGCAGCTGGCGCACGATCAGGAAAATCATGCCGATCACGACGACGATCGCCGCCGCGGCGGCAAAGAATTGCAGCCTGGTCTGCGCCCGCCAATCATGCAGCGCGGTCGCGGTCTGGGTCGTCGCGACGATCAGGATCGGGAAGTGCTCCAGCGATTTGACCGCGCCGACCTTGTCATCCAGGAATTTCTCGCTGGTGAAGCGTCCCGAAATGTTGCCGCCCACCGCGAGCGCCCGCCGAAACCCGTCTGAATTCGCGACGTTCTGGCCGATCAGCCTGTCGTCCTTGGGGTAGCGTGCGATGACGGTGCCGTCGCGGTGGATCATCGAGATCGCGGTGCCGCTGTCCAGCGCCAGCGAGGCGACGAAGTTCTCGAAGTGAGAAGGCTCGACGCCGCGGACCGCAAAGCCGATGATCTCGCCGCTCGCGACCGGTGATCTTTCGCGCGAAGATCGTGGTCCAGACCTTGGTCACCTTGCTGACAACCGCCTCGACGATCACATCGGGGGTCGGCTCGTCCGACATGAACTCCCGGTAGTAGCGCCGGTCGGTGATGGTGCTTCCCGCCACCGGCCACATCTCGGACGAATTGACCAGCGAGCCCTTTGCGCTCCACAGGTTCAGCGCGCCGACATAAGGCAGCACCGAGAGCTTTCTGCGCAGCAGCTCATGCGTGCTCAACGTCGACATCTTGGTCTCGAAGTCGTCGGCGGTGTGGACCCCGTCCGCCCGCAGGCCGTTCACGACGTCTTCCTGGACGTGCTGGAGGTCGAGCAGTTGCTGGTCGAAATGTCGCGACAGCAGAAGCGCGCTGTTGTTGAGTTCGCGCTCGGCGACTTCCAGCGCGCGCTCGCGGTATTGCATCGCGAAATAGCCGGTGCCGAGCGTGATCGCGATCACGAGCGCCGCCGCAGTCAGGATCAGCCACTGGATGGCGCTGAGCCTGATCCGCCATGCCGGGCCGGCGCCGAAAAACGGCCGGCGCTTCATGGTGCCGTGTTGCGATGAATTCCCAAGCATTTCCGCCGTCCCTACAGTTGCTCGTTGTAGGGGACACACTCCAAAAGGGCGTTAGCAAAGTGAGTTATCGGGAGGTTAAGGCCGCAGCGGCGTCAGGCGGTTTCGGCTTCCGCCCAGTCCGCGTCTTCTTCTGCTTCTGCTTCCTTGAGGCTGCATTCGATCAGCGCGCCGCCGATCGTGAACTCGGAGAATGGCGACTGTTCGGTCGCGGCCTGCAGCGGCGCGAAAAACTGCGCATCCCCCGGGCTCTTCAGAAAGAAGCGGATGTGGCTGGCGGTCATGGTATCCCGCGACAGCCATACGATGCCGGAAAACAGCGCCACCATCATCTGGGCATATTGGCCTGCGTTGGCGATCCCCAGGTCGTAGATCGGCGATACCAGGATGAAACGGGCGCGCAAAATCGGGTTCGGAAACTTGCTCATCATCAGGCGGCTGACCTGACAGGCCGCATGAACCCGCTCGCCGTCGGAGAGGCAGTAAAGATTGGGGTTGTCGCCGTCCTTGGTCAGGGCGTCATAGGCGGAATAGCTTCCCGTCGAAAAAGTCGAAAAATCTTCGCCGACGCTTTCGGCATCCTTCTTCCACTGGCCCTTGATCGACCGCCAGGACCTCTCCGGTTCTTTCATTGGCAGAAGGCGCATGACTAACCAGGCGTTAAATGCAGTAAATGATGCCGGCACTTTACGGACCGCGACTAAACGTTTGCTTACATTGAAGAGCGTCTACGCAAATAAATATCTGTTCGGCCTAGTAAAACTACGACCTCGGCGAGGTAGAACCACTACCCTGACGCGCGTTTCGTCTCGGCACTTCCCTGCAATATCAACCTCTCATCGACCCGCGACATCGCGCGGCGATGCAACCTCTGGGAACGATCGGGCTTCGTCCGCGTTATTCTTGCATCGGCGTTTCCTCCCCCGCGACGTCGAACTCGAGCCCCGCCATCCTTTGGAGGGCGGGGCTCTTTTCGTGCGCGTCGCGGACCGTCCGAGGCCCTCTACGCCGCGGCCTCGTAATTGACCGCCGTCTCGGCCAGCTTGGTCAGGCTGTCGTCGGTCTTCTTCTCTTCGGCCAGGGTCTGGTCGAGCAGCTTCGCGGCTTGCTGGTTGCCGAGCTTGAGCGCCCAGGCCTTCAGGGTGCCGTAGCGTGAAATCTCGTAATGCTCGACGGCTTGCGCCGCGGCCAGCAGGCCGGCGTCGAGCGCGGGCGTGTCGGCATACTCCTCCATGATCTCCTTGCCTTCGTCGAGAATGCCCTCGATCGCATCGCACTTCTTGCCGCGTGCGGCCTTGCCGAGCAGTTCGAAGATCTTCTCCAGCCGCTCGACCTGTCCTTCGGTCTCCTCGTGATGCTTTTCGAAGGCGGCCCGCAGCTTGTCCGATTGGGCGGCCTTCGCCATCTTCGGCAAGGCTTTCAGGATCTGCTTTTCGGCGTAGTAGATGTCCTTGAGCGTATCGAGAAAAAGTTCGTTGAGGTCTTTGTCAGCCATGATGTCCTCCATTGTTGATGGCGGGCGGACAACATTGGATTAAACCCAGGGTTCCTAAGCCGCGCGACGACCCAGCCGCCCGTCAGCCGCGCGAGCCAGCTTGCAAACTGCGCGCGGTGGAGGCGCGGTGGAAATCATTGTTCATGCCGCCTGCGTCCATTGCGATGGGGGGACTAATGATCTGCGATTGCCGACTGGAGGAACGTAAACTCAAGCGCGATGATTCCGCTGTTTATCTTGCTGGCCACGGGAAGCACGCATGAAGCGGGGCGTTGCGATACGCAATTCGGCCATCATTTGCCGTTTAGCCTTTCCTTAATTTTTAAAGAAAACACCGTTTTTGAGGGGGAATTTCATGCGCGCGATCTTTTGCGTTGCCGTTTGCATGCTGTTGGCTTTGTTCGCAGACACCGCCGGTGCGCAGCAGCGTGCCCCGGCTCAAGGCAACGAACTCCCCGAGCGCGATCTTCTCAATGCCGGTACGGTCACGGTGATCACGGCGCCGATCGGCGGTCCGATGTCGATCATGGGCTCGGACATGGCCTCGGTACTCGACGATGCCGACAAGCTCCGGGTGCTGCCGATCCTCGGCAAGGGCTCGGTTCAGAATCTCATCGACATCATGCGTCTGAAGAACATCGATATGGGCTTCGTCACGTCCGACGCGCTGGAGTTTGCCAAGACCGAATACAACATTCCCGACATTCCCAAGCGCGTCCGGTACATCACCCGTCTGTTCCATAACGATATTCACATCGTCGCGCGGAAGGAGATCCGGAGCCTGCAGGATCTGCAGGGAAAGAAAATATTCGCCGAACGGAGCATCGGACTGCCGGCGGCGCGCATCATCTTCCGGCGCATGGGTATCGAGGCGGACATCGATACGCAGACCGATCCGGACGGCGGCCTGCAAAGGCTGCTTGGCGGCGAGAGGGACGCGTGGATCGCAAGCGTTTCGAAGGGGGCCCCGGTCATCAAGAACATCAAGAACGATGCAGGGAAATTCCATCTGCTGGAGATCCCCTACGCGAAGCCATTGCAGGATGTCTATCTGCCGTCGTCCTTCTCGTCCGAAGAGTACCCAAATCTCGTGGCGAAGGACAGCAAGGTCTATGCCCTTGCCGTTCCAACCGTGCTGATGGTGTACAACTGGCCACCCGAGAGCGAGCGCTACCGAAGGGTGGCGCGTTTCGTCGATGCGTTGTTCAGCAAGATCGGCCAGTTGCAGCAGCCTCCACGTCATCCGAAATGGAAAGACACCGGAATATCGGTCAACGTCGCCGGGCTGGAACGTTTCAAGCCCGCGCAGGACTGGCTGGACAAAGTCCAGCCAGGGGCGGCAACGCAACCCGGTCCGACCGCTGCAACGGCCGAAGAATTCCGCGCCTTCCTCGTCCAGAAAAACGGTGGTGAAAGTTCACAACAGGAAACGTCCAAGGCCTACAACGACTTTCTTCGATGGCGCGCCGGGCACAAATGAGAATATCTCCGACGCGATGTGCGTTCCCTTCAGCGCGTAACCGCGAATTCCCGCCCCTTCCGCAATGAAGGCCTCGGACATTCGAAGGTGCTGGCCGCCGTCCGACGCCTCATCCGGTCGATCGGCGCATCGGTCTGCCCTTCTCGCGCGCTGACGCGTTCCTTGTCGGTCGGCTGCGCCTGTCTGCGTTCACGGCCAATGCCCTGCTCATGACCGCCGCGCGGCGGATCAGGTTTTTCCGCGGATTGCCTCGAAAATCGAGCAGCGACCGCCTACCGCCGCGCTTCGCCCTTGAGGTGGGTTGCAGCCAGTGTAACAATCCTGTCGTACAGCAGAACTAAACGAAGCCATCGGCGGAACGGCCGGATGTACGTCAACGGGGGAAATCTGATGCGCCGCACAATCGTATGGCTATCCGCTACCCTGCTCGCCCTCGCCGGGAGTTCGGCATCGGCGCAAAACGCCGCGCCGCGCAACCTGATCCTGTTCGTGCCTGACGGCCTGCGCGGGCGCATCGTGACGCCGCAAACCGCGCCTGCCATGGCCGAGCTGCGCGACAAGGGCGTCAATTTCAAGAACTCGCATTCGCTGTTTCCGACCTTCACCATGGCGAACGGCTCGGCGATGGCCAGCGGCCATTACCTCGGCGATACCGGCACCTTCAGCAACACGATCTACACCGGCAAACCGACCGCCCACTCCAACGACACCGTCACGCCGTTCCTCGAAGTCAATCCCGTCCTGCTCGAAGTCGACGAGCAGTTCGGCGGCGACTATTTGAACGAAGAGACGCTGTTGAAGATGGCCCGCGCGAAAGGCTTCTCCACCGCAGCCATCGGCAAGCTCGGCCCGACCTACCTTTTCGACCATACCGACGGTGGCAAGAATACCATCGTGATCGACGATTCAACCGGCAGCAAGAACGGCGTGCCGCTGTCGGATGAAATGAAGGAGGCGCTGACCAAGGCCAACCTGCCGCTGGCGACGACCCCGCGCGGCGAGAACGGCAAGGCGGGCGACGCCAAGACGCCGGGCACGACCAGCGCCAATGTCGCCCAGCAGGCCTACATGGCCGACGTCGCGGCGAAGGTGGTGCTGCCGATGTTCAAGGCGCGCAACAAGCCGTTCGTGCTGGTGTTCTGGTCGCGCGATCCCGACGGCAGCCAGCACAACACCGGCGACAGCCTCAACACCATCACGCCCGGCATCAACGGGCCGACCTCGATGGCCGGCATCAGAAACGCGGACAACAACCTGGCCCAGCTCCGCAAGACGCTGGACGAACTCGGCCTCGCCGCGTCGACCAACATCATCGTCTCCTCCGATCACGGATTCTCGACGATCTCGAAGGAGAGCAAGACCAGCCCAGCCGCCAAGATCTCTTATGAGGATACGCCGAAGGATTTCCTGCCGATGGGTTTCCTCGCCATCGATCTGGCGAAGGCGCTCGACCTGCCGCTGTTCGATCCCAACGACAAGAACGCGCGCGTCGCCGACAATGCCCACCCCAAGGCCGGCAACGGCTTGCTGGGCAAGGACCCCGCGAAGCCCGATCTTGTGGTCGCGACCAATGGCGGCTCGGACCTGATCTATATTCCCGGCAAGGATCGCAAGCTCGCGGACCGCGCCATCAAGGCGCTGCTGGAGCAGGATTACGTCAGCGGCATCTTCGTCGATGACGATTTCGGAAATTTCCCCGGCACGCTGCCGATGTCGCAGCTCGGCCTCAAGGGCAAGGCGGTGGTGCCGCACCCGTCGATCGTGGTCAACTTCCGCTCCTGGTCGTCCGGATGCGAGGAGCCGACCAACTGCTCGGTGCAGATCGCCGACACCGTGCTGCGCCAGGGCCAGGGCATGCATGGCAGCTTCAGCCGCGGCGACACCTTGAACTTCACGGCGGCGATCGGACCCGACTTCAAATCGGGCTATGTCGATCCGCTTCCCGTCAGCAATGCCGATGTCGGCGCCACCGCGGCGAAGCTCCTGGGGCTGACTCAGAAGGCCAAGGGAAAGCTGATCGGCCGCGTCATGACGGAAGCGATGCCCAATGGCACCACGCCGACCGCCTATGCCGGCATCGTGAAATCGAAGCCGGCGGCGAACGGTTTACGCACCGTGCTCAACTTTCAGCGTGTCGGCTCGCAGCGCTATTTCGATACGGCGGGTTTTCCCGGCCGCACGCTCGGGCTCGATGCGGGCGAAGGCAAGCAGAAGACGGCGGGAAAATAATCCCGCCGCACGCATCTATCCGATTGTCCATAGCCCCTTGTGGATGTCGAACTTCACCAGACCTTCGTCGCGCATCTTCAGAAGCAGGGACTGGCAGGCTTCTTCGTTCGGCAGGTTGGCGCGCCGCATGAGCTGATAGGCCTTCTGCGGCTTCTCGCGCAGCGCATCGAGGATATTTTCGCGGTCTTTCAGCATGACTGTTCCTGCATTTCAAAACTGGCGTTCATGATGGGTTGCTCAGGTCACGGCGAGTTGTTCCGGCCGCCCTCAAAGCTTTCTCGTTGCGAGCGTGTGGCGCGTGATCTTGTCGACAATAGGCCGGTTTGCGGGATCGACGTCAACCGCCCGCCTGCTCCATTTCGACGTCTGCAAAAGAACAGCCGACGTTAGAGCGGTTTCCGCGAGAAAGCGCGCAAAACAACCGCACTAATTCCGGTTTTGATTCAGCAGAACCAGGAAGGCGCTACTGCTCTTCCTCAGCTTTTGGAGAGATTTTCGGGCTGTGCACGGCGGCGGGCTGCGTGTTGCGGACTGCCGCGGCGAGCATCATGCGCAACTCATCCTTCGTCATCGGAGGTTGTCGCGTCGTCGATGATTTCCATTGTGCCATCTGTTGTATGTGGGGACTCCGGAGCGGGAATTAAACCCCCGAACGACGGAAACTTCGTTCCAGGGATTTGCACCACCTTCGCTCCGACCACCCTGCAAAACCTGGACACAAAAAACGGCGGAGCCCTGCCCCGCCGTTTTGAAACCGGTCAATCGCCGGATGAATTTACAGCATTCCCATATCGAGCATGCCCGGCAGTTGGGCGAGCGGCAGCGCCGCGGCGCCGATCAGGGTTGCAACCAGCGCCGTGAGGCGATGGTTGGCGCGACGCTTGCCGCGCATCTGGCTGGCAAGCCATTCCAGCACCTTGGTGTCGATGTTGGCGGCCTTCGTCGGCGCCCAGCTCTCGATATCGGTGTCGGGCGACAGCGCAACCGTGCGCGGCGGCACCGGCAGGCCGGACTCGGACGCCGCATGATGGGCGACGGCCTTGGCCAGCAGATCATCGAAACGACCGTCGTCGGTGCGCTCGGCGGCGGCGTCGCTGATCTCGAACAGTGCCTCGACTTCGGCGCGGCTCACCGGCTGATGCTCGACCGCGCTCACGGTCAGGAAATGCGCGCACCAGGCCGCGTCATCGGCATCGAGCGCGCGGGAGAAATGGATACGGCCCCTGGTGGTCGGGCCCTCGCCGGTGATCACGCCGTCGCGCACGATCGTGAGCGCGTGGGCTGCGGTCTGGCGGCAGGACGGTTGCGGGACGTCTGACGCTTCAGCAGACGTTTCGGCGATCTTGGCAGTCGAGGCAGACATTGTTGCACTTCTCAATTTCTAATTCAGTCCAGCATTTCCACACCCGGAATGAACGAGCGGTTAACGAATCGAAGCGGTCATTCCGGGATATTCAGACCGTTGCCAAATGGTCGCTGTGACATCGATCACGGTTCAAGCCGCACCCCCGCGAGGCGGGAGGAAAAACATACAACTCCATGTCATGGCAACCCGGACAACTGCGGCGATCGGTTCTTTTCACGGCAGGTGTGACAATGCAAATACGGTGCTAGAAACGCGGTGGTTTCGGAGAATGATCTCACAATTTGCGTGAATGTGTTCCTTTAGCTACCACCCGAGACTATAATCGCTGCGACGAATTCCCCTGTAACTCGAATAAGATGAGGTCAGATCATGGCACTCCAGATTGGCGCAACCGCCCCCGATTTCGAAGCCCAGACCACCGAGGGCAAGATCAAATTCCACGACTGGATCGGCAACAGCTGGGCGCTGCTGTTCTCGCATCCGAAGGACTTCACGCCGGTGTGTACAACCGAGCTCGGCGCTCTCGCAAAGTTGAAGCCGGAATTCGACAAGCGGGGCGTCAAGCTGATGGGCCTGAGCGTCGATCCCGTCGACAAGCACGCGAAATGGTCTGAGGACATCAAGGAGACGCAGGGCGCGGCGCCGAACTATCCGATGATCGGCGATACCGATTTCAACGTGTCAAAACTCTACGACATGCTGCCGGCTTCCACCTCGGGCGATGTTGCCACGCGCACGGCCGCCGACAACATGACCGTCCGTAACGTCTTCATCATCGGGCCGGACAAGAAGATCAAGCTGGTGCTGGTCTATCCGATGACGACGGGGCGCAATTTTGCGGAGATCCTGCGCGTGATCGACTCGCTGCAGATGACGGCCAAGCACCGCGTCGCGACGCCGGCCGACTGGAAACAGGGCGAGGACGTCATCATCGCGGGCTCGGTCAGCGACGACGAGGCCAAGACGATCTATCCGGCCGGCTGGAAGTCGCCGAAGCCGTATATCCGGATCGTGCCGCAGCCGAAGTGACCGCGTAGCGGTCATTGCGAGCTTCGTAGGGTGGGCAAAGCGCAGCGTGCCCACCATCGAGAGCGACGCAAGTAGTGGTGGGCACGCTTCGCTTTGCCCACCCTACAATTCACGGTTTCCCCGCCAACCAATTCGCCACCAGCAGTCCGGCGGTCGACGAGACCGCCGTCACGAACGAACCCCAGGCGATGTCGACCACGACAACCGTCCAGCTCCAGTCCTTGAGCATCGACATCGAGGTCAGCTCGAAGGTCGCATAGCAGAACAGGCCGAACAGCGCGCCATAGAGCAACGTCGATTGCCAGGTCGTGCCTGCCGCTCCGCTGACGAAGATCACAATGCCGCCGACATAGAGCAGGTAGAACATGACCGCTGGCGCGAGCTTTATCTCGCCCAGGTGATGACCGATCTGTGATGTGAAGAGCCCCTTGGCGACAACGCCGAGGAACAGGAAATCGATGGGAACGATGACGAACAGCGTCACCAGATAGAGTATGACGTATCGATTCACGGTGGTCTCCAGCCCGGAAAACGAGGGCAATCATACGAAGTAAATACGTATGTGGAGGCTTCCGGTTTCACGTGCGGCGAAAACCCGTCACCGCGACGCTTCGCTCAGGCGGCGCGGACGCGATTGAGGAATTTTTCGACCTCGCCCTTCAGCTGCAGGCTTTCGCCCGACAGATTCTGCGCGGACGCAAACATCCGGTTCGACGTCTCGCCGGTTTCGTCGGCGCCCTGCGCGGCGTTGCGGATATTGGCCGCAACATCGGCCGTGCCGCTGGCCGCCGCGCGCACGCTCTGGGCAATGTTCTGGGTGGCGCCGCGCTGCTGCTCGACCGCCGCCGAGATCGAGGTGGCGATATCGCTGATGCGTTCGATGGTCTGGCCGATCGCCTTGATCGCGCTGACCGACTCTTCGGTCGCAAGCTGCATGTTGCCGATCTGGCTGGAGATCTCCTCGGTGGCCTTCGCGGTCTGGCCTGCGAGGCTCTTGACCTCCTGCGCCACCACGGCAAAGCCGCGGCCGGCGTCCCCGGCCCGCGCCGCCTCGATGGTGGCGTTGAGCGCCAGCAAATTGGTCTGCTCGGCAATCGAGGTGATCAGTTTCACCACGTCGCCGATCCGCGCGCCGGCTTCGGACAGTTCGTTGATGCGCTGGTCGGTGGCGGCCGCCTGCTTGACGGCGTCGGCCGCGATCCCGTTCGATTCCTGGACCCGGCGGGTGATTTCCGCGATCGAGCTGGAGAGTTCGTCGGAAGCGGTCGCGGCAGTACGGACATGCTCGGAGGCGGTCTCGGACGCACCGGCCGACTTGCCGGAGAGCCCGGCGGTGGTCCGCGCGGTCTCGGTGAGCTGCCGCGCGACCCGCTCGAATTCGCTGGAGGAGTTCAGCACCTTGTCGAGGATGCTGCCGACGCTGGTCTGGAACTCGTCGACGAAACCGCGCAGTTCAGCCTTGCGCTGATCGGCGGCAGCAACGGCGGCCGCGGTCTGCTCCTCGCGCATCCGGCGGCGTTCGGCCGAGTTGTTCTTGAAGACGGCAAGGGTACGCGCAATCTCGCCGATCTCGTCCATGCGATCGTCGCAATCGATCACGACATCGGGTTTGCCGTTGGCGATCGCGGTGAGCGAGGCCGTGACCGAGGTCAGCGGCTTGGTCACCCGCCGCACCAGCACCATGGTCAGCATCATCACGAGCAGCGCCGCAATGCCGGCGGCAATGGCCATGTTCTGGATGGCACGCGACAGCATGGTCTCGTAATGCGCCATCGGAATGCCGACATATAGAAGCCCGATCACCTTCCCGGCCGGATTCATGATCGGGTAGTAGGCCGTCATGAACGTCTTGCCGAACAGCGTCGCCGGTCCCTTGTAGGCCTCGCCGCGGCGCACGACCGCCTGCCCCGGATGATCTGCCGCGAGCTGGGTGCCGACGGCGCGGTCGCCGTTCTCCTTCTTGACGTTGGTGGTGCGGCGGACGAACTGGTTGCTGGCCTCGTCATACACGAACAGCGTCGCGTTGCCGCCGGTATAACCCACGGCGCGATCGACAATCGCGTGGTCCTTGAACTCAGGCATCTTGGGCATTTCGGCGCGGGTGACGGCCCCGTCCTTGATCGTGATCTTGGCGTCGCCATAGGTCTCGGCAAACGCCAGGCTCAGCGTGCGCAGGTTGACTTCAATGTCCCGCAGCGCCCGGTCGCCGAATTCCGATGTCAACGACCAATGGGCCGCGCCTACAACCAGCGCGGTATTTACGGCGATCAGGAAAATGGCGCAGATAACGGCCTTGGTGCCGAGCCGAAGATTCAGCGTCGGCAGGAAACTTCCAATCGATCGCGCAGCCATGACGAAAAAATCCCCTAACATCGGGCTAAATTTGATCCGGTTTGCTTCTGAGCGCATTAACCAGCACAACCCTTAGCAAAGGTTTATGAACAGAATGGAACCTATGCGCGCATGACTGCCATTGTCTGGTATCGCGATGACCTCCGCATCTCGGACCATCCCGCATTATCTGCCGCCGTCAAAAGACACTCGAAAGTTGTGTTTATTTACGTGCTCGACGACAGAGCGCCGGGCATTCGGCCATTGGGTGGCGCGACCCGGTGGTGGCTGGCGCAGTCGTTGCGGGCGCTCCAGGCAAGCCTGCACGAGCGTGGCGCGTCGCTGGTGCTGCGCAAGGGATCAGCATCCGAGATCATTCCCGCGCTCGCCCGCGAGACCGGCGCCGAAGCGGTCTACTGGAACGAAATCGCCCAGATTCCGCAGCGGAAAGTGGAAGATCAGGTTGCCGCTGCGCTGACCGAGACAGGCATCGCCGCGCATCGTTTCCCCGGCGACCTGCTGGCGTCGCCGAGCCAGATCCGCAACAAGGAGAACCGGGGCCTGCGCGTGTTCACCCCGTTCTGGCGGCGGGTGCAGGCGCTGGGCGATCCGCCAAAGCCGCTGCCTGCGCCGAAGACGTTGAAGGGCGTGGCTGATATCACCGGCGATCGGCTGGAAGACTGGGATCTCGAGCCGACCCGGCCGGATTGGGCCGGCGGCCTGCGCGACAACTGGACGCCGGGCGAGGCCTCCGCGCAAGCCGCCCTCAAGGCGTTTCTCGGCGGCGGCATTGCCGGCTATTCCGGCGATCGCGACCGGCCCGACCGCGACGGCACCTCGCGGCTGTCGCCGCATCTTCGTTTCGGCGAAATCAGCCCGCGCCAGATCTGGCACGCCGCGCGCTTCGCCGCGGCCGAACATCCCCGCCTGTCCGCCGACATCGAAAAATTTCTCAGCGAACTCGGCTGGCGCGAGTTCTGCCGTCATCTGCTCTTCGACATCCCCGATCTCGCGACGACGCAATCTGCAGGCCCGTTTCGACGGCTTTCCGTGGAAGCAGGATGCCGAAGCGCGTTGCGCGCATGGCAGCGCGGCCGCACCGGCTACCCGATCGTCGATGCCGGCATGCGCGAGCTCTGGCACACCGGCGTGATGCACAACCGGGTGCGGATGGTGGTGGCGTCGTTCCTGGTCAAGCATCTGCTGATCGACTGGCGCGACGGCGAGCAATGGTTCTGGGACACGCTCGTCGATGCCGATGCCGGCAGCAACCCGGCGAACTGGCAATGGGTCGCGGGCTCGGGCGCCGATGCCGCGCCCTATTTCCGTATCTTCAATCCGATCCTGCAGGGCGAGAAGTTCGATCCCGACGGTGATCTATGTCAGGCGCTGGGTGCCGGAGCTGGCGCCACTGCCCGACAAGCTCATTCATCAGCCGTGGACGGCGACGCCGATTGAACTTGCAGAGTGCCGGCATCGAACTCGGCAAGACCTATCCGCGTCCGATCGTCGATCACAAGGTCGGCCGCGAACGCGCGCTCGCAGCCTACGCCACGATCCGCGGCAACTAGTCTTCGCCGGTGACGATTGACCAGCAGCACGGCGGCAGCGCACGCGATCATGCCGGTTATCGAGATGGCATCGAGCCGCTCGTCGAACAGCACGAAGCCATCAGCGCGGTCACGGCCGGCACCAGATAGAACAGGCTCGCCACCGATGTCGCGGCCTGGTGCCGGATCAGCCAGTACAGCAGGCCGATCGAGCCGATCGACAGCACCACCGCGAGCCAGACCAGCGACAAGAACGAATTCGGCGGTCCAGTGCACCACGCGCTGCTCGAACAGGAAGGCGCCGATCGCAAAGAACACGGTCACCGCGACATATTGCACGAGGTTGCCGCTGCGCCAGTCGATGCGGCTGCAATAGCGCCGCTGGTACAGCGTGCCGAGCGTGATGCTGACCAGCGATATCGCCGATGCAATCCAGCCCCAGCCGGCCTGCCCGCCCATCGGCCGGTCGTGCAGGATCAGCGCCACGCCGGCAAGCCCGATCAACAGGCCGCCCCATTGCATCGCGGTCACGCGCTCGCCGAGCCAGCGGTTGGCGATGGTAGACGTCAGGATCGGCTGCAGGCCCGGGATCAGCGCGGAAAGGCCGGCCGGAATGGACAGCGAGATCGCGACCGCCGTGCCGCCGAGATAGAGGCCATGCACCAGAATGCCGGCGACGATGCTGTGCCCGATCTCGGCGCGGTTGGGCCAGACCGGCCGGACGACGGCGCAAATGACCGCCATCAGCACCACGACGAGGGCCATGCGGATCGCCAGATAGGTCAAGGGATCGGCATTGTCGATGACGTATTTGGTGCCGATGAAGCCGGTGCTCCACAGCAGCACGAAAATCGCCGGCGCCGCGCGCGCGGCGAATTTGTCAAAGTCTTGATTCATTTGCCGCCCCTGTTGCCCGATCATATGCTATGCGGCAAGAACCGATCGCGCCGGGAACTTGCGCGATTTCACATATTAGAGCCTGATATCTCGAACGAGGAATGCCATGGATGTTCGCGCCGCCGTCGCCGTCGCTGCTGGAAAGCCGCTGGAAGTCACGACCGTTCAGCTCGAGGGACCGCGCGAGGGCGAAGTGCTGGTCGAGATCAAGGCGACCGGCATCTGCCACACCGACGAATTCACACTGTCCGGCGCCGACCCGGAAGGGCTGTTTCCGGCGATCCTCGGCCATGAAGGCGCCGGCGTCGTGGTCGACATCGGCAAGGGCGTCACCAGCGTCAAGAAGGGCGATCACGTCATTCCGCTGTACACGCCGGAATGCCGGCAATGCCCGTCCTGCCTGTCGCGCAAGACCAATCTCTGCACCGCGATCCGTTCAACCCAGGGCCAGGGCCTGATGCCGGACGGCACCTCGCGCTTCTCGATCGGCGGCAAGCCGGTTCATCACTACATGGGCACGTCGACCTTCGCGAACTACACCGTGCTGCCGGAGATCGCGGTGGCGAAAATCCGCGAGGACGCGCCGTTCGACAAGGTCTGCTACATCGGCTGCGGCGTCACCACCGGCATCGGCGCGGTCATCAACACCGCGAAGGTCGAGGAAGGCGCCAAAGCGATCGTGTTCGGGCTCGGCGGCATCGGGCTCAACGTGCTGCAGGGCCTGCGGCTCGCCGGCGCCGACATGATCATCGGCGTCGACATCAACAACGACCGCAAGGCGTGGGGCGAACGCTTCGGCATGACGCACTTCGTCAATCCGAAAGAGCTCGGCAAGGACCTCGTGCCTCACCTCGTCGACATGACGAAATCAGGCGCGGACCAGATCGGCGGCGCCGACTACACGTTCGACTGCACCGGCAACGTCACCGTGATGCGGCAGGCGCTGGAAGCCTGCCATCGCGGCTGGGGCCAGTCGATCGTGATCGGCGTGGCGCCGGCCGGCGCCGAGATCGCGACGCGGCCGTTTCAGCTGGTCACCGGCCGGGTCTGGAAAGGCACCGCCTTCGGCGGCGCGCGCGGCCGCACCGACGTGCCGAAGATCGTCGACTGGTACATGCAGGGCAAGATCCAGATCGACCCGATGATCACGCATGTGATGCCGCTCGACGAGATCAACAACGCGTTCGAGCTGATGAAGCGCGGCGAGTTCGATCCGCGGCGTGGTGACGTTCTAGCAGATAAGAAAGAGCGCGCGATCAGCGCCACTCTTCCGGACAGGCATCGACGATCTTCCAGAGCTCGCCGCCGTTCTTGATCTTCTTCATCTCGGTGGTGAGCCCGCCATTGCGGCGGATCCAGTCCTTCACGGTGTTCGGATAATAGGACATCAGGTCCGACGTCCCTTCCGAACTCGTGACCTTGATGCCGAAGGTGAAGGCCTTGTCGTAATAGGCCTGGTGGAAACCGATGCTCGCCCTTGGCGTCACGCAGATCTTGTTCATCGGCACGATGCCGAACACCAGCGTGCAGGCCGAGTTGCAGATGCCGTCGATGATGACGCGTTCCTTGCGGTCGCGGATGCGCTTGTACTTGGCCTTGTACTCCTCGACATATCCGCCATGGTCGCGCGTGATATGCAGGTCGGCGCGCGCCGGCGTCGCGACCAGAACCGAGAGGGACAGCAGGGCAAGGGACGTGATGCGCATGGATCGAAAAGGGAACCGGATGACCGTGGTTAGACGCGGGATAGTCGGTCCGCCAGATCAAGGACAAGACAGCAGAACTCTGGCCGGACTGTGTTGGGAATTCGTTAAGCATCCCGTGAGGCCAAAAATGGGCGCATCAGGGTGGTTTTCCGCAGCTTTTCGACCCGCTTTCCTGCGCTGCGGGACCGGACCGGCCAAACCCGGCCCGGCCTGGGTTTGGACAGATCGGAAGTTCGCCTCATATCTTGTTGATTTTACGTGACTTCTTCCTTCACACAATCGGCTATCGGCCCGGCGCGAAATCGCTATAATTTCGCTCGACGCGTTCCGGAGAATCGCCATGACCAAAGCCAAGTTTTTGATCGCCGCCGCCCTGCTGTCCGTCGCGACGCTGGTTCCCGGCCTGGCCGATGCCCGCCACAATCGCCACCACCTGCACAATTGGGGCCTACCCTACCCGATCAGCTTCCTGCACAATTACGGCCCCGGCCCGCAGCCCGGCACCTTCGCCTTTTACGACGGCCCCTCCACCGTCCTCTGCCGCCAGAGCGCGGCCGCCTATATCGGCCAGGACCGCCGACGGCATCCCTGCTACTAGCGCTGCCGCTGGCCCTGCCCGGCCAAGTCTGATAATCGACCCCTCGCACGCGCTCGTAGCTCAGCTGGATAGAGCATCGGATTTCGATTCCGAGGGTCGGGAGTTCGAAATCTCTCCGAGCGCGCCACTTCCTACGATTCTTGCCGGGAGACGCGCGAATGGCGTCTCACGCCGCCAATCGTCTTTCGGCCGCCTACGTCTTGAGCCGTTGCGGCCCTGTCGCTATCCTGCAGATCGGCCGTCAAGGAACAAAGATGAGCAGCAAGGCTAAAATGCTGACCGAGCAGGCACGTGCTCTGCCCCCGCAGGACCGCATCGCGCTGGTTGAGGACGTGCTCGACAGCCTGGATCGTGCCGACCCCAACATCGATCAACTCTGGGCGCAGGAGGCGAGCGATCGACTGGCGGCCTACCGGCGCGGTGAGCTCGCGGCCAGAGACCTGCGCGACATCATCGCCAAATACCGGCCGTGACTGTCCGATTTCTCGAGATCGCCGAGATCGAACTCGATCAGGCGATCCACTGGTACCGGGCGCAGGCGCCCGGCCTGGACGATGCGTTTCTGATCGAGGTCCTGTCAGCCGCAGACCGCATGGCGCGCTTTCCTGAAGTTTGGCATCCGCTCGGCGACGGTATTCGTCGCTGCCGTCTCAGCCGGTTTCCGTACGGGCTGATCTACACCGTCGACAAGGGCGATATCCTCGTGTTGGCAGTCGCGCACTTGCACCGCCGACCGGACTATTGGCGCGATCGCCTGGAGGGATGACCATCCGCCTGGAAATGAATGCCGGTACGGCACGGGCGATTGCAAAGCCCGCCGTCTTTACGTCACGGACGCAGTGACGGGCGTGCGCAGCCATTCGTTTGCGTCCCCACCCGGTTGAAACACCATGACGACAGATCCCGACCTGGACATGCTTGTAACATTTCTCCAGCGCGTTCCGGGGATTACCGGCACTGTCGGGAGTGGCCGGCACGACAATGGACTCTGGTGGATAAAATGCGCGATCGACATCGATCATCCGCTGGCCTGGAACGTCGTGCAAGAGTTCGGATGTGTGCTGAACTACCTCTCTGCAAATGAACGATTACCCACGGTGTTTATGCCCGTGTCTCCGGCGCCGTATCTAAACGGTGGCCCGCATCAATTTCTTTCGTGGGTCATTGAATCGAAGTCGAGCAACTTTTCTGCATCGGATGCAGCGAAATGGCTGGAGGGACGGCTTCCGCAACCGGTCGAGGATCAATCCCAATGGTCGAACTCGGAGGAATGAAACCTGAAAGATTGGCTCCCCGACAATTTGGAGCTACGAGGTCTGTCGCAATCGGGCGTGCCACCGCCCCTACCCGAACTGCACGCCGATCATCTTTCCGCGCCGCCAGACGACCTCGCAAAGCCGATGCTTGTCGTCAGCCTTTCGTGAACGCCAGTTCGAAACGGTCCGGCACCTGCGACGGCATCGCCGATATGATCTTGGCCCCGTTGGCCGAGATGTCCATCACCTGACATTCAACCGCATCGCGGCCAGGCACGACGATCCACGCCGACACCTGGCGGATGCGCCGAACTCCTCGTTTGACCTGTCGTGACGGCGGCCTCATCGTTCCGTTCAACATTAATCGAGCATCGCGGTTTCGTGACGCCTCGTTGTTTTCGGTAACGTCTGAAATCCCTCCCCGACCCGGGACCAAATGACAGGGACCATTCGGAACTTTACCGCATGGCCCTGGTCGGTACAATCCGGACGCTCACGGGCCTACCGCAGCCCCAAGGCCTGGCGCGTTCCGCACCGGTGACGATGGCGGATATCGGCGTTGGTTAACCCCGGCAAAGGAAGCCGACGCCGCCTCAACCAAATGCCGAAGGAGTTTGCCTTGTCCAACCCCCGCGACTTCCACACGCCGCAATCGTCCTACACCAGGGAGGATCTGCTGAAATCCAGCGAGGGCGGCTATTTCGGCCCGGGCAATGCGCAACTGCCGGCGCCGCCGATGCTGATGATCGACCGCATCACCGAGATCAGCCTGGACGGCGGTGAGTTCGGCAAAGGTCACGTCGTCGGCGAACTGGATATTACCCCGGGTCTCTGGTTCTTCGGTTGTAACTTTCAGGGCGATCCGGTGATGCCGGGCTCTCTCGGCCTCGACGCGATGTGGCAGATCGTCGGCTACTGGCTCGGATGGTCCGGCTCGCCCGGCAAGGGCCGCGCGGTCGGCGTCGGCGAGGTCACGCTCCAGGGCGCGGTCAAGCCGGACGTCAAGCGCGTGCGCTACGAGGTCAACATGCGCCAGGTCAGGCGCGGCAGACTGGCGGTCGGAATTGCCGACGGCAGCGTGTTCGCTGATGGCGTCCGCGTCTTTTTCGCCAGGGATATGCGGGTCGGAATGATCGCATCCGCAGCGTAGACGGAAGCCCGCTACGCCCTCCTGCCGACAGAGCGTCGTGACGATCACGAACAAATCCAGATGATCGCAATTGCTATCGGAACTCCCAGACCAATCGCGCCGATAATCGCCGCAATGAACTCGGAAAGCAGGCTGTGGTTTCGTACGCCAGATGACGTCATCACGCTACTCCTTGGAGCCCCCACGGGCCTTCTGCCCGCCCCCAAGTTGAACGATCAATGGCGCTTTCGAACCAGATTCGTGGCGCCATTGTGTAGAGACGATGCTGGGCCGTTATAGTTAACAAGAGTCCGCCCGCTGCCGCCAGGAATGGCGCGCACCTGCCGGCGGTTCGCCCCGCGCCTGCTAACGACTCTGCTGGACGCATGATTTTCGTTCCTCTCTGGCTACCGAACAATTGGGATCGGCATCGACCGCCCGGCGTCACCCGCAACTTATCGATCAAGCCGCAAAGCGTCGCGCGCCGACCACCGGCCGGCGGTGCGGACGTCGAGCGGTTCAAACGTTGAGCAGTTCGAGGCGAGACCGAGACACCGTCGTGCCGGCGACGAATAATTGTTCGTTCAATTTGGCGAGATTAAGGGTGACGGCGCGACGACATTGCGGCGGCCGTTCATGGGCGACGGCTTGTCGTCACCATGTCGCGTTACGTCTCCGCTGCACGGCGTTGCAACGGCGCTGCCGTGTCAGGTGTCGGTCGCATCTCACCCGACCGCGGCGGCCGGCTGTCGATCATCCTGAGGGTAATGATTGGCGATGAAGGCCTCGACCTCGCTCTTCGGCATCGGCTTCGCGAAGAAATATCCCTGCATCGTCGAGCAGCCCAGCAGTCCGATGATCTCGGCCTGCTCCGCCGTCTCGACACCTTCGACCACGCATTCGAATTTCAGGTTGCGGCACAGGTCGATCACCGTCTTGACGATATTGCGGGCGTTCTCCTGCGTCGCGATATTGCGGATGAAACCGCGGTCGATCTTGATCTTGTCGAGCGACAATTGATGGACGTAGCTCAGGCTCGACTGCCCCGATCCGAAATCGTCCAGCGCCACCTTCAGCCCCATCGATCGCAATATCCTGAGCGAGTTCCTGCACCTGCTCATAGTCCTGCATCAACGCCGTCTCGGTCAAGCTCGATGATGATGCGGCGGGGATCGATGCCGCTGCCTTCGATGATGGAGACGACCTGCAGGATCGTGGCATGCGAGACCAGGTCGCGCATGGAAAGATTGAAGGACAGGATCATGATCATCCGGCCAGCATCTGGCGGCGGCCACTGCCTTGCGCAACAACACCTGCGTGATCGTTCCGATCAGTTCGGTACGCTCGGCCACAGCGATGAAGACATCGGGAGGAACGTTGCCGAGTTCGGAATTATGCCATCGCGCCAGCGCTTCGAAGCCGATCAGCCGCCCGGTCGCGACATTGACGATCGGCTGGAAGTGCAACGACAGTTCCGCGTCGAGATCGATCCTCCGCAAGGTGTGTTCGATGGTGCTGAGCCTGCGGATTTCGACTTCGTGCTCGTTGGAGAAAATCACCGGCTGGCCGCGGTATTTCGCCTTGGCGTGGTAGAGCGCGTAATCGGCGCGCTCGTAGAGCAATTCGGCCGTCGTGCCGGCATCCGGCGCCAGTGCAAATCCGACCGAGCCGCCGATCTGGGCGACGATGCCGGCAACGGAAAACGGCGCGTCGAAAGCCGAGCAGACTTTTGCACCGACCGCAAGAACGGCCTCGGGATCGAGGCCGGCATCGACGATGATTCCGAACTCGTCGCCGCCGAGACGCGCGATGAATTGCGTGTCGTCGGAAAATGTCAGGAGACGCTGACCGGCTTCCTGCAGCACCCGATCGCCGACCCCATGGCCGTAGAGATCGTTGACCGCCTTGAAGCCGTCGAGATCGAGCACGCCGACGACGAATTTTCGGTTTTGCGTCCGCGCCTGCTCTGCAAGGAGCGACAGGCGGTGGAAGAACTGGCGCCGGTTGGGCAGATCGGTGAGGCTGTCGACATTGGCGAGACGAAAGTTCTCGTTGCTCAGGCGCCTCGTCTCGACCTCGCCGTTCACCATGGCGGCGAACTGCCGGGAGCAGATGTTCAGGATGTAGACCATCGCGATGGTCACCAGCACCAGGTTCAATCCGATGGCCATCTGAACCACGTCACCGCTTGCCAGCAGAAAGATCGTGAACGGTGCGATTACCGTGCAGGTCAGCATCAGCGCCGCCGGCCGCACATGCATCAGGCAGAAGATGCAGCTCACGACCGTGATGCCGACGAAGAACAGGATATGGCCGTGGCGCGCGGTGTCGCCGTACGGAAACAGGCTGACCGCCCACGACAGGAAGGCAAAGCCCAGGATGCCGCCCAGCACCACCGTCGTCCGCAACGTGCGCGCCGCAGCCTTCGGCTCGACCGCGCGGCCATGGCGCCTTAGCCAGATCAGGCAACGGATCGCGCAAGCGCCGACCAGAATGCCGGGAAACACGACGGTCAAACTTATCGGCGCATGGCCAACATGGGTAAACGCCAGCGCGATCGAATTCACGCTCAGAATAAAATAGAGCAGCGGGACCTGACGCGAAAACGCCGCGAGCTGTGCATCCATCAGCTCGTGGTTTTCGGCATCGATCCGAAATAGATTTGCAATATTGCTCATGAGGCAGCCAAAAATGGACCCAACCCGATGGAGCGTGGCGCAAATCCCTTAAATATAGATACCCCGCCTGTTCCCTGACCCGGCGGCCTGGTTAACCGTTTGGCAATATGCCGAAACCAGCGTCGCAAAACCCGCTTTATGCGGCCGAAGTGTCGATGGAGCGGCGGATCACCCGCCGCACCTCCGCATTGGAAAGGAACAAATCATGGTTGATGACGCCCCAACCCGAGATCGGACGCGTCGATAACCCGCACCCCGAGCCGCTCGATGGCGGCCTTCTCGGCGGCGCCGACCCGGGTCATCCCGCCGGCTATTCGCGCTGACAGCGCCAGCGCGCGGTCGTTTGTCGCGGCGACGACGGTGATCTTCCGCCCGACCGGGCCGATGCGGACGACCGCCGAAGAAAAAACATCCATGTCGATGTCGGGCGAAGCGAACACCACGGCGCCGATCCTGTCCGCGACGCTGTCGCCGGATCGTGCATAGAGCTGGCGCAGGCTTTCGAGCGTCAACATGGTGCCCATGCTGTGCGCAACGATATGCATGCGGCCGGTGCCCGGGCTGGTGGCGACGGAATTGAGCACGCGTTCGAATTCATCGCGTGACCACATCGCGCTTTCGCGATCATAGGCGTAGTCGAAAAACCCCGCCTTCGACGGCCAGGAAAACGCCATCGTCTGGCCGCGGAACTTGATGCCGTCGGCGAGATGCGCGGCATCGAGAACGGCTGTCTCGAACGTCTGCTTGAAGCCATGGACATAGATCAGCACGTCAGAGCCGCCGCTGCCTTGCCCCAGGAGATCGCCGACCTCGGCCGCGACCGGCTCGACCGCGTCGAGACGCCAATCGCCAAGTCCGGCGGCGGCGAGCGAGAAACGGCTTTCGTCAGGCGCCACCAGCTTCGCCCGCGCGACCGTCATCCTTGTCGCGCGCTCCGGCCCGAACCACGGCTTCGTTCGCCCGGCATTCACCGCCTTGCGCGTGGTGGCGACGATCAATGTCGGCTCCACCGAGAGCGACGATGCATCGTAACGCGCACCGGTCGCACCCAGGCTGGCGCAGCCGCCGAGCGCAAGCACGCTGGCCGAAGACACAATCCCGCGCAGCAACGCGCGGCGGGACGCAACAGTCTCGTATTGCGGCAGATGTCGGATCACAAAAAGACCTTCGGGAATACGGCCTTCACAGCAGGCACTGCTGCAGGTCTCCTGAACTAGGATGGCGAGAAAAGGGCGGACACACGGCCATGCGGTTCCAGTTCCGTCGCGATTCCGTGATCCCTATCCGCCTGAACGAAACCATTTCTCCCGCCCGCGAAGCGTTCCAGAAACAAATGGCCGCTACCGTCTGAGGGGTCGGAACGAACGGGGTGAGATCATGTTGGTATCGGTGCTTAACCTCATCTACCGCGGATTTCTCAAGCGTGCCCTTTCTGGGATAGCAATGCAGGGAGGAAGGCTATGACAGAGATTGTGACGGCGTTCCTCGTCTTCGTCAGCATCGGCTTGTTCCTGGCGCATGCGTTTGATGCGTATCGGTTCCGCTAGTTTGACGCTGCAGCGCTTACATCTTCAGATCCCATCCTTGTCGGCGATGAACACGTCGCGATCCGGGAATTTTGCAAACACTTCCGCCGGCTGACCGAAATTCGTTGCGAGTACGTCCTTTGGATTGGCCGCGATCCATTGCGACAGGTCGATGGTCTCGTAGATGCCGGCATTAAATCCGATCAGCATGCGCGAACGGCCGCTGCCGACATTTTCGATCGAGTGTCCGTAGCCTTGCGGAATGTATCCGACGTCGCCCTTCTGCAACCGCTCGGTCCGATAGCGACCGTGTGAACCGAACAGGGTGACGCTCACCTCCCCCTCGATGACGTATTGCCACTCGTCGGCGTTCGGATGCCAGTGCAGCGTGCGCAGTGCACCTGGATCGAGATCAAGCACAACGCCCGTGATCGTTTTCGCAATCGGAAAGCGGCTGGAATCGACGCGCCATTCGCGGCCACCGCGATAGGTCGCGTGCGGCTTCTGCGCCAGCAGGCGGTATTTGTGCGTCTCCGGCGGAAGCTTCCAGCC
Source organism: uncultured Alphaproteobacteria bacterium (assembly GCA_963783115.1). GTDB lineage: Bacteria > Pseudomonadota > Alphaproteobacteria > Rhizobiales > Xanthobacteraceae > Bradyrhizobium. The sequence goes on along the minus strand of CAWAMK010000025.1, from coordinate 70,351 downwards.
TTGCAGCGGCACCGAGGGCTGCGCGGGCGGCGCCGCGCCGCGTGCAAAATACACTTCGTCTTTTGGGAAATTCGCGAACGCTGCTTCCGGCAAGCCGAAATTCTTGGCTAGAAGCGCTGGCGGAACATGTCCGATCCAGTCGGTGATGCTGAAAGTGCCGAATTCGGAAAAATAGCCGTTGTCGAAGATCAGGATGAAATGGCAGGGCTGGTCGCCGAGACATTGCAGCATGTGGCCGTGGCCGCGCGGAAAGTACCAGACGTCGCCGGGATCGAAATCATTGGTCTCGGCAAGGCCGGCAGGATCGACGACGGTGGTGCGGACGCGGCCCTCGAGCACGAACGCCCATTCGGCCGCGGTGGCGTGCCAGTGCAGTTCGCGCATCGCCCCGGGCTCGAGCCGCATCGAAACGCCCGCGATCCCCTTGGAGATCGGCAGCTGCGTAACCGTCGCCTCCTTGCCGTAGCTGTTGCCGATCACCTTGCCGTTCGACTTCTCCAGCGCAAATTTGAAGGTCGGCAGATCCTTGCCGGCGAGCGTGGGATCCGGGACGTTGTTCATGAAACTCGGGTCGCCGCCGGCGGCTGGCAGCGCCGTCGCCAGCGCAGCCAATGACACGGTTCCGGCGGCGGCCAAAAAATCCCGGCGTTTCGGATCGGACATGATGCTCTCCCTTTGCGGGCCGGCAAAAAGCTTCACCGAGGCCATGTGACCGCCGAAAGCGTGTGCCCACCCGTCTCAAGTTGGCGATTGGGCATGCCGATCACAAGCCGATTTTGGCCTGCCAAGCCGGCCCCGCCAACACCCGCGGCCCCTGCGGGGCTCATTGAATGGCTATTAAATCAACTAGTTAGACAGACGCTTGGGGATGGTGCTAGAGAACGAAGGCGCGGCGGGGGTTCAGATTCCGCGAGGTTGGGGTTTCTGGTCCGGGCGCGCTTGTTTGGCTTACGGCTATTTCGGACATTCGATATGAGAAAGATCATCCTGACGCTGGCGGTCCTGTATCCGGCGGCGGCGCTGGCCCAAGGCGCCGCACCCGCCGATCCTCCGACCATTGGCGGAAAACCACTGGTTGTGGTCGGGTCGAAAAAATCGGCAGCGGCCAAGAAGGAAGCAGAAAAGCCCCTGTCGCCGGCCCAGAAGCTGCAGGCCTGCCAGGACATCGACGATGCCACCAAGGAACGGCTGACCTGCTACGACGCGATCTACAAGCCGCAGCCCAAGCCGAAAGCGCCGGCCGCGAAGGCCGCCAGTGACTGCCGCTTCCACAAGGAAGAAGACGAGCGGCTGACCTGCTACAACGGTTTTGCAGACAAGATTCCGAAGCTGCCGCGCTAGAGCTTCCAGCGAAGTGGACCCGGTTCGCGTCAGCAAACGCGTCAAGGAATCAGCCGTTTCAATCGAAACGGAAAAGGCTCTAGATTAATCGCCCGCTACCAGGTGCTGTTCCAGTTCGAACCGCCGAAAAAGCCGTAATGCGACTGCTGCGCAACCCGCACTTGCGGTCGTGCACCCTGATCTGCGTCGGGCGGCTCTTGGCGACCTTGCGCTTGACGCTGCACCGGGGCCTCGGGCTTCTTTGCCTCTGACGGAACGAACTGGGCGAATGTATCGCGCACGTGGGCTTGCGCGGTGGCATCGAGAGAAACTTCAGCGACCGGGGATGGAGCGCTACGGCGGCCGACGCCTGGGCCGTCACGGCCGGCGGAACAATGGTCGGAAGGCTGGTGTCGTAAACCACCCGCTCCGGTGGCTTCTGGTCGGAGCGAATGCGCACCACCGTCTTGTCGACCGAAGGCGCGGCCTGACTGGCCACGACGGCCTGCTGCGGGAAAAAGGCATCGACCGCCAACAATAAGCGCCAGCAGGATTCCGCCGACAAACAGAAAATAGCGCGCTACAGGCATCGATCTAGCTCCCCCGCGCGAGTACCGTGCGGTTCCATCGCCTAACGGGCGACATAGCAGTTAGTTCCTGACCTGCCGGCAAGGTTCAAGTGCGGCGATCACATTTTCGGGGGCGGACCACTGCGGTTTGGCTGGCAGGGTTAAACAGCAAGGTTAAATGCGGCTGGCGGTTAGCACCGAACATTTCGCCTTGTTCGCGTTGACGTTGACGAACCCTACCAGCATGCCGGCGTAGCGCTTCCGGCTCTTCATGTTCACGGTGATTGCGACAGCGGTGCGAGCGGGATGGCATTCAAAATGCGCGGCAGCTACATTGGCCGCATTGCACCCGGCCTTGAGCGCCGCAACAATAAGAATGGGGAGACCGAATGCCGACCGTTATCTGGGACCATGTCCACTTGCGCAGCCCTGATCCCGAAGCGACAGCAGCCTGGCTGGAAAATATCCTGGGGGGCGAGATCATCCGCGGCCCGGGGCGAATTGACGTCAAGCTTGGCGGCGCCAACGTGTTCATCGCGCCCGTTACCGCCGGCGACGGCGTCAACACCCCGCCGGTGACGCCCTATCAGGGGCTGGATCATTTCGGCCTGACCGTGAAGGACATCGACGCGGTCGCCGCCGAGATCAAGGCCAAGGGCGTCGAGTTCACGAAGGAGCCGACCACCATCCGCCCCGGCGTTCGCATCTGCTTCATCCGCGGACCGCAGGGCATTTCGATCGAGCTGCTCGAGCGCGACAAGAAATACGCCTGACGCACCGCCTGCCCTTCATTGCGAGGCACGCGGCATACGCTGCGCCGTCGGAATAAGCGCAGATGCGCTTATTCCGTTTGGTGAGGATCTGTAGCTGCTACGTCATGCTGCCCGGCATGAAGCAGCGGATGGTCATCCCTTGATAACCGCGCATTGGCCAGACCATGGTTCGGCCGACGCGATTTGGTTCGGTGATCACCGCATCTTCGGGCACGTCATACCACTCGCCCTCGATCCGGACGCGGTAATGTCCGTTGCCGGACTCCCAATCGACGTCGCTCAGTGCATATCCGTCGGCATCGGAACAGCAGGGTCCCTTGCCGCTCTTCAGACTGTCGAACCACTGCTTCAGCGGTGAGTTCGCGTAGCGGCCGTCGGGATCGCGGGCAGCGCCCGGACCAGAGGCCAGCGGCAACATCAGCAGCACCACGCCGACGATCAGCGGCGTTTTCCAGCGACCCGCGCGATGACGGTCGATGGTTTCAGGGTTGCTATTCGCTTCATGTGGGGGCGGCACGTGGCCGCCGGACTTCATCCAGTTGGTCACCTGTTCTCTTGCTCCAGCACCCGCCGGCCGGTGCCAGACCAAACTATGCATTTCACGGGCCAACTTGATTCGGTCCCGTGCCAGCGTCATCCTGACGTCACGTCAGTGGTCGCGTCATCGAAGATTGCTTCCTGGGCTAGAATCCCCGGGCAACCTGACGCGTTGACGCTACCGGCCGCGCTTTGGCATAACTCCTTGACCGGCTTCCGTGGGCGCGGCGGCCGGCATCTGGGACGTCATGAAGAACGGGCTCTATTCGATCCACGTCACCCTGCTGGATGGGCGCACCGGCAAGGGCAGCGGCGTCATTTTGTTCCGCGACGGCCAGATCCTCGGCGGCGACGCCTATCTGTTTTACACCGGCAGCTACACCGTGAAGGGTGACACCTTCAAAGGCGAGGTGCTGGTGCAGCGCCACACCACCCCGCGCGACAATGACAATCCGCTGTTCGGCGGACCCAATCCGGTCGGCATCGGCGTCTCCGGAACCTTCACCGACACCCGCGGCAGCATGAACGGAACGGCGCTGGTCGGCAAAGCCAGCCAGATTTTCGGCGCGACGCTGCACAAGCTGGCGGATATCAACTAGCGCCCGTGCAGCGCTCCGCATCAGGCGCACGTTCTCCTCACGCACGTCTCCGCCTGGGTACGCTTCGCGGCAATGACGACCTGCGCCCTATTCCGCCGCCTGCTCCAGCGGCGCCGTGCGCGGCAGGATCATCTGGATGCGCGTGCCGCCGCCCGGCTGCGAATCGAGATCGAGCCGGCCACCGAGCCGCGTCGTCACGATGCTGTAGACGATGTGCAGGCCGAGCCCGGTGCCGCCCTGATCGCGCCGCGTGGTGAAGAACGGATCGAAGGCGCGGCGGCGGACGTCGAGGCTCATGCCGATGCCGTTGTCCGAGAAGATGATCTCGACATTGTCCTTGCCGGATTCCCGCACCTGGATATCGACCGTGCCGGGCTTGCCGTCCGGGAACGCATGCGCCACCGAATTGAGGAACAGATTGGTCAGCACCTGTCCGTAAGGACCGGGGTAGCTGTTCATCATCAGGTTGGGCTGGCACTCGACATTGAGCGTCAGATTGTGTTTGCGCAGGCCCGGCCGCAGGCTCATCACCACCTGCTCGGTGAGGTCGCCGAGGTCGAAGGAGCGCTGGTCGGAATAGTTGCGGTCGGCGGCGACCTGCTTGAACGACTGGATCAGCTCGGCGGCGCGGTTGAGGTTGGCGACCAGTTGCGACGATGCATCGCGGCTGGTCTCGAGGAAATCGTGCAGGCTGGAGCGCCGCAGTTCGCCGCGCGCGACCTCGGCGGCGAAGTTCGACGTCTTGCGCTCCAGCGCGGAGGCGACCGTCAGGCTGATGCCGACGGGGTTGTTGACCTCGTGGGCGACGCCCGCCACCAGCCGTCCGAGGGCGGCGAGCTTTTCCGCCTCGATCAGCGAGTTCTGCGTCTCGCGCAAGTTCCGCAGCGCCGCCTCCGCGGCATCCTTGGCCTTGCGCATCTCGAATTCGACGCGCTTGCGCTCGCCGATGTCGAGCGCGACGGTGACGATGTTCTCGATCTCGCCGTTCGCATCCAGGATCGGCAGCTTGTTGACCAGCCATTGCCGCATGTTGCCGGAGGAGTCCTTGTATTCCTCCTCGTAGAAGCCGAGCTCCCTGCCCGCCGCCAGCACGCGCTTGTCGTTCTCGTCGGTCTTCTGCCGCGCCGTAGCGCGACATCAGCTCGGTGGTGGTGCGGCCGATCGCATCCGCCGGCTCGACGTTGAAAATGCCGGCCATGTAGCGGTTCATCAGCACGTAGCGGAGATTCTTGTCCTTGACGTTGATGACCGCGGGCACGGTGTCGATCACCATTTGCAGCAGGCGGCGGCCTTCGGCGATGGCATCCTCGGCGCGCTTCTGGTCGGTGATGTCGCGCACCGTTCCCTCGTAGCGGACGATGACGCCGGCCTCGTTGTGCACGGCGCTCGCGCTGTCGGACAGCCACAGCACCGAGCCGCTGCGCGTGCGCACCTGGTACTCGAATTCGCGGACGATGCCGTCGCGCTGCATCAGCCGCTCGAATTTCGCGCGCGCATCGGGATCGACATAGACGCTGTCTGCGATGTCGCCGATGCCGTTGATCAGATCCTGCGGCGTCGCATAGCCCATCATCCGCGCCAGCGCCGGATTGGCGTTCAGCAGCGAACCGCCCGGCGTCGTGACGTAAATTCCGTCGACCGAGGACTTCGAACAGCTTGCGGTAGCTTTCCTCGGCAAGCCGCTGTTCGGCGAGCGCGCGCACCGCCGCCTCGCGCGCCGTGTCGGCGTCGACCAGCGTCTGCCGGAACACCTCGGCGGCGCGGGCGATGTCGCCGATCTCGTTGTCGACATCGGTCGCCGGAATCGAGGCGCTCTTCTCGCCGCCGGCCACCGCGCGGATCGAGTTTGCGATCGCGGCAAGCGGGCGCACGGTGCGGCGGACCACCAGCAGCGAGGCGAAAAGCCCGATCAGCACGCCCGCGGTGCCGAGCACGATGCTCTGCCACTTGGCTTCCGTCAGCGTCCGCGCAAAATCGCGCGCGAGGACACGGCCCCGCCGCTCGCTGACTTCGCGCAACAATTCCGTCACCCGCTGGATCAGGCGGCCCTCGGCACTCAGCACCTCCCTGTCGATGTCGGATATCTGCCGCTCGCGGGTCGATATGTTGGCGATGACGCAGCGCATAATCGTCGACGGCCGCGCGCAGGTTCGAATCCGCGATCGTCATCGAGCGCATGCTTTGCGCCGCCTGTTCGGCCGCCGACGGATTATGCGCCAGCAGGGCCGAGTCGATCCGGCTCTGGTCCTGAAGCAATGCCGAGGCGATTGCGGGATCGAGCGTCCCGGCGATCGCGGCGTCGAATTTCTCGCGCAAGCGGCGGCAGGGTGACGATCAAATCGGCGCGGCGGTTGATCAGCGAGGAAATCCGCTCGATCCCGCTGCGGTAGGTCGACAGGCGCTCGGTGACGCCGTCGATCATGTCCTGCTGCTCGGGGGCGAGTTCCAGCCGCGTCTTCTTCAGGACCTCGCTGAGCGCGGTGGCGGCCTCGGCGACCTGCAGCGACTGGTTGCCGGGATCGGTGACGAAATCCCGCGCGGCAAGCCGCAATTCGTTCATGCGGCGGTCGATGTCCTCGGCAAGGTCGCCGACGCTCTGCAGCCGCTGCAGCTCGGCAAAGGTCGCATCGATATGGCGGATGGCGATGACGCTGGCGGTCGAGGTGATGATGATCACCGCCAGCACCAGCATGAAACTGCCGAACGTCAGTTGGCCGATCGAAAGCGAGAACGATCGCGGCGGCAGCGAATTCGGCGGCGTTTCGGCGGTCATGTGAGTCGGGCCGGGCTCCAGTCGGCCGCAATATACGATGTATTTCGGGCCGTGGGGAACATGCCGGACCACTGGCGGAACGGCCAAATTGGCCGGCCGCGCCGCCTCGGACAGCGCTCGGACGGCCCGGCCGGCCGATGAATCCCGCTATGGAACAGGATAACGCGGCCGGGACCGCGCGGCTTCGCCCTCAGTCGGCGGTGATCCCGGCCTCCTTGACCACCTTGGCCCACACCGCGACGTCGGCCTTGATGATATCGGCGAACGCCTGCAGCGGCGCGCTCTTCGCCTCGCAGCCGGCCACGTCGAGCTTTTCCTTGACCTCGGGCGCTGGCCAGCGCCGTCTCCAGCGCCTTGCTGATCTGCTCCACGACCGGCTGCGGCGTCCCCTTCGGCACCACGACGCCGAACCACGGCGTCACCTGGGCTTCGGCAAAGCCCTGCTCGGCCAGGGTCGGCGCGTCGGGGAAATATTTCGAGCGGCCGTCGCTGATGGCGCCGATGACCCGGATCGCCCCGCTCTGCACCTGCGCCACCGCCTGGTTGGCGGACAGGAACGTCGAGCTGATCAGGCCGCTGGTGATGTCCGGCACCATCTGCGGATAGCCGCGATAGCCGATCGCCGTCACCTCGATCCCCGCCAGCCGCTTGAACAGCTCGAAGCCGAGATGCCCGGTCGAGCCCTTGCCCGGATGGCTGTAGTTCAGTTCGCCCGGCTTGGCCTTCGCGAGCGCGACAAACTCCGCCACGCTTTTGACCGGCAGCGCGGTCGGGACCACGAAAAAATTCGGCGCGCGGCACACCTGCCCGATCGGAATGAAATCCCGGACCGGATCCCAGCGCAGCGCGGTGTTCAATGAGGGGCTCGCGGTGAAAAACGTCGTCACCAGCAGCCACGTGTAGCCGTCGGGCGCCGCGCGCGCGACTTCCTCGGCCGCGATCGAGCCGTTGGCGCCGGACTTGGATTCGACCACGATCGAACCCTTCCATTGCTCCTGCATGTTCTGCCCGATGATCCGCGCGAACACGTCGGTGACGCTTCCCGGCGAATAAGGGATGACGATGCGGATCGGACGGTTCGGGAAGTTCTCCTGCGCCTGCGCTTGGGGCGGCGCGGCGAAAAGCATGAGCCACGCGCCAACGATGATGCCGATCCGCCGAAATATCATGTGAAGTTTCCTGCCCGTTTTTCTTGGGGGCACCGACGGCGCCCCGTTCTTGACCGGCAGGATGCCGATAATCCCCGGCCGCAGCAAGCCCCGGGGAATTTCGTCACACGAAACGCGCTCTCACCCGCACGCTCATGCGGCTTCGCCGACCGGTTTTGCCTTGCGCTCCGGAATCGTCATCGCGGCGACGCCGACGACGACGCAGGCGAGCCCGATCCACACGGTCGAACTCAACTGCTCGCCGAGGAAGACCACGCTCGCCGCGACGCCGATCGGCACCCGCAAATAGGCCTGCGCGGTGGCGCCGATCGATCCCAGCGTCTGGATCAGGCGGAAATAGATCACGAAGGCGAACGCGGTGGAAAACACCGCGAGTCCAAGCAGCGCCAGCAACGAATTCATCGACGGCGCCAGCGTCCACGGCTGGTCGACCACCAGGCTCAGCGGGATCAGGATCGCGGCGCCGCAGAGCAGCGATCCCGCCGCCGGCGCCATCGGATCGAGATTCTTGAAGGCGCGGCCGAAGATCGCCGCGCCCGCGTAGCAGACGGCGGCCAGCAGCAGCACGATCTGCGCGGCCAATTGCTCGCCCAGTCCCGCCAGCGCCTGCATGCCGACGATCAGGCAGATCCCCGCCATGCCGGCGACGACGCCGACCAGCTTTCGGAACGTCACCGCCTCGTGGCGGGTGATCGCCAGCGTCAGGAAAAACGTGAAGATCGGCGCCGTCGAATTGAGGATGGTGGCGACACCGGCATCGACCGCCCGCGTGCCCCAGGCCACCATCGTCCAGGGAATGACGCTGTTGAGGCAGGCCTGGAACAGGAAGCGCCGCCAGTTCGCGGCATCCGCCGGCATCTTGATCCCGCGCCAGCGCATGATCGCGATCAGCAGCAGGCCTGCGATCAGCGTGCGCGCCGCGATCAGCGTCACCGGCGGGATCGTCGCCACCGCGATCTTCAGGAAGGTGTAGGACGCGCCCCACAGCGTCGCGAGCACCAGCAGCAGCGCCAGTTCGCTCGCGATTTTGGGGTGCGGCGGTTGAGATTCGTTCATGTCGTGACCCTGTCTTTCCTTAGTCAGGGCCGACATTACAGGCGGCGGGCACTACAGATACTTCGTTAGCCACCGAAGTGTGGATACAATGTTCAACCGACCGAGCCGACCTCGAACACTTCGCCGTCATAGCCGGCCTCGAGCGGGAATGCGGAGCTGGCGGCCGCCATTGTTCCTGGTCATGACCGGCGTCACCGTGACGACGGATTTGCCTCTGGAGTCGTCGAGCGCCGCCTTCACGCTCGGCTGCTTGCCGAGCTTGATCAGGTTGCGCGTGGTCGGGAACGGCAGCTTGAAGCGCCCGCTCTCGCCGCCTTCCAGCGCCTCGCGCGGCGACACCCAGATCGAATTGGTGGATTCCTTGCCGTCATGGGCGCCGACCTGTTCGGGGGGCGCGGCGGCGAGGAAGAACCAGGTGTCGAACCGCTTCGGCATGCCCTCCGGCGTGATCCAGTGCGCGTAGGGCACGAGTTCGTCGAGCGCCAGCACCATGCCGTTGTCGGTCAGCACCTTGAGGAAGCTGATCTTGCTGTCGCAGAGGTCGGCGCGATGCGCGGCCTCGATCTCGCTGGCGCGCTTGGCATCGACCAGCGCCTTCGAGCCCTTCGGCCGTGCCAGCAGGATGCCGCTTTCCTCAAAGGTTTCGCGGATCGCGGCGATGCGGAAACTCAGCGTGGTCTCGTCGAGCCCCTCGCCGCCCGAGTACAGCTCCGGTGTCGCGATGATCTCCTTGTCGCCCTTGTCGACGCTGCCGCCGGGAAACACCAGCGCGCCGGAATTGAAGTCGATCTCATAATGGCGAACCATCATGAAGACTTCGATTTCCTTGGCGGCAGCGCTGTCGCGCAGCAGCAGGATGGTGGATGCGTTACGCGGGGCGACGATCTCGGCCATTGGACTAGCCCGCCGCGCTGGATTGCGGTTGCAGATTGGCGCGGCGATCGACGCGCGCCACCCGCGACAGCAGATACTCGACCTCGGCCTTTGCGGTTGCCGTGATGGTCGCGCCGGGCTTGCGCTGCGCGCTGGACGAAATGATGCCGCGCTTCTGCAGCACGTATTTGCGCACCGCCAGGCCCGCGCCGGGCTGCTGCTCGTAACGGATCAGCGGCAGATGGGCGTCGAACAGATCATGCGCGGCGTCGCGCTTGCCGGCCTTTTGCAGCTTCACGACATCGATCAGCAATTCCGGGAAGGCGTAGCCGGTCATGGCGCCGTCGGCGCCGCGCTCCATCTCGAAATCGAGGAACAAGCCGCCATTGCCGACCAGAATCGACATCGGCTTCAGCGAGCCGTCCTTCTGATAGCCGCGCAGCGTGGAGATCTTCTCCAGGCCCGGCCAGTCCTCGTGCTTGAGCATGACGCAGGACGGCGAATCCATCACGATCTTGCGGATCACGGCCGGCGTGAAGACGACGTTGAGCGTCAGCGGATAATCCTGCAGCACCCAGGGAATCTCGTCGCCGATCGCTTCCTGCGCCTGCTTGAAATAGCCCGTGATCTGGTCGTCGGTGCGCAAATGCGGCGGCGGCGCGATCATGACGCCGGCGGCGCCGGCATCCATCGACGCCTTCGCCAGCGAGCGCATCGAGGCAAAGCCCGGCGCCGAGACGCCGACGATGATCTGCATGTTCTTGGCGCGCTTGACGAAGCGAACCGCCACCTGCTCGGCCTCGGCCGCATCGAGCTTCGGCGCCTCGCCCAGAATGCCGAGCACGGTGACGCCGTCGCAGCCGACTTCGGCGTAGAAGTCGGTCAGCCGGTCGATCGATTTCTCGTCGATGCGGCCGTCGTCGTGGAACGGCGTCGGCGCGATCGCGAAGGTGCCTGCGGCCTGGGCGGTGAGCTTTGTCATGTGTGCCTCTATCCTTTCGTCATTCCGGGGCATGGTCCGAAAGCAGCGCATCCCGGAATGACATTACTTAAATCGCCGCGCCGATTTCTTGATCTCATCCTCGGAGAAGAAGATTTCGTTGGCGTGGGTCACGATATCCTCGGCCTTCCACCCCGTAAACGGCGGCGTCCAGCCTTCCATTTCCATCATCCGCATCTCGCGGACCCCGCGGGGGCCGGAAACGCCGAGCACCTTGCCGGTCTGGTCGCCCGACAGGTCGCTGACCATGTATAGCACGGCCGGCGCGATGCCGTCCGGGCCCAGCGCCGCGCCGGGGTTCTCCTTGTAGCGCGGCAGGTCGGCGGTCATGCGGGTCAGCGCGCCCGGGGCCAGCGTCCAGATCCGGATGTTGTATTTGCGGCCTTCGATGGCCAGCACGTTCGACAGTCCCCAGATACCGCCCTTGGCGGCGCCGTAATTGGTCTGGCCGAAATTGCCGATCAGGCCCGAGGTCGAGGACGTGTTGACGATGACGCCGCCGCCGTTCTCGCGCATCCATTTGAACACCGGCTGGGTGCAGCAGAAGGTGCCTTTGAGATGCACCCTGATCACCCTGTCCCAGTTGGCTTCCTTGGCCTTTGCAAAGGTCTCGTCGAGCAGGATGCCGGCGTTGTTGACCAGGATATCGGCGCGGCCGAAATTCTTGATGGCGTCGTCGAACACCGACTGGCCGCCGGCGATGGTCGAGATGTCGGAACCGTTGGCGACGGCGCGGCCGCCCTCGGCCTTGATGGCGTTGACCACCTGCTGCGCCATCGACATGTCGGAGCCGGAACCGTCGCGCGGTCCGCCGAGGTCGTTGACCACGACCGCCGCGCCCTCGCGCGCGAACAGCTTTGCGTAGGCCTCACCGAGCCCGCCGCCCGCGCCGGTGATGATGGCAACCTTGCCGTCGAGTAATCCCATGATGTCTCTCCCGTCGTCTTTGTTATTCGCCGTCATGGCCGGGCTTGCGCGGCGATCCACGTCTTACTTCCGCGAGTAGACGCGGATGCCCGGGACAAGCCCTCTGACGACAGCATTCACGAGCGGCACAGATCTCATCAGCCCAGCACCGTCTTCCCGCTCTTGATCACGGTGACGCCCCGCGACTTCACCTTGGCTTCGAACGAGACCACGTTGCCGTCCTTCCAAAGCTCCATCGTCACGGTCTCGCCGGGAAACACCGGCGAGGAAAACCGCGCGACGTGCTGCTTGAAGGCGGACGGATCGTAGTCGGCATAGGTCTGCAGCACGCCGCGGCAGGTGATGCCGTAGGTGCACATGCCGTGCAGGATCGGTTTCGGGAAGCCGGCCTTCTTGGCAAACTCCGGATCGGAGTGCAGCGGGTTGCGGTCGCCGCAGAGGCGATAGACCAGCGCCTGGTCCGGCCGCGTCGTGATGTCGACGATCTTGTCGGGCGCCCTGCCCGGCACCTTGTGCGGCTCGGGCTGGCCTTCGGACGGTCCGCCAAAGCCGCCGTCGCCGCGGGCGAAGCGCGAGGCCACCAGCGTGGCGAGCTTGTCGCCGTTCTCGTCCTTCAGCACGGTCTGGTGGCGGATGACGGCGCCCTTGTCCTTGCCCTTGTCGAAGACGTCGAGCACGGTCGAGTCGGCCGTGATCTTCGCGGCGCTCGGCAGCGGCTTGTGGAAGGTGATGTCGCGCTCGCCGTCGACCACCATCACGCGGTTGAGATTCATCTCGCCGGGGCCGGCGCCCCACGCCGCCACCGAGGCGAAGGTCGGCACCACCTTGAGCGGCCGCGGGGTGAAGGTGCCTTCGTTGACGTAGGCGAGTTCGTTCTCGTCCATCGGATCGGCGCCGAGGCCGATGCCGTAGGCGTAGAGCATCACGTCGCGGTCGGTATAGGCGTATTTCTGGCCGAGATTTTTCAGGGCCATGAGTTGTTCGTAGTTGATCGGCATTTCGGTTTCTCTCCCGAACACTTTTCTTCAGCGGTGCCAGTTGCAGCGCCCTCTCCCCTTGTGGGAGAGGGCTACACCGGCGCCTGCAACAAACTCGCTTGGGTGAGGGGTTGCTCCGCAAACACAGTGCTCGCGGATAGAACCCCTCATCCGGCGCTTCGCGCCACCTTCTCCCACAAGGGGAGAAGGGAAAGATCTACGCCGCCGTGAAGAACGGCAGCGGCGCGCCGTCGGTTGGCTTCCACACCACCTTCACCTTCTGGCCGATCTTCAGGCTCGTTAGATCGCAGTCGACGATGTTGGTCTGCAGCGACGGGCCCTCCTTCAGCGTGACGTAGGCGATCGCGTACGGACCGGTCGGCGATTTGCGCATCAGGCTGTAGGTGTAGATCGTGGCCTCGCCCGAGCTTTCTTCCCACACGGTCTTGTCGGAGAAGCAGAACGGGCAGATCGAGCGCGGAAAGTAATGCGGCTCGCCGCAGGCGGTGCAGCGCTTGATCATGAACTTGCCGGCCTTGGCCGCTTCCCAGAACTGCGCGGTCTCGGGATTGGTCACCGGCGTCGGATATTTCTTGGCTTCAGCCATCACACGCGCTCCAGAATGCAGGTTGAGGCGGCGTGACGCACGCCGAGAAGTCCGCCGGTGCCGTGGGCGATCGCGAGATCGCAGTTCGGCACCTGCACCTTCGGATGGGCTTCGCCGCGCAACTGGCGGACCGCCTCGAGGATCTTGGTCATGCCGCCGCGGTTGACGGGATGGTTGCTGCAGAGGCCGCCGCCGTCGGTGTTGAACGGCAGCTTGCCGACGCCCGAGATCAGATTGCCGTCGGAGACGAACTTGCCGCCCTCGCCCTTCTTGCAGAAGCCGAGGTCTTCGAGCTGCATCAGCACGGTGATGGTGAAGCTGTCATAGATCGAGGCGTACTTCATATCCTTCGGCGTGACGCCGGCCTCTTCGAACGCGCGCGGGCCGGACCAGACGCCGGCGGAATAAGTCAGGTCGAGATCCTTGCCGCCGCGCGGGCCCTTCATCGCCTCGCCATGGCCGATCAGCCGCACCAGCGGCTTCTTCAGGCTTTTGGCGATTTCCGGCGTGGTCACGATCAGCGCGCCGCCGCCGTCGGTGACGACGCAGCAATCCATCCGGTGCAGCGGGTCCGAGATCATCGGCGAGTTCAGAACGTCCTCGACGGTGACGACCTCTTTCAGCATCGCGTGCGGGTTGTACTGGGCGTGATGCGAAGCCGCGACCTTGATCCAGGCGAGCTGTTCGCTGGTGGTGCCGTAGTCGTGCATATGGCGCATGGCACACATGCCGTAGGCATTGTGGGTGCTCGCCCCGTAGGCCGCCTCGAAATCGACCTCGGCGCCGGCCGCGCGCGGCGGCATCGGGCCGGTGCGCGGTTTGCCCGCCAGCGTGATCAGCGCGATCGAGCACTTGCCGGCCGCGATCGCTTCGGCCGCGTGGCCGAGATGGATCAAATAGGAACAACCGCCGGTATCGGTGGAATCCATATGGCGAACCTTGAGGCCGAGGTAATCGACCATCGGCCAAAGGCCGCCGGGGGCATCGCCGGCGCAGAAATAGCCGTCGATATCGGCCTTGGTCAGCCCGGCATCCTCGATCGCCCCCTTGGCGACCTCGGCATGCAGCTGCGCGGTTGATTTGTCGGGTGCGTGCCGGGTCGGATGCTCGTAGATCCCGGCAATGTAGGCTTTGCCCTTGATGGTCAAATCGTTCTCCGTTGGCGTTTCTTCTTCCGGCTTTTTTTCTGACCTGTCGGGGCTGCCTTGGCAAGCGCCGAGATATTCCGCAGGGCGAGACAGGTAGCGACTGGACTCAAGTCGGGATGATTATCGGCGGAAATCGTATCAGGCCGGAGGATGCGGATATGCCAGCGCGTTCCCGCGGCGCGACGCGCCCGAGTTGTACCTGGCCGCTTGCCCCCTCAGAGTGAGAGGGCGCAGGGAAGACCGGGTGCGCGCTGCACCCGCGATCCCGTGTGCAATGGCACAGAGAAGTGCGCACACGAGCATACAGGTCCAGCGGAGAGCATCCGGCCTTCCCTGCGCAATGGTTTGACGGCTTATGGCGCGCTCTTCCCGGAGACGAATTCCTCTTGCCTCCGTCATCGGCGAATTGACGGTCTTGCGAACCCGGTTGGGCCTCGCGAAAACCTCCGCCGATTTGACACCAGCCACGGGTGCCAGAACCACACGCTTTTGCCGTACGCAATAACGCCGCTCGTCCTGCGCGGATCAATCGCTCACAGTCTCAAGCACGAAGCCTGAGACCGCCCTGCAATGCCTCGCGCGCGCGGGCGCCTCGCGTCCACCGCTTCCCGCACTCCACGTATCGTGACGACGCGTACGCCCCTCTTCGATGAGGCGGGATGCGCGTAGATGGAGCTGATTTGGGGGAAATGAGAAGCGGTTTATTTTTGCCGCGCAATCTGGACGACCCAAATCACGTTGAATTGGCTGGTGAAATTCGTTCTTTGGCGCAGCGGGTCGTTGGCGCGGTAGGGTGGGCAAAGCGAAGCGTGCCCACCATCTCGCAGCGTGCTCGGTGATGGATGGTGGGCACGACGCTTCGCGTCTTTTGCCCACCCTGCGGCAGCGTTACTCCGCCGCGATCTGCCTAATCAGTGATGCTTTTCAAGAACAATGACCAGTGTGGAGGGCGCGCACTGCCACATTGACGCAACATAGCAGTAATTGTCTGGATAATCGTCGAGGTAAAAACCATCGGCATCTGCAGCGTACCAGCCGACACTTCACGTTCGGTCGTCCAGAAGGCTAAGCGATCATCCCCGGATATCCACTGCAGCGGCTGCCCTGCTTCGGCAACTACAAGACTTGAACCATTCTGCAGCAGCCGCACAATGTCTGTCTCCGCCTAGATTCTCAGCGCGATGTGCGTCCAGCAGACCGTTACTGTTCCAGAGTTCAGTGAGCGGCGTCTGTGTAACAATCTTCAAGGCTACATCCATTTCTCATCTCGCCATCTCCGTCGCTATCCGATGCAACCCCGCCGGAAGGCCATCGTGACGTCCGCTGCCAGTGAGGATTTCTCAGCGCACTGAGCTTCCTGCAGGGCGCGCACTCTTCCAAATTGGCCACGACGGTCGATCTGTCGCTTGATCGCCGAGGCTTTGCATGGCTCATCTGCCAGCTACCAGTCGCGTAAGCGCCAAAGCGAAGCGCGCTCACCATTACACCGCGATCGTCGAGCGATGGTGGGCACGGCGTTGCGCCTTTGCCCACCCTAGCAGCTACGCGATCACTCCGCCGCGATCTGCCGTGGTGCCGGCGGCGGGTTGACGAGGTCGGCGGCCAATTGCGTCGTAGCGCGCCTTGGCGTCCTGCACCGCCTTCTCCTTCACCGGGCCGTAGCCGCGGATGCGGTCGGGCAGCGAGAGGATTTCGACCGCGGTGTCGTGCGTGACCGGCGACAGCAGGCCGAGCACGGTGGCGACGTCCTTCTCGTAGCCTGCGATCAGGTCGCGCTCGAGCTTGCGGTCGGCGCTGTAGCCGAAAATGTCGAGCGGCGTGCCGCGCAGGACGCGGAATTTTGCCAGCGTGCGGAACGCCGCCAGCATCCACGGGCCGAAGGCGCGCTTCTTCGGGCGGCCGAGCGCATCGTGGCCGCCGCCGAGGATCGGCGGCGCCAGATTGAAGTTGAACTTGAACTCGCCCTCGAACTGGTCGCGCAGCTGCTTTTCGAAGCGGCCGTCGGTGAACAGGCGCGCGACTTCGTATTCGTCCTTGTAGGCAAGCAGCTTGGCGTAGTTGATCGCAACCGCGCGCGGCAACGCCTCACCGTGGCCGCCGTCGATGGCGGCGTCGCGGACGCGCTTGACGAGGTTCTGGTAGCGCCTGGCGAGCCTGGCGCTCTGATAGGCGGTCAGGTGCGCGCTGCGATGGGCGATGATCTCATCGAGCGACATCTCGTCCAGCGTCTTGGTCGCCACCGGCTCGTCCTGGCCCTTCATCATCGTCGCCAGCCGCGCCGGATCGGCGGCGGCGAGACGACCGAGCTGGAAGGCCTGCGTGTTCATCTTGATGGCGACGCCGTTGACCTCGATCGCCTGCAGGATCGCCTTCGCCGACAGCGGCAGCAGCCCCCTCTGATAGGCATATCCCATCATCATGATGTTGGTGGCGATCGAGTTGCCCAACAATGCTTCGGCCGGCTTGGTGAAATCGTAGAACGCGGAATCCTTGCGCAGCTCGGTCTCCAGCACGTGGTTGACCTTGCGGCTCTGAAAATTGAAGTCGCGGTTGAGGATGAAGTCAGCGGTCGGGATGAGATGCGTGTTGATGATGCCGACCGTGCGCGTCGATTCACACAGCGTAATCGTGTCCTTGGCGGCGGCCACCACCTCGTCGGCGGCCATCACGAGATCGGCGGTGCCGGTGACGATGCGCGAACAGGTGACGTCGGCGGTGTGTTCGGAAAGCCGGACATGGCTGAGCACCGCGCCGCCCTTTTGCGCGAGGCCGGACATGTCGAGGATCATGCTGGCCTTGCCCTCGATATGCGCGGCCATGCCGAGCAGCGCGCCGATGGTCAGCACGCCGGTGCCGCCGACGCCGCCGACCGCGATGTTGTAGGGCCGCTCCAGCGAGGGAAACGACGCCGGCTCGGGCAGATCGCCGATATCGCCGGCGTCGCCAAGGTTGGCCGGCGCGCGGCGGCGCGGCTTGCCGCCGTCGATGGTGACGAAGGACGGGCAAAAGCCCTTCACGCAGGAATAGTCCTTGTTGCAGGTCGACTGGTTGATGGTGCGCTTGCGGCCCATCTCGGTTTCCAGCGGCTCGACCGAAATGCAGTTCGACTGCACCGAGCAATCGCCGCAGCCTTCGCAGACCGCCGGATTGATCATGACGCGGCGCGCCGGATCTTCCATCAGGCCGCGCTTGCGGCGGCGGCGCTTTTCGGCGGCGCAGGTCTGCACGAACACGATCGCCGAGGTGCCCTTCAGCGTGCGGCAGGTTCTCTGCACCGCGTCGAGCTCGTCGCGATGCGCGACCTTGACGCCGGGCGCGATGTCGGACGCCGGATAGGCCTCGGGGGTTTCGGAGACGAGATAGATGTTGCGGATGCCCTCCGAATGAAGCTGGAAGGTGATCTGCTGCGGCGACAATTCGCCGTCGACATGCTGGCCGCCGGTCATCGCGGTCGCATCGTTGTAGAGCAGCTTGTAGGTGATGTTGGCGCCGGAGGCGACCGCCTGCCGGATCGCGAGGCTGCCGGAGTGGAAGTACGTGCCGTCGCCGAGATTGGCGAACACGTGCTCTTCCTTGGTGAAGGGTGCGACGCCGACCCACGGCACGCCCTCGCCTCCCATGTGGGTGTAGGTCTCGGTCGAGCGGTCCATCCACAGCGCCATGAAGTGACAGCCGATGCCGGCGAAGGCGCGGCTGCCTTCGGGCACCTTGGTCGAGGTGTTGTGCGGACAGCCCGAGCAGAAATACGGCGTGCGGCTGACGGGCGCCACCGCCTGCATCTGGGTCGCCTGCCGGCCGTTGAACCAGTCGGCCTTGGCGCGCAGCATCGCGGCGATTTCGGGATTGAGATTAAGTCGAAGCAGGCGTTCGGTCAGCGAACTCGCGAGCGAGGCGACGCTAAGTTCGGCGGCAAAGGTGAGAAAGCGCTTGTCGTGGTCGTCCATCTTGCCGACGATGCGCGGGCGGACGTCGTCGCGCCAGTTGAACAGCTCCTGCTTGACCTGGTTTTCGACGATCTCGCGGCGCTCTTCGATGATGAAGATCTCCTCGAGGCCGACGGCGAATTTGCGCACGCCTTCCGGCTCCAGCGGCCAGGGCATGCCGATCTTGTAAAGCCGCAACCCGATCTTGGCGGCGACCTCCTCGGTGATCCCGAGTTCGCGCAGCGCCTGGCGGATGTCCTCGTAGCTCTTGCCGGACGCCATGATGCCGTAGCGGGCGTTCGGCGAATCCATGGTGATGCGGTTGATGTTGTTGGCGCGGGCAAAGGCGATCGCGGCATAGCCCTTGTAGTCCTGCAGGCGCAAATCCTGCGCAAAGCGGTCGTCGGGCCAGCGCAGATTGAGGCCGCCGGGCGGCATCTCGAAATCGGTCGGGATGTTGAAGGGCTTCATCTCGTCGGTGAGGTCGATCTCGGCCGTGGTCTCCACGGTCTCGGTGATCACCTTCATGCCGACCCAGCAGCCGGAGTAGCGCGACATCGCGATACCCAGCAAGCCCATCTCGATCATTTCATGGATGCTGGAGGGATAGAGATAGGGCATCAGCGCGGAGATGAAGGCGTGGTCGGACTGATGCGGGACGGTGGAGGATTTTGCGCCGTGGTCATCGCCGGCGAGGACGAGCACGCCGCCGTTCTTGGCCGAGCCTGCGGTATTGCCGTGCCGGAACACGTCGCCGCAGCGGTCGACGCCGGGGCCCTTGCCGTACCAGATGCCGACCACGCCATCGTATTTGGCGCCGGGCGACAGATTGAGCTGCTGCGAGCCCCAGACCGCGGTCGCCGCCAGATCCTCGTTCACGCCGGGCTGGAACTTGATGTTGTACTGTTCGAGGTGCTTTCGGGCGGCGAAAAGCTGCTGGTCGTAGCCGCCAAGCGGCGAGCCGCGGTAGCCGGAAATGAAGCCCGCGGTGTTCAGCCCCGCAGCGCGGTCGCGCCTGATCTGCGCCATCGGCAGGCGGACCAGCGCCTGGATACCGGTCAGGAAGATGTGACCTTTATCCTGGGTGTATTTCTGATCGAGACTGATCGGACCCTGATTGATTCCCATCTAAGCCCTCTTTGCCGCCCGCGAGATGTCTGATTTTTAGCTAGTCATCTGAACCGATTAGAACCAGTCTATGTCGGATATTCAGAGCGACGCACCACAAATCTTGGCTACCGCGCCGCGCCTTCGAAGATCGCAATTTCGTGCCGGGAATAACGCCGCCCCTTTTCGGTTTGTGTCGTCCGGAAGCCCCGGGGCGAAACGGGATAACGTGCCCCTGCGCTTGGTTTCGCGCTATAACGCTTCAAGAAGGCGAATGGTGGCAGCAACGATGCGGACGATTCTCGCCGGAATGTTATTGTGCACCGCGCTGGCCGTCGCCGACGGCCATGCGCAGTCCAGGATCGAGCCGGCCTATGAGCCGACCGAAGAAGACGTCGAACGCGGCAAGGCGCTCACCGTGGCCGGCAACTGCGCCGGCTGCCACACCGCCGATCCGGCCAGGCCGTTCGCCGGCGGCAAGCGGATCGACTCGCCGTTCGGCGCCATCTATTCGGCCAACCTGACGCCGGACCGCGAGACCGGTCTCGGCGCCTGGACCGACGACGATTTCCTGCGCGCGCTGCGCCTCGGGCGTGGGACGCGACGGCACGCGCTATTACCCGGCCTTTCCCTATCCGCATTTCACCCGGCTGACCCGCCAGGACATTCTCGCCATCCGCGCCCATCTGGCGACGCTGACACCCGGTGAGCAATCCGCCGCGTGCGGCGGAGCTGCGCTTTCCGTTCAACTGGCGCTTTGTGATGCGCGGCTG
The DNA here is from genome assembly GCA_963783115.1 of uncultured Alphaproteobacteria bacterium. Taxonomy (GTDB): domain Bacteria; phylum Pseudomonadota; class Alphaproteobacteria; order Rhizobiales; family Xanthobacteraceae; genus Bradyrhizobium. The sequence continues at coordinate 50,220 of CAWAMK010000025.1, read as the reverse complement.
GAACTGGCTGTTCCTGACGCCGGGCTTCCTGATGCCGGACCAGATGAAGAGCGCCGAGTGGAATCGCGGTCGCTATCTGGTCGAGGGCGTCGCGCATTGCGGCAGCTGCCACACGCCGAAAAACATCTTCGGCGCGGACAAGCGCGGCGCGAAGTTCGCCGGCGGTGTCGTGCAGGGCACGCCGGCGCCGCGGCTGGACGCCACCGAGCAAGGGCTGAAATCGTGGAGCGTGGAAGACATCACCGCCTATCTGCAGAACGGCCGCAACGGCAAGAAGCAGGCCGGCCGCCTGATGTCGGAGGTGGTGACGAACTCGACCTCGAAGATGAGCGAAGGCGACGTCCGCGCCATCGCGGTTTATCTGAAGGATCTGCCGGCGGGCGGACAGTAGTTCATGTTCCGCACGAGCAGCGTATCGCTGCGCGCTGCGTTAGATCCCGGAGAAGCCGCGTTATCGCTGCTCCCCATTGAACACGAATTTCGGCATTTCCCATTTGAAGCGGATCGCCAGCAGACGCAGCGTCAGGCCGAATACAAAGGTCAGCGCGGTCCAGAGCTCATCGTTGAGCTTGAGCCCGAACGCGGTGGCATAAAACAATCCGGTCACGACCGAGACGCTGGCGTAGAGTTCGCTGCGGAACAGCAGCGGCACGTCGTTGCAGAGAATGTCGCGCAGCACGCCGCCCGGCGCAGCCGGTGATCATGCCGGCCACGATCACGATCGGCAGCGAGGCGTTCATCTGCCAGGCGACATCGCAGCCGGCCATGGTGAAGACGACGAGAGCAATCGCATCGAGCACCAGAAACGCCACGTTGAGCCGGTGCACATGCCGCGCGATCAGGATGGTGACGAAGGCGGCTATCGCCGTCAGCGCCAGATAGGACGGGTGTTGTACCCAGACCAGCGGATAGTGCCCCAGCAACACGTCACGGATGGTGCCACCGCCGAGCGCCGTGATGCAGCCGAGCATGCAGACGCCGGCCCAGTCCATGCTGCGGCGGCCCGCCGCGAGCGCCGCGGTCATCGCATTGGATGTCAGCGCCACATAGGTCAGCAGATGCAGCACGGTATCGCTGGGCGGCAAGCTCCACATGGCAACCTCACATCGGGAACCGGAATCACCGGTTCCAACATTACGGGGTTGCAACATTGGCGCGGAACATCCGCTCCCGCCAGCCATTGTCTTCGCACTTACACCGGGGTGCTAACGGAGGAACCATTCATGGCATACCAACCCAATCCGAACGATCCCTATCGCGCCGGCCTGACCGATGAAGAAATTCGCCAGCAGGCTCGCCTCAATAGTCTCGATACCGAGTTGCCAGGCCGATCCGGAGATGGGCGAACGTCCCGCCAGTGGCGCCAAAGTAGCGATGTTTGCGGTCGCCATTGCGCTGGTGATGGGCGCGCTGTTCTACGGCCTGAACAACACCAGCGTGAACCAGGCCGGCACCACGCCGCCCAGCCAGACGGCGCAGACCAACCCGACAAGCCCGTCTGCACCTCCCGGCATGCGCGACGTGACGCCGCGCGCCAACACCGAGAGCGGCACGACCACCGGTGCTGCGCCGAGCCGCCCGACGCCACCGGCGCCGGCCAACACCGACATGAACAAGAGCACTCCGGCCGACGACTGCGCCGGCCAGCAAGCAGTAACGATCATCATCCGAAATGACACGCAGCGGGCCAGATCGGCCCGCTGCTTTTTTGTGTCATCCCCACATGTGGTGGAAGTGGTGCCCTTCGTCCGAATGGTGGAATTCCGGCGTCGCCAGAGCGACGTCGTGCGTTCCGGTATCGACCGCAGCGAGCGTCGCCGGCACCGTTGCTGCCGGTGCGGCGGCTGGCGCCGCCGGTTCAGCGGGAGCCGGCGTTGCAGCCGCCACCGCGGCCGGCGTTCCAGCCGTCGACAGCACCTCGGCGACCGTCAGACCATCGGGGTTATAAGTCCCGCCGTTGACAGGCACATTGTTGCCGCCGACATCGGCGGAGTTGGCGTGCATCTGATCGGCGGCTGCGCTGACCAGCGCCGCGTTGCCGCTCTGCAAGCCCTCGATCATCTTGCTCACCTCGGCGCCGAGCGTGCTGGTGTCACCGAGCAGTTCGTTGTCGAACCGCGCCTCGAAGATGCCGCCCTGCGCGGCGTCGAAATTGGTGACGTCGGTCTGGAAGGTGTGCAGGTCGGCGATCACGGCAGCGGTCGCCGCCGCATCATGCGCGGTGACGGCCGCAATCGCCTGCTGTCCCAAGCGAGTTCGACTGCGCGATGAAGTTCGCCCAGAAATTGGTCTGCGCATCGTTGTCGAGATATTTTGGCGTCGGGTTCAGGGAGTCGCCGAACGGCGTAAAGCCCGACACGCCGCCCTGGCTGGCCATGTTGGCCAGATTGGTGTCGCCCTGGACGATGTCGATAATGTCGAGAAGGTTGTCGTTGCTGCCCCTTCCCGCGTCGGGGTTTATCCCGGCCTGGGCGATGTAGGTGTTTTCGAGCTCGAGTTGCCGCACGATTGCTTCCGCGTGAACGCCGGTCAGCCCGCCGAACAGCAGCGGGTTGGCGGTCATCAAGGCCTGCATGTCCGTGATCATCGTGTTGACGTCGCTGCTGATCCTGGCCGCATTGTCGGCATTGACGCCGCCGAGGATCTGGCTCGCCACGTCGTTGAAGATGACGCCGATTTCGGCGAGGTTGGCGTGCGGCGCGGTTTCTGCCGTGACGCCGTCCGCAAAGCCCACGGGCGCGGCGAGAAATCCGCTCGCACCGTCCTGCGTCGCCAGCGCGGCGAGACTGGCATCGTTGTGAACGATGTCGAGAATGTCGAGATGGCTGGTGCGTAACGCCGATTCCGCCGCCGCGACGCTGCCGAACGCTCCGCCGCCGCTCACCGAAGCGTTGGCCGCCGAGATCGCGGTGGTAATGTCGGCCAGTATCGTGTTGACGTGGGTCAGCGTATCGCCGGTGAACTGCCCGGCGGCGACCTCGGCCTGAAGGCCGGTTTGGACGTTGGTGAGATCGCCGGTGTATTTGAATACACTGCCCAATCCCTGGCCGCCTTCCTCGACCACGTTTTGCCACAAACCGCCCAGCAGGGCGCGACCCGCGTCATTGAACGTCAGGCCGAGATCAGAGAAGGCCGGTGCAGAAGATGCTGGCGGCGTTGGGTCAGCGGGGGATGTTGGATCGGCGGGGGATGTCGGATCGGTCGGCGGTGTGGGGTTGGCCGGAGGATCTGGAGTAATAACCGGGGACGATTGATCGTGGTGACGATGGTGATGAGAATGGCTGGCCATGGCTGGCTTTTCTCCCTGTCAACGTGGCTGATGGTCGCAACCGATCGTCTTCATTCGTGGCGTCATTCAGCCGACACCGCGGCCGATGCGTGCAGAAGCAAGGTAATACGCGGACGAACATATGTTGGGGAACTGTGGCCAACCGCATTTTCCGAACTGGACGCGCGTACTGGTCCAGCCATCATCGTGCTCTAGCGTGGCGCCTCCGGCTTCTTGCCGCGTCCGAGCGCGAATTGACCGACCGGACCCTCGACATGGAATTCGAGCCCCGTCATTTTTGCAAACAGATCGATATTGCCAGTGCCGATGGCACAGCCACCAAGGCCCATGTCGGTCGCCGCCAGGTAGAACGTCTGGATCAGGCTGCCGACATCCTTCAGGATCAGCGAGTATGCGATCGAGCTGTATTTCCAGGAGATCCGCCCAAAGCGCGCGGCGATCGTGATCAGGACCTGCGGCGGACCTGACGCGTCCATGGCAAACTCGGCTGCCGCCGAAAGCGCCTGGAGCTGCTGTGCGGAGACCCCTATCGCCACCAGCGCGTGGCCGCCCGCGTCGTAATGGTAAAGTCCGCGTGCAAGCCCCTCGCAGTTCGACACCGCCAGGTACAATTCCAGTTCATACGCGCTGCCGGCCGATGGATAGGGTCTTGTGCTGTAGGTGATCTCAGGACTGCCTGCGAAATTCGCGTCGCTCTTCCACTCCGACAGGACGCGGGCGGTGGTGTCGAGAAAGCGCGCGAGTTCCGCGAGCGTGACCGGATGCTCGTCATCGAAATCCCGGACTGAATGGCGTTCGCGCAACAGCCTTGCGAAGGGCGAGATCGGATCCGAAGCAGGCAATTTCCGTAGGTCGATCTTCTTGCCGGGCCACGGCGGACGCACCGCAGGCAGCGGTGAAACGACGCCTGCATAGGCGAAGGTGCTGCCAACCGGGTTGGCATGTCGGCCTTCGGTGCTCCGCGTGTGAAACACGAGATCATGGACATCCCAGAGAACGAGATTGCCGTCGCCTTCATCCACCCGAAGGCCGTCGCCGCTGTTCGCATCGAGCTTGAGCAGGAACTGGCTGTCCAGCAGCAGTTCGAGCAGATCGAGACTGAAGGCGGCCGCGTGGCGGCGAAGCCTGCTGATCTTCTGAGGCCGCGACAGCGCAGCGAGCGTGGCGGCAATGGCGGGATCGCTAATTCGAAACAGCGCGCCCGCGCGCGGCGATTCCAGTACCATCTCGTTGCCGCGCCGGCGCAGATTGGCAAAGCGCGACAACACGACGGTGTCACCCTCGCCGAGCCTTGCGCGTTGCGGCCAGTACTCAGGGACCTGGGGCTCGATGACCACGAGGTCCTTCCCGTCGTGCGGGGAAGAGAGGCGATATTCGAGCAGTCCGTTCCGCGCCAGTCGATGCACCAGGACGTCGACTTCCCTCGCGATGGCGCTCTTGCCGGCAAAGGATGCGAGCGGCAGGCCGTCGGTCAGATTTCGCGCGCGGTCCATCGCGGCCGTGCTCAATTGTCCCAGATTGACGGAATAGCCGTCCACGAAGGCGGCGATGCTCCCGTCCGCCTGCATCTGCAGGGAGAAATGACCGTTCAATCGGGCGGCGATGACGGGCGCGATCTTCCTGGTCGGCTTTTTCCGGGGAGCGCGCACGAAAGAGCTGCCTTTCAAAGAAGCTGCCTTCCAAAAGATCTGCCTTTCAGGTGTGCGGCAGGAACGGCGTGAGTTCGCTTTCCAGCCGCGGGCGATCCAGCAATCCAAGCCTCACGGGAACATCGTAAAGCCGGCCCGGTGCGAAGCGGCGATAGAAATGCCGCAAGCCTGGAACGAGCACGCGAACGACCGGGACCTCAACGTCGGGCCGCGTCTGGTCGAGCACGAGGAAATCGTAACCCGCCTGGGTCGCGATCTCGACACAGGCATTGACCTGATCGCGCGTGTTGTCGTGAACCTTGAGGTCTGGAGCCGGCGGAACGATCGGATTGTCGCTCGGGATCAGGAACGGATAATCTTCCAGGCGCAGCGGATTGACACCGTCAAGCGACGGCTTCTCGCCGCTGCCGCCGCCCATCATGCCGATCGACATGAACTGGGTCAGTTCGGTGAGCGAACGCAGCAGGGCGATGCGGCGATCGAAATGCGCGCCGGAACCGAACTCGATATTCTCGTGGCCGTTCTGCATCCAGTGCATGATCGCCACGTAAGTGGGAACGCCGAGATCGCTGGTGATATCGAGCACCCACAGCCGGCGCCCGGCATCCGCAAACTGGGTTTGCAGATCCCGGATGTAGGAATCGTCGAATTGCTTGAGGTCGAGCTCGGCGCGCTGCAGCCGGTTGTACCACCAGATCGCATAGGCATCGCGCTCGATCAGTTCGAGGAAGCCCTGAACGATGGCTTCCTCGCGGGTGTTGCCGGCCGCGCAACCGTTGGAGTCGGTATGGAAGCCGCCATAGAAGAAGTAGAGCAGACCGGTCGGAAGATATTTGAAACGCTTGTCGCGCAACGACCAGACCGGCGACCACTCGGTCCTGGTCGAGGGATCGAGCGGCTCGGGAACCGGATGTGAATCGTCCGGCTGCTCGGCAAACCTGCCTTGAAACTGCGCTTCGCTGAAAAGCTGGACGTCATTGGGGTGAATGGCATCGCCGGGATCGAAATCGGTAAAGCGACGCGCCGTCCTGATCTCGTCACCCTGGAAAATGCCCGAATAGCGCTCGATCGCCTCCATCAGCGCGCTGGCCTCGCCCTGCTCGGCCGTGGAGCCCTTGCCGAAGCTGCCGCCGCTCAGTCCGGACCTGAGCTGATCGACGCTTTGGGCCGGCCCGGAGAAATTGTGGTAGGCGAAAAAATTGGTGTTCATCGGCAGATCGACGTCGATCCGCTCGAGCCGCGTCACCACGCCGGTCAGCGGGCTCACGTGCTTGCGGAAGCGCGCCACGGTGGCCCCGGAAGTCACGGTGCGATATCCACCGCTGGTCATGATGAGCTTGCTGCCTTCGGCGATCTCGATCGGCGTCGCCGCCCGGCGTGGACTTTGCAGTTTCTTGCTCCCGCAGGTCTGACATTGCGGGCGCCGCGCGACAAAGTGCTTGGCGATCACCGCGCCCGTCAGATCGAGGCTCGCAATATGATCGCGCAGATCGGTGCGAAAGCCTGAGGCAATCGCTTTCGCGATTTCGACGGCAGCGAAGTGAAATGCGGCTGTGTCCAACGCGTGTCGTTGACCAGCGGCGATACGGCGACCGCCTGCGCCGCTCCGCGGTCGAGAAACCCCTTGATCTCGCGGTTGCGGATCATGCGATCGAACAGACAATTCCAGCAGGCGCTCTCGCCCGGTTTGAACACGGGCCCCACCAGCGGAAACACGCCGGACGGCTGCACCAGCAGCCAGGGCGTCTTGTCGGCCACGCGTTCCTGGTTCATCTCGGCCAGCCGCCGGTCGAGATAGTCGTTCACCAACGTGATCGTGAGCTTGGGCGAGCGCTTGGCGATCTGAACGCCGAGTTTGCTCAAGGCCGCGGCAAGTTCTTTGCCGCCTTTGACATCGATCGCCTCGACCCGCACGGGGCAATTGCGGAGATTTTGTTCCGCGATCTCGGGAGGCAGGCCGAGGCTCGCCCAATATCCAGCGACAGCGCCATCGAATGCGTGCGATATTCCCTTGACGACGTATCGGCGCTCCAGCAGCCGCTTGATCGCCTCCTCTATCTTGTCGACCGGAAAGCTCTTCGAAAGCTGGCGAACGATCTCCGGTGCGGCTCTTCCATTTTTGCCGATCGCCGTGGCCACCGCACAATAGAGCTCGCCGTGCAGGAAGAACTTGCGATCCTCCGAATAGAGGCAGACCACATCGGGAGGAAGTACATAGGCGGTGAAGTTCGGCGCGAATCTCAGGATGTCCTTGCGGGTCTTGTTCGCTGCGAGGCTCTTGCGATTGGCTGTCATGGGGTCAGCACGCGGATCCTGTTGCCTGTTCAGATCACGAGAGGCGCTCGGTGCAATGAAACAAGAAATTGGCCGGGTCGATCGCGAGCCCGGCCAATGAAATCGTGGCTTGTCGGTACACAATCAGCAAGCGTCGTTGCCTAGCACCAGCGGCACCGGCCCCAGGACGCACAGCAACCTGAACATCCTATGCCTACGCCTATGCCGGGCACGCCTATCCAACCAACGCCGCAGCCACCACCACAGCCGCCACAGCCGACGCCGCATCGGCAGGCTCTGCATCCTGCGCAGCCGCGACAACCACCGCATCCGCGGAAGCCACCACCGCATCCGCGGCAGCCACCGCATCTGCCGCAGCCACGGGCTAGCAGCACGCCGCTAAGGAGATTTTCTTCGTCGTCGAAGAGACGGAAGGTAGCGAGGCTGACGTCGGCAATTTCCTCTTCACCGAGCGTAACCATCATGCCAGGTGCGAAATTCGGCCGTTGAACATCGGCCGTGGGTACGGCCGCTGCATATGCACTTCCTGCTAGCGAAAAGGTTAGTCCTGCGGCGCCCAGCGCCGGTACTGCGGTTCTGGTTACGCGCTTCTTTTTCGAAGCTTGCTTCACCCGAGGCATGGTCGCATCCTCCAACATGTTACAAGAAGGATCTCCGTAGGAGCGATCCTACGCGGACGGAATAAGGTAGGCAAGATTCATGCGCACACGAAAATGAAATGGCGCCGGGCAGATTGCATTCATCTTCATGAACGTTGTCGCCACATTTTCGTCCAATGCAGCGACGGTCCTTGGCCGTGGCGCAGATCGCAGCGCATGCGACTTGGTGCAGTGCGCAATCGTCCCCGGCCCTAGGCCCTGAACGGAGAATTGCTTGGTCGATCAACCCGCAAGCTTCGCCTGGTATGAGCTGCTGACCACGGACGTCGCCGCCGCAAGCGACTTTTACGGCAAGGTCGTCGGCTGGGGTGCGACGGATGCGTCGACTCCGGAACTGGCCTACACGGTGCTTACTGCCGGCGACGTTCCGGTAGGCGGGCTTATGGAGCTCCCGGAAGAGGGACGGCGATTGGGGGCAACTCCGAGATGGGTCGGATACGTCGCAGTCGATGATATGGATGCGACGGCCACACAGATCAGGCGTCGTGGAGGCGCTGTCCTGCTGCCGCCAACGGACAGCAATATCGGCCGGGTTTCAGTGGTCGCCGATCCGCAAAAGGCGACTTTTGCGCTGGTCAGCGGGCTGACGTACGGCCAACGCCAATCCGGCGGGCTGGACGAGTCGGGGCGCGTGGGCTGGCACGAGTTGCTGGCTGAAGACCGCAACAAGATCTTTGATTTCTACGGCGAGCTTTTTGGCTGGCAGAAAGCCGACGGCGATACCGATCCCGCAGACCCCTATCAATTGTTTTCAGCGGCCGGGCAGACGATCGGTGGCATGCTCACCAAGCTTCCGAGCGTACCGCAGCCGTCTTGGCTCTATTACTTCAATGTCGACGACATCGGCACGGCCGCCAAGCGCGTCAATGATGGCGGAGGCCGGATCCTCCAGGGTCCGATCGAATTGACAGATGGTTGCTGGATCGCGCGATGTGCCGATCCCCAAGGCGCCCTGTTTGCGCTGCAGGGTGCTCGAGGTCCGAAAGACGCCGAGCAACCCTCCGCCTCGGAAGTCGCTTGGTCCGCCAAGTGGGGTGGCATTGCTTCACAGGGCAGGATGGTGCTGCCAAAGCCGAAGCGCTAGGCCAGAGCGCTCGCCGGTACCAATGCTTTAGCTGAACATCTTGTTGAGCTCGCCGCCGGGATAGCCGTTGGCGAATTCCGTGAACGTGCCCTGCTCCGCCATCTCCTTTGATGCCTTCATGAAGCCGGTCCACGCCATCCGCGCCAGCGCGCCGCCGACGCTGATCCGGCGCACGCCGAGATCGCCGGCGACCTTCAGCGACGGACCGGCCGCGCCGACCAGCAGGTTGACGGGTCTTGGCGCGACCGCCTTCACGACCGCCGAAATCTCCTCCGCCGTCGATATGCCCGGCGCGTAGAGACAGTCGGCGCCGGCTTCGGCGTAGGCCGTGAGCCGGTCGATCACGAGCTTCAGATCCTTCTGCCCGCGCAAGAACGCTTCGCAGCGGCCGGTGAGCAGCACGCCGCTGTTGTCGGCATCGATCGCCTTGCGGGCCGCGCGGATGCGGTCGACAGCCAGCGCGCGATCGAACAGCGGCTTTGCGTTGTCGCCGGTATAATCCTCGATCGACAGGCCGGACGACGCCGGCCTTCACGGCGCGCGCGACATTGACGCCGACCTTGTCCGGCTCGTGCGCAAAGCCGTCCTCGAAGTCGGCATTGACGGGAATGTCGACGGCCGCGCAGATCACGGCCAGATGCGTGCAGACGTCATCGACGGTGACGCGGTTGTCGGGCTTGGCCAGCGTCCAGGCAAAGCCCGCGCTGGTGGACGCCAGCGCCTTGAAGCCGAGATGCTGCAAGGCTACCGCGCTGCCGACATCGAAGGGGTTTGGAATGATGAAGCAGCCGCTCTCGTGCAATTTTTTGAATGCGGCGCGTTTGTCAGCAAGTGTCAGCATGGTCGCTCCCCTCGATGTTTGTTGGCGCCGCGAACATAGTGACGCGGCGTCGATTGCGCCAGACGCCTCACGCCACGACCTTGCGCAGGAACGTGCGCTCTTCGGCGAGGATGAACCTGTTCTCCTCGGCGAACTTGAAGTTGGCCATGCCTTCGCCGTCGGCGCGCAGCCGCGCGCGATAGCTTTCATAGGCGGCGAGGACTCTCGAACGAGATCAGCGCAAACGCGATGTTGTTGGTGCCCTCATGCGGCATCCAGTAGCCGATCAGGTCGCCGCCGCATTTCGGGATGATGGTGAGCCAGTTTTTCGAATACTGCTCGAACTCGGCGCGCTTGAACGGATCGAGCTGGTAGCGGATGAAAACGGTGATGGTCATTGTTGATCTCCGGTATTTTCAGCCGCGAGAATACCTGCTTGTCTGTCGTCAATGCTTCGTCTATCATCGAACTATGAAAGCAGGTCCCGATATCGCCGTGGTCGCTTCGCTGGTCGGCGATCCCGCGCGCGCCAACATGCTGACCGCGCTGATGACCGGCCGCGCGCTGACCGCGAGCGAACTGGCGCAGCAGGCCGGCATCACGCCGCAGACCGCGAGTTCGCATCTGGCGAAGCTCGAGGCCGGCGGGCTGATCGAGCCTGAAAAGCAGGGCCGCCACCGTTACTATCGCCTCACCGGCGCCGACGTCGCGCATGTTCTCGAAGGCCTTGCGGGCCTGGCCGAGCGCGCCGGCCACACCCGCGTCCGCACCGGGCCGAAGGAGCCGGCGCTGCGGCGGGCGCGGATCTGCTACGACCATCTCGCCGGCGATCTCGGCGTGCAGATGCTCGACAGCCTGCGCACGCAGCGGCTGGTCCGGCAGACCAAGCAGTCGATCGAACTCACCGGCGAGGGCCGGCGCTTCATGGCCGAGGCGCTGCAGATCGACACGGAGGCGCTGGCGCATCCGCGGCGACCGGTCTGCAAGGCCTGCCTCGACTGGAGCGAACGCCGCCACCACCTTGCCGGCACGCTGGGCGCTGCCGTGATGAGCCGCTTCACCGAATTGAACTGGGCGGCGCGCGACCCCGCCCCGGGCAGCCGCGTCGTCAATTTCACCCGCACCGGCGAAAAGCGTTTTGCCACGCTGTTCGGAAGCCAGCCGGCTTGAACGAAATCCGTGAACCAATCCGATGGAAGCGCAGACTAATCCGGTCGATGCTTCTGCCTCTCGGCCGTAGCTCCACGACAAATCACGACATTCATGTTCCATTCAGCTGTCGTGAATAGGTTCGGAACCGCGCCGCGCCTGCGGCTGAAAACGGGAGACAACATGAAGTATCTTTTCGCAGCAATTTTGGCCCTGGGCACCGTTGCCAGCTTCAGCGCGGCGGAAGCGGCCGGCGGATGCGGTCCCGGCTGGCATCGTGGCCCCTATGGCGGTTGCCAACCCAATCGCCGGGCGGTCGTGGTTCGTCCGGTCCCGGTCGTCGTCGCCGGCTCCTGTCGTCGTCGTGCGTCCCGGCCGCGTGTGCCCCTACGGCACCGTGTGGCGTTATGGGCGTTGCCGCGTTTATTGATATTTTTTCAAAGCACAAACAAAAGCCCCGCTCACACGGGGCTTTTTTATTGCTCGTCTAAACCGTCACTGCAAAATTCTCACCAGTAACGACGGCGCCAGTAGCGGCGGCGCCAGCGACGGCGGCGATGCCAGCCCCAATGCCGGCGACGAAAGCGGCGGCGGCGCCAACCCCAGTGCCGGCGACGAAAGCCCCAGCGCCTTCGTCCCCAGCCGCGATGACGGCCGCGGCCCCAGCGCACTTCTTCCGGCGTGAGGCGATCGGCCTCCTCGCCCGTCGTAACGGCGGGTTGGGCATCCGGATTGACCGGCAGTTTGGCATCGTCGGCGAGCGGCGCCGGCATCAGCGGCGCGGCCTGCGCGCTCGCTGCAAGCGCGATGCCGCCCGCGGCGAAGCCAAAGGCGAGTTTCAGAAAATGGCGGCGTTCCATCACATCTCCTCCTCCGTCTGCTGTATTGCGAGAAAGAGAGTTTCGAGTTGACGAGATGAATGCGCGATGAACTGCGCGTTCAGCTTGGTCGCGCACGACGCCGATCGAAAATTATTTCCGCAAGCCGCGATCGGTTGGAGCTCAGCACGCGACGCGTTACGCCGCGAGTTCCTCCGCCAGCACCAGCACCTCGCGCGTCCGCGTCACGTCCGGCCAGTCGCGGTTGAAGTCGTCGACCAGACGCTTCATCTCCGGCCCACCGGTCGCGCGATCGAGCGCGGCCTTGTCGGTAAACTGGTACATCGCGTGGTGCAGCGACGGATCGGTGTCGCTCCAGTAGCGCCATGCCTTCACGGCGCCGAACGATTTCATCGCATCGGGCAGATGTTCGCGCGAATACCAGACGCCGAACGCCTCGCGCTTGGCGGGATCGGTGACGGTGGCGCGGACGACGAAGACGGCTGCTGGCATGTTTCTCTCCCTGAAATTGTTTCTTGTAGGGTGGGCAAAGCGCAGCGTGCCCACCATGCATCAACGACGGTGTGAGAAATGGTGGGCACGGCGCAAGTGCGCCTTTGCCCACCCTACGCACTACATACCATTCGAACTGTCACATGCTCCGTGATATCAAGGCCGCGCGCAACGCGTTTTTCCGAGGTGCCCCCATGCCTGTCTCGCCATCGCTCCGCCCTGCTCGCCGCGCTCTGCTTCCTGACCGCGACCATGCCCGCCATGGCGCAGGACATTGCCATGCCGCGCGAACCGCAAGTCGGGCCGCGGCCGTTCTATCTGGTCGACAAGATGAAGGACGGGCCGCTGAAGCAGCAGCTCAGCCAGTGCACCGGGCCGTTTCGCAAGACCGACTTTTCCATCGGCCACCGCGGCGCCGCGCTGGAATTCCCCGAGCACACCAGGGAATCATACGTCGCGGCGGCCCGCATGGGCGCCGGCGTCATCGAATGCGACGTCACGTTCACAAAAGACCGCGAACTGGTCTGCCGGCACTCGCAATGCGACCTGCACACCACGACCAACATCTTGACGGTGCCGGAGCTTGCCGCGAAATGTTCGCAAGTCGTTCAGCCCGGCCGATACCGCGACCGGCAAAAAAGCGTCGGCCAAGTGCTGCACGTCCGACATCACGCTGGCCGAATTCCGCCGGCTCGCGGCCAAGATGGACGGCTTCAACGCAGATGCAAAGACGCCGGAGGAATACCAGAACGGCACGCCGCGCTGGCGCACCGATCTCTACGCCAATTCCGGCACGCTGATGACGCATGACGAGAGCATCGCGCTGATCAAAAGTCTCGGCGCCAAATTCACGCCGGAGCTGAAAGTCGCCCGAAGTGCCGATGCCGTTCGACGGCGACTACAGCCAGGAGAAATACGCGAGCCAGATGCTCGACGCCTACAAGAAGGCCGGCATTCCGCCCTCAGACGTGTTCGCGCAAAGCTTTAATCTCGCCGACGTGCTCTATTGGGTGAAGACCGAGCCGGAATTCGCCAAACAGGCGGTCTATCTCGAAGAGCGCTACGAGAAGCAGGGTCTCGATCCCAACAAGCCCGAAACCTGGAAGCCCTCGATGGCGGAATTGAAGGCGCAAGGCGTCGCGATCCTCGGCCCGCCGATCTGGACCATGCTGACGCTGAACGACAACAAGGAAATCGTCCCTTCCGAATACGCCAAGGCCGCAAAGGCCGCAGGCCTCGATTTGATCGGCTGGTCGCTCGAGCGCGACGGCCCGCTGCACAAGGGCGGCGGCTTCTATCACAAATCGATCAAAGCGGCCGTCGATCGCGACGGCGATACGCTGACGGTGCTCGACGTGCTGGCGAAACAGGTCGGCGTCCGCGGCATGTTTTCGGATTGGCCGGCGACGACGACGTTCTATGCGAGTTGCACGGGGATGAAGTGAGGGCACTGTAGGATGGGTTGAGCTCTTCGCGAAACCCATCATGCTTCAGCGACCGGGATTGATGGGTTTCGCGAAGAGCTCAACCCATCCTACGCAATGCGACTTGGCGTCTCAGCGAAACCCCGCCGCGAGCGCCACGACCTGCCCGTCGAGACCAGCAAAACCGTGATGGCCGCCGGCCTGACACGGATCGCCCTGCTCCACGCCGCCGGTCAGCCAGCTGACCCGCGCGCGCCCGGCCGACCATTTGATGAAGGGATCGACACCGGCCGGCAACGTGGCCTTGCAGCCGTCCTGGCGATGATGGATGACAAGCGTGCGCGGCAGCGCCGCCGGCGAGCCCAGGATCGACATCACGTTGCTGCCGCTGCCGGAGTCGGCGCTGAGGAAACCCGAGGTGAGCACCAGCGCGTCGGGCCGCGCGCCGCGCGCGATGCCTTCCGCCGCGCGCAGCGTTCCGCGGCTGGTGCCGACCACGATCACCGGCCGCTTGATCGCCGCCATGTAGTCGACGGCGCTCTTCAGGTCGGTCCCGGCATCGGCGACCAGCACCGCGAGCCCCCGCGCCGCATAGGCATGCCGCGTCCGAACGAGTTGGTTGCCGCGCAGGCCGTTGATATCGCCGTTATCGCCCGGCCCGGATGGCGCCGTCCCCGCCCGGCAGCAAGATGACGCTGCCGCGCGGCGCACTGGGCTTGATCAGCACCGCACGCGAACCGCCGATCGGTGACGCGTCTCGTCGGCCAGCGCGGGAGTGGCGGCGAAGGCGGCGAGCAGCGCCGACAGCAGCAACAGAGACTTCTTCATCGGGCGACCTCGCTCATGCGGGCCTTACTGGGAGCCACCTTACATCAGTTTCAAGGGCGCATCGCGCAACCACGCTGAAGATCGATCCGGCCGATCAGATCCGAACGCAGCGCCTCGGCGGCGCTGATCGCGTCCGTGGTCTGCCGCAACGTGCTGACGTTCGAGCCGAGCGACACGATGCCGCCCAGCACCGCGGCGATCGAGCCGAGGGCGATGGTCTGACTGGCGCCGAACAGGCCGAGCATGGTCACGAGCAGCAATGCAAATCCGCCGGCAATCGCCGCCTTGGAAACCAGAATGATCTTCCGGCACCGCTCCGCGACTTCGGCGAGCCTCTCGAGCCGCTCCTCGATGAGCGAGATGTCGTCGGTCGTGTCGTCCTCAGCCGTCGAATTCAAGATCGGGCACCAAGCGCGGTTTCGTAGGGTGGGTTAGCGTAAGCGTAAACCCACCCTACCCGCCGGGTGCGTCTTTGCGCTAGGCCGGCTCCAGGCCGAGCGCCTGCCCGCTCTCGATCCAGGTCGGCAATTCGCGCTGATAGAGCGCGACGCTTTCCTTGTGACCGATGGCCGGCTCCAGCGCGAAGGTGGCGAGAACTTCCTTCACCTTCGGGTCATTGTTGGCGGCGACGAAAATTTCGGACAGCCGGTCGACGATCGGCTGTGGTGTCGCTTTCGGCATCGCCCAGCCGGAGAAACCGCTAATGGTGAAAAACTTCGAGGTCGCCCCCTGTTCGGGCAGCGTCTTGATCTCGGGAATCGCATCGACCTTTTTGGAATGCACCGCGAACACCGTGCCGTGATTGCTTTGCAGCACCGCCTGCGCGCCGGTGTAGCTGCCCATCGCCACATCGAGCGTGCCGTCCAACACCCCCGTCCACATCGGCGCCTCGCCGCGGTAATGAATCGGCTCGATCTTGAGCCCGTACTGCTTGTTGAGTTCGTTGATCGTCATGTGCGGCGACGAGCCCGCGCTGTAGGTGCCGAAATTCACCTGGCCCTTCTTGCGCGAGAAGGCGACGAAATCGTCCAGCGACTTGATGCCGGACTGCTTGTTGGCCACCAACAGCAGCCCCGCGCCGGGAATGACGCTGACCAGCGCCAGGTCCTTGTCCATGTCGTAGCCGGGATTCTTCGATCATGACCCGGTTCATCACATAGGTGGTCGAGATCGAGCACAGCATGGTGTGACCGTCGGGCGCCGCGCGCGCGACTTCCGCCGCACCGATCGAGCCGGAGGCGCCGGCCTTGTTTTCAACGACGACGGTCTGGCCGATCTGCTTGCCGATGTAATCGCCGAACGCGCGCGCCAGCAGATCGGTCTGCCCGCCGGCCGGATAGCTGCAGACCATCCTTATATTGCGCGACGGCCACGCGCCTTGCGCCGAGGCCCCGCGCAACAGGAACGGCGTTGCGGCGGCCGCCGAACCGGCCGCAATGAAGTGACGGCGATTGATTGCCTTGATGATTCCCTTGGACATGATTCTCTCCCTGTTTTTCAGGGAGCGTAGCGCATTGCCCGGCGACTGCTACCTGCAAAGGCGGGACAGATTGGCGCATCGATCAAAATTCGTGCACGCCGGCGACAACTCCTTAAGCGTGCAGTTAACGCTTCTGCAACTGTACTCTTCGCGCGGGCGAATATGCGCGGCCGATCTCGATCGACCGCTCAGTTGGCCCTGCGGTTCAGGAATACCGGGACGTCGAGCACCTTTTCCTCGGCCGGGTTGCGGACCGGCGCGGCGCGGCCGAACGGATCGAGGCGCTGCGGCGCCACGGTGCGCGCGTGGTCCGCGACCGGTCTCGCCTGCCGCGCCGCAGGGATCAGCGACGGCGCACTGGCATATTGCTGCGGCGGTGCGCGGTCGGGAACGCGGCGCCGATCATTGCTGAGCCGGCCGGCAAGGTCCGTCAGCGAACTTTCCGCCGGCTGCTTCTCGCGTGCGGCAGCCGAGATTGTCGATGCCGGTCGCGACGACGGAGACGCGGACCACGCCGTCGAGGCTGGCATCGAAGGTGGCGCCGACGATGATGTTGGCGTCCGGATCGGCCTCGTCGCGGATCCGGGTCGCGGCTTCGTCGACCTCGAACAGCGTCAAGTCCCTGCCGCCGGTGATGGAGACGATCAGGCCGCTGGCGCGCTTGATCGAGGGATCCTCGATCAGCGGATTGGAAATCGCGGCCACCGCGGCGTTGAGCACGCGCTTCGGGCCGGAAGCCTCGCCCCTGCCCATCATGGCCTTGCCCTTCTCGCGCATCACCGAGAGGACGTCGGCGAAATCGAGATTGATCAGGCCTTCCTTGACGATGAGGTCGGAGATGCAGGCCACGCCCGAATAGAGCACCTGGTCGGCCATGGCGAAGGCGTCCGCGAACGAGGTCTTCTCGTTGGCGACCCGGAACAGGTTCTGGTTCGGGATGATCAGAAGCGTGTCGACTTCCTTCAGCAGTTCCGCGATGCCGGCTTCGGCATAGCGCATGCGGCGCTGACCTTCGAACTGGAACGGTTTTGTGACGACACCGATGGTGAGGATGCCGAGCTCGCGCGCCGCCCTGGCGATGATGGGGGCCGCACCGGTGCCGGTGCCGCCGCCCATGCCGGCGGTGATGAACGCCATGTGGGCGCCGGCCAATTGATCGCGGACCACCTCGATGGCCTCTTCCGCCGCCGCGCGGCCGATATCCGGCTGCGCGCCGGCGCCGAGGCCGCCGGTCACCTGCACGCCCATCTGGATGATGCGGTCGGCTTTCGAACTGGTCAGCGCCTGGGCATCGGTATTGGCAACGAGGAACTCGACGCCCTCGAGCCCGGCCTCGATCATGTTGTTGACGGCATTGCCGCCGGCGCCGCCGACCCCGCAGACGACGATGCGCGCCTTCAATTCCCGAATGCCGGTGATGTCAGTCATCGTTGCCCCACGATTGCTCCGCCGCATGGCGGATTGAGAATACTGGGAAAGCTACCTACGCGCCGCCTTGCGGTCTGATTCCACCAGCGTCGCGGCGAGTTGCCCCAGCCGCCGTTCCGTATTTTCGATCGAACTATCAGTGCGGGCGCGGGCGCGCAGGAAGGCGATCTCGCCTTCGAGCCGCGCCACCATCTCCCTGGCGGTCGTGAAGTCGGATTTCGCCTGCAGCAAGTCGGCCATCAGCCGATCGGCACGTTCGCGTTCGTGCTCGAAATCGGCGCGGTGACCGGCGGAGATGGCTTCGAGCTGCAGGTTGTCCACCCGCAATGCTGCGATCTGAGACGTCAGCCCGGCGACCTCGCCGGACTGGCGACGGCCGGGCGGTTGCGGCGTGTGCCTGATTTGAGTGAGGTCGACGCTCACCAGCGCCTTGCCGTCCTCCGACCGCGAGCGTGGCAAGCCGAGCCGTCTGGCAAGCGAACGGGCCGCCGCCGGCGAAATGTTCAAGCGGGCGCCAAGGGCGCCGTAGGTCAGAATCTCAACGCACATCGGCCGTTCTCCTCGAACCAACCGGCGGTAACCCGCTAATTACACTGGCAATGACTGCAGGCTAGGCCCGCATGGTTAACAGGTGGTTAACGGGCCGGCGGCCGATACCGCCTTACGGGCGGCCTGCCAGCGCCATCCCGGCGCCACGCTTGGCTGGTAACCAAGGGGGTCGAAAGCTGACGGAAGATCAACAGGTTGCACTATATTTGGGCGGGATTTCCGAGGCATGAGGACGATGGACGACGAACAGTTTGCCGACATGCACCGCTTCCTGGCCGAGCATCATCGCAAGCTCGCCCGGGAAGCCATGCTCGATGTCGTAACGCAGTATCACGCCGATCTCGCGCAGCGTCTCGCCGATGAAGCCGCGCTGATCGGGCGACGAACCTCGATCGCGCAGCGCCTGCGCGAAGGCGAGCAGCGGAAGAAGGAAGAATTGCAGGACAAGACCAGCGCCGGTCCGTAGTCCGCTTCCGCCTTCGCTCGTTGAGCTACGGCGGACAAGTCGCTTTCGCTCCACCCATCCGACGCGAACCTGCCATGCGCCCCTCCCCTGACCGTTTCGCCAATCGCGGAGCGCGGCTATCATCGTCGGTGAGGGATGGGGGCGGATGATCCAAGGGAGGCCGTCATGAACCAGCCGCAGCCAGTCAAGGACGCCAGTTCGCTCTATGAGGTCGAGCGCCGCGCGCATCACGCCGCGCGCCCGGGCTTCCGCATCACCGAGTTGCAGCTCTCCGCGACCCAGAAGGTGCCGTGGCACACCCACACCCATGTCTCGGACACGTTCTACGTTCTGGACGGCCAGATGCGGCTGTTCCTGCAGGACCCGAAAGAGGAAGTGAATTTGAGGCCCGGCGAAGTCTATGCCGTCAGGCCCAGGCGGCCGCATCTGGTGGTGAACGGCGGCGAGAAGTCGCTCACCTTCCTGGTGCTGCAGGGCGTCGGCGAATACGACTTCGTGCCGCTGTTGGAAGCGAAGTGAGCTTCACAGGATGGGTGGTGCACGCTCTACCACCCTCCTCATGTTCGCAACCGCAAGATGCTTGCCCCAAGGTCGACCCGCCAGCGCCATCAGTCCGCCTCTAACCGGCCCGAATTGATTTTGAAGCTGTGATGCGCCGCGATCCCGGGTTCGGGGATACGGCCGATTTTTTTATTCGATTGCTTCGGGGAAGCGGCAATGAAGCAAACCGTCATATGGCTGGCACTGGCGTTGTTGTTCGCAACCGGCGTCACGCTGTCGTTTACCGCCGACTCATTCGGGCCGGCGGCCACGGCTGAGACGACCACGCCGGCGCCGACGACCCAAATAGAGACGCCGCAGCCCGTCTTCGCAGCGAGCGTGAAAGCGGCCGAGCCTGATGTCCCGGTTGTGATGCTCGATGACGTGCCGCCGAGACCGGCTGCAACGCCGGCTGTCAAAGCCGAGACGCCAGCACGCTGGTTCGTCGAAGCCGGCACATCGCCGTCGCCGCGCACGGCCAATGCGCTGATCGCACCAGTCTTGTTTGCTCCAGCAACGACCGTGGCCATGGCCGGCAAGCCCGCACAAGAAACCAAAGCGGAAGCCAAGCCGCCGGAAGTCGCCGACGCCCAGCCAACCAGAAAGCCCCAAAACAGCAACGCGCAAATGCCCGCCAGGCGGCGAACCGCCAACGCCAGGGCATGCGGATCGTCGAGCCGATGGACCGATCTGTTGCGACGATTGAATCTCGCATCGCGCTGCGCGACGAGGCGCTCGGCGGCATAGGGCCGCCCGAGATTTGCGTTTAGGCCAACGCTAGTTTTCCCCGCGTCGCTGGCCTCGCGTGTAGCGCGGCCCGACCTTCCTACATAACCCGCCGCAACTATCGTCACGAGAGATGGCGCGTTACGCGCTACTCGGGTAACTTTCCACCCGCAGCCTGATAAAATCCGGCCAATTGCTTCGCAAGCAATGCAGCCAACAGAGTTTCCATTTTCGACACATCGATCTTCCCACCGCGGTAAGCGGAATCGGCAGCATCTAGCGCCTCGAAATAGGGACTTCGGTTGTCGACAATTTGATCGGGAATCGTAGGTGTGCCAGGGAGCACTGCCCCGGCGCGAATGGAAAGTACAACGTAGGATATTATTCTCGACGTTCGTCCATTGCCGTCAGCGAATGGGTGGATCCAGTTCAAGCGCCACATTATGTAAGCTGCTAGGTGTAACGGCGTACTCTCGTTCCAATGATCATTGACGTAATCGCACATCTCCTCAATCAATTCGGGAACAAGATGTGCACCTACTGGTTCATGCTTGCTCCCTTCAATCGCAACACCGCCCGGTCGATAGTTGCCGGCGTACGAGCTGATGCCAGCCAAAGCTTCGCGTTGGAGACCTAGAATAAGCGACGGTCGGAGCTTGAATGAGCCGCGGTCGAGTGCGGTATGGATTGCTCCGATTGCCGCATCATACTGCCGAAAGCCGTTTCGCGCCTCAGCAGCAGCTTTCTTCTGAGGGTCGGTAATCAATTCAGGTTCGAGCGCACGGCTATCCCGCCGTTCACGCTCATCACCTGTCATTTTTCACCCTTGGCCAGCTTTTCCGCTTCCCGATCGACCATTTCGCGCGTGATCAGCTCATTCTCAAAATGAGTGTTCCCATAAACGAAGCTTCGCCGCTGCTGCTCCCGGTGTTCCGGGGTCGGCCTAGCAGTCTTGGCAGCTTCAAGAAGCTTTTTTAAATCGTCGGTCATGGGGCAAAATATAAGCGACTCGGATAGTAGATGCCATGGCGATTTTACAGAAATGCTGCGGGTATCGGCATTCGCCTCACAACGGCAAATTGTCGTGCTTCTTCGCCGGCATCTCGACCTTCTTGTCCCTCAGCATCGCCAGCGCCCGCGCGATCCGCCGCCTTGTCGAATGCGGCATGATGACGTCGTCGATGTAGCCGCGCTCGGCGGCGATGAACGGTGACAGGAAGCGGTCTTCGTATTCCTTCGTGCGCGCGGCGATCTTGTCGGCGTCGCCGATGTCGCTGCGGAAGATGATTTCCACCGCGCCCTTGGCGCCCATCACCGCGATCTGCGCGGTCGGCCAGGCGTAGTTCATGTCGGCGCCGATTTCCTTGGACGCCATGACGTCGAAGGCGCCGCCATAGGCTTTTCGGGTGATGACGGTGACGAGCGGCACCGTGCATTGCGAATAGGCGAACAGCAGCTTCGCGCCGTGCTTGATCAGGCCGCCGTATTCCTGCGCGGTGCCCGGCAGGAAGCCCGGCACGTCGACGAACGTCACGATCGGGATGTTGAAGGCGTCGCAGAAGCGGACGAAGCGCGCGGCCTTGCGTGAAGCGTCGGAGTCGAGCACGCCGGCCAGCACCATCGGCTGGTTGGCGACGAAGCCGACCGTGCGGCCGGCGATGCGGCCGAAGCCGGTGACGATGTTCTTGGCAAACGTTTCGGAGATTTCGAAGAAGTCGCCCTCGTCCACGACCTTCTGGATCAACTCCTTCATGTCGTAGGGCTTGTTCGGATTGTCGGGGATCAGCGTATCGAGCGACATGTCGACGCGCTCGATGTCGTCAAAGCTCGGCCATTCCGGCACGCCGTCGGTGTTGTTGGACGGCAGGAAGTCGATCAGCCGGCGCATCTGCAGCAGCGTCTCGACGTCGTTCTCGAACGCGCCGTCGGCGATCGAGGAGCGCGTGGCGTGCACCGAGGCGCCGCCGAGTTCTTCGGCGGTGACCACCTCGTTGGTGACGGTCTTCACCACGTCGGGGCCGGTGACGAACATGTAGCTCGTGTTCTTCACCATGAAGATGAAGTCGGTCATCGCGGGCGAATAGACGTCGCCGCCGGCGCACGGGCCCATGATGACGGAGATCTGCGGGATCACGCCCGAGGCGATGACGTTGCGGCGGAACACGTAGGAATAGCCCGCGAGCGCCGCCACGCCCTCCTGGATGCGCGCGCCGCCGGCGTCATAGAGGCCGATGATCGGCGCCCTCGCCTTCATCGCCATGTCCTGCAGCTTTGTGATCTTCAGCGCGTGGGTCTCGGACAGCGAGCCGCCGAACACGGTAAAGTCCTTGGCGAACACAAACGTCTTGCGGCCGTTGACCGTGCCCCAGCCGGTGACCACGCCGTCGCCGGGAATCTTGTTCTTCTCCATGCCGAATTCGGTGGAGCGGTGCTCGACGAACATGTCGAATTCCTCGAACGAGCCCTTGTCGAGCAGCAGCTCGATCCGCTCCCGCGCCGTCAGCTTGCCGCGGGCGTGCTGCGCCTCGATGCGCTTCTCGCCGCCGCCGAGTTTGGCGCCGGCGCGCCGTTCTTCGAGGGTGTCCAGGATATCTTTCATGCTGCTTCCGCCCGCCTTTTGGGTAACGATTTGAGGGGGTTCTAACACGGCCTTTTCCGGACAGGAAACACCCCTTCCGCCCTCTGGTACCGCCATCCGGCAGGCCCTATATGCCCCTCCTGATCAGGGGAATGGAATGACCGATACCGCAAGCGCCGGGGTGCCGGGCGCCGTTACGGGGGGCGTGCGCACGGTGCTCCGGCTCGAAGGATTGGCGCTCTTTATCGGGATGACGTCGCTTTATTACATCTGGGACGGCGACTGGCTGGTCTATGCCCTGCTGTTCTTCGTGCCTGATCTGAGCTTTGCGGCCTACCTGTCGGGACCGCGCTTCGGCGCCATGATCTACAACGCCGCCCACAGCTACCTCGCGCCGATGGCGATGATGACGGCCGGCTTCGGCACCGCCTCGCCGCTCATTCTCTCGCTCGCCATGATCTGGCTGGCCCATATCGGCTTCGACCGCGCGCTCGGCTACGGCCTGAAATACGCCGCCGGTTTTGGCTTCACCCATATGGGACGGATCGGGAAGCTGTCAGGGGCCCCGCCGAGCCTATCTGAACTCGACGCCGATCTGCGTCGGCTTGCGCCAGACGACGGCGCAGCGCCGCGCCTTGGACTCCATTTCCATCAGCAGGCTGAAGCTGTCGGGAATGGCTGCGATGTTCGTCGCCTCGATCGACGCGCCGGTCGACGAAAGACTTGCGGACGGTGCAGGTCAGATGCTGTCTGGCGAAGCTGATCTTGGCCGCTCGCTTGACGGTGCGGCGCGCGGCCCTGCGCTTGTCGCTTCCGGCCGGAGCGTTCTTGACCGGCTCGACCTTCGGCTGGGTAAATCCCGCCTTGATCCGGCCCGCGAACTGGACGTCGGTTTGCATCTGGAAATGATTGAGCACCCGGCTTCGGCTTTGGACGGCCGTCAGTTGCAGCGAGCCCAGCATCTGCTCGACCCCCATTCCGTCGCGTCCGAACGGCAGCAGCAAACGATGGCAATCGACCTGCGTGTCGCTGGCGTCGATGGTGGAGAAGATCGAATAGACGATGCAGCCGCTGTTGGCGCATTCCTTGGCGGCTTCCAGCGTCACCTTCCGGAGCGACATCGGAACGACCTGTTCCATGGTCTTGCCGGCCCAGGCCGAATTGAACACGTCGGCGATGCTTTCGCCCTGGTAGAGCGCGCGAAATTTCCGGAGCCTGCCCGAACCCTCGACATTCCACGCCACCAATTGCCTGGGGTCGTGCAATCCCGGCGGCAGTTGCAGATCGGTAAAGGCCGGTAAGCGCCGGCCGGCGGCAAGCTGGTCCCAATAGGTCGCCAACGCCAGCTGGCTGGGCGACCTGATTTTCCAGTGTGGTTCGAATTTGAAAGCCATCGCCGAAGTCAAAAGCTGGGACCGGACGGAAACTCTGCGAACAAATTACTTAAAGATCGCTGAAGTTCGGCCCTGAGCGACCTCGCGCTCAATCCACATGTCGGCGGCAATCCCGCGACCGCGGTCCAGGCTCGCAAAGCCGTGAGCGACTTCCTGCAGGCGTTGCTGGGATTGTGATGGCCACACAGGTGGCCCCCGCGGCCGGTGAGCCCATTTGAAAGTTTGGGGCTGATTGCCCAAACCAAATGGAGGCATCAGAGATGTCTGGATCCAATCTCACGCGAGCGGCATTGCTGTTCGCATCGCTGTCGCTGGCCGGCGGTGCGGCGCTGGCCGCGCCTGCCTCGCCTTTTGCCGCCATGGCGGGTACGTGGTCGGGTGGCGGCGTCGTGAACACCTCGGACGGACAACAGGAGCGGTTACGTTGCCGCGCATCGTATGACGTCGACGGAGCCGGCGACCAGCTCCGGCTCAACCTGACATGCGCGAGCGACAGTTTCAGACTCGAGCTCGCAAGCGACGTCGAATACCGCGGCGGCGCGATCAGGGGTTCATGGACCGAAGCAAGCCATAACGCGTCAGGAACGCTTTCCGGTCGTGCGGCCGGCGATCGCGTCGAGGCCGCCGCACGCGGCGACGCCTTCTCGGCCAACCTTTCGTTGACGACGCGCCGCGGTCACCAGACGGTATCCATCGAGCCTCAGGGCACCAGCATCAGATCCGTCTCGCTCGCGCTGAACCGGCGCTAGCGAGATCGAAGGCGCGGCTGCGCTGCCAATCTGGCGCAGCCGCGGTCAATAGGCCACGATATCGCCGAGGCACTGCTGCACCACCGTCATCCGGGCGGCGATGTGGCTTGGCTCCTTGCAGTCCATGTTCATGGCGAACACGGTGGCGGAAGAGCCCTTCTCCACCCAGCCGACCATCCAGCCCAGTGACGGCATGCCCCGCTCGGCGCCCAACAGGCCGCTCTTGGCGCGGATCGTCGCGTCGCCGACCTTCGTCACCGGCAGGATATCGCGCGTAAGGTCCTGGCTGCGCTTGGACACCGGCAGCACGCCGCGGCGCAGCCGGTCGACGAAATCGATCTGCTGGATGGGGTCGATGCGCAAATTGCCGGTCAGCCAGAACTGATCGATGCCGCCGCCGATGTCGCGGTTGCCATAGTCGAACAGGTCGAGATATTTCTGCATCCGCTCTGGCCCGATGCGGCGCGCGATCTCCTGATAGACCGGCACGGCCGATACCGCGATCGCCGAGCGCAGCGTGTGGTCCTTGTTCCAGGCCTCGATGCTGCGCGTCACCCCGTCCCACTTGAAGACGTCCTTGTCGGGGTCGCCGACCGCGCCGGTCTCCAGCGCGATGATCGAATTCGGAATCTTGAAGGTCGATGCCGGCAATTTGCCCTCGCCCGAACGCACCTTGTCGCTGGCGATGATCAGGTAATCGTCGACCTTGTAGGCGACGAAAGTGCCCGTGGTCCCGAGCTCGAAAAACCGCCTGGACAGATCGTCGCGAAACTCGCTGCGCTGGTAGGAGACGCGGGCGAAGCTGCGGGACGGAACAATGCTTGCGGCGGTGAGAAGGCCGAGCGCGTGGCGACGATTGATCACGGCTTTGTCCGGACTGGTTGAAGAACGCCGAAACCGATGGCATTGCGCTAACGCATTGACAAGTGAAACTTTTGTCCGACCGGCTCTATATCTTTTGACGCCTTTTCTTAACGCGAACCGCTACCCACTTCGCTCGAAAACGCTTTGGCTAGCGCACCCGCCCCGACAGCCGCAGCACGAAGATCAGCACTTCGGCGACCGCCTTGTAGAGATCCGGCGGAATTTCATCGCCGATCTCGACATGCGACAGGGCGCCCGCCAGCACCTCGTTCTCCTCGATCGGGATGTCATGTTCCCGGGCGAGTTCGACGATCTTCGCGCCGATGGTTCCCTTGCCCTTGGCGATGACCCGCGGCGCGCCGGTCTTGTCATAGTGCAGTGCGACCGCGAGCTTGTTCTTGACGTCGACGCTCATAGCGCGCGATCCAGGAAGTGGCCGGCACGGGCGGCGGGCGCGGCCTGTGGCGGCGCGCCGTCGCGGATCACGATATCGCCGGGCTGCAGCTCGGCCCGGCTCAGCGCCTGGCTCAGTTCGGAGGCGCCGGCGCGCAGTTGCTCGGCCGTGGAAAACCGTTCCGCCCAGATCCGCACCGAGGTCTTGTCGCCCTGCAGCGAGATCAGCGCGTGAACCGGCCCGGCCGGCTCGACGTCGAGCGAAAACCGCGCCCGCCACATCCGCTTGGCCGCCTCGACTTCCTGCTCGGCGCCGTCACGGGAAATCTCGAATTGCGCCATCGCCGTGCCCTGCGGCGTCGCGAACGGAATTTCGAAATTCCAGCGCGGCACATTCATGTCGGCCTTCGGCGCCGAATTGTCGATCCGGTCCGGCAGCGACGCCACCTGCAGCAGGGTCTGCCGCGCAATGGCGGCGTCGGTGTCGTCGAGCAGATGATGCGCGGTGGTCTCGAGCGGCCCATCCGGCGCGATCGTCGGCGCTGCGATCGGCTGCGCGGCCGGAGGCGCGCCGCGGACCGGCGGCGGCGGGGTGTTGGTATGAAAGGTCGCGTCCGCGCCGCGAGCGTCTTTCGGCGGAGCGGCGGCGCGCGCCGGGTTGCCGAGTTCCTGCAGCGCTTCCTGCAACAGGTTCAAGGTCGCACCGGCCGAAGGTCCGGCGTCGAGCGCAGCTGCCAGCGGGTTACGGGCGGCCGCGGCCTGGCCGGATAGCGCGAGGTTTTCCGCGACCGGCAGCCGTGCCTGCGGCAGCAGGATTTCGTGGACGTCAGGATTGATCGATGGCGACGGCACAAAGCTTGCGCGCGGCCTGCGGCGGCGCGGCTTGCGGGGCACCTGCCGGCGTTGTCGGAGCCGCCGGGCCGTGGCCGGCGCATTGGCGCCGAGCGCCGACTGCAAGGTCTGGCGAAGCACGATCAGCGCGGCCTTGAGATCGGGAACGCCGCTGGCGGGGACCGAGCCTGCCGCCAGCGACGCCTCGAGAAAAATTCCGGATTTCTGAAACGCCGTCTTGATGTCACCGCCGTCGAGATTTTGATCGAGGCTGGTCTGTTGCGCCAGCACCTGCGCAATCGCCGCCTGCAGTTTCGGCGGCAGATTGCTGGCGGAAACCGCCGCGCCGAGATTGGCAAACAGCGGCGCCAGGCTGTCCTGTTCGGTCGCCGCGGCCTGCGCGGCGGCGGAGACGGCGGTGCGCTCCAGCGGCGTCAGCACGCTCTTTCGGCGTGAGAATGGCAGGCCGATTGACGGCCGCCTCGGCCAGCGCATCAGGCGACAGGGTGACGGCGTCGCCCAGCGATCCCGCGGCATCGCCGCCCTGCCGACCATGGCGAGGCGAACACCGCCATCCTTGGTCTGCGTGACCGCAAGCTGCAGGTTCTGGCCCTGCTGCAGCGGAACTTCGGTGGCCACATCGATCGAGAGGCCGGCGATCGCGATCCGCACCAGATCGGCGGACAGCGCTTTGAGGACCTGGGCGTTGACCACGCTCCCCGGCTGCAGCACGAGCTCGGGCGCTACGCCGCCAGCCTCTTGGGCGGCAAGCACCGGGAGAACGGGATTGATCGATATCGCCATGGTCTGGGTCTCGGCCAGACTCAAAGGCTAACCCGTCGGCGTAAACCTCTCGTTAACCGGGCGGCGGGTCCTCAAGCCCTCAGGGCGTCCAGAATGGTCACCGCCGCCCGAAAATCGAAGAATCTGGCCGCGCGGCGGGCCGCGACCTCCTCGTCGACGCCCCATTTCTCGACGTTCCAGTCGTCATCGACATGCGCGGCCGCCCAGACCTCGTCGGAATCGAGGGCCCCGCGCAACAACGCCAACGCCAGCAGCGCCGAGCCCGTCACGGTCGTGACCAGGTGCAGCGCCGCCACGGACCAGGGGTCGGCCGGAAAGACGCCGCGCGCCGCCTTGATCGCCTGCTCCGGCTGGGTCGACATGCACGATGCCTTCGGACAGGATGAAATGGGCGCCGAGGTCGTTGGCCGCCCAGGCCAGCACCGGGTCCCAAAATGCGGCTTCGCGCGCGACCAGCGCCTCGGGATGGCCGGCGCGATAGAACAGCAGGTCGGAGCCGAGGTATTTTGCGACGTCGTCGGCCACGGC
Organism: uncultured Alphaproteobacteria bacterium; assembly: GCA_963783115.1. Taxonomy (GTDB): domain Bacteria; phylum Pseudomonadota; class Alphaproteobacteria; order Rhizobiales; family Xanthobacteraceae; genus Bradyrhizobium. The sequence goes on along the minus strand of CAWAMK010000025.1, from coordinate 22,362 downwards.
ATCGACGCGGTCGGCGACCTCCGCGACGCTGTTGGCGAACCGCGTCAGCGGCATGGTCAGGGGATCGATGGTCTCGCCCTGCGCGCTCCATTCCGCCGCAATGGCCTCCGCGATCGCGCGCACCGGCGCCACCACCTGGCGGCCGGAGGGCGTGCGGATAGGTTTGCCGTCGAGCGTGACGAAAAACCCGCCGTCGGCCGCCGCGATGCCGGCCTCCTTGTAGAACCGCTTGCGCTGAGGCACCCGCGTGGCGCGTCGCACCGCCTCCTGCGGATCGAGCGGCGAATGTCCGGCGACTTCATCGAATAGTTCACGCATGCGGCCGCCAGTGGTAGGTGAAAATCCAAGCCCGACAATACGATATCGCAGAGCGCAAATAAAGCCGATGAAGAGGTTGCGGCCAGATGTGTATGTAGGATGGGTTGAGCCCTTTGCGAAACCCATCAAATTCTGCGCGGAAGCACGATGGGTTTCGCTAAGGCTCAACCCATCCTACGAAACGGAACTCAAGGCTTCTGATAGATCACCTTCCCCGCGCGGATGGTCCAGGCGACCTTGGCGAGGTTTTTGACATCGGCGAGCGGATCGCCGTCGAGCACCACGACGTCGGCGTCAAACCCCTTCTCGACCCTGCCCTTCTTCGCAGCCTTGAAATAGCTCGCCGGATTCGTCGTCAGCGAGGCCAGCACCTGCCGTTCCGACAGCGCCCGGTGCATCAGCTCATATTCGAGCGTGGTGTCATAGAGCGGGATGTAGCCGACGTCGGTGCCGAACAGGACCGTGCTGCCGTTTTCCGAAAAGCCCTTGAGCTGGCCGACGATGTTGTCGACGATGCGCGCGGCGATCTCGGGCGGCACCGGCAGTTTTGCAAACAGCGACAAGGTCGGCGTCAGCGCAATACCCTGCTGCTTGAAGCGCGCGAGCTGCTCGGCGGGATAGCCCGGCTGCCGGCCGACCGTATGCGCCATCACGTCGACGCCGGCGGCGATCACGGCCTCGATGCCGGCCGTATTCTGCGGGTGCGCGAACACCGGCTTGCCTTGCGCGTGCGCGACATCGACCGCGGCCTTGGCAATGGCCGCCTCCATGTTCACGACGGGCTTGTCTTCGCCCTTGTACGCGCCGGTGAACAGCTTGATGCCGTCGAGGCCGATCTTAAGGTAGTAGCGCGCCATCTCCGCCGCCCGCTCCGGCGTTTCCGCCTCGGGTATCCGCGCGTCCGGCAAGTAGGCAGGACGGCCGTCTTTCGGGAAAATGCTGCCGACGAGGAAGATATTGGGACCGAGAACTTCATCCGCATAGACGCGACGGCGCAGCGCCATCGAGTTGTCGGGATCGGAGCCGAGACTCCACACCGTCGTAAAACCCCATCGCGTCAGCATTTCCTGCATGTGCGCCGTGAGCGGCGCCGCCGGCGCGCTGCCGGCGTTCCGCCACACGGCTTCGGTGAAATGGACGTGGCTGTTCCAGAAGCCGGCCACGACCGTCTTGCCGGTGCAATCGATCACGCGCGCGTCGGACGGGATCTGCACGTCGCTGCGGCTGCCGATCGCGGTGATGACGCCATCGGTCGCGACGACGACCGCATCGTCGAGCGGCGCCGCTTCAGGCGACGCGTAGACCTTGCCGCCAACGAGCGCGAGCGTCTGCGCATTGGCCGTTACGCCGATGCCGACAGCCGCCGCAAGCAGGCCATGGAAGAGCGCGGCGCGGAAAAGATTGGCAATCATGGGTAGACCTCAACCGGGAAGACACGGCCGAACGCTACGCGAAGTCTGCGCCTCCGGTTTGACAATTCTTGCGCAACCGGCGACCGAACCGCTATTCCTCCGGCGCGTTCTCGATCGGATCGAACCGGTCGGCTCCAGCCCGAGCAAATTCCAGGACTGCAGCATGTGCGGCGGCAGCGGCGCGCTGGCATCGATCACGCCGCCGCGCGGATGCGGGATCACGATGCGACGTGCCAGCAGATGCAGCCGCTTCTGCAGGCCGCCCGGCAGCTCCCAGTTCTCCTTGTTGAAATATTTGGGATCGCCGACGATGGCGTGATCGATATGGGCCATATGGGCGCGCAATTGATGGGTGCGGCCGGTCACCGGCTTCAGCGATACCCAGGCCAGCTTCTGCGCCGAGGTCTCGACCACGGCGTAATAGGTCACCGCGTGGCTGGCGCCCTCGTCGCCGTGTTTCGCGACCCGCATGATGCTGTCGTCCTCGCTCTCCTCCTTGGCGAGATAGGTCGAGATGCGGCCCTGCTTCGGCTTCGGCACGCCGGCCACCAGCGCCCAGTAAATCTTGCGCGCCGAGCGGTGGCGGAACGAGCCGGTCAGGGCGGTGGCGGCAAAGCGGGTTTTTGCGATCAAGAGACAGCCCGAGGTTTCCCGGTCCAGCCGGTGCACCAGCCGCGGCTTCTGCCCCTTGGCGTCGCGCATCACTTCCAGCATGTCGTCGACATTTCGCGTGATGCCGGAGCCGCCCTGCACGGCGAGGCCGGCGGGCTTGTTCAGCACCATGACGTCGGCATCCTCGAACAGGATCATGTCCTTGAGCGCCTGCAGCGTCTTGGTCGCGGCTTCCGAGAGCTGGCCCGCGCCCTTTGGCGTATCGAGCTTGAGCGGCGGGATGCGAACGCTCTGGCCTTCTTCCAGCCGGTCCTTGGAGTCGGCGCGCTTGCCGTTGACGCGCAACTCGCCTTTGCGGACGATGCGCTGGATATGGGAGAACGACAGGCCGGGAAAGCGCGCCTCGAGGAAGCGATCGACGCGCATGTTGTTCTCGTCCGCGGTGACGACGACGGTCTGAACCTTGGTCGGCAGCGGCGGCGGCTCGGGCGCGACCTTCTCCGGCTCAGGCACAAAGGGCTTTGCCGCACGCGGCGGCGCAGCCGGAAACCGCGCCGGCGGCTTGCCGCCCGGACGAAACGACTGCGGCCGCTCGGCTGACGAGCCCCGATACGGGCGCGCGCCCTTGGGGCGATCGCCCGCCGGGCGGAGAGGTTTTTTGACGCGACGGCTCATGCCGATTTTCCAAGTTTTCGAGAGGTCGGACGGGTGGCACGACGCGGCAATACCGCAATCTTCGCACCGACCTGGCTTTCGGCGAGACGGAGCTCGTAATTCTGCTGCAGGTTCATCCAGAATTGCGGGCTGGTGCCAAACCAGTGCCCAAGACGCAGCGCCGTATCGGCCGTGATGCCGCGCTGGCCGTGGATGATCCCGGTGATCCGGTTCACCGGCACGTCAATCTGACGCGATAGCTCGGCAGCGCTCAAGCCAAGTTCGCGCAATTCTTCGGCAAGATGTTCGCCGGGATGCGGTGTACGAGGCACGATGGTCTTCCCTAAGATCGACGATCTCTACCTCGACAGGCCCGGCATCCCGTCGGGCCATGCGAAGCAGATACGCCATTGATCGTTTATCCGATGGCGGCGGCTTCGTCGCCGGCAACAAGCGGCAATCCCGGCAGCCCGTTCTACGACAACGTCATGCTGTGGGCCGTCGAACAACGGCTTCGTCGGCGTCAACGCCACCTATCGGCTGGCGCCGCAATCACCCTACGCCGGCGGGCGCCGAAGATCTCGCCGCCGTCGTGGCCTGGGTCGCCGAGCAAGATCGCGCGAGCGCGGCGGCGATCCCTGCGCGCATCTACCTGATGGGTCATTCGGCCGGCGCGGTGCATGTCGCCAACTACGTGTCGCATCCGGAATTCTACAAGGTGAGAGATGGCGGCCTTGCCGGCGCGGTGATGGTGTCCGGCATCTACGACCTGACCGCGTCGCCGCTCGGCGATGCCGAGATCGCCTATTTCGGCACCGACCCGTCGCGCTATGCCGAGCGCTCCTCGCTGCAGGGCCTGCTCGCGACGAAGATCCCGCTGATGATCGCTGCCGCCGAACTCGATCCGCCGCGCTTCGTCGAACAGTTCAATCTGCTGAAGCAGGCGACCTGCAAGGACCGAACGGCTGCGCGCGTGCGGCGATGGTGCCGCAGCACAGTCACATGTCGGAAGTGTATGCGATCAACGCGGCGGGTTCGCGCCTGACCGACGAGATTCTGGATTTCGTGAAGACGGGGAAATAGTCAGCGCTATTTGCACTGCGCGACCTTCTCACCGCTGTCAGGTCGCTGATCGAATTGTTCGACGGGCGCTTCTTGGCGGCCTCCTCCGCCGCGGCGCAGGCGGCCGCCGGGTCGCCGTTCTGGAATCTCGCCCAGGCGAGATTGGTCCAGGCATCGCTGAAGTCGGGGGTCTCCTTGACCGCCTGGTCCAGCACCTCCTGCGCATCGCGCGGCCGCTTGGCGATCAGCAGCAGGCGGCCATAGTCGGCCTTGAGCGCCTTCACCGGATTGGGCTGCTTGAGCGCGATCTTGAACAGTTCGTCGGCGGCTTCGAAATCATTGAAGCGCGCCTGGGCGATCACCGCGAAGCCGTGATAGACGCTGCTCTGGTCGGGTGAAATGAGAAACGCCTGATTGAACCGAACCGCGGCCTCGCGCACCTTGCCGGCCTGGATCGCGATCCAGGCGCGCTTGGTGGTTTCCTCAAAGGCCTTTTCGCGCGACCCGGTGGCGTTGATGATGGCCGTTACGAACTTCTCATCCTCGGCCTTCTGCTCCGCACTCTTGGCCGCAAATCCGAAGAACGGCTGCTCGTTGACCGGCGCCGTGTAGCTTCGCTTCGTCACCTGCACGCCGGGCACGACCTCGACGGTCTCCGCGGCCGCGGGAAAGCGTCGACGCCAGCGTCACGAAAGCGACAGCCCGAACGGTTTGCGCAAGATAGTTCCGAAAACTTCTCATTCGCGCTCACGCTCCCGTCGCAACTTCGCCCAGTAATCCAGCCGCTTGCGGATTTCGCGCTCGAAACCGCGGTCGGGCGGATCGTAGAAGGTTTGCCGTCCCAGCGCTTCCGGAAAGTAGTCCTGTCCGGAGAAGGCGTCCGGCGCGTCGTGGTCGTATTCGTAGCCGGAACCATAGCCTTCCGACTTCATCAGCTTGGTCGGCGAATTCAGAATATGTTTTGGCGGCAGCAGCGAACCGCCCTCCTTCGCCGTGCGCATCGCCGCGCCAAAGGCCTTGTAGGCGGCGTTCGATTTCGGCGCGGTGGCGAGATAGATCACGGCCTGCGCGATCGCGAGCTCGCCCTCGGGAGACCCGAGAAAATCGTAGGCATCCTTGGCGGCGTTGCAGACCGCCAGCGCCTGCGGATCGGCAAGGCCGATGTCCTCCACCGCCATGCGCACCACGCGCCGCGCCAGGAACAGCGGGTCCTCGCCGGCATCCAGCATGCGCGCGAGGTAATACAGCGCCGCATCCGGATCGGAGCCGCGCACCGATTTATGCAGCGCCGAGATCAGATTGTAATGGCCGTCGGCGGATTTGTCGTAGATCGGCGCGCGGCGCTGCAAGATTTCCTGCAACTGCGCGGCGTTGAAGATTTCGTCCTTGCGCGCGGCGCGCCAGACCTCTTCGGCCAGCGTCAGCGAGGCGCGGCCGTCGCCATCGGCCATCCGCACCAGCACGGCGCGCGCCTCCGCATCGAGCGGCAGTTTTCGGCCCTCGGCCTTCTCGGCATGCGCAAACAGCTTTTCGATCGCGGCGGCATCGAGCGAGTGAAACACCAGCACGCGCGCGCGCGACAAAAGCGCGGCGTTGAGTTCGAACGACGGGTTTTCCGTGGTGGCGCCGACCAGCACCACGGTGCCGTCTTCCATCACGGGCAGAAACGAATCCTGCTGCGCGCGGTTGAAGCGATGCACCTCGTCGACGAACAAGCAGCGTGCCCTTGCCCATCTCGCGCCGGGCGCGCGCCGCGTCGAACACCTTCTTGAGATCGGCAACGCCGGAAAACACCGCGGAAATCTGCTCGAAATGCAGTTCGGTGGCATCCGCCAGCAGCCGCGCCACCGTGGTCTTGCCGGTGCCGGGCGGCCCCCAGAACACCAGCGAGCCCAGCGTGCGCGTCTCCAGCATGCGCGTCAGCGCGCCGTCGGGACCGAGGATGTGATCCTGTCCGACGACATCGGCGAGCGATGCGCGGGCGCAGCCGGTCCGGCAGCGGACGCGGCGCATCCTGCTCCATCCCCGCCGCGGCGAAGAGGTTGGTCGCCTCGCGGGGTTGCTTGGGGCTCATCCGCCCAGCGTCACGTTGATCTGCTGGCCGCCGCGCACCACGACGATGCGCCACAGCCTGGCCCCCGCTTTCGAGACCTTGTCGAGATCGCTGGTCTTGGCGATCTTCTGGTTGTTGACGGCCAGGATGATGTCGCCCTTCTGGAATCCGACGCCGGCGGCGGTTGCGTCATCGGCGAGATCGATCACCACGACGCCCTCGGTCTGGGAATCCAGATGCAGTTCGTCGGCAATCGCCGGCGAAATATTGGCGACCTTGGCGCCCTGGAACGGCGAGCGCCCGGTGAGCACGATTTCCTCGCGGTTGGTGTCGGGCGCGGTCTCCAGCGGCACCGTCAATTTCACGGTCTTGCCGGAACGCTGCACGTCGATCTGCGCCGAGCCGCCGAGCGGCCGCGTGGCGAAGCGATAGTCGAACGCATTGGGATCGTCGATCGACTGGCTCTCGATCGCGACAATCAGGTCCGACGCTTTCAGGCCGGCGCGCGCGGCCGGGCTGTTCGGCGCGACATTGGCGACCAACGCGCCGTTCGGCAGTTTCAGCCCCAGCGTCTCGGCGATTTCAGGCGTCACCGCCTGCAGCTTTGCACCGAGCCACGGCCGCTTGACCGCCTTGCCGCCGCTCTTGGCGGACGCCACGACCACGCGCACCATGTTGGCAGGGATCGCAAAGCCGATGCCTTGCGAACCGCCGGAGCGCGAGAAGATCGCGGTGTTGATGCCGGCGAGCTTGCCGGTCATGTCGACCAGCGCGCCGCCGGAATTGCCGGGATTGATCGCGGCATCGGTCTGGATGAAGAACTGGTAGTCGGTGATGCCGACCTGCGTCCGCGCCAGCGCCGAGACGATGCCGTGGGTCACGGTCTGGCCGACGCCGAAGGGATTGCCGATCGCGAGCACGACGTCGCCGACCAGCAGTTCGTCGGAATTGGCAAAGTCCAGCGTGGCGAATTTCTCTTTGCCGTCCTTCACGCGCAGCACGGCCAGATCGGTGCGGCTGTCCTTCAGCACGATCTCGGCCTCGAACTCGCGCTTGTCGGCGAGCGAGATCTTGACCTGATCGGCGCCCTCGATGACGTGGTTGTTGGTGACGACGAGGCCGGAAGCATCGACCATCACGCCCGATCCGAGCGAGCGCTGCATCTGCTCGGGCTGCTGGCCGGGCACGCCGAAGAAGCGGCGGAAGATCGGGTCGTCCAGCAGCGGGTTGCGGTTCTGCACGGTCTTGGCGGCATAGACGTTCACCACCGCCGGCTGCACGCGCTGCACGATCGGCGCGTAGGACAGCCGCAGTTCGGCGCCCGAGGACGGCACGCGGCGGTCCTGCGCCAGCGCAGGCGTTGCGACGACGACGGAAGCCAGCAGCAGGGTGAGGGAGCGGATCAAGTTCATGCGAAAATCCCGGAATTCAGCGCCCCACATATAGACGCGGGGCGGCAGCGAAAGAAGATGAAGTGGACACAATACAAGCAGTCAGGCCGCGCGATCGGGCGCTTTGACGGCGTCGGGCGCCGGTGCACAGGAAAGCCGTTCCTGATGGCCCTCGCCCCACGCCCGCAGCGTCTCGATCACCGGCCGCAGGCTCTCGCCGATCTCGGACAGCGTGTATTCGACCCGCGGCGGCACCTCGGCATAGACCTTGCGGATCACGAGCTTGTCGTCCTCGAGCGCCCGGAGCTGCTTGGTCAGCATCCGCTGGGTAATCCCGGGCATCCGCCGCCGCAACTCGCCAAAACGCTGGGTGCCGGCCTGCAGGTGGAACAGGATGACGCCCTTCCACTTGCCGTCGATCAGATCGAGCGTCGCCTCGACCGCGCAGCCGGGCCGATGGGCAAAATTCCGCCGTTTCATTGCCGATTCCTGGGCTATTTCCCAATAGTATCCAAACAGGGACTAGTTCCCTGAAATTTACAGTACTTGCCATTTTGATGCCAGCGCGACAGTTAGTCCGCCAACCGTTCCAGCAGCCAGGAGACACGGGCATGAAGGCCGTCGGCTACAAAAAATCGCTTCCCATCGAGGATGCGGATTCGCTGATCGATTTCGAAACCGCCAAGCCGGAGCCGAAGGGCCGCGACATCAGGGTCGCGGTCAAGGCGATCTCCGCCAATCCCGGTCGACTACAAGGTCCGCAAGCGCGCCGCCCCGCCCGAGGGCGAGACCAAAATCCTGGGCTATGACGCCGCCGGCATCGTCGATGCCGTCGGCCCCGACGTCACCCTGTTCAAGCCGGGCGACGAAGTGTTCTACGCCGGCTCGATCCTGCGCCAGGGCACCAACGCGGAATTTCATCTGGTCGACGAGCGGATCGTCGGCCGCAAGCCGAAGTCGCTGTCGTTCGCGCAGGCCGCGGCGCTGCCGCTGACCTCGATCACCGCCTGGGAATTGCTGTTCGACCGGCTCGGCGCGGTGCCGGGCAAGAGCGTCGATCCGCGCACGCTTCTGATCACCGGCGGCGCCGGTGGCGTCGGCTCGATCCTGATCCAGCTCGCGCGCCGCCTCACCGGGCTGACGGTGGTCGCGACCGCGACGCGGCCGGAGTCGCAAAAATGGTGCCTCGATCTCGGCGCGCATGCCGTGATCGATCACTCGCAAGCCGATGAAGGAGCAGATCGAGAAGCTGAAAGTGCCGCCGGTCGCGCTCGTCGCGAGCCTCACCTTCACCGACCAGCACTACAAGGCGATCGCCGATCTCATGGCGCCGCAGGGCAAGTTCGGCCTGATCGACGATCCCCCGGAATTCACCATGAGCGCGTTCAAGGGCAAGGCCATCTCGGTGCACTGGGAATCGATGTTCACGCGCTCTTCGTTCCAGACGCCGGACATGATCGCCCAGCATCATCTGCTCAACGACGTCGCCGACCTCATCGACAAGGGCGTGCTGCGCACCACGCTCGACCAGACCTTCGGCACCATCAACGCCGCCAATCTGAAGCGCGCGCATGCGCTGCTGGAAAGCGGCAAATCGCGCGGCAAGATCGTGCTGGAGGGGTGGTAGGCAAACCCCAGATAAACGCAAAAAGGCCCCCAGGCCGAAGCCGGGAGCCTTTGCTGTCACGGAGGTTAGATTCACCCTCGTGACACCACTGAAGCGCATCGCTGCGCTATGATTTCGTTTCCGCCGCCTCGCGGGCCAGCCGCTCGGCTTTGAGCCGCTCGAAATTGGCGCGGAAAGCGTCGTCTTCCTTCTTGCGCGCGACAAGGGCTTTCTCGGCCTCCTGACGGGCCCGTTCCTTCTTCGCCTCACGCTCTTCCTTCGTGATCGGCGGTTTCTCTCGATGCTCAAAATTTTCCATACTTATCAACGCACGATGCCGCCAAAAGTTCCCTCGGCGTTCCCGCGCTCGCTGCGGCGGACGTGTCGCGTGACCCATGGCAAACGCTCACGGAGCATTGAGTTCCAAAGCGGGAAGAAATTGACGATCCTCTCGCGCAAGCGGCGATGGAGCTCCTCAGCGCCGTCCTGAACAACCATTCATGAAAGTTAAATCTGCGGGTGAAGAGGTTCGGAACCCGCAATTAAAGCAACAAACTGCACCCGTTTGTGTTGATCGGGTGTCTGTTTACGGAAAGGAGTGGTTCATGAGAAGGCACCTTTGGCTTTGGCCGCAGCGGCGGTCGTAGGCTTGACGGCGATAGCGGCACCGCGCCCGCGGAAGCCCACTGGCGCGGCGGCGGATGGGGCCCAGGCTGGCTGGCGGCCTGATTGCGGGCGCGGTGATCGGCGGGTTGGCGTCGAACGCCTACGCCTATGGTCCGGGCTACGGGTATGGCCCGGGCTACGGTTATTATGGCGGCGGCTATGCGCCGGCCTACTACGGCGGCGGGTATGCGCCAGCCTACTATGGCGGCTACTACGGCGGTCCCTATGTCCGTCGCGTGATCGCCCGGCCTACGCCTACGGCGGTCCGCGATACTACGGTGCGCGATATTACGGTCAGCGGTACTACCGTCACTGGTGATCAAGCGAAATGACAAGGGCCGCCCGATGTGGCGGCCCTTTTTTTGCGACACCCAGCGCAGCCGATTTTAGCGCTTCATGCGATGGTCTGGATCAATCCGCCTTCCGCGCGCAGCGCGGCGCCGTTGGTGGCGGATGCCTCCTTCGAACTGACATAGATCACCATGTTGGCGATCTCCTCGACGTTGGCAAAACGCTGGATCAGCGATCCGGGGCGATGCTGCTTGATGAACTGCGCGGCAGCGTCCTGCTCCGATTGGCCGTTCTGCTTCGCCAGATCACTGACGAAAGTCTCGACGCCTTCGGACATGGTCGGCCCCGGCAGCACGGAATTGACGGTCACGGCGGTCCCCCGGGTCAATTCGGCAAGGCCGCGCGAAATGGCGAGCTGCGCCGTCTTCGTCATGCCGTAGTGAATCATCTCCTTGGGAATCATCAGTCCCGAATTCCGAGGCGATGAAAACGATCCGGCCCCAATTGCGCTTCAGCATGCCCTGCATGTAGGCGCGCGACAGACGGATGCCCGACATCACGTTGACATCGAAAAAGCGGCTCCAGTCCTCATCCGGAATCTCGAAGAAGGGCTTCGGCTCGAAGATGCCGGTGTTGTTGATGAGAATGTCGACATCGGGCAGCGCCGCAACCAGAGCGTCGCATCCCGCCGCCGTCGAGACGTCAGCGGCAATACCCCGCACCTTGCCGCCGAGCGCGGCGGCCGCGGCATCGACCCTGGCTTGCGCCCGGCCATTGATCACCACGTCCGCGCCTGCAGCAAGCAGGCCTTTGGCAATGGCGTGGCCGATACCGGAGGTGGAGCCCGTCACCAGCGCGGTCTTGCCCGAAAGATCGATCTTCATCCGTCATCTCCATCATTGATGACAGCGATATCGGAAGCGCCGGGAACGATCGACAATAGCAGCCGTGCGCGCGTCGGATGCCCAAATAAAAAGCGGCGCACATGGCGCCGCTTTTGAATAGCGAGATTCCGGAAAAGCTTACGCCGCTTCGGCTTGCTTTTCCTGCACCGGGCCCGAATCCAGGCCCTTGGCATCGACGTCGCGGTCGACGAACTCGATCACGGCCATCGGCGCGTTGTCGCCGTAGCGGAAGCCGGCCTTGATGATGCGGGTGTAGCCGCCCTGGCGGTCCTTGTAGCGGGGCGCCAGCACGTCGAACAGCTTCCTGACCTGATCCTTGTCGCGCATTTCCGAGATCGCCTGGCGGCGCATGGCGAGCCCGCCCTTCTTGCCGAGGGTGACCAGCTTCTCGACGATCGGGCGCAATTCCTTGGCCTTCGGCAGCGTGGTGACGATCTGCTCGTGCTTGATCAGCGCGGCGCACATGTTGGCGAACATCGCCTTGCGATGCTCGGCGGTGCGGTTGAGCTTGCGATGAACCTTGCCGTGACGCATTTTCGTATTCCTTCAATTCCATTCGTCGCGACGGTTCGTCGGACATGTTGCTCAGGTGGGCTGCCTGCGTTCGCCCCAGGTAGCAGTGAGTGGCCGGGATCTTCCCCGGCCACGACGATCATTTTCGCTCAGTAGTGATCTTCGAAGCGCTTGGCCAGCTCGTCGATGTTCTCCGGCGGCCAGCCCGGCACTTCCATGCCGAGATGCAGACCCATCTGGGCCAGCACTTCCTTGATCTCGTTCAGCGACTTGCGGCCGAAGTTCGGGGTGCGGAGCATTTCCGCTTCCGACTTCTGCACGAGGTCGCCGATGTAGACGATGTTGTCGTTCTTCAGGCAGTTCGCCGAACGCACCGACAGTTCGAGTTCGTCGACCTTCTTGAGGAACGCCGGGTTGAACGCGAGATCGGGGATGATCTCCTGCGTGACTTCCTTGCGCGGCTCTTCGAAGTTGACGAACACGTTGAGCTGATCCTGCAGGATGCGGGCGGCATAGGCCACCGCGTCTTCCGGCGAGATCGCGCCGTTGGTCTCGATCGTCATGGTCAGCTTGTCGTAGTCGAGGATCTGGCCCTCGCGGGTGTTCTCGACCTTGTAGGAGACCTTGCGCACGGGCGAGAACAGGCTGTCGACCGGGATCAGGCCGATCGGCGCGTCCTCGGGCCGGTTACGCTCGGCGGCGACATAGCCCTTGCCGGCGGCGACCGTGAACTCCATGCGGATTTCCGCGCCCTCGTCCAGCGTGCAGAGCTGCAGGTCGGGATTGAGCACGACGACGTCGCCGACGGTCTGGATGTCGCCGGCGGTGACGGCGCCCGGGCCGGACTTCTTCACGACCATGCGCTTGGGGCCTTCGCCCTGCATCTTGATCGCGATGTCCTTGATGTTGAGCACGATGTCGGTGACGTCCTCGCGAACGCCCGCGATCGAGGAGAACTCGTGCAGCACGCCGTCGATGTGCACCGACTGCACGGCGGCGCCTTGCAGCGACGACAGCAGGATGCGGCGCAGCGCGTTACCGAGCGTCTGGCCGAAGCCGCGCTCGAGCGGTTCGGCGACGACGGTGGCAAACCGGGTCGCATCGGAGCCCGGCGTTATCTGCAGCTTGTTCGGTCGAATGAGTTCTTGCCAATTCTTCTGGATCGTCACTGTGTCACCCCTTCGGGTCAATAGACCGGCCGATCGATCTGCCTTCAAATCATCGGCGCTGGAGACCGCGGATCAGTCCGCGGCAGTCAAAATTCCAAGACCAATCGCAAGGCGGCACCTGCCGCCCGCGACCAGATATCAAACGCGCCGACGCTTGCGCGGACGGCAGCCATTGTGCGGGATCGTCGTCACGTCACGGATCGACGTCACGGTGAAGCCCGCCGCCTGCAGCGCACGAAGCGCCGATTCACGGCCCGAACCGGGGCCGGCAACTTCCACTTCCAGCGTGCGCATGCCGTGTTCCTGCGCCTTCTTGGAAACGTCTTCGGCCGCGACCTGCGCGGCATAGGGGGTCGACTTGCGCGAGCCCTTGAAGCCCATCGTGCCGGCCGAGGACCAGGCAATGGTGTTGCCCTGCGCGTCGGTGATGGTGATGGTCGTGTTGTTGAACGACGAATTGACGTGCGCGATACCCGAAGCGATGTTCTTGCGTTCGCGACGGCGTACGCGGGTGGCTTCCTTGCCCATTCCAAAAACCTTCCTGTGATCTCAAACGCCGCCGTACTGCCAGCGGCTACACCTAAGAAACGAACGATGAGCGGCGAATAGATTCTATTCGCCACTCCCTACTCGCTATTCGAAAAATTACTTCTTCTTGCCGGCGATCGACTTGGCCGGGCCCTTGCGCGTGCGCGCATTGGTGTGCGTTCGCTGGCCGCGCACCGGCAGACCGCGACGATGACGCAGGCCGCGATAGCAGCCGAGGTCCATCAGACGCTTGATGTTGATGCCGGTCTCGCGACGAAGGTCGCCTTCGACCATATAGTCGCGGTCGATCACTTCGCGGATCTGCAGGACTTCCTGGTCGCTCAGCTGGCTGACGCGACGATCCTCCGGGATCTTCACCTTCTCGATGATCTCGGCCGCGTTCTTCTGGCCGATGCCATGGATGTACTGGAGCGCGATCAGGACGCGCTTGTTGGTCGGGATATTCACGCCGGCAATACGGGCCACGGACTTCTCTCCTGTCGCCGGTCCCTCGCGGAGCGGCTTTTAAGTTCTTGATATCGGGCGGGTTTCCGCAAACGCGAATACGACGCCCTTCCCCTCATCTGCTTTGGGGCCCGGCATCGTCAAAAAACTATCCGACTTGGATGCGGGGCTTATTAAAGGATTCAACTCGGTTTCGTCAACCGCCTCTATCGCTTAGCTCGCTTTTTCGTGACCTTTTTGGCCGCCTTCCGGACGGTCTTTTTTGCCGCCTTTTTGGCCTTCCCGGCGGTCCGCCCCTTGGCCGGCGACGCGGCCTTCCGGCCCGCCTTCTTGGCCGCTTTGGACGCCGCTTTAGCGGCCTTCCGGGCCGGTTTGGCGGCCTTCTTGGCTGTTTTGGCTGGCTTTTTGCCCGCTCGGCCGGACGGTCTTCCTGGCGGCCCCGGGGGCCTTCCGGGCCGGCGCCGCAGCCTTTGCACCCACCTTGGGTTCCACCGCGCCGACGGCGGCCAGGATCCGGTTGATCTCCCGGGTGACCTGCTCGATGGTCATCATGCCGTCGACGGTCGCAAGCTTCCGGCGCTCGGAATAGTAGTGGATCAGCGGCTCGGTCATCGAGCGGTAGCTCGCCAGCCGCTTCGACAGCACTTCCGGCGTGTCGTCGATTCGCACTTCCTCGCCGCGGGCGCGCATCTCGGCCACGCGGGTCTCGACGCGGTTCAGCAGCGCGCTCTCGTTGACGCGCAGTTCGATCACGGCGTCGAGCCGGATGTGCTTCTTCTTCAGGAGTTCATCGAGGGCTGCCGCCTGCGGCACCGTGCGCGGAAAGCCGTCGAGGATGAAGCCGTTCTTCATGTCGGGCTGGTCGAGACGGTCGGAGATGATCCCGATCACGATCTCATCCGGCACCAGCGAGCCGCTGGCCATGATGTCCTTGGCCTGCAGGCCGATCGGCGTCTGCGCCGCGACCGCCGCCCGCAGCATCTCGCCGGTCGAGAGCTGGACGATGCCGTACTTCTGGACGAGCCGCTGCGCCTGGGTCCCCTTGCCCGCGCCCGGCGGACCCAAAAGGATCAATCTCATGACTATTCGCCCCCCGGCTTGGTGAGCGAAACGCCGCACACCCTTTTATTGAAACTCGGACCGCGCGTTTCCGCGAAATCAGCGGCGGCGGCCCCTCAGCTTGGATTTCCTGATCAGCCCCTCATACTGATGGGCCAGCAGATAGCCCTGCACCTGCGCCACCGTATCCATGGTCACGCTGACGACGATCAAGAGCGAGGTGCCGCCGAAGTAGAACGGCACCGAGGCATAGGAAATCAGGATTTCGGGAATCAGACAGACGATCGCCAGATAGATCGCGCCGAGCACCGTGACGCGCGACAGCACGTAGTCGATATATTCGGCGGTGCGTTCGCCCGGCCGGATACCCGGGATGAAGCCGCCATGCTTCTTCAGATTGTCGGCGGTCTCGGTCGGGTTGAACACGATCGCGGTGTAGAAGAAGGCGAAGAACACGATCAGCGCCAGATACAGGAACAGGAACAGCGGACGGCCGTGGCTGAGCTGCGTGTTGAGCCACTGGAACCATTCCGGCCCCTTGCCGGCGTTGAAGTTCGCGACGGTGGCCGGCAGCAGCAGCAGCGACGAGGCGAAGATCGGCGGGATCACGCCCGAGGTGTTGAGCTTGAGCGGCAGATGCGAGGACTGGCCCTCGAACATCTTGTTGCCGACCTGGCGCTTCGGATACTGGATCAGAAGCCGGCGCTGCGCGCGCTCCATGAACACGATGAAGGCGATCACGGCGACCGCCATCACGATCACGACCAGAATCAGCCCGGTCGACAGCGCGCCCTGGCGACCCAGTTCGAGCATGTTGGCGAGCGCCGACGGCAGTTCGGCGACGATGCCGGCCAGAATGATCAGCGAAATGCCGTTGCCGATGCCGCGCGAGGTGATCTGCTCGCCGAGCCACATCAGGAACATGGTGCCGCCGGTCAGCGTGATCGTCGTGGAGATGAGGAAGAACGGGCCGGGATCGGTAACGACGTTGCCGGCGCCCTGCAGGCCGACGGCGATGCCGTAGGACTGGAACGAGGCCAGGATCACCGTCAGATAGCGGGTGTACTGGTTCAGCGTCTTGCGGCCCGCTTCGCCTTCCTTCTTCAGCGCTTCGAGCTGCGGTGAGACGGTGGTCAGAAGCTGGATGATGATCGATGCCGAGATGTACGGCATGATGTTCAGCGCGAAGATCGCCATGCGGTGGATGCCGCCGCCGGCGAACATGTTGAACATGCCGAGAATGCCGCCGGACTGCGACTTGAACACCTGCTCCCAGACCGCGGGATCGATGCCGGGCAGCGGGATATAGGTGCCGAGCCGATAAACAAGCAGCGCACCCAGCGTGAACCAGATGCGCTTCTTCAGTTCGTCGGCTTTCGCCAAGGCGCCGAAATTGAGGTTTGCCGCAAGTTGTTCTGCTGCTGAGACCATGTTCAGGCTTTCTCCCGCCGCCCCCAAAGCCGCTGCCCCAGGCGGGGCATCGGCAGACGCCGGACATTATTTGGTGCTCGGCTTCGATAAGTCCATTGGTCAAACGTGCCGATCGCCCGCCCGTGGGCAGGCGATGACGCAGATGTTACGCCGCCTCGCCTTCTTCCTTCTTGGCGGGCGCCAGGATCTTCACGGTGCCGCCGGCCTTCTCGACCGCCTCGACCGCGGACTTGGAAGCGCCGTGCACCTCGATGGCGAGCTTGGCCTTGAGTTCGCCGCGGCCGAGCAGCCGCAGGCCGTCCTTGGCGCGACGGATCACGCCAGCCTTCACCAGCGATTCCACGGTGACGGTTTCCTTGGCGTCGACCAGCTTGGCGTCGATCGCCTCCTGCAGCCGGTCGAGATTGATCTCGGCGAAGTCGAGCCGGAAGATGTTGTTGAAGCCGCGCTTCGGCAGGCGCCGATGCAGCGGCATCTGGCCGCCCTCGAAACCCTTGATGCGCACGCCCGAACGCGCGGTCTGGCCCTTGCCGCCGCGGCCCGCAGTCTTGCCCTTGCCGGAACCGATGCCACGGCCGACGCGCATGCGCTTCTTGCGCGAGCCGGCGTTGTCGGCGATATCGCTGAGCTTCATCGTTAGCTTCCTTTATCCTTCGCGTGGTCTGACCGAAAACCGGAATCCGCTTTTCGGGACCGCGCTCCGAAATTACTTCTCGCCGACGATGCGGACGAGATGTTGAACCTTGCTGATCATGCCGCGAACCTCAGGCGTATCCTGAAGCTCGGAAACCCGGCCGATCTTGTTGAGCTTGAGGCCGATCAGCGTCGAACGCTGCGAGTGGTGGCGGCGGATCGCGCTGCCGGTCTGCTCGACCTTGATCGTCTTTGCGGCCTTGGCCATCGTCTTAACTCCAAATAGCGCGGTCAGTGCGCCGGTTATTCAGCCACCACTTCGGCGTCGCCGCCGACGCGGCGCGACTGCAGCGTGGACACCTTGATGTTGCGGCGTGCAGCCACCGAACGCGGCGAATCCTGATGCTTCAGCGCGTCGAAGGTCGCGCGAACCATGTTGTAGGGATTCGACGAGCCGATCGACTTCGCCACCACGTCCTGGATGCCGAGCGTTTCGAACACCGCGCGCATCGGACCGCCGGCGATGATGCCGGTACCGGCCGGAGCCGCGCGCAGGTAGACACGGCCCGCGCCGTGGCGGCCCGCGATGTCGTGATGCAGCGTGCGGCCTTCGCGGAGGGCGACGCGCGTCAGATTGCGCTTGGCCGAACTCGGTGGCTTTACGGATCGCCTCGGGAACTTCGCGCGCCTTGCCGTGGCCGAAACCGACCCGGCCCTTCTGGTCGCCGATCACGACCAGCGCCGCAAAGCCGAAGCGCTTGCCGCCCTTGACGACCTTCGCCACGCGATTGATGTGGACGAGCTTGTCGACGAACTCGCTGTCGCGTTCTTCCCGGCCGCCCCTGTGGCCGCCACCGCGTTCGCGTTCACCTGCCATGGTGTTTTCCAATCTTTAGGGGAGTAAAGCCCCTGTCCTCGTAAATTTCCAAAACCGTTAGAAGCTCAGTCCGCTCTCGCGGGCCGCATCGGCGAGCGCCTTGACACGCCCGTGATAGAGATACTGGCCGCGATCGAAAATCACTTCCTTGACGCCGTTCTTCACGGCGCGTTCCGCCAGCAGCTTGCCGACGGCCTTGGCCGCATCGATGTTGGCGCCCGTGTTGCCGCTCTCGCGCATGGTCTTTTCCAGCGACGAGGCGGAAGCGAGCGTTTCGCCCTTCAGGTCGTCGATGACCTGGGCGTAGATGTGCTTCGACGAACGGAACACCGACAGACGCGGGCGTCCATTGGCGGTCCGGCGCAGCGAGTTGCGCACTCGCTGTTTGCGCCGGGCATTCGTGACCTTGAGTGACATGACCGGCTCCGTTACTTCTTCTTGCCTTCCTTGCGGAAGATGAATTCGTTGGCGTACTTCACGCCTTTGCCCTTGTAGGGCTCCGGCGGGCGATAAGCGCGGATTTCCGCGGCGACCTGGCCGACGCGCTGGGAATCGGTGCCCGTGATCGTGATCTCGGTCGGCTTCGGCACCACGATGGTGATGCCTTCCGGGATCGCGTAGACGACGTCGTGGCTGTAGCCGAGCGCGAGCTGCAGGTTCTTGCCCTGCAACGCCGCACGGTAGCCGACGCCGGTGATCTCGAGCTTCTTCTCGAAACCCTTGGTGACGCCCTCGACCAGATTGGCGACCTGCGCGCGCGCAGTGCCGTACATCGCCTGGGCGCGGTTGGTTTCGAGCTTCGGCGCGACCTTGACCTCGCCGTTCTCGAACTTCACTTCGACGTCGTCGTGCACGACGAACTGAAGCTGGCCCTTCGGCCCCTTCACCTTGACGGTCTGCCCCTCGACGCTCGCCGTCACACCGGACGGGATCGCCACAGGCCTTTTGCCAACACGTGACATGGCTACAAATCCTTCCTCAGAACACCGTGAAGAGAACTTCGCCGCCCACGTTCGCGTCGCGCGCTTCGTGGTCAGCCATGATTCCCTTCGGCGTCGACAACACCGAAATGCCGAGACCGTTGTTGACGCGCGGCAGGTTCTTCACCGAGGCGTAAACCCGACGGCCCGGCTTGGAGACCCGCTCGATCTCGCGAATGACGGGCTCGCCGTCGAAATATTTCAGCTCGATCTCGAGCTCGCTGCGGCCCGAAGCGTGTTCGACGCTGGCGTAGCCGCGGATGTAGCCTTCCGACTTCAGCACTTCGAGAACGCTGGCGCGCATCTTCGAGCCCGGGGTCGAGACCTTGGACTTCGAGCGCATCTGCGCGTTGCGGATGCGGGTGATGAGATCGGAGATCGGATCGTGCGTTGACATCTTGACGACCCTCCTTACCAGCTCGACTTCACGAGCCCGGGAACCAGGCCCTTGGAGCCGAGTTCACGCAGCGCGATGCGGGACAGCTTGTTCTTGCGGTAGACCGAGCGCGGACGGCCGGACAGTTCGCAGCGGTTGCGGATCCGGGTCGCCGACGAATTGCGCGGCATCTGGGCGAGCTTCAGCGTCGCCGCGAACCGCTCTTCCATCGGCTTGGTCTTGTCGGCGATGATCGCCTTCAGCTTCGCACGCTGCGGGGCGGCGTTCTTCGTCATCCGCTTGCGCCGGTTGTTCTTCTCGATCGAACTCTTCTTTGCCATGCTTGGCTCCTGGGTTTCCGCGTTTGAGAGGCTTTAGCGGCTTCTCACTGCCGGAACGGGAAATTGAATGCGGTCAACAAGGCACGCGCCTCGTCGTCGGTCTTGGCCGTGGTGCAGACCGTGATGTCCATGCCGCGGGCTTCCGAAACCTTGTCGAAATCGATTTCGGGGAAAATGATGTGCTCCTTGATGCCGAGCGAGTAATTGCCGCGGCCGTCGAAGCTCTTCGGATTGAGGCCGCGGAAGTCGCGCACGCGCGGCAGCGCCACGTTCACCAGGCGGTCGATGAACTCGTACATCTTGGCCTTGCGCAGCGTGACCTTGCAGCCGATCGGCTGGTTCTCGCGCAGCTTGAAGGTCGCGATCGCCACCCGCGAATAGGTCACGATCGACTTCTGGCCGGCGATCTGCGTCAGTTCGCCAGCAGCGGTCTCGGCCTTTTTCCGGTCGTTGACAGCATCGCCGACGCCCATGTTGAGCACGACCTTGTCCAGGCGCGGCACCTGCATGACGTTGGCGTAGCCGAACTTTTCAGTCAGCTGGCCACGGATTTCCTTGTCGAACTGCTCGCGAAGGCGCGGCGTATATGCTGTGTCAGCCATCGATCTCTGCTCCTGAGCTCTTGGCAATGCGTACCTTCTTGCCATCAGCCTGAATCTTGAAGCCCACGCGGGTCGGCTTGCCGTCCTTGCCGACATAGGCGACGTTGGACAGGTGGATCGGCGAACTCCTTGGAGATGATGCCGCCTTCCTGGTTCTGGGTCTGCTTCTGGTGACGCTTCACCATGTTGATGCCGCGCACCAGCGCCTTGTTCTCGGCGGGGCGGACCTCGAATACTTCGCCGGTGCGGCCCTTGTCGCGGCCGTTCAGCACGATGACCTTGTCACCTTTCCGGATCTTGGCAGCCATTACAGCACCTCCGGCGCAAGCGAGATGATCTTCATGTGGTTCTTGGCGCGCAGCTCGCGCGGCACGGGCCCGAAGATACGGGTGCCGACCGGCTCCGACTGGTTGTTGATCAGCACGGCGGCGTTGCGGTCGAAGCGGATGACCGAGCCGTCGGCGCGGCGGATGTCCTTGCGGACCCGCACCACGACGGCCTTCATCACGTCGCCCTTCTTCACCTTGCCGCGCGGAATCGCTTCCTTGATCGACACGACGATAACGTCGCCCACGGTGGCATAACGGCGCTTGGAACCCCCCAGCACCTTGATGCACATGACACGGCGTGCGCCTGAATTATCGGCCACGTCGAGGTTGGTCTGCATCTGAATCATTGATGCACCTCGTCCTCTTTCTGATGCGCTCGAATTAGCGCCTAAAATTTTTCCCGATTAATCGTCCGGCCAGGCCGAACGATCTCAGGCGGTTTTCTTCTGTTCGCCCCGGACCACGGTCCAGCGCTTCAGCTTGGAGATCGGCTTGCTCTCCTCGATCCAGACCATGTCACCCGGCTTGAACTGATTGTCCTCGTCGTGCGCGTGGTAGTTCTTGGAGCGGCGGATCGTCTTCTTGTAGATCGGATGGGTGAAGCGGCGATCGACGCGCACCACCACCGTCTTGGCTTGCTTGTCGCTCACGACCACGCCCTGAAGTGTACGTTTCGGCATATGCGGCCTCTTACTTCTTCTTCGCGCGCGTTTGCGCGGCGATGGTCTTGATGCGGGCGATGTCGCGGCGGGCTTCACGCAGCCGCGACGTGTTCTCCAGCTGCCCGGTGGCGCGCTGGAAACGCAGGTTGAAGCGTTCCTTCTTCAGATTGAGGACGGCGTCCTCCCTCTGGTCTTCGCTCATCGCTTTGATGTCTTCGACTTTCATCTGGGCCATGACCATTACTCCGCAATGCGCGCGACGAAGCGCGTCTTGATCGGCAGCTTGGCGGCGGCCAGCGAGAGCGCCTCCTTGGCGGTCTGCACCGTGACGCCGTCGATCTCGAAAATCACGCGGCCCGGCTTGACCCGCGCCACCCACAATTCCGGCGTGCCCTTGCCGGAGCCCATGCGGACTTCGGCCGGCTTCTTCGACACCGGCAGGTCCGGAAACACGCGGATCCAGACACGGCCGGCGCGCTTCATGTGACGGGTCAGCGCGCGGCGTGCGGCTTCGATCTGGCGGGCGGTGATGCGCTCGGGCGCCATCGCCTTCAGGCCGAATTGACCGAACGACAACGTCGCACCCGAAGTCGCAACGCCGTGGATACGGCCTTTATGCGCCTTCCGGAACTTCGTCTTCTTTGGTTGCATCATGGCTTTAAGCCCTCAAACCTTCTCTAGAGCATGATCCCAACGGATCATGCTCAAACAATAATTCTCACGCAGCGTCGCGGCGCGGACGCGAACTGCCGCCGCTGTCGCCTTCGGCCATCTTCTTGTCCTGGGCCATCGGATCGTGCTCGAGGATCTCGCCCTTGAAGATCCAGACCTTGACGCCGCAGGTACCGAACGTGGTGAACGCGGTCGCCACGCCGTAGTCGATGTCGGCGCGCAGCGTGTGCAGCGGCACGCGACCTTCGCGATACCATTCCATGCGCGCGATTTCGGCGCCGCCGAGACGGCCCGAGCAGTTGATGCGGATGCCTTCGGCACCGAGGCGCATCGCCGACTGCACCGCCCGCTTCATGGCGCGGCGGAACGCGACGCGGCGCTCGAGCTGCTGGGCGATCGATTCGGCGACCAGCGTGGCGTCGAGTTCCGGCTTGCGGATTTCGACGATGTTGATGACCACGTCGGAAGCCGTGATATCGGCAACCCGCTTGCGCAGCTTGTCGATGTCGGCGCCCTTCTTGCCGATCACCACACCCGGACGCGCCGAGTGGATCGTCACGCGGCACTTCTTGTGCGGACGCTCGATCACGATGCGGGCGACGGCCGCCTGCTTGAGCTCCTTGTGCAGGATCTCGCGGATCTTGACGTCTTCATGCAAGAGCTTGCCGTATTCGTTCTTGCCGGCGAACCAACGGGAATCCCACGTCCGGTTGATGCCGAGACGCAGTCCGATTGGATTGATCTTTTGACCCATC
>CAWAMK010000024.1:0-86355 GCA_963783115.1 uncultured Alphaproteobacteria bacterium | reverse complement strand
CGCTGCTCGGAATCTGGCTGCGCATGCCGCCGGTCGGCGCGCGCAACGAGGATGCCAGCCGAAGTCCTCGCCGATCCCGAAGTGCGGCTGTCGCTGACCGGGCGCAGCGGGCCGCTGGTGGTCGAGATCGAGTATCGCGTCGCGCAGGACAATGCGCGCGCGTTCCACAATGTGATGCAGGAAGTGCAGCTCAGCCGGCAGCGCAACGGCGCCTATGGCTGGTCGATCGCGCGCGACATTGCCGACCCCGAATTGTGGACCGAGCGCTACCATTGCCCGACCTGGCTGGACTATCTGCGCCAGCGCAACCGCGCGACGCAGTCCGAGCGCGCCCTGCACCAGCGCGCGATCGACTTTCATCTCGGGCCCGACCCGATCCGCGTCCGCCGCATGCTGGAGCGGCCGTTCGGTTCGGTCCGCTGGAAGGAAGATACCCCCGACCGCGCCGCCAACGAGGTCTTGCCGGTGGTCGCGACGGCGGCAGGCAGCAGCACCTGATTTCGCGACGCACGCGATCGAGCCGTGCTTCCGGCCGGCCGTTAACCAATCGGCTAGCCCGGCCGGCGCCATAAGGAGTGCTCATGGGTCGCTGCCCACGATCCCGCGCCGCAACGCCGCATTGGTATAACGTATCCTTGCCAAAGCTCCGGCCCGGCCTCTAGAGTTCGCGCCAATCAACAAGGCCGGCCAACCAAGGACCGGTCCCAACCGGGAGGATACTCCATGACCAAGCCAACCAAGGACAAGACTTCGACACGCCGCCGCTTCCTGAAAGTGGCCGCCGCGGGCGCCGCAGCGACCGTCGCCGCGCCGAACGATCGTCAGCGCGCAGGGCCCGATCAGCATGCGCTGGCAGAGCACCTGGCCGTCGAAGGACATCTTCCACGAATACGCCCTCGACTACGCCAAGAAGGTCAACGACATGACCGGCGGCGATCTCAAGATCGAAGTGCTGCCGGCCGGCGCCGTGGTTCCCGCCTTCGGCCTGCTCGACGCGGTCTCCAAGGGCGTGCTCGACGGCGGCCACGGCGTGCTCGTCTATCACTACGGCAAGCAGACCGCGCTGGCGCTGTGGGGCTCGGGACCGGGCTTCGGCATGGACGCCAACATGCTGCTGTCCTGGCACAAATACGGCGGCGGCAAGGAACTGCTCGCCAAGCTCTATGAGTCGATCGGCGCCAACGTCGTCTCGTTCCCCTACGGGCCGATGCCGACGCAGCCGCTCGGCTGGTTCAAGAAGCCGATCGCCAAGGCCGACGATCTCAAGGGCCTCAAGTACCGCACCGTCGGCATCTCGATCGACGTGTTCACGGCGATGGGTGCTGCGGTCAACGCGCTGCCGGGCGGCGAAATCGTCTCGGCGATGGATCGCGGCCTGCTCGATGCGGCCGAGTTCAACAACGCCTCGTCGGACCGCGCGCTCGGCTTTGCCGACGTCTCCAAGGTCTGCATGCTGCAGAGCTACCACCAGAACGCCGAGCAGTTCGAAATCACCTTCAACAAGGACGAAGTACGACGCGCCTGCCGGAAAAGATGCGGGCGATCATCGCCAACGCGGTCGATGCGGCCTCGGCGGACATGTCGTGAAGGCGATCGACCGCTATTCGAAGGACTACATCGAGCTGCAGACCAAGGACAACGTCAAGTTCTACAAGACGCCCGACGCCATCCTGAAGCAGCAGCTCGAGGTCTACGACGAGGTCGTCAAGAAGAAGTCGGCTGAAAATCCGCTGTTCAAGGAGATCCTGCAATCGCAGCTCGCCTTCGCCAAGCGGACGACGCAGTGGGAGCAGGACACGGTGGTGAGCCGCAAGATGGCCTATGACCACTATTGGGGCGCCAACGGCGCGGCCAAGAAGATCTGACGCCGCGCTCGAAAATGCTCTAAACAGCAAAGCACCGTTCGGGCGCGCGACCCGGATGGTGCTTTGTACTGTCGATCTCCTCGCGCCGAACGGTCGCACCCCATGAGCGTCCAGAGTTTCCTGCACACGATCGACGGCATCAGCACCTGGGTCGGCAAGGCCACCGCGTGGCTGATGATCGTGCTGATGAGCGTCGTCTGCATCGAAGTGTTCAAGCGCTACATCATGAACATGCCGACGTCCTGGATCTTCGACCTCGACAACATGCTGTACGGGTCGCTGTTCATGCTGTGCGGCGCCTACACGCTGGCGCAGAACGCCCATGTCCGCGGCGACTTCCTCTATTCCTCGATGCGGCCGCGCACCCAGGCAACGCTCGACCTCGTGCTGTACATCGTGTTCTTCCTGCCCGGCATCGCCGCGCTGGTCTATGCCGGCTACTTCTACGCCGCGGACTCCTGGCGTATCGCCGAGCATTCGAACGTCACCGCGGACGGCCCGCCGGTCTACCATTTCAAGTCGGTGATACCGATCGCCGGCGCGCTGATCATGCTGCAGGGCATCGCCGAGATCGTGCGCTGCGTCGTCTGCCTGCAGACCGGCGAATGGCCGAGCCGGCTCAAGGACGTCGCCGAGATCGACGTCATCGAGGAGCAGCTCGCGCATAGCGAATATGTCGACGAGGAATCGCGCAAGATGGCGATCGAGGGCGCGGCGCGAATCGACGAAATGGCGCGCCAGCGCGGAATGGGCGGAGACGTGCAAACATGAGCGATCCGGCACTCGGCCTGTTGATGCTGGCGCTCATCGTCGTCGTCATCATGATGGGTTTTGCCACGGCCTTCACGCTGATGGGCCTCGGCATGTTCTTCGGCTTCATCGCGTTCTACGACCCGTCGCAGCCCTGGACGCACAACCGCGTCTTCGACCTGATGGTCCAGCGCACCTACGGCGCGATGACCAACGACGTCCTGATCTCGATCCCGCTGTTCGTGCTGATGGGCTACGTGATGGAGCGTGGCGCGCTGGTCGACAAGATGTTCTATTCGATCCAGCTCGCGTTCCGCCGCGTGCCGGCCTCGCTGGCGGTAGCGACCCTGATCGTCTGCACGTTCTGGGGCATCGCCAGCGGCCTGGTCGGCGCGGTGGTGGTGCTGATGGGCGTCATCGCCTTCAACCCGATGCTGCGCGCCGGCTACGACGTCAAGCTCGCCTCCGGCGTCATCACGGCCGGCGGCACGCTCGGCATCCTGATCCCGCCGTCGGTGATGATCATCGTCTACGCGGCTGTCGCCGGACAATCGGTCGTCAAGCTGTACGCGGCGGCGATGTTCCCCGGCTTCTTCCTGGCGTTCCTCTATCTGGTCTACGTCATCGGCTGGGCGCTGATCAATCCGAAGATCGCGCCGCCTCTGCCGGAGGAGCAGACCCGCGTCAAGGTGCCGGCCTGGATCACGAAGTTCGAGACGCTGTATTCGCCCAACATGTTCGTCGCCTTGCTCAAGGCGCTGGTGTCGCCCGCGCAGGCGAGGACCCTGGAGATCGACGGCAAGCCGATGACCTATGGGGCCGTGGTGAAGAATTTCATCATCGCCCTGGTGCCGTTCCTGATCACGGCCATCACGCTGGCGACCGTGTGGTGGTACGTCGTGATCCATCAGCAGGCCGGCGCAGCCTCCGGACCGGTTGAGGGGCTGCAGCAACTCGGCAGCGCGGTGACGGCGCCGGAGGCTACGCCTGCCGAAAAAGGTCCGGACTTCCAGTTCTATCTCTGGTTCGGGATCAGCGCCGCCGTCTTGTTGCTGTGGAACGCGCGCTCCTATTGGCGCATGAACGGCGAGCGCTTCGAGGTGCTCAAGCTCCTGACGTCATCGGTGATGCCGCTCGGCATCCTCACCGTGATCGTTCTCGCGGTGATCCTGTTCGGCATCACGACCGCGACCGAGTCGGCGGCGGTCGGCGCGGCCGGCGCCTTCATCCTCGCCTTCCACGCCCGCACGCTCGACTGGAAGCGCACCAAGGAAGCGGTGTTCCTGACCGCGAAGACCACGGCGATGGTGTGCTGGCTGTTCGTCGGCTCGGCGCTGTTCTCGGCCGTGTTCGCCATTCTCGGCGGCCAGGCGCTGCTGGAGAGCTGGGTGCTCTCGCTCAACATGTCGCCGATGCAGTTCATGATCCTGTCGCAGGCGATCATCTTCGTGCTGGGCTGGCCGCTGGAATGGACCGAGATCATCATCATCTTCGTGCCGATCTTCCTGCCGATGCTCAAGCACTTCGGCATCGACCCGATCCTGTGGGGCACGCTGGTGTTCGTGAACCTGCAGGCGGCGTTCCTGTCGCCGCCGGTCGCGATGTCGGCGTTCTACCTCAAGGGCGTCGCGCCGAAGCACGTCACGCTGAACCAGATCTTCGCCGGCATGATGCCCTACATGCTGATCGTGATCCTGTGCATGGTGATCATGTATGTCTGGCCCGGCATGACGCTGTGGCTGCCGAACTATCTCTACGGCGGCTGAGCCTGCGCGAAGTTTTACTGCCCGTGGCTCGCCAGCATCTGCTGGCAGCCCTTGCTGAGCTTCGCGCGATTCGGTCTTCAGGCAGGCCAGCACGATCTGATCGCCCTCCTGCATCTGCGCCCGGCAGTACCGCGAGACGTCGCGCGCACAGGCGTCCTGGCCCTTCTGGCGATCCTGCTGGGCCGCGGCGGCCGACGTGATCAGGACAAGCGGAATAACGAAAAGAAGCTTGGTCATGTGCTGTGCTTTCACAATCGGGAACAGAAAACCGGACGGTTCTATAACGCACTCGGCACAGGGTAGATACCGGCCCTGGGTCGAGAAAAATTCTCCCCGGACCCGGAATCCGGCCCGGAAATCCGTCCGGCAACGCCTCAGACCGGCGAAATCGGCCCCGGACCGGCGCGCTTCGGCCCCAGAAAGCGGAAAACGCCTGCGTCGCATCGACGCAAGCGTTCCCGGGAGCCAAGTATTGGAGAGTGCAGATTACTGCGCGGCCAATTTGCCGTTCTTCTGGGCGAGATCCTTGTCCATCACGGTGCGGCAGCCCGCGCTCAGATCGGATTTGTGCTTGATCATGCAGGCGGTGATCTTCGGAATATTCGGGATTTCCGAGCTGCAGAGGCGGAAGGCGTCGCCGGTGCACATGCTGCTGCGCTTCGGAGCTGAAGGCGAAGCTCGCGGTGGAGGAAACGGCGGAGAACGAGGCGGCGAAGGCCAGCGCCAGAGTGATCTTCCGGGCGGTCGAGTTGAACAGTGTGGTCATTTTCGGCTCCCATTGGCCCGGTCGTGGGCCCGTTGTTGATGGTTGGAGCATGCGCCCGAAACAACGCGCCCGCTGTGACTGACATCACACAGCCTTAAACTCCCCATTTTGAACGACAAACCGGCGCCTGTTCGCGAGCCGTTAAGACATTGTTGGCATTAATGCTCCGTTGCGTGTGTGTATCCCGAGTATCTGGAAAGAGTAGCGATGCGTAATGCGTTGGGCCTGATGCTGGCCAGTGTAGTGATGGCGGTTCTGATCACCGGCGTTTGGTTCTGGACCTCCTCGCCGCGGGCCGATGCGGCCCCGCCTCAAACCATGGCCGCCCGCAAGGCCGAGCCGTTACCGGCGCCCGCCGCGGCCAAATCCGCGCCCAAGGACGATGTCGAGGTCACGGCTTCGCTGTCGAAACCGGCCCCGGCCCCGCGCCCGTTCCCGCCCCGCAGCCGGCGCGATCGACCTGCGCCAATCCCGACGCGCTCGGCGTCAGCCGCATGGTCGTGATCGACACCACGGGCGGTCCCGGCTTCGGCTTCCTGCAGTACAAGCAGTTCGATTTCCTGACCGACAAGGAAGTCGTGCTGACCTTCGACGACGGTCCGTGGCCGACCACGCCCGCCGTGCTGAAGGCGCTGGCGGATGAATGCACCAAGGGGCTGTTTTTCCCGGTCGGCAAGCACACCACCTATCACCCGGAGATTCTCAAGCAGGTCTTCGCCGCCGGCCACACCGTCGGCTCGCACACCTGGTCGCACGCGCATCTCGACAGCAAGAAGATGACCGAGCCGCAGATGAAGGAAGAGATCGAGAAGGGTTTCAGCGCCGTGAAGATGGCGATCGGGACCGCGCCCGCGCCGTTCTTCCGCTTCCCCGGACTTGGGCATACGCAGCCGGCGCTCGGCTATCTCGCCTCGCGCAACATCTCGATGTTCTCGGTCGATGTCGATTCCAACGACTTCAAATCGTCCGGTCCCGACCAGGTGATCAACAACGTCATGACCAAGCTCGACAAGCAGGGCAAGGGCGTCATCCTGATGCACGATCTGCAGAAGCATACCGCGATCGCCTTGCCGACGCTGCTGCGTCGCCTGAAGGCCGGCGGTTACAAGGTGGTGCAGATGAAGGCCAAGGAGCAGCTCGAAACGCTGCCCGAATACGACGCGATGCTGGTGAAGGACCAGAAGACTCCGGCCGTCGCCAGCCGCCCGATCAGCAGCGTGGTGCAGACGGTGACGCAGTAAGGATCGGCGGGACGCCATTCGTCGGCTCTGGCCTACGCAAACGAAAACGCGCCTTCGGATGGGAATCCGACAGGCGCGTTTTGCTTTGGCAAATTAGAAGTAGATGCCGTGACGGTGCAGCGCGCTGATGATGCGTGCCTTGATGCCGTAGCGCGCCCGCTGCGCTCCCGCCTGCCTCTGCATCATCGCCGCTCGGCGGGCCGACGCCCCGCCGGCTCCGGCGCCCTGGGGACGACCGGCGTAGCCCTGCTGCATGCCGGCCGGCCGCTGCCGCATCCGCGCGGCGTTGCCCGCCGAGGCCCTGCTCGTTTTCGGACCGGATCGTCTCGGACCTGGTCGTCTCGGGTTTGGGCTCGACGACCGCCGGCCGTTCGACATATTTCGGAGCTTCTGCCGCCTGCGGCGCTTCAGCTGTTCTCTGCCCGTCGGCCCTGGCCGGCGCACTTACCTTGGTAGCCTCGCCGCCACCGAGTGACAAACCCCGATCGCCGGCATGTGCGGCGACGGAAACGAGAGCAAAGCCTGCAATCAAAATGAACTTACGCATGATGGTATCTCCCCTTGAGGTCTGGGCGGAGACTATGCGGGGCGGGCGGTTCTTGATGTGAGGCCGGTCACGCACACGCATCCGTGAATGCGAGCGCTGACTGTCCTAAGAAATGTTTTGAAATACTTGGTGCCGCAAACAGGACTTCGAACCTGTGACCCCGTCATTACGAATGACGTGCTCTACCAACTGAGCTATTGCGGCGGACCAAATCGGCGGTCGGGAGCGACCCGAAACGCCCGCACCTGATATCGGGGACGGCCCCGATTGGCAAGAAAAACGGGATTAGTCGCCGCCCCAGCGCGACAAAAATCCCCGCCAGCCGCCAGCCTGGGCCCTGGGCGGGCCGATTTGTTCCGCGAATTCGTCCGCCGGGCCGTCGTCGTCGACCCCGGGATCGTCGGGCGCCCGAACGAGGGGGATGACGGCTGGAATCGGGGTCGGAATTGCCTTCGGAATATCCCGCCGCGACCGGAACAAAGGGGCCGGCTGATTGGGCGCCGATTCGGCAGGTTTGGGTGGTTCTGCCGTTGGCGCGGGGACTGGGTCGGCGGTGACCGGCTCGAGAGGAGCCGATTCAACAACGGGGGCAATTTCGGCGGCATCAGCCGCCGCCGGCGCATTGTCCTGCGCGGCGGCCGGCGAAGGCACTGGCGCAGCGGAAGCGACCGGTTCGGCGGCCGGCTCCTCCACCTCGACGTCCTTTGGCGGTTCGAGCACGACGGCGCGGCGCGGGGTCGCCAGCATCGCCTCCTCGAACGGCGAGGATTCGATCGCAGGCCCCCTGTCGGACGGCAGTGCGGCGACCGGCGTCTGCCACTGGAACGCATCGAGCCGCCCGGTGACGGGCGAAACCGGCCGCCAGCGATCGCTGACATAGCCGTCCGCGGTCCAGGCCGGATCGTGCAGCGCGCGCACCGCGCGCAAGGTCCAGGCCCGGGCGCGGCCGCTGTCGCCATGCTCGGTGCGCTCGATCTCCGCCATCAGCAGCGCAACGCGCTGCGTCGGCTGGGCGATGAACGGCGCCAGCGCCTCGCGCGCCTTGGTGAATTCGGATGCGTCGATCGCGGCGCGCGCAATCGCCAGCGCGCCCTCGATGTGGCCGGGCATCTTGGCCGCCAGCGTTTCGACCCGCACCAGTCGCTGCCGCGCGGAATCGCCGAGCTTCACATGCGCATAGGCATCGGCGAGATCCGGGATGCGGCTGCGCCAGCCATGCCGTCTCGACCAGCCGCATCGAACGCCGCACCTGATGCGCCTCGCTCTCGAACTTGCTGGCGAGCACCGCGGCCGGCACCAACGTCGGCGCCAGCTTGACCGCCTCCATCACGGTCTCGCGCGACAAATCGCGATCGACCTTTTCGAGTTCCAGCGCACGCGCCGTCAGCAGCACGCCGCGATGCCTTCGATAGGTCGGCTTGTCGATCAGCCCGGCCGACTGGTTGTTGTCGAGGATTTTCAGCGCGCCGGCCCAATCGCCCTTGGCGCAGCAGAAGCCGAGCACCGCATGCGAGGCCCATGACGAGGACGGCGACATTCGCAGCGCCTCCTCGGCGACCATCACCGCCGCCACCGGATCGTCGGAACGCTGCGCCTCGATGAACAGGCCGCGCAAGCCCAATAGCCGCGTGTCCTCGCGCTCGGCCATGGCGCGGAAGGCGCGCTGCGCGCCATCGCGGTCGCCGTCGAGCTGCGCCGACTGCGCGTGCAACAGCAGCGCCAGCGGATCGTGTGCTGCATGTTTGCGTGCCGCTTCGGCATGGATGCGGGCGGCGGTGGAATCGCCATGGCCGATCGCAAGCAGCCCTTGCGTGATCGCTTGCCGGCCGCGGGCCTGGCGCCGTTCGCGCCGGCTCCTGCGCATGCGGGCCGGCATGCGCCACAGGCCGTGCAGGACTGCCCACACCGTCATCGCCACCACGATGACGATGCCCAGCACCAGCACGAACACCGGCAGCGTGGCCGTGAGCTTCACACTGCCCCATGACAGCACGACATCGCCGGTCTGTTCGGCAATCCAGGTCGCGCCGGCTGCGCCCAGCGCGATCAGCAACAGAAACAGAATGATCCGGATCATCGAAATCCTCAATTCGCCGGCTTGGCGAGCGCAGCCATCGCGTCGGACGCGAATTTTCGGGATGCGGCCAGCGCGGCGTCGCGCGCGTCGGCCCGTTCGAGCCAGGATTGCGCCGCGGCGCGATCCTCCGGCTCCAGCGTCTTCAATTCCCGCCGCGCCTCGTTGAAATCATTGCGCAGCGCCGCCGCCGTGATCCGCGCCACCACGGCGCCGCGATCATTGCCGACGGTATCGGTACGTTCGATCTTGACCAGTTTGGCGGCGCCGGCCTGCAGCCGCTCGACGATGCCGGTGCCGGTCGTGGCATTGTTCTGCTGCACCGCCGGCTGCAATTTCGGCACCAGCGCCAGCAGTTCCGTGCTCA
This sequence comes from uncultured Alphaproteobacteria bacterium, assembly GCA_963783115.1. Lineage (GTDB taxonomy): Bacteria > Pseudomonadota > Alphaproteobacteria > Rhizobiales > Xanthobacteraceae > Bradyrhizobium. The sequence goes on along the minus strand of CAWAMK010000024.1, from coordinate 76,979 downwards.
GCCTGTTGGCGTTCGGCACGCCCTTCTCCGCGAACGGATCGAGCGGCTTCAAGGCATCCGGGTTGGGCGTCAGCGCCTTGGTGGCGGCGAGCGTCGCCGGAAAAGGCTCGCCGATACGAACCTGGACATCGAGCAGCGCGGCCGACACCAGACGGCGCAGCGCCATGTCGTCGGCAGGCTTGGCGTCTGCTTTGGCGTCGGCCAGCTTGCTGCCCTGCTGCGCGATCTCGGCGCCCTGCGTGCGCATCTGGCTCTCGATCTTCGCGATGCGCGCATCGATTCCCGAGAGATCGGGCGACGCGGCACCATCGGCGCGCGGCGCGGATTTCACCTCGTCGAGCGCGGACGCCAGCTTCTCGCCTTGCGTCCGCGTTGCTGCCAGTTCAGTGCGCAATGCCGCGACGGTTTTTTCCAAGGCCTCGGTGCGCGCGGAAGCGGCGGGATCGGGAACGGGCTTGCCGACCTTCGGCTCCAACCCGGCGACACGGGCGGAGAGACTTTCGATCGCGGCATTAACCTGCGACGCAGGTGCGGACGCGGGCTGAACCGCCGGCCAGCCCAGCATCCAGCCGACGCCGATCACCAACGCCGCGGCGGCCGCGCCGGCTACCGGCGCCACGATCCAGGGCGAGACGGGCCGGGCGGCCGGTGTGTCGACCGGCGACACCGAGGCGAGCTTCAGGCGCGGGCTCAGGCGATGGTGCGGACGACGTCTCCGCGGCGGGAGCATCCGCCGCGCTTCGGGTTTCGCTCGATACTTCGGTGGCCTCGAGATCGATGGTCGGCGGCTCGCGCTTGGGCCGGCTCGAATCGGGCAGCGATCCAGTGTCTTCGGACCTGTCATCGACCATTACGGCGGTTCCCCTGCGTGGTTAGGTTCCGGAACTTAGCAGAATTCGGACGTCTTAGAGCACGATCCGGCGATGGCGGCACCGCTTTTCCGATAAGGCCATGCTGAGACTAAAAGATTAACGGTCAGCCGGACCGCTTCTGCAGCGCCCGGTCGAGCGCATCGAACAGCGAATTTTCGTCCGGCGACGCCGCCGCCGTCACCTGGGTAGCGCCGGCATCGCGCAGGACGGCGGCGACGGCCGACGAAATGCAGCATTGCGGCAGCGCCAGCGCCGAGATTTCGACGCCGCCGGAGCGCGCCGCGTCCAGAAACGCCCGCGCGCTGCGCCGCGAGTAATGCAGCACGGCCTCGACCTCATGTGCCACGAAAGCGTCACATACCTCGCGCGGCAGGCTGGGCGCCGGCACCATCCGGTAGGTGGTCTGCGTCACCACCGTAAAACCGCTCGCGCCGAGTTCGCCCGCCAGGTCGCGCGCGAGATCGGCGCCGGCGAGATAGAGGATTGGATTAGACTTCTTCAATTGCTTCGACTTCGCGCGCGCCAGCACCAGATCGCGCAACGCGCCGGCATCGCCCTCTCGACGCGGTCGACCTCGCCGAACCCGGCGTCGCGCGCCGCGGCTGCGGTGTTTTCGCCGACCGCAAACAGCGGCAGCTTGAGCAGCCGGTGACCCGCCAGATGCGGCGCGATGGCGCGCAACGCATTGGCGCTGGTGACGATGACGGCGCCATAGGCCGCGTCCGTATCGTCCTGGAACGGTAACGGTTCGAACCGCAGCATCGGCGCGCGCAGCACCCCGACCCCCCGGGCGCGCAGCGCCTCGGCCGTCGTCTCATCGTCCGGATGCGGGCGCGTGACGAGAACGGCCATATTCAAATCTCCGCCAAATCGATTTCGGCCCGCTTGTGTGATTGCACGCCGTCACCTCGTAATGCTACCCGGTTACGGAACCGTTCCGATAGCGCAAGGAATCAAATTGGACAACGACAAGCCGATGCTGGTGCTGGGTATCGAAACCACCTGCGATGAAACCGCAGCCGCCGTGGTCGAGCGCCAGCGCGACGGCGGCGGCCGGATTTTGTCCAATATCGTGCGCTCGCAGACTGTTGAACACGCCCGTTTCGGCGGCGTGGTGCCGGAAATCGCGGCGCGCGCCCATGTCGACCTGCTCGACGGCATCGTCGGCCAGGCGATGAAGGACGCCGATGTGGGCTTTGCGCAATTGTCGGCGGTGGCCGCCGCCGCCGGCCCCGGCCTGATCGGCGGCGTGATCGTCGGCCTGACCACCGCAAAAGCGATCGCGATGGTGCACGATACGCCGCTGATCGCGGTCAATCATCTCGAAGCCCACGCGCTGACGCCGCGGCTGACCTGTGCGCTTGCCTTTCCGTACTGCCTGTTTCTGGCCTCCGGCGGCCATACCCAGATCGTGGCCGTGATCGGCGTCGGGCAATATGTCCGGCTCGGCACCACCGTCGACGACGCGATGGGCGAAGCGTTCGACAAGAGTGGCAAAAATGCTGTCGCTGCCCTACCCCGGCGGACCGGAGGTCGAACGCGCGGCGGCCGACGGCAACCCGAAACGGTTCGCCTTTCCGCGACCGATGCTCGGGCGGCCGGACGCGAATTTCTCGCTGTCGGGATTGAAGACCGCGGTTCGCAACGAAGCCAGCCGCATCGATGCCGCTGGAGCCGCAGGACGTCAGCGACCTCTGCGCCGGCTTTCAGGCCGCGGTGCTCGAATTCGACGGCGGACCGGCTGAGCGTCGGGTTGCGATTGTTTCACGAACGGTTCGGCCCGCCGCGCGCGCTGGTGGCGGCCGGCGGCGTCGCCGCCAATCGCGCCATCCGCAGCGCGTTGCAGGACGTCGCCGCAAAGGCGCAGACCACGCTGATCATTCCGCCGCCCGCGCTGTGCACCGACAACGGCGCGATGATCGCCTGGGCCGGCGCCGAACGGATGGCGCTCGGCTGACCGACACGATGGACGCGCCGCCCCGCGCGCGCTGGCTGCTGGATGCCAACGCGACCGCACCGGCCGGCTACGCCAAGACGCGTGCGGGATTTTGATATGGCGTCGTTCAATTCAGTCGCGGTGATCGGCGGCGGCGCCTACGGCACCGCGCTGGCCTGCGCCGCGCTGCGCGCCGGCCGCGACGTCGTGCTGTATGCACGAAACGCGAGAGTGCCGCGCAGATGCAGACGACGCGGACAAATCCAAAGCTCCCGGGCGTCAGCCTCGACGCGGGCATCGATATTACGTCCGACATGGCCGCAGCGGCGCGCGCCGACATCATCCTGCTGGCGACGCCCGCGCAGAGTTTGCGCGCAGCGGCGACCGCGCTGGCGCCCCACCTCAAGCCCGCGACACCCGTCATCGCCTGCGCCAAGGGCATCGAGCGCGGCACGCATAAATTCATGACCGAGGTCATCGCCGAGGCGATGCCGGACGTCGCACCTGCGATCCTGTCGGGTCCGAATTTCGCCGACGATGTCGCGCGCGGTCTGCCCACCGCCGTGACGCTGGCTGCAAAGGACGAGAAGCTCGCGAGCGATCTGGTGCAGGCGCTGGGCTCGTCGACCTTCCGCCCGTACCACACAACCGACGTGCGCGGCGTCGAGATCGGCGGCGCGGCCAAGAACGTGCTGGCGATCGCCGCCGGCATCGTCGAGGGACGAAAACTCGGCGCCTCGGCGCTGGCCGCGCTCACCACCCGCGGCTTCAGCGAACTCGCACGTCTCGGCCGCGCCTGCGGCGCGCGCAGCGAAACGCTGGCGGGTCTTTCCGGCCTCGGCGATTTGATCCTGAGCTGCTCCAGCCTGCAGTCGCGCAATTTTGCCTTCGGCATCGCGCTCGGCCGCGGCGAAACGCCGAACCGCGAAAAACTCGCCGAGGGCGAATTCACCGCGCCGGTCCTGATCGAACTGGCGGCTTCGCAGAATGTCGATATGCCGGTATCAAGCGCGGTCGCGGCGATATTGAGCGGCAAGGTCACGATCGACGCCGCGATCGAAGGCCTGCTGACGCGGCCGTTCAAGGCGGAGGAATGACGATGGCGTACTGGCTGGTGAAATCCGAACCCTCGGTCTGGTCGTGGGACCAGCAGGTGGCAAAGGGCGCCAAAGGCGAAGCCTGGACCGGCGTGCGCAACTTCACCGCCCGGCAAAATCTCGTCGCCATGAAGAAAGGCGACAAGGCGTTCTTCTATCACTCCAACGAAGGCAAGGAGATCGTCGGCATCGCCGAGATCGTCAAGGAAGCCTATCCCGATCCGACCGACAAAACCGGAAAATTCGTCTGCGTCGACATCAAGGCGGACAAGCCCTTGAAGACGCCGGTGACGATGGCCGCAATCAAGGCCGACAAGAAATTCGCCGACATGGCGCTGGTGAAATATTCGCGGCTGTCGGTGCAGCCGGTGACGGCGGATGAGTGGAAGATGGTCTGCAAGATGGGCGGGATGTAAGTAACCACATCACTCGATGCCGTAGGGTGGGCAAAGCGCAGCGTGCCCACCAACTTTGAATCCCGATGTCGATGGATGGTGGGCTCGCTTCGCTCAGCCCACCCTACGGCTTCGGCGTCAAGCCGCCGCCGCAGTCACCACCTGAGCCAGCAGCGCCTCGCGCTTGGCCTGGGTGCGGTAGCCCTTCATCGTCGAGGCAAAGCGTTCCAGGATGCCGTCCTCGAACGCGGTGACGATGGTGTCGTGGACATAGCTCTTGCGGCAGATCGCGGGCGTGTTGGACAGTTCGTCGGCTGCGGCGCGCACCGCTTCCAGCACCTGCTTCTTGCGGCCGCGCTCGCTGGCGGCCGGCGTGACCCGCGACAGCGATTCCAGCACCACGGCTGACGCCATCAGGGTGCGAAAATCCTTCAGCGAAATCTTGATGCCGGCGATCTCGCGCAGGAAGGCGTTCACCGCCGAGGTCGAGGCGGCGCGCACGACGCCGGAGCGATCGTAGTACTGGAACATGCGCTTGCCCGGCACGGTGCGCAAAATGCCGATGGCGCGCACCAGCTTGGCGGCGTCGCATTCCTTGCGCACGGCCTTGCCGCCCTTGGCCTTGAAGGTCAGCACGAAATTGTCGTCTTCCAGCGTGACGTTGGACTTGAGCATGGTGGTCGCGCCGCGGGTGCCGTTGAGACGGGCGTAGGATTTATTGCCCGGCCGGATCGCGGTGCGGGCGATCAGTTCGATCACCGCCGAGAGCGCGAATTCGCGCGTCGGCTCGTCGCCGGACAGGAACGCCGAGACCTTGCGGCGGATCTTCGGCAGCGCGCCGACCAGCCGCGCCAGGCGATGCGCCTTGCGCTGCTCGCGGACCTTTTCCCAATCGGCGTGGTAGCGGTACTGCAGCCGTCCGGCGGCATCGATGCCGATGGCCTGCAGATGCGAGCTCGGATCGGCCGAATAGCGCACGTCGCGATAGGCCGGCGGCACCGCCATCGAATGCAGGCGGCGGATGGTGCCGGCTATGGCGGATCTGCGTGCCGTTGGCGCGATGGAATGAATAGCCCTTGCCGCGCTTGACGCGGCGGATGGTCAGCCCGTTCTGGTCGCCGAGCTTGAGGCCGTGTTCCTCGGCCAGCTCCTCGACGGAGGTCTTGGCGACAACCGCAGCTTTACGGCGGTCACCTTGGCGCGCCTTGGGCAATTGTCCCAATGCCTCGGCCAATGCAACGGCGGGATCGGCGGAAACGGGCCGCGTAGCCTCGAAACTCTGCTGATCCATCATGGCCGTTATCGCCTTGCTCCACCTGTCTGCCGGCAATGCCCGTTGTTATGGCTTGGTTCCGGAGGGCCTTCTGGCCCCGGGGAGGCCATTTAGGGGGTAACGGTTGGCTTTGCGAGTCCCGATTCCGTCATTGACGGTATCAAAACACCTGTCATGGGTGCCATTCGGCGATAACGTTGATTTTTGGCTCGGCCGGATCGTTAAAAAGATACGAAAAATGACGCCGGTTTGATCGGCGACAAGACGGCAGGCCGCCGGCGCGACCAAGGTCGCAGACGTTTGCGCCTTGTCCGGGCATCGTCCCGCGACGCATAATCATTGCAACAATCAGTACGGGTTGCGGCCACCAGCGCGTGGGCGCCGCAACGAGTGGGAGGGTGACAATGTCCGAGAAAATCTACGACGTATCCGCCGATTGGGCCAAGCGCGCCTATGTCGACGACGCCAAATACCGCGAAATGTACGCCCGCTCGATCTCCGACCCCGACGGCTTCTGGGCCGAGCAGGCCAAGCGCATCGACTGGATGAAGGCCCCCCACAAGATCGAGAACGTCTCCTTCGCCCCCGGCAACATCTCGATCAAATGGTTCGAGGACGGCGTGCTGAACGCGGCCTGGAACTGCATCGACCGCCACCTCGAAAAGCGCGGCGACCAGACCGCGATCATCTGGGAGGGCGACGATCCCTCGCAGTCCAAACACATCACCTATCGCCAGCTGCACGACGAAGTCTGCAAGATGGCCAACATCCTGCGCACGCGGAACGTCAAGAAGGGCGACCGCGTCACCATCTACCTGCCGATGATCCCGGAAGCGGCCTATGCGATGCTGGCCTGCGCGCGGATCGGCGCCATTCATTCGGTGGTGTTCGCCGGCTTCTCGCCCGACAGCCTGGCCCAGCGCATCACCGACTGCCAGTCCAAGATCATCATCACCGCCGACGAGGGGCTGCGCGGCGGCAAGAAGGTGCCGCTGAAGGCCAATGTCGATGCCGCGATCGCGAAAGCCGGCGGCGTCGACTGGGTCGTCGTGGTCAAGCGCACCGGCGGCGCCGTCGACATGAATCCCTCGCGCGACTTCTGGTACCACGAAGCAGCCGCGATGGTGACGACGGATTGCCCGGCCGAGCACATGCACGCCGAAGATCCGCTGTTCATCCTCTATACGTCGGGCTCCACCGGCCAGCCCAAGGGCGTGCTGCACACCACCGGCGGCTATCTCGTGTTCGCGGCGATGACGCATCAATACGTGTTCGACTATCACGACGGCGACATCTACTGGTGCACCGCCGACGTCGGCTGGGTCACCGGCCACAGCTACATCCTCTATGGACCGCTGGCGAACGGCGCGACCACGCTGATGTTCGAAGGCGTGCCGAATTATCCGGATAATTCGCGGTTCTGGAACGTCATCGACAAGCACAACGTCAACATCTTCTACACCGCGCCGACCGCGATCCGCGCGCTGATGCAGTCGGGCGACGAGCCCGTGAAGAAGACCTCGCGCAAGAGCCTGCGCCTGCTCGGTTCGGTCGGCGAGCCGATCAATCCGGAAGCGTGGGAGTGGTATCACCGCGTCGTCGGCGACGGCCGCTGCCCGATCGTCGACACCTGGTGGCAGACCGAGACCGGCGGCATTCTGATCACGCCGCTGCCGGGCGCGACCAAACTCAAGCCCGGTTCGGCGACGCGGCCGTTCTTCGGCGTGGTGCCTGAAATCGTCGATGCCGATGGCAAGGTGCTGGAAGGCGAGACGCTCAGGCAATCTCTGTCTCGCCAAATCCTGGCCGGGACAGATGCGCACGGTCTATGGCGACCATGCCCGTTTCGAGCAGACCTATTTCTCGACCTACAAGGGCAAGTACTTTACCGGCGACGGCTGCCGCCGGGATGCCGACGGCTATTACTGGATCACCGGCCGCGTCGACGACGTCATCAACGTGTCCGGCCATCGCATGGGCACCGCCGAAGTCGAAAGCTCGCTGGTCGCGCATGCCAAGGTGTCGGAAGCCGCCGTGGTCGGCTATCCCCACGACATCAAGGGCCAGGGCATCTATGCCTATGTGACGCTGATGGCCGGCACCGAACCGACCGAAGAGTTGCGGAAGGAGCTGGTCGCCTGGGTCCGCAAGGACATCGGCCCGATCGCCTCGCCCGACCAGATCCAGTTCGCGCCGGGCCTGCCGAAAACCCGCTCCGGCAAGATCATGCGTCGCATCCTGCGCAAGATCGCCGAGGACGAACCGTCGAGCCTCGGCGACACCTCGACGCTGGCCGATCCCGCCGTGGTCGACGATCTCGTCGAGAACCGGCAGAACAAGAAGGGCGCGCCGGCGTAAGGCGCACGTACTGCTTGTCGCTCCGATCGGATCCCGATCCTTCACCCGCCCCTTCGAGGGGCGGGTGAAGCAAACAGGTTCGAGATTGGCTCGGCTAACACGACGCACTCACGCAGTTGTCAGCAGCAGGCGCCGCTTGGGCGGACATTTCGCCGCCAGGTGTTGTTTTCAGGTCATTTACTTTAACCCGAACATTTTCTTTGTTCCGCTCAGCGAAACCGATCTCGCAGGCCGGCGTGAAACCCGCCGGTCAGTCCGTGCGACTAACAATGCGCGGGCGAGACGATAAGGCGCCAGAAGGCTTGAGCATGGCGCGAAAGGACATTTGAGGGCCCCGGACGGGGCGGGCAGATTGGAGCTGGGAATGTCGATGAGAATTGCGGTGGCGCTGGCCGCCATGATCGGTGCGAGCGTTGCGATGTCATCGGGCGCGCAGGCGCGGCCGGAACTGGTCGGTATCAACGGCGACTACGCGCCGGGCACCATCGTGGTGAAGACCCACGAACGGCGCCTCTATCTCATTCTCGATTCCGGTCACGCCATGCGCTATCCGGTCGGCGTCGGCAAGGCCGGCAAGCAGTGGGCAAGGCACCACCAAGATCGACGGCAAGTACCTCCACCCGGCATGGTCGCCGCCGGACGAAGTCAGGCGCGACAAGCCCGACATGCCCGACGTCATTCCCGGCGGCTCGCCGCGGAATCCGATGGGCGTCGCGGCGTTGACGCTGGCCGGCGGCGAATACGCCATCCACGGCACCAACGTGCCGGGCTCGGTCGGCGGCTTCGTATCCTATGGCTGCATCCGCATGCTCAACGACGATATCTCGGATCTCTATCAGCGCGTCCCGATCGGAACGACCGTGACGGTGATGCGCTGATCGCGGATTGGATCAAATGCGAAAGGCCGCGCAATAGCGCGGCTTTTTATTTGAGCGGCGGCTGGCCGGCGTTCGCGCACCAGCCGCAGACGATGCCCGCCGCCGTAGCTGCGGACATGACCCGCCGCCAGCATCGCCGTCGAGACGTTTCCGGTTCGCCGGGTCGCGGCGTCGGCGACGACGCGGCCGGCATATTTGTCCGGACCGATATTGAAGATCGTGACGTCGCCTTCGCCGAGCAACGCGCGCAGTGCGTTCGTCGCGGATTCCGCCATCTGCAATTCCTGCGGACAGGACGCCTTCAGTTCGGGCGCATCGATGCCGCGCAGGCGAACCCGCGTTGTCAGATTGAGATCCGGCGGCAGATGAACGCGCGCCTCGAACGTATCGCCGTCGATGGTACGATCGACATCGACGGCGTGACGCGTGTCCGGACTTCCGGCCCGCTTCCAGATGGTCTCGGCATCGCGCGCGGCCTGGCTGTCGGCGGAGTTCGGCAACGATCGCCGCACCCAGTCGCGCACCGGCAGCATCGTCGCCGCCGCCACGCAGGCCACGAACATCCAGGGCAAGAGCCGCCGCAAACCATCGGCGCCAGGTCCCCGGCGCGGAGCCCTATAAGCACCGATCTCTCATATGGAGGCATGTCCCGACTAAGGGGTGAGTTGGGGAATCCGGCAAGGCCGATTGCGCTTGCCTGAGCTCTGTCGCGTGGACGTCAGAAATCCGAAGCGATGCCCTTGCGCTCCCAATCGCCATACCGGGTCGGTTCCGGACCCTTCGGGCCCTGGAACTCCTTCTGATGCGGCGTGGCGTTGGCCTCGGCAGCCTTGCGGCGGGCTTCGGCCTCGGCGAGCGCGCGCTCGGCGGCGGGCGTCAGCTTCTTGCGTTCCGCGGTGGGCGCGGGAGGTGAGGGACTGTCGGTCATCGCAGCTCTCCTCTTAGCACAGGGACCGGCATGCGGATCACATCACATTCGCGAAATTGTCCGAGGCGATTCTTACATTTGGCTTATTCGCATGCCAAACATGCTTTCATTCCAATGGCATGAGCCAGAACCTTTCCGCCTTTCGAGACATCGCCGCTTCATGCCAGCTTCCAGATTTGCAGTACCTTCCGAAGTGCCCGGGCTGGCGGCGCGCCGCATCGCGGCCGATATCCTCGACGGCGTCCTGCACAAGCACCGCACCCTCGACGACCAGCTCGACGGCGCCGGCGCCCATCCCGGCCTGAAGACGCTGGCCGATCGCGACCGCGCCCTGATGCGGCGGCTGGTGGCGACGATCCTTCGACGCCTCGGCACGCTCGGTCATTTGCTGTCGCGCCTGCTCGATCGCGGCATTCCGACGGACGCGCCGCGCGCGCAGAGCGCGCTTCTGATCGGCGCCGCGCAGATTCTCTGGATGGACGTGCCCGATCATGCCGCCGTCGATCTCTCGGTGCGGCTGGTGCAGTCGGACCGGCGCGCCGCCAAATATGCCGGCCTCGTCAACGCGGTGTTGCGCCGATGCGCGCGCGAGGGACAGCCGCTGATCGACGAGATCAAATCGCAGAGCCTCGACATTCCGCCGTGGCTGCTGGCGCGCTGGATCGCGGCCTATGGTGAGACCACGGCGCGAGAAATGGCGCTCGCCATCGGCCATGAACCCTCGCTCGACATCACCGTGAAGTCGGACGCCGCGCAATGGGCGAGCCGCCTGCACGGCGAAACCTTGCCGACCGGCACGCGTGCGCACCTTGCTGCAGGGTTCGGTGACCATGCTGCCGGGCTTCACCGACGGGCAGTGGTGGGTGCAGGACGCCGCCGCCGCGTTGCCGGCGCGCTTGTTCGGCGACGTCGGCGGCAAGGCCATTGTCGACCTCTGCGCCGCGCCCGGCGGCAAGACCGCGCAACTGGCGCATGCCGGCGCGCGCGTCACCGCCGTCGATCGCTCGCCGGCGCGGATGGCGCGGCTGCGCGACAATCTCACGCGGCTTTCGCTGCAGGCCGACGAACGTGGTGACCGACGCCGCCGAATGGCCCAATGCGGCCAATGGAAGTTTCGACGGCGTGCTGGTGGATGCGCCCTGCACCTCCACCGGCACCATCCGGCGTCACCCCGACGTGGCCTGGCTGCGTCAGGAAAACGATATCGTTGCCCTGGCGGCGTTACAGAAACGGCTGTTGCAACGGGCGGTCGCGCTGCTCAAGCCGCGCGGCACGCTGGTCTATTGCACCTGTTCACTGGAGCCCGAAGAGGGCGAACAGGCCATCGTGTCGCTGCTGGCCGCCGAGCCCGACATGCGCCGGATGCCGATCGAAGCCGGCGAGGTCGCAGGCCTCGACGAGATCGTGACCGCGGACGGCGACCTGCGCACCCTGCCCTGCCATTTGCCCCATGCCGACCCCCGGCTCGCCGGGCTGGATGGATTTTACGCCGCGCGGCTGGTTAAATCCTGATTTTAAACCACAATTCCCCGATGTTGGGGTGATTCGCGCCTGTTCAAGATGGTGCCATTGCGGCGTTTCCGGATTAAAAGGATTTGCCTAAATACCCCTCCCTCCCCAAGCAAGGCACGGCGTGTCGGTCGCTCAACGCAGACGCATCTCGACGCTTATCATGAGCCGCTCCGCGCGGTCCGTGATCGCGCGCGCGACCGGGGCGACGGTGGCGGTGTCGCGGCTGTGGCCCGGCCGCGCCGACCGGCTGATCATCGCGCCGCATGACCTGCGTACCGCCGACGCCACCCGTGCCGCCGAGATCTATGCCGGACGCTTCGTGTTCGCCGGCAAGATCGTGACCTGTCACGGCCGCTCGATCTTCGATCTGGAACCGCCGTCGGAAGATTGGGAAGTCGCCCTGCTCGGCTTCGGCTGGCTGCGCCATCTGCGCGCCGCCGACACCGCGCTGACCCGCGCCAATGCGCGCTCGCTGGTCGACGACTGGATCTCCAATCCGGCGCGCAAGCGGCCGCTCGAACGACGCCCCGACGTGCTGGCGCGCCGCGTCATCTCGCTGCTGTCGCAGGCGCCGCTGGTGCTCGGCGACACCGACGGCAAATTCTACCGCAAATATCTGCGCGGGCTGACCCGCGAGATTCGCTATCTGCGCTACGCGATGCTCGACATCGCCGACGGCGTGCCGCGGCTGCAGGTGCTGATCGCGCTGTGCTACGCCTCGCTGTGCCTGGCCAATCAGGCGGGCCACATCCGCGCCGCGACGCGGCGGCTTTCCGACGAATTGCAGCGGCAGATCATGCCCGATGGCGGCCACATCTCGCGCAATCCCGGTGCGCTGGTCGAACTGCTCAGCGACCTGCTGCCGCTGCGCCAGACCTTTGCCGCCCGCAACATCGCGCCGCCGCCGGCGCTGCTGAACGCGATCGACCGCATGATGCCGATGCTGCGCTTCTTCCGGCACGGCGACGGCAGCTTTGCGCTGTTCAACGGCATGAGCAACGCGCCGTCCGACCTGGTAGCCACGCTGCTCGCCTATGACGACACCCACGGCGTGCCGATGGCGAACATGCCGCATACCGGCTTCCAGCGCCTCGATGCCGGCACGACGACCGTCATCATCGACACCGGCCCGCCGCCGCCGCCGAATGTCAGCCAGGAAGCGCATGCCGGCTGCCTCTCGTTCGAATTGTCGTCCGGGCCGTGCCGGATCGTCGTCAATTGCGGCATGCCCGCGACCGGCCGCGACAATTGGCGTACCTTTGCGCGCAGCACCGCGGCGCATTCGACGCTGACCTATCACGACACCTCGTCGTGCCAGTTCATCGAACTGTCGGCGATGAAGCGGCTGCTGCAGGGCGCCCCCGTCGTCAGCGGTCCGGTCAACGTCGAGAGCTACCGCGAGGCGGTGGCCGACGGCGATCTGCTGACCACGTCGCATGACGGCTATCTGGCGCGGTTCGGCGTAATCCATCGCCGCGTGCTGATGATCTCCCGGGACGGCGGCCGTCTCGACGGCGAAGACACCGTGTCGCCGGCGCCGGGCGGACGCATCAAGGGCGGCGAAAGCGATTTTGCACTGCGGTTTCACCTGCATCCCGCGGTGAAGGCCAGCCGCCTCAGCGACGCCCGCGGCGTCATGCTGGTATTGCCCAACCGCGACGTCTGGACCTTCGAGGCGCTCGACGACAAGGTCGACCTCGAGGACAGCGTGTTCCTGTCCGGCAATGATGGCCCCCGCCGCACCGCCCAGATCGTGATCCGCCAGGATTCCCGCAACGTCTCCTCGGTCCGCTGGAGCTTTGTCCGCTCCTCGACCAACGCCGCCGCCACGACGCCCGCCGCACCGCGCGGCGCGAGCCGGAATTGCCGCTGTAGACGTCATCTGCGGCGCATCGCCGTCCGCCCCCAGTTGTGAACCCCGGCAAAAACTGCTAACCAGCCGGCTCTCGCGCGACTGGCGACTTTGGATGGAGCACCATCGGGAAGCGCGGGAGTGACCGCCGCGCGCCTGGGCATAAGTATCCCCTGACAGAGGACCTTGCCCATGACTGACAAGACCCGCCGCGTTACCCGTGCTCTGCTTTCCGTTTCCGACAAGACCGGCCTGATCGAATTCGCCAAGGCGCTCGCCGCGCATGGCGTCGAGCTCGTCTCCACCGGCGGCACCGCCAAGGCGATCGCGGCGGCCGGGCTGAAGGTCAGGGACGTCTCCGAGCTGACCGGCTTTCCCGAAATGATGGACGGCCGGGTCAAGACGCTGCATCCGAAGGTGCATGGCGGCCTGCTCGCGATCCGCGACAACAAGGAGCATGCCGAGGCGATGAAGGCGCACGGCATCGCGCCGATCGACCTGCTGGTGGTCAACCTCTATCCGTTCGAGGCAACCGTCGACAAAGGGCGCGGGTTACGAGGATTGCATCGAGAACATCGACATCGGCGGCCCGGCGATGATCCGCGCGGCGGCGAAGAACCATGACGATGTCGCCGTCGTCGTCGAGGCGCAGGACTACCAGACCGTGCTCGACGAACTCGCCGCCAACAAGGGCGCCACGACGCTCATCGCTGCGCCGCCGCCTCGCCGCAAAAGCCTATGCGCGCACCGCCGCCTATGATGCCGCGATCTCCAACTGGTTCGCCGCGCAGAACGAGACCGACGCGCCGGATTTTCGCGCCTTCGGCGGCCGGCTGATCCAGTCATTGCGCTACGGCGAGAACCCGCACCAGAAGGCGGCGTTCTATGCGACGCCCGACAAGCGTCCCGGTGTCTCCACCGCACGGCAGGTGCAGGGCAAGGAACTCTCCTACAACAACATCAACGACACCGACGCGGCTTACGAATGCATCGGCGAATTCGATCCGGCGCGCACCGCGGCCTGCGTGATCGTCAAGCACGCCAATCCCTGCGGCGTCGCCGAGGGCGCCGATCTGCTCGCCGCCTACCGCAAGGCGCTGGCCTGCGACTCGACGTCTGCGTTCGGCGGCATCGTCGCCGTCAACCGCACGCTGGACGCCGAGGCGGCGCGCGCCATCACCGAGATCTTCACCGAAGTGATCATCGCGCCCGACGCGACCGAGGAAGCGATCAAGATCGTCGCCGCGAAGAAAAATCTGCGGCTGCTGCTCGCCGGCGGACTGCCCGACCCGCGCACCGTGGGCCTGACGGCCAAGACGGTCGCCGGCGGCCTGCTGGTGCAGAGCCGCGACAACGCCGTGGTCGACGACATGGCGCTGAAGGTCGCGACCAAGCGCGCGCCGACCGACGCCGAACTGCGCGACCTCAAATTCGCGTTTCGCGTCGCCAAGCACGTCAAGTCCAACACCATCATCTATGCAAAGGACCTCGCGACCGTCGGCATCGGCGCCGGCCAGATGAGCCGGGTCGATTCCGCCCGCATCGCCGCGCGCAAGGCGCTCGATGCCGCGGCCGAACTCAAGCTCGCCGAACCGCTGACCAAGGGCTCGGTCGTCGCCTCCGACGCGTTCTTCCCGTTCGCCGACGGCATGCTGGCCTGCATCGAGGCCGGCGCCACCGCCGTGATCCAGCCCGGCGGCTCGATGCGCGACGACGAAGTCATCAAGGCCGCCGACGAGCACGGCATCGCCATGGTGTTCACCGGCGTGCGGCATTTCCGGCATTGAAGCGCTTGTAGGGTGGGCAAAGTCGCGAAGCGACGTGCCCACCATCTATCAACGAGAACGCCGCGCGATGGTGGGCACGCTTGCGCTTTGCCCACCCTACGGCTGCGGAGCCATTCGCTTCACGGCACTCGCACAGAGGATGCCGAACCGCGCAAGGACAACCGGCGTCAACACTGCGTTAACTAGTTTCCTTTACCGTCCGCCAACCATAGGCCCCCGTTGCGGCCTGTGGTTGGCGGGTAGCGTATCATGTTGCGTTTGAAGATCCTGGCCTCGGCCGTTCCGCTGGCGATTGCCGCCCTGTTCGCGCGCGGCGAGTTTTTGACCGGGCCCCGGGCCTGCATCGAGATTGCGGATACATCGGTCCAGATCGCCACCCTCTCCTGGCGGGCGCAACGCCACGTCAGTTTCACCAGCGATATCTCCCGCGCGACGGTGCGGGTCCAGATTTCCGACAGCGCGGAAGCTGCCGACTTCACCGTGATCGACGACGTCGATACGGCCGAGGCCGGCGCCTGCGAAAGCCACGCCCCGCCGCTTCTGGTCGCGATCTCCCGCGAACCCTCGTCGTCCGATGCCGTCATCTATCTCTCGCGGGATGGACCGGCCGACTACCGGATCTTCGTATCCTCGAAGACCTTTTCGCCGCTCGACGCCGCGGCACTTCTCGTCGGCGCCCGCGGTCAATCGCCACCGCGTCGAAGCGGCATCGCTCCAAAGTTGAACACGATCTTTCTACAATCGGCTTCGGGTTCCAATCCATGCCGGGTTAGCAGTTCCTTCACCAAGATCTCATCGCGACTTCAACGCGCTGGGCGCCTCAAGCACTTTGCAACGTCGGCGACGCATCGTCTGTCCAGCACAGACAGTCAGGCGCCGACCTGGCTCAACCGCAATTTCAGGGTTCATTGGCGATGGGACGGACCTTCCGTATCAAGCTTCGCATTCGCCGTTTCGGCCGCCGGCACCCCTGGCTGACCTTCACGCTTCGCTCCTTCATGATCTTCTCGGTCGTGTTCGGCGGCGCTTACGGATTCATCGCCGGCAGCAGATCCGAAAGTTCCGGCTACGACCCGCACACCTTTGCGATCGGTGCCGCCTTCCTGTTTGCCCTCGCCTGCGTCGCCCTCGCCGGCTTGAGCCTCCGGTTGCGCCTGATGCGCAACAAGATGCGCAAGGTCGCCCTGCACAATGAAACATTGGCCGACCGGAACTGGGAATTGCAGGAGGCCGAGCAGCGCGCCCGGCGCCTGTTCGAATTGCAGGGCGACCTGATCGTGCTGCGCGACACCGAGGGCCGCATCAACTACGCCAACGATGCCTATTGCGACCTCGCGCAAAAGCCGCGCGACGCGCTGATCGGCACCCGCTTCGCGCTCGAAGTTCTCGAACAGGGCGACACCGCGCTCGAACCGAACGGCACCCGCGTCCACGACCAGCAGGTTTCGGGTCCGCTCGGCCCGCGCTGGATCGCATGGCGCGAGGGCCTCGTCCGCAACGACGCCGGGGGACCGGCGGAAATGCAGAGCGTCGGCCGCGACGTCACCGATCGCACCGAAAGCGAGCGGGCGCTGGCCGAGGCCCGCGACCAGGCCAATGCGGCCAGCCGCGCCAAGTCGCGCTTCCTCGCGATGGCGAGCCATGAAATCCGCACGCCGCTCAACGGCATCATCGGCATGAGCGGCCTGTTGATGGATACGCCGCTGACGCCGGAACAGACCACCTACGTCAAGGCCGTGAAGACCTCCGGAGACGCGCTGCTCTCGCTGATCGAGGAACTGCTGGACTATTCCAAGATCGAGGCCGGCAAGATCGACCTCGAACATCGTCCGTTCGCGCTGTCGGGCATGATCGAGGACATCACCGAATTGCTGGCGCCGCGCGCGGAGGCCAAGAAGATCGAGATCGCCGCCTATGTCGACGAGCAGCTGCCGAAGCATGTGATCGGCGACGCGGCGCGGTTGCGGCAGGTGCTGCTCAATCTCGCCGGCAATGCCATCAAGTTCACCTCGACCGGCGGCGTCGCCCTGATTGTCGAACCCGGCATCTGGCCCAACGAAATCAGTTTTCTGGTGCGCGACACCGGCATCGGCATCGCGCCGGAGGCGCGCGAGCGGATCTTCCGCGAGTTCGAGCAGGCCGACGACAAGATCGCCCGCAGCTATGGCGGCACCGGGCTTGGCCTGAGCATCTCCGACCGCATCGTCAAGCGCATGGGCGGCCGCATCACGCTGGAAAGCCAGCCGGACGCCGGCTCGACCTTCGAAGTATCGATCCCGCTGATCGCCGCCGACGGCGACCAGACGTCCTTCCCCGCGCCCGACCTCTCCGGCCAGTCGATCATGCTGGTCTCGCCGCAGAGCATCGAGGCCTCGCTGACCGCGCGCCGCCTGCAGCGCTGGGGCGGGCAGGCCTGCATGGTATCGGACATCGATGTCGCGGAAGCCCTGCTGCCCGAGCGGTCCTGGCACGCCGTGCTGATCGATCACGCGCTCGGAGCGGCCGATATCGAACGGCTCGGCGAAGCCGCGCGGCTGCATGCCACCCAGCGCATCGTCATGTTCACACCGGCGACGCGGCAGGAATTGCAGCCATCGGCCGACCTCCGCCCTGACCGGCTATCTGGTCAAGCCGTTGCGCGCGGCCTCGCTCGCGGCGCGCCTGACGACTGCGCCGGAGGTGACCGCGCCGAGCCTGGAGCCTGCGATCGAGCCGGCCGAAGCGCTGGCTGCGCCGTCGGCCCGTGGCCTGTCGATCCTGGTCGCCGAAGACAACCAGATCAACGCGCTGCTGATCCGCTCGCTGCTGGCTAAGCTCGGTCATCACGCCGTCATCACCACCGACGGCAACGAGGCGCTGGAATCCTGGCTATCGGCCAAATCCGCCGGAAGCCTCTACGATCTCGTGCTGATGGATATCCAGATGCCGAATCTCGACGGCATCGAAACCACCAAGCGCATCCGCAGCCTGGAAGCCGGCCAGCCCGACCGCAGGACGCCGATCCTGGCGCTCACCGCCAACACGCTGGTGGAAGATCGCTACGCCTGTTTCGAGGCGGGCATGGACGGTTTTCTGATCAAGCCGCTCGATCGCGAAAAACTTGCCGAAGCGCTGACGGTGCTGGCCTCGTCACGGCAGATCCCGGCGTGAGATTGCGATAGTCTTACCGTCGTCCCCGCGAACGCAGAATTGTAGGGTGGGCAAAGCGTAGCGTGCCCACCATTGCCGTTAGCGATAAAGGAAAGATGGTGGGCACGCTTCGCTTTGCCCACCCTACAAATCTCGCGCTACAGCCGCCGCAGCGCGACTGTCTCAACCAGATGATCGGCGCGCTTTTTCAAGATCAGCGTCGCGCGCGGGCGGGTCGGCAAAATATTGTCCTCGAGATTGGCGAGGTTGGTGCGCTCCCAGATCGCGATCGCAGTGGCCGTCGCCTCTTCGTCCGACAGCAAGGCGTAGCGATGGAAGTATGATTTGGGATCGTGGAACGCGGTGTCCCTGAGCGCGAGGAAGCGGCGCACATACCATTCGCGCAGCACCGGCTCCTCGGCATCGATATAGACGGAGAAATCGAAGAAGTCGGACACGACAGGCACCGCCTTGCCGTCGCGCGGCAGGCGTCCGGTCTGCAGTACGTTGACGCCCTCGAAGATCAGGATGTCGGGACGGTCGACCTCGATCCACTGGTTCGGCACGATGTCGTAGACCAGATGCGAATAGACCGGCGCACGCACCGGCCGGCGGCCGGCCTTGATGTCGGAGAGGAACGACAGCAGCGTCGGCAGGTCGTAGCTCTCTGGAAAACCCTTTTTCTGCATCAAGCCCTGCCGCTCCAGCACGGCGTTGGGAAACAGAAAACCGTCGGTGGTCACGAGATCAACTTTGGGCCGCGGCGACCAGCGCGCCAGCAGCGCCTGCAGCACGCGCGCCGTGGTCGATTTGCCGCCGGCGACCGAGCCTGCGATGCCGATGATATAAGGCACCTTGCGGTCGCGGATATCGAGGAACTGGCGCTGCGCCTGATAAAGGCGGTGGGTGGCGTCGACATAGATCGACAGCAGGCGCGACAGCGGCAGGTAGATGTCCTCGACCTCCTGCATGTCGAGACGGTCGTGCATCGAGCGCAATCGCGCGAACTCGCCCGGCTCCAGCGTCATCGGCGTGTCGTCGCGCAACCGTGCCCACTGCTCGCGGGTGAAGATACGGTAGGGATTATATTGCTGTTCGGGAGTCCGGATATCCATGAACTGCCTCTTCGGTCAGTCGCGCTTGCGCGACGCCTTTTCCTCGAGCCCCGACATCGACGTCCGCTGCGCCAGCGCCGCCTCGACCTCGTCGAGCCTGACGCCACGCGCCTTCAACAGCACCAGCAGGTGAAACAGCAGGTCGGCGCTTTCGGCGATCAGGTGGTCCCGATCGTTCTCGACCGCCGCGATCACGGTCTCGACCGCTTCCTCGCCCAGCTTCTTGGCGCAGTGCTCCGCACCCTTGTCGAGCAATTTGCGGGTGTAGGACGCCTCTCCTCCCGATGCAGCCCGTGCATCGATGGTGGCAGCCAGGTCGTGGATCGTGAAACGCGACATCAACCAAACTCAAAACTCAGGCCCAGCCAAAGGCTCACGACGCCTGTCCCGGGAAAAACCTAGCACTTTTGTGACGGCGAGTTGTCAGGGATCGAGCCGCATCGGCAGCCCGGCGCGCACCATGTGCTCCTTGGCTTGCCGTATGGTAAATTCGCCGAAATGGAATATCGAGGCCGCCAGCACCGCGGTGGCGTGGCCTTGCCGGATTCCGTCGACCAGATGGTCGAGATTGCCGACGCCGCCGGAGGCGATGACCGGTACGGGGACACTGTCGGCGATGGCCTGCGTCAGTGGCAGGTCGAAGCCCTGCCGGGTGCCGTCGCGGTCCATCGAGGTCAGCAGGATTTCGCCGGCGCCGAGCGACACCACTTCCTGCGCGTATTCGATGGCGTCGATCCCGGTGGAGTTGCGCCCGCCATGGGTGAAAATCTCCCAGCGCTCGCCGCCGCCGGCGCGCTTGACCCGCTTGGCGTCGATCGCGACCACGATGCACTGCTCGCCGAATTTCTCGGCCGCCTGCTTGACGAACTCCCGGTTGGAGACCGCGGCGGAATTGATCGAGGCCTTGTCGGCGCCGTAGCGCAGCAGCGTCCTGATATCGTCGATGGTGCGGACCCCGCCGCCGACGGTCAGCGGCATGAAGCACGCTTCCGCCGTGCGGCGGACGACATCCAGCATGGTGCCGCGGTTTTCATGGGTGGCGGTAATGTCGAGAAAGCATAACTCGTCGGCGCCGGCGGCGTCATAGGCGATCGCAGCTTCCACGGGATCGCCGGCGTCGCGCAGGTCGACGAAGTTGACGCCCTTGACGACCCGGCCGTCTTTCACGTCGAGGCAGGGAATGACGCGGACCTTGAACATCGAAGTCTCCTAGCCCGCGGCGCGTGCGTTGCGGATCAGCGTCAGCGCGGCGACGGGATCGAGCCGGCCGTCGTAGAGCGCGCGGCCGGCAATGGCGCCGGCCAGCTTTTTGGCCCGCGGCTGCAGTAGCGCCTTGACGTCTTCGATCGAAGCAAAGCCGCCGGAAGCGATGACCGGTATCGAGATTTGTTCGGCCAGCGCAATCGTCGCATCGAGGTTGAGGCCCTTCAGCAACCCATCGCGCGCAATATCGGTGAAGATGATCGCGGCGACGCCGGCATCCTCGAACCGCTGCGCGATTTCGAGCGCGGTCACCTGCGAGGTCTCAGCCCAGCCCTCCACCGCAACCTTGCCGTCGCGGGCGTCGAGGCCAACCGCGACGCGACCCGGGAATTTCTTCGCAGCGCTCTTCACCAGCTCCGGATCGCGCACCGCGGCCGTGCCGATAATGACGCGCGCAATCCCCTTGTCGAGCCAGGCTTCCACGGTCTTCAGGTCGCGAATGCCGCCGCCGAGCTGCACCGGCATCGTCACGGCCTTGAGCATCGCCTCCACGGCATGCGCATTCATCGGCTTGCCGGCAAATGCGCCGTCGAGATCGACGACGTGGAGATATTCGAATCCCTGTTCGGCGAAGGACCGCGCCTGCGCGGCGGGATCGAGGTTGAACACGGTCGCGCGCGCCATGTCGCCCTGTTCGAGGCGCACGCACTGGCCGTTTTTCAGGTCGACGGCGGGAAAGAGGATCACGGCTTCCACTTCAAAAAGTTCGAGATCAGGGCCAGGCCAAAACGCTGGCTCTTCTCGGGGTGAAATTGCGTGCCGATCGCGGTGTCCTTGCCGACGATCGCCGTTACCGGCCCGCCGTAATCCGCGCGCGCCAGCACGTCCGCTTCGTTGGTAGCGTTGAGATGATAGGAGTGCACGAAATAGGCGTGACGTCCCTTCGGCCCGAGCGGCAGCCGCTCCAGCACCGGATGCTCGCGGATCATGTCGAGCGTGTTCCAGCCCATGTGCGGGATCTTCAGGTTTTCCTCGCGGTTTCGAGGCGGGCATGGACGGTTTTCTGATCAAGCCGCTCGATCGCGAAAAACTTGCCGAAGCGCTGACGGTGCTGGCCTCGTCACGGCAGATCCCGGCGTGAGATTGCGATAGTCTTACCGTCGTCCCCGCGAACGCAGAATTGTAGGGTGGGCAAAGCGTAGCGTGCCCACCATTGCCGTTAGCGATAAGGGAAAGACGGTGGGCACGCTTCGCTTTGCCCACCCTACAAATCTCGCGCTACAGTCGCCGCAGCGCCACCGTCTCGACCAGGTGATCGGCGCGCTTTTTCAGGATCAGCGTCGCGCGCGGGCGGGTCGGCAAAATGTTGTCCTCGAGATTGGCGAGGTTGGTGCGCTCCCAGATCGCGATCGCTGTCGCCGTCGCCTCCTCGTCCGACAGCTACGCGTAGCGATGGAAGTATGATTTGGGATCGTGGAACGCGGTGTCGCTGAGCGCGAGGAAGCGGCGCACATACCATTCGCCGCAGCACCGGCTCCTCGGCATCGATATAGACCGAGAAGTCGAAGAAGTCGGACACGCACGGGCACCGCCTTGCCGTCGCGCGGCAGTCGTCCGGTCTGCAGTACGTTCACGCCCTCGACGATCAGGATGTCGGGACGGTCGATCTCGATCCACTGGTTCGGCACGATGTCGTAGGCCAGGTGCGAATAGATCGGCGCGCGCACCGGCCGGCGGCCGGCCTTGATGTCGGACAGGAACGACAGCAGCGTCGGCAGGTCGTAGCTCTCCGGAAAACCCTTTTTCTGCATCAGGCCCTCCCGCTCCAGCACGGCGTTGGGAAACAGAAAACCGTCGGTGGTCACGAGATCGACCTTCGGCTGCGGCGACCAGCGCGCCAGCAGCGCCTGCAGCACGCGCGCCGTGGTCGATTTGCCGCCGGCGACCGACCCTGCAATGCCGATGATGTAGGGCACCTTGCGGTCGCGGATGTCGAGGAACTGCCGCTGCGCTTGATAAAGGCGCTGGGTCGCGTCGACATAGATCGACAGCAGGCGCGACAGCGGCAGGTAGATGTCCTCGACCTCCTGCATGTCGAGACGGTCGTGCATCGAGCGCAGTCGCGCGAATTCGCCCGGCTCCAGCGTCATCGGCGTGTCGTCGCGCAACCGCGCCCACTGCTCGCGCGTGAAGATGCGGTAGGGATTATACTGCTGTTCGGGAGTTCGGATATCCATGAACTGCCTCTTCGGTCAGTCGCGCTTGCGCGCCGCCTTTTCCTCGAGCCCCGACATCGACGTCCGCTGCGCCAGCGCCGCCTCGACCTCGTCGAGCCTGACGCCGCGCGCCTTCAACAGCACCAGCAGGTGAAACAGCAGGTCGGCGCTTTCGGCGATCAGGTGGTCCCGATCGTTCTCGACCGCCGCGATCACGGTCTCGACCGCTTCCTCGCCGAGCTTCTTGGCGCAGTGCTCCGCGCCCTTGTCGAGCAGCTTGCGCGTGTAGGACGCCTCTCCGCCCGATGCCGCCCGTGCGTCGATGGTGGCGGCCAGGTCGTGGATCGTGAAACGCGACATCAAGCGATCTCTAAACTCAGGCCCAGCCGAAGGCTCACGACGCCTGTCCTGGGAAAAACCTAGCACTTTTGTGACGGCGAGTTGTCAGGGATCGAGCCGCATCGGCAGCCCGGCGCGCACCATGTGCTCCTTGGCTTGCCGTATGGTGAATTCGCCGAAATGGAAGATCGAGGCCGCCAGCACCGCGGTGGCGTGGCCTTCGCGGATGCCGTCGACCAGATGGTCGAGATTGCCGACGCCGCCGGAGGCGATCACCGGTACGGGGACGCTGTCGGCGATGGCCTGCGTCAGCGGCATGTCGAAGCCCTGCCGGGTGCCGTCGCGGTCCATCGAGGTCAGCAGGATTTCGCCGGCGCCGAGCGACACCACTTCCTGCGCGTATTCGATCGCGTCGATCCCGGTGGAGTTGCGCCCGCCATGGGTGAAGATCTCCCAGCGCTCGCCGCCGCCGGCGCGCTTGACCCGCTTGGCGTCGATCGCGACCACGATGCACTGGTCGCCGAATTTCTCGGCCGCCTGCTTGACGAACTCGCGGTTGGACGACCGCAGCGGAATTGATCGAGACCTTGTCGGCGCCGTAGCGCAGCAGCGTCCTGATGTCGTCGACGGTGCGGACCCCGCCGCCGACCGTCAGCGGCATGAAGCAGGCCTCCGCCGTGCGGCGGACCACGTCCAGCATGGTGCCGCGGTTTTCATGGGTGGCGGTGATGTCGAGGAAGCACAGCTCGTCGCGCCGGCGGCGTCATAGGCGATCGCCGCCTCGACCGGATCGCCGGCGTCGCGCAGGTCGACGAAGTTGACGCCCTTGACGACCCGGCCGTCCTTGACGTCGAGGCAGGGGATGACGCGGACCTTGAACATCGAAGTCTCCTAGCCGCGGCGCGCGCGTTGCGGATCAGCGTCAGCGCGGCGGCGGGATCGAGCCGGCCGTCGTAGAGCGCGCGGCCGGCAATGGCGCCGGCGAGCTTTTTGGCGCGCGGCTGCAGCAGCGCCTTGACGTCCTCGATCGAAGCAAAGCCGCCGGAAGCGATGACCGGAATCGAAATGCGATCGGCCAGCGCAATCGTCGCATCGAGGTTGAGGCCCTTCAGCAGGCCGTCGCGCGCGATGTCGGTGAAGATGATCGCGGCGACGCCGGCATCCTCGAAGCGCTGCGCGATTTCGAGCGCGGTCACCTGCGAGGTCTCAGCCCAGCCCTCCACCGCAACCTTGCCGTCGCGGGCGTCGAGGCCGACCGCGACGCGGCCCGGGAATTTCTTCGCGGCGCTCTTCACCAGCTCGGGATCGCGCACCGCGGCCGTGCCGATGATGACGCGGCGCGATGCCCTTGTCGAGCCAGGCTTCCACGGTCTTCAGGTCGCGAATGCCGCCGCCGAGCTGCACCGGCATCGTCACGGCCTTGAGCATCGCCTCCACGGCATGCGCATTCATCGGCTTGCCGGCAAAGGCGCCGTCGAGATCGACGACGTGGAGATATTCGAATCCCTGCTCGGCGAAGGACCGCGCCTGCGCGGCGGGATCGAGGTTGAACACGGTCGCGCGCGCCATGTCGCCCTGTTCGAGGCGCACGCACTGGCCGTTCTTCAGGTCGACGGCGGGAAAGAGGATCACGGCTTCCACTTCAAAAAGTTCGAGATCAGGGCCAGGCCAAAACGCTGGCTCTTCTCGGGGTGAAACTGCGTGCCGATCGCGGTGTCCTTGCCGACGATCGCCGTCACCGGCCCGCCGTAATCCGCGCGCGCCAGCACGTCGGCTTCGTTGGTCGCGTTGAGGTGATAGGAGTGCACGAAATAGGCGTGACGGCCCTTCGGCCCGAGCGGCAGCCGCTCCAGCACCGGATGCTCGCGGATCATGTCGAGCGTGTTCCAGCCCATGTGCGGGATCTTCAGGTTTTCCTCGCGTGGCGAAATCTTCTCGACGTCGCCCGCGATCCAGTTGAAGCCGTCGGTGACGACGTGTTCCTTGCCGCGCGTCGCCATCAGCTGCATGCCGACGCAGATGCCGAAGAACGGCCGCGCCTTGACGCGCACCGCTTCGGTCATCGCTTCCAGCATGCCATTCACGGAGTCGAGACCCTTGCGGCAATCGGCGAAGGCGCCGACGCCGGGCAGCACGATGCGATCGGCGCGGTACACGGCTTCGGGATCGCGCGTCACCATGATCTTCTGCGGATCCTGCATGCTTCGCGCGGCAAGCTCGAACGCTTTTGCCGCCGAGTGAAGATTGCCGGAATCGTAATCGACGATCGCAACGGTCATCGCGGTCCTCCCGGTTCCGGAAACAGGCCGATGATCCCGCCCTGCGGCAGCGGCGGCGGCGGTTTGGAAAACGGCTGGCCCGGAATATTGCGCGTCGGCGGCGGCCCGCCGCGATCGACCGCCCACTGGTCGTTGGTCGAGCCGCGCTGCCGGGCCGTCCAGCGCTCGAAGAAACGATGTTCGGCCGCTTCCTCGTCGTCGGCCACCACGATATCGAGCTGCCGCCATTTGCGCCGCGACAAGGTCCAGCGCCGCAAGGTCGCCGCCTCGAAGCCCATCAGGATGGCAATCAGAACGTCGACGACGAAGATCGTGCCGCGACTGGCGCCCAGCGCCGACAGCCCGAACTGGATGCGCGATCATCAGCGACGATCCAGCCGATCAGCACCAGCCACAGCCGATGCCACAGCAGCCAGATCACGCTCGCGACCGCGGCCCAGAAATGGAAGCCGTCACGGACGAAGACGAATTTGTCGGTCGCCGCCAAATCAGCGCCGTTGGCCACGGGAGCATGTACTGTGTAGACCGGCATCGAATGTCTCCGCCGCGAACGAGAACGCAAACAGGGAATCAGCCGCCGAGCTGACCCTTGGTGGAAGGCACTTCGCCCGCCGCGCTCGGATCGATCGCGACCGCGGCCCGAAGCGCCCTTGCCAGACCCTTGAAACAGGATTCGGCGATATGATGGCTGTTCTCGCCATATAGGGTCTCGACGTGCAAAGTCACGCCGGCGTTGATGGTGAAGGCGTTGAACCATTCGCGCACCAGTTCGGTGTCGAACGTACCCACCTTGTCGCGCGGGAAATCGACCTTGAACACCAGCACCGGCCGGCCCGAAATGTCGATCACGACGCGCGACAGCGTCTCGTCCATCGGCATGTGGATCGAGGCATAGCGGGTGATGCCGGCCATGGTGCCGAGCGCCTGCTTCACGGCCTGCCCGAGCGCGATGCCGACGTCCTCGGTGGTGTGGTGGTGGTCGACATGGAGGTCGCCATCGGCCTTCACCGTGATGTCGATGCGGGAATGCCGGGCCAGCAGATCGAGCATATGGTCGAAAAAGCCGATGCCGGTCGAAACCTTGGACACGCCCGTGCCGTCGAGGTTTACCGCGACCTCGATGTCGGTTTCCTTGGTCTTGCGCTTGATGGACGCCGTGCGCATGAAAACTGCTTCCCTTGGGCCGTTTTGGGGGCCGAAAACGCGGCCCTTGTAACAGGCCGATGTCACCTTCGCTACTGCGGGATGACGCTTTTGGAGGCCCAGACTTCGGCCTATGGTGACCGGAATCCGGGGTGAAATGCCGCGATTGTAACGCTGGCCGCCAGCCCCTAAATCTGGCGGGAACGAGGACAATCCATGCAAGCATCTGAAAACAGCCCGCCGGTCTGGCACGGCACCACGATTTTGACGGTCCGCAAGGGCGGCAAGGTGGTCATCGGCGGCGACGGCCAGGTCTCGATCGGCCAGACCGTCATCAAGGGCAACGCCAAAAAGGTCCGGAAAATCGGCAAGGGCGACGTGATCGGCGGCTTCGCCGGGGCGACCGCCGACGCCTTTACCCTGTTCGAGCGGCTGGAAAGCAAGCTCGAGCAATATCCGGGGCAGTTGACCCGCGCGGCGGTCGAACTCGCCAAGGACTGGCGGACCGACCGCTATCTGCGCCGGCTCGAGGCCATGATGATCGTGGCCGACAAGGACGTCTCGCTGGTCCTGACCGGCACCGGCGACGTGCTGGAGCCGGAATCGGGCGTGATGGCGATCGGCTCCGGCGGCAATTACGCGCTGGCCGCCGCCCGCGCCCTGGTCGATACCGACAAGGACGCCGAGACCATCGTGCGCCGCGCGCTCGATATCGCCGCCGACATCTGCGTCTACACCAACCGCAACGTCACGATCGAAACGCTCTGAAGGAGCCGCCGGCCAACACAAGAGCGGTTCGGGCCTATGAGAAGGCGGGATTTGCAAAAGCTGGTATGGTCGATACTCCCGATGGCCCCGCTTTATTGATGGTCCGCAACGCATGACTTCCACCGGCAGTATCGGCAAGGCGCCGGCGTTCGGCACGCTTTCGGCCTGGCACTGGACGCTGATCGCGGCCGGTATCCTCGCAGCGCAAGCCGCCATCCTGTACGGGATGGGACGCCTGCCGATCTGCGCCTGCGGCTATGTCAAACTCTGGCACGGCGTGGTGCAGAGTTCGGAAAACTCGCAGCACATCGCCGACTGGTACACGCTGTCGCACATCCTGCACGGCATCCTGTTCTACGGCGCAGCCATCCTCGCCTTCCCGCGCCTCGCCTGGCAGGGCCGCCTGATGCTCGCCATGCTCGTGGAAGGCGGCTGGGAACTGGTCGAGAATTCCGACTGGATCATCAACCGCTACCGCGCCGGCACGATCTCGCTGGATTATTTCGGCGACAGCATCGTCAATTCGATCTCGGATAATTTCGCGATGATCGGCGGCTTCCTGCTGGCGCAAGAAGCTGCCGGTCGGCATCACCGTTGGCGATCGTCGCTGTTGTTCGAACTCGTGCTGGCGCTGCACATTCGCGACAATCTGACGCTGAACATCATCATGCTGATTCACCCGTTCGAGGCGATCAAGGCCTGGCAGAGCGGGCCGCCGATCATCTAGCGGCCTCCTGCCCGGCTTGCTCTCGCAACATTTGAGACCTACCTAGGAAACATGACCGACTTTTCTCCCCGTGAAATCGTCTCCGAACTCGACCGCTTCATCGTCGGCCAGGCCGACGCCAAGCGCGCGGTCTCGATCGCGCTGCGCAACCGCTGGCGGCGGCTGCAGCTCACCGGCTCGCTGCGCGAAGAGGTGCTGCCGAAGAACATCCTGATGATCGGGCCGACCGGCGTCGGCAAGACCGAGATCGCGCGGCGGCTGGCCAAGCTCGCCAACGCGCCCTTCATCAAGGTCGAGGCGACCAAATTCACCGAGGTCGGCTATGTCGGCCGCGACGTCGAGCAGATCATCCGCGACCTCGTCGAGGTCGCGATCGTGCAGGTCCGCGAGCGCAAGCGCAAGGACGTGGAGGCCCGCGCGCAGCAGGCCGCCGAAGAGCGCGTGCTGGATGCGCTGGTCGGTCCGGCGTCGAGCCCCGCGACCCGCGATTCCTTCCGCAAGAAGCTGCGCGCCGGCGAACTCAACGACAAGGAAATCGAGATCGAGACGCAGTCCTCCGGCGGCATGCCGATGTTCGAAATTCCGGGCATGCCCGGCGCGCAGATGGGCGCGATTTCGATCGGCGATATCTTCGGCAAGATGGGCGGGCGAACCAAGACGCGCCGCCTGACCGTCGAAAGCTCGCACGAGATCCTCGTCAACGAGGAAGCCGACAAGCTGCTGGACAGCGACCATCTGGTGCTGGAAGCCATCAGCGCGGTCGAGAACAACGGCATCGTGTTCCTCGACGAGATCGACAAGATCTGCGTGCGCGACGGCCGCAGCGGCGGCGACGTCTCGCGCGAAGGCGTGCAGCGCGATCTGCTGCCGCTGATCGAAGGCACCACCGTTTCGACCAAGCACGGCGCGGTCAAGACCGACCACATCCTGTTCATCGCCTCCGGCGCGTTCCATATCGCAAAGCCATCGGACCTGTTGCCGGAATTGCAGGGCCGCCTGCCGATCCGCGTCGAGCTGTCGGCGCTGACGCGCGACGACATGCGCCGCATCCTGACCGAGCCGGAAGCCTCGCTGATCAAGCAATATGTCGCGCTGATGCAGACCGAGGGCGTCACGCTCGACATCACCGACGACGCGATCGACGCGCTGGCCGACGTCGCGGTCGCCGTCAATTCGACGGTGGAGAATATCGGCGCGCGGCGGCTGCAGACGGTGATGGAGCGGGTGCTCGACGAGATTTCGTTCGCAGCACCCGACCGTCATGGCGAGACCATCAAGGTCGACGCCGATTACGTGCAGAAGCATGTCGGCGACCTCGCCAAGAACGCCGATCTGAGCCGGTTTATTTTGTAGGCCCCTGGTCGTCCCGGCCTTGAGCCGGGACCCATAACCCCGGTCATCTCTGTTGAAACAAGCCATCGACCACCGTGCCAGGCAACGAAGGCCGCGGCGTATGGGTCCCGGCTCAAGGCCGGGACGACGAGGGTGAATTTGCGGCTATGGCAAAACCCCTGGCGATTGATGCTGGCCGTCAATGCCGCCG
The DNA here is from genome assembly GCA_963783115.1 of uncultured Alphaproteobacteria bacterium. Lineage (GTDB taxonomy): Bacteria > Pseudomonadota > Alphaproteobacteria > Rhizobiales > Xanthobacteraceae > Bradyrhizobium. The sequence continues at coordinate 47,629 of CAWAMK010000024.1, read as the reverse complement.
TGCTGATCGGGGTGTTCTGGCACAAGATCGCGCTGCCGCCTTACGTCCCCTACATCCATCTGCTGGTCGATTATCATTTCGGCTTCACCAAGCGCGCTTTGATCGGCGCGATCGTCTCGCTGTTCACCGCCAAGGTGCCGGTGTGGCTGGTATTCGCGCTGGCAGGCGCGGTGTGGCTGGTGACGGCCGGGCTATTCGTAAAACTGTTCCGCCGAACATTCGGGTTTGACGAAAAACACCTGCCGCTGTTCGTGTTCATGGCGGGCTCGCCGTTCTTCCTGAAGAATTTCATGCACACGCTCGGGCATTTCGACATCTACGGCTGCCTGTTCGCGATCTGCCTGCTGCTGATTCCCGCGCGCTCGCTCGGCTATGTCCTGCTCGCCGCCATGTTCTCGATGACGCTCGTTCTGATCCACCACATCCATCTCCTGATGTATGTGCCGACCATCGCCGCCATCGTGGTGCTGCGCCATTATCTGGTTCACGGCGCGAGCCGGCAGAACATCGCCGTCGGCATCGCCGCGCTTGCCGCGGTCGGCGTACTGTTCTTCGCCGCGCAATTCTACGGCACGATGTCGGTGCCGGAGAGCGAGTTCGTCGCCTATCTGCAAAGCCGGATGGCGGACCCGTCGCAAACAAACCTGCTGAGTTTTGCCTACATCTGGTATCAGCCGCTTGCGAAAGAAATTTCGGATACCTGGGCCCGCCTGCCGCACAATGCGCTTGGCGTGCCCGTGTTTGCGCTGCTGATCTGGCTGCACACGCCGCTCTGGCGATATTTTCGCGATCTGATCGCGGCGCTCGCCATCGAAACGCACCGCCGCATCGTCATCGCCGCGATCGTCCTGGTCAGCCTCGGCTATCTCGTGATGTTCGCGATCGTGTTCGATTATTCCCGCTGGATCTCGAACTGGGCGGTGTGCCTGTTCCTGATCCTGCATGCGGTGAAGATGCTGCCATCTTCCAAAGACGCGCCGCCGATACCAGCGGATGACCGGAAGACGATGATGTTCGGCTGGATCAACACGCTGATCCCGCGCGTCGGGATCGTGCGGCCGTTTCTAAATTCGCGCCCGCCGCACCCGCACATACAGCGCGCCCTCGCCGCCATGGCCGATATGGGCTTCCTCGAAGCCGACCACCATCGAACGGAATTCCGGCAGGCCGAGCCAGTGCGGCACCTGACGGCGCAACACGCCGCGCTCGGACTCAGGTCCCATCTTGCCCTTGCCGGTGATGATCAGCACGAACGTCAGCCCGTCATGATGGGCGCGCTGCAGGAAGCCGAACAGCGCGCGATGCGCCCGCGTCTGCGTCATGCCGTGCAGGTCGAGCCGGGCGTCGATCTCCTTCCGCCCGCGCGACAGATGCGACCGCTCGCGGCGGCCGATCGGCGCCAGCGGCGGCGGCGATGGTTTTGCAGGTGCAACGATTCGTGGCGGCGCGGCGTGCTTCGGCGAAGCCGCCGGTTTCGCCGCTACCTTGCTATCGGCATCCACCGTATCGACCGACGGTTTCGACGCGCGACGTTTGCGCAGCGGCTTGACCTGCTTGGCGACGCTCTCCCACAGCGCGCGATCTTCCTCGCTCAGGCCCCGCTTGCGCCGCGGCGGTTCCGGCAATTCGGGAATCGAACTCGATGGCCGGCGTTTCATCGACGATAGCGGTATCGGCGCAGGTGACGCTGAACCGGTTTTGTCGAAACCGCCTCGACCTTGGGCCGCGGCTCGGGAAGCGGCACCGCCGCTGCGCCACGGGCGCCTGGATCGCCGCGGTTTGCGAAGGCCCGCCTGCGGGCGGAGTTGCCGTCTGCGCCGTCGGCCTGGTGTTCGCCGTCGAGGTAACCTCGGGCGGTTTCGTCGGCGGCTGCGGTCTGCGGAAACAGTTTTGCGATCTTCTCCGACGGCCGGTCGTCCGGCACCGGCAGCTTGTGGCCGCGCGCCACCGGATCGAGGCTCTTCGGCACCAGCATGACGAAGCGCGCATCGTGACGGAGGCGGCCGGCGACCTTGCCGGCATCGAGGCCGGCGCCGAAATAGAGATCGGCGCGCGCAGGCCCGATGATGGCGGAGCCCGTGTCCTGCGCGATCATCAGGCGGCGGAACGGCGTCTTCGATTGCGCCGTTTCGATCGGCAGCTCGCCCTCGATGAAGAACGGCGTGCCGTAGACATGCAACGATTTGTCGACCGCGATCGAGCGGCCCGGCGTCAGCGGCACGCCCTGGGCGCCGACCGCCTCGTCCTTGTCGGATAGCTGCACCTCGCGGAAGAAGACGTAGGACTTGTTCTGCCGCCGCAGTTCGTCGGCCTCGTTGGGATTCGCCTCCATCCATTCCCGGATCTTCTGCATCGACATCTGATCCTTGGGGATGATGTTGCGCTCGATCAGGATGCGGCCGACCGCCGTATAGGGATAGCCGTTATGGGCATCGTAATTGATGCGAACGGTCGAGCCGTCGTCGAGGCTGACCCGCGCCGAACCCTGGATCTGCGAGAACAGCAGGTCGGTCTGTTCCCTCAGGTAGCAGATTTCGAGCCCGCGGCCGGCAATCGCGCCATCCTCGATCTCGCCGCGGTCGTAATAGGGCACCAGCTTGCGGCGGCCGATCTTGCGAAACACCTGGCCCTTGTTGGGCAGGCCGGCCGAGCTCTGCGTCGTGCCGCGGACGAACAGATTGGATGGCCGGCGATACACCGGCACCTTGTAGACCTCGTTCTCCGTCCGCGAGCCGTCGACGATGGGCTCGTAATAGCCGGTGACAAACCCCTCGCCTTCGCCAAGCCGCGTGATGCGAACGGGAATGAAATGCTCCTCGAAGAAAGCTTTTGCCTTCGGCTCATCGGACAGTTCGAGGCCTTTCGCGACCTGGCAGGGATCGCGCAGCGAGGTGCCGAGCGCCTTCGGGTCGGCCGGCGGCGTTTTTTGCGCCGCTATCGGCTTGCAGCTGACGCGAAACGCCTTGTAGGCGGCGAGATGATCGTCCTCGCTCCAGCCTGCGATCTCCGACCAGGCGACCGGCGCATACTGGCCGCCATTGACCTGAAACGGCAGTTCAAGCTCTGGATATGGCAGGTGCCGCACGGCAGGCGGAGGCGGCAGTGACGGCTTGTGCGCGCGCGAATGACGCGCAAGCGCATCTACGGGAGCCAGCGAACACGCCAACGCGAACACGCCACACGCGACGCCGGCAAGGCGTCGCGTCTCAGGCCGCGCTTCCGGTGCCAACCAGCTTCCAGTTCGGATCGCGAGAGCTCGTGTCGCGGGCGAATGTCCAGACATCGGTGATATCGGCGACCTTATCGGGGTTGCCATCGACGATGGCGCCGGTCTTGTCGCGGGTGACCGAGATCATCTGCGACACGAAGCGAACGGTCAGCTGCGCCGCGCGGTCGCGGGCTTCCGCGCTCACCAGCTCGGCCTTGTCGATCGAAACGAACCGCGTTTCGGTCTTCTGCTCGTGCTTCTCGCGATCCTTGATCACGGTCTCGAAGCTGTCATAGACCTCGCTGGACAACAGGTCCTTCAGCGCGCGGCGGTCGCCATTGGCGAAGGCCAGCACGATCATCTCATAGGCGCTGCGGGCGCCGGAGATGAAATGCCTGGGATCGAACGAGGAGTCCTGGGCGACGATGGCGTCGAGACCCGTGGCCAGCGGCGTGCCCGGTTCGGCAACGCCCTTCCAGCGGTCGGCCGGCGCGACATCGGCGCTCGGCGCCAGCGGCGCCTGATCGATCACCGCACCCGGTATCGGAACGACATTACTGTTGTCCTGCGTACGCTGCACGACGTTGGGCGCGGCGCGGTCGTAGGGCGGCCGTTCGCTTCCGGTGCGCTGTCCGAGGACGCTGCGCAGGCGCAGGAAGATAAAGACCGCCAGCGCCAGGAAGATGATGGTGTAAATATCCACGTCGAATTCGCTTTCTGGTTCCTAACGCCGGCAACGGGCCCGGCGGTCGAGCGTTCCCTGATGAGAAGCTCTCTTATGCGTTTTCCCTGAGAACGGCAGAGATGACATCATCGATTGAGACTGCAGCATGTAGGCATGAAACTACGCCCGGCCAATGGCGCGTTTTGGCGCAACCGAATTGTAGCGCGTTTTGGCGGTAAGGGGAAACCCGATCGTGCCCGGAAATCGCGCATATTCAATTATTTAGGTCGGCCGACAGCACCGTGTTAGGCATATCTGCCACATTTGGCGAAGGGTCGAACGGCCGAACCGTCGTCCTTGTGGAACGAGGCGGGGCTATGATAGCCACTCGCCCGTAAAAGACATCGCGCCCACCGGGCGAATTCAGGCGAAAAACGGGCTCCGTTCGCCAGCTTCAGGAGAGAGTTTCATGACCAACGGCAATGGCGCACCTCCGGAGCAGGCCCCTCCCCAGCTCAACGTGCTGGCGCAATACACCAAGGATTTGTCGTTCGAAAATCCGAACGCCCCCTCCTCGCTGGCCCCGCAACAGCAGCAGCCGGCGATCAACATCCAGATCAACGTCGGCGCCAACAACCTTTCCGAAAGCGAGTTCGAGGTGACGCTCTCGATCGAGGGCAAGGCGGAGAACGCCGGCAAGGTGATGTTCAGCTTCGAGCTGGCCTATGCCGGCGTGTTCCGGATCGTCAACGTGCCGAAGGAAAACCTGCATCCGCTGGTCATGATCGAATGCCCGCGGCTGCTGTTCCCGTTCGCGCGCGAGATCATTGCCACCGCCGTCCGCGACGGCGGCTTCCCGCCGCTGATGCTCGATCCCGTCGATTTCGTCGGGCTGTACCGCCAGAACATGGAACGGCAGGCTGCAGAGCAGGCCGCTTCCGGCGTGAAGCCGAGCTGAGCCAAGTCGGCTGTCGAGTTCTGGTAGGATGGGTTGAGCTCTTCGCGAAACCCATCAATTCTTGCGCAGAGCGATGGGTTTCGCGAAGAGCTCAACCCATCCTACAGACTAGCCGGCGGCTGGCAGAAAATCGTTCCAGATCGGCTTGTCGCCCAAGGTGGCGACGAACGCGCGATGCGCTTCGCGGTCGGCATCGCTGACTCGCGGCGCCAGCGGCACCTCGCGCTGCCGGCGCGGCGTTTCGCCGATGCCGCTGCGCGATCGTGACGCGGGTTTCCGACGCCAGGATCAGTTGCGACTGCCGCGCCCCGATCAGGTCGATATAGACTTCGGCCAATAATTCAGCGTCGAGCAGCGCGCCATGCTTGGTGCGGCGGGAATTGTCGATCGCATACCGCGAGCAGAGATCGTCGAGTCGGTTCGACACGCCTGGATGCTTGCGCCGCGCCAGCAGCAGCGTATCGACCAGGCGATCGCGCGAAATCGGTTGCCGCTTGACGCGATCCAGCTCGGCATTGATGAAGCCGATGTCGAACGAGGCGTTGTGGATCGACGAGCGGCGCGTCGGCGATGAATTCGAGGAACTCCTCGACCACCTCGGTGAACAGCGGCTTGGTGGCACAGGAACTCGCTGGACAGGCCATGCACGTCGAATGCTTCGGCCGGCATGTCGCGCTCGGGATTGATGTAGCGGTGGAACGTCTGCCCCGTCGGCATCCGGTTGAAGATCTCGATGCAGCCGATCTCGACCAGCCGATCGCCGCGCAGCGGATCGAGGCCCGTGGTTTCGGTATCGAGAACGATTTCGCGCATGAGGCCTTAACGGATGCTGGAGCCGCGGCGAATCAGGTTCGCCGCTGCGGCATCTTAACGACTGCAGCCAGGATGTCCTTGATTTGCGCCCGCACGGGGTCGAGGCCATCAGAGGTATCCACCACGAAATCGGCGCGCCGGCGCTTTTCAGCATCGGGCGTTTGCCGCGCAATGATGGAATCGAGTTTTGCCGCATCCATGGTGCCGCGCGCCAGCACCCGTTCGCGCTGCAGTTCCGGCGACGTCGTCACCACGACCACGGCATCGACCCGCTTCTCGCCGCCGGTCTCGTAGAGCAGCGGCACATCGACGACGACGACCGGCGCGCCGGCGCGTTCGGCTTCCTCGAAGAATTTCTGCCGGCCAGCACCCAGCATGGGGTGGACGATCTGCTCGAGCTGCTTCATGGCCGCGGGATCGTGCACCACGAGCTCGCTGAGCTTTTGCCGGTCCACCTTTCCATTCGACGTCGTGCCGGGAAAGGCGGCCTCGATCGCCGGGACCGCTGCGCCCTCGTAGAGTTTGTGGACCTCGGCATCGGCGTCATAGAGCGGAACGCCCGCTTCGACGAACAGCTTTCCCGTCGTCGACTTGCCCATGCCGATCGAGCCGGTGAGACCAAGAACTAGCATTTTGGAACTAGCATGTTGGAATCAGAATTTTTCTGCGCATCGTTTCAGACACCGAGTAGCCCCTGCCCCCGCAGGAAGGCAAGCAGAGGCAGCAGCGGCAGACCGAGAATGGTGAAGTGGTCGCCCTCGATGCGCTCGAACAGATGCACGCCCAGCCCTTCGAGCTGATAGGCCCCGACGCTGGTGGTGACGGCGTCGCCGGCCGCATCCAGATAGGTTCGGATCTCCTCGCCGCTCAATGGACGCATGGTCATGCGGGCAACCGAAACCTCGGAAAACAGCACCTTGCCATCGCGCGCCACCGCCACGGCGGAATGCAGTTCGTGGGTCTGGCCGGCGAGCAATTGCAACTGATCTGCCGCCTGCGCGCGGCCGGCCGGCTTGCTGAACAGCCGGTTTCCGAGCGCCAGCGTCTGGTCGGCGCCAATGACGTAACGGCCAGGACTCCTGGACGATATGAAGCACGCCTTCTCGCGCGCGAGCAGGCCTGCAATATCACCCGGCGCCGAAAGCCCGGAATCCCGTTGCACGGCACGTTCGTCGATGCGCGCGGGAACGGCGTCGAATGGAATGCCGGCATTGGCGAGCAGTATCTCCCGCGTCCGGCTTTGCGAAGCCAGGATCAGTCGATATTTTCCACGCCAGATGGTCATCGCGGGTGCTTCATCATTCCGGTAATCGCTGCCGCTGCCGATCGGTGAACAGCTTTAGCACGGCCGCCGCGGTTTCCTCGATCGAGCGGCGCGTGACGTCGAGCTGCGCCCAGCTGAATTTGGCGCTGAGCTTCCTTGCATAGGCGACTTCATCGGTCACCGACTGACGATCGATGTAATCATCGTTGTGATTATCGGAGCCCATGCTCAGCATCCGGTTTTGCCGGACCTGGATCAACCGCTCCGGCGTCGCGTGAAGGCTGACGACCAGCGGCTTCTTCAAGGTCTCGAGCTGATGCGGCAGCGGAATGCCCGGCACCAGCGGCACGTTCGCGGTGCGGACGCCGCGGTTGGCGAGATAGATCGAGGTCGGCGTCTTCGACGTGCGGGACACGCCGACGAGAACGACATCGGCATCTTCCAGACCTTCGACGTGCTGACCGTCGTCATGGATCATGGTGTAGTTCAAGGCGTCGATGCGCTTGAAATATTCCGCATTCAGAACGTGCTGGGCCCCTACCCTGCCCGTCGTCGCCGCGCCGAGATAGGCCTCGAACAATTGCATCACCGGCCCGATGATCGACAGGCTCGGGATGTTGATGTCCCGGCACTTGGCCTCCAGCCGCCCGACCAGATCTTTTTCCAAGAGCGTGAACAGCACGATGCCCGGCGCCTCCTCGATCTCGTCGAGCACGCGGTCGAGCTGCTTCTGGCTGCGCACCAGCGGATAGACATGTTCGACCGCGGTCACGTTGGCGTATTGCGCGGCCACCGCGCGCGCCACCGTGATCAGCGTCTCGCCGGTCGAATCGGAGACCAGATGAAGATGAAAATAGTTGCCGGTCGTGGGCACCCGAACCCCTGTGTAATTCTGTGAATCCTGTGGACGATACCTGCGCTATCCGGCCCCGCCTCGCCGCCTCCGGGATAACCCGCATTTTTCTTCACAGGGCTACATGCGAGGACAAGTCCGCCGGCTCGTCACCATGATAGTGGGAAGGTGTGGACTTGTCTCTTCATAAGCCGACCACGAAACGGCGCAAGCACTTGATGAGCGTGGCGTTATCGGGATGAAGCCATCGCCGGCGAAAATCGGGGACGCTTGTGAACAAGCTTCGCAAAAATGCAGGACTATTTTGTGTAAGTCATAATCACGGTCACTTAGACTCAAACCTAAGATTCTAAAATTATTAGTTTAGAGAAGCGGAGCTTTGCGGATATGTCTCGCTCCCTGGCTGGCGGCGCTTCCTCAAAACGCTGAGATGGTCGGAACGTTCCCGGGACGAACTAGGTCGAGCGATTGCGATGTACGAGTGGATCACGATCACCGCGTATCCGTGGATCAAGGCGCTGCATGTGATCGCGGTGATTTCCTGGATGGCCGGCATGCTCTATCTGCCGCGGCTGTTCGTCTATCATTGCGAGGCCGAAGTCGGATCGAAGCAGTCCGAAACCTTCAAGGTGATGGAATGGAGATTATTCAAAGCGATCATCAATCCGGCGATGATCGTGACCTGGCTGGCCGGGCTTTATCTGGCCTGGAGCGGACACTGGTACGCGTCCGGCTGGTTTCACGCCAAGCTGACGCTGGTGCTGATTCTGTCCGGCGTCCACGGCCTTTTTTCGCGCTGGGTCAAGGATTTCGCCGCCGACCGGAATACCAGAAGCCAGAAATTCTATCGGATTATCAATGAGGTACCCACTGCCCTGATGATCTTGATCGTCATCCTGGTGATCGTGAAACCGTTCTAGCCCTCAGTTTTCCTTAATCGGCGGTTTCTCTCCTGCTTGCGAAGCAGCGGCCAATTTTCTATATTGTCGAAATCCCACCCCACGCAGGCGGATGTGGTTGCGTTTCGGTTCCTTCATCGGACCGGCCGCCGCATCAGGTTTGAAGCCTCACCGGCGCTTTCCTTGCTTAGACCTGCGGACCTTCGATTTTTCGTGTCCGCTTTTTCCTTAAGCCACCTCGCACCCCTCCCCTAAAGAACACTCCACAGGACCACCCCAATGCGGGAAATGAAACTCCAGGACCTCAAATCGAAAACGCCGGCCGAGCTCGTCTCGTTCGCGGAAGAGAACGGGGTCGAAAACGCCAGCACCATGCGCAAGCAGGAGCTGATGTTCGCCATTCTCAAGCAGCTCGCGATCCAGGAAATCGACATCATCGGCGAAGGCGTCGTCGAGGTTCTCTCCGACGGCTTTGGCTTTCTGCGCTCGCCGGATGCCAACTACCTGCCCGGCCCCGACGACATCTACGTCTCGCCGTCGCAGATCCGCCGCTTCGGCCTGCGCACCGGCGACACCATCGAAGGCCACATCCGCAGCCCGAAGGAAGGCGAACGCTATTTTGCGCTGCTCAAGGTCAACACGCTCAATTTCGAAGATCCGGAAAAGTCGAAGCACAAGGTCAATTTCGACAATCTGACGCCGCTGTTTCCGGACCAGCGTTTTCGGCTCGAACTCGAAGACCCGACGCGAAAAGACCTTTCTGCAAGGGTGATCGACATCGTCGCGCCGATCGGCAAAGGCCAGCGCGCGCTGATCGTGGCGCCGCCGCGCACCGGCAAGACCGTGCTGATGCAGAACATCGCGCACTCCATCACCGCCAATCATCCGGAATGCTATCTGATCGTTCTGCTGATCGACGAACGTCCGGAAGAAGTCACGGACATGCAGCGCTCGGTGAAGGGCGAAGTCGTCTCGTCGACCTTCGACGAACCGGCGGTGCGTCACGTCCAGGTCGCCGAGATGGTGATCGAGAAAGCCAAGCGGCTGGTCGAACACGGCCGCGACGTCGTGATCCTTCTGGACTCGATCACGCGTCTGGGCCGCGCCTACAACACCGTGGTGCCGTCATCCGGCAAGGTGCTGACCGGCGGTGTCGACGCCAACGCGCTGCAGCGACCGAAGCGATTCTTCGGCGCCGCGCGAAACATCGAGGAGGGCGGTTCGCTCACGATCATCGCCACCGCGCTGGTCGATACCGGCAGCCGCATGGACGAAGTCATCTTCGAAGAATTCAAGGGCACCGGTAACTCGGAACTGATCCTGGACCGCAAGGTCTCCGACAAGCGGACGTTCCCGGCGATCGACATCTCGCGCTCCGGCACCCGCAAGGAAGAGCTCATCACCGATCCGCAACTCCTGAAGAAGATGTACGTGCTGCGCCGGATCCTCAATCCGATGGGCACCATGGATGCGATCGACTTCCTGCTCGACAAGCTCCGCAACACCAAGAACAACTCGGAGTTCTTCGACTCCATGAATACCTGAGATCCTGAGCCATCAGGCCAGGGCAGGAGAGGGCGCCTCGCGAAAGCGGGGCGCCTTTTTCATGCGGCAACGTCGGTAGCGAAAATCCGCGTTAGTAATGGGTTAACCATATAACTCATTGAACCTGATCATATTTGCATGATGGCGCGCGAGCAGTGCCTTCGCGTTCACCCCCTGAATTGAATCGCGTTGCCTTTTCAGGACCGCCCGCACAAATAGGCCATGCATCCGCGGGACCAGACCATCTTTGCATTGTCGTCAGGCCGGCCGCCGAGCGCGATTGCCCTGGTGCGCGTCTCGGGTTCGCAGGCCGGAAAGATCGCGACGGCGCTGGCCGGCAAATTGCCGACGCCGCGAATGGCGACCCGCGCGCTGTTGAAGGATGTCGGCCAGCGGCCGATCGACGATGCCGTCGTGTTGTGGTTTCCCGCGCCGGCCAGTGCGACCGGCGAAGACGTCGTTGAATTTCACGTCCATGGCGGACGCGCTGTGCTGGCTGCGTTGTTCGCCGCGCTGTCCGGATTCGAAAATGTTCGTGCCGCCGAGCCCGGCGAATTTACCCGGCGCGCGTTCGAGAACGGCAAGCTCGATCTGACCGAGGCCGAAGGTCTCGACGATCTCATTCACGCCGACACCGATCGCCAGCGGCGCCAGGCGCTGCGCCAGTTGAAGGGACTGCTCGGCGACCGCGCGCGGGATTGGCGTGCGCGGATCATCGAGGCGTCGGCGTTGATCGAAGCCGGAATCGATTTCTCCGATGAGGGCGACGTGCCGGCGGAATTGATCGCGCCGGCCTTGGCGAAGGTCAAAGCGCTGCTGGCCGAAATCGAGGAAGTGTTGGCGGGGCAGGGGCGGAGCGAGCGGCTTCGCGATGGCCTCGTGGTTGCGATTGCCGGTCCGCCGAATGTCGGCAAGTCGACGCTGATGAATGCGCTGGCGCGCCGCGAGGTCGCGATCGTCTCGCCGCACGCCGGCACCACGCGGGACGTGATCGAGGTGCAGCTCGATCTCGACGGCTATCCCGTGACGGTCATCGACACCGCGGGCATTCGCGAGACCGATGATCCGGTGGAGCAGGAGGGTGTCCGCCGGGCGAGGGCGCGCGCGGCGGATGCGGACCTGGTGCTGTGGCTGGCAGACGTGTCGCCGGCGCGCCGTCCAGCACGATGGCATGGCGCCGGTCTGGATGGTGCGAAACAAGATCGATCTCGAAGCGGAGAGTCGGCCATTGGCCGATAGCGTCAGGGCAGGGGGTCTTTCAGATCTCGGCGAGCCGTGGCGATGGTTTGCCGGAGTTGATCGCGGCGCTGGTCGAATTCGCTCAGAGCTATTTTGGCGCCGGCGAGGCCGGTCTGATCGGCCGAACCCGTCAGCGCAAACTTTTGCAGGAGACGGCAGTCTCGCTCGGGCGATGCATCGAGGTCGTCGGGGAGGGCGAAGAACTCGCCGCGGAGGAACTGCGCCGGGCGGCCCATTCGCTGGGCCGGCTCCTGGGGCGGGTGGACGTCGAGGACATCCTGGACGTCATCTTCCGGGAGTTCTGCGTAGGTAAGTAACGCTTCCCTAACTACGATGTTTCACGTGAAACAAGTTCCAGAGGTTCCGCCGGGCGCGGCTGTTTCACGTGAAACAAATTATCAACCCTAACAGGACCCTCACGATGAGGAGCGCACCGGGCGCCAAGCACGGCCCGATGACAGACTCCGCGCGTCTCGAACCATGGGACCGCAGAGGGGCCTTCATCCTTCGGGATGCAGCGAGGAGGCCGCTCCCAGGACGAGGTCGCGTGATTTAGGTTCATCCGCCCTACTTTGCATGGGGTTGTTTTCGATATTTTGTTTTTGACTGCGGTTCGAACCCGAGCCCGCAATTCCGCTTCCGCGCCCTCCAACTCCGCGATAGAAGTCCCGCATGATTTCCCAGGCGAACTCCTTCGACGTCATCGTGATCGGTGGCGGCCACGCCGGCTGTGAGGCCGCGAGCGCGGCTGCCCGGATGGGTGCGAAGACGGCCCTGGTGACCCATCGTTTCCAGACCATCGGCGCGATGTCCTGCAATCCCGCCATCGGCGGTCTCGGCAAGGGCCATCTGGTCCGCGAGGTCGATGCTCTGGACGGGCTGATGGGCCGCGTCGCCGACGCCGGCGGCATCCAGTTTCGGATGCTGAACCGCCGCAAGGGTCCGGCCGTCCGCGGACCGCGGGCCCAGGCGGACCGGAAGCTTTATGCCGCCGCCATGCAGACCGCGATCCGCGAGACCGCCAATCTCAGCGTGATCGAAGGCGAGGCGGACGAACTGATCGTCTCGAACGGCCGCGTCACCGGCGTCAGGCTGGGCGAGGGCCGGGAGCTTTCCGCCGGCGCCGTCGTCATCACGACCGGCACCTTTTTGCGTGGGCTGATCCATCTCGGCGAGAAGAACTGGCCGGCCGGAAGGGTCGGTGAGGCGCCGGCGATGGGGCTTTCGGCCTCCTTCGAAAGGGCCGGCTTTACGCTGGGACGGTTGAAGACCGGCACGCCGCCGCGGCTCGACGGCACGACCATCGACTGGTCAGCGGTCGAAATGCAGCCCGGCGACGATCCGCCGGAGCCGTTCTCGGTCATGACCGACCGGATCACGACGCCGCAGATCCAGTGCGGCATCACCCGGACGACCGCCGCGACCCACGACGTCATCCGGGCCAACGTCCATCGCTCGCCGATGTACTCCGGACAGATCAAGAGCAGCGGCCCGCGCTATTGTCCGTCGATCGAGGACAAGATCGTCCGCTTCGGCGACCGCGACGGCCACCAGATCTTTCTGGAGCCGGAAGGGCTCGACGACTCCACGGTCTATCCCAACGGCATCTCGACCTCGCTGCCGGAAGAGGTTCAGCTCGCGATCCTCGCGACCATTCCCGGGCTCGAGCGGGTGAAGATGGTGCGGCCGGGCTATGCCATCGAATACGACCACGTCGATCCCCGCGAGCTCGAGCCGACGCTACAGACCAGGCGCCTGCCGGGACTCTTCCTGGCCGGGCAGATCAACGGCACGACGGGCTATGAAGAAGCGGCGGCGCAGGGAATTGTTGCCGGGCCTCAACGCGGCCCTGGCGGCCGGCGGTGGTGAGCCCATCGTGTTCGACCGTGCCGATGGCTATCTCGGCGTGATGATCGACGACCTCGTGACCCGCGGGCATCACCGAGCCGTATCGGATGTTCACCTCGCGGGCCGAGTATCGTTTGACGTTGCGGGCAGACAATGCCGACCAGCGGCTGACGGACAAGGGAATTGCTCTGGGCTGTGTCGGCCAGGCCCGAACGTCAGCGTCATCGCGACAAGATGGCGGCGCTCGCTGCAGCCAAGGCCTTGGCGAAGTCGCTGACGATCACTCCCAACGAAGCCGCCAAGCATGGCCTGGCGCTGAACCGGGACGGCCATCGACGTTCGGCGTTCGAGTTGCTGGCCTATCCCGAGATCGAGTGGGACGCGCTGCGCGGCATCTGGCCGGAGCTGTCGGCCATTGACCCATCCATTGCCGTCCATCTTGAGATCGACGCCAAGTACGATGTCTATCTCAAGCGCCAGACCGCCGACGTCGACGCCTTCCGCCGCGACGAGGGTCTGGTCCTCACCGATATCGATTACGCCGATGTGCCGGGACTCTCCAACGAAGCGCGCGCCAAGCTTGAAGCGGCGCGACCGCGGACCGTGGGGCAGGCGGGTCGCCTCGATGGTTTGACGCCGGCCGCGCTGGGAATTCTGGCGGCGTACCTGCGTCGCGAGGCGCGACGGAAGACAGCGAAGGCTGTTGGTTAAAAATTCGTTTCACGTGAAACGCTGGATGTAGAATGGGTAGAGCGCAGCGAAACCCATCAGCGTCACTGCCCGCTATTGATGGGTATCGCTGCGCTCCACCGATCCTACAAATTTGAAGTCGACAGCGAGACCGCTCATGGCGAAAGCCGCCGGCCAAGCCACCTCACCGATCCTGCCATCCGACAAGACAGCAGCGCTCGCCCTCACCCCTGTCTCGCGTGAAACCGAAGCGCGGCTGGATCGCTATGTCGATCTGCTCGTGACGTGGCAGGCCAAGACCAATCTCGTCGCGCCCTCGACGCTCCCACATCTCTGGACCCGCCACGTCTCCAATTCGCTCCAGCTCCTGAGCCTGGCGCCGACCGCGAAAACCTGGATCGACCTCGGCAGCGGCGGCGGCTTCCCGGGCGTCGTGCTGGCGTGCGCGTTGGCCGACACGCCGGGCGCCAGCGTCCATCTGGTCGAGCGCAACGCCAAGAAGGCCGCGTTTTTGCGCGAGGCGGTGCGCATAACTTCTTCGCCTGCGACCGTGCATTTGGCGGGAATCGGGGATAGTGTGGATAGAGTCGGTAACCATGTCGATTGCGTCACTGCGCGGGCGCTGGCTCCACTTACATCAGCTTGTCGGTTTCGCGGAACCCTGGGTGAAAGCGGGCGCAAAAGCCTTATTTCTCAAAGGCCAAGATGTAGAGGCTGAATTGACCGAGGCCACTAAATATTGGAATATTGAACCGCGACTCCACTCCAGCCGCACAGGCGGGCACGGCTGGATCGTCGAACTCGATCGGATCGAGCGGCGCAACCCCTCCGCGATCACATATGGCGATCGGGCATGAACGAATTAGATGAATTATACCAAGCAGGATAGGGAAGAGACCCCTCCGCCTCATCCGCGCATCCTGTCGCTGGCCAACCAGAAGGGCGGCGTCGGCAAGACCACCACGGCGATCAACCTCGGCACCGCACTCGCCGCGATTGGCGAGCGCGTGCTGATCGTCGATCTCGATCCGCAGGGCAACGCCTCGACCGGTCTCGGCATCGATCGCCGTAACCGCAGCTGCTCGACCTATGACGTGCTGATCGGCGAAGCGCCGCTGCGCGAGGCGGTGCGTGGCGACCGCGGTGCCGCGGCTGCACATCGCTCGCTCCACGATGGATCTGTCGGGCCTCGAACTCGAACTCGGCACGACACCCGGCCGCGCGTTCCGGCTGCGCGATGCGATCGCTGCGCTGAACAAGGCGCGGCGCCGGAGACCGACTACACCTACGTGCTGATCGATTGCCCGCCGTCGCTCAACCTTCTCACCGTCAACGCGATGGCCGCATCGGATGCGATCCTGGTGCCGCTGCAATGCGAGTTCTTCGCGCTCGAAGGTCTGTCGCAACTGCTGCAGACCGTCGAGCAGGTGCGCTCGACGCTCAATCCGAACCTGTCGATCCACGGCATCGTGCTGACCATGTTCGACTCGCGCAACAACCTGTCGAACCAGGTCGTCGCCGACGTGCGCGCAGTTCATGGGCGGCAAGGTCTACGACACCATGATCCCGCGCAACGTGCGCATCTCCGAAGCGCCGTCCTACGGCAAGCCGGTGCTGGTCTACGATCTCAAATGCGTCGGCAGCGAAGCGTATCTGAAGCTTGCGACCGAAGTGATCCAGCGCGAGCGCGATCTGAGGACGCATTAGTCTGACGTAGGTCGTAGGGTGGGCAAAGCGAAGCGTGCCCACCAACGGTTTGCCAGGACAATGGTGGGCACGGCGCGGTGCGCCTTTGCCCACCCTACAAGCTACGAACAATCCGTTTCGGTTCTGGAGTATTTGCGTGATGTCGAAGGAGTTGGCGATGGCCGACGAAGCGCGTTCGCGACTGGGCCGTGGTCTCGCAAGTCTGATCGGCGATGTCGGCGGCGAGACCGCGCAAGTCGAGCGGCCGCGCAACAACCGCAAGGTGCCGATCGAATTCCTGAAACCGAATCCGCGCAACCCGCGCCGGACGTTTTCCGATGCCGAACTCGGCGAGCTCGCGGCCTCGGTCAAGCAGCACGGCGTGATCCAGCCGATCGTGGTCGCGCCCGGTGAAGGGCGCGCAGGATCGCTACGAGATCATCGCCGGCGAACGGCGCTGGCGCGCGGCGCAGCTCGCCGGCCTGCACGAGGTGCCGATCGTCCCGATCGAAGTCAGCGACAGCGACGCGCTCGAGATCATGATCATCGAGAACGTGCAGCGCGAAGACCTCAACGCGATGGAAGAGGCGCAGGGCTATCACGCGCTGGCCGACGAATTCAAACGCAGCCAGGAAGACATCGCCCGGGAGGTCGGCAAGAGCCGCAGCCACGTCGCCAACATGATGCGGCTGACGAAGCTGCCGGCGGAAGTGCAGGCCCTGATCTCCGAAGGAAAGCTGTCGGCCGGCCATGCCCGCGCGCTGATCGGCGTGCCCGATCCGCTGGCGGCGGCGAAGCGCATCGTCGAGGAAGGTCTCAACGTCCGCCAGACCGAAGCGCTGGCGCATGAAGAGGGCGTGCCGGAGCGCAAGCCGCAGAAGGCGAGGGCAGGCGGCGGCGGCAAGGCGAAAGATCCGGATACGATCGCGCTGGAAAAGCGCGTCAGCGATGCGCTCGGTCTTGCCGTGACCGTCAACCACCGCGATCCCGGCGGCTCGGTCCAGATCAGCTACCGCAACCTCGAACAGCTCGACGAGGTGATGCGGCGGCTGGAAGGGAAGTGAGCTCTCCGTCGTCCCGAGCTTGACCGTCAGACGTGCAACTGCGCATCGGGTCAAGCCCGGTCGCGCGGATCGTTACGATCGCTCACCCCCGCCGCTTCGCATTGACCGCGATCGACAGCAGCGTGCGCTGCGCGATCGCTGACGCCAGCGTCGCCTGCTTGCGCATGTCGAGCGCGGCGGTGCCGAGCTGATCGATGATCCCGACGAGCCGCGGCGGGCTGAAATTGCGCAGCGCGATTTCGACCGCGCCCTTGCGCGAGAAATGCAGCCGCGGATAGCCGCTTTCGAGCAGGGTCGAGACCGGCGTGCCTTCGGCCACCGCGAGCGCCGATTTGTGCAGCCAGGCCGCCTGGCGCTGCGCGGCGGAGATGATCACGCCGGGATAGGTGCCGGCGACCATCGCCTTGGCGAATTCGCTTTCGACCAGATCCGGCTTGCCGGCAAAGGCGCCGTCGACGATCGGGTCGAGCTTCAGCTCGGACGCGTCGGAGACGACGGTCATGACATCGTCGAGCGTGATCTCGCCCTTGCCGTGGGCATAGAGCGTCAGCTTGCGCAGCTCGTTGCGCGAGGCCTGGCGGTCGCCGCCGAGCAGCGACATCAGCACGGCGCGCGCGTCGGCGGCGATGCGCAGATTGGACGTCCTCAATTCCTCGTCGATCAGCCGGGCAAGGTCGCGCTCGGTGTCGGGATAGCAGGCGATGGCGACCGCGGTCTTGGCGCGCTCGCAGGCCTTGCGCAGCGGCGACTCCGCGCGCAGCTCGCCGGCCTCGATCACGATGCGGCAATCCTTGATCGGCGAATCGGCCAGCGTGTCGACGCCGCTGGCGAAACTGCGCGAGCCGGCGCGCACGCGGATGGCGCGGCGGCCGCCGAACATCGGGATCGTCATGGCCTCGTCGACCAGCCGCGACGGCTCGGCCGACAGCTCGTCGCCGTCCAGCCGCACCAGCGAGAAGGGATCGTTGGGGTCGTCGACGGCGGACGCGATCAGCGCGTCGGCGCGCTCGCGCACCAGGCCGGCATCCGGACCGTAAAGCAGGATGATGGGGCGGCCAGGATCGGGCCGGGCGAGAAAAGCGTCGATGTCTTTTCCGCGGAGCGCGACCAACGGCTGAGCTTTCCCGGTCGAGTTTTCCTAGGCCGTCATTCCAGGTTCATGCTTCGCATGCCCCGGAATGACTGAGGTCAGGTGCCGGCGACGAAGAACGACGCCAGCCGGGTCTGGATGTTTTCCGCGATCTCGTTGGCGGCGCGATCCTCGGCGTCGCGGAAGGCGCGGCTGCGGGCGAAGCGCTGCAGCTGGCCGGGGATGTCGTAGGACACGCGGGAGAAGGTCGTGCCCGTCATGACCGACTTGTTGGTGGCGAGGTCGATCAGATTGTACTGCGCGTCGATGCCGTAGTTTTCGCTCGACGGCAGCGCGGTGTTCGGATCGAGCATCAGCGAGGAACGCGAGCTGGTCGAAGCGCAGCACCAGCTTGTGGGTCGGCGGCATGCCGGTGGCGTTGCCGTAGAGCTTGAACGCCAGCGCGTTGCGGATCTCCACCTGGATCCGGGCTTCGCGGGAGGCGTTGGGCTTGTCGACCGGCGGGACTTCCACGCCCATCAGCTTTTCGCGCAGGCCGGGTTTGCCGTCATTGCGTTCGGCATACATCGGCTGGAAGCAGCCGGCCGTCAGCGCCGCCAGAGCGGCGACGGCGATGAGCCGAACGGCGATCCGGGTCCTAACCAACGACATTCACGATCCTCATGGGAACAACGATTACCTTGCGGACGGCCTTGCCGCCCAGCGCCAGTTTTACCGCATCGAGCGCCAAAACGGCAGCCTCAATTTCCGGATTTTGGGCGACCCGTGGCACGGTAACATCACCCCGTTTCTTGCCGTTGACCTGGACCACCAGCGTCACGGTGTCTTCAACCAGCAAATCGCGTTCGATTTGGGGCCAATTGGCCTCCGAAATCAGCCCGGACTGCCCCAGCACCTGCCAGCACTCCTCGGCCAGATGCGGCATCATCGGCGCGAACAGTTGAACAAGGATGACCGCGGCCTCCCGGACCGCCCAGGCGAGTGTCCGGCGGACGGTGTTGCCGTCCTTGCGCCAGCACCTCGGCCAGCGCATTGGCGAATTCGCGGATATGGGCGAGGCAGACGTTGAAATGCAGCCGCTCGATCCCGGTCGACACCTTGTCCAGCGCGCCATGGGCGGCCTTGCGCAGGCCGAGCGCGTCGGCGCCGAACGCGGCCGGCCGGTCGGCCGGGGCCGTTTTGGCGATCTCGGCGGATTCGTTCACCAGCCGCCACAGCCGCTGCACGAAGCGCGAGGCGCCCTGCACGCGCTCGTCGCTCCAGATCACGTCGCGGTCGGGCGGCGAGTCCGACAGCATGAACCAGCGCGCGACGTCGGCGCCGTAGGTCGCGATGATGTCGTCGGGGTCGACGGTGTTCTTCTTCGACTTCGACATCTTCTCGATCGGGCCGATCGTGATGTCTTCGCCGGTCGTCGAGCAGGATGGCGCGGCGTGCCGTTGCCGCCGGCTTCGATCTTCACCTCGGCCGGCGTGACGTAGGTGCCGTCGGCCTTCTGGTAGGTCTCGTGCACCACCATGCCCTGCGTGAACATGCCGGCGAACGGCTCGTCCATGCCGATATGGCCGGTGGCCTTCATCGCGCGGGTGAAGAAGCGGCTGTAGAGCAGATGCAGGATCGCGTGCTCGACGCCGCCGATATACTGGTCGACCGGCATCATCCGGTTGGCGACGTCGGCGCGTGGTCGGCGCGTTCTCGTTCCAGGGATCGGTGAAGCGCGCGAAATACCAGGACGAATCCACGAAGGTGTCCATGGTGTCGGTTTCGCGCTGGGCCTTGCCGCCGCATTTCGGGCAGGTGACGTGCTTCCAGGTCGGATGATGGTCGAGCGCGTTGCCGGGCTTGTCGAAGGTGGCGTCCTCCGGCAGCACCACCGGCAGATCCGTGTCCGGCACCGGCACCACATCGCATTTCGGGCAATGGATCACCGGGATCGGGCAGCCCCAATAGCGCTGGCGCGAAATGCCCCAGTCGCGCAGGCGGAAGTTCACCTGCCGCTCGCCGACCGGCGCGTTGCCGCGCATCTCGCTCTCCAGCCGCTTGGCGACGTCTTCCTTGGCCTGCTCGATGGTCATGCCGTCGAGGAAGCGCGAATTGATCATGCGGCCGTCGCCGTCATAGGCGGTGTCGGTGATGACGAACGTCTTCGGGTCCTGGCCCTCGGGGCAGACCACCGGCATGTTGCCGAGCTTGTACTTGTTGACGAAGTCGAGGTCGCGCTGGTCGTGCGCCGGGCAGCCGAAGATCGCGCCGGTGCCGTATTCCATCAGCACGAAGTTCGCGACATAGACCGGCAGCTTCCAGCTCGGGTCGAACGGATGGACGGCCTTGATGCCGGTGTCGAAACCCTGCTTCTCGGCGGTGTCGATGATTTCCTGCGCGGTGCCGATCTTCTTGACGTCGGCGATGAACTCCGCGAGTTTCGGGTTCTTCGCCGCCGCCGCCTGCGCCAGCGGATGATCCGCCGCGATCGCCATGAACTTGGCGCCGAACAGCGTGTCGGGCCGCGTCGTGAAAATCTTCAGCTCGGTTTCGCCGGCCGGCGTCGTCGCCGGATCGAGCGCGAAGCGCATCAGCAGGCCTTCGGAGCGGCCGATCCAGTTGCGCTGCATCAGCCGCACCTTGTCGGGCCAGCGATCCAGCGCGTCGAGCGCGTCCAGCAGTTCCTGCGAGTACTTCGTGATCTTGAAGACCCACTGGTTCATCTCGCGCTGCTCGACCACAGCGCCGGAGCGCCAGCCGCGGCCGTCGATCACCTGCTCGTTGGCGAGCACGGTCATGTCGACCGGGTCCCAGTTGATCTTGCGCTTCTCGCGCTCGGCGAGGCCCGCGCGCAGGAAGTCCAGAAACATCTTCTGCTGATGCTTGTAGTAGCTGGGATCGCAGGTCGCGAACTCGCGCGCCCAGTCCAGCGACAGCCCGATCGACCGCAGCTGCTTCTTCATCGCGGCGATGTTGTCGTAGGTCCAGGCCTTCGGCGCGACCTTGCGCTCGATCGCGGCGTTCTCGGCCGGCAGCCCGAACGCGTCCCAGCCCATCGGGTGCAGCACGTTGAAGCCCTTGGCGCGCATGAAGCGCGCCAGCACGTCGCCCAGCGTGTAATTGCGGACATGCCCGATATGGATGCGCCCGGACGGGTAGGGGAACATCTCGAGCACGTAGTATTTCGGCCGCGGATCGTCGTTTTTCGAGGCGAAGATCGCCTTTTCGTCCCACTGGCGTTGCCAGCGCGGCTCGGAATCACGGGCGTTGTAACGTTCGGAGGTCATGGAATCGCTGAGCTTTTTGTGGATTCGGGTCCCGTCCAGAGGACGGCGGACTAGGCCACAAAAGCGGCTGCGGGGTCAACGGGTTGGGGAGGGGAGAAGGGCCATTTGACCGAAGGCGCAGCGCGGCTGCATCACCCCGCCATCGCCATCCCGGCCTCGTCCACCAGCTTGGCAAAGCCATGCTCGACCACGGTATTTCGGCCGCGGTGCTTGGCGGCGTAGAGGGCGGCATCGGCGGCCTCGATCAGCTCGCCGGGGGTCTGGGCGTCGTTCGGCAGCGTTGCGGCGACGCCGACGCTGACGGTGACGGTGCGGTGGCTGGAGGTGCTGTGCGGCAGGCCGAGGTCCTGCACGGTCGCGCGCACCATCTCGCCGATCTCCAGCGCTCGCTGGCGGCTCGGTGTTCGGCAGCAGCAGGCAGAATTCCTCGCCGCCATAGCGGCCGGCAAAGCCCATGGTGTCGGCGGCGATGCCGGCCAGCGCTTCGCCGAGCCTGGTGAGGCAGGCGTCGCCTTCGGGGTGGCCATAGGTGTCGTTGTAGAGCTTGAAGTGATCGACATCGATCATCAGCAGCGACAGCTCGCTGTTGATATTGCTGCGCCTTCATCCATTCGAAATCCAGCCGGCTCTGGAAGCCGCGGCGGTTGGCGAGGCCCGACAGCATGTCGATCGAGGCCATCACGGTGAGCCGGTCGTTGGTGGCGACCAGTTCGCGCTCGCGCTGGCTGAGCTGGGCGGCCATCGCGTTGAAGGCGCGCGCCAGCGGCATGAACTCCGCGGGCAGGCGGCTGCGTGCGACGCGGGCGGACGAATCGCCCTCGCCGAATCGTTTGGCCATGCCGGTCATGAGTTCGATCGGCTTGATGATGAGCTTCTCCGCGCCGATCAGCGCGCCGAGCAGCACGAACAGGCAGACGAAACGCCAGTTGCAGATAGGCGGTGCGGATGTCGCGATTGATCGCGGCCGTCACCCTGGCCTCGTCGACGCTGACGACGAGGCGCGATTGCGTCCCGGGAATGCGAGCGAAACTGACGGCGCGCTTGCCGCCGTCGGTCGCGGTAAAGGAAATCGAACCCGTGTCGGAGTTCGAACTCAGCGCCTTGTAGGTGATGGCCGACAGCAGCGGCACGTTGTCGAGTGGGCGGCCGATCATGCCGGCCTGGTCGGGCGGTGCCGCCAGCACGACGCCCGTGCTGTCGATCAGCAGGGCGGAAATGCCAGGTCGCCCGCTGAAAGTCGCCATGATCTTCGACAGCCAGTCGAGATTGATGCCGGCGACCGCCACCGCTTCTTCCTCCGGATTGATCGCGGAGACCGGATAGGCCGCCATCATGATCGGCCGATTGTTGGTCCGGCCGAACAGGTAGTCGCTGAAGACGAAATCGCGGGTCTCCTGCGCCTTTTTGAAATAGTCGCGATCGCCGATATTGAGCCCGACCTGCACGTTCAGCGTGGAACACTGCACCACGCCTTCCTTGCTCACCAGCATGATGCTGCGAATCCAGGGCAGGTTGGCGGGCAGGCTGGCGCGCAAGATCTCGCAACTGCGCCCGATGCCGCTGGCCGCGCGGATATAGGCGGCGGATTTCAGCATGGTCTCGACGGAGGAGATCACCTCGCGCTGGGTTTCGGCGCTGTGGTGGGTGATATCAGCGTATTGTTCCGAGGCAGATGCGATCTGTCTGGCGCGGGTGTCTTCGAGCGAGCGGACGCGCTCGAACATCAAGGGCGCCACCAGCAACACGGCCAGCATCGCAAGCCGCGCCCGGATCCCCAGAAGCTTCTTGAGTTTGACCCGATTGCGGTTGAAAGATACGCCAGACATCCTGTCCCCCTACACCGCAGGGTAGAGTGAAGCGTTCAAAAAGCCTTTCCCGAACTTGGTAAAATTCGAGCAAATGCCGTAAATTTACCGCCGAAACCAGGACATGACGCGAGAGAGATGACAGCGCCGCTAACCAAGTCTTTACCAACCGGCCTTGCTCAGGTGGAGCAGGACATCGCGCGCGCGTGCAAGGAAGCGCGCCGCGAGCGCGCGTCGGTGACGCTGATCGCGGTGTCGAAAACGTTCGACGCCGCGGCCGATCTCGCCCATCATCGATGCCGGTCAGCGCGTGTTCGGCGAGAACCGCGTGCAGGAAGCCAAGGGGAAATGGCCGGCGCTGATATCCGCCTGTCCGGGCATTGCGCTGCATCTGATCGGGCCGCTGCAATCCAACAAGGCCAAGGAAGCGGTGGCGCTGTTCGACGCGATCCATTCGGTCGATCGTCCCAGCATCTGCGAAGCGCTGGCCAAGGAAATCAAGGCGCAGAACAAACGGCCGGAATTGTTCGTCCAGATAAACACCGGCGAGGAGCCGCAGAAGGCCGGCATCGCGCCCGGCGAGGCCGATGCTTTCATCGCGAGCTGCCGCGACAAATATGGTCTCGTCGTATCCGGCCTGATGTGCATTCCGCCGGTCGACGAGGCGCCGGCGCCGCATTTCGCGTTGACGGCCAAGATCGCCGCGCGCAACGGATTGAAAAATCTGTCGATGGGCATGAGCGCCGATTTCGCGGTCGCGATCCAGTTTGGGGCGACGCATGTGCGCGTAGGCTCGGCGATCTTTGGAACGCGGTAGTATCCCAGCCGTCGTCCCGGCGAACGCCGGGACCCATAACCACCGGCGTCAATTGTTACGAAGACAATTGGCTTCTGTCTTCTTGCCGATAAGCCGCGGCGTATGGGTCCCGGCGTTCGCCGGGACGACGGCGGTGTCTACTTGAACCCCACCGAGACTTTTCCAAGCACGCCAAAATCCACCGCGCAAAAATCGCCGGACTGAATTGGCAGCGGCGGATGGCAGGTGCCGGTCGTGACGACCTGCCCTGCTTTCAGCGTCACGCCGAGCTGGCTCAATTCGTTGGCGAGCCAGGCCAACGCGACCCGGGGATCGCCCAGCACGTTCTTGCCGTGACCGGTGAATTGCTGGCCGCGCAGAGCGATGACGGGCCGCTCTTCGACGAGATCGAGCGCCCGCCAGTCCGCGGTCGTGGCAGGTCCGAGAACGAACAGATGCGCACAGGCGTTGTCGGCAATGATCTGGGCGGCGCCGGCGCTGACGAAATCGGCGAAGCGCGAATCCGGAATCTCGATGGCTGGATGCAGCGTGTCGACCGCGTCGAGCACCTGCTGCACCGTATAGGGCGTGTCACGCGGCGGCAGATCGATCCGCATGCGGAAGGCGAATTCCGGTTCGGCGACGCGCATCTCGTTGCCGGCCATCGAAGCCGTGCCGCCATCGGCGATGACGGTTTCGGCCAGAATGCGCCCGGCCATCGGGCCATCGACATTGATGTGCTTTTGTCCGGCCTCGCTGGTGGCCGCGATCTTCCAGCCGAACAGGTTTTGCTGCGAATATTTTTCGATGGCTTCCTGGATCGCATAGCCTTCGATGCGGTCGCGCGGCCGCAGTCCGTCATCGAGGCCGGCGAATTTTGTGCCGGCACGCCAGTGGTCGTGCAGCGTTTTGGATGCGGCGCCGATCGCTTTCTTGTCGAGCATGGTTTGATTCCTTGTCAGCCGATCATGATTTTCGTCTGCGGGCCCATTCGCCGCAACAGCCGCAGCATGCTGGATTTCGTCATCGAAACGCATCCCGCCGTCGGCGAGAAATTGGGGCGCGCCAGATGCAGGAATACCGCGCTGCCGCGGCCGGCAATCCTTGGACCGGCGTTGTGATCGATTTCGACGATGAAGTCATAGAGATGATCCTCGCGCGTCAGCCGGTCGCCGGCCTGGTCCTGGACCAGCCGAATCGGCTGGTTGTAACGGCGGTCCTGCGGGTCCTCGCACCAGGCGTCTTCGGGCCGGATCGCCCGCACCGGCAAATAGGTTTGCGGCCGGGGATGGCGGTCGGCGCGCCACCACAGTCGCAGCGGATGATAGGTGCCTTTCGGGGTGCCGCCGTCGCCTTCCCGCTTGTTGGCGAGGATGCCGCCGCGACCAAGTGCCACCGGAATGGTCCAGCCCTCCGCCGTCAGCCAGCCCCGGCGCGGGTCGCCGGCCGCCCGGCGGACCCGAACGGCCGACACCGGCCGATCACGCGCGGCTGTCTTATAAGTGATTGAAATGTTACTGCTTTCCATGCCGACGTTCGATCCTGGGATTGCCTGCCCTGACCCGATTGCCCTATTGAAGCCATTACAGGACATTCATCCATACGTGCCCCAAATTTGGGATACACTGCGGTGCGGCTTGTGAATCTGTAACAATAACTTACCTGATGCGAATCAGTACCTGACAGCCCGGCCTGCTCGCGAATCTTGCCAGCTCGACAGATTGTCATCGACCAAGACCCGGCTTGACGCTCCCGTGTCCGCCGCCTGCCTCAAGAGGATCGTATCCTATGCCCAATGCCCGCAAGATCCTGATCGTGGAGGACGACAACGATCTCCGCGACACGCTGGTCGAGCAATTATCGCTGCACGAGGAATTCGAAGCCTCCGCGGTCGATACCGGGGCCAAGGGCGCCAGCGCCGCCAAAGCGGACGCCCCCGATCTGGTGCTGATGGATGTCGGCCTGCCCGATACCGACGGGCGGGAAGTCGTGCGCAGCCTGCGCAAGGGCGGCTTCAAGGCGCCGATCATCATGCTGACCGGCCATGACACCGATTCGGATACCATTCTGGGACTCGAATCCGGCGCCAATGATTACGTCGCAAAGCCGTTTCGATTTGCGGTCCTGCTCGCCCGGATCAGGGCGCAACTCCGCCAGCACGAGGCCAGCGAGGACGCGGTGTTTTCCGTCGGCCCCTACAGCTTCCGCCCCGGCTCCAAGATGCTGACCGCTGCGAACGCCAGAAAAGTGCGGCTGACCGAGAAGGAAACCGCGATCCTGCGTTTCCTGTACCGGGCCGGCCAGTTGCCGGTGTCGCGCGAGACGCTGCTGCAGGAAGTCTGGGGTTACAATTCGGGCGTCACCACACATACGCTGGAAACTCATATTTATCGTCTGCGCCAGAAGATCGAGAAGGACGCGGCCAATCCCGAAATCCTGGTCACGGAGGCCGGTGGCTACAAGCTGGTGCCGTGATGCGGCTAGAGCGTTTTCCAGCGAAGTGGGCACCGGTTCGCGTCAAGAAAACGCGTCAAAACAAGAATCTAGAGCCCCGATAAGGCTCTAGCTTCCTCGATTGGTAATTTCCGCACATACCGGTCAGGGATCGATGTCGATCGAGGATGACGTAGACCTGCTCGAGCGGGTCCCGACATTACGCCTGTTGGGCACGGCATCGCTGCGCATGCTGGCGATCGGCTCGGAACAGCGCAATTTCTCGCCCGGCGACTATCTGTTCAACGCCGGCGACGAGGCCGACGCCGGCTATATCGTTCAGCGCGGTTCGATCCGCGTCGAGGACGGCGGCGCCGAGGTCGTTGCGGGCCCGGGTTCGCTGATCGGCGAGCTGGCGCTGATCGTCGCGATGAAGCGGCCGTCGAGTGCGGTCGCGCTCGATCATTGCTCCGTCATCCGGATCGCCCGCAGCCTGTTTCAGCGCGTGCTCGAAAGCGACCCTGCCGCGGCCCGCCGCCTGCGCGACGAACTCGCCACCCGCACCAGCCAGCTCGCCAGCGATATGCTGATGGCTGGCGCCAAGCTCAGCAGCTGATTTCGGACCTTTTCGATTGAGCATGATCTTTTCGGAAAACCGGTTCCCACTTTTCCGGATCATGCTCTAAACCTCCAGCGTCACCGTCACCGGTACATGGTCGGACGGGCGCTCCCAGCCGCGGGCGTCGCGGGTGATTTTGAAATCGCTGATGCCGTCCTTCAGCGCGCGCGAGACCCAGATGTGGTCGAGCCGCCGGCCGCGATCGCCCACCGTCCAGTCGGCGGCGCGGTAGCTCCACCACGTATAGACCTTCTCTGATAGTGGAATCCGCTCGCGCGCGACGTCGAACCATTCGCCATGGGCCTGCGCGGCGAGCAGCTTCTCGGTTTCGATCGGCGTGTGCGAAACGACCTTCAAAAGCTGCTTGTGCGACCACACGTCGTTTTCGTGCGGCGCGACGTTGAGGTCGCCGACCAGGATATGGCGGTCGTCGCCGCGCGGATGCAGCGGCTCGCACGCCTTCATCTCGTCGAGGAATTTCAGCTTGTGATCGAATTTCGGATTGAGCGTGGGATCGGGAATGTCGCCGCCGGCCGGCACGTAGAAATTATGCAGCACCAGCGGCTTTGCGAGCTGCGCCTTCTCGCCGAACGCCACCGAGATGTGGCGCGAGTTGATCTTGTCGCAGAAGGTCCTGATGTCGGTGGTCTCGAACGGCAGTTTGGAGACGATGGCGACGCCGTGATAACCCTTCTGCCCGTTCAGCGCGATGTGCTCGTAACCGAGACGCTTGAACCGCTTCAGCGGGAAGGCGTCGTCGATGCATTTGGTTTCCTGCAGGCACAGCACGTCCGGCCGCGCCGATTTGAGGAATTTGGCGACAATGTCGATGCGCAGCCGCACCGAATTGATATTCCACGTTGTCAGGGAAAACCGCATGAGGGCCGTGTATTAGCACGGTTAGTGAGGACGTCGCCGTGCTTGTCCACAGGCGGATTCTTGTAGGGTGGGCAGAGGAGCGTAAGCGACGTGCCCACCATCTATCGAGCCGCGGCACCGTTGGTGGGCACGCTGCGCTTTGCCCACCCTACGAAAAAATCGAGAAAGCGCGCCGCTCTAATTCGCCGGCGTGGTGTAGTTGGTAAAATCGATCTTGAAGAGGCCGGGATCGACCTTCTTCGACGAGTCCAGATTGTAGATCGCGATCGTGGTGTCGTAGCCCTGCGGGTCGGTCACCGTCCATTGCTTGAGCTGGCCGTCCTTGACGCCGATCATCAGCATTAGCCGGCTGGTGCCGATCAGGGCCTGCTTCTCCTCGATCGTGACGCTGATATAGATGTCGTCGGCGGTGACGTTGACGACATTGGTGTCCTTCAGCAGGTCGATGCGGTCGGACAGCAGGAAGCGCAGCGGCGTCTGCGACAGCGGATAGATGTCCTGGGTTGCAAGCTTGGTGTCGCGGACCGCCAGCGACGAACCGTCGGCGATGATCGCGATCGGGCTTGGCGCATCGTATTCGAAGCGCACCTTGCCCGGCTTCTGGATGTAGAAGTCGCCCTTGGTCTTGCTGCCGTCGGGGCCGACCTGGACGAAATTTCCGACCAGCGTCTGCAGGGAGGACAGATAGGAACTTACTTTCGCCGCCTGCGCCTTCTGGTTGGCGTCGAAGGTCGCAAAAATATTGGCCGGGACATTGCGGCGCGGATCGGGGATCACCGGATTAGGCGGGGTCTGGGTGGCGCCGGTGGTCGCCGGCCCCCTGTTTTCCTGCGCGCTCAGCTGCGCGCCGCCTTCGCGGACCTTGGGTGCGGATTTTGGAACCGGTACGTTCTGCGCCGTCGACGGCGTCGCAAAGCCCGCGACGGATACGGCGGTCAGAAGGGCCAGTCCGGAACGCAGACCGCGATGGAAGGGGTACTTTTTCATCAGCTATTTCGGATCTCTTTTCGACCAGGCATCCCGCTGCCGGCCATTTTATCTTGCTTTGGCCCGAAGCAGGTATCGTTTTTACGTGAAAATCGTTGCCCCGAATCTACCTTCGGCGCCCTAGAATCCGCCTTCTTCCTCAGCCACCAGGATTTCACGCTTGCCGGCATGGTTAGCCTGCCCGACGATACCTTCGAGTTCCATCCGTTCCATCAGTGACGCCGCCCGGTTATAGCCGATTTGCAGCCGGCGTTGAATGTAGGATGTCGAGGCCTTTCGGTCGCGCTTGACGATCGCAACCGCCTGCGAGAACAGGTCGCCGGCGCCATCGCCGCCACCCATGCCGGTGGAATCGAACACCGCGCCGTCCTCGTCGGTCGGCTCTTCCGCGGTGACCGCTTCCAGATATTCCGGCTGGCCCTGCGTCTTGAGGTGCCGCACCACCTTTTCGACTTCCTCGTCGGAAGCAAAGGGTCCGTGGACGCGGCTGATGCGGCCGCCGCCGGCCATGTAGAGCATGTCGCCCTGGCCGAGCAGTTGTTCGGCGCCCATCTCGCCCAAAATGGTGCGGCTGTCGATCTTCGAGGTGACCTGGAAGGCGATGCGGGTCGGGAAGTTCGCCTTGATGGTGCCGGTGATGACGTCGACCGACGGACGTTGCGTGGCGAGGATGACGTGCAGGCCCGCGGCGCGCGCCATCTGGGCGAGGCGCTGCACCGCGCCTTCGATGTCCTTGCCGGCCACCATCATCAGGTCAGCCATTTCGTCGACGATGATGACGATGTAGGGCAGCGGTTCGAGGTCGAGCTTTTCTTCCTCGTAGATCGCCTTGCCGGTTTCCTTGTCGAAGCCGGTGTGTACCGTGCGCGACAGTTCCTCGCCCTTGCCCTTGGCTTCGCTGACACGCTGGTTGTAGCCGTCGATGTTGCGCACACCGAGCTTGGACATTTTCTTGTAGCGCTCTTCCATCTCGCGCACGGCCCATTTCAGCGCGACCACCGCCTTCTTCGGATCGGTCACGACCGGCGTCAGCAAATGCGGGATGCCGTCATAGACGGAGAGTTCGAGCATCTTTGGATCGACCATGATCAGGCGGCACTGATCCGGCCTTAAGCGGTAGACCAGGCTCAGGATCATGGTGTTGATCGCGACCGATTTGCCGGAGCCGGTGGTGCCGGCGATCAGCATATGCGGCGTGCGCGCGAGATCGATGATGATGGATTCGCCGCCGATGTTCTTGCCGAGGCAGAGCGGCAGCTTTGCGTGCGACTCGTCCTTCGCGGTCAACAGCTCGCGCAGATAGACCTTCTCGCGATGCACGTTCGGCAGCTCGATGCCGATGGCGTTGCGGCCGGCGACCACGGCGACGCGGGCCGAGAGCGCGCTCATCGAGCGGGCGATGTCGTCGGCGAGGCCGATCACGCGCGAGGATTTGATGCCGGGCGCCGGCTCAAGTTCGTAGAGTGTCACCACCGGTCCGGGATTGGCCTTGACGATCTCGCCGCGGACGCCGAAGTCGCCGAGCACGCCTTCCAGCGCGCGCGAATTGGCCTCCAGCTCGACCTTGCTGAGCGGCTGCCGGTCGGACGCCTTGGGCGCCGTCAGCATCGAGACCGAAGGCAATTCGAACTTTTCGGATTTGCGCGCGGCAGGTCGCGGCGCAGGCTTCTTGCGCGAACGCGCGCGGCTTCTTCCTCCTCCTCTTCCTCGTCTTCCTCCTCGGCGTCTTCCTCTTCCTCCTCGGATTCGTCGTCGCGCGGAGCCAGCGTCGGCGCGGCGCGGCCGCCGAGGCTGGGCTCCTGACGCTGGAACGAGGCCTTGCGCGGCGGCGGCGAACTTGACACCAGCGAGCGGTAGGCCGCGCTCATCAGCCAGCCGATCCGCGCCTTCAGGCTCATGAGCGCGTGATACACCCAGCCGAGCGAAACCGAGCTGCGATCCTCCGCTTCCTCTTCGAACGGCGTGTCGTCGTCCTCGATCGGCGTGAGCTCTTCGTCCCGCGGGCGGGAACCCCAGCCGCTGGCAAACAGGAACGTCGCGGACATCGCCACGAAGAGAATGACGCCGAGTACGAGACGATAGACGAAGCCGGGTGGGCCAAAAGCGACAGCGGGCGCGCGCACCAGCGCGTCGCCGACGACGCCGCCAAGGCCGGTCGGCAGCGCCCAACTTCCGCTATGCGGCCAGCAGCTGGCAAAGCCGGCCGCGATCACCGTGCAGAGAATCCAGCATCCGAGCCGCAGCGCTTCGCGGTCGAAGGTACGATGGGTCAGCATGCGCCAGCCCCACACCGCGATGGGGAGGATCAGCATGATCGCGCCGAGGCCGAGGATCTGCATCAGGAGGTCGGCGCCGATCGCGCCGGGATAGCCCAGCACGTTGCGGATCGGGCGCGACGTCGCGTGGCTCAGGCTTGGGTCCTGCACCGACCACGTCATCAATGCCGCCGCGGCTACGCCGGACAGCGAGATCAGGCTGAGGCCCGCAAGTTCGCGCAGGCGCCGGGCGAGGGCGTCGCGGATGGAGGTCGGCAGATGGCCGACGAGGGGGATCACACGTTCGATCGCTGGCATGCTCATGGGGCCCTGCGACTAATCCAGAATGTCGACGAGGCGATGCAGCGCCTCGGCCGTTGATTCGCTGTCGGAGACCAGCGCGAGGCGGATGTAGCCCGCGCCGGGATTGAAACCATCGTTCTGCGGCCGCGACAAATAGCTTCCGGGGATCACGCGCACGCCTGCGTCCCGATACAGTTTCACCGCCACGGCCTCGTCACCGCCGAGCTTGGAGACGTCGAGCCAGACGCAAAAACCGCCGGCCGGCCGCACATAGCCGTAGCGGCTGCCGAGAATCTGGTCGGCGAGATCGAACTTGATGCGGTAGAGCCTGCGGTTTTCCTCGACATGCGCTTCGTCGCTATAGGCGGCGACCGCGACGTGCTGCAGCGGCACCGGCACCTGGGGTGCGGCGACATTGCGCAATTCGTGATAGGCCGCGAGAAATTTTTTGTCGCCGGCGGCAAAACCGACGCGCATGCCGGGCAGGTTCGAGCGCTTCGACAGCGACTGGAACGCCACGACATTGGTGAAGTCGGGCCCGGCGCATTCCAGCGCGCTGCCGGGCGCCTGCCTGGTGTAGATTTCAGAGTAGCATTCGTCGCTGAGGATCATGAAGCCGTAGCGATCGGCGAGTTGCTTCAGCCGCGTGAAGTAGTCGCGCGAGGCGACCGCGCCTTGCGGATTGGCAGGGGAAGCAATGAAGAACGCGACGGTGCGGGCCAGCGTTGCCTCGTCGAGCGCATCGAGATCCGGCAAGAATCCGTTGGCGACCGTGGTCGGCAGGTAGATCAGTTCGCAGCCGGCGGCGCGGGTGCCGGCGCCATAGGCCGGATAGAACGGGTTGGGCATCAGGATCGCGGGTTTGCCCTTGCGCGGTCCGACATAACGGGCGGCGGCGATCGCCGCGAACACCAGCCCTTCGCGGCTGCCAGCCAGCACCAGCACTTCGCTTTCGGGATCGATCGGCCGCGGCAGTTGGAATCGGCTCGACAGCCAGTTCGATGCCGCGCGCCGGAACGGCTCGATGCCGCGGGCGAGGGGATAGCGGCCGAAATCGGCGATATGTTTTGCCAGAACCGGCCCGACGAAATCCGGCACCGGGTGCTGCGGCTCGCCTAATGACAGCGTGATCAATGGCTTGGCGGGCTGATACGGCGCCAGCAGTTCGGTGGTGCGGATAAAGGGCGAGCGCTCGGCCTGACCGGCAGCGGTTGCACTGCCGGCGCCCTGCGCCACGCCGGAAGAGGCGGTCATTGCCATGTCTTGATACGCCAGCACTTTCATTTGCGGCCGCGGGAATCCCTCCGGCCGGAAACACATCAAAACACCATAGATACGGCGAGGTTAAGACGCGTTTAACCATCCGCGCCCGTAGACAATTTGCCAGGTATTACCATATTATTCGAAGGTAATACCTGGAGGTGGATCATGGCAACAACAGTCACCCGCAAGGGCCAAGTGACGATCCCAAAGCCCGTTCGCGACTATCTCGGAATTCAGCCCGGTAGCCGGGTTGAATTCCGACGTAGTGCCGATGGGGGCGTGGTGATCGAAAAGGCGGACGGGTCACGGCCGCCGAGCAGATTTGCCAAAGCGCGGGGGTCGGCTGGCCCGGGCATGACGACCGATGAGCTGATGGCCCTCCTGCGGGGCGAACCGGAATGACCTTGGTCGATTCGAACGTCCTCCTGGATGTTGTCACGGACGGCGAAGCATGGGCGGACTGGTCACAAGAGCAGCTGGAACAAGCGGCATCATCTGGGCCGCTTGTGATCAATGATGTCATCTACGCCGAGGTGTCGACACGCTTCGCCACGGTCCAAGCCGTTGACACTATGCTCCGCGAATTGAACATCGACCTGGAGGCGATCCCACGTAACGCGCTCTTTCTAGCGGGTAAAGCCTACCTGCGGTATCGCAGCGCCGGCGGCCTACGTACCGGCGTACTGGCGGATTTCTTCATCGGTGCTCATGCCGCTGTAGAGCGGCTCCCGCTGCTGACTCGCGACGCAAGGCGTTATCGAACTTATTTCCCGACGATCGACCTGATTACGCCGGAACGGGAACAATAGCACTTGCCGTCTTACCGCTGCGGCATGCGCTCGAAACTCGGCATGCCCTCGGGGATGTGGTGGAAGGGCTGCTTGTCGATCGTGAAGATCGCGATCTGCGGGGTGATCTGGGCGGGATTGTCGAGCGTCCCGACCTTCACCACCACGACCGGCCGCTGCGGCCGCGTCACCATATGCGTACCGCATTCGGCGCAGAATTCTCGCGTCACCGGCTTTTCCAGGTCTTTGCGCGTAAACTGCTTCGGCCCACCCTTGGTGTACTTGAAGCCGTCGAGCGGCATCACCACGAACATGTTGGGCGATCCGCCGGTGATGAACTGGCATTCCCGGCAATGGCATTGCGCCTGCAACGCCGGCTCGCCCTCGGCGACATAGCGCACGGCGCCGCAATAGCATCCGCCTTCGAGTTTCATGACGACCTCCCGGTTTGGTTGCCGCCATTTCGACGCCTTACGCCGGATTTGGCAATCTCTTTTTAGAGAAAAGAAAGGGGCTCCAACTTGCGCTGGAGCCCCTCAACGGCCAGGGCATTGCCGGGTATGTGCCCGGACCGGAGTTGTGGATACGGCCCTTGGGGGACCGCATCCCGGGAGAACTTACATGTTGTAGGCGCGCTCGGTGTGCTCGGTGACGTCGAGGCCTTCACGCTCGGTTTCGACGTTGACGCGCAGACCGACGATCACGTCGACCACCTTGTAGAGGATCGCCGAACCGATGCCCGACCACACCAGCGTGGTGCAGACGCCCCAGATTTGGGCCATCATCTGTGCGGCGAAGTCGTAGTCGGCGACCTTCGGCGGAATTGCCGTGTAGTCGATGATCCCGGCGCCGCCGAGGGCGGGGTTCACCAGGATGCCGGTGCCGATCGCGCCGACGATGCCGCCGACGCAGTGGACGCCGAACACGTCGAGCGAGTCGTCATAGCCGAGCGAGTTCTTCACCACGGTGCAGAAGAACAGGCAGACGACGCCGACGACGAGGCCGAGAACGATCGCGCCCATCGGACCGGCGAAGCCGGCCGCAGGCGTGACAGCCACGAGACCCGCCACCGCGCCCGACAACGCGCCGAGCACCGAGGGGTGACCCTTGATGATCCATTCCGCGAACATCCACGACAACGCCGCCGCTGCGGTTGCAACGAAGGAGTTGGTCATGGCGAGCGCGGCACCACCGGAGGCTTCGAGGTTCGATCCGGCGTTGAAGCCGAACCAGCCGACCCAGAGCAGCGAAGCGCCGATCATGGTCATGGTCAGCGAGTGCGGAGCCATCAGCTCCTTGCCGTAGCCGACGCGCTTGCCGATCAGCAGCGCACCGACCAGACCGGCGATACCGGCGTTGATGTGCACCACCGTGCCGCCCGCGAAGTCGATCGCGCCCTTCTTGAAGATCCAGCCGGCGTCGGCATTGAGCTCGTCGAGCTTGGCCTGCGCCGCGGTCTTCGCCGCACCGTCAGCCGCCGCGGCAAGTGCCTTGGCAGCGTCCTGGAGCAGGTCCGGACCCTGCCAGTACCAGACCATGTGCGCGATCGGGAAGTAGATCAGCGTCACCCAGAGCGGAACGAACAGTGCGATCGCCGCGAACTTCATGCGCTCGGCGAAGGCGCCGACGATGAGGGCAGGGGTGATGCACGCAAACGTCATCTGGAAGCAGATGTAGATCAGCTCGGAGATGTTGGCGTCGACGCTGAAGGTCGCCGCCTTCGTATCCGGGGTCACACCCATCAGGAAGGCCTTGGAGAAGCCGCCGATGAAGTCGGAACCGCCGGTGAAGGCGAGGCTGTAACCGTAGAGCGCCCAGAGCAGGGTGACGATGCAGACGGTGTAGAACACCTGCATCAGCACCGAGAGCATGTTCTTGGAACGGACGAGACCGCCATAGAACAGCGCCAGGCCGGGAATGGTCATCAACAGCACCAGGACTGTCGACGTCAGCATCCAGGCGTTGTCGCCCTTGTTGACGGTTGGTTCGGCATAGGCCGCGGTTGCGGCGAACATGCCGACTGCGAGGGCGGCCAGTCCCGCGCCGTAGGGACGTTTAAACGTCATTTGATTTTACTCCTGAGTGGATAAGGTTTGAGCGCGAAATCAGAGGGCCGCGGCATCCGCCTCACCCGTGCGGATGCGCACCGCATGGTCGAGGTTGATGACGAAGATCTTGCCGTCGCCGATCTGGCCGGTCTTGGCTGCGGTGGTGATGGCGTCGATGGTCTTGTCGACCTGGTCCGAGGCCACGGCGACCTCGATCTTGATCTTGGGCAGGAAGCTCACGGCATATTCGGCGCCGCGATAGATTTCCGTGTGGCCCTTCTGGCGGCCATATCCCTTGACTTCCGTCACCGTGAGACCGTGAACGCCAATGGCGGTCAGGGCGTCGCGGACTTCTTCGAGTTTGAATGGCTTGATGATCGCCATAACAATTTTCATGGGTCCTATCCCCGCTTGGGCCCGGTTCAGACCGACCGGGCGTTCTCGACTGAGGTTCACCACGCGGAGAAGTTCACTTCGCGGGCACAGCCAGGACCCATAGAATCAAATGCCGTGCCAGATCGGCATCGTTGCCTAACAGTTTATGAATTCGGCCCTTTTCGCCCGTTGCGGGAATTGCACGTTCCTGCGCCATTCCGTCGCGCCCAAAGACTAGACAGTCCTGCTCAAATACTGAGCAAGTCTAGCCGACGTCACAATCCTGCCCAGCGTGCGGGCAACAAAGCGGTAACAGGGTGGGCAGCCTACTGCAGCGCCTCGCCGTGCTGCGAGATATCGAGGCCTTCCAGCTCCTGCTGGACCGAAACGCGTAGCGGCGCGAACGCGCCGACCAGCTTCAGCAGCACAAACGTGACGCCAGCCGACCACGCCAGCGTAACGGCAATGCCGTAGAGCTGGATCAGGACCTGCTGCGGATTGCCCTCCAGCAGGCCCGAGGTGCCCCCGATCGCGTTCACCGCGAACACGCCGGCGAGCAATGTGCCGGTCAATCCGCCGATGCCATGGACGCCGAACACGTCGAGCGAGTCGTCATATTTGAAGCGCTGCTTGAGCCAGGTGCAGGCCCAGAAACAGACCGTTCCTGCAACAAGGCCGATGATGACGCCGTGCCACGGCGCGACGAAACCGGAAGCCGGCGTGATGGTGCCGAGCCCCGCGACGGCGCCCGAAATCATGCCGAGCACCGACGGCTTGCGCCGCGTCGCCCATTCGATCGCGCCCCAGGCCAACGCGCCGGCGCACGCGGCCAGATGGGTCGCGGTGATCGCCATGACCGCGCGCGAATTCGCCGCCAGTGCCGATCCGCCGTTGAAGCCGAACCAGCCGACCCACAGCAAACCGGTGCCGATCACGGCAAGCGACAGGTCGAACGGCGCGAGGTTCTCGCTGCCATAGCCATGACGCCGGCCCATCACGACAGCTGCGACCAGGCCGCCGATGCCGGCAGAAAGATGCACGACCAGTCCGCCGGCGAAATCCAGCACGCCCATGGTGGCGAGGAAACCGCCGCCCCACACCCAATGCGCCAGCGGCACATAGACGAAAGTGAACCAGCCGACGGAAAAGAGCAGATAGGCGGAGAACCGCATCCGGTCCGCCACCGCGCCCGCCACCAGCGCGACCGTGATGATCGCAAACGTCATCTGGTACAGCATGAAAAGCGCTTCCGGAATGGTCTTTGCCGCCGGGTTGACGCTCTCCATCGTCATTCCGATCAGGAACCAGCGATCGAGCGTGCCGATCCAGGGACCGTCGCCGACGAAGGCCAGCGAATAGCCGAACGCCACCCAGAGGATCGAGATCAGCGCAACGGCCGAAAGGCTCTGCGCCATCGTCGCCAGCACGTTCTTCTTGCGCACCATGCCGGAATAGAACAGCGCCAGGCCCGGTATCGTCATCATCAGGACCAGCGCGGTGGCAACGATCATCCACGCGGTGTCGGCGGCGTTGATGGTGGATGGTTCGGCGGCCAGGGCCGGCGTCGCGAGCGCGCTTGCCGCAAGCGTGATGAGCGCAGCATTCTTCGCTGCACGATACGATGGTGCCCCCATGGAATTCCCCCGGCGTGTTGTCGTGTCGTTATCGTTTCTTGGCATCTCTCGCGACGGCTCAGAGCGCGTCGCTGTCGGTCTCGCCGGTGCGGATTCGCAGGGCGTGGTCGATCGGCGTGACGAAGATCTTGCCGTCGCCGATCTGCCCGGTACGCGCATTCGCGGTGATGACCTCGACCGCCTTGTCGGCGACGTCGGAGGCGACCGCGATCTCGATCCGCAGCTTGGGCAGGAAGTTCACGACGTATTCGGCGCCGCGATAGATTTCGGTGTGGCCCTTCTGGCGGCCGTAGCCCTTGACCTCGGTCACGGTCATGCCGTGGACGCCGATGGCCGTCAGCGCCTGGCGCACCTCGTCAAGCTTGAAGGGTTTGATGATCGCGACGACGAGTTTCATGGTCAGGCCTTTATTTCCCTGGATATTTCTTGAGCATCGGCAACACGACCGCCCGGCCGTTGCTGCCGATGCAAATCTGGCATCTTTCTGGGCAAATGGCATAAAAAAGTTGCAGGAAGAAGAGGAAAACATTACTGGCTGTTGTTTTTGATCACTGTACAGGCGGCGCGCTCGTCCGCCAAAATACGCTTTCATCGCCAGTCGTCTGGCTGGCTCCTCCTTCCCCGCGGCTCCAAGGTATAAAAATGTCAAACCGATCGTGGTTTTATGCATCCAACGGTCAGCAGCAGGGCCCCTATCCGGAGGCGCAGCTTCGCGACCTCATTACCCGGGGGACGGTCAGTGCGGACACGTTGGTCTGGACCGAGGGGATGTCGGGCTGGCAGCGGGCTGGAGAAATTCCCGGCCTGGTCCCCGGCAGGTCGGCTCCGCCTTCCATATCGCATCCCGGCCGCCCGCCGGCGATGGACGGGAGCTATAGCGGAGGGCCACTATCGATCGATTTTGGAATCCTCGAGTTTGCCTGGCGCACCCTGGTCCTCGTGGTCGGTCTGATCTTCATCATCCCGACACCCTGGGTTCTGGTCTGGTACCTGAAGTGGATCGTTCCTTGCGTGCAAGTGCCGGGGCGGCCGAACCTCAGCTTCGAGGGCGAGGCGATGACGATCGTTCCCTGGTTCTTCGGCTTCGTCGTTCTCATGATTGGTGTCAGCCTGATCGGCAGCGAGTTGCTCAGCAATCTGATGATCCTCGTTCAGATCGCACTGTACTGGTTGTTTCTCAAATGGTTCATCGCGAATCTCGCCGTCCAACGGGGAGTCGCTCGGTCTCAGTTTCTCCGGCTCGGTCTGGGCTTACGTCGGGTGGACCATTCTTGGGGCTATCTCCATCATCACCATTATCGGCTGGGCCTGGGTCTACGTTGCTGGGATGCGGTGGTTTTGCCGGAACATCCAGGGCACGCGGCGCGAAGTCCTCTTCATCGGAAGTGGACTGGAGTTCTTGTGGCGCGCAATCGTGGCTGGAGTGGCATGCTTCTTTATCATCCCAATTCCGTGGGTGTATCGATGGATGTCGCAATGGCTGGCTTCGCAGACCGTTTTGGCGGACAGAGGCGCGCACGTGAACGCATAAGCGTCACTTGCGCTGGCGCACCGAGCCTTCCTGCGCGACCGATGCCACCAGCGTGCCGTCGGGCTTGAAGATCAGGCCCGCGGGTCAATCCGCGGCCGTCCTGCGCCGGCATACCGCGACGGCTGCCAAGCCGAGCCCCGGGTAGTCCACAAAACCCTGAAGCCTGGGTGGGAATATCCTGATTTTTCGATCGGCCGGTCGATGGTATTTCAACCGGAGCGTCCTGGTGGCGAACGCACGGCTGCCGGTAGACGCGACCGAGTGCCCATATGACAGCCGCTTCGAGCGACCCGGCGAACGCAGGACGAATCGAAATGAACCTGCGCACGGTCGCGCAGCTTTTCAACACGCTTGATCCTTCGCCATTCCGGGAACGAGACCTCGCAAAGGAGGCGGAAGAGTACATCGTCGATTATGCGGAAGATGTGCCGAAGGGCGTTCCAATCGACATTGTCGTGCACCTGCCCGCCGAGGAATGTTCGCCATCCTCTTCGTCGGAGATCGCGTCTGCCATCAAGGATTGGTTCGGTCTTCGAAGCCACGAGACCACGCGCGAGATGCAGGAGCTGTTCAGAACAGGCCGGTTCTCCCTCCTTGTCGGCCTGATCGTGCTTTCAGTCTGCCTGATGCTCGGCTTGTTCCTGTCGCAGAAATTTCAAAAGGGTCCATTTCCGGATATTTTCCGCGAGGGTTTCCTGATCCTCGGTTGGGTCGCGATCTGGCGGCCTTCCGAAATCTTTCTTTATGCCTGGCCTCCGCTGCTGCGGCGTCGAAGGTTGTTCCAGCGGCTCATGCAGGCCCGCGTTACCGTCGAGCACGGCGGATCAAGATAAGCGGCGTCGGGAGGCGCCATCGGTGATTCCACCTCAACTGCGTCAGCCCATCAAACGAGGAGAATGCGATGTCAGCTCCCTGCAAGTTTGAAATGAGCGTTCTGAAGCACGACGAACAGGAGATCATTCGCGACACCCACCACCCCGCCATTGCGGAAATGAACCGGGAAAGGCTCGAGGACCTTCGCTCGATGCTTCGGGACCTCGGTAGCAAGGAACGCACCCTCGCGCGGCATCGACGACGCCAAACCAAGGGAAAGGCCGAGCCGCGGGGCAAGAGCTTTTCGGGGACGGCGGAGCATGCCAACCAGCGCAAGCAGGTGTTCGTCGCCGCCACCAAGCGCGTCAACAAGGAGCTCAAGCGCCTGCGAAAGTTCGAAGCAAGGAAGGAGCTTGGGAGAAGCGGCGCGACGCGCATTGGCGCTTCGCCGGGCGCAGCAATTCTCCCGGCCGCAAAACGAACCGCGCGCCCATGACGGGATGAGGTCTCTCCCAAGCAGCCGCCGCCATATGAAGATCCCGCCGTCAAAAATCGGACGGGTATCGCAAGCGAACAAGCGTGCGCAGGCCAAACGAGACTCAAGCCGCGGAAGTGCCTGAAGCCGTCGCCGCCTATTTGCGCTGGCGCACGGAGCCTTCCTGGGCCACCGATGCCACCAGCGTGCCGTCGGGCTTGAAGATCAGGCCGCGGGTCAATCCGCGGCCGTCCTGGGCGCTGGGCGAATCCTGCGCGTAAAGCAGCCATTCGTCGGCGCGGAACGGCCGGTGAAACCACATCGCGTGATCGAGGCTCGCCGGCATCATCCGATTGTCGAACAGCGTGCGGCCGTAGCGCGCCATGATCGCATCGAGCAGCGAGAAATCCGACGCATAGGCCAGCGCACACAAATGCAGTGCGGGATCGTCGGGCAGTTTTGCGGCGGTGCGAATCCAGACATGGATGCGCCCGTCATCGATCTTCTGCCCGAAGTAACGTCCGAGCTCGACCGGACGCAATTCGATCGGCCGGTCGGATTCATAATAGCGACGGATGAATTCGGGCATCTCCTTGAACAGCGGCTGTTTCGATACTTCCTCGGCCGTGAGTTTTTCCGGCGGCGGGACATCGGGCATCTTGTCCTGATGGTTGAATGCGCCTTCCTCTTCCGCATGGAACGACACCATGATCGAGAAGATCGCGTTGCCATGCTGGATCGCGGTGACGCGGCGGGTCGAATAGCTCTTGCCGTCGCGCAGCCGCTCGACCTGGTAGATGATCGGGATCTGCGGATCGCCGGGCAGGATGAAATAGCAATGGATCGAATGCGGCAGGCGGCCCTCGACGGTGCGGCAGGCCGCAACCATCGCCTGTCCGATCACCTGGCCGCCGAACACCCGCTGCCAGCTCGTCTTCGGGCTGTTGCCGCGGAACAGGTTCACCTCGAGCTGTTCGAGATCGAGGATGGAAATCAGGTCGATGAGGCCTTTGGACATGGCGGTGCTTTCGATTTTTACCGTCATTCCGGGGCTCGCGAAGCGAGAACCCGGAATCCAGTTAACCAAGTAGCTTGCGGCCCGATGGATTCCGGGTTCGTGCTCCGCACGCCCCGGAATGACCGTCACCAAATCAACTACCTTGTTTCCCGGCCCTGTTTCGCCCAGCTATTATCGGGTAGCAAGCGTAGTCTGACGTAGTAGCCGGGTAAGGAATCCATGGCAGGCACAGCGAAGCATTGTCATCTGCGGCGGCGCTTTTGCCGGGCTGGCGCTGGCGCTGGCGTTTCGCCAGGGCCTCGGCGGGGATATTCCCGTCATCGTGGCCGATCCGGCGCTGGCGATGCGGCCGAGCCGCGATCCGCGGGCGACCGCCATCGTGGCCGCGTGCCGGCGGCTGTTCGAGGCGCTCGGGGTCTGGGAACAGGTCGCGGATTCGCAAGCCATCCTCGACATGGTTGTCACCGACTCCAAGCTGGAGGACGCCACCCGCCCGGTATTTCTGACCTTTGCGGGCGAGGTCGAGCCCGGCGAGCCCTTCGCGCACATGGTCGAAAATCGCCGGCTGATCGATGCGCTGGTGGCGCGCGCCGAGGCCGAGGGCATCGATCTCCGCGCCACCGCGGTTTCGACCTACGATTCCCGCCCCGACGGCGTCACCGTGACGCTGGCCGACGGCAATGTCATCGAGGCGAGCCTGCTGGTCGCCGCCGACGGCGCGCGCTCAAAGCTGCGCGAGCGCGCCGGCATCGCCACCCATGGCTGGGACTATGATCAATCCGGCATCGTCGTCACCGTCGGGCACGAACGCGATCATCACGGCCGCGCCGAAGAGCATTTTCTCCCGGCGGGTCCGTTCGCGATCCTGCCGCTGACCGGCAAGCGTTCGTCGCTGGTGTGGACCGAGAAGCGCGCCGAGGCCGCGCGCATCACGGCGCTCGGCGAAGCCGAATTCCACGATGAACTGGAGAAGCGTTTTGGCCTGCACCTCGGCGAGGTCAAGGCGCTCGACAAGCCGCGCGCGTTTCCGCTCGGCTATTTCGTCGCGCGCTCGTTCATCGCCGAGCGGCTGGCGCTGGTCGGCGACGCCGCGCATGTCATTCATCCGATCGCGGGGCAGGGCCTCAACATGGGCCTGAAGGACGTCGCAGCACTGGCCGAAGTCGTGGTCGATGCAGCCCGGCTCGGCATCGATCCCGGGCAGGCCGACGTGCTCGAGCGCTACCAGCGCTGGCGGCGTTTCGACACCATGGCGATGGGGCGTCGCCACCAACTCGCTGAACTTCCTGTTCTCGAACGAATCGACGCTGCTGCGCACCGTGCGCGATATCGGCCTCGGCCTCGTCGATCGCGCGCCGCCGCTGAAGAACCTGTTCATCCGCCAGGCGGCGGGATTGTCCGGCGAAGTGCCGCGGCTGCTGAAGGGCGAGGCGCTGTAGGGTGATCGTAGCCTGGATAGAGCGAAGCGAAATCCGGGATCAGTCCTATCCTCGGCACGACCGTCCTGGATTTCGCTTCGCTCCATCCAGGCTACGCGCTTCACTCGATCTTCCGCGCCTCTTCCGGCAGCATGATCGGGATGCCGTCGCGAATGGGATAGGCGAGCTTGGCGGAGCGCGAGATCAGTTCCTGCCGGGTTGAATCGAATTCCAGCGGACCCTTGGTCACCGGACAGACCAGGATCTCCAGCAACTTTGGATCGACGGTGCCGTCGAGGCGTTCGGGCGTGGCATTCATGGAAAATCTCCGGCTAGGCGCTGGTCCTTAGCATATTGAATTGCGGCCTGTCATGACGTGGCGATCCGGACCAGTTCGTCGAGCACGGACTGTTGCCGTGCTTTCGGCAAGGGCTGGTCCGACAAGGCAAAGCCGAGAAACGCCCAATAGAGAATTTGCGCCCGGGCGCGCGCCACATCCGTCGACAATCCGGATTGCGCCAGACAGGCCCTCGACATAGCTCAGCCGCCGCCGGTCGATGGCCTGCACGGCGGCCCGCGCGGCGGCGTCGACGCTCGCCCAGGTGCGGACCGCCCGCTCCAGCGTCAGCCGCTCGCCGAAAACCCGGCGCAGCAGCAGCGCGAGCGGGTCTTCGTCCTTCGAAGCCGCCTCGACATTGGCGATGATCTGCTCGGCCGCGACTTCGTGCCAGCGCGCGAGGATCGCGGCATGGAAGGCGGCGATATCGGCAAAGTGCCAGTAGAAACTGCCGCGCGACACGCGCAGCGCCTTCGCCAGAGGTTCGGCCTTCAGCGCGGTGAAGCCGCGGCTTGCCAGCGCCTTGAGGCCCTCGTCGACCCAGTCCTTTGCCGAGAGTTGATCGCTCATGTTCGTTCCATGCGACGTCCACCATACACTACTGTATTGACAGGCGCCAGAATGCGGCGCATAACCATACAGTACTGTATGGAGGTGTCTTCGATGCGCGATCTCATTCTGCAATGTGCCGGCGTCGCCGGCATAGCCGTGGCCCTGATCCACGGCGCGCTGGGAGAAACCAAGGTGTTTGCGAGAGCCACTATTCAGCCGGAGAGCCTGCGGACGCTCATTCGCTTGGTATGGCAGGCAGGGACGGTAGCCTGGATCGGCGGCGGGGTGCTGCTGATCGCCGCGCCCTCGTTCGGGTCGGAGAGCGCCCGGCACTGGGTGGTCGCGACGATCGTCGCGGTCTACGCCTTTGCCGCCGCCGCCAATGCCTGGTGGTCGCGCGGCCGCGGCTTTGGCTGGAAAGCGCTCGGTGCGGTCGTCGTGCTCGCGGTCGCGGGGTACTGAAGCCGGCGGACCGCGAAGACGATTACTGCCGGAGGTGGGCCGGTAGGCGGCCACGCTTCAGTGTGTCAGAGGGCAATTCGCCGAACGCGAGACGAAAATCTCGTGCGAAATGACCGGGATTCTGAAAGCCGCACT
Organism: uncultured Alphaproteobacteria bacterium; assembly: GCA_963783115.1. Classification (GTDB taxonomy): domain Bacteria; phylum Pseudomonadota; class Alphaproteobacteria; order Rhizobiales; family Xanthobacteraceae; genus Bradyrhizobium. The sequence continues at coordinate 3,613 of CAWAMK010000024.1, read as the reverse complement.
TGAGCGCAATCTGCACAACCGAGCCATCGGTCTCGCACCGCTCGAGCATCTCCCGCGCGCGAGTGAGCCGGATGCGTTTCGCAAACTCCGCCGGCGAACAGCCCCGGTCCTTCGTGAATTGCCTGAACAGACTTCGGGCGCTGACTTCCGCCAACGTCGCCATCCCCTCGATGTCGAGCGGCTTGTCCCAGTTCGCGGCGATGAACTCCTCGACCTTCCTGACTGCGGAGGCGCCGCCCGGAAGCGGCTCCCGCAGCAGCAAATCGGTGTAGCTGTGCCGGTGGCACATCAGAAACTTCATGATCACCATCCGCTCGACCTCGGCGGCGGCCAGATCGGAGAAGAACGCACCACGCGCATTGAAGTCGTTCGCAAAGTCGAAGACCCTGCGCCTCAGCGCAGCCATGGCCGGGTTTCGAACCTCCGTCTGGTCGAAGACCAGATCGCGGCTGATCGGCTGCCCGATCAGAATGCCGAGATTGCGCTGCAATGCGCTCAGTTCGATACGGAGCACGAACTGGCAATAGTGGGATTTGAAGTCGAGCCTTAGCGGCGCAGACGCCGGCAACACGGGCGTCCACCTGCCGCGCGCAATCTCCGCCGACTTTCCGCCGACCGTATATTGGCCCTCGCCCTGGAGATTGAATATTTGCCGAACAAACGTTTCCTCGCCGAATCCCACCGAGACATCGTTGGCGTAGTCGCAATAGGAAAGCCCAAGTCCCCCGATCTGCAGATGGTTTGAGCGAACTGCAAACTCGTTCTTTTGACTCGCGATGTCGAAATGACTCGCTCCGTAAAACCCGAACAGCCGGTCGCGAACCAGTTCCGGATCGCTGGAATCGATGACCGTGTAATTGCTCAGCGGATTGGTTCGTTGCTGCATCACGATCATACGGACGCTGGAGGAGCGTTATTGTATGATGCATACACTTCATCGGTCGGATTCCAATCCGTCCGACTGTCGCGCCGTAGTTCTACGGTGACGTCTTCGCGCAGCGCCGTGCAGAGTCCGCCGGATTTGCCAATTTCCGATAGCGTGCAGATGGGAAGTGGCGGAATCCGAGCGTCGTGACGCCAACAGGTCTAAGGCGCCGCTAACATGATTAACCTAGTTTGTCATCGAGTGCTTCGCCGTGAAGCGCAGCGATGAGATCGACGGCACAACCAATGTCAGAAGTAATCAGTATTCGGAAGGCGCGTTGTCGTCGCGACGCAGCGCGATCGCACTTGGTGGAGACCGCGGACGCAGTGCCCGACGCCGCTGCTTCTCCCGATTCCGGCGAACTCGCGATCGTGAAGGTAAAAGTTCATCGCTCCATCCTGCTGCTCGACCTTGCCGCGCAGCACGCGCGTGTCCTCATGAGGGAAATATCCGATGCGCCGCGAAGGCAAAATCTCGAATCCCAGATCAGCATCATCGAGCAGCAGCTTCACGTCGCACGGCAAATGGCCTCGAACATATGAAGCCGGGCAATACCAGTATTCATACTGACGCCGAATTAACGGCAAAGTCTAACAAGAAGAGCAAAATCTCGGCGACTCACTCTACGCGCTCTTGCGGCCCATGCGAGTGAATGCCGATTCCAAGAAACCGCGAAACCCGGAGACCTGAAATGTCGATCAATCGCCGAATGTTGCTTCGCGGTGCAGTCGCGTGCGCGTGCTGCCTCAAACGGGGGTGGCCATTGCCTCCGACAAGCCGGCGCACGGCGGCGCGGCAACGCCGCACTGGAGCTACGAAGGTGACGGCAACCCAGCGAAGTGGGGAGAGCTGCAGTCCGACTTCAAGATGTGCCAGCTCGGACTCGAACAGACACCGATCGACCTGAGTAACGGCATCAAGGGCGATGTCGGCTCGGTCGAGTACGACTACAAGCCGTCGCCGCTTCGGCTCGTCAATAATGGCCACACCATCCAGTTCAACGCCGATGCGGGCAGCGCCTGCATCATCGCGGGAACGCGCTATGAGCTGCTGCAGTTTCATCTGCATCATCCAAGCGAACATCTGCTGGCGGGAAAGGGCTTCGATCTCGAATGCCATTTCGTCCACAAGTCGGGCGCGGGAGCGCTGGCGGTGACCGGCGTGTTCATCAGGCCCGGTGTGGCGAACGCGGCGCTGAAGACATTCTTCGAACAGATGCCTGCCAAGGAAGGCCCGGAGCTGAAACTCGCCGCCCCGATCGATCTCGCAGCCATCCTGCCGAAAAGCGGCGGCTATTTCCGCTACATGGGATCGTTGACGACGCCTCCCTGTTCGGAAGGCCTGACCTGGACGGTCCACAAGGAGCCGATCGAGGCCTCGGTCGAGCAGATCAAGAAATTCGCAGCGCTGTTTCCGGGCAACGCCCGTCCGCTCCAGAAGCGCAATCGCCGTTTCGTCATCGACGCCTCCTGATCTTTCATTTCGATAATTGAGGAATATCACCGTGAGCAAAGCTTTATCGTCCACCGTCAGCGCTCCGTCCGGGCTGTTCGGGGTCTTCACCAACCGCCGCATCAGCACCAAGATCGGAATTGGATTTGGCTGCATTCTGGTCATCACGGCCTTGATTTCCGCAATCTCCTATGTGGAGTTCGGAAAGATAGACCGCGATTTTTCCGATTACACCCGCAAGGTGACCAATGGCGCCGTCATCGGCGACATCGATCGGCAGTTCCTCGCGCTGCGCCGTTACGCCGGCGAAATCTCGGACAATCTGGAAGAGAATATTGCAGCCGCCGACAAAACGCGCAAAATAGTGCGTGAACCGCCTCGACCAGGCGCTGAAAGGCGTCAAGGATCCCGAGCGTCTTGCGAAGGTGAAGTCCATCGCCGATCAGTTCGACGTCTATTCGAAGGATTTCGACAAGGTCGTGCCGATGCAGCGTGAACAGGCAAAGCTGGTCAAGGAAGTGCTCGATCCAGTCGGCCAGAAGCTGCGCCTCGATCTGGATGGACTGCAGAAGAACGCGGCAGCCCAGGCCGGAAACAGCAATACGGTGATACTCGCCGGCGAAGCCATCAAGCTGGTCATGCAAGTGCGCCTGAATTCCGACAGGGCGCTTGCCCGGCATGACGAGGCTTTCGTCAAGGCTGCCAAATCCGCTTTCGCGGACCTCAAGCGGGTGCTGGCCTCGTTTGAGGCGCAGATCGTGAATCCGGACGTGCGCAAGCAGTTCGACGCCATCAAGGCCAACGCCGACAAATTCCATGATGCCTTCGTCAAGTCCATGCACCGACTCGAAGGAGATTTCCACGCTCATGCATGGCGAGATGCGCAAGGCGGCGCGGGCGATCGCCGCCGAGGCCACGGCGTTCAAGGAGGCCGTGACCGCCGAAGAACACAGAGATCGAACAGGAAGTGACCAGCCTGATAGCCTGGGCCAATACGATGATTGTCTGGGTTGCGGTCGGCAGCCTGATTCTCGGAATGGTGCTGGCCTGGCTCATTGGACGCGCGATTTCCAGGCCCGTGATCGGCCTGTGCGGCGGAATGCGGGAGCTGGCGGACGGCAATTTCGATGTGGTCTTGCCCGGTCTCGGCCGGGGCGACGAGGTCGGCGACATGGCGCAGGCGGTCGAGATCTTCAAGGTCAAGGCCGAGCAAAAGGCCCGTGCGGAGGCGGAAGC
>CAWAMK010000023.1:0-220183 GCA_963783115.1 uncultured Alphaproteobacteria bacterium | reverse complement strand
CCCCGAGCAGGACCACGGCGACGACGGCGAGGATCAGCAGCCGATAGCGCGAGAACAGGAAGTCGCCGAGGAAGACCGAGCCGCGAAAGCTTTGCGGGATCGCGGCCGATATCGGCGGCGCGCCCCACAGAATCCGGATCGCCTGTTCGGTGACCATGGCGAGGCCGAACGTCACCAAGCAGGCTCAGGATCGGATCGGCGTCGTAGAACCGCCGCAGGATAAAGCGCTCGAAGAGAATGCCGAGCAGCGCCACGGCGATGGGCGACAGCACCACCGCTGGGCCGAAGCCGAGATACTTCGTGATCTCGACGGAAATGTAGGCGCCGAGCGCATAGAACGCGCCGTGCGCGAGATTGACGATGCCGCCGACGTGAAAAGATCAGCGACAGGCCGAGCGCGATCAGGAGGTAATAGCCCCCGAGCACCAGGCCATTCACCACCTGCTCCAGCAGAAATCCGAACTGCATATGCGATCCGCAAGATTAAAAAGAGACGGCGCCGGCTGTTGTGTGCCGGCGCCGCAACGCCAGTGTGCCCAACGCTCGATCTCGGGCTTTAGTTTTTTGTCTGGAGCATGATCTTTTCGGAAAACCGGTCTCCACTTTTCCGGATCATGCTCTATGCCTTCATGTTGCAGGGATTCTGCGTCTTCGTCGGGTAGATCGATTCAAGCTCCGCGCCCGCGGCCGGCACGGCGTCGCCGAGCACCAGCATGTCCCACTTGTCCTTCATCTCGCCCTTCGGCTTCACCGTGAACGGATAGGCCTCCTGCACCAGCTGATGGTCCCAGGAGCGGAAATAGGCCTTGCGCGCCTTCATGATGTCGAACTGCGTCTGCTTCTCGAAATAGGCGATCAGCGCATCGCTCTCGGTCGACTTGGTCTCGGTGATCGCCTGCGCGATCATTTTCAGCGTGATGTATTCGATCCAGGCGTGGTTTTCCGGCGGCTTGCCGTGCTTCTTGGTGAAAGCCTCGACGAAAGCCTTCGAGGCCGGATTGTCCAGCGTGTGATACCAGACCGTCGGCCAGGTGCCGCTGAGATTGCCTTCGCCCATCGCCCAGGCGTCGCCGGTGTTGAGGTTGAAGCCGACCAGCGGGTAGGGCAGGCCGAACTCGGCATATTGCTTGACGAGGTTGGTGACCTGGTTGCCGGCGAGGTTGCAGCATACGACGTCGGGCTTGGCCTGCCGGACCTTCAGCAGATACGGGCTGAAGTCGGTGACGTCGGTCGCGATCAGCTCGTCGCCGATCAGGGTGGCGTCGTTGGCGCTGAAGAACGATTTCGCGGCCTTCAGCAGGTCGTGGCCGAAAATGTAGTCCGCCGTCAGCGTGACGAACTTCTTGCCCTTCACCATGCCCTTCTGGTTGAGCGCGGTGCCGACGGCGTTGACCATCACGGTGTTCGGAATGTCGCAGTGGAAGGAGTAGCGGTTGCAGTCCTTGCCGCGCAGCGCGTCGGAGCGCGCGCCGGTCGAGAAGAACACCTTCTTGTTGCGCTCGGCGACCTGCATGATGGTCAGCGACGAGGCCGAAGAGATTTCGCCGAACAGCAGTACCGCGCCGTCCTGCTCGATCATGCGCTGCGCCTTGGTCGAGGCGGTGGCGGGATTGACCGAGTTCTTCCGACATCAGGTCGATTGGCTTGCCCATGATGCCGCCGGACGCATTTATCTCCTCGGCAGCCATCTTCACGCCGAGCTGGGCGTAGCTGCCGATCGCGCCGAGGAAGCCGGTCAGCGGCACCAGATGGCCGATCTTTATTCGCGCGGCCTGTGCGCTGAGAATGGCTGGAGATCCGATCGCGGAGACGCCGGCAAAGGCGGCGCCGGCCTTCAACAAAGTACGTCGGCTGTAGCGGGTCATCACTGGTCTCCTCCCGGGATACGTCGCGACGTTCTCTCTTCCGATTCCCGCTTATGCGACAATGTGAGAGACGTTCTTCTATTGTTGCAGGATATTTCCGGACGCGATCGTTCCTGTCAACGCCAAATGCGTCGCAGCCAGAGTTCTGTCCGTTGGGAGAGAATTTAACCGGAGAAGATCAGGAGGTTTTCGCCAGATTGCGCGCGCCGAATTCGGCGGACAGCCGGCCGGCGGCGGCCTGCACCAGCTTGGCGCGGCTCTGTATCGCCTGGTCGGTCATGCGCCAGATCGGACCGGAAATGCCCATCGCGCCGATCACTTCGCCGGTGAAATTATAGACCGGCACCGCGACGCAGCGCACTTCCGCGTTGAACTCGCCATCGTCGAAGGCGATCGCGCTGCGGCGGATCTCGGCGATATCGCGCAGCAGCACGGCAGGATCGGTGATCGACTTCTTGGTCGACGGTTTCAGCTCGACCCGTTCGAGAAAGCGCTTCAGCTGATCGGGACGCAGCGAAGCCAGCATGATCTTGCCGAGCGCGGTGCAATGCGCTGGCCGCACCACGCCGACGCGGTCGGTCAGCTGGAACGCGCCGGGCCCGCTGGTGCGGGCGATCACCACCACGGAGTCGCCCATGCGCACGGCAAAATGGCCGCTTTCCCCGCTCTCGCGCGACAGGTCTTCCAGGATCGGTGTTGCCAAATTGACCATCTCGATTTCGTCGAGCGCGCTGGCGGCCAGCGCAAACAGCGGCCGGCCGACGCGATAGCGTTTTGAATCGCGCTCCTGCCGGAGATAGCCGAGCGAGACCAGCGTCTTGGCGAGGTGGAAGGTGGTGGAATTGTGCAGGCCCACCAGCTTGCTGAGGTCAGCCAGTCCAATGCCCTCGCGGTGGCGCGCCACTTCCTCGATGATCGAAAAGGCGCGCCCCAGCGACTGCACGCCGCCGCGCGCGCGCTCCTCGGCCTCGTCGTCGATATTGGGCTCGCTGGTCGGCACCAGCCTGGCGATCGAAACCTTGCCGTTCGAAACCTTGCGCGGAGTGGCCGGCTTGTCGCTCGTCTTTAGCTTGGGGCGCGGTTTCACGGAATCAACTCTCCAGATGGGCGGGGCGAACTCTATCAGGCCGTCCTCGCCCGGCAACAGCGCCGCGCAGCGCGCGAGGCTCAATCCAGACCATACCACAATAGCAATTGACGTACAGCATTATGAGAAATAGGTTCGGACCCCGTCGTCGGCCGTGCAAGCAAGACGCGGAGGCGAATTCGTTGAGCTGCAGGGAGAGAGTGAAACGATGTCGCGTAACATGCTCAACGGCGCCCAGGTCATCGTCGACTATCTGATCCAGGAGAAGGTGCCGCAGGTGTTCGGCCTGTGCGGCCACGGCAACATCCAGTTCATCGACGCGCTGTACGAGCGCTCGTCCGACATCAAGACCATCTCGGTGCACCATGAGAGCGTCGCCGGCTTCATGGCCGACGTGTACTACCGCGTCTCGGGACGGCCGACGGCGACCTTTACGTCCTGCGGGCCCGGCTCGGCCAACCTGCCGATCTCGCTCGGCAACGCCTTTCTCGATTCGGTGCCGTTCCTGGCCGTGACCGGCAACGTGCCGACCAGCCAGTTCAACCGCGGCGCCTTCCAGGAACTGTACCGGCATTATCAGGCCGACTTCCCGTCGACTGTTCGCTCCTACTGCAAGAAGGTGTTTCAGCCGACGCGCGGCGAGATGGTGCCGCTGGCGGTGCGGCAGGCCTGGAAGACCATGACGACCGGCCGGCCCGGTCCCGTCGTGCTCGACGTGCCCTTCGACGTGTTCATGGAATCGGCCGCCGAGGAGGCGCCGAACGCGCAGGCCTGGAACGCCAACATATCGAGCCGCTGCGGCGCCGATCCGGAAGGCGTGGTGAAAGCCGTCGACATGCTGCTCGGCGCGGAGCGGCCGACGATCATCGTCGGGCAGGGCGTGCGCTATGGCGGCGCGGCGGAAGAATTGCTGAAACTTGCCGAGCGGCTGCAGATTCCGGTCGCGGCGTCCGCCAGCGGCCTTGGCGCGATCGATTGCAACCATCCGCTGGCGCTGGGCCTTGTCGCGCGCGCCGGGCATTATCAGGCCAACCACGCGACGCGTCAGGCCGACGTGCTGCTGGCGATGGGCATGCGGTTCGACGACCGCACCTCGAGCTCGTGGATCCCGGGCTACTCCTTCACCATTCCGCCGACGCGGCTGATCCACGTCGATATCGATCCCGAGGAGATCGGCCGCAACTATCCCGTCGCGCTCGGCCTGATGGCCGACGTCCGCACCTTTCTGCGGCAGGTGCATGCCGAACTCGATCGCCGCGCCGATCTCACCAAGAAGGCCGACGCGCGCAAAAAATGGCTGTCGCAGATCGATGGCTACCGCAAGGAGTGGGACAAGTTCGTCGCGCCCGGATTTTCCGACGACACCACGCCGATCAATCCGCAGCGCGCCGCGCTCGAAATCGACAAGGCGCTGCCGGAGGATGCGATCCTCGTCAGCGACATCGGCGTGCACCACAACTGGCTGCTCGGCTTCTGCAAGCCGAAGCGGCCGGATTCGCTGATCGGCTCGATGGGTTTCGGCCCGATGGGTTTTGGGGTTGCCGGCGTGATGGGCGCAAAATTCGCCGCGCCCGACCGGCCCTGCGTATCCGTGTGCGGCGACGGCGCGTTCTTCATGCACGCCAACGTGCTGGGCACGGCGCTCGAATATAATCTGCCCGTGGTCTGGGTGGTCTGGAACAATTACGCCTACGCCTCGATCCGCGGACTGCAGCGCGGCTATCTCGGCGGCCGCGAACTGGCGACCGATTTCCACGATCCCAACACCGGCGAGCGCTACAGTCCGGATTTCGCCGCGATGGCGCGTTCCTGCGGCGTCGAGGGCGTGCGCGTCGATCGCGCCGGCGATCTCGGCGAGGCCATCCGCAAGGGCATCGCGGCGAACAAGCCCTATCTGATCGATGTCGACATCGCCGCCGATATCAATCCGGTCGGCGCGGGGGTCTGGGAATTGCCCGGGCTCGGCCAGAGCAAGGCCGGCATCGGCACGCGCTATCAGCCCGCCTGATCTCACGCGAGGAAATCACATGTTGCTTGCAGGCAAGAAAGTCGTCGTCGTCGGTGGTTCCTCCGGTATCGGTCTGTGCGACCGCCGAAATGGCGAAGCGCGAGGGCGCTGAAATCATCATTGCGTCGCGCAATGTCGAGCGGCTCGACAAGGCGGCCGAGAAGCTGAACGCGATCGCGATCCCCGCCGACGTCACCAGCGACGACAGCGTCGCAGAACTATTCGAGCGTTGCGGCCCGGTCGATCATGTCGTGGTCACGGCGGCGCAGCTTCGCACCGGCCCGTTCAAGACGGTGGCGATGGAAGATGTCCGCGCCACCATGGAAGGCAAGTTCTGGGGCGCCTGGCGTGTCGCGAAAGCTGCGGAAATCCGCGCCGGCGGATCGCTGACGCTGGTGTCGGGTTTCCTCAGCGTTCGTCCGCGCCCGAATTCGGCGATCGTCAGCGCCGCCAACGGCGCGCTCGAAGTCGCTGGCAAAAGCGCTTGCGCTGGAACTGGCGCCGGTGCGCGTGAACTGTGTCTCGCCCGGCATCATCGACACCCCGATCCGAGCAGCGATGCCGGAAGCGGCACGTCTCGACATGCTGGCGAAAACGGCGGCCGCGCTGCCGGTCGGACGCGTCGGCATCGGCGAGGATATCGCGCGGCAAATTCTCGGTTTCATGGCGAACGGCTTTGCGACCGGATCGATCGTCTATATCGACGGCGGGGCGCTGGTCATCTGACGGGAGGAGGCCATCATGGCTTCGGAAAACAACGGCGCCTTCATCCGCAACATCGCCGAAGTGCCGTGGCGGGAATTCCCCAATCATTTCGGCGGCGCGCTGTCGAAACCGCTTGTCATGCCGGAGACCGCGGGCTCCCGTCACCTCGACTACCGGATATCGATGTACCAGCCGATGGCGCATGTCGCGCGCCACAAGCATCTCGTGCAGGAGCAGATCTATCACGTGCTCGAAGGCGAGGGGCTGATGGAGATCGCAGGCAAGAACCATGTGGTGCGCAAGCACGACTTCATCTTCCTGCCGCCCGGCGTCGAACACGCGATCTCGAATTCGGGGCTGGTCGATCTGGTGTTTCTGGTGATCACCTCGCCGGTGACGGATGACGAAAAGCCGGTGTGACTTCTCCCTCGCCCCGCTCTTGCGGGGAGAGGGTCGGGGTGAGGGGCCTCTCCGCGATCACGGTCTGTCGATGGACCTGTACCCCCTCACCCGGATCGCATCTGCGATGCGATCCGACCTCTCCCCGCAAGCGGGGCGAGGTTGGCGTGACCACCGTCTCGCTTCAAGCCCTCGCCGACCCCAGCAGTACCACGCCCCCAATCAAAATCGCACATCCCACCACCCGCCATGCCGTGACCCGCTCGCCGAGGATCAGCATGCCGAACATCGCGCCCACCATCATCGACATTTCGCGCGCGGGCGCGACCAGGCTGAGCGGGGCGCCCATCTCGATGGCCGTGAGCACGAGGATATAGGACAGCGGCGACAGCGCGCCGACGCCGAACGCCAGCCACCAGTAGCCTTTCATCTTCTCTCTTGCGCGCGGCAGGTTCGACAGCACGACCGGCAGCATGATGAAGAAGCGCAGCATGTTGGTGACCCAGTCGAGCACGACCGGGTGAATGCCGAGCAGTTTGACGCCGTAGCCGTCGACCACCGTGTAGCCCGCGATCAGCGATCCCGTCGCCGTTCCCCAGCGCACGCCGTCGAGGCCGCGCGGGCGGCGGAACGCGGTGAGATCGCCCTGCGTGGTGATGAGGCCGATCCCGGCGACGACGGCGAGCAGCCCAAAAATGCCCTGCGTGGTCGGCGTCTCCCGCAGCAGGATGAACGCGCCGATCGACGACAGCAGCGGCCCGGTGCCGCGCGCGATCGGATAGACCACCGAGAGGTCGGCGACCTGATAGCCGCGCTGCAGGCACAGGCTGTAGGCGAGGTGAATGGCCGCGCTGAGCAGAAGACAGCCGGAGACCGGCAGGTTCCAGTGCAGGTCGCCGTAAATCAGCAGCCAGATCATCCACGGCAGATAGACCAGGCAGGCGAACAGATTGTAGGCGAAGACGAAGGTCGGGCCGGCATTGGCGGCGCGCTTGGACAGCAGATTCCAGGTGGCGTGGATGAAGGCGGCGAGGACGACGAGCGAGAGCGAGACGAGCGACATGAGACCTCCGTGCCATCAGGCGCGAACAAAGATCTCGACATCTCCTCCTCTGGGCTTTTGTCCCTCGGGTGCAGCCGCGTGCTACCGCGGTTTCCGCAACGCTCGGACCGGCGATGGCGCTCTCGCCACCCGGAACCCTAGTTGCCACTCAGTCGATGGAACCCTGATATCGAAGGGAATCAGGGGTGGTCAATGCGAAATGTCATATTGCAGATGCGTGATGCCGCGCGGAATCAGGCCGCCAGGTCCTGCAACAGCAGCGACGAGCCGCGAATCAGCACCTTGCGTCCCTTCGCGGTGATGACGGGAACTTGATCGTGCATGACGGCGAGCCCGAGCGCGATCAGGCCGTCGATCGCAAAGCGGCTCAAGCGCGGCAGTTTCGCTGCCGGCGTCCGCAACGCTTTCAATGCTTCCCATTGGGATGGCGTCAGATCGTAGTCGAGTTCTTCGTTCATGGTGCCTCGGCATTCTTGCGGCGCTTGCCACACTTCTTGTGGCGCGTGATAGCGGCCGCACGTGAAATTCGTGCGACCGTAACGAGTCGGTATCGCGACGCGCGACGATGTGCCGTCACATCATCGTGTCGTTTGATTCAATTGAATGTGTCGAATCACACAGAAGGGCCGACAAATACGCTGGCGCAGCCCGTGTGAACATAGGGCGCCAAAAAAAGCCGCCCGTTGGCCGCAACCCTTAAGAGAAAGTTACTACCCGAACGTAAACGTCGGGGACCGTAGAAACACGGTTGCTGCGCTGCGGTAGCGCGCACGGGAGCGTGATCTGCCTTCGTAGGGTGGGCAAAGCGCAGCGTGCCCACCATTTCGCAGCGAACTCGGTGACGGATGGTGGGCACGTCGCTTCGCTCCTTTGCCCACCCTACGAATCTCTTACCCCCGCCTTACGCTCGCCCCGCCGTCCACCGGCAATGTCACGCCGGTAATGAAACTCGCCTCATCGGACGCGAGGAACAACGCGGCGTTGGCGACGTCCCAGCCGGTGCCCATCTTCTTGCGCAGCGGCACTTTGGCGTCGCGCTCGGCCTCGACCTCGGCGCGGCTCTTCTTGAACTCGCGCGCGCGGGTATCGACCGCCATCGGCGTGTTCATCAGGCCGGGCAGGATGACGTTGGCGCGGATGCCGTATTGCGCATTCTGGTAGGCGAGCTGTTCGGTGAAGGCGATCATCGCCGACTTGGTCGCCTTGTAGGCCACATAGGGATAGGTGGTGATCGCGGCCATCGACGAGATATTGATGATCGCGCCGCTCTGTTGCGCCCGCATGACCGGAATGACGTGCTTGGCGGCCAGCACGCAGCTCCTCAAATTGATCGCCACGCAGCGGTCGAACGCTTCCTCCGTGATGTCGAGCAGTTCGGCGTCGCCGCCGGACAGGCTGACGCCGACATTGTTGTGCAGGATGTCGATGCGGCCCCAGCGGGCTTTCGCATCCTCGACCATCGCCTTCAACTCGGCATTCTTGGTGACGTCGGCCTTGAACGCCGCCGCGGTGCCGTCCTTGGCGGCGATCAGGTCGACCGTTTCCTGCGCGGAGGCCAGATTGTGATCGACGCACAGCACCTTGGCGCCTTCGCGCGCGAAAGTCAGCGCGGTGGCGCGGCCGTTGCCGATGCCTTCGCCGGGGCTTTGTCCGGCGCCGACGACGATGGCGACACGATCTTTCAGGCGCATTTCATTCCACTCCCGGGATCGGGTACTGTTTCAGTACCTCTTTGTAATAGGGTTCGTTGTCCATTTTCATCGTCGCCAGCACGCGGACGACGGCGCAGTAGAAGGCGATGGTCAGCACGAGGTCGACCATGAGCTCGTCGGAAAGCTCCTGCTTGATCTCGGCGAAGGTCGCCTCCGACATCGCCAGCTCCCGCACCATCTCGCGGGCGCCGCGCAGGATCGCCTTCGCCAGCGGCTCGAGCTTTGAGGGCTTGCCCTCGGTCTCGGCCATCAGGGCGGCGATATCGTCGTCGGTGACGCCGAACTCCCTGCCGATCTTCACGTGGTGGGTGAACTCGTATTCGGATTTCTCCATCCAGCCGACCTGGAGGATGGCGAGCTCGCGCAGACGCGGGTCGAGCTTGCTCTTGAAGCGGATGTAGCCGCCGATGCCGTTGAAGGCGCGCGCCATGTCGGGCGAGTTCACCAGCAGCTTGTGCAGGTTGGTGTTGCGCTTGAGCATGTCGCGGTATTCGGGGGCGACCTGATCGGCTTCGAGATAGGGCAGGCGTGCCATTTTATTGTTGTCCTTGTTGGCGATAGCAGGTGAGGCTTATTTAACCGTAGAGCGCTTTGTGCTCCTGCTCGTAAGTCGCGTAGGAGTCCTTCATGCTGGCCATGTTGAGCAACATGGTCGCGACCGGCTTGTCATCTGACGCGAACACGGTCGTGCGCATCCACGCGCTTTCGGTGCGGCGGCTGCCGCTCAGCGCCACGATTTCGCGCTCGGTGGTGTAGGTCTCGCCCGGGAACAGCGGGCCGCGCAGCAGGCGGATTTCCTGATCGGCGAACAGCCCGACCGCCGGCCCCCGGATCGGCAGTTCGTCCTCACGCGCGCGGTATTGAAACAGCACGCTCAGCATCTCCATCGGGATGATCGCGCGGCCCCAGGGGTTCAGCTCCTGCGAATAATACGCCGAGGGCTCGGTGATCACCTTCAGCTTCTCGGCAAGCGAAAACGGATAGAGATCGCCCATGTGCTGGTCGAAATCCATTTTCACCGTCTGGCGGGGCGTCTTCATGCCGACCTTGAGGTCGGCGAGAATGACGGGATCAGTGAGCGGCTTCAGTTCGCCGAGCCGTCGGCTCAACGCGGTGTCCGCCACGTCGCCGACGGAAGCGGTGCCGCGCAGGATTTCCGTGCCGTCGCGCCTGGTCATGCCGATCGCGCAAATCCTCTCGCCCGGCTTCGGCTTTTCGAACCAGGCCTGCACCTCCTCGCCCTCGAAGACGGGGTTGCGATAATGCGCCGACAGGCATCCGGTCTCGAACCAGGCCTGGCCCCAGATCCGCTCGCCCAGCGGCGCGAACTGGCTGAAATGGGTCGGGCCCTCGATGGTGCCGCCCTGGAAGCCGAGCTTTTGCGCGGTGGCATCGTCGTGGATCGAGGCGTGAGAGTCGTAGACCTGCGCGTGCAGCATCTGCTTCGGGCTGCGCCACGGCCCGACGAGCAAATTGTCGCGCTCCGTTAGCTCGGTCGTGAACGCCGGCTCTGTCATCCCTGGTGTCTCCCTTTGCGCCGCAGCGTTTCAAAGAAGACGGAATTCGGCAAGAGCCATCCACAACAGTGGGGCCGAGTTATGTCCTGCCGCCATGAATCCACGCTGGGCACGCATAGCAAAACCGGTGCAATCTGTTCACAATTAGACCGGTTCAAAAGCGGCACGGCGGATAGCGCGACGGGGAGCTTCTCAATGGCGTTGATGGAAGTTGGGCTGGACGACAAGTACCGGCTGGACGCGAAGCGCATATTCCTCTCCGGTACGCAGGCGCTGGTCCGATTGCCGATGTTGCAGCGCGAACGCGACCGCGCGGCGGGGCTCAACACCGCCGGCTTCATCTCCGGCTATCGCGGCTCGCCGCTCGGCATGTACGACCACGCGCTGTGGCGCGCCAAATCCTTCCTCAAGCAGCACGACATCGACTTCGCGCCCGGTCTCAACGAGGATCTGGCGGCGACCGCCGTCTGGGGCAGCCAGCAGGTCGGCATGTTTCCCGGCGCCAAGGTCGATGGCGTCTTCGGCATCTGGTACGGCAAGGGCCCCGGCGTCGACCGCTCCGTCGACGCGCTCAAGCACGCCAACTCGGCCGGCACTTCGCCGCAACGGCGGCGTGATCGCGCTGGCCGGCGACGATCATGGCTGCCAGTCCTCGACGCTGGCGCACCAGAGCGAGCAGGTGTTCGCCGCCGCGCTGATGCCGGTGGTCAATCCGGCAACGCTGCAGGACTATCTCGATCTCGGCATTTTGGGTTTTGCGCTGTCGCGCTACTCCAGCTGCTGGGTCGGCTTCAAGGCGATCTCGGAGACGGTCGAAAGCTCGGCCTCGATCGTCAGCGATCCCGACCGCATCAAGATCATCACGCCCGATGATTTCGAGATGCCGCCGGGCGGCCTTTCGATCCGCTGGCCGGATGCGCCGATGGAGCAGGAGCGGCGGCTGCACGGCCCGAAGATGCAGGCGGTCGCCGCGTTCGCCCGCGCCAACCGCTTCGACCGCATCGTGCTGGACTCGAAGCCGGCGCGGCTCGGCATCATGGCGACCGGCAAGGCCTATCTCGATCTGCGGCAGGCGCTGGTCGATCTCGGCATCACCGACGCCGAAGCGCAGGCGCTCGGACTGCGCATCTACAAGGTCGCGCTGACCTGGCCGCTGGAAGAATCCGGCGCCAAGGCGTTCGCCGAAGGGCTTGCAGGACGTGCTGGTGGTCGAGGAGAAGCGCGGCTTCATCGAGGATCAGCTGCTGCGCATCCTCTACAATGTCGATGCGTCGCGACGGCCCTCGGTGGTCGGCAAGCGCGACGAGACCGGCGCCATGCTGCTGCCGAGCGAGGGCGAACTGACGCCGACCATGGTGGCGGCGGCGGTGGTGGCGCGGCTGCGCCGGCTCGGCCACCGCAGCCCGGCGCTGGAGCAGCGTCTGGCCAAGCTCGAAGCGTTCGACCGGCCGGCGGAGGGCACCGCCGCCGCAAAACTGCAGCGCACGCCGTATTTCTGCTCGGGCTGCCCGCACAACACCTCGACCAAGATCCCCGAGGGCAGCCGCGCCATGGCCGGCATCGGCTGCCACGGCATGGCGCTGTCGGTGCCGAACCGCCGCACGCAGACGATCTCGCATATGGGCGCCGAAGGCGTCACCTGGATCGGGCAGGCGCCGTTCACCAGCGAACCGCACGTCTTCCAGAATCTGGGCGACGGCACCTACACCCATTCCGGCCTGCTGGCGATCCGCGCCGCGGCGGCTTCCGGCGTCAACATCACCTACAAGATCCTTTATAACGACGCGGTGGCGATGACCGGCGGCCAGCCGGCCGAAGGCGGGCTGACGGTGTCGCAGATCGCGCACCAGGTCGCGGCCGAAGGCGCCAAGCGCCTCGTCATCGTCTCCGACGAGCCGGAGAAATATCCCAGCAATTACTTCCCTTCAGGGGCGACCGTTCATCATCGCCGCGAACTCGACGCGGTGCAGCGCGAGCTGCGCGAGGTCAAGGGCCTCACCGTCCTGATCTACGACCAGACCTGCGCGGCGGAAAAGCGCCGCCGCCGCAAGCGCGGGCTCTATCCGGACCCGCACAAGCGCATCTTCATCAACGAGCGCGTCTGCGAAGGCTGCGGCGACTGCTCGGCGGCCTCGAACTGCGTCTCGGTGCAGCCGCTGGAGACCGAATTGGGCCGCAAGCGGCGGATCGACCAGTCGAACTGCAACAAGGACTTTTCCTGCATCGAGGGTTTTTGCCCGAGCTTTGTCACCGTGCATGGCGGCAAGCTGCGCAAGGCCGACCGTTCGGCGGCCGATCCGAAGGCGCTGTTCGCCGATCTGCCGATGCCGGCGATCCCGGCGCTGGACGGCGCCTACAACATCCTCGTCACCGGCATCGGCGGCACCGGCGTCATCACCATCGGCGCGCTGCTCGGCATGGCCGCCCATGTCGACGGCAGGGCGTGCTCGACGCTCGACTTCACGGGCCTGTCGCAGAAGAACGGCGCGGTCATGAGCCATGTCCGCATCGCGCCGTCGGCGGACGATCTCGCCAATGTCCGCATCGGCCCCGGCAGCGCCAATCTCATTCTCGGCTGCGACATCGTCGTGGCCACCAGCGTCACGGCGCTGAGCCGCGCCGAACGCGGCGTGACCCGCGCCGTCGTCAATGCCGACCTGCTGCCGACCGCGAGCTTCGTGATCGATCCCGACATCGATTTCGAGGCCGGCACGATGCGGGACGCGCTCAACGAGGCGGTCAGCGCCACCGATCTCGACATCCTCGACGCCAACGGGCTCGCCACCGCGCTGATGGGCGACAGCATCGCCACCAACTCCTTCATGCTCGGCTTCGCGTTCCAGCGCGGCGCGATCCCGCTGTCGCTGGAGGCGATCATGAAGGCGATCGAGCTCAACGGCGCGGCGATCGAGATGAACAAGCTGGCGTTCTCCTGGGGCCGGCTCGCCGCCCACGACCTGCAGCGCGTCGTCACGGCGGCCCGCTTCAAGAATTCAGCCGCGGCGCCGGTCAAGCGAACGCTCGACGAGAGCATCGCGTTCCGCGCCGAATTCCTGACCGACTATCAGGACGAGGCCTATTCGAAGCGCTATCTCTCTGAAGTCGAGCGCGTTCGCACGGCCGAAGCCAAGGGCTCGCCCGGCTCGCACGACCTCACCGAGGCGTTCGCAAAGGGCCTGTTCAAGCTGATGGCCTACAAGGACGAATACGAAGTCGCCCGGCTTTATTCCGACGGCGAATTCGCGCAAGGCGCTGAAGGAACAGTTCGACGGCGACCCCAGCGTCAAGGTCAGCCTCGCGCCGCCGCTGCTGGCGCGCGCGACAAGGTGACGGGACACTTGCGCAAGCGCGAGTTCGGTTCCTGGATCTTCCGCGCCTTCGAGCTGCTGGCCCGGTTCAAGTCCCTGCGCGGCACGGCGTTCGATCCGTTCGGCTACACGGCCGAGCGGCGGATGGAACGGGCGCTGCCGGGCGAATATGGCGCGATGATCTTCCGCCATCTCGACCGGGCCAAGCCGCAGGACTGGCCGCGGCTGGTGGCGCTGGCAAAATCCGCGGAACTGGTGCGCGGCTACGGCCACATCAAGGAAGCCAATGTCGCCAGGTTCCGCGCCGAATGCGCGCGGCTGGAAGCCACGATCGGCCAGCCGGTGGCGCAGGCGGCCGAGTAGGTGTCCGCTCATTCTGGCTGTGAACTTTTCCACAGCCGGCATTACTCACCAGTAACTTGCTGACGTGCGAATGGCTGGAATTGTCCGGCTGGCTTCCTACATGATGGCTTCAGTTTCACCTTTTGGTTGATTTCAGGAGGCCAGCGATGGGCCTGAAAATCGCTATTGCGGCAGCGCTTTGCACGGGGCTCCTGATATCGGGCGGCGCCGCGCTGGCGGACGAGTATCGCGCCGGCCAGTTCCTCGGCCTCGATCTGTCCCAGGCCGTGCTCTCGCCAAAACGGCTTGGCCCGGAGACGCAATTCGCACCGGTGCGGATCGAGGCGCGCAGTGACAGCCGGCCGGTGAAGACGGAACGCGTGGTGGTGGCGAAGGAAGCCGCGCCCAAGCCGCAGATCGCGGAGAAGCATGTCGAGAAGCCGCGCGCCGAAAAACCGCGCGTCGCCGCCCGCACCAAGCTGGCGCGACGCACGGGTAACCCGCTCGACGCCCAGGCGCGCGACACGCGAATCCAGAAATGGCCGTGCACATCAGGCGGCATCTGCGGCTGGCAGAATTGACCTGAAGATTAGTAGGGTGGGCTGAGCGAAGCGTGCCCACCATTCTCTCCGTTTGCTCGATGACGGATGGTGGGCTCGCTTCGCTCAGCCCACCCTACGAAGCTACAATTCCGTCACGACCGCACGTCATCCGCCTGTCGTAAAACCTTCGGCCCACATTCAAATTGCTCGGGCACACCGTCGTCATGATTCGACGAGGGTGCTTCGATGCCGATTGCGATACGCGGCGGTCAGGCCGTTAACCGGCGTCAATGGCTGATCCGCTCCGCTGCGACCTGCGCCGTGGCCGGTCTCGGCAGCTTCGCCCGACCGTATCTCAGCCGCGCCGCCGACCGGCCGCTGATCACCAGCGGCATTCAATCCGGTGACGTCTCGGCCGACTCTGCCGTGATCTGGGCGCGTGCCGACCGGCCGGCGCGGATGCAGGTCGAGTGTTCGACGCTCGAGAGCTTCAAGACCATCATCGGCGCGGCCTCCGCCGACGCCGTGCCGGACGGCGATTTCACCGCAAAGGTTCTGCTTCGCGATCTGCCGGCCGGGTCAGGACATCTTCTATCGCGTGCGGTTTGAAGACGGCGACGGCCTCGCCGGCGAGACCCAGCTCGGCCACTTCCGCACCGCGCCCACCGCGCGCAGCAACATATCCTTCGCCTGGTCGGGCGATACCGCGGGGCAGGGCTGGGGCATCGACGAAAGCCGTGGCGGCATGCGGACTTACCGCACCATGCTCGACAACCGTCCCGACTTCTTCATCCATTCCGGCGACCACATCTATGCGGACTGTCCGGTGGAGCGGGAGTTGAAGCTGCCCGACGGCGAGGTCTGGCGCAACATCGTCACCGAAGAGAAATCGGTGGCCGCCCAAACCCTCGAACAGTTCCGCGGCAACTACAAATACAACTGGCTCGACCAAAACTTTCGCGCCTTCCATGCCGCCGTTCCCTTGTTCGCGCAATGGGACGATCACGAGGTCACCAACGACTGGGCGCCGGGCGGCACCGCCGATGAAACCGGCTATGCCGAGGACGGCTCTTCGCTGCTGGTGGCGCGGGCGCGCCGCGCGTTCCACGAGTTCATGCCGATGCGCGACCGTGCCCGCCCGCGACGGCCGGATCTATCGCAAGATCGCCTACGGCCCGCTGCTCGACATCTTCATGCTCGACATGCGCAGCTACCGCGATTCCAGCTTCAACAAGCGCGACGACCAGAGCGAGGCCTGCATCCTCGGTGCGGCGCAGCTGGCCTGGCTGAAGCGCGAACTGGTGGCGTCGGACGCGACCTGGAAAGTGATCGCCGCCGACATGCCGATCGGCCTGTTCAGCGAGGACGGCATCGCGCTCGGCGACGGCCCGCCGGAACGGCGCGAGCACGAGATCGCCGATTTATTGTCGTTCATGAAGCGCGCCGGCATCCGCAACACGGTGTGGCTGACCGCCGACATGCATTACACGGCGGCGCACCATTACGATCCGAACCGCGCGGTCTATCCAGGATTTCGAACCGTTTTGGGAGTTCGTCAGTGGCCCGCTGCACGCCGGCACCTGGGCGCCGGCGCCGCTCGACAATACGTTCGGACCAAAGGCGATGTTCCAGAAGGGCTGCGACGGTGAAAACCTCGCGCCCTGTTTCGGCCTGCAGTTCTTCGGCCGCGTCGACATCGACGGCAAGACCGAAGTGATGACCGTGACGCTGAAGGACGTCGACAACCGCGACTTGTGGTCGGTCGATATCGAGCCGCGTCCGGATGCACGGCCCGGCCGGATCATGGCGCAGCATATTTGAGAAGGTCAAAATCCGTAGCAGTAGGGTGGGCAAAGCGCAGCGTGCCCACCATCTTACGACGGGCTCGGTGATGGATGGTGGGCACGTCGCTTCGCTCCTCTGCCCACCCTACGGCTCCGGTTCAAGGCCTCGCCACGAGATAGCCGATCGCCACCAAAAGCACTGAAATCGTCAAGACCACGCCGAGCACGGCGGCGATGATCGCCGGCAGTTGGTGGGCATCCAGCCATCGTTGCAACGCCTTGACCATCGTATCCCCTGAACCGATCTTTGATTTGCCTCGTGCCCGGCGCACGGACTATCAATAGCGGCCTATTCCCCTCAATGAAATACCGTCGGCGCGGCCGTCGCTGCGCGGGCGCGTTTCCCGGAGTCATCATGGAACATCTGCAAACCCAGGGTATCAGCCTGCCCAGGCTCGGTCTCGGCACCTTTCGCTTGCAGGGCGATGCCTGCCGCACCGCGGTCGAAAGCGCGCTCGGGCTCGGCTACCGGCATCTCGACACCGCCGAGATGTATGGCAATGAGGAGCCGATCGGCGCCGCCATTGCCGCCTCCGGCGTTGCCCGCAAGGACCTGCATGTCACCACGAAAGTCTGGAACGAGAATCTGGCGCCGGATGCCATGCGCCGGTCGTTCGACGCCTCGCTGAAAAAGCTCCGGCTCGATCAGGTCGATCTCTATCTGGTGCACTGGCCGGCGCCGAAGATGAATCTGCCCGCGATGTTCGAGACGCTGATGAAGCTGAAGGAGGAGGGCCGCACCCGCGCCATCGGCGTCGCCAATTTCAACATCGCGCTGCTGAAAACCGTGGTCGAGGACATCGGCGCCCCGATCGCCTGCAACCAGGTCGAATACCACGTCATGCTGGACCAGACGCGGCTGCGCCAGTATCTGAACGCGAAATCGATTCCGCTGGTCGCCTATTGCCCGCTGGCGCAAGGCAAGGTGGCGTCCGACCCCGCGCTTGCGGCCATCGGGCGCAAGCACAATGCCAGCGCGGCCCAGGTCGCGCTGAAATGGCTGCTCGATCAGGACGGCGTTGCCGCGATCCCGAAAGCCTCGCGCGCGCGAAAGCCAGCAGGCCAATCTCGACGCGCTCAAGCTGAACCTCGACGATGACGACAGGAAGGCCATCGCGGCCTTGCCCAAGGACAGGCGGTGTGTAAATCCGGGTTTCGCGCCGGCGTGGGATTGATGCAATTCCGGTCTTTTCCGCCGGCCGGAATTCGGGTTTTTGCTACACACGGGCGCGGCTCCAGTCCATACTGGATCGCATCAAAGGGAGGTCTATCAAATGCGTGAAGCTGTTATCGTTTCCTATGCACGTACCGGGCTGGCGAAGTCCGGCCGCGGCGGATTCAACATCACCCCGCCGATGTCGCTGGCGGGCCACGCCATCAAGCACGCCGTGGAGCGCGCGGGCGTCGACAAGGACTATGTCGAGGACTGCTATCTCGGCAATTGCGCGCATGGCGCACCGAACATCGGCCGCCAGGGCGCGCTGCTCGCCGGCCTGCCGAAGTCGACCGCCGGCGTTTCGGTGAACCGCTTCTGCTCGTCGGGCCTGCAGACCATCGCGATGGCCGCCAACTCGATCCGCTCGGACGGCTCGGACTGCATCGTGGCCGGCGGCGTCGAGAGCATCTCGATCCCGGGCGGCGGCTCGCCCAAGGAATCGATCGATCCTGACCTGCTCAAGGTCGCGCCCGACATCTTCATGGCGATGATCGACACCGCCGATATCGTCGCCGAGCGCTACAAGGTCAGCCGCGAATACCAGGACGAGTATTCGCTGGAATCGCAGCGCCGCATGGCGGCCGCCCAGCAGGCCAACAAGTTCAAGGACGAAATCGTCCCGATGAAGACCAAGATGAAGGTGGTCGACAAGGCGACCAAGGCCGAGAGCATCGTCGACTACGTCGTCGATCGCGACGAGTGCAACCGTCCCGAGACGACCCTGGAAGGCCTCGCCAAGCTCGAGCCGGTCAAGGGCGCCGGCAAATCCGTCACCGCAGGCAACGCCAGCCAGCTCTCGGACGGCGCGGCCGCGGTCGTGCTGATGGAAGCCAAGGACGCCGAGAAGCGCGGCCTCCATCCGCTGGGCCGCTTCGTCGCCTGGGCAGCGGCGGGCTGCGAGCCGGACGAGATGGGCATCGGGCCGATCTACGCCGTGCCGAAACTGTTGAAGCGCCATGGCCTGAAGATCGACGACATCGATCTCTGGGAGCTCAACGAAGCCTTCGCCAGCCAGTGCCTCTATTCGCGCGACAAGCTCGGCATCGATCCCGAGAAGTACAATGTCAACGGCGGCTCGATCGCGATCGGCCATCCCTTCGGCATGACCGGCGCGCGTCTCACCGGCCACATCCTGCAGGAAGGCCGCCGGCGCAAGGCCAAGTGGGGCGTCGTCACGATGTGCATCGGCGGCGGCCAGGGCGGCGCAGGCCTGTTCGAAATCTACAGCTGAGATTTCGGGCGCGTTCACGCGCAACATCGACTGCAACAACAAAAATGGCTCCGCGAGGAGCCATTTTTCGTTAAGACGCGCGAACGACGAAAAGCCCTGTTCTGATCGGATCAGAACAGGGCTTCTGCGTGTTTATAGCTTAGTGATAGTGCTTCTTGATGACCACGACCCGGTCGCGATGACCATGGCGCCATCCGCGATGGTAGCCGCGGTCGCGATGGCCGCGGAATTCGGCGCGAGAGCCGTAGCCGCGATGATGATCGCCATGATAGCCGCCGCCGCGCTTGATTACGACGGTCTGCGCGCTTGCAATCGACGGCGCCGCGATGATGAGTGCGCCGAGGGCGGCGATAACGAGTCCAAACTTCTTCATTAGTTCCAGTCTCCTCAATTGATCGGGGATAGAACTTCACCGCGGGGTGATCGTTCCCGAGCAACTCGAAGAGATTTCTGAATGGCTATTCAGATGCTCACGGTTGCAGCTTCGTAGCTTCGTAGGATGGGTTGAGCCCTTCGCGAAACCCATCAACCTTATCCGCGTTCGATGATGGGTTTCGCGAAGGGCTCAACCCATCCTACGGCTCACGGCCCACCAAACGCCGGCTGGCCTTGTGTGGGCCGATGCACGCCTTGCTTGCACAACGCCCGGACCCGGCGCATCATCGCCGCATAAAAAATCATATCGGGGGGAGTGTTGCGATGACCGGATTTTCACGCCGTGATTTTCTCAAAGTAACGGGGTCGGCGGCCATCGCCGCCGCATCGGGCCAGGCCCATGCCGCGATGGGACCGAACGACAAGTTCGACCTCGTGATCAAGGGCGGCGACGTGCTCGACCCGAGCCAGTCGCTGCAAGGGCAAGCGCGACATCGGCATCCGCTGGGGCGTGATCGAGGCCGTCGAGAACGAGATCCCGGCCGCACGTGCCGCCAAGACCATCGACGCTTCGGGCAAACTGGTCACGCCCGGCCTGATCGACCTGCACTCCCACGTCTACCCCTACGGCTCGGCGATCGGCATTCCCGCCGACGAACTGGTGCAGGCGCAGGCCACCACCACGGTGGTGTCGGCGGGCGACGCCGGCGTCAACAATCTCGCGGCGCTGCGCCGCTACATCGTGGCGCAATCGCGGGCGCGGATTTACGCCTTCGTCCACATCGCCAACAACGGGCTATCCGGCTTCCCGGTCGCCGAGCTCTACAACATCGACTACGCGCAGGTCGAAGCCTGCGCGATGGCGCTGGCCGAAAATCCGGATTTCCTGCTCGGCGTCAAGGTGCGGATGTCGGAGAACGTCATCGCCAAGCATGGCGTCGAGCCGCTGAAGCGCGGCATCAAGGCCTGCGAGATGTGCGGCTGGCCGGCCAAGATGATGGTGCATATCGGCGGCGTCGAAACCAAGGAGCTGATGTCGGAGATTCTCGACCTGCTGCGGCCGGGCGACGTGCTGACCCACGCCTATTCCGGCGCGCCGAACATCGCCGGCGCCTTCACCAACATCGTGCAGGACGGCAAGCTGCTGCCGGCGGCGCTGTCCGCCAAGCAGCGCGGCGTGATGTTCGACGTCGGCCATGGCGGCGGCAGTTTTGACTTCACGGTGGCGGAGGTGGCGATCGCGGGCGGCTGCGGGCCGGACACGATCTCCTCCGACATCCACGTCTTCTCCGGCAACACGCCGGGCATGCCCTATCTGCCGAACGTCATGAGCAAGTTCATTCCGCTGGGCTATACGGTGGAGCAGGTGGTGGCGATGGCGACCTCAGCGCCGGCCAAGATCATCAACCGCGCGCCAAAAATCGGCACGCTGCAGATCGGCGCGCCCGGCGACGTCGCGATCATGGATCTGGTGGAGGCGCAGACCTCGTTCGTCGACACCCGCAACAACAAGCGCGAGGGCAAGCTGCTGCTCAAGCCGGTGCAGACCGTGATCAACGGCGTGCCGTTCGGCCGGCCGTATCAGGCGCCGTTCGCGGTAAGGTGAGGGGAGTGGACTCATAAGCGCGTAGCCAAATCCGAATGGCTGCGAGCTTAATGAAGGCAGGGTAGTTTACGGCGAGTTTGTCATACCGGGTTGCGACGCGCCGGCATTGCTCGATCTTGTTGAAGAAGCGCTTAACCAAATTGCGGTCCCGGTACAGATACAGGCCAAAATAAATGGAGCCTGTCTCATGATTTTCGCGCCCCGGTTCGGGGAGTTCGAATCAAACCCGTCTCGGTGTTCGCAACGCCGAATTGCAGGTCTGAGATGGGTCGGATACCGGACACGCTGCAGATATGTCAAAAACGCCGCGGATGACCCATATCAGAACTTCTAAAAGCAACTATGTCTGTACGGTGCAGCTATCGCGGGAGGTAGACGTGCCATACCTGGCATCACTTTTAACCCAGCTTCTCATAGCCGGGACGTTGCTATCATTTTCAGCTCTCCCATCCGTCGGTGAGGAAATGAGCCCCGAGCTGAAGGACAAAGTTGAGGCAAGGCGCGAGTGGTTTGATGTCGCCAAAGGGAGAACAGATTTTGAAGTATCGGACCCAGCTTTATTACCCAGTCGATTAATCCTCGCGGCCAAGCATACTAGCTGCAAAATTGACGAAGGGATCGAGCGTAGTCCAGTTCAGTTCACTAAGATTGGAGGAAGGCAGCTTGCGATCATATTTTGTCACGCGATAGTTGGATCGCACAAAGTCTTCGACCTTACCAGCTTGCAAAGACCTGCGCTAATCAGCTTCCCTTTTATGAAAATGCCTGAAGGCTTCGGCACGACAGAGCGGCCGGGTTGGATTACTCGAGAAAAGGAGACCTCGACTTTCCTGGCTGTATCTGGATCGGATATGAAACCGTCGTGGGAGGTTCGTCATACTTATCGATTTGATGAGTGGCTGGGCTTTGTCGTTATTCGCGTTGAGGTTAAAGGCATGCCCGGCCACGACGAATGGGCTGCGGTCTGGGAAACGCCGCGCTGGTCACTTCCCGAAGTGAAGCAGGAACCTTGGTCATTCGATGCTTTTCGATATGGTCGTTAATTTTCTTGGATTTCCGCGTCTGGCCCGTGTCGGACCTGAGGCGACGTCTGGTTTGAGTTTGCAATACGCCGGATAGTGGACATGGGTTGAGCTCGCTCACGAACCTCGATTTATGAGAACACGCCCTAGCCTTACGGCCGCTGCTTGCGGCTGTCGCCGATGATGTCGGCAATGACGGCGCCCATCACCAGCGCGCCGCCAGCGAGCACCCGTAACGTCGGAACGTCGCCAAATCCCACCCAGATCCAGAACGGCATGAGCGGCGTCTCCAGCGTGGAGATCAGCGCCGCCTGGCCCGACGGCAGCAGGCGCGAGCCGAGGAAGAACAGGGTGAGGCCGAGCGCAACCTGACAGCAGCCGAACATCGCCAGAATCAGCAGGTCGAACCCCGTCACCGTCGTTATGCCGTGAGCGAAGGGAAGGCTGATGGCGCTGCCCAGAAAATTCGACAGCGCGGCGGCCGCGATCATCGGCGTGTTCCGGTGCCGCCGCACCATCACGGTCATCGCCGCGATCGCCAGCGCCATGAAGCAGGCGAGGGCAACGCCGAGAATGTCGGAACCGGCGCGTGCGCCGCCGACGATGATGACGACGCCGACGAGCGCCACCGCGCTCGCCAGCAGGGTTCGCCGATGGGGGATCTCCTTGAGCCATATCCAGGCGAGGCCCGCCGCGAGGAAGGGGCCGGTTGCTATGATGATGGCGACATTGGAGACGTCCGTGAGCTGCAGCGAGGGGATGAAGGCGATCATTGCCAATGTCGAAAACAACGCCACCAGCCAGCCGTTGATGTCGAACCTCACCAGATCCCGCAGACTGCCGCGGCCCTGCAAAAACACCATCAGGACCATGATCATGATGCCGGCGAACAACCCGCGCCAGAACAGGATGGTCCAGCTGTCATAGGCAAGCAGCCGCGTGAAGAACGGCGCGGTGCTCCAGAAGACGGCGGCGGCGACGACGAGGGCGATGCCGAGACGATGCTGGGAGCGCGCCTCGGTCATCTCATGCTTACGCGGAAACGAGGTCGAGGTTCTTGCCGAGCAGCTTGCCGACGAGATCCGCGGGATTTTCCGGAATGGCATCGCCGCGCCAGGCCACATGCTGGTCGGTGCGCGCCACCACGAGCTTGCGGGCGCCGGGCGGCTGGGCTTCACCTGCGGCGACATCGACCACCGCGAACGGCACGCCGTTGGCGTTCATCGCCTCCGCGAGCGGAGCGATCGTTACATTCGGATCGTAGCGCAGCAGCGTGTAGCCCGGCCCGAGCGCGTCATAGACCGGCCGCCCGTCGGCGAGTTTTGCGAACGGAAGCCGGCAGCCCGGCGTCGAGGACGGCGTGAAATCCGCCATCGTAAAGCCCGGCTGTTCGGCGCCGTCATAGGCGATGATCGGCGAGTTGTCGTAGAAATAGCCGAAGTTGAGGCCGGCGCAGCAATATTGCTGCACGTTCAGATCATAGGCGGCTTGCCCCACCTGCTGGCGCACGGCATCGCCCTCAGGTCCCGGCTGTTCGATCTCTTCGGGAACGGTGCGGCGCTGGCTCAACACCTTGCCGGCCATGTCCATCGCAAAGCGCGACACCTGCTCGGTGATCGGCAGGCGCTCGGCCTCATAGGCATCGAGAATGCCGATGCCGGCCCATCCCTGCAGATGGGCGGACAAGCAGCCAGGCGAGGTTGGTGGCGTCGGCAATGCCGGCATTCATGCCGTAGCCGGCATAGGGCATCCACAGATGCGCGGCGTCGCCGCAGATGAACGCGCGTCCCTTGCGAAAACGGTCGGCGACGAGACGGCGGCCGACCCAGTCCTCCTTGCTGAGGATCTCGTATTCGAAGTCGGGGCCGACGCCGAGGATGGCGCGGATCGAGGCGTCGCGATCGACCGACTCGAAGGTTTCGTCTTCCTTGTTGAGGTGGTTATGGATCAGCCAGTTTTCCCGGCCGTCGATCGCGACCATCGTGCCGCAGCGGCGCGGGTTGAGCGACAGCGTCATCCAGGCCGGCCGGTCCATCATCGCGAGCAGAGCGGGGGCGTGAATATAGGTCGATTGCACCCGCTGGATGATCGGCGTGCCCTGCAGATTGGCGCCGATCGCCTTGCGCACCAGCGAACGCGCCCCGTCGCAGCCGACGATGAAGTCGGCGCGGATTTTCGAAATTGTATCGCTGTCGAGGTTGCGAACCGTGGCAAGGATGCCCTCGGCATCTTCGTTAAAATCCTCGAACGCGGTGCGGTTCAGGATTTTCAGCCCGTCGATGGCGGTGGCGTGCGCGAACAGCACGGGTTCCATGTGGACCTGGTTGATCCGGTGCGGCGGCTCCGCCGTCGGCCAGTCGGTATCGGGGCCGCCGGTCGCCGTATAGCGGTCACGGCGGCAGGGAATCAGGATGCGCGACAGCTCGATGCCGGTCGCCGTGGTGCGATAGGAACAGTCGTTCGGATAGTCGGCGGGCAATCCGGTGTCGCGCAACGCACGCGCGAGTCCCAGCCGCCGGAAAACCTCCATCGAACGTGACGAAACATGATTGCATTTGACGCTTGGCGGCTCACCCGCGGAGCGTGTCTCCACGACGGTGACTTCTATTCCCCTGATTGCAAGATCCATCGCCAGCGTCAGCCCCACGGGGCCTGCGCCGATCACGAGAACGCGGGTCATTAACGGGTCGCTCACTAGTTTGTTGATTGCCGGCATGTCGCTTGTTGCCTTTGGACGTTCGTGCATTACTGCTGCTGACCACAGAAAATCATCGGAGGCCTTGAATGTTTCCGTTTCTTCGACGCGCCCTTGTCGGTACCGCTGCGCTCGCTCTGTCGTTGTCGTCATTCGCGGTCGATACAGCAAACGCATATCCTGACCAGCCGATCAAGATCATCGTGACGTTTCCGCCCGGCGGCAGCGCCGACATCGTTATTCGTGCGTTGCAGCCCGTCGTCTCGGAGACGCTGCGCCAGACCATCATCATCGAGAACAGGGCGGGAGCGGGCGGCAATATCGGCATCGGGGCCGTGGCCAAGTCCGCGCCCGACGGCTACACGCTCGGCGTCGCCGCGGCCGGCGTGCTCACCGTCAATCCGCACCTTAGTCCCGCGACGATGCCGTTCGATCCGCTCAAGGATCTGGCGCCGGTGACGATGCTGGCGGAAATCCCGTTCGTGCTGGTGGCTTCGCAGCAGTCGGGCATTACCTCGGTCAAGGAAGTCATCGCAAAAGCCAAGGCCGAACCGCAGGGCCTTTCGATCGGCCATGGCGGCAACGGCACCGCGATGCATTTGACCTCGGCCCTGTTCAATCAAAAGGCCGGCGTCCGACTTCAGCTGGTCGCCTATCGCGGCACCGCGCCGGCCTCCGTCGACGTGCTCGCCGGCCACATCCCGCTCGCCGTGCTGGATATCCCCGCGTCCAAGCAATTGATCAACGACGGCAAGTTGAAAGCGCTCGGCGTCTCCGCCGCCAAGCGCGTGACGTTCCTGCCCGACGTCGCCCCGCTGGCGGACCAGGGGCTGAGCGAATTCGAATCGGTCGGCTGGTTCGGCCTGGTCGCACCCGCCGGTACGTCGCCCGAGATCATCAGCACGCTGAACGCCGCCTTCGTGAAGGCCTTGAGCGATCCCGCCGCGATCGAAAAAATTCGCGTGCTCGGCGCCGAACCCGCGCCGAGTTCGCCCGAAGATTTTGCAAAGTTCATCCGGAGCGAAAGCGTGAAATGGGGCAAGCTGATCGCCGACACCGGGATCAAGGCCGAATAGCGCGCTACGGCCTCCGGCGTCGCCGAGACATTTCAGAAGGCGTCTAAGACGCCATTTGATCCCGATCAATGCGACCGTCCTTTCGCTTCGCGATCATCGCAAGCGAAAGGATCGAGCGTGGCACATCGCGAAACCCTGTCCGAATCCGAAGCGAGTTCGAGCCGTCCGGTTCGGCCGGCCCTTCGCGACGCGGACGGCCGGCTGCCTCACGAGAGCGAATTCCTGAGGCAACTCGGAATTCGCCTCCGCGAGATGCGCGCCTGCCACGGCATGTCGCGCCGCGAACTCGCCCGCCTGTCCGGTCTCTCCGAGCGCTTCGTGGCGCAGATCGAGGCCGGCAAGGGCAACGTCTCGATCGTGCGGCTGTTGCGCATCGCGATGGTGTTTCGCGGCGAGGGGCCGGCTGCCTGAGCGGCGGCGCGGCCTCACGCCTTGCCGCGCTTCTCCACATTCGCAATCCGCTCCGGCACGCCGAACTCCTTGCGGCAGACTTCGGCGAGCACGGCGACGCCTTCGCGGATCTGCTCGTGCGAGGGGCTGGCAAAGCACAGCCGCAGCCGGCTGCCGGAATAGGCCTTGTCGGTCGACCATTCCGGTCCGGGATTGATCGCGACGCCGGCGGCAAGTGCGGCCTGATAGAGTTTCAGCGTGTCGACATTGTCGGGCAGTTTCACCCACAGGAAGATGCCGCCTTTGGGATCCTCGAACTCGGCCGACGGTGCCGAACTGCTCGTTGAGCGCTTCCATCAGCGTGTCGAGCTTGGCGCGCAGCCCGCGCGTCAGCTTCGGCACATGGGTGGAAAAATGCGGCGCGCAATATTCCGCCAGCACCATCTGCTCCAGCGCGCCGCTGAGCCCGCATCGGTCTTCAGCGCCAGCATCCGCGACATCATTTCCCAGGGTGCGACGATAAAGCCGACGCGCAGCGCGGGCGCGATCGATTTCGAGAACGAGCCGATGTGAATGACGCCGCCATGCGGGCTCATGGCGTAGATCGCGGGCGGGCGCTCGCCTTTCCAGATCAGGTCGGCGTAGCAATCGTCCTCGAAGATCGGCACGCCGTATTCGCGCGACAGTTTCAGCATCTCCGCGCGCCGCGTCTCCGGCATGATCGAGCCGGTCGGGTTCTGCACGGTCGGGATGGTGTAGATGTACTTCGGCGTGATGCCGCGGCTCTTGTGGTCGGCTAGCGCGGCCGCCAGCGCGTCCATCCGCATGCCCTCGTCGTCGAGGGGAATGCCGACCGCCTTGACGCCGAGCCGCGTCAGCCGGTTCAGCGCGCCCTGATAGGTTTCCTGTTCGACCAGCACGGTGTCGCCGCGCGCCAGCAGCGTCTGATTGATCGAGATCGAGCGCCTGCAGCGAGCCCGAGACGATCATGATGTCGTCGGCGCCGCAGGCGATGCCGGCGTCGCGCTTGAGTTTGGTGGCGAGGAATTCGCGCAGGGGACGATAGCCCTGCGGGCCGCTGGCAAGGCCGTAGGTCGCCAGCGTCTTGCCCTCGCGCTTCAGCACGGCGTTGATCGCGTCGATCAGGCCGTCGACCGGAACCTGGTCGGGATCGTTGTTGCCGCCGACGAAACTGTATTTGGCAAGCCCGGTCCACCGCGCGGCCGGCGCCGGCAATCCGGCGGGCAGCAAGGGTGCAAAATCGAAGGGGGTTGCGGTGGACATGGACATTCACTCCCGTTTTGTTTTTTCGTTGAGAAGGCTGCGGGCCTTCTTGTCGTTGTACAGGCTAGTTCTTGATAACCCGGATCGGCCGTCCCTGGGTGATGAAGGCATAATGCCCGGGTCCGACGCTGCCGACCATCAGCGCCTCGACCGCAGGCTCGGCGATTTCGCCCGTGGCCGCCCAGTCGACCACGAAATTGGCCCCCGTTCCGCCGCGCACGTCGCTGGCGGGAATGAAGACTTCCACCGTCGCAAAGGGTTTCAGCGCCACCGGCGATTTGAGGTAGCTCTCCACCATCTTGCCTGATGTATCGAAATAGGCGATCCGCTTCAGCACCAGAGGCCGGGTCTCGGACGCGTTGTGGATGCTCAGCGTCACCGAAAAATCCGCCCGCAGCTTGCCCTGGCTCATCGAGACGCTGGAATAGACCGGCACGTAGAACGCGCCCGACACCGCGAGGTTTTCCGTTGGCACCGCGGTGAGGGAGGCGGCAAAATTCTGTTCGACGGCGCCGCTTTGGGCGCGGGCGGCGGGGCTTGAAAGGATCGACAGCACGGCCAGAATCGCTACAAAGGCCCCAAACCCATGGCTGTGACACATTGCTTGTTTAACCTCCGCGCCTGGACCTCTAGGTTGGGGCAGGGGCAGAAACGGACCTATGCACGAACTTATTCGCGATATCACTCTCTGTATCCTGTTCGCCTGGGTGCTCGGCCTGCTCGCCCATTTCACGCGGCAACCCTTGATCCTGGCCTACCTTATCGCCGGGTTCATCATTGGTCCATTCGGTATACGCCTGGTCGAGTCCCAGGAATCGATCAACGTCATCTCCGAACTCGGCCTGATCTTCATGCTGTTCATGATCGGGCTGGAAATCGACCTGAAGAAGATCGTGCGCGCCGGCAAGGTCATCCTGTTCGCCGCGGGCGGGCAGTTGATCGGCGGCGTCGTGCTCGGGCTGTTGTTCTTCATCGCCATCGGGCTGTCGATGGGCGGCGGCAAGTTCGACGCGCTCTATCTCTGCATCGCCTGCGCGCTGTCGAGCACGGTGATCATCGTCAAGGTGCTGTACGAGAAGCGCGAACTCGACACGCTGCCCGGCCGCATCACGCTCGGCGTGCTGGTGCTGCAGGACATCTTTGCGATCCTGTTCCTGGCGGTGCAGCCGAGCCTCGATAATCTGCAGGTCAGCGTGATCCTGCTCTCGATCGCCCGCGTCGGCGCGCTGGTGGCGACCGCGCTCATCTTGAGCCGCTACGTGCTGCCGTGGCTGTTCCACCAGATCGCGCGCCGGCCGGAACTGATCCTGCTCGGCGCGCTGGCCTGGTGCTTCCTGATCGGCGAGATTGCCGAGCGGCTGCATCTGTCGCGCGAGATGGGCTCGCTGGTGGCCGGCGTGTCGCTCTCGACATTCCCCTATGCGCTCGACGTCACCGCCAAGGTGACGACGCTGCGCGATTTCTTCATCACGCTGTTCTTCGTCTCGCTCGGCATGACGATCCCGATCCCCGGTGCGTCGGTGATCGGGCTGGCGCTGATGATTGCGGCGTTTACGGTCGTCAGCCGCGTGGTGACCACGTTCACGCCGCTCTATCTGATGAAGCAGGGCCTGCGCGCCAGCCTGTTGCCGGCGATCAACCTGGCGCAGATCTCGGAATTCTCGCTGGTCGTGATCCAGACCGGCGTCGCCGCGCACCACATCAGCGCCGAGACGTCGAGTGCTGCGTCATTCGCCTTCGTGGTGCTGGCGGTGCTGAGCACCTTCATCATGGGCCGCAGCGACCAGGTCACGCGCGCCCTGATCGGCCCCCTGAAGCGGATCGGCCTGCGCGATCTCGATCACGAGCCATGACGCCGATGGTCACGAGGGCGGGCACGGCGAGGCGCGGCGCATCGTCATTCTCGGTTTCTTCCGCGCCGCCAGCGCCCTGCTGAGCGAGATCGAGCAGCGCAGTCCGGCGGTTCTCGAACAGATCACCGTGATCGATTTCAATCCGCTGGTGTTCCGCACCCTGACCGACCGCGGCATGCACGTGGTCTATGGCGACATCAGCAATGTCGATACGCTGGTGCATGCCGGCGTCGGCAAGTCCGAACTGATCATCCTCAGCATCCCGGACTCGCTGTTGAAGGGCGCCGACAACGAAAAGCTGGTCCGGCACGTCCGCTCGCTCAATCCGACCGCCAAGATCGTCGCGACCGCGGAGATCTTGGCCAATGTCGGCGATCTCTACGCGGCCGGCGCCGACTACGTGACGGTCACCCGCCTCAGCGACGCCCACGAGCTCTACAAGGTGATCGAGGCCGCGCAGGCCGGGCTGCTGGACGACAAGCGCGCCGAGACCGACGCGCTGCTCAGCGAGCGCCGTGAGGTGCTGCCGTAGCGCTGTCCTCTCATCGCCGCTATCGCAAGCTTCGAGGTGAGAGGCTGCATTCGCGACGTCAGTGCCCGTTGAAGCACCTGTGCCCGCGCATCCACGGTCGTAAGAGCGATCCGACCTTCGCCGCAAGCGAAGGACGTGGTATGGCCGGGACAAGCCCGGCCATGCGGCCGGGAATTCACAAACTGCTGTCCTGCGCCATCGCTTCCGCAAACGCCGCACGGCGTCGCGCAATGAACCCCGCGATCAGGATCGCCGCGACCAACAGCCAGATCGCGACCGCGATCGGGCTCTCGACATAGATCCAGGGATCGCCCTGGCTCAGGAACAGCGCCTCGCGAAAATGTTTTTCGATGTTCGGCCCGAGGATCAGGCCGACCACCAGCGGCGCCAGCTGGAATTTCATCTTGTTGAAGAAATAGCCGAGCACGCCGGCGCCGAGCAGCACCCAGACGTCGAAGATGGAGTTGCGGACGCTGTAGGTGCCGATCACGGACAGCACCAGCAGCAGCGGAATGAACAGATAGTGCGGAATCCGCAACAGGCTGACCCAGACGCCGACCATCGGAATGTTCAGCAACAGCAGCATGACGTTGCCGATATAGGCCGAGGCGATCAGGCCCCAGAAGATCTCCGGATGCTGGGTGATCAACAGCGGCCCGGGCTGGATGCCCTGCACCAGCATCGCCGAGATCATCAGCGCCGCGATCGGCGTAAAGGGAATGCCGAGCGCGAGCAGCGGCACCAGCGAGGCGGTGGCGGCGGCATTGTTGGCGGCTTCCGGGCCGGCGACGCCTTCGATGGCGCCGCTGCCGATTTCCGCGCCGTATTTCGACGTCGCCTTTTCCAGCCGGTAGGAGGCGAACGAGGCCAGCGTCGCCGCAGGTCCCGGCACCAGGCCGAACAAAAAGCCGAGGAACGTGCCGCGCAGCCATGACGGCACCGCGCGCTTCCATTCGGTGCGCGTCGGCAGCAGCTCGCGCATCTTGACCGACTGCGGCTTGTTCGCGGCATGCGCGCGGTCCTCGACCAGCAGCATCAGTTCCGCAAAGCCGTAGAGCCCGACCACGACGGGCACCAGCGAGACGCCTTCGGCGAGATCGGGAATGCCGAACGTGAAGCGCGTCTCGCCGGTGACCGCTTCCTGGCCGATGGTCCCCAGCATCAATCCGATCGTCATCGGCAGCAGCGCGGAGGCCAGCGTGCCGCCGGAAATCCGCGACATCACGACCAGGCCGCCCGCGGTGAGCGCGAAGAATTCCGCAGGGCCGAACAGGATCGCGACCTTGGCGAGCAGCGACGAAAACATCATCACGCCGATGACGGCGAGCGTGCCGCCGATGAAGGAGCCGACGGCGACGATGGTCAGCGTCGCGCCGGCGCGGCCCTTCTTGGCGAGCTGATAGCCGTCGATCGCGGTGACGACGGAGGCGGACTCGCCGGGGATGTTGAGCAGGATCGCCGTGGTCGAGCCGCCATACATCGAGCCGTAGAAGATGCCGGCCATCATGATCAGGCCCGCGGTCGGGTCGAGCGAGAAGGTCAGCGGCAGGATCAGCGCGACGCCGGCGACCGGGCCGAGCCCGGGCAGCACGCCGATCGCGGTCCCTGCGAATGCGCCGACGAACGCCGCCAGCAAATTCGCCGGTGTCGCCGCAACGCTCAATCCATACAGCAGGCCCTGGAGGGAGTTCATTTCAAGCCCGCACTAGAACAGCCATTGCCGGAACACGCCGCCGGGCATCTGCACTTTCAGAAGCCGGACGAAGAACCATTCGAAGCACAGCGCAATGGCGATCGCATAGATCGCGAGCCGCAGCAGCGATCGGGTGGGATCGTCCGACAGCAGCCACATGCTGGCGAACAAGAACAGCGCCGAGGCGACCATGTTGCCGATAACCGGCATCACCAGGAAGTAGAGCGCGAACGCGGCGAGCAGCAGCAGTAGCCGGACAAGATCGGCACCATCAGGCAGCGTGAAGGTCGCCGGCATCGATCCGTCGTCGCCGCCACGCCGTTCGAACAGCACCGACAGTCCCGAGATCGCCAGCAGCGCGCCGAGCGCAATGGGGAAGATCGCCGCCCCCGGCTTGTGCCAGCGCCCGACCGACAGCGTCTGCCAGGCGTTGGTCACGTAGAGAGCCGACAGCAACAGCGCGAGCAGGGCCGTGATCCGCCGCGCCGGGACCAGCGAGAAACTTCGCGCTGGCGTCACTTGTCGTCGTCCAGGAACTTGATGACGTCGCGGAACTTGGCGTCATAGCCGGCCAGTTCCTTTTTCATGTCGTCGCCGAATTTCGGATCCCAGGTGTAGCCGTTGGTCTTCAGGAAACTCTTGAACTCCTCGCTCTCGACGATGACCTTCGAGACCGCGAGCAGCTTTTCCAGCACCGGCTTCGGCAGGCCGTTGGGGGCGATCACGTAATAGCCGACCGGGAACGTATCCTTCCACGGCGTCTCGCCGATCGGCTTGGCGTCCGGCAGCAGATCGTATTTGCCCTCCTGGAACACCGCCAGCACGCGCAGCTTGCCGGCGTCGATCTGGCCCTTCATGCCGGGCGCAAAGCCGGCGGTGCCGTCGACCCGGCCGCCGAGCGCCGCCAGCGTCGCTTCGCCGCCACCGCCGGTAAACGGCACCGTGGCGATGCGCAGGCCCGCCAGCTTGTTGAGCTGCTGGATGGCGATGTCGTTGATGGAGCGCAGCCCGGACACCGAAACCTTCAGCTTGCGCGGGTTGGCCTTGGCCTCGGCGAGGAAATCGTCGAGCGTCTTCCATCGCGCCTCCGCCGGCACCGCCAGGATCACCGGCAGGTCCGAGAGCTTTGCGATCGACTGGTAGTCGTTGGCGGATTTCCAGGCGAGGCCCTTCATCTCGTGCGGCTGGTAGGCCAGCGACGAACTGGAGCCGAGCCCGATCGTATAGCCGTCCGGCGCGGCGCGGATCACCGCGCCGGTGCCGATGGTCGCGGAAGCGCCGGGCTTGTTCTCGACGATGACCTTGACCTTGAGCTGCTTCTCCAGGAGCTCGGCATATTTGCGGCTGATCGGATCGGTCGAGCCGCCCGGCGCGTAGGGGACGTAGAAGGTGATGTCGCGGGTCGGCCACTCATCGGCGGCGCGCGCGGGCTGCGACAGGCCTGCCACCATCGCCAGCAGCGTCAATCCGGCCCAAACCCTCCGACGGAAATCCATCAGACGGAAATTCGCTTCACGCATCATGTCTCTTCCCTGACGCCTGTTTCTTGTTGTTGTGGACGACCATGGCGATTGATGCCCGACTTCGTCAATGGGTATTGCCATGCCGGTGCCGTGGTAGCAGGGCTACCGCAGGGCTGGTGGGCCGTGCTGCCCTGCGTATTGACTCTGGCGCAGTCGATTGAGTCCGGCTAATGCACTGCCTGTAGACAGCGAGATGTTGGGAAAATGGCCGATACCATCCAGGAAGTTCTGCAAGCCTTTGCCAGAGGTGAAATGGTCGTCGTCACCGACGATGACGACCGCGAGGGCGAGGGCGATCTGATCGTCGCCGCGTCGTTCTGCACGGCGGAAAAGATGGCGTTCATCATTCGCCACACCTCCGGCATCGTCTGCGCGCCGATCACCACCGACGACGCCCGCCGGCTGCGGCTCGATCCGATGGTGGCGCACAACGAGTTCAACCACACCACCGCCTTCACGGTCTCGATCGACTACAAGCCCGACGGCGGCACCGGCATTTCGGCGGAAGAGCGCGCCTCCTGCTGCCGCGCGCTCGCCAATCCCAACGCCGGCGCCAATGATTTTGCGCGGCCCGGCCACATCTTTCCGCTGATCGCCCGCGACGGCGGCGTGCTGCTGCGCTCCGGCCATACCGAGGCGGCGGTCGATCTCTGCAAGCTCTCCGGCCTGCCGCCGGTCGGCGTCATCTCCGAGTTGATGAACGACGACGGCACCGTGATGAAGGGCGAGCAGGTGGCGCGCTTTGCCGCCACCCACAAGCTCAAGCACGTCACGATCGCTGACATGATCGCCTATCGCCAGGCGCGCGAGAAGCTGATCGAGCGGGTCGCGACGTTCACCACCGACAGCCCGATCGGGCCGCTGCAGGGCTATGCCTATCGCTCGCCGTTCGACGAGATTGCGCATGCCGCCTTCGTCTATAACGGCATCGGCGACGGCAAGAACGTGCTGACCCGGCTGCACAAGCCGAACATCGTCAAGGATATCTTCACCGGCCCGGCGCGCATGCAGGTCGTGCTGAACCATTTCCAGAAGGCCGGCCGCGGCGTGCTGGTCTATCTGCGCGACGGCGCGGCCGGGGTTCCGGTCCAGCCGGTCGGCGAACAGAAGTCCGCGGAAGCCGATCGCAACCGGCAATGGCGCGAAGTCGGCGTCGGTGCCCAGATCCTGCGCGACCTCGGCATCACTTCGATCGTCCACCTCACGTCCTCGGTGCACGACTACAAGGGACTGTCCGGTTTCGGCATCGAGATCGTCTCCAACGAGAAGCTGGATTGCATTCGGGATTCGGGGTTCGATGCTGCGCATCGCCCCGGAATGACGTTCGGAACATTTGCGCTTCCGCCGATAGCGCACTAGTTTGGCCGTCGACAATTGCCATGAGGACAGTGATGCGAAAGGAATTTTCATGAGCGTGCGCCCTCAAGCCAAGGACAAGCCGGCGGCGGCTTCGTTCCAGTGGGACGATCCGTTCCTGCTCGACGAGCAGCTCACCGAAGACGAGCGCATGATCCGCGACACCGCGCGCGCCTATGCGCAGGACAAGCTGCTGCCGCGCGTGATCAAGGCCTATCTCGAAGAGAAGACCGACCGCGAGATCTTCAACGAGATGGGCGAACTCGGCCTGATCGGCGTCACGCTGCCGGAGGAATATGGCTGCGCCAATGCCAGCTACGTCGCCTATGGCCTGGTGGCGCGCGAGATCGAGCGCGTCGACAGCGGCTATCGCTCGATGAACTCGGTGCAGTCGTCGCTGGTGATGTATCCGATCTACGCCTATGGCGACGAGAACCAGCGCAAGAAATACCTGCCAAAACTCGCCACCGGCGAGTGGGTCGGCTGCTTCGGCCTGACCGAGCCGGATGCCGGTTCCGATCCCAACGGCATGAAGACCCGCGCCGAAAAGGTATCCGACGGCTACAAGCTGTCCGGCAGCAAGATGTGGATTTCCAACGCGCCGATCGCCGACGTCTTCGTGGTGTGGGCAAAATCCGCCGCGCATGACAACCAGATCCGCGGCTTCATCCTCGAAAAGGGCATGAAAGGCCTGTCGGCGCCGAAGATCGGCGGCAAGCTGTCGTTGCGCGCTTCCGTCACCGGCGAGATCGTGATGGACGGCGTGGTGGTGCCGGAGGAGGCGCTGCTGCCCAATGTCAGCGGCCTGAAGGGCCCGTTCGGCTGCCTGAACCGCGCCCGCTACGGCATTTCCTGGGGCGTGATGGGCGCCGCGGAAGACTGCATGCACCGCGCCCGGCAATACACGCTCGACCGCAAGCAGTTCGGCCGGCCGCTGGCGGCAACCCAGCTGGTGCAGAAGAAGCTCGCCGACATGGAGACCGAAATCGCGCTCGGCCTGCAGGGCTCGTTGCGCGTCGGCCGGCTGATGGACGAGGGCAAGATGGCCCCGGAGATGATCTCGATCATGAAGCGCAACAATTGCGGCAAGGCGCTCGACATCGCCCGCGTCTCCCGCGACATGCACGGCGGCAACGGCATCCAGATCGAGTACCACGTGATGCGCCACACCGCGAATTTGGAAACCGTGAACACCTATGAAGGCACCCACGACGTCCACGCCCTGATTTTGGGCCGGGCGATCACGGGCATTCAGGCGTTTTCGTAGGCCCGGTCGTTACCCAGCTCGTCATGGCCGGGCTTGTCCCGGCCATCCACGTCTTGGGCGCGCCAAGGAAGACGTGGATGCCCGGGACAAGCCCGGGCATGACGGAGCAAGAACCGCACGCTGCGAGTAATCTGCCCATGGCCGACAACGACGACATCCCGTTCAACCGCGACTTCCCGCTTCAGCCGGGCGTTGTCGACGAAGCCCGTCCCGGCGTGCGGCGCGTCCTGTGCAACAATCCGAGCCCGTTCACCTTCACCGGCACGGTCAGCTACATCGTCGGCAAGGGCAAGGTCGCGATCATCGACCCCGGTCCCGATGACGAGGCGCACGCCAAGGCGCTGCTCGACGCCGTGCGCGGCGAGACCGTGACGCACATCCTGGTCACCCATACCCACCGCGACCACTCGCCGAACACGGCGCGGATCAAGGCCGCCACCGGCGCGCCGGTCTATGCCGAGGGACCGCATCGTGCCTCGCGGCCGCGCTTCGAGAGCGAGAAGCACAATCCGGAATCCGGCGCCGACCGCGATTTCAGGCCGGACATCGAGGTGAAGAACGGCGACGTCATCGAGGGGCAGGGGTTTGCGCTGGAGGCGGTCGCAACGCCGGGCCACACCGCCAACCATCTGGCGTTCGCCTGGGCCGAGCGAAAGATCAATTTCGTCGGCGATCACGTGATGGGCTGGTCGACCTCGATCGTGGCCCCGCCGGATGGATCGAT
This sequence comes from uncultured Alphaproteobacteria bacterium, assembly GCA_963783115.1. Taxonomy (GTDB): domain Bacteria; phylum Pseudomonadota; class Alphaproteobacteria; order Rhizobiales; family Xanthobacteraceae; genus Bradyrhizobium. The sequence goes on along the minus strand of CAWAMK010000023.1, from coordinate 183,948 downwards.
GATCGACTACATGGCCTCGCTCGACCGGCTGGAGGCCCGCGCAGAAGATTTGTACTTCTCGGGTCATGGCCCGGAAATTCCGGAAGCCCAGCGTTATGTCCGCTTCCTCGCCCGGCACCGCAGGGCGCGCGAAGCCTCGATCCTGCATCGCCTGGCCAAGGGCGAAGCCGACATCCCCACCATGGTGCGCGCGATCTATATCGGCCTCGACCCGCGGCTGACCGGCGCGGCCGGCTATTCCGTGCTGGCGCATCTGGAAGATCTGGTCGCGCGCGGCATCGTGGCGACGGAGGGCGATCCGGTGATCGGCGGCACGTATCGGATGGCGTGATTTGCGAATGGCGATGCGAATAGCGAATAGGCAAGCTGCTTCGATACTCTCGCTACTCGCCATCGCCCTCACTTCTTCACCGTCTTCGCCTGCGCTTTCGCCGGCGCCTGCGGCTTCTTCTGCGCCGGCTTGGCGTTGTCGACCGCCGAATTGATGTCCTCGATCAGCTTGGTGACGCGTGCGGCGTTGCTGCCGAGGTCGCTTTCGAAATAGCGCGAGGAGGAGCGGATATCGACGCGGGATTCCTCGCCGTCGGGCGTGATGCGGATCGAGATGTCCTCGCGAAATCCCATGATCGGCGTCCGCGCCACCGCCTCGATGCGGCCGATGCGGCGCGGCAGTTGCGGCGGCCGTTCGTCGATCACGAGCCATTTGCGCTTGGCGACCAGCGCCAGTGCCACCTCATAGGCCCGCTGCGGCGGCACTTCGAGCTCCACGGTCTCGATATCGGGATAGGCAATCCGCTGCTGTTCGGCCGAATAGAGCCCGGCATAGACCGCCGAGTTGGTGCCTTCGCCGCTGCGCAGCCGCGCCAGCGCCTCGAAGCGCGGCGGATCGATCGGATCGGTGGTGACGTCGTAGATCTTCGGCAGCTTGCGGTACTGCAAAGCCAGGTAGGCCGGGTAGGCGAGCAGGACGGTGCTGATCAGGAACGCCAGCAGGATCCGCCCCATGCCGCGCGAGCCGTTCTGCCAGATCCGGGCGAACGCGGCGAGGCCGACCAGGATCGAAAGAACCGCGAGGCCCAGCGCGCCGAAGAAGGTCGCCAGCGCCGGCTTCATTTCCAGGAAGCCGAAACGGACGATCAGGATCGACACCACCACCGCGACCACGGCAAAGATGGCGAGGTTGCGCGACCACGTGGCCAGGCGGGACACCGGCTCCGACTGGTAGGGTGTTAAGAACCTTCGGGCCATCGCTGATCTGCCGGGTTGGAAGCAGTCCGGCCGAGCGGGCGCGCCGGGCTGCGAACTCGAAACGTGAGACCACGGCGAGACACGAATTTCAAGGTTTGCGCGCGACCAGGGCCTTTTCCGTTCCGATTGAATCGGAACGGGGCTCTGGATTGCTGTTTTGACGCGTTTTCCTGACGCGAACCGGTTTCCATCCCGGATCAAGTCCGGGGCAGGCTTTCGCTGGAAAACGTTCTAATCCGCGAATGCGTCCATCGCTGCAACCCTGTGGATTAACCACCCCTGTAAATCGATTATTAGCTGTAGATTGAAGTCGGTCCAACTTTCGTCTACCTGTTGACGCTGGGTTGTCGTATTTGCTGGTAGACGGGACTGTCCTGCACGGACACGGCGTACTGCAACCAAGAGGGTAACGACCGGGTGTTAGCCGGAAGCGCTGCAGAATGATCCTGACTTTCGGCCCTCGTCGCCGGCGGAGTCGCAAGAGCGCGGTTGCGCTTCTCCGGAATTCAAGGGATCATATGGCGCAATCGGCATGCGTCCGCGGGGTTGCGGAAAGCCCCATCAGGGCGAGTGTTCAGTAATGAGTGATGCAAAGCACGAAAAACATGTCGGTCCGAACGATCCGGAATATTACGCGCCTCGCGAATTGAGGGATCGGGCGAGCAGCGAGCATCCGTCTCCGAAACTCGTGCCGAATAATGACGGGTGGCGTCCGCGTACGCCGACGGAAGGGCCGTCCTTGCAGCCGCTCAGCAAGCCGGCGCGCCGTCACGATTCCGAAGTGTTCACCAAGGCCGTCGCGCAGGCGATGCAGGAGGCGAGGGACATGGCGCCGGTCGAGGCGCCGTCCGTGCTTCGCGACCTGTCCGGTCGCCGCGCCTTGTTTCAGCAGGTCATCCGTTTCTCGATCGCCGTGGCGATTGCGGCAACCATCGCCACGCTTCTCGTCATGGCCATTCCATCTTCGCAACGCTCGCCCGGGCAGGACAGCGCGTCGCTTTCGGCCGCCTGGCAGTCGGTAAAATCCTCGGTCGCCCCGGCGCCGCAGCCGGCGGCGCCGCCGCGACGCACCGCGACGCTGGCGGTGCAGGACGGCAGCGGCTTCACCAACGATCCGGTGCCGCTCGGCATCCATGTCGGCGCACCGCCGCCCGACGCCTTCGTATCCGTCAGCGGACTGACGACAGGCTCGCGCCTCACGTCGGGAAAGCGCGTCAGCGGCAACGAATGGCGCGTGCCGGCGACGGAGATTTCCGGCGTCTCGGTGATTCCGCCGGAAGGTTTTAACGGCCAGATGCTGGTGACGGCGGAATTGCGCGACGCGACCGGCGCCGCACTCACCGGCACCTCGACACGTCTGACCTGGCAGGCCGCGCCGAATGCCGCGCCCAGCCTTGCCGCGCCCAGCCTTGCCACGGTCGCACCGAGGGCCGTCACGCCGCCGCCGGCCGCTGTCGTGGCGCCGCCCGTTGTCGTGCCGCCGCCGGTGGCTGCAGCGCCGCCGGTTGCCGTGGCCACCGCCGCGCCGTCGGCACTTCCGGCCCCGACGGCATCGGCCGAGACCGTGCGCAGCCTCGATGCGCGGGAAGTCGCGGCCCTGATCAGAAGGGGACAGGATCTGCTCGCCAGCGGCGACGTGCAGTCGGCGCGGCTGTTGCTGATGCGCGGCGCCGAGGCGCGGGATGCGCGCGCGGCCTTGCTGGTCGGCACCACCTACGATCCGGCGCTGCTCCGGCAGATCGGCGCCGACGGTCCGCTGGCGGACGCCGCGCAGGCCCGCACCTGGTATCAGCGGGCCAAGGAGTGGGGCGAACCCGATGCCCAGCGAAAGCTCGAGGCGCTGGCGCTCTCGCGCTGATTTCAACGGGCGCCTCGCAGGCGCCCGTCAGTTTTTCCAAAGCACCGAATTATTTCGCTGATGATGCGATACGCCACGCGTGTGGCGTCTCGACATCCGTAAAGAGCCTTGCCGCTGGCGGTGCAGGGAAGCCTGTCTAACGCCGTAAGCCAGGTGAGGGGTGACAACCCTGCATCCGGTGCCGATCCGCTATAGCGAGCCGCCGCAGCGCGATTAGCTACCGTCCGAACTCAGTGGCTAACCAAAAGCCATCATGTTTTGGCGCCGGCTGCGATCAGGCCGGCGTCGCGATGGCGGCCCCATTTTCTACTTTGCATGGGGTTGTTTTCGATATTTTGTTTTTGAGCCCCTTTGGTGCACGTGAAAAGGCCGCCTCCCTTGCCGGAAGGCGGCCTTTTTTAACGGGGCGCGGGCCTGGCCTCAGGCGGCGGCGTTCGGGAAGCGGTAGCTCTTGAACTGTTCGCGCAGCGCGGTTTTCAGGATCTTGCCGGTCGCGGTGTGGGGGATGCCGTCGACGAAGGCGACGTCGTCGGGCATCCACCATTTGGCGATCTTGCCGTCCATGAATTTCAGGATGTCTTCGCGGCTCGCCTTCTGGTCCTGCTTGAGCTGGATGATCAGCAGCGGCCGCTCGTCCCATTTCGGATGATAGACGCCGATCACGGCGGCTTCCGCGACGGCGGGATGGCCGACGGCGAGGTTTTCCAGGTCGATCGACGAAATCCACTCGCCGCCCGACTTGATGACGTCCTTGGAGCGGTCGGTGATCCGCATGTAGCCATGCGCATCGATGGTCGCGACGTCGCCGGTGTCGAAGAAGCCTTCATCGTCGAGGATAGCTGCTGTCGACCTTGAAATAGGCTTTGGCGACCGCGGGGCCGGCGACCTTGAGGCGGCCAAAGGTCTTGCCGTCCCACGGCAGTTCCTTGCCGGCGTCGTCGGTGATCTTCATCTCGACGCCGAACGGCGGATAGCCCTGGGTCTGCAGGATGTCGAGCCGCTCCTCGCCGGTGAGTACGGCAAACGGCGGCTTCAGTGCTGCGACCGTGCCGATCGGGCTCATCTCGGTCATGCCCCAGGCGTGGCGCACGCGGACGCCCATGTCGACGAACGACTTGATCATCGAGCGCGGCATCGCCGAGCCGCCGCACACCACGCTCTTGAGATGCGGCAGCTTCAGATTGCCGGCCGCCATGTGGTTGAGCAGCATCAGCCACACCGTCGGCACGCCGGCCGTATGCGTGACCTGCTCGGTGTCGAGCAGTTCATAGACCGACGCGCCGTCGAGCTTGGCGCCGGGCATCACCAGCTTGGTGCCCATCGAGGGCGCGGAGAAGGCGATGCCCCAGCTGTTGGCATGGAACAATGGCACCACCGGCAGCATTGTCTCGGCGGCGCTGGTCCCGAGCGCGTCGACATTGTTGGCCATCAGGCCGTGCAGCACGTTGGAGCGGTGCGAATACAACACGCCCTTTGGATCGCCTGTGGTGCCCGATGTGTAGCACATCGCGGCCGCGGTATTTTCGTCAAAATCCTTCCACTTGAACTTGCCGTCGGCTTCCGCGATCCAGTCCTCATAGGCGACCGCGTTCTTCAGCGTGGTCTGCGGCATGTGCGCCTTGTCGGTCAGCACGATGTAGCGCTCGACGCTCGGCAGCTGGTCGGCGATCTTTTCCAGGATCGGCACGAAGGTGATGTCGGTCATCACGATGCGATCCTGCGCATGGTTGATGATCCAGGCGATCTGGTCGGGAAACAGCCGCGGGTTGACCGTGTGGCAGATCGCGCCGATCCCCATGATGCCGTACCAGACTTCGAGGTGGCGCCAGGTGTTCCAGGCAATTGTGGCGACGCGGTCGCCGAGCTTGATGCCTTCGCGATCCAGCCGTTGCGATACTTTCAGCGCGCGTGCATGAATTTCGGCGTAATTGGTGCGATGAATGGGGCCTTCGACGGAGCGCGTGACGACCTCTTGCGTGCCGTGATACTTCGCCGCGTGTTCGATAATCCGGTGGCACAGCAAAGGCCAGTCTTGCATCAATCCGAGCATACGCACTTCCCTCCGATAGTTTGTTCGTTATCGCGCAACCCGCCGATGTCACGGGCGGATCGGGCGTTGGGTTCATGGAATTGACATGAACTCTAGCGCGCAGAACGCAAGCCGAAAATGGGCTTATCGTCCCTTTCGCCGCATCGAACCGGCAATGGTTACCGCTGTCACGATGGCGCTGCTGCTTGGCATGCCAAGCGATCCGGCGCTGGCGGCGAAGGCGTCCCGCCAGGCGCCCTGGGACAATCTGTTGAGGGTCGGATCGCCGCAGGAGCGGGGCACGGCGAAAACATCGCCGCGGCATGCGGTGGTGCCGCTGCCCAAGCCGCGCCCGGCCGAAGCCCCTTCCGCCGAGCGCGACGAGCCGGACAAGGAGGAGCAGGCGAACGGCAAGCCCGAGAAGCAGGCCGCGCCCGCGCCGCCGGAGCCGTCGGCCTGCCGCCTGGCGCTGACCGAGGCCATCGCGATTGCGCCCAGCATCCCCGACATCAAGGGTGAGGGCGGCTGCGGCGGCGAGGACCTGGTGCGTCTGGAAGCGATCGTGCTGCCGGACAAGCGGCGGGTTTCGGTGAAGCCGGCGGCCATCTTGCGCTGCAAGATGGCGTCCGCGCTGGCCGACTGGATCCGCAGCGATATCGCGCCGCTGGCGGAGCGCGTCGGCAGCGCCGTCTCCGAAATCGACAATTTCGATTCGTTCGAGTGCCGCGGCCGCAACCGCATCGTCGGCGCCAAGCTTTCGGAACATGGCCGCGCCAATGCGCTGGACGTTCGCGCCTTCAAATTCGCCGACGGCAGCCTGGTCTCGCTGACCGACCGCACCGTGCCGCGGGGGATGCGCGAGAGCGTGCTGCATTCGGCCTGCACGCGGTTTTCGACGGTGCTGGGGCCGGGCTCGGATGGCTACCACGAGGACCATATCCATCTCGACCTGACGGAACGGCGCAACAATTACCGGATCTGCCAGTGGGACGTGTTGGACCCGCTGCCGCAGAAGCCCCCGCTGTTGCCGGCCGAGCGGCCCGACGAAGCGCCGCCGCGCGAAACCGCCGCCGGACCTGACGATGCCAAGTCAAAGGGCAAGGCCGGTGCGAAGTCGGATGCCGAGCCGGACGCCGAGAAATCCAACCTCGAGACGACGGAAGAGGCCGAGCCGCCGAAAGAGGAAAAACCCGCAAAGAAAAAGCGCCGGCAAAACCGGCGCTCTTGATCTTTGAGGGCAGTGTCTTCGGTAGCGAGGTAACCGGCGTCGGTTACTGCGCCTGCGGGCCGCTCTGGCCACCGCCCTGCAGGGCCATCTTGGAATTGTACGGCGAGTCACCCTGCTTGGGAGCGAGGACGACGACAACCGTGCCCTGCTTTACCCGGGTGTACAGGTCGATGACGTCCTCGTTGGTCATGCGGATGCAGCCCGACGAGATCGAGGCACCGATATATTCCGGCTGGTTGGTGCCGTGGATGCGGAACAGGGTGTCCTTGTTGCCCTGGTAAAGGTAGAGCGCGCGGGCACCGAGCGGATTGTCGACGCCGCCGGGCACCGAGGCCGGCAAGCCTTCGATGCGCTTGTGAATGTCGGCAGTCGGCGTCCATTTCGGCCATTCGGCCATGTTGCCGACCTTGGCGATGCCGGAGAACGCGAGGGCTTCCTCGCCGACGGTAACGCCATAGCGGATCGCCTTGCCGCCGTCCTGCACCATATAGAGGTAGTGGTTGTCGGAATCGACAACGATGGTGCCGGCCATCTCCTTGCGGTGATAGTCGACGATGGCGCGGCGGAACGGCTCTGCCACCGGAACATTGGCATAGCGCGCCTTGGCGAGCTGGGCCTTATCACTCGGCTTGAGGCTGGCTTCAGGGGCGGCCTGATAGGTGGTTGCCGGCATGCAACCGGACAACGCAAAACCGGCAGCGAGCAGCCCCAGGATGACTTTCAGCGACGACATGGCACACTTCCAATCGAAAACCTGCGTCCGCAGCAACAAACTTGCGGCCCAAACGCGACGATTCCATTGAGCGCAGTATCCGCAAAAACCGCCGCTCATGCCAGCTTTTGCACGCCCGTTTCGCGCTGCGGAAGCGTAGCTGTGGCTTTTATGCCGCAAATTCTGCGACTTCTGGTTGATTTATGTGCAGTCGGTACGTCGAGGCCGAAGTGCCGCCGTGCGGGCGCCACCTCGGGGCCATAAATATGGACGCCGGGTTAATGCGCGGTCATGAAGCGCTTGCCAGAATCGGGTTTAGTGCCGCTGGTTGGCTTCCGGTGGTTCAGGCGAAATGGGTACCGTTTCGCGCCGGGAAGGCCCATCAAAGACGAGACTGCCGTCCTGTTCCGGAGTTGCCCATGTTTTCTGTGTTTGTCCCGTCCGAGTCCGCCCTGAAGAAGTTCCCTGCCTCGGATCCGGCGGCCCTGCCGGACAATGCGGTCTGGATCGACCTGTTGAACCCGACGCAGGAGGAGGACCGCGCGGTGGAACGGCTGGCCGGGATTGCGGTCCCGACCCGGGAGGACATGCAGGAGATCGAGATTTCCAGCCGGCTCTACATCGAGAACAGCGCCCGCTACATGACGGCGACGCTGATGTGCCAATCCGACACCGATATGCCCAAGACCACGCCCGTCACCTTCATCCTGGCCGGTCACCGCCTGGTCACGGTGCGCTACGACGAGCCGAAGCCGTTTGCCCTGGTCGAGCACAAGCTGGCGCGCTCATGCATGCCCGGGATATCGGGCGAAATGGTGCTGATGGAACTGCTGGACGCGGTGATCGACCGCTGCGCCGACATTCTGGAGCGCGCCGGCGCCGAGGTCGATCAGGTCTCCCACGATATCTTCGAGCCCGAAAGCGAGCGCCACGGCCAGGCCAAGCGATATTCCCAGATCCTGATCGCGATCGGCCGCAAGGGAGATTTGACCTCCAAGGTCCGCGAGAGCCTGGTCTCGATCGGCCGCGTCGTCACCTTCCTGTCGGCGGTGGTGGAAGGCATCAAATGGTCCAAGGACATGCGCGAGCAGCTCAAGACCATGCAGCGCGACGTGGTCTCGCTGACCGACCATTCGTCCTATCTCTCCAACAAGATCACGTTCACGCTGGACGCCATGCTCGGCGTCGTCAATCTCGAGCAGAACAACATCATCAAGCTGTTTTCGGTGATGGCGGTGGTGCTGATGCCGCCGACGCTGATCGCCTCGATCTACGGCATGAACTTCAAAATGATGCCGGAACTCGAATGGGTGCACGGCTATCCGATGGCGCTCGGCATGATGCTTCTGGCAGCCGTGCTGCCGTACTTTCTCTTCAAGTGGAAGAAGTGGTTGTAAGACAGCTGCGCCTTGCGGTTCCGACGGCGCGGCGACCTCTCAACCTCACCGCTAAAATTTGAGCGGTGCGCTGAACGAATGGTCGAAACTTGTCTGCGATAAATTGTTCTCAGGCCGCGAGGATCCCATGGTTGAGAAAATCATAATGTCGTCACGCAACGTCATCGATCTTGCGCGCTATCAGCAGGGTCGCGGCGCCGGCGCGGCGTTGGCGTTCTCGACGCGGCTTTGCCGGCACTGCGGTGCCGCGCTGGCGGACGGCGAGAACGAGGACGAATGTTCGAGCGCGTTCAATCTCGATGCGGCGTCAATTCTGCGCGCGAAGCAACGGAAATTTTACGCCGAGTGAACGCGGGGTTGCGTAGGGTGGGCAAAGGCGCGCTCGCGCCGTGCCCACCATCGGTCTTGCGCTGAACGAAATGGTGGGCACGCTTCGCTTTGCCCACCCTACGAGATCCGCGATCTCGCCGCGTCCTACACGTGCTGGCCGCCGTTGATGTGGATCTCGGCGCCGTTCACATACGAACTGGTTTCCGTGCACAGCACGTAGATGATCTTCGCCACCTCGTCCGGCGTGCCGAGCCGGTGCATCGGAATCTGCTGCTCGACGATCTTCTCGGTGCCCGGCGAAAGGATCGAGGTGTCGATCTCGCCCGGCGCGATCGAATTGACGCGCACGCCGACGCGGCCGAAGTCGGACGCCATTTCCCGGGTGAGCGAAGCAAGCGCCGCCTTCGAGGTCGCGTAGGCCGCGCCCGCGAACGGGTGGACGCGCGAGCCCGCGATCGAGGTGACGTTCACCACCGCGCCCTTGGCATGTTTCAATTCCTCGATCAGGCCGCGCGCGATCATGACCGGCGCGAAGAAATTGACGTGGAAGACGTGGCTCCAGGTTTCGATGTCGGTGTCCATCGTGCCGAGCCGGCCGCCGTCGGGCGCCTTCGGCGAGATCGCGGCGTTGTTGACCAGCGCATGCAGTTCGTCGTTCTCCAGCCGTTTGCGGATCTCCGAAATCGCCCGCACGGTGTCGTCGTGGTTACCGAGGTCGACCTCGATGTGATCCTCAGGGCCTGCGCCCCACGGGCAGACTTCCGGAAAGGCATGCCGCGAGCAGGTGATGACGCGCCAGCCGGCGGAGGAAAACCGGATCGCGGTGGCGTGGCCGATGCCGCGGCTGGCGCCGGTCAGAAGCAGCGTGCGCCGCGGCGCATTGGATGAAGCAGGCATACAGGTCTTTCAACTTTGCGGGTCTATTCAACCCAGAAGGCGACGCGAGCGTTTGGCGTCAGGGGTAGAGCCGCACCTTGCTCCAGGTCTGTGGAGGCGCATCGCGGCGGAATTCGATCCGGTCGTGCAGGCGGAACGGGCGGTCGTGCCAGAATTCGAAACGCTGCGGCGCGATGCGCCAGCCGCTCCAGCCTTCCGGGCGCGGCACCTCGCCGATCACGTGCCTGGCGGCGACCTTGGCGATCGCCTGCTCGAAGGCAAAGCGGCTCTCCAGCGGCTGCGACTGCTTGCTGGCCCAGGCGCCGATCTGCGCCTGCTTCGGCCGCGTGGCGAAATAGGCGTCGGCTTCCTCCGATGTCACCGGCGACACGCTGCCGCGGATCCGGACCTGACGGCGCAGCGACTTCCAGTGAAATAGTAAAGCCGCCTTAGGATTTGCGGCGAGTTCGCGGCCCTTCTGGCTGGCGACGTGGCTGTAGAACACGAAGCCGTCCGCGTCATAGCCCTTCATCAGCACCATCCGGACGTCCGGGAGGCCGTCCGGGTCGACGGTGGCCAGCGCCATCGCGTTCGGATCGTTCGGTTCGGACTTCACGGCTTCCGCAAACCACTCGGCGAACAGCGCAAACGGTTCCTCGGCCGCGGTAAAATCACCCGATGTTAACGTTGCCGGGTGTTTGATGGAGGTCGTGTCCGTCATCTCGGGAGCCTTCGTTTGCGTACCCTCGCGTCACAGAACGCGTTGCAGCCCGGTTTCGGGCTCGCCCTATATAGGGCATGGGCGCGCGTTGGCCTATCGGCGATCGCGCCGGGCGGCGCGGCGATGACGCTGATTTTGATCGGCCTCAGCTCGGGCGGCTGCAGCCTGTCGCGTCCGGATGCCTACGCCAAAATGCAGCCCGCCGACGTCACCGGCTCGCTGGCCAAGCACGCCACCCCGCCAGCACCGACCGAGAGCGATCTTGCCTTTGCGCGCACCGCGGCTTCCGATGTGCTGACCAAGGGCGACAAGGATTCGAGCCAGCCATGGGAAAATCCGGAGACCGGCGCGCGCGGATCGGTGACGCCGCTGTCCCAGGCCTATTCGGCGGAAGACGGGCGCACCTGCCGGGATTTCCTGGCGAGTTACGTCAATGGGCGCGCGGAGAGCTGGCTGCAGGGCGCGGCGTGCAAGGCGGGCCATGGCCGCTGGGAAATCCAGACGATCAAGCCCTGGACGCGCGGATAAAGACTCAAAAAGGTTTTGAAGAAGCCGTGGAGCTAGTTGCAAAAATGCAACTGGCTCCCCAGATGAAGCCAAAGCGGGCGAATTGCCCTAAGCTCAACAATCGAATTCCCGTGAAGGAGAACTGACGGATGCGCGACCCCTATGAGGTCTTGGGGGTGCCGCGGGGCGCCAGCGCTGCGGCGATCAAGAGTGCCTATCGCAAGCTCGCCAAGAAACATCATCCCGACAGCAACAACAACGATCCGAAAGCCGCGGAGCGTTTTTCCGAGATCAATTCCGCCAACGAGATCATCGGCGACGAGGACAAGCGCAAGCAGTTCGACCGCGGCGAGATCGACGCCGAGGGCAAGCCGCGCTTTCAGGGTTTTCCCGGCGGCGATCCGCGCGGCCGCGCCGGTGGAGCGGGCGGATTCCAGTCCCACACTTTCCGCACCGGTGGGGGTCCCGGCGGCGCCGGCGGGGCGGGCTTTGAGGATATCCTCAACAGCATGTTCGGCGGCGCGGCCAGGGGCGGACGTCCGGGCGGTGGTGGCCGGACGTTTGAGTTCGACACCGGCGGGGTCGGCCTCGATCTCGACCTGAACGTCGCCATGACGGTGTCGCTGGAAGAGGCGGTCAACGGCGGCGAAAAGCGCGTCCGGCTGCCGAACGGCAAGGAGCTCAACGTCAAGATTCCGGCAGGCGTCGTCGCCGGCCAGCAGATCCGGCTGAAGGGGCAGGGCGAAACCGCGCCGGGCCACCCGCCGGGCGATCTCCTGATTACGGTCAGCATCGCGCCGCATCCCTTCTTCAAGGTCGACGGCAGCGATCTGCGGCTCGACCTGCCGATTTCGCTGTATGAGGCGGTGCTGGGCGGCAAGGTCCGGGTGCCGACGCTCGGCAGCGCGGTGGAGCTGTCGATCCCGAAAAATACCTCGAGCGGCCGCACCTTCCGGCTCAAGGGCAAGGGCTTGCCCAAGGCCGGCGGATCCGGCGACCTGTTCGTCATCACCCGTATCATTCTGCCCGACGGGAACGATGCCGAGCTTGAGGCATTGATGCAAAAGTGGCGCGATGGCCACCCTTATAATCCGCGCAGCGATTTCGGCTAAGTCGAGTGATGATTCGGTTGTGATTCGCGGCGCGAAAAGTCGTGTCTGAAGCTTGGGGCAACTGTTCCCGGAAAACCGGCCTTCTTCCTGGAAACAATAGGTTTTCTGGAAAAGGGGCGGCCTCGAAAGGGGGACCAGCGCGGTACCAAACCCCGATCGAGGCCGCTTGCGCCGATCGGCGGATCGAGCGCTGCTCATTTTCGCGTGATCACCCGGTGCTTTAATGAGACGGACCGGTGTTTTGATTCCAGATTTTCGATGTCAGAATTGGGACAAGAGGCTGGATGTTGCCTGGCCGCCACTTTTCTTGGCGGAGGCGGGGTCGAGCGAGACGCAATCCGGCAACACCACGAGCCCGCTGCACTTCCCCTGGGCTGAGGTCAGCCCTTCTTTTCCATCTGGTCGTACACCGCCTGGGCGATCTGGGTCAGCCGTCCCCGGTCGGCGCCGGTCGACACCACCGCGTAAATGACGCCATCATCGGCCCAGAACAGCGTGCTTTCCTTGCCCTCGGCCGCGAACCGCATCTGTGTGGCCTCGGCGTCCGATTTGGCGGTGTAGATGGTGAAGCGTTCGCCGGTGGCGCTTTCATACATCATGAAGGACGCCGGACCGGTGGAGCCAGGCAGCAGCCGTCCGCCGACCAGCTTCAATCCGGCCCCCGTCAGTTCGGGCGCGCGGACGACCCAGCCACAGCGCTTGGTCAGCCATTGCTGCAGATGGTTGCGTTCGTTGCCCGGCACTTCGACGGGATGCCGCACTTCCACGACGTAGAGCCGGTGCGCTTCGATCGCGTCGACCGTCAGACTTTGGAAGACCGAGGGTGCCGCCGTCGCGCCGCGGGCCATCCAGCCGGCGCCACCGCCCATGATGAACGCCGCCAGCGTGGCCGCCACCGCGCCGTACACCCATTTGCGCGGCTGTCGCTCCAGCCGCTCGATCTCGAGCCGCTTCGGCACCGCCTCGTCCATCACCGAATCGTATCTGGCATGCAGCAACTCGGCCATCGCGCGCCACGACTGCACCCGCGCGGCGTCGTCGGGATGCGTGGCGAGCCACGCCTCGACATCGCCGCGGCGCTCCGCCGGCAGCTCATTGTCGACGTAAGCATGCAGCTCGTCTTCAGTGACGGGAATGTGGGGATCGGTCATTGTCGTCGTCTCTGTCCATTCCAGATCTGTCTATTGCAAGTCTGTCGGTGCATCGCGCTCGTCATTCGCATCTTCACTTCACCCGCCGCAGTGCCGTGCGTTCGCCCTCGAGCGAAGCTTTGACGTGCGCGCGTGCCCGGGCAAGCCGGGACATTACGGTGCCGATCGGTACGCCCTGGATGTTGGCGACCTCGCGGTAGCTCAGTCCTTCCAGCATCACGAGCAGCAGCACCGAGCGCTGTTCTTCCACCAGTGTCGCCAGCGCGCGGGCGATATCGCGGCCTTCGGCCTCGGTGCCGCTGGCGTCGGGATTATTGTCGAGCAGCGGCATGAATTGCGGCCGCCGCGCCAGCGACCGCCGCCGGTTCTTGTTCAGATTGGTCAGGATCGTATAGAGCCAGCTCCTGACGTCGCCGCCGAGAAACAGCTTTTCCGAACGCAACGCGCGCACCAGCGTGTCCTGCACCAGATCGTCGGCGATGTCGGCATCGCGCGCGAGTGCACGCGCGTAGCGGCGCAGCGCCGGTATCATGGCTTCGACACTTTGACGAAACGCGCTCATCGGCACCGGATTGCAAAGGGTTGCAAAAGTTATGAGGGCGCGAACGCCTTACCCATCATAACACCCAATCGGCGCATCTATTCCAGCCACGGAAGCACATCGGAAACAGCGTTAACCGGACGACGGATTTTGGCTCGACCGCGTCGCAGTGCTGGTGTACCTCCGACGCAGATGAAGCCGGGAATAATCCGACCGCCGATGCCTGCGCCCGTGATCTACTACATCCGCCATGGCGAGACGTCGTGGAATGCGGAAGGAAGGCTGCAGGGCACGCAGGACATTGCGCTGAACGATCTCGGCCGCCAGCAGGCCGCGCATGCCGGCAACGTCCTCGCCGATCTGCTCAAGCGCGATGGCCGCGACAATGCCGACGCTGCCGTTCGTCGCAAGCCCGCTGCAGCGGGCGCGGGCGACGATGGAATTGGTGCGCGGCGCGCTAAAACTGCCTGCGGAAAACTATGCACTCGACGATCGCCTGCGCGAGATCGGTTACGGCGTCTGGGAGGGCTCGACGCTGGCCGAGATGCAGGCGGCCGACCCCGTGTTGTATGCCAAGCGGCTGACCGCGAAGTGGACGATGGCGCCGGAAGGCGGCGAGACCTATGCCGAAGTCGAGCAGCGCATGCGCGACTGGTACGATTCCGTAAGCGGCGACACCGTCGCCGTCGCCCATGGCGGCACGGCGCGGGCGCTGATGGTCGCGCTCGGCATCGAAACCCCGGCCAGCGCCGCCGATCTCCTGATCGAGCAGGGCGCGGTTTACGTGTTCGGGGAGGGCGGGCTGAAGAAGTATAGTTAAGGCAGCGCTCTCCGTCGTCATGGCCGGGCTAGTCCCGGCCATCCACGTCTGCTTTGCGGCCGAAAGACGTGGACGCCCGGGTCAAGCCCGGGCATGACGAGAGGGCTATTTGACCCACGTAACGCGCCGCGTTACCACACGCTCAATCCGGCGATTTCGAGCTCCCATATGTCCCACAACACCTTCGGCCACCTGTTCCGCGTCACGACCTTCGGCGAAAGCCACGGGATCGCGATCGGCTGCGTGGTCGATGGCTGCCCGCCGCTGATCCCGCTGACCGCCGAAGACATCCAGCACGACCTCGACCGCCGCCGTCCCGGCCAATCGCGCTTCACGACCCAGCGCCAGGAGCCGGACGCGGTAAAAATCCTGTCCGGCGTGATGGCGCATCCCGAGACCGGCGTGCAGGTGACGACGGGAACGCCGATTGCGCTTCTGATCGAGAACACCGACCAGCGCTCCAAGGACTATTCCGAGATCAAGGACAAGTTTCGCCCGGGGCATGCCGACTTCACCTACGAAGCCAAATACGGCCTGCGCGATTATCGCGGCGGCGGACGTTCCTCGGCGCGCGAGACCGCCACGCGCGTCGCGGCCGGCGCCATCGCGCGAAAGATCCTGCCCGAGGTGAAGGTGCGCGGCGCGCTGGTGCAGATGGGCCCGCACATGATCGACCGCGACAAATGGGACTGGGACGAGATCGCGCGCAATCCGTTCTTCTGCCCCGACAAGGACAAGGCCGCGTTCTTCGAACAGTATCTCGACGGCATCCGCAAGAGCGGCTCCTCGATCGGCGCCGTGATTGAAGTGGTCGCCGAAGGCGTGCCGCCCGGCCTCGGCGCGCCGATCTATGCCAAGCTCGACGGCGATCTGGCGGCGGCGATGATGAGCATCAACGCGGTGAAGGGCGTCGAGATCGGCGCAGGCTTTGGCGCCGCCGAATTGTCGGGCGAGGAAAACGCCGACGAGATGCGCACCGGCAATAACGGCACGCGGTTCCTGTCCAACAACGCCGGCGGCGTGCTCGGCGGCATCTCCACCGGCCAGCCGGTGGTGGTGCGCTTTGCGGTGAAGCCGACCTCGTCGATCCTGTCGCCGCGCCAGACGGTCGACCGCGCCGGCGCCGACACCGACATCATGACCAAAGGCCGCCACGACCCCTGCGTCGGCATCCGCGCCGTCCCGGTCGGCGAGGCGATGATGGCCTGCGTGCTGGCGGATCATCTCCTGCGCCATCGCGGGCAGGTTGGCGGGTAATCCCGCCTTTCACTGCTGCATCGTCGCTGCAATCTTCTCCGCCGTCATCAGCACCGGGAAATTGGTGTTGGCGCACGGCACCACCGGGAAGATCGAGGCGTCGACCACGCGCAAACCCTGCACGCCCTTGACGCGGCCTTGGGTGTCGACGACCGCCATCGGATCGTCGTCCCGGCCCATGCGGCAAGAGCAGGAGGCGTGCCACACGCCGATGGCGGCCTTGCGCACGAAGGCCTCCAACGCCTCGTCGTCGCTCATGACCTGCTCGAAGGTAAAGCCTTCGACGACGAAATTGTCGATCATGTAGTGGCGCAGCGCTGCCGGCCCGTCCATCAGCTTGGCGGCGATGGCGGTGAGAATCTTGTTCTTCGTATTGACCACGCCGATCTTGCGCACGCGGTCGGAGTAGGCGGCCGGGAATGGCTTGTCGGTCACCGCCTTGAGCGGCGCGCTCATCTGCAAGCCGGCCATCTTGCGAAAGCCGCTCATCAGGCGGTCGAGATCGCGCTTGTCGGACAGCAAATTGAACTCGACGATCGGCTCTTCCCGCGGGTCGCGCGAGGCGAGCTTGACCTGGCCGGTCTCCGAATAGGTCTTGTTGACGAAGGTGAGCAGCGAGCCGATCTGCTCGCCGACCGCATGCCAGGCCGATTTGGTGATGACGACGACGAACATGTCGCCGGCGGGAATGCCGGGAAGGCCCGGAGGAGTAGCGCAGGCCCATCTGCATGTGGCGCCTGGTGTGCGCGTTCATGCGCGCGCCGGGGCGGACATACGAGGATAGCGAGATCGAGGGATGGTCCATCAGGCGCTGGCCGACGCCGGCGAGGCCCGCCAGCACCGGAATGCCCTAAGTCCCGGAGATGTCCGACCGGCCCGATGCCGGCGCGCAGCAGATGCGCGGGCGAATGGATCGCGCCGGACGAGAGGATGATTTCGCGTCCCCTAAATTCCTGCTCGCGGCCATTGACCAGCGCCTTGACGCCGACGCATTGCGTGCCTTCGAACAACAACTCCCTCACTTGCGTGTTGGTCGAGATCGTCAGATTGGCGCGCTGGCGCGTCGCGCGATCGAGATAGCCCATGGCGGCGGAGACGCGCTGCTCATCCCGGTTGGAATGCGTCACCGGAAAATAGCCGTCGACGAACTCGCCGTTCTGGTCCGGCAGGAACTTGAAGCCGGCCTGCTTGCAGGCTTCGGCCATCGCTTGGCTGTGTTTGGTCCAGTGTGCTTGCGGAATTCGACGCACCGGGATGCGTCCTTCCTTGCCGTGGTACGGGCCGTCGAAATCGAGGTCGTGCTCGACCTTCTTGAAGAAGGGCAGCACGTCGTCCCAGCTCCAGCCCGCGGCGCCGCGCGCTTCCCACTCGTTGTAATCCGTCGGCGCGCCGCGGTTGGCCATCTGGCCGTTGATCGAGGAGCCGCCGCCCAGCACGCGCGCCTGCTCGTATTTGCGCAAGGGCGGCCTGGCCTCGTCGGGATTGTTGTGGCTGACGACCTGGGTGGTGACCTTGAGTTCGGTCCAGTGGAAGCGCGGGTCGAAATACGCCGTTCCCGGATAGCTGTCGCGGATCTCTGTGGGTTCGTTGCCTGGCGGTGTGTCCTGGCCGGCTTCGCAGAGCAGGACCTTGTTGGCGCTTTTGGCGGAGAGGCGGTGGGCCATGACGGAGCCGGCCGACCCGCCGCCGACGATGATGTAGTCGTACACTGTGACGTTTCCCCTTTTTCTTATGCCGAACAGGCTAGCGCAGCTCCGCGG
Source organism: uncultured Alphaproteobacteria bacterium (assembly GCA_963783115.1). Taxonomy (GTDB): domain Bacteria; phylum Pseudomonadota; class Alphaproteobacteria; order Rhizobiales; family Xanthobacteraceae; genus Bradyrhizobium. The sequence goes on along the minus strand of CAWAMK010000023.1, from coordinate 166,401 downwards.
TCAGGTCACGCCACCTGTCGTGGTAGCGCGCGCTTGACCTTTCATGGGGTTGCACGGCAAATACCGCCGTGATGGATGCATCGAAACTGCAGGCGCTGACCGACTGGCTGATCGACGGCGGCAGATCCGCGTCGAGCCCGAGCCGGTTCATGGCCGAATGCTGCGAGCGAATGGTCGAGGCCGGCCTGCCGCTCTGGCGTATCGGCGTTTTCGTCCGCACGCTGCATCCCGAGATCTACGGGCGCAATTTCATCTGGAAGCCGGGCGCCGAGGTCGAGATCGGCACGGTGGACTACCACATCCTGGAGTCGCCGGATTTTCTCACCAGTCCGCTGAAGATCGTTTTCGAGCAGGGGCTGGAGGTTCGCGCCCGCACCGACGATCCCGCGAGCGGGCGCTTTCCGATCGTCGAGGACCTTCGCGCCGAAGGCGTGACCGACTATATCGCGCTGCCGCTGCCCTTCATCGGCGGCACGGTGAACGCTTCGAGCTGGACCACCAAGCAGCCGGGCGGATTCACCGAAGAACAATTGGCGGCGCTGCGGAGCCTCGTCAAGCCGCTGGCGCGCGTGATCGAAATCATCAGCCTGACGCCGCACCGCCACGATCCTGCTGGATACCTATGTCGGCAACCGCGCCGGCGAGCGGATCATGGGCGGGCAGATCAGGCGCGGCCACACCGAGACGATGAATGCCGCGATCTGGCTGTCCGACCTGCGCGGCTTCACCTCGCTGTCCGATCGCGTGCCGGCGGAAACCGTCGTCGACATCCTGAACAATTATTTCGATTGCCAGGTGACCGCGATCAAGCAACCATGGCGGTGAGGTGTTGAAATATATGGGCGACGGTCTGCTCGCGGTGTTTCCCGATCGACGAATATGTCGGCGACGAGCGGCAGGTCTGCTCGCGCGTGCTCGAGGCCGCCCACGAATCCCGCGCCAGTGTCGCCGACCTGCAATATCCGATCGGCGACGCCGTCGAGCGGTTCCGCTTCGGCGTCGCCCTCCATGTCGGACGAATTCTCTACGGCAATATCGGCGGCGGCAACCGGCTCGACTTCACCTGCATCGGCCCCGCGGTAAATCTCGCCGCGCGGCTGGAAAAGATCGCGAGCCAGCTCGGCCGCACGGTCGTGGCGTCGGAAGGTTTTGCCGGCATCTGCGGCGGCGGCTGGAGCGATCTCGGCGAGTTTCCGGTCGCGGGCTTTTCCAAGGCGGCAAGGGTTTACGGCCTGGCCGACGAAAAATCGGCGGCCTGAAGACTCCCGCATCCGGATCAAGCGAAGCGCAATCCGGGCACGGGAAAATTATTCCTCCGGCTCGGTCGTGAACAGCAGCGGATAGCCCTTGGCGCGGCCGGCGTCGGTGGCGCGCGTCGCCTTGGTCTCGGCGACGTCCTTGGTGAACACAGCGACGACGCAGACGCCGCGGCGGTGCGCGGTGATCATCACCTTGTGGGCCTGATCCTCGGTCATGCGGAATTCGCCCTTCAGCACCGTGACCACGAATTCGCGCGGCGTGAAGTCGTCATTGACCAGGATGACCTTGTGCAGGCGGGGCCGCTCGACCTTGGTCCTGACCTTGGTTTTCGGCTTTGCGGTGGTATCAGGCATTTGCAGTCCCGAAGAGGAACGAACTCCGACGGGTCGGCAGCGCCTGGTTGGCGCGGCAATCCGCTAGTCGCTGCGCCATGCTCTGATCGCCGCGGCCAGCGGCCGTCTCGATCAGTTTACAGGCTCCGGGCCGGTCCTGAAACCGGGCGTTTGCCGAGAGTTTGAGCGCGATCAGCGCGGCCATCGTGCATCAGCGGCGACAGGCTGTCATTTGCGGGAAGTTTTGCGGGCGCAACCATGATCGAATCAATGCGGCTCTCGTGGCCGCGGCATCGCATCTGTCGCGCCGCGCGCTGCAATCGTTCGATTCTGAACCCGTTACCGGCGCGGAACCGGCCGGGCAGGCCAGTCTGTGGAAGACGCGCGATCCTAACCCGAATGTGAAGCGCAAACGATTTCAGCGCTTTGCGGCAGCCATTTTGCATGTCACCATCACTGACGTTCGACGGGAGGGCCGCATGCGCTGGTATGTCTCGATCGGGATCGTGCTTGTCGCGGGCGTACTCGCCGGCGGCGACGTGGCGGGTATTGCCGCGCCGAACCCCGCGAACCGGCCGGGCCAGCGCCGATCGCCGCCAGCCGTCAATTGGCCGACAAGGAAGCCAATCCGACGCGTCGACGTCGAACTCGTGCTTGCCGTCGACGTCTCCTATTCGATGGACCTGGACGAACTGGCGCTGCAGCGGGAGGGCTACGCGCAGGCGATCGTCTCCAAGGAGTTTTTGCAGGCGCTGAAGAACGGCCCGCACGGCAGGATCGCGGTCACCTATTTCGAGTGGGCCGCCTCCACCGACCAGAAGATCATCATCCCCTGGCGCGTGATCGACGGGCCGGAGACGGCCGACGCCGTCGCCAACGAAATCGTCAAGACGCCGATCCGCCGGGCATCGCGCACCTCGATCTCGGGGGCGATCAACTTCGCCATGCCGCTGTTCGACGAGAACCCGCACCGCGGCCTGCGGCGGGTGATCGACATTTCCGGCGACGGCCCCAACAACAACGGCGCGCCGGTCGTCATCGCGCGCGATGCCGCGGTGGAAAAGGGCGTCGTCATCAACGGCCTGCCGATCATGGTGAAGGAGCCGTCCTACTCCACCATGGATATCGACAATCTCGATCTCTATTACGAGGACTGCGTGATCGGCGGCCCCGGCTCGTTCGTCGTCACCATCAAGGAGCGCGACAAGTTCAAGGAAGCGATCCGCACCAAGCTGCTGCTCGAAATCGCCGGCCGTACGCCGGAGCGTCCGGTCGTGCCGGCCGCCGGCCGCGAGTCGCGCGTCAACTGCATGATCGGCGAGAAGATCTGGCAGGACCGGTGGGGCAGGTGAGGGATGCGTTGCTTCGTAGGGTGGGCAAAGGCGCGCTAGCGACGTGCCCACCTTCCTTGCGAGATGATAAGAATGGTGGGCACGCTTCGCTTTGCCCACCCTACGAATTTCGTCGAGCCTCACCTCCTGAACCGCGCCACCAATTCCACATGCGGCGTGTGGCGGAACTGGTCTACCGGCGTCACGCCGTCGATCCTGTAACCGCCGTCGATCAGGATCTTCGCATCGCGCGCGAATGTCGTGACGTTGCACGACACTGCGACCACCACAGGCACCTTGCTCGCCGCCAGTTGCGTCGCCTGCGCCTGTGCGCCCTGCCGCGGGGGATCGAACACGACCGTGTCGTAGTCGCGCAATTCCTGCGGCATCAGCGGGCGGCGAAACAGGTCGCGCGGTTCGGCGCGGACCGGCTTCAATCCCGACGTGGAGGTCGCCGCCTTCTGCAGGGCGGTGACCGCGCCGGCGTCGTTGTCGAAGGCGTTGACCTTCGCCCTGGCCGCCAGCCGCAGCGCGAAGGGGCCGACGCCGCAGAACAGGTCGGCGATATGCTTGGCGCGCTTGCAATGTTCCGACACCAGCGCCGCCAGCGTTTCCTCGCCGGCGACGGTCGCCTGCAGGAACGAGCCGGGCGGCAATGCGACCGTTGCCGTCCCCATGGCGACGACCGGCGGCGTTCGCATCAGCACCAGCTCGCCATGGCGCGTCAGCCGCGCCAGCCGGTGCTGTTCGGCGATGCGCGACAGCTGCGTGATCATCGTTGACGACACCGGGCCGGAACCGCGCACATCGACATCTAACCCGCTGTCGGTCGCCGTGACCTGGATGTCGAGCGGCTTGCCGATCGTAATCAGCGGCTCGGCAAGCGCCCAGGCCACCTCGATCGCGCCGTTCAGATGGGGATCGAGGATCGGACAGCGGTCGATCGGGACGATGTCGTGCGAGCCGGCCGCGGCATAGCCGACCTTGAGCACGTCGTGCGTCCCCATCCGCGCATGCAGGGTGATGCGCCGGCGACCTGCGCCATGGGCATCGACCAGCGGCGCGACGTCGCCATCGATGCCGGCCTGCGCCAGCGTCGCCACCACCAGATCGCGCTTCCAGGCGGAATAGGCCGCTGCGTCCCAATGCTGGATCGCGCAGCCGCCGCAGACGCCGAAGTGCGGACAGAACGGCGCGATCCGCTCCGCGCTCGCGGTCTCGACCGCGAGCAACCGCCGGCGGTCGGGATGATGGCCGGGGACCGCAGCAACTTCGACCGTTTCGCCGCCCAGCGCATACGGCACATAGATGTTGCCGCCGCCAGTGATGGCGACGCCGTCGCCGTGATGGCCGACATGGTCGATGACGAGGTGCTCGCTCTCAGCCACGGCGCGCGCCCATGAAGAATTCGATGTTGCCGTCGCCGCCGGCGATCGGCGAAGGAAATACCTGGATGTCGGTGCAGCCGAGCGAGGCCGCAAAAGCCTGGATGTCGTCGCAGATTTCCTGATGCACCATCGCGTTGCGGATGATGCCGTGCTTGGAATGCTTTCGTTCCGCCTCGAATTGCGGCTTGATCAGCGCGAGCAGATGCATCGGCGCGGCTGCCAGCGACAGCGCCACCGGCAGCACGGCCTTCAGGGAAATGAAGCTGACGTCGATGACGACGATATCGGGGCGGGCAGGCAGCCGCTTGCCCTCGAAGTTGCGGATATCGGTCTCTTCCATCGACACGATCCTGGGATGATCGTGCAGCGAGGCATGCAGCTGGCTGCGCCCGACATCGATGGCGAATACGAGGCTCGCGCCGTTTTGCAGCAGCACCTCGGTGAAGCCGCCGGTGGAGGCGCCGACGTCGAGGCAGACATGGCCCTCGATCTCGATCGGATACAGTTCCAGGGCGCCGGCGAGCTTGACGCCGCCGCGCGAGACATAGGGGTGCGCCGGCTGCGCCGATAGTTCGGCATTGGCGGCGATCATCTCGGAGGCCTTCTGGATGGGCTTGCCGTTGGCGGTCACGCCGCCGGCGTCGATCGCCGCGCGGGCACGGGCGCGGCTTTCGAACAGGCCGCGCTCGACCAGCAGCACGTCCACGCGCTTGCGTTCAATCGTCTTGCTGTCGCTGTTGTCGGCCAAGGTCAGTCCGATTTGGTGTCAGTTCGAAATGTCGCGGCACGATCCGCCGCGAGCGCCACGCAGGCCTCGAACGAGGCGAGATCGTGCCAGATATCCGCAGGCCGCTGCCGCGGCATCACCAGTCTAGCACCATGCAGCTCGAGGCTGTGGATCATCATGAGATTATCAGGCAGGCCAAAATCTTCCACCGTCAGTCCTTCGCCGTCGATCAAATGGCCGGCGGCGGCTTTCGTCACCGCAAAGGACCGCGCTACTCGTTCGGTGTAGAGGGCAGGGTCGTTGCTGTAGGCAAAGCAGAGCTTGCCGCGGCCGGCCATGTAGCCGAGTTCGTAGACGGTGCCTGCGTCGGCACTGGGGCCGCGAAACGGCGTCAGGTTGGCAATGATCGCATCCGCCGCATCCATCATCGCCTCATTACCCTTGAAGATGGCGAGCGAGGCGTCGGGGGAAGTGAGGTCGATCGCGTTATCGAGCGGGTAGAGGCCGCTCAGGCCATGGCGGGCGCAGATCGCAGACTTGCGGCGCCCGATCTCGACGGCGTCCGGCAGGAACACGTCGGGACCTGCCAGATAGATCTTCATGGACGTACCGGACGATCAGGTTGGATCGAAATGCCGTGCGTCGTCCGAGCAGTGGCAGAAACCTCTCCCCGATGGGGAGAGGTGGAGAAACTGCCTCAGGCGAGCTTGACGGTCTCGGTCTTGTAGTCCTTGCCGAGCGCATCGAACACCTTGGCGACGATGCCCTTGGCGTCGAGGCCGGCGCGGGCGTACATCGCGGTCGGCGAGTCGTGATCCATGAACTCGTCGGGCAGGATCATCGAGCGCATGCGCAGTCCGCCGTCGAGCATGCCGTTGTCCGACAGCGTCTGCATGACGTGCGAACCGAAGCCGCCGATCGAGCCTTCCTCGATGGTGAGCAGCACTTCGTGATCGCGCGCCAGCTTCAGCAGCAGCTCGACGTCGAGCGGCTTCATGAAGCGCGCATCGGCAATCGTGGTGGAGAGGCCATGGGCGGCGAGTTCGTCGGCCGCCTTTTCGCATTCGGCCAGACGCGTGCCGAAGGAGAACAAGGCGACCTTGTTGCCCTGGCGGACGATGCGGCCCTTGCCGATCTCGAGCGGGAATGCCGACCTCGGGCATCTCGACGCCGCGGCCTTCGCCGCGCGGATAGCGCACCGCGCTCGGGCGGTCGTTGATCGCGACCTGCGTGGCGACCATGTGCACCAGTTCGGCCTCGTCGGACGCCGCCATGATGACGAAGTTCGGCAGGCAGCCGAGATAGGCGCAGTCGAACGAACCGGCATGGGTGGCGCCGTCGGCGCCGACCAGGCCGGCGCGGTCGATGGCAAAGCGAACCGGCAGGCTCTGGATCGCGACGTCATGGACCACCTGGTCGTAGCCGCGCTGCAGGAAGGTCGAGTAGATCGCGCAGAACGGCTTGTAGCCCTCAGTGGCGAGACCGGCGGCGAACGTCACCGCATGCTGCTCGGCAATGCCGACGTCGAAGGTGCGGTCGGGGAACGCCTTGTTGAAGATGTCGACGCCGGTGCCCGACGGCATCGCCGCGGTGATGGCGACGATCTTGTCGTCCTTCTCGGCTTCCTTGACCAGGCTCTGGCCGAACACGTTCTGATAGGCCGGCGCATTCGGCTTGGCCTTGGCCTGGGTACCGGTGGCGACGTCGAACTTGACGACGGCGTGGTACTTGTCGGCGGAAGCTTCCGCCGGGCCGTAGCCCTTGCCCTTTTGCGTGACGACGTGGACCAGGATCGGGCCGGTTTCCATGTCGCGCACGTTCTTCAGCACCGGCAGCAGATGGTCGAGGTTATGGCCGTCGATCGGGCCGACGTAATAGAAGCCGAGTTCCTCGAACAGCGTGCCGCCGTCCATCATGAAGCCGCGGGAATATTCCTCGACGCGGTTGGCGCGGTTGGCCAGCACCTTCGGCAGGTGCTTGTTGATCTGCTTGGCCGCCTCGCGCAGCGAGCGGTAGGTCTTGCCGGAGTAGAGGCGGGACAGATAGGCGCTCATCGCGCCGACCGGCGGCGCGATCGACATGTCGTTGTCATTGAGGATCACGATCAGGCGCGAATTCATCGCACCCGCATTGTTCATGGCCTCATAGGCCATGCCTGCCGACATCGAGCCGTCACCGATCACGGAGATGATGTTGTTCTTGCCGCCGGAGAGATCGCGGGCCACCGCCATGCCGAGGCCGGCGGAAATCGAGGTCGAGGAATGCGCGGCGCCGAACGGATCGTAGTCGCTCTCGCTGCGCTTGGTGAAACCGGAGAGGCCGCCGCCGGTACGCAGCGTGCGGATACGGTCGCGGCGACCGGTCAGAATCTTGTGCGGGTAGGCCTGATGGCCGACGTCCCAGATCAGGCGGTCGCGCGGCGTGTCGAAGATGTAGTGGATCGCAGTGGTCAGCTCCACGACTCCAAGGCCGGCGCCGAAATGACCGCCGGTCACCGACACGGCGTCGATGGTTTCCTGGCGGAGTTCGTCCGCAACCTGCTGAACCTGCTCGATCTTGAGTTTTCGCAGGTCGTCGGGCGTACGGATGGTATCGAGGAGCGGCGTCTTACTGAATGTGGTCACTGCGATGTTCCAATTTTGCATGTCAGGGCGAAATAACCTGACGCGAGACGGGAAGCGCGTTAACCGCGCCGCGAAATACAGATCCACCCGCCACTTCGGCAGGTCGGCACCTGATTTGAAGCCTAGATGCACTCCGGCTTAAACCATGTGATATGCATCACTTAGTAGCTTCGAAACCCTTCCCGGTTCAGTTTCTTTAGCTATTTGAAGCGCTTGCTATTTTCGAAAGCCGCCAAGCAGGCTGCTTTCCCCACCCCATAGAGGACAAGCTTTACACCAAAGCAGCCGCCAAAGCCAACCCGGAGCACCGATTCGGTTCCATGGGGAAGGTAGGAAAAGTGCCGATATATCAACCGCTACGGCGGGCGGATGGTTCCAACCTGGCTAAATCGGCGTCACTTTTCGCCGCAGCCGTGGCCGACTCGATACTTTTCCATGCCCGTTCGCGGGCAATGGAATCGCCGGTTGCGACATCGAGCGCGGCGTCGGGGAGGGCCATGCGCGCGCTGAGCGGGACCGGTCCGCACACGATCATGAAGAAGTCGTAGGCATTGGGCAGTTCGTTGGCCATCACGAACTGGAAATGCACGCGGAAAAACTGCCAGCGGAATTTCTTGTAATGCTCCGGCCGGATGACGTCGCGGAATTGCACCGGCACGATCGTCGGATTGCGCCTCGCAGCGCCGACGTCGATGCCATGGCTGGCGATCGGATCGAACTGGTAGAAGTTCATCACGTCCTTGCGGGCCTGGCAGTCGATCCAGTCGATCGACGGCTCGACCGCCAGCATGCGCAGATGCTCGCGAAACTCCTTCGACGCGGCGTGATAGCCGACGATCGGGAAATTGCCGCCGATCGTCAGCAGCACGATCCGCGGGCCGTGGCGGCCGAGCGAAGGATCGAGCTTCAGCGCGCGCGCCAGCACTTCCGTCGACAGGAACGATCCGGAACTATGACCGACGATGACGATCTCTTCGGCGTCGGTGCTTTTGGCGGTATTGACCAGATGCTGCGCGAAGCGGTCGATGCGCTGGTCCCATTCGGGGCGTTCGCGGTGCGAGAACTCCCAGGTCCAGATCGTGTCGCACAGCAGATAAAGCACGTAGGTGGCGTTCTCGGTGTATTTCAGCACGATGCCGAGCAGGGCGACGAACAGCGCTATCGCGATGGCGATACTGAAGATGTTGGGAATGCCGAGCGCATTCAGCCCCTTCTCGAACACAAAGGCGATGGCGCCGGCGCCGGCAGCCTCCAGCATCAGCAGCAGGTGCGGATAGGTGATGAAGGTCGCAAACCGCCAGTTCGCCCTGCCGAAGCGGCCGATGGTGCCTGAGAAGCACCAGGCGCCAATAGATCCACACCGCGTTGAACACCGTGCGCCAGATCGGCGACGCCAGGTCCTGCTGGATGAAGTCCTCGAACCGGAGGAAATCGTAGGCCGTGCGGGTCTGCCAGTCGTCCGCCTTGGTATCGATGGTCCAGGACGCGATCTCGTCGTCGGGGGCAACCTTGGGCCGGCTGATGGTGGCCTGGAGCTGGTACAGCCGGCCGAACTTGCGCAGTTCGGTCCGGAACATGCGATAATATTGCGCCAATCCGCGCGGATCGTAGCCCTGAATATAGATGATATGGCGGTGCTGGACGCGCACGTAAGTCCCCGGATTCTCGGCGGACTATAACAGGCTGGGCAGGGCGCCAGCAAAAAATTGAGCGCTAAATCGGTTTCTCCGGCCTGATGAGCGCTTCGAGGCAGGCGGCTACCGATTTTTCCCGTCTTTGGTGCACCTGACAGGACCGATATTCCGCTCTGTGCGGCATCATTGCACGTCGAGCGGCTCGGTCCCGGTGACCTGGCCGCTGGCGTCGGTGGTGATCTTGTCGACGCGGGCTTCGGCCTGCCGCAAAAGTTCTTCGCAGCGGCGCTTCAGCGCCTCGCCGCGCTCATAGATCGTGACCGATTCCTCGAGCGGCACCTTGCCGTCCTCGAGCCGCTTCACGATCGATTCGAGCTCCTCCATCGCGCGTTCGAAGGAAAGTTTCTTGACGTCGCCTTGCGTATTTTCGGCCATATCGGGTTCCCGGATGCTCCCCCTAAGGGCACAGAATCAAACAACATTTTGCGGGGCTAGTGTGGCGGGGATTTACGCGCCCATCAACGTGGTGACATGCGCCGCAACCGACTCCTTCAGCCCCTGCAGGTCGTAGCCGCCCTCCAGCACCGAGACAACCCGTCCACCTGCGCTTGCCTCGGCCTGGTCCATCAGCTTGCGCGTGACCCAGGCGAAATCTTCCGCCTTGAGATTGAGCGAGGCCAGCGGATCGCGGTAATGCGCGTCGAAGCCGGCCGAGATGATGATCAGCTCCGGGGCGAACTTCTGCAGTTGCGGCAGGATCAGGTTTTCGAACGCGGCGCGGAATTTGGCGCCGCCGTCCTCGGACGCCATCGGCGCATTGACGATGGTGTCGTGCTCGCCGCGCTCGCCGCTGGCGCCGGTGCCGGGAAACAGTGGCATCTGGTGCGTCGAGCAATACATCACGGTCGGGTCGTGCCAGAAGATATCCTGCGTGCCGTTGCCGTGATGAACGTCGAAATCGACGATCGCCGCGCGGCCGATGCCGTATTTGCGCTGGGCGTGACGGGCGGCGATCGCGACATTGTCGAAGAAGCAGAAGCCCATCGGCTTCGACACCTCCGCATGGTGACCGGGCGGCCGCACCGCGACGAACGCGTTCTGGTGCGCGCCGGACATGACCGCATCGGTCGCCGCCACCGCGCCGCCGACCCCGCGCATGACAGCTTCCCAGGTGCCCGGCGACATCGAGGTGTCGCCGTCGATATAGATCATGCCGCTCTGCGGGGCGATATGCCGGAGCTCGCCGACATAATGCTCGCCATGGCACAGCGTGACGGAATCCAGACTGCCTTCCGGCGCCTCGCCGCGCGTCAGCGGCTTGAAGCGGTCTTCGCCCAGCACCTCGGCGACCGCGCGCAGCCGGTCGGGACGTTCCGGATGCCCGGGAGGCGTGACATGGTCGAGACAGGCGGTATGGGTCAGAAGCAGCGTCATGCAAAATCCTGGCGTTGAGGTGCGCGCCGGCAGGGATCGGCTAATCTAGGCGCTTAAGGGCCGCTCGGAAAGGCCCACCGCGTCAAGCTCAGTTGACCCGGATAATGCGATCGGCGGCGGTGGGGCTGACCGGGCTGTTCGCCCCAAAATAGACATGCAGCGCGTCGACGTCGTAGACGCCGATCAGCGGTGCGGTTCCCTGGGTCAGCACCGTAAAGCCGTCGCCGCCGACGGACAGGAAATTGTTCACGGTGACGCGATAATGCGCGGCGGGATCGATCGGTTGCCCGTTCAGCGACATGCGTTCCGCCAGCACGCGTTCGCCGTCGGGCTTCGATCCGTCCCACACATAGCCGAAGCCCTTCGACACCTGCAGGATCCTTGGCCGCTTCGGATCGAGCCATTGCTGCTCCAGCATGTCCTTGATCTGCTTTCCGCTCAGCGTGATCGTCACCAGCTGATTGCGGAACGGCTGGCTGGCGAACAGGTCGCCATAGGTCACCGCGCCGTCCTCCCGGCGCGTGACGTCGGCGCGCACGCCGCCCGGATTGGTGAAGGCGATCACCGCGCCGCCTTTGGCCTCCGTGCTGGTCGCGGCGAGTTGCGCGTCGGCGACGATGTCGCCGAGCGGGCTTTCGCCGGCGAGGTTCGGCGCGCGCGACAGCGTCGCCGTCACCGAACCCGCCGGACGGTTGGCGATCGGCGCGGCCAGCCGATCGTAGGACTCGATCAGCGCGGTCTGCGCGGCGTCCTTTGCCAGCGTTGCGGTACGAACGATGTTGTTGTCCGCCTTGGCGCTGACGACGTCGCGCGTGACGGGATCGAGCTTGAGATCGATCGCGGTGACGAGCGTGCCGTATTTGTCGCCCGAGGTGACCAGCCGCCCGTCGATCTCGCAGACATAGGCGCGGTGGGTGTGGCCGGTGACCACGACGTCGACCGCGCGATCGAACTTTTTCACGATGTCGACGATCGGTCCCGCAATGCCGGGGCATTCGTTGTAATCCCCGGTCGAGCAAACCGCCTTCATGGATCAGGACGACGATGGCCTCGACGCCGCGCGCCTTCAGTTCCGGGATCAAGCGCATTCACCGTGTCTGCTTCGTCGCGGAATTCGAGATCGGCGACGCCGACCGGCGAGACGAGGCCCGGGGTGCCCTTCAAGGTCAGGCCGATGAAGGCGACCGGAATGCCGTCGAATTCGCGGATCTCGTAAGCAGGAAACACGGTCTTGCCGCTGCTCTTCTCGAACGTGCTGGCGGCGAGATAGCGAAATTTCGCGCCCGCGAACGGATGCGGTCCCTGGCAATGATCGACCGGATGGCAGCCGCCATTCTGCATGCGCAGCAGTTCGTCCTTGCCCTCGTCGAATTCGTGGTTGCCGACGGCGGAAATATTCAGCCCCATCATCGACAGCGCCTCGATCGTCGGCTCGTCATGGAACATCGCCGACAAAAACGGGCTGGCGCCGATCAGGTCGCCGGCCGCGACGAAGATCGTATTCTTGTGTCCTTCGCGAAGCTGGCCGACCAGCGTCGCCATGTGTTCGGCGCCGCCGGCAGGGACGGTGATCTTCTTGGTCTTGTCCTCGGGATCGGCGATCGCGATCCCGCCCGGCGGCGGGCGCAGGTAGCCGTGAAAATCGTTGATCGCGAGAATGCGCAGGTCGACGGGTGAGGGCGTCTGGGCGTGTGACGCGGCAGCCGCAAGCACGATCGCGAAGGCAAGGATATGACGGAACAGAATTCTCATGGCACGCATATATGGGATCAGGTCTGGGCTTCGTAGGGTGGGCAAAGCGTAGCGTGCCCACCAACACACAGTTGAACTTGCTCTGCGGAAAGATGGTGGGCACGGCGCTCACGCGCCTTTGCCCACCCTACAAGATGTCTACCCCTTCTTCCGATCGGCAAACGCCTTGAACGCGGCGATCGCTTCCTTCGAGCGTATCCGTTCGCCGAACTGATGGCCTTCCTGGTCGATCCGGCGCGTCATGTCCTCCGGCGGCGGTCTTATCAATTTTCGCGTGATCGCGACCGCCTCGGCCGGCAGCGCGCAGATCTCGCGGGCCACCTTGCGCGCCTCGGCCTCGGTGTGGCCGGGCGCCACCACCACGTTGACGAAGCCCGCCTCGCGCGCTTCCTCGGCGGAAAACTTGCGCCCCATCACCAGCATGGCGAAGGCGCGCTGGTAGCCCATGGTGCGCGGCATCAGCAGGCTGGAGGCGCCTTCCGGCACCAGCCCGAGATTGATGAACGGCGTCGAGAAGGTCGCGGACTTGCTGGCCAGCACATAATCGCAATGGAACAGCATCGTGGTGCCGATGCCGATCGCGACGCCGTCGACGGCGGCGATGATCGGCTTGACGTTGTGCGCCAGCGAATAAAGCAGTTTGACGGCGTTGGAAGCGCCGCGCGGCGTATCGGCTTCCGAGGTGCTCTCTTTGAGAAAATCCTCCAGATCGTTGCCGGCGGTGAACACGCCCGAACCGCCGGTGATGATGATGCAGCGGATATCCGGATTGTTCTGCGCCTTGTCGATCGCATCGCTCATCCCGCGATACATGTCCTGGCTGAAGGCGTTCTTCTTCTCGGGCCGCCGCAGCTTGATGATGCGGGTCGCGTCTTCGTCCGACACAATGAGGTGCCCGGTCATTAAACTTGTCCCTAGAAAACTTGTCCCTACGACAGCGGCAACGGCGCCGCTGGTCAATCATCCGGCCACATCCTACATGATCCGGCAAGAGACGAAACTGCCGGGCCACCGGCGCGACCACGGGGATATCGCAATGCAGCTAGGCGGAATTCATCATCTGACCGCGATCTCGGCGAAGCCGCGCGACAATCTGGCCTTCTACACCGGCCTGCTCGGCATGCGGCTGGTCAAGAAGACCGTCAACCAGGACGACGTCAGCGCCTATCATCTGTTCTATGCCGACGGCAAAGCCAATCCCGGCACCGATCTCACCTTCTTCGATTTCCCGGCCGCGCCCGAACGGCGCGGCACCAATTCGATCTCGCGCACCGGCCTGCGCGTCGCGGGCGAAAAGACGCTGGGCTACTGGCGGGATCGCCTGAAAAAGGCCGGCGCGGTGACCCGCGATGTGATGGAGGTCGACGGCCGGCTGACGCTGCCGTTCGAGGACGGCGAGGGCCAGCGGCTGGTGCTGGTCGACGACGGCGGTAAGGGCACGGCCTCGCCGTGGGAGCGCAGTACGGTTCCAGCGGAGCACCAGATCCGCGGGCTCGGCCCGATCGTGCTGACCGTGCACGAGCTGTCGCGCACCGCGTTCGTGCTGACCGAGGTCATGAACATGCGCCGCGTGCGCGACGTACGCCGCCCATGGCGCGCAGATCCATGTCTTTGCGATGGGCGAGGCAGGGGCGGAGAGCGACCCCGCCGCCGAACTGCACGTGCTCGAAGACAAGGAATCTCCCGTCGCGCGGCAGGGCGCCGGCGGCGTCCACCACGTCGCGTTCCGCACGCCGGACGAAGCGCAGTATCACGCCTGGACGCAGCGCCTGAACGAACTGCGCGTCCCCAACAGCGGCGAGGTCGACCGCTTCTATTTCCGCAGCCTGTATTTCCGCGAACCCAACGGCATCCTGTTCGAGATCGCGACGGACGGCCCGGGCTTCGCGACCGATGAACCGATGGAGACGCTCGGCGAAAAACTGGCGCTGCCGCCGTTCCTCGAGCCGCGCAGGGCCGCGATCGAGGCGGGGCTGAAGCCGATCTGACGTAGACTTGTAGGATGGGTAGAGCGCAGCGAAACCCATCATGCCTACGCGCTGCGATTGATGGGTTCGCGCGCTCACCCATCGGGCTGATCGGCAACCGCTGAGTCAATCGCGCCCGTCCGGGACTACGACGCGGAAGCGATCCGCCCCGGCACGACCTGGCTGAGCTGACGAAGGCGCCCGGCACGACGGGAAGCGAGCGGCCGGCCGTGCAACCTGCTGCGGTTGCGCGCCTCATGCAGATACATGGGTTCGAGGCGGATATTGAAGAGTTCGTCGCGTGAACGAGGCCGGAAGGCGCGGAGTGCAATCCGGGTGGCATGCAGCGCCCGACCGATGGCGCGCCGGTTTTCGTCGCTGTCGATCCCGGCCATGGCGCAGGTCCGCGAAAGCGCGATAAGCGCACGGCCCGCCCGGACGACGTTGAAACCGAGAAGGCTCATCAGGATACGGACGGCCGGCTCGCTTTCGCCGATCGCAAGCAGGCGTGTGCCGAGATCATGGAAAGCGACCAGCGCCCCGCGCAGGTTGCGCACGGCCAGATCATGTTCATGGATGGCCTGCGAAGTGGTCGCCAGTTCGCGCGGCCTGGGTAGTGCCGCATTCCGGAACAGCACCATCCGCGTCGAGAGCCATGCGCCGAAGACGCAGCACGCTTCGTATCGGCTGGCCGACCTGGTCGACGAGAAAGTGGCCCAGGAAGACGCTGGCGAAAGCCGCCAATGGGTAGACGTACCAATGCATGCCGCGCCCTGATCCAATCCGGGGGTTTTCAGCTTTCACATTGCAATGTGGCTTACCGGCTCAATCAACCCTAACAGTTCGTTACCCTCAAGCGAAATCGCAGTTTCGCCGTTGGGTGGCCGCAAATGTAGTTAACGGCGCCGTGTTTCGTCGTAGGCCTGGAACGCAAACGCAGGTACGGCGCCGACGCCTCCGTCGCTCCGATTTACGATGGCTTGCCCGTGTTGACCGCCAACTGCGCCGCAAACGCCCGCTGGTAGGCGGGCCGCGCTTCGCCGCGGGCGAGATAGGCGGCGAGGTTCGGAAATTCATCCACGATGCCAGATGATTTTATCCGCAGCAGCACCGACACCATCATCAGGTCGCCCGCGCTGAACGCACCATCGAGCCAGTCGGCATCGCGCAAGGCGAGCGGAAAGCTGCTTCAACCGGTCACGGATGCGATCCACGACCAGCGGCAGGCGCTCCTCGGCCCAGGGCTTGTCGCCCTCCAGAATTTTGGCGGTGACGAGTTCAAGGACCGGCGGCTCCATTGTGTTGAGCGCGGCAAACATCCATGCGATCGCGCGCGCCCGCGCATTGGCATCGTCCGGCAGCAGCCCCGCATGGTGGGTGGCGATATGGAGCACGATCGCGCCGGTCTCGAACAGCGCAAGATCGCCTTCCTGATAGGTCGGGATCTGCCCGAACGGATGAAGCGCCAGATGCGCGGCTTCCTTCATCGCGCGGAACGAAACAAGACGAACCTCGTAAGGCAGACCCGCTTCCTCGAGCGCCCAGCGCACGCGCGTATCGCGCGCCAGTCCCTTGCCGCCGTCGGGCGATCTTTCAAAGGCGGTGATGGTGATGGTCATCGTGGAGATACTCCCTTGGGCGGACATCATCGGCTGTGAGGCGGGCAAGCTGAAGGTGGGCAAGTTTCGTAAGCAGTTTCCCCCTGCATGGCCACCCTTCGCAAACCCAAATTCCATCTGATGTGACTTAGTGATTGAGGCGCGGCGGCAAGGATTCGCCGTTCCGCCCATTGCGTTGTATGGATGTGTATAGTAATATTAATTGATACACATTGACGGCAAAGCTGACCATGCGCACTAATATCGAGATCGACGACACGTTGATGGCGGAAGCGCAGAAGGCTTCCGGTACACCAAACCAAGAAGCAGACAGTGGAGGAAGCGCTCCGCTTGATGGTCAGGTTGCGAGGGCAGCACGCGGTCGGCGGGGCGTTCGGCAAATACCGTTGGCGCGGCAACCTCGCTCGTAGTCGCAAGGGACGAGCGGCGGGGTGATCGTCGTCGACAGCAGCGTCTGGATCGACTTCCTCAACGGCCGCAATGCGCCGCATGTCCGGCGGCTCCGCGCACTGCTCGGCACGGAAGAGATCGTCGTCGGCGACCTGATGCTTTGCGAGGTGTTGCAGGGCCTCGACAGCGAGCGGGCGGCGCGGGAGGTCGAGGCTCTGCTGCGCCGCTTCGAAATCGTATCGATGGCCGGCGAGGCGATCGCCACCGCCGCGGCGCGCAATTTCCGCGCCCTGCGCCGGCGCGGCATCACGGTCCGCAAGACCATCGACCTCTTGATCGGCAGTTGGTGCATCGAGAATCGCAGGCCGCTGCTTCACAACGACAGCGATTTCCGACCGATGGCGCGATATTTGGGGTTGGTCGAGGTGCAGGTCAATGCGTGAACGCTGGCAGCTATCGTGCGATGCGTCGGAGTAGAGTGCACTGTCGCCGTAACACGTAACACCACAAACCAAAGATTTCGACCGCGTTTCCACAAGGCGGAAAAGCAGGCGTGACCCCACCTAATTCAGCCGCAAAACGACGCCCAGTGCGGCACGACCACATTCGCTCGTGTGCGCATCCACCAACATCATTGCACACGAGACCGCGGGTGCAGCAAGCACCCGGCATTCCCTGCTCCCTCCGTCGTGAGGGAAAAAGGTTCATGCAAACCTCGGACGCCATGCGCCGCGAGAAGGTCAGGTCATGTTCGCGAATGTTGACGCAAACAAATTCGATACGTCAGGCAAAGCGCCGCGCCAGTGCGAGACAGCCCGCAGTGCCTTACGCTTCGTTCTTCGGCGTGTATTTTCCGAGCACGCATTTGTAGCGCTGCAGGCGCCATTCGCGATACGGGCCCTTGGCGAGCCAGTCGGCGATACCGATCTGCGCGTTGACCGCGCAGGCGCTCATGGTGATGCCGGACTGGTCGCTGGTGGTGACGACCTTTTCGAGACAAAGCTGGCTGTTGCAGAGAACAGCGACGAGAGTGACGAGCATGGCGACCTTCGTTGATAAGGAAAATCCAATTCGTTCAGCCAATGCAGGGTTCATGCCAACATCGGTGAACGCCGTTTTTTTGGACGCCCCTTACGCGAACTGCCCTTCGAGCATGCAATCGCTTCCATTGCCGTGCATTTGCGCACGGACTAACGCCGGTGAGTGCAGACTGCCTTGAAGAGTAGGGGCGGGTGCGGATGATTCGCAAAGCGTAGTACTACGGGACCGTGCTGGAATGGCTACCACTGTCTTAACGCTGCAACAGTGCCAACAGCTTCGTAGACGGTGTGCAGATCGCTGCGGTCACGCATCCTGCAAATCGACCTTTCAACCGGGTGGTTGATGGATGTCGTTTCCGCATCGCTCATCAGGTTAAGGCTGGACACGTTGCGCCAATTATCTTGTGGCTCATCACAAAACGTATTCCGGACTCAATCGCGACATCACGCCGCGCGGGTTGCGCCTTTCACGTGCAGAGCGGTTCCATCCCTCGTGCAGGATGAGGCATTAGTGCAACAACGTCGTCCGATCTTTCGGAAGACGCATCGTTGGGCATCAAGAAGCAGGCGCATGGCGGTATAATCGCATCGACGAATCCGAAAAGGAGTTTTCGATGTCGAAGTTTGCGATTGGCGAGCAGGTCGAAAACGTAACCAACGGCCGCGAGTCGGGCATGGTGGTCGCGGTGTTTCCGACCGTTGACGGAAGTTTTCGATATGCCGTCGACACCGAAGGTTACGGCGCGTTGCAGTTCTTCGCCGAGGAGAAGCTGGCCTTGGCTGCGACGCACGAGGGGGTCACATGAGCGGCCGTGCAACGAAGCAGGCGATTTCCGCCGCCGCGCTGCCGGAGGACAGCAGCGATGCCGTGCGCATCAGGCATCAGCTCGACGCCTGGGCGAATGCCGCCCATCGCACGCCAAGACTGGTGGCGACCGGTGGCGATGAGCCCGGCGCCGGACCGTCCGGCAAGGCGCCGCCGGCTGCCAAGAAACGCAGCCGGTCCGCCGCGGCGGCCGCGCGTCCCAAGGCGCCCCGGGCGACCAAGGCCGTAGCGGCCAAGACGACGGATGTCATGACGACCGACGTCATGGCCAAGGATGTCTTGGAGACGGACGCCACCGTAACGGAGGCCGACAAGGCCAATGTCGAGTCGCAACCGCCGATCGCGCCGCTGGAGCCAGAAGCGGCTTTTGCAGCGCCGGCGGTGCCGCAGCCCGTCGCCGCCGCGCCGGAACGCGCCCTTGCCAGTCGTGCCTTTGCGCTGATCGCGGCCCTCGCGCTGGCTGCGGTCGCTGCCTATTTTTCGGTTGCGGGCATGGCCGAGATATTTCCCGGCGATCCGGTCGCGGTGATGGTGCTCGCCGGCACCATGGAGGCCGGCAAGCTGGTGATCGCCGGATGGCTGGCCGCGCATTGGCGGCGGACCAACTGGAAAATGCGCACGGTGCTGGTGACGCTGGTCGCCGGCCTCGCGCTGATCAATGCCGCCGGCGTGTTCGGCAAGCTGGTCGAGGCGCATGTCAGCGTGGCGGCGACGTCGCGTTCCGGCGTCACCGAGCGCATCGAGGCGCTCGACGCGCGCGTCAAGGCGCAATCGGCCGTGGTTGCCGACCTCGACAGCCGCATCGCGCAGATCGACCGGGCGGTCGACGAATCGACGCGGCTCGGCCGGGTGACGCGGGCGATCAACATCGCCACGCAACAACGTGCGATGCGCGACGGGCTGGATACGCAGCGGCAGGCGGCCACCGCAACGCTGGTCGGCCTGCAGGCACAGCGCGCGGCGCTGACCGGCGAGCGTTCGCGTATCGAGGCGTCCGCAGGTCCCATCCAGTATCTGGCGATGATGGCCGGCGTCTCATCCGAAGTCGCGGTGCGCTGGCTGATCCTGCTGATGGTGCTCTGCTGCGATCCCGCGGCGATCGCCCTGACGGTCGCGGCGGCCGGCGTGCGGGCTCGCGAGTCCAGATGAGCGCGTGCTGATGGCGGCGTTAACGACAGATGAATCGTCGGACCGCACGCCATCAGCAACGACTTTGCTGAATACGATATTCGGTGTATGATCGTTTCCCATGAGTTGGGATGCGACAGACGTAGCGCTGCTCAAAGAGCTCTGGGCCGCCGGACACAGCGCCGGTGAGATCGCAAGCAGGCTTGGTCACAGCCGCAATGCCGTCAGCGCCAAGCTGAAGCGCATGGGCCACAAGCGCGGTCACAAGCCACCGACGGCCAACCCCAGGATCGTGGACGTGCGAACGCGCAAGCCGATGCTGGCGGCAGCCTGTGCCCGTCCGGTGGAGCGGGTGGTGTCGCGGCCGAAGAAGCCGAACAAGGCCGCGACAAAGTTGGCGGCGGCGCCGGCCAGAGAACTCACCAAGCGCGAGCTTTATGCCATGCTGGCCAATGCGGTCAGGAACACCGGCTGAGATTTTTCGCGCGCGCGATCGGGAGCCGCGAGAGCGCGAATTCGCAAGCCTTCCCGCCAAGTGCGGGAAGCGCGCCGTCGCCGGCTACATGGTCCGGCCCTTTGAAAGCCTGGCGGTCTTGGCCGGCTTCGCCTTGGCCTTGCTGCGGTCGTCCCGCGCGGCGACCCGGACGACCTTCTTCTTGGTCGCAGCTTCCGCCTCCTGCGTCTTCGCGCTGCCGCGGCGGGAGACGTATTCCTGGCCGTCGATCGGCCCCACATGCGGCGGATCGCGGTTGAGGTAGGGGCGGCCGACGCCAAAATCCTTGCCGTGCTCGTCGACCCACTTCCAGAGCTTGTCGGTCGAGACCCATCGCTGCGCGCGGCTGTTGCCCTTCACGCTCACGATGTCGGCCGCAAGCCCGCGGCCGTAGCCGCCACGAAGGCTGCCCCCGTGGTAGGAGCGATTGGTCGCGGCCTTCAGGCCGGTCGCGATCCCTTGACGGTAGTCGTCACGGAACGCGCTGGTGATGCCCGGTTGCAGTCCGGCCCGTTCGGCCGCGTAGAGCATGTAGAAAAGCTTCAGCTTGAAACTCCGGTCCATGCCGCCGATGACATAGTCCATCATCGGCATGCGGACCCGATCGGCCGCCTTCGGGTCCTTCCACGCGAACTCCTCATCGACCCGCCGGGTGAAGGTCCGGGTGACGGTCACCGTCTTGCCCTTGCGCTTGATCTGCACCTTCCGGCGCTCTTGCACCTTGATGGCGTCGATCTTCGGCGCCCGCTCATACAGTGCCCACAGATACCGGTCGATGCAGGTCTCCGCGACCAGGCATTCCTCGTTGATCTCGAGGGTGCCGATTGTTTGCGGGGCGTTGTCGAGATCGAGTTCCGGGATCAGGCGTATTGTTGGTCGCGACCTCGACGGAGGGGGCGTCGGAGGAATTGGTCAGCGAAATCTCGAACAGCGATATCGGCTCAAAACGATAGGCGTCCGCTGCCGCTGTAAACGCCTTGTCCAGCCGCGATAGCGCGACGGGCGCGATCTCGACATCGCCGATCGAGGCGCTTGCCAGCGCGATGACTTGCGGAATCTTCGTGCGCAAGGGAGCAGACGCTTCGTGACGTTCCACGATCGGCTTCGCGCCGGTGTTCTCGGTCGAAGCCGTGCGGATGTTTCCGCTGGATGCCGAACCGAGGCCGAGCCAGGCGAGCGCACAGCTTGCGAGCGCCACACTCGCGAATGCGTTGATCCGGCGCTGCGCCTTCGTTTCCAATCGCCAGGGGTCCATGATCCGGCCTCCCAAGGCTCCGCATGAGCCTGAATTCAATAGCCAAGCACGCGACAGCGCGCATTGTTCGGATTGCGGAGTGAATGCGCAACGCTTGGGAGCGACTGAATAGGCCCTTTTCCTGGAGGTGTTGCCTCAATGCCACGCGCTGCAGCATGGAACTTGCTGTTCCATTTTGCGACGCGCGGTATTGGAATCCTTGCGAGCGACCGGAACTTACTTCCGGAGATCCTTGAATGCGTCATCGAGGCGATCGAGCGCCTCGTTGAGAATCGGACGCGGCGTGGCGAAGTTGAAGCGCAGCCAGGTTGCGCCGCCGGGCCCGAATTGCTCACCGGGGCTGACGTAAATGCGCGCCCGATCCTTGACCCTTGCCGCGACGTCTTCGGCCGGCAATCCGGTGCCGGAAAAATCGACCCACGCCAGATAGGTTGCGTCGAGCCGCATCGACCGTGCGCCTGGTGCTGCGCGTTCGATCCTGGTGTTGAGGATATCGTGGCTGCCGGTGAGATAGGGCAGCAGCGCATCGAGCCAGGCATCGCCGGTTCGCCACGCCGCTTCGGTCGCGACCATGCCGAAGGCGTTGTAGGAGGCGAGGCCGCTCGCGGCGATCCGCGCATCGATCTTCTGTTTCAACACCGGGTTCGACGTGACGCACGCGCCGACATGGGCGCCGGCGAGATTGAAGGTTTTTGTGGCGGCGACGCAGGTGATCAGGCGATCGGCGATCTCCGGCGCGGCGGCCAGCGTCGGCGTATGCTTCGCGCCTCCCAGCAGCAGGTCGCAGTGGATTTCGTCGGACACCAGGATCAGGTTGCGTTCGGCGCAGAACGTGGCGAGCGCGCGGATTTCCTCGACCGACCACACGGTGCCGCCCGGATTATGCGGGCTGCAGAAAAACACGATTTTTGTGCGCGGCGTGAGTTTCGCGGCGAGCGCATCGAGGTCCATCGCGTAACGGCCCTGACGCAGCGACAGTTGCGCGTCGAGGATGCGCCGCTCATTGGCGAGAATGATCTTTCGGAACGCATGATAGGCCGGCGGAAAGACCACGACCTCGTCGCCGGGTTCGGTGACGGCTTGCAGGATGAGGCCCAGTCCCGAGACCACGCCGGGCGTCGGGCTCACCCAGGCCGGGTCGATCGTCAGGCCGTGCCGGCGCGCCATCCATTCGGCAAGCGCCTTCGCCCAGGTTCCGGTGTCGGCGTAATAGCCATGGACGGCGCGGGTCACGACGGCGGTCAGTTCTTCCGTCACGCCGGGAGGCGCCGCAAAATCCATGTCGGCAACCCACATCGGGATGGCGTCCGCCGCTGTTATCCCGGAAAGCTTGGCCATCATGTCCCACTTCGACGCGTGCGTGCCGCGGCGGTTAATTACGCGATCGAAATCAAACATCGGGACGGTGGCTCCTGCAGTGGTGTGGGGCGGTTCAGAGGCGGGTCGGGTCAGGACAGCACGAAACGCGCTATCCCAGCAATACGTGGTCCGCCCCGTTCACGGCGTCCGCGCTGTCGGTCACCGTTTTCTCCAGCGATCCCGCCTGCACGGAAATGTTCTCGGCAAAGAACCGCGCCACCGCCACGTAGCGCTGCGGATCGCCGCTGTCGCCATGGCTCTTGGCGGCCAGCGCCTCGCCGGCCAGCATGCAGCCGCCGAGCGTCGCGCCGAACAGGCGCAGATAGGGCGTGGCGCCGGCCAGCGCGTCGTTCGGCGCGGATGTCACGCGCTCCAGCAGCCATTTGCTGGCGCGCTCCAGCGAGCCGAGCGCGTCGCGCAGTTTTGTACCCGTGGTGCCGAACGCCGGATCGTTCGAGGCCTCGACCTGCTTGACGATGCCGCCGAGTTCGTCGAGCAGGGCCCAGACCGAGGCGCCGCCATTGGCCGCGAGTTTGCGCGTCACGAGGTCGATCGACTGGATGCCGTTGGTGCCCTCATAGATCGTGGTGATGCGCGCGTCGCGATAATGCTGCGCGGCGCCGGTCTCCTCGATAAAACCCATGCCGCCGTGGACCTGCACGCCGAGATAGCTCACCTCGTTGCCGATGTCGGTGGAGAACGCTTTTGCGATCGGCGTCAGCAGCGCGCCGCGCGCGGCGGCCTCGGCCCGCACCTTGGCGTCCTTGGCGCGCACGGAGACGTCGAGCGCGACCGCCGTGGCGTAGCAGATCGAGCGCGCGGCGGCGGTCATGCTGCGCATCTGCAACAGCATGCGCTTGACGTCGGGATGCACGATGATCGGGTCGAGCCCGTCGCCCTTTTTGCCGACGGCGCGGCCCTGTTTGCGTTCCTGCGCAAAGGCCAGCGCCTGCTGGTAGGCGCGGTCGGCAATGCCGACGCCTTCGAGGCCGACGCCGAGGCGGGCCTGGTTCATCATCGTGAACATGCAGAGCATGCCGCGATTTTCCTCGCCGATCAGGTAGCCGACCGCGCCGCCCTTGTCGCCCATCGTCATGGTGCAGGTGGGGGAGGCGTGCATGCCGAGCTTGTGCTCGACGCCGGAGGGATGGATGTCGTTGCGCGCGCCGAGCGAGCCGTCGGCATTGACCATGAATTTCGGAATGAGAAACAGCGAAATGCCCTTGGTGCCCGCGGGCGCGTCGGGCAGGCGGGCCAGCACGAAATGCACGATGTTATCGGTCATGTCGTGGTCGCCATAGGTGATGAAGATTTTTGTGCCCTTGATGCGGTAGCTGCCGTCTTCCGCCCGCTCGGCGCGGGTGCGCAGCGCGCCGACATCGGAGCCCGCTTGCGGCTCGGTCAGCTGCATGGTGCCGGTCCATTCGCCGGAGACCAGCTTTTCCAGATAGATCTTCTTCAGTTCCTCGCTGCCATGGGCGTCGAGCGCCTCGATGGCGGAAAGCGTGAGCAGCGGGCAGAGGCCGAAGGCGACGTTCGAGGCGCTCCAGATTTCGGTGCAGGCGGCGTTGATCGCCATCGGCAGGCCCTGGCCGCCAAAACCTTCCGGGCCCGACACCGCGTTCCAGCCGGCGGCGATCCAGCGCTGATAGGCATCCGGCCAGCCCGGCGCGGTCGTCACCTTGTTGTCTTCCAGCTTGATGCCGTGCTCGTCGCCGACACGATTGAGCGGCGCCAGCACGTCGCCGGCGAATTTGCCGGCTTCCTCCAGCACGGCCGCGGTGATGTCGCCGTCGAAGTCGCCATAATGGCCGGCCTTCACGGCCGCCTGCAGCCCGGCGCCATGGTTGAGCGCGAGCAGGATGTCGGAGATCGGTGCACGGTAAGTCATGACGAAATCTCGCTTTGGCGGGAACGGGGCAGCCCGTATTCCCACGAAACCGGGGTTCTCTCAACACTCCCTTGGGCACTACCGCTGCCCGCGGCCGGGGGGCGCAAACCGGGCCGGGAAGTTCGCGCGGGCGCTCCTATAATAAAGTGTGACGTCCAGGCCCGGATTTCGGACGAAATTTCCGGATTCCAGCCTGTTGAAATGGCCTGTTTCCCTCTATAGACCGGGCACTGTCCGAACCGGTTCGCAAGGGCGCTTTCCGCGCGCGTTCCGGTTCAGCCTGTTGGGGCGTAGCCAAGCGGTAAGGCAGCGGATTTTGATTCCGCCATTCGGAGGTTCGATCCCTCCCGCCCCAGCCAGCGCTGCCGCATTTAACCTGGTGGATCAGCCGGCGATCCTGCGACGCCGGCGATCAGCTCGAAGGAGCGTAGCCGCTTTGCGTGATCGTAAACATCGGACACGATCATGAGCTCGTCGGCCCCTGTTTCCGCAACAAGCGCATCAATGCCCGCACGAACCGTATCCGGTGAACCGACGATGGAGCGCGCCAGCATGCTCGTCGCCTGCGCTTTTTCGGCAGGCGACCAGTAGCTCTCGATGTCGTCGATCGGCGGCTGGCTCAGGCCGCGCGCGCCGCGGAAGATGTTCGTGAATGACATCTGCTGGGTCGTCGCCAGCCGGCGCGCCTCGTCGTCGCTGCCGGCGGCGATGATGTTGACGCCAACCATCGCGTAGGGACGCTCAAGCTGCTCGGAAGGCTTGAAGCGGCTGCGGTAGATCTGCAGCGCAGGGATCAGCAATTCGGGCGCGAAATGCGAGGCGAAGGCATAGGGAAGCCCGAGTTCGGCCGCCAGCATCGCGCCAAAATTGCTCGATCCCAGAATCCACAACGGCACTTCCGTTCCCGCCGCCGGGATGGCCCGAATACGCTGATTGGGACCGGCCGGCGCCAGGAAGGCCTGCACCTCGAGAACGTCCTGCGGGAAGTTTTCAGCGGACTCGGGCGTGCGGCGCAGAGCGCGCAATGTGAGTTGGTCGGTCCCGGGCGCGCGGCCAAGCCCCAGGTCGATGCGGCCTGGAAACAGCCGCGCAAGCGTCCCGAACTGCTCGGCGATAACATAGGGTGCATGGTTGGGAAGCATGATGCCGCCCGCGCCCACACGGATCGATTTCGTTCCGGCTGCGATGTGACCGATAACGACCGACGTCGCGGCGCTGGCGATGCCCGGCATGTTGTGATGTTCCGCCACCCAGATGCGGCGGTAGCCCCAGGCTTCCGCATGAACCGCAACGTCGCGGGCATTGTCGAGGGCGCCGCGCGCATCGGTGTCTTCGGTAACGCGGACAAGATCAAGGATGGACAATGTGGTCATGACGCTCCAAGCGAAGCCATTTGCGTGAATGTTACCGCATGGGAGACCCGGCTGCGGTTTGTTTGAAGCGGCGGGCTTCCATATTCTTCTGCCTGCATATGGATACTGCCTCCGCGAGGGTCAAATCCATAACGCGGGAAAACTGACTAACAGCAACGCTTCGCACGGACTGTCATCCCCAGCGCCCGGAAAACGGGGTAAGAGGCGTTCGAGGAATTGTGGCGGGAGCAATGAGGAAGAACAGCGTGAGCAAGCAGATCAGCATCGCGATCGCGGGGGGAGGGATCGGCGGCCTGGCGGCGGCGCTGGCGCTGCTCGAGCGTGGATTTGACGTCGAGGTTTACGAGCAGGCGTCGGTGTTGGCGGAGATCGGCGCGGGATTGCAGATCAGCGCCAATGGCACTGAAGTGCTGGACCAGCTCGGCGTTCTCGATGCCGCGCGAAGAATCGGCTGCGAGCCGACCGGAAAGCAGATCCGGCTCTGGAGCACGGGGCAGACCTGGAAATTGTTCGACCTCGGCGCCGCGTCGGTCGAACGCTACGGCCATCCCTACCTGATGATCCACCGCGCCGATCTGCATGGCCTGCTGTTCGACGCCGTTCGCAGCAAAGCGCCCGACGCGATCAGAACCGGCGCGCGCTGCACGGGCTTCCGTCAATCCGATGAACGGCGTGAAATTATCGTTCGCCGATGGATCGTCGTCCACCGCGAGCATCCTGGTCGGCGCGGACGGCGTGCATTCGGCCGTGCGCCAGGCGATGTTCGGTCCGGATCGTCCGCAGTTCACGGGCTGCATGGCCTGGCGCGGGCTGGTGCCGATGGCGCGGCTTCCGGAGCGGCTGCGCGCGGCGGTTGGCACCAACTGGATCGGCCCGGGCGGGCACGTGGTGATGTATCCGCTGCGGCGCGGCGAGCTTCTCAACTTCGTGGGCATCGTGGAGCGCGACGACTGGAAGGGAGAATCCTGGACCGACGCCGGCTCGCGCGAGGAATGCGCCGCCGACTTCAGCGGCTGGCATCCGGACATTCACGAGATCATCCGCCATATCGACACGCCCTACAAATGGGCGCTGATCGGGCGCGATCCGCTGCCGAGATGGACGAGCGGCCGCGTCACCCTGCTCGGCGACGCCTGCCATCCGACGCTGCCGTTCCTCGCCCAGGGCGCCAACATGGCGCTGGAGGACGGGCTTGTGCTGGCGCGCTGTCTCGAAAAATACGATGCGCCGCAAGCGGCCCTGCAGCGCTACGAGGCCGCCCGCATCGAGCGAACGACGAAGATCGTGCGGGGCTCGGCGGAGAATGCCAAACGTTTCCACAATCCAACGCTGGCGGAAGCCGCCGGAGCGCAAGCCTATGTCGATCGCGAATGGCAGGAAGACCGGGTGAAGGCGCGGTATGACTGGCTGTTCGAGTATAGCGCGGCCCGCGTCGCGATCTGACGCGGCGGCTGCAATCACGTGAGCAGCCCAACGTCCTGAGCCTGCCCGACCGACGAAGCCGGCGCTGCCACACTTATTGCCGAGCCACGAAACGCTGGAAATGTCGCGTCAGGATTTCCGGTGCTTGGCGTTGACGGCGATGGCCGCCGCGGCGGTTCGGTTCTCGACGCCGAGTTTCGAGTAGATCTGTTCGAGGTGCTTGTCGACGGTGCGCGGGGAGAGGCCCAGGATCTGCGCGATGTCGCGGTTGGTCTTGCCTTTTGACAGCCACGACAGCACTTCGCCCTCGCGCGTCGTCAGGCCGAGTTCGCTGGAGAATTCCGACGGCGTCTCGGTAGCCGTGTCCTTGGCGAGCCGCAGCAGGAATTCGTTGGCGCCGTGCATGCCCATATATTGCAGCCGGAGCTGCTCGTTGCCGGGAAGCGCGGTCATGATCGCGGCTTTCGACCCGGCCTTGCCCTTGCGGGCCTGGTCCAGCCATTGCGGGATCGGGTCGGGCAGCACGACATTGTCGTCGCTGTCAGGAGTGAGCGCATCCGACAGCAGTTTCTGCGCCTGCGGCGTCGCCCACATGATCTTGCCCACGGCGTTGACGGCGAGCAGATAGCGGCCGGAAACGTCGAGCGCGGCGCGCGCGCTCTGCGTCAGCCGCGCATTGGCGAGATGGACGCGGATGCGCGCCAGCATCTCCTCGACCGCGATCGGCTTGGTGACGTAATCGACGCCGCCGGCTTCCAGCCCGCGCACGATATGCTCGGTTTCGGCGAGCCCGGTCATGAAGATGATCGGAACGTGGTCGAGGCCGGCGTCGCGCTTCAGCCGCCTGCAGGTTTCAAAACCGTCGAGGCCGGGCATGACCGCGTCGAGCAGCACGATGTCGGGCGTGATCTGGTCGACGATCCGCATCGCCGCTGCGCCGTCCAGCGCGACCATCACCGTCATGCCGGCGCCGTCGAGCGCGTCGGTGAGCAGCCGCAGCGTCTCCGGCGAATCATCGACGATGAGGGCGACGTCGCGCTTTTTGGATTCAGTGATCATAGCTGTGCAATGTTTTCAGGGTCGCCATGTACTGGTCGAGATCGAAGCGGTCGATCAAGCCACGCATTTGCGACACGAAGTCGGCATGTTCGGGGTAATCCTGGCCGATCTCGTCCAGCTTGACCTGGATCGCCCTGATATAGCCGAGCTGCCCGAGGCCGATCAGTTCCTCGACATGTTTCACCGGCGGCCGAGAACCCGTTTCCGGCTTCCAGCGCGGCGGGGGCGCCGGCTCGGCCTCGTATTGCCATTCGATCCTGAGCAATTGCCGGATCGTCTCCAGCAGTTTTGGAATATCGATCGGCTTCATCAGGTAGCCGTCGTGGAACGGCTGCGCCAGCGGCGCGCCATGCGCTTCCAGCGCGCTCGCCGATACCATCAGGATGCGGGCCTGATGGTGGCCGCTCGCACGCAAGGTCTCCGCCACCGTCCAGCCGTCCATGCCGGCCATCGAGATATCGAGCAGGAACAAATCCGGCCGGCAATGCTGCGCCAGCGCGAGGCAGCCGGCGCCGTCGGGCGCGCTGAGCAGGATGAAGCCGAGCGGCGTCAGCACCTCGCGCAAGAGGTCGCGCTGGGTCGGATCGTCGTCGGTGATCAGGATCGTCTTGCGCGGGCCGTGATAGCCGAAGATCGGCGCGCCGACCGGCGCAATCTGCGTCGGGTTGGTGACTTCGGAGAGCAGGATCTTGACGCGGAACGTGCTGCCGGTGCCGACCTCGCTCGTCACCCGGATATCGCCGCCCATGACGCCGGCGAGCAGCCGGCTGATGGTCAGCCCGAGACCAGTTCCGGTCTGCGGCTGCGACACGCCGAGCGCGCCGCGTTCGAACGGCGCAAAGATGCGTTCGAGATCGCTTGACTGGATGCCGGGGCCGGTGTCGATGATCTCGAACTCGGCGACCGGGCTGCGGTAATGCACGACGAACTGCACGCTGCCGGTCTGGGTGAATTTCAGCGCGTTCGAAAGCAGATTGATCAGAACCTGACGCAGGCGCTTTTCGTCGGCATAGACGACGACGGGCAGGATCGAAGGCCGCCGGAACACGAAATCGATGCCCTTGGCGGTGGCCTGAACGCGAAACATGCCGACGAGCTGGTCGAGGAATTCGCTCAGGCGCACCTCGTCACGCGACAGATAGAGCCGGCCGGCCTCGATCTTGGAAATATCCAGAATGCCGTCGATCAGCCCCGACAGGTGATCGGCGCTGCGGCGCACGACACGCACCTGGTCGCGCGGCTTGGTGTTGAGGCTGGAATCCTGTTCCAGCAGTTGCGCGTAGCCGGAGATCGCGTTCAGCGGCGAACGCAGTTCATGGCTCAGGCCGACGACGTAGCGGCTCTTGGCGAGATTGGCGGATTCCGCGACTTCCTTGGCGCGCTGCAGTTCGGCGTCGGTGCGCTTGTGGGCGTCGATTTCCTGGATCAGCAGCGTGGTCTGCCGCCGCGTTTCCGCTTCCGCCGCGCGGCGGCTTTGTTGCGCCAGCACGAACAGCCACGCCACCACGCCGATGATGATGGTGAGCGCGAAGAACACCTTCCACAGCACGTCGGACAGCGGCAGATTGTCGACCGCAATCGTCGCCGAGGTCTGCAGATAGATCAGCCCGAGCGTCAGCCCGACGAGGCCCGCGGACACCGCGAACACCCCGACATAATGCCCGAACTGCGAGTTGATCCGGGCGTAGATCGGCTCCGGCAGCATCTTGCCCAGCGTCTCCGACACCTGCGCGCCGATCCGCGCATGCGGCTTGCAGAGATCGTGGCAGCGCGCGTCGAGCGAACAGCACAGCGAACAGATCGGGCCGGCATAGGCGGGGCAGGAGGCCATGTCCTCCGGCTCGAACGAATGCTCGCAGATGCAGCACTGGATCGCTTCGAGATTCTGCCAGCTGCGCTTGGGCTTGCGCGCGATGTAGTATTTGCCGTCGGTGGCCCATGCGATCAGCGGCGCGGTGATGAAGGCGACCGCCAGCGCCACGAAGGCCGACAGCGCCTTCGCGGTCGGTCCGAACAGGCCGTAGAACGCCGAGATCGAGACGATGGTCGCGATCAGCATGGCGCCGACGCCGACCGGATTGATGTCGTAGAGATGCGCGCGCTTGAACTCGATGTGCTGCGGACGCAAGCCCAGCGGCTTGTTGATGACGAGGTCGGCGACCAGCGCGCCGACCCAGGCGATCGCGACGTTGGAGTAGAGCGCCAGCGTCTGCTCCAGCGCCTTGTAGACGCCGATTTCCATCAGCAGCAGCGCCACCATGACGTTGAACACCAGCCAGACCACGCGGCCGGGATGGCTGTGCGTCAGCCGCGAGAAGAAGTTCGACCACGCGATCGAGCCGGCATAGGCGTTGGTGACGTTGATCTTGACCTGCGAGAGAATGACGAAGGTGCCGGTCAGCGCCAGCGCGAGATCGGGCTGCGACAGCACATACCGAAACGCTTCGAGATACATGTGCGCCGGGTCGGCCGCCTGTTCGTTGGTGACGCCATGGCTGAGCGCGAAGTAGGCGAGGAAGGAGCCGACCAGCAGTTTGAGCGCGCCGAAGATGATCCAGCCGGGGCCGGCGCTCAGCAGGGCGATCCACCACGAGGTCCGCGAGGTGCGGCGGTCGCGCGGCAGGAACCGCAGGAAGTCGACCTGTTCGCCGATCTGCGCCACCAGCGAGAACACGACGGACGCCGCGGTGCCGAACAGCAGCAGGTCGAGATGGCCGGTCGGGTCGCCATGTTCGCCGGCGAATTTACGCCACTCGGTGAACGAATGCGGGTTGGCCCAGGCAATCGCCGCGAAGGGGAGGATGTGGAGCACGACCCAGATCGGTTGCGTCCATAGCTGGAAGCGGCTGATCAAGGTGATGCCGTAGATCACCAGGGGGATGATGACCACGGCGCTGATGAGATAGCCGAGCGGGCGCGGGATGCCGAAGCACATCTCCAGCGCGGCTGCCATGATGACCGCTTCGAGCGCGAAGAAGATGAAGGTGAAGGAAGCATAGATCAGCGACGTGATGGTCGAGCCGATATAGCCGAAGCCTGCGCCGCGGGTCAGCAGGTCGATATCGATGCCGCACTTGGCGGCATGGTAGGCGATCGGCAGTCCGCAAAGGAAGATGATGACGCTGACGACGAGGATGGCGGCGGTGGCGTTGGCTGCACCGTAATTGAGCGTAATCGTGCCGCCGATCGCTTCCAGCGCGAGGAAGGAGATGGCGCCGAGGGCGGTGTTGGCGACGCGGGCGGCCGACCATCGCCGGGCGCTCTTGGCGGTGAAACGCAGCGCATAGTCTTCCAGCGTCTGGTTCGCAACCCACTGATTATATTGGCGCCTGACGCGGTCGATCCGCTGCCGCCCTGCCACTTTACTGCTCCTGCCCGGTCCGACTGGTCTCCATACGTAGCCAGCAAACCCCGTACCAGCCTACGTCGCTATTTTGCGGTGCAGTATACGCGATCTTGCGTATCAGTGCAGTGCACAATTCTAGGCAATCCTCGCCTGACCAATAAGCGTTCTCGAACCAAAAATGGGGTGCTCATGTCAGACGATCCAAACAAGGGCCTGCAGTCGCCGCTTCGCCGCAAACTGCTGATGGGTGCGGCGGCGCTGCCGTTCATTTCGATGCTTCCGCGGCCCTCGTTCGGGGCCGGTCCTGCAACCGCAACGGTCAATACGACCGGACTAGCGGTGACCGATACTGAAGTGACCGTCGGCATCCTGCACTCGGCCACCGGCACGATGGCGATTTCGGAAACCGGTTCGATCCAGGCCGAAAAGCTCGCCATCGAACAGATCAACGCGATGGGCGGCGTGCTCGGGCGCAAGATCAAGTTCATCCAGGAAGACGGCGCCAGCGACTGGCCGACCTTCGCCGAAAAGGCCAAGAAGCTGCTCGTCAACGACAAGGTCGCGGCGATCATGGGCTGCTGGACCTCGGCATCGCGCAAGGCGGTGCTGCCGGTCATGGAGCAGTACAACGGCATGCTCTATTACCCGACCTTCTATGAAGGCCTCGAGCAGTCCAAGAACGTCATCTACACCGGCCAGGAAGCCACCCAGCAGATCCTCGCCGGCCTCAAC
The DNA here is from genome assembly GCA_963783115.1 of uncultured Alphaproteobacteria bacterium. Classification (GTDB taxonomy): domain Bacteria; phylum Pseudomonadota; class Alphaproteobacteria; order Rhizobiales; family Xanthobacteraceae; genus Bradyrhizobium. The sequence goes on along the minus strand of CAWAMK010000023.1, from coordinate 134,019 downwards.
TGGATCGCCAAGGAGAAGAACGCAAAATCGTTCTTCTTCATCGGCTCGGATTACATCTGGCCGCGCACCTCGAACAAGATCGCGCGCAAGCACGTCGAGAACGTGCTGAAGGGCAAGGTCGTCGGCGAGGAATATTACGCGCTCGGCTCCACGCAGTTCAATTCGGTCATCAACAAGATCAAGCTCACCAAGCCCGACGTGATCTTCACCGACGTGGTCGGCGGTTCCAACGTCGCCTTCTACAAGCAGCTCAAGGCGGCCGGCATCGATCTCTCCAAGCAGGCGCTGCTGACGATCTCGGTGACCGAGGACGAAATCGACGGCATCGGCGGCGAGAACATCGCGGGCGCCTATGCCTGCATGAAGTACTTCCAGTCGCTCGACAACGCCAACAACAAGGAATTCGTCGCCGCCTTCAAGAAGATGTGGGGCGAAAAGACCGTGATCGGCGACGTGACGCAGGCTGCCTATCTCGGCCCGTGGCTGTGGAAATTAACGGTCGAGAAGGCCGGCAGCTTCGACATCGACAAGATCGCTGCCGCCTCGACCGGTGTCGAATTCAAGGGCGCGCCCGAAGGCTACGTGCGTATCCACGAAAACCATCACCTCTGGTCGAAGACTCGCGTCGGCAAGGCCAAGCTCGATGGCCAGTTCGAACTGATCTTCGAGACCGCCGATCTGGTCGAGCCCGATCCGTTCCCGAAGGGCTACCAGTAAGCGTAGCGGAACGTTTCGCACTTCTCTCCGAGCACCAGCTCCCTGGCGTGGACCGTCAATCCGCGCTTGACGACCCCGCGTCGCGAATTCTTTCGCGACGCGGGGACCTTATCCTCTCGACGGAGAAGTCAGATGTTCGGCGACTATTCGATTGGCGATCTCGGCTCCATCTTCGTCATGCAGGGCTTTGCGGGCCTGATCCTGTTCTCCGTCTACGTGCTGATGGCGCTCGGTCTTGCGATCATCTTCGGCCAGATGGGCGTCATCAACATGGCGCATGGCGAGTTCATGATCCTCGGCGCCTACGTCACCTGGATGACGTCGAATACGTTCCAGCATTATTTGCCTTCCCTGTTCTCCGGATACTTCTTCCTCGCGATGGCGCTCGCGTTTCTGGCGTCGGGTGCGCTCGGGATGCTGGTCGAATGGGCGCTGATACGGCATCTCTACAAGAGACCGCTCGATACGCTGCTCGCCACCTGGGGCCTGAGCCTGATCCTGCAGCAGACCTATCGCTCGGTGTTCGGCCCGCGCGAAGTCGGCGTCGAGCTGCCGCAATGGATGCTGGGTTCGCTCAAGGTCACCGACTCGCATCGAGGTCCCGATCAACGGCATCTTCGTGATGGGCCTGACCCTGTTGATCACCGTCGCTGTCGCTTACGTCATGTACAAATCCCGCTGGGGCCGCCAGGTCCGCGCCGTGGTGCAGAACCGCATCATGGCCGGCGCCGTCGGCATCAATACCGAGAAGGTCGATCGTTACACCTTCGGGTTAGGCTGCGGCATCGCCGGCGTCGCCGGAAGCGCCTTCACCATGATCGGCTCGACCGGGCCGACATCGGGCCAGCTCTACATCGTCGACACCTTCCTCGTGGTCGTGTTCGGCGGCGCTGCCAGCCTGCTCGGTACCATCGCTTCCGCCTTCTCGATCTCGCAGACCCAGTCGACGCTGGAATTCTTCATGTCGGGCTCGATGGCCAAGGTGCTCACGCTGCTCGCCGTGGTCGGAATCCTGATGCTGCGGCCGCAAGGTCTGTTCGCCCTCAAAGTCCGCAAATAACGGAAGCAGGCAAGTTCATGATCATCACGTCACGCTTCTTCAATCGGTCCGAGCTGATCGGCTTCGTTGCCCTGGCTCTGGTCCTGTTCGTGATCCTGCCGCTGTCGCTGGATGTGTTTCGCCTCAACCTGGTCGCGAAATATCTGACCTACGCCTTTGTCGCGATCGGGCTGGTGCTGTGCTGGGGCTATGGCGGCATTCTGAGCCTGGGGCAGGGCGTGTTCTTCGGCCTCGGCGGCTACTGCATGGCGATGTTCCTCAAGCTGGAAGCCTCCAGCGTCGAGAACACCAAGATCCAGTCGACGCCCGGCATCCCTGACTTCATGGACTGGAACCAGATCACCTCGCTGCCGCTGTTCTGGCAGCCGTTCCACAGTCTCACCTTCACCATTCTCGCCATCATCCTGGTGCCCGGCCTGTTCGCGCTGATCATCGGCACCGCGATGTTCAAGCGCCGCGTCGGCGGCACCTACTTCGCGATCATCACCCAGGCCGTCGCCGCGATCCTGACCATCCTGATCGTGGGGCAGCAGGGCTACACCGGCGGCATCAACGGCATGACCGACCTGCGCACCCTCAAGGGATGGGACATCCGGCCCGACCACGCCAAGGTCATCCTGTACTTCGTCGAAGTGGTGCTGCTGTTCGCCTGCATCGGCATCGCGCAGTTCATCCGCCTGACCAAGCTCGGCCGTATCCTGGTCGCGATGCGCGAACAGGAAGACCGCGTCCGCTTCTCCGGCTACAGCGTCGCCAACTTCAAGATCTTCGCCTTCTGCATGGCCGCGGTGTTCGCCGCGATCGGCGGCGCGATGTTCGCGCTCAATGTCGGGTTCATGTCGCCGTCCTTTGTCGGCATCGTGCCGTCGATCGAGATGGTGATCTACACCGCGGTCGGCGGCCGGATGTCGATCTTCGGCGCGGTGTGGGGCGCGCTGCTGGTGAACTTCGCCAAGACCAGCCTCTCGGAATCCTTCCCGCAGCTCTGGCTGTTCGGCCTCGGCGCGCTGTTCATCGCCTGTGTGCTCGCCTTCCCGAACGGCCTGTCCGGCCTCTGGCAGGACTACGTGCAGCCGCGCATCGACCGGTTGCTGGCGATGCGCAAACCGAAACCCAAGAACGGCTGGAGCGACACTTCCGTCGCCGACGGCGCGCCGGCGGAGTGAGGAGATAGGTCATGCTCATCGGTCACCAGCCCAAGGAATTCCTGCTCGCGGTCGAAGCGCTCACCGTTTCCTTCGACGGCTTCAAGGCGGTCAACGATCTGTCCTTCTATGTCGAGGAAAACGAGATCCGCGTCATCATCGGCCCGAACGGCGCCGGCAAGACCACGGTGCTCGACCTGATCTGCGGCAAGACGCGCGCCACGTCGGGGTCGATTCAGTTTCGCGGCAAGGAGCTGACGAAGCTGAAGGAGAACGAGATCGTGCAGGCCGGCGTCGGGCGCAAATTCCAGACGCCGTCGGTGTTCGAAGATCTCACCGTGTTCGAGAATCTCGAGATTTCCTATCCGCGCGGCCGCACCGTGTTCGGTTCGCTGACATTCCAGCGTGACGCGGCGGTGAAGGAACGGGTCGACGAGGTCGCGGAAATGATCTTCCTGAAGGACCGGCTCCACACCTTTGCCGACGAGCTGAGCCATGGCCAGAAGCAGTGGCTCGAGATCGGCATGCTGCTGATCCAGGACCCGGACCTTCTGATGCTCGACGAACCCGTCGCCGGCATGAGCGTGTCCGAGCGCGCCAAGACCGCCGAACTGCTCAACCGCATCATCAAGGACCGTTCGGTGCTGGTGATCGAGCACGACATGAAATTCGTCGAGGACATCGCCCACAAGGTCACCGTGCTGCACCAGGGCCAGATCCTGTCCGAGGGGACGATGGAAAAGGTCAAGAACGATCCGAAGGTCATTGAAGTCTATCTGGGGCACTGACGGATGGCGAGTAAACAGCAAGCAAGCGAGGCGATCTCCGTCCACCTCTCCCCACCGGGGAGAGGTCGGAACGCATCGTCAGATGCGTTCCGGGTGAGGGGTCTTGCTCTCTCAGATGATCTGCAGCCCCTCACCCGGCGCTGCGCGCCGACCTCTCCCCGTCGGGGAGAGGTGAAGCAAGCTTAGGAGCCATCGATGCTGGCTATTTCGGATCTTCACGTCGCCTACGGCCAGAGCGAGGTGCTGCACGGCCTCAACGTCTCGGTCGCGCCCAACGAGATCGTCGCGATCATGGGCCGCAACGGCATGGGCAAGACCACGCTGATGAAGTCGCTGATGGGCATCCTGCCGACCAAGAGCGGTTCGGTCAGCATGAACGGCGCCGAGCTCAGCGCGCTGCCGAGCTACGAGCGCGTCGCCAAGGGCCTCGCCTATGTGCCGCAGGGCCGCATGATCTTCTCGACCATGACGGTGAAGGAGAACATCGAGACCGGCCTGGTCGTGTCCGGCGGCACGGAAGTGCCTGAGGACATCTACGAACTGTTTCCGGTGCTGCTGGAGATGAAGGGCCGCCGCGGCGGCAATCTCTCCGGCGGACAGCAGCAGCAGCTCGCGATCGCCCGCGCGCTCGCCACCAAGCCGAAAGTGCTGCTGCTCGACGAGCCGACCGAGGGCATCCAGCCGTCCATCATCAAGGACATGGCGCGCACGCTGAAGCGCATCCGCGACGAGCGCGGCCTGTCGATCGTCGTCTCCGAACAGGTGCTGAGTTTTGCGCTCGATATCGCCGACCGCGTGCTCGTCATCGAGAACGGCGAGATCGTCCGCGACGACCCGCGCGACAGCGTCGATGCCGCGCAAGTGTCGAAATATCTGTCGGTTTAAGAAGTCCGGGAAGTGAACAGCAAATTGACTGGTAAAAAGGGGAGCATCTGATGCCAGAGACACTGATCAAGGTCGATCTTTCGCAGTCGGCCTACGACAACGACAAGATCCACAATCGGTGGCATCCCGACATCCCGATGGTTTCGTGGGTCAACCCGGGCGACGATTTCATCATCGAGACCTATGACTGGACCGGCGGCTTCATCAAGAACAACGATTCCGCCGACGACGTGCGCGACATCGATCTGTCGATCGTGCATTTCCTGTCCGGCCCGATCGGCGTCAAGGGCGCCGAGCCCGGCGATCTGCTGGTGGTCGACCTGCTCGACGTCGGTCCGCTGAAGGAAAGCCTGTGGGGTTTCAACGGCTTCTTCTCCAAGCAGAACGGCGGCGGCTTCCTGACCGATCATTTCCCGCTGGCGCAGAAGTCGATCTGGGACATCAAGGGCCTCTACACCTCGTCGCGCCACATTCCCGGCGTGAATTTTGCCGGCCTGATCCATCCCGGCCTGATCGGCTGTCTGCCCGATCCGAAACTGCTCGCGACCTGGAACGAGCGCGAGAACGCGCTGATCGCGACCAATCCGACCCGCGTGCCGGGCCTTGCCAATCCGCCGTTCGCCGCGACCGCGCATGCCGGCCAGGCCAAGGGCGACGCCAAGGCCAAGGTCGGCGCCGAGGGCGCCCGCACCGTGCCGCCGCGCGAGCATGGCGGCAATTGCGACATCAAGGATCTGTCGCGCGGCTCGAAGATCTTCTTCCCGGTCTATGTGCCGGGCGGCGGCCTCTCGATGGGCGATCTGCACTTCAGCCAGGGCGACGGCGAGATCACCTTCTGCGGCGCGATCGAAATGGCCGGCTGGCTGCATATCAAGGTCGACATCATCAAGGACGGCGTCGCCAAATACGGCATCAAGAATCCCGTGTTCAAGCCGTCGCCGATCACGCCGAACTACAAGGACTATCTGATCTTCGAAGGCATCTCGGTCGACGAGGCCGGCAAGCAGCATTACCTCGACGTCCACATCGCCTACCGCCAGGCCTGCTTGAACGCGATCGAATATCTGAAGAAGTTCGGCTACTCCGGCGCGCAGGCCTATTCGATCCTCGGCACCGCGCCGTGCCAGGGCCACATCTCCGGCGTCGTCGACGTGCCCAACGCCTGCGCCACGCTGTGGCTGCCGACGGAAATCTTCGACTTCGACATCATGCCGTCGTCGGCGGGTCCGATCAAACACATCACGGGCGACATCCAGATGCCGATCTCGCCGGACAAGTAATCCCTGCGCGAGAAGGATGCGGGACGGCAGCATGCGTGCCGGCCGCCCCGCATCCGCCATCGCGACATCTGATTCCGAAAAATTCGCGCGAGGAAACCAGATGCCCGTCTACGAATATCTCTGCAACGATTGCGGCCCGTTCACGGACATGCGGCCGATGGCCGAATGCGACGATCCGCAGGACTGCCCGCGATGCGACGCTGAAGCGCCGCGCGTGATCCTGACCGCGCCGGCGTTCTTCTGCATGCCGTCGGACAAGCGCAAGGCCATCGCCACCAACGAGCGCAGCGCCCACGCGCCGAAGACATCAGCCGAATACAAGGCCGCGCACGGCCCCGGCTGCGGCTGCTGTTCGAGCAAGAAGCCGGCCCGGCTGGTGACCAAGATCAAAGAGCGGCGCCAAGGGCTTTCCGACCGCACGGCCCTGGATGATCAGCCACTGAAGCGCGATCCGTCAAACCCGAACCCGAACGAGAGGCGATCCCATGCTCCACGGTGACATTTCCTCCAGCAACGACACGGTCGGCGTCGCCGTCGTCAATTACAAGATGCCGCGCCTGCACACCAAGGCCGAGGTGCTCGACAACGCCCGCAACATCGCCGACATGATCGCGGGCATGAAGCTCGGCCTGCCGGGCATGGATCTCGTGATCTTCCCGGAATATTCCACCCACGGCATCATGTACGACTCCAAGGAGATGTACGAGACGGCCTCGTCGGTGCCGGGCGACGAGACCGAAATCTTTGCCGAAGCCTGCCGCAAGTCGAAAGTCTGGGGCGTGTTCTCGCTCACCGGCGAGCGCCACGAGGAGCATCCGCACAAGGCGCCGTACAACACGCTGATCCTGATGAACGACAAGGGCGAGATCGTCCAGAAGTACCGCAAGATCATGCCGTGGGTGCCGATCGAGGGCTGGTATCCCGGCAACTGCACCTATGTCTCCGAAGGCCCGAAGGGCCTGAAGGTCAGCCTGATCATCTGCGACGACGGCAACTATCCGGAGATCTGGCGCGACTGCGCCATGAAGGGCGCCGAACTGATCGTGCGCTGCCAGGGCTACATGTATCCGGCCAAGGAACAGCAGGTCCTGATCTCCAAGGCGATGGCCTGGGCCAACAACGTCTATGTCGCGGTCGCCAATGCCGCCGGCTTCGACGGCGTCTATTCCTACTTCGGCCACTCCGCGATCATCGGCTTCGACGGCCGCACGCTGGGCGAGACCGGCGAGGAGGAGAACGGCATCCAGTACGCGGCGCTGTCGAAACATCTGATCCGCGACGCCCGCCGCAACGGCCAGTCGCAGAACCACCTCTTCAAGCTGCTGCACCGCGGCTACACCGGCATGATCAACTCCGGCGACGGCGCGAAGGGCGTTGCGACCTGTCCGTACGACTTCTACGCCAAGTGGATCGCCGATCCCGAAGGCACCCGCGAGATGGTCGAGGCGATGACCCGCCCGACGGTCGGCACCGACGAATGCCCGATCGACGGTATTCCGAACCAGAAGACGGCGACCAACTATTAGCCTGTGACGGGCGGCTATATTCGGCCGCCGCAGCTCTTCCTTCGAGATCAGCGAACGATACGCTCGACGGCGATCGCGGTGGCTTCGCCGCCGCCGATGCACAAGGCGGCGACGCCGCGCTTCAGGTTGCGCGCCTCCAGCGCATGCAGCAGCGTCACGATCAGCCGCGCGCCGGTGGCGCCGATCGGGTGGCCGAGCGCGCAGGCGCCGCCATTGACGTTGAGCTTTTCCCTGGGGATGCCGAGATCCTTCTGCGCCGCCATCGCCACCACCGCGAACGCCTCGTTGATCTCGAACAGATCGACGTCGCCGACGCTCCAGCCGACTTTATCGAGCAGCTTGCGGATCGCCGGGATCGGCGCGGTGGTGAACCATTGCGGTTCCTGGCTGTGGGTGGCGTGGCCCTTGATCTCGGCGAGCACCGGCAGGCCGTCGCGGTCGGCGAGCGACCGCTTGGCCAGGATGAGCGCCGCGGCGCCGTCGGCATTGGCGGAGGAGGCGGCCGGCGTGATCGTGCCGTTGGCGCGGAACGCCGGCTTCAATCCGGGAATTTTTGCAGGGTCCACCTTGAGCGGATGTTCGTCATTGGCGATGACGCGCGGGCCGGTCTTTTCGGTGAGCGTGACCGGCGCGATCTCGGCGCTGAACGCGCCACTCTCGACCGCCTTGCGGGCGCGGCTCAGCGTCTCCATCGCGTAAGCGTCCTGGTCCTTGCGGGTGAACTGATAGGCCTCCGCGGTGGCCTCGCCGAAGTCGCCCATCGAGCGGCCGGTCTCGTAGGCGTCTTCCAGACCGTCCATCATCATGTGATCGATGATCCGGTCATGGCCGGCGCGATAGCCGCCGCGGGCTTTCGCCAGCAGATAGGGCGCGTTGCTCATGCTCTCCATGCCGCCGGACAGCACGATATCGGCCGAGCCGGCGTTGATGATGTCGTGGGCCAGCATGGTCGCCTTCATGCCGGAGCCGCAGACCTTGTTGATCGTGGTGGCGCCGGTGGCGTCGGGCAATCCGGCGCCCCGCGCGGCCTGCCGCGCCGGCGCCTGGCCCTGTCCGGCCGGCAGCACGTTGCCCATGAAGACCTCGTCGATGCGCTCCGGCGCCAGCTTCGCCCGCGCCAGCGCCGCGCCGATCACATGAGCGCCGAGCTTGTGCGCGCTGAACGGGGACAGTTCGCCCATGAACCGGCCAAGCGGCGTGCGGGCGGCGGAAAGGATGACGACGGGATCGGGGCTTGCGGCCATCGCGGCTTCTCCTGTTCGATCGTTATGATATGACGATAGTCATATATAACGGATTTGCAATGGGATGGCGCGGGCTTCGCAACGAGGCTCGATCAACTTGTAATGCTGCATTTTCCGGGAAATTCCCCAGCAAAAACAATCCCGGGTGCGGAACCCTCCGCCCTTCGAGGCGTTTGTCGGGGGCGGGCCGGCCACCCGTCGTCCCGCGTTCGTGTCCTGTCTCGCCGAGGTGTCCTCTGCTGCAAAGCTCATCCATCCTCATCCCGGGCGATACCGTCTGGCGAAGGTGCAAGGCCGGGCGGCTGGCAATCCTGAATGATGCCGCCGCCTATTTCGCGGCCTTGCGCGAAGCGCTGCTGCTGGCGACGCGGCAGGTCTACATCATCGGCTGGGACATCCACAGCCTGACCCGCTTCGTCGGCCCGTCCGGCCAGGCCGACGACGGCTATCCGGAAGAACTCGGCGCGTTTTTGAAGGCGCTCCTCGAGAACAGGCCCGAGTTGCGGATCGACATCCTGAGCTGGGATTTTCCGGCGCTCTATGCGGCAGAGCGGGAATGGAATTCACCGGCCAAATTCACGTCAGGCGCGCCGGATCGGCTTCGCTTCTGTTTCGACTCCAGTCTTCCCTTGGGCTCGGCGCAGCATCAGAAGATCGTCGTCATCGATGGGCTGCTCGCCTTCTCCGGCGGTCTCGATTTGACGATCAGGCGCTGGGACAGCAGCGCACATGCGGCCGATGATCCGCTCCGCGTCGATCCTGACGGCAAGCCTTATCCGCCTTTTCACGACGTGCAGTGCATGGTGGACGGTGATGCCGCCGCCAGCCTGAGGGAAATGGCGGAGAGCAGGTGGCGCGCCGCCGGCTGCACGGTCACGTCATCGCCGGCCGTGACCGGCGACCGCTGGCCGGCCTCGGTGCCGGTGCAGGTCCGCGGCATGACGGCCGGCATCGCCCGGACCGGCATCGCCACCGCCGGCGAGCCCGCCGTGCACGAGGTCGCGCGGCTGTTCGAGGCCTCCATCAACACGGCCGACCGCTTCATCTATATCGAGAACCAGTTCACCAGCGCCGTCGATATCGCGCACCTGCTGGTGCAGCGGATGCTGGATGTGCCGCAGCTCAAGGTCCTCATTGTCACGCCAAAAATGCATTCGTCCTGGTTCGAATCGCAGGCGATGCAGAGCGGTCGCGGCGACTTCATCGCCGAGTTCGTCGCGGCCGATGTCGTAGACCGGGTTCGCTTCCTCTATCCGTCGACGCGGGGCCCTGACGGGGTGTCGGCGGTCATGGTGCACAGCAAGGTCATGATAACAGACGATCGCTTCCTTCGCATCGGCTCCGCCAATATCAACAACCGATCGATGGGCGCCGACACCGAATGTGATCTCGCTTTTGAGGCAACGTCGGAGGTGCAGCAGGAATACATCGCCCGGTTTCGCCGCCAGATGATCGGACATTTCTGCGGCGTCGACGAACGGGAGATCGAACACCACGAAGCCGATCTGTTCGGATATCTCGATCGCCTCGCGGCAAGCGGCCGCGAAAAATCGCTGCAGCCGATCGACCCCGCCGCGACGGAAGGCGGAATCGCGGCCGTGGTGCAGCCGGTCGCCGATCCCCGCGAACCGCTTCGTCTCGACCGCACCGCCAATCGGATGTGGACCGCGCGGACCATTTTGGCCGTGCTGGGCCTCGTGGCGGCGCTCGCCGGCCTCGCGCTGGCCTGGCAATATACGTCGTTGAAGGATTTCGCCGATGTCGGCTTCGTCTCCTCGGTCATCTCGCAACCGGCGCGGTCGCACTACGCGCCGCTGCTGGCGATTGCCGCCTTCGTCGTCGGCGGCCTCGTGGTGTTTCCGGTGCTGGTGCTGATCGCAGCGACCGCGGCTGCGCTCGGGCCGTGGATGGGTTTTGTTCAGCGCCGGCATCGGCGTGCTGCTCAGCGCGCTCACGCTGTTTACGATCGGCCGGTTTCTCGGCCATGCCCGGCTGCAGCGGCTGCTCGGCCGTCGGGCGGCGCGGATTCAGCGCCGCGTCATCGGCAAGGGCGTCGTGGCCGTCGCCATGATCCGGATGGTCCCGATCGCGCCGTTCTCGGTCGTCAATCTTGTGGCGGGCGCCAGCGAGCTCAGCCTGCGCGATTTCATGCTCGGCACGGCCCTCGGCATGGCGCCGGGGATCGCAGTCATGGCCGCGCTCGGCGCGCAGATCGCCGACCTCGCCCAGAAACGCCTCATTGGGCAACGTCCTGCTGCTGGCGCTGGCCATCGCCGCCTGGATCGCGCTCTGCCTTGGCGTGCAGTTCCTGGTGACGTGGATGGCGGGACGCAGGACGTGACATCAACGCTTCGCATCATGACGTGGAACGTCCACGGCACGTTCATGCTCAATCCGAGATTCGATCTCGATGGCGTCTGCGCCATCATCCGGCACTGGTCGCCGGACATCGTGGCGCTGCAGGAGGTCGACTCGCGCGGGCGAACCGACGACCCGTTTGCGCTGCTCGCGAAAGCCGTCGGCGAGCACAGTATCGATGCGCGGTCGATCGTTACCAAGGACGGCGATTACGGGCAGGTCTTGATGAGCCGCTGGCCGTTCGCCGAGCCGCCGACAGTTTCCGACGTCTCCTATCAGGAGCGCGAGCCGCGCCGCGCCATTGCGGCGCGCATCCTTTCCGAGCAGGGGGAGGTCAGGGTCATTGCCACCCATCTCGGCCTCAGCATCCATGAAAGACACGCGCAGGCGCATGCGCTGGCCGAACTGGTGCAGCCGACACGAACGCTCGTGCTCGGCGATTTCAACGACTGGTTCTGGGTGAAGTCGGTACGCGGCGTGCTGGCGCGGATCTGCCCGGTTCGAACGCGCTTGCGGACGTTTCCGGCCCGATTGCCGATGATGCGGCTGGATCGAATCTATGCCTCGCGCGATCTGACCATCCGCTCGGCCTGGACCGACCGCAAGGCGCGCGCCTATTCGGACCATCTGCCCGTGATCGCAGACGTCGCGTTGCCGGAATAGTCGAGAGATCGCGGTCGGTAAGTTCGTCATGCCCGGCCTTGTGCCGGGCATCCACGTCCTTCGTCGCAACTGTTCCCAAGCACGTGGATGGCCGGGACAGGCCCGGCCATGACGGAGTTGAGCGATCTATCTTCGTTCTTCTCACCGTCCCCAGCGCAACACCACGGGATCGAGCGTGCGGGCAATCTCGATCAGCCCCGCGCGCGCTTCGGGGCGAACATTCTGCAGCGGATGTCGAACGGCTGCCGAGCCGATCACGCCGCCTTCCTGCATCAGGATTTTGGCGGCCTGCAGGCCGCATTGCCGGTTCTCCCAATTGATCAGCGGCAGCCAGCGCGCATAGGCCGCCATGGCTTCGTCGCGGCGGCCCGCCAGATAGGGATCGATGATCTGCCGGATGCCGTCAGGGTATCCGCCACCGGTCATCGCGCCGGTTGCCCCCGCGTCGAGATCGGCCATCAGCGTGATCGCTTCCTCGCCGTCCCAGGGCCCCTCGATGCTGTCGCCGCCGGCGGCGATGAGGTCGCGCAGTTTGGCCGCCGCCATCGGCACTTCGATCTTGAAATAGCTGATGTTGCGAATTTCCCTCGCCATGCGCGCCAGCAAATCGACCGACAGCGGCGTGCCGGCGACCGGCGCATCCTGGATCATGATCGGGATGTCGATGGCGTCGGACACGGTGCGATAGAATTCGAAGATCGCCTTTTCCGGCACACGGAACGTGGCGCCGTGATAGGGCGGCATGATCATCACCATCGCAGCACCCGCGTCCTGGGCCTGCCGGCTGCGCTCGGCGCAGACGCGCGAGCCGAAATGCGTCGTCGTCACGATGACCGGCACCCGGCCGGCGACATGTGCCAGCACCGCCTGCATCACCTGTTCGCGCTCGGCATCGGTCAGCACGAACTGCTCGGAGAAATTGGCGAGGATGCACAGCCCGTTGGAGCCGGCATCGATCATGAAATCGATGCAGCGGCGCTGGCCTTCGAGATCGAGCTCGCCGCGCTCGTCGAAGATGGTCGGAACGACCGGAAAAACGCCGCGATAGGGCCGTTGCGCAGTCTGGGGCATCGAGGGATGTTCCATTCGATCGGGATCGGTGATTGTATGGCCGTCCAGTGCATTCAGCAACACCATGGAAGCCTCGGCCGATCAGGCCGCAAGAACAAGGGAACGATCGATGGGGGGAGTTCTGGAGGGCGTTCGCGTCCTCGATTTCGGGCGCTATATCGCGGGGCCTTACTGCGCGACATTGCTGGCGGAGTTCGGCGCGGAAGTCATCCGCGTCGAGAAGCGCGACGGCAGCGAGGATCGCTTTGTCGCGCCGGTCGGTGAAGGCGGCGAGGGCGCGCTGTTTCTGCAGGTCAACCGCAACAAGAAATGCATCACGCTCGATCCGATGAAGCCGGAAGGGCAGGAGGTGATGCGCCGCCTGATCGCGACCGCCGATGTCGTGGTCGCCAATTTGCCGCCGCAGACGCTGCGCGCGATGAAGCTCGATTACGACTCGCTGAAGGCGATCAAGCCGGACATCATCCTGACCACCGCAACCGCGTTCGGCGGGCCGGGGCCGTGGTCCGACCGCGTCGGTTTCGACGGCGTCGGCCAGGTGATGTCGGGCGCGGTGTACATGACCGGCAAGGGCGATCCGCCTTATCGTGCCGCGGTGAACTGGGTCGATTTCGGCACCGCGCTGCATTGCGCGTTCGGCACGCTCGCCGCCCTGATGGAGCGCGGCAAGTCCGGGCGCGGGCAGATCGTCGAGGGCGCGCTACTGGCGACCGCGCTCTCCTTCACCAACGCAGCCCTGATCGAACAGGCGGTGATATCGGCCAACCGCGTTCCATCAGGCAATCTCGGCCAGACCGCGGCGCCCGTCGATATCTATCGCACCAAAGACGGCTGGGTGCTGTGCCAAGTGACGGGACATCCGCTGTTCATCCGCTGGGCCAAACTGATGGGCGAGGACCACTGGCTGCACGATCCGCGGTTCGCCGACGACCTCAAGCGCGGCAACAACGGGCCCGTCATCAGCGAACGCATGGCGCGCTGGTGCGCCGAGCGCACCACGGAGGAAGCGCTCGATACGTTGGGCAAGGCGATGATCCCGGCAGGCCCCGTGCTCAGCCCGCAACAGGCGCTGGAGCATCCGCATATCCGTGCCGCCGGCTTCATGCAGGATGTCGATTATCCGGGCCTGCCGAAGCCTGCGCCGACGGCGCGCGCTGCGGTGCGGCTGTCGGAGACGCCGGGCGAAATCGTGTCGCGTCCGCCAACACTCGGCGAGCACACCGATCGCGTGCTTGCCGATATCGGCTATGACGCGGACGCAATCGCCGCGCTTCGCAGAAGCGGCATCATCTAGATGCCGCGGCCGTTGATCTGATCAGCTCCGAACAGTCGGAAAATCTACCGACATCCACTCCGAGAGTCAGATTGCAGGACGGCGAGGTTGCACCGGTCGCGTGTCTCAAATGATCGCGTGCAAAGCTGATGACGTTCAACGTTAGAGCGCAGATTCTCCTTTAAAAATAAGGCTTTAAAGGTGAAACAGCTCACATCAGGAACTCGAGCGGCAGGTCCATTCTGCTGGCTTGGGACGATCCAGATGCATGATCGAGTCACCATACCCAAGTTTGTGGTCGGCGAGCTGCCGGAGCTGAAAAGCCAGGGCCGCGACCTGCGAATAGACGCCTGCCGAGGCATCGCGTTGTGGTTCATTTTTCTTGACCATGTTCCCAACAACATCGGAACCTGGCTGACGCTGCGGAACTACGGCTTCAGCGATGCCGCGGAAGTGTTCATGTTCGTTTCGGGCGTAACCTGCGCGCTGGCTTACGGCAGCGCGAGGCGCCGCGAGGGCTGGAACGGAGTGTTCTGCCGAACGCTGCGGCGAAGCTGGGATATTTACATCGCATTTCTGCTGCTCACGCTCGCCTGCGCCATCCTGGTTCACCTCGCCGGTTGTATTGCTGACGAGAGCAATACGCGCGTTTTGCTGGACAATCCGGGAGCTACGCTCGCGCGCGCGGCGGTCCTGCAATACCGTCCGGTCAATACCGACGTGTTGCCGGTCTTCGTACTTCTTCACCTCTTGTTCGCGCCGCTGCTGTGGCTGCTGTTGCGAGCGCCGAACGCGGCGCTTGGCGCCTCGCTGGCGCTCTATGTGTTGGTGCATGCCTTTGGCTGGACTGTCCCGGCGTGGCCGAACGGCCACTGGGCTTTCAATCCGCTCGCCTGGCAGCTGCTTGTCGTGCTTGGCGCGTGGTGGACGATCAACGAGGACGAGAGGGCCCGGCGGTGGGTGACGTCGCGCACGACGCTTATGCTTGCCGTCTTGTTTCTGCTCTTCAGCCTGGTCATCGTATTGAGCTGGCGTATCAAACCGCTGGAAGCATTGATTCCGCAGGCGCTGGCGAAACTGTTTTACCCATTGGACAAATCGAATCTCGATCCGTTGCGGCTGTTGCATTTTTTGGCCGTAGCCGTTGTGGCGGCATGGCTCGTGCCTCGCAACTGGCGATGGCTGACGACGCCAGTAATGCGCGGCGCGATCCGCTGTGGCCAGAACTCGCTGCCAATCTATTGCCTCGGCGTTCTTCTGACATTCGCCGGCCACGTGGCGCTGCTCAACATTTCAGACGGACTTGCGATGCAGATCGTATTGAGTCTCGCCGGCATCGCAGCGATGATCGCGACCGCCACACTGCTGAACTCGATCAGCGTTGAACCCAGGCAGCGATCGCAATAGTTGGACTCGTCTTCTGGCATGGATTTTGCTCATGAATGTGCTGAGCCGAAAGGAACAGCGATCATGACAACAATCACTGCAACGGCAGACAGCGCGCGGAAACCGATCTATCAATCGCTATTCGTGCAGGTCCTGGCCGCCTTGCTGCTCGGGATCGCGATTGGAATGGCCGCTCCGGAGTTTGCCGTCGGGCTCAAGATCTTCAGCGATGCGTTCCTCAAGCTGATTTCGATGATCGTGGCGCCGATCGTGTTCTGCGTCGTCGTGCATGGCATTGCCGGTGCCGGCGACCTCAAAAAGGTCGGACGCGTCGGCGTCAAGGCACTGATCTATTTCGAAGTGATGACCACCATAGCCCTCGTGGTCGGCCTGATGCTCGCCTATCTGTTCGGCCCCGG
This sequence comes from uncultured Alphaproteobacteria bacterium, assembly GCA_963783115.1. Taxonomy (GTDB): domain Bacteria; phylum Pseudomonadota; class Alphaproteobacteria; order Rhizobiales; family Xanthobacteraceae; genus Bradyrhizobium. The sequence continues at coordinate 118,204 of CAWAMK010000023.1, read as the reverse complement.
CCACGGCATGAACATCGATCCATCGACGCTGGATGCCAAGGCGCTCAATACCTATTCCGACAACGCGCACAAGCTGCAGGGCGGCGGTATCGGGAGCTTCCTGCTGAACATCATCCCGTCCACCTCGTTCGACGCGCTGTCGCGCAACGACGTGCTGCAGGTGCTGTTCTTCGCGATCCTGTTCGGCACCGGCCTGGCACTGGTCGGCGGCGAAAAGGGCGAGAAAATCAACGCACTCATCGATGCGGTCTCGACGGTGCTGTTCCGCGTCATGGGCCTGATCGTGCGCGTTGCGCCGCTCGGTGTGCTCGGCGCGGTGGCCTACACGGTCGGCAAGTACGGCGTCGGCTCGCTCAAGCAGCTGCTGTCGCTGGTCGCCCTGTTCTACGTTTCGCTCGCCATCTTCGTATTCGGCGTGCTCGGTGGCGTAATGGCGCTGGCCGGGCTGAATATTCTCAAGTTCTTCGCCTATCTGCGCGAAGAACTGACCATCGTGCTCGCCACGGCTTCTTCCGACGCGGTGCTGCCGCAGATCATGCGCAAGCTCGAAGCGCTTGGCGTCAAGAAATCGGTCGTCGGCCTCGTCATTCCTACCGGCTATTCCTTCAACCTCGACGCCTTCTCAATCTACCTGACGCTCGCCGTGGTTTTCATCGCGCAAGCCACCAATACACCGCTGTCGTTCGGCGACCTCCTGCTGGTGCTCGGCGTCTCGCTGATCACTTCCAAGGGCGCGCACGGTGTACCGGGTTCCGCCATCGTGATCCTGGCTGCGACGCTGAATGCGGTGCCGAGCATCCCGGCGATCGGCCTCGTGCTGGTGTTGTCGGTCGACTGGTTCATCGGCATGGCTCGCGCGCTCGGCAACCTGATCGGCAACTGCGTTGCAACCGTGGTCATCGCCGCCTGGGAAGGCGACCTGGATCGCGACAAGGCCCGCGCCGTGCTCGATGGGACCGAACTTGTGGATGTCACGGCGGGCTAGTCCTGCGTAATCTGCGTAGGATGGGTAGAGCGAAGCGAAACCCATCAATCACGTGCGCGGAGAGACGATGGGTTTCGCTTCGCTCTACCCATCCTACAAGCCGTCATCCCCGCCACCGGGTCGCGCGAATGCGCGCCCGATGACAGGCTCCGGCGGGCATCAGTCCGTAGGGTGGGCAAAGGAGCGAAGCGACGTGCCCACCATTCATACCGCGCCCATGATGGTGGGCACGCTGCGCTTTGCCCACCCTACGCGTCGTCGTTCCCGCGAACTCAGGGCATCCAGTATTCCAGAGACGGCAGAGATCGAACCGAGACGCCGCGGCGTACTGGATCCCCGCTTTCGCGGAGGATGACAGTCTTTGCTGGGCGACAGTCCACATTGCAAAAGCTTGAAGTTTAAAATATATCCTGAACCTCATCCTGGAGGCCTGACGGATGTCCTCATTGTCGCGTTCCTCCCATGCGCTCGTCACCGGCGGCGGGCGGGGCATCGGACTGGCGGTGGCGGCGGCGCTGTCGAAAGCGGGCGCGACGGTCACGGTGCTCGGCCGCAACCGCGCGACGCTGGACGCGGCCGTGGCTTCCGGCGCCGCGCATTTCGCTGCTGTTGCCGATGTCGCCGACCAGGCCTCGGTCAAGTCGGCCATTGCGGAAGCCGCCGCGCGGCAACCGATCGATATCCTCGTCGCCAATGCGGGTGCTGCGGAATCCGCGCCGTTCGGCCGCTCTGACGCCGCACTGTTCCAGCGCATGATGGACGTCAATTTCATGGGCGTGGTCCATGCCACGCAGGCGGTGTTGCCCGGGATGATCGAGCGCCGCCGCGGCCGGATTGTCGCCGTTGCGTCGACCGCCGGCCTGAAGGGCTACGCCTATGTATCGGCCTACAGCGCCGCAAAACATGCGGTCATCGGCCTGGTCCGTTCGCTGGCGCTGGAAACCGCAAAGAGCGGCGTCACCGTCAATGCGGTCTGCCCCGGCTTCACCGAAACCGATCTGCTGGAAGGCTCGATCGACAACATCATCAAGAAGACCGGCCGCAGCCGCGAGCAGGCGATCGCCGAACTGTCAAAGCACAATCCGCAAGGGCGTCTCGTCGCGCCGTCGGAAGTGGCCGATGCCGTGCTCTGGCTCTGCGGCGAGGGCGCCGTCTCCATCACGGGGCAGGCCATCGCGGTGGCCGGCGGCGAAGTCTGACCGGCCGACGACAACGATCAAAATTCAGGGAGATATCATGAGCAAGCCCGCCAACCCCGTCACGCTGCCGCTGGCCGACTATTCGCCAAAACACTTTTCTGCTCGCCGTGGTCGATCGCGTCGCCACCGTGACGCTCAATCGTCCCGAGCGAAAGAATCCGCTCACCTTCGACAGCTATCGCGAGCTCACCGATTTCTTCCGCGCCTGCGCGATGGATGACGAGGTCAAGACCATCGTCGTATCCGGCGCGGGCGGCAATTTCTCGTCCGGCGGCGACGTGTTCGAGATCATCGGTCCCGCTGATCCAGATGGACACCAAGGGACTGACCGCTTTCACCCGCATGACCGGCGATCTCGTGAAGGCGATGCGGGCCTGTCCGCAGCCGATCGTCGCCGCCGTCGAAGGCATCTGCGCCGGCGCCGGCGCGATCGTCGCGATGGCATCCGACCTGCGCCTCGCCGCGACCGGCGCCAAGGTCGCGTTCCTGTTCAACAAGGTCGGCCTTGCCGGCTGCGACATGGGCGCCTGCGCGATCCTGCCGCGCATCATCGGCCAGTCGCGCGCCTCCGAACTGCTCTACACCGGCCGCTTCATGACCGCGGAGGAGGGTGAGAAGTGGGGCTTCTTCAGCCGTATCGTCACACCGGAGACGATCCTGGCGCAGGCGCAACTGCTGGCCAAGCAGATTGCCGATGGCCCGACCTTCGCCAACACCATGACCAAGCGCATGCTGGCGATGGAATGGGCGATGTCGGTGGAGGAGGCGATCGAGGCCGAAGCCGTGGCGCAGGCGCTCTGCATGACCACCGAAGATTTCGGCCGCGCTTTTGAGGCGTTCTCGAACAAGCGCACCCCGGTGTTCGAGGGGAACTGAACTGGCGGCCGCGAATCGAAGTACTCGTAGCCCGGGTGAGCGGAGCGATACCCGGGGACTGCCGCCTGATCCGGCAAGGATCCCGGATATCGCTCCGCTCATCCGGGCTACACGCAAGCACCCCTTGCCCCCAAATTACTTTAGGCTTAAAGTAATTCCGCACAGCCCGACAGCCTGTTTCGGAGGCGGCAGATGAAGATCGCGATTATCGGCGGCGGACCGGCCGGTCTCTACGCCGCGATCCTCCTGAAGAAGCAGCGGCCGCAGGCCGAGATCACGGTCTACGAGCGTAACCGCGCCGACGACACCTTTGGCTTCGGCGTGGTGTTCTCCGACGCCACGCTGGACAATTTCGAGAAATACGATCCGCCGAGCTACCGCCGCATCACGCAGGAATTCGCCTATTGGGACGACATCGCGGTGCATTTCCGCGGCACCGTCCATCGCGTCGGCGGCAACGGCTTTTGCGGCTGCTCGCGCCGCACGCTACTCTTGATCCTGCAGGAGCGCGCCCGCGAACTCGGCGTCGACGCTGCTGTTCGAGACCGACATCGACGACGAGACGCGCTTTGCCGATGCGGATCTCATCGTGCTCGCCGACGGCATCAACAGCCGCTTCCGCGAAAAGTACATCGACCATTTCCAGCCCGAAATCGACCTGCGCTCCAACAAGTTCGCCTGGATGGGGTCGACCAAGCCGCTCGACGCCTTCACCTTCATCTTCGAGGAAACCGAGTGGGGGCCATTCATCGCCCACGCCTATCAATACGAGATGGGCCACTCGACCTGGATTTTTGAGACCGACGCCGAAACCTTTGAGCGCGCGGGGCTCGAGGGATTGGACGAACGCCAGTCCGCCGACCGCATGACGCAAATCTTCGAAAAATTCCTCGACGGCTATCCGCTGCTGACCAACCGTTCGATGTGGCGCAATTTTCCGATGATCCGCAGCCAGCGCTGGGTCAAGGACAACATGGTGCTGCTCGGCGACGCCAAGGCGACCGCGCATTTCTCGATCGGCTCCGGCACAAAACTCGCGATGGAAGACGCGATTGCGCTGGTCGATGCGATGGCGCGCGCGCCGACCGTCGAGGCCGCCTTGCAGACCTACGAGCACGGCCGGCGCGAGGAAGTCGAGAAGATCCAGCACGCCGCCGACGTGTCGCTGGTCTGGTTCGAGCATGTCGACCGGTTCTGGGATTTCGATCCCGTGCAGTTCGCGTTCGGCGTCATGACCCGCGCCAAGGCGATCACCTACGATAATCTCACGCTGCGCGCACCGGAGTTCGTCCGCGAGGTCGACAAGGCGTTTGCAAAGCAGGTGCGTTCAAAGGGCTTCGATGTCGATATCGACAAGCCCGCCGCGCCGATGTTCCAGCCGCTGAAATTGCGCGAGATGCAGGTCGCCAACCGCGCGGTCGTCTCGCCGATGTGCATGTACTCCGCCAACGAAGGCGTGCCCGGCGATTTCCATCTCGTGCATTACGGCTCACGTGCGATCGGTGGCGCCGGGTTGATCTTTACCGAAATGACCTGCGTCGGCCGCGACGCCCGCATCACGCCCGGCTGCGCCGGCCTGTGGAACGACGAGCAGCAGGCGGCATGGACGCGGATTGTCGATTTCGTCCACGCCAATTCGGCGGCAAAGATCTGCCTGCAGCTTGGACACGCCGGCCGCAAGGGCGCGACCAAGCTGATGTGGGACGGCATGGACCGGCCGTTGGAGCAGGGCGGCTGGGACACGATCTCGGCGTCGCCGCTGCCTTATTTCCCCGACAGTCAGGTGCCGCGCGAAATGGATCGCGCCGCGATGGACCGCGTCAAGCAGGCGTTCGTGGCCGCCGCCTTGCGTGGCGAGGCCTGCGGTTTCGACATGCTGGAGCTGCACTGCGCCCACGGCTATCTGCTGGCGAGTTTCATTTCGCCGCTCACCAACGCGCGCACTGACGAATATGGCGGCTCGCTCGAAAATCGCCTGCGCTATCCGCTGGAGGTGTTCGCGGCGATGCGCGCGGCATGGCCGGCGCACAAGCCGATGTCGGTCCGCATCTCCGCGACCGACTGGGCCGCGGGCGGCATCACCGGCGACGACGCGGTGGCGATCGCGCGCGCCTTCGGCGAAGCCGGCGTCGATCTGGTCGATGTCTCGACCGGACAGACCGTGCGCGACGCCCAGCCGATCTATGGCCGCATGTTCCAGACGCCGTTCTCCGATCAGGTCCGCAACGAGGCCCGGGTCGCGACCATGTGCGTCGGCAACATCACCACCGCGGACCAGGTCAACACCATTTTGGCCGCCGGCCGCGCCGACCTCGTGGCGCTGGGCCGGCCGCATCTGGTCGATCCGTCCTTTACGATGCGGGCGGCGGCCTGGTACGGCGCCGATATCGCCTGTCCGCCGCAATATCTGCCGGGCAAGGAGCAGATCTTCCGCAACAGCGTGCGCGACCGGCAGGATTTCGAGGACCTCAAAATTAAGGGTAAGCCGAAAACCCGCGCCGAGCTGAAAGCCGAGGCGACAAAGCCGCTTGCAGCCGAATAGGCCGGATGGCAGGCTGCAGCCTCGAATGCGCCTTCCGTCTCCCCGCAAGCGGTGCGGGCGAGGTTGAAGCGGTGAGTTGGAGTAACGCGCGATGAAGGCAATCATCGTCGGAGGCGGCATCGGCGGCCTCACCACCGCGCTGATGTTGCGGGCGCGCGGCATCGACTGCGAATTGTTCGAACAATCCGACACCATCCGCGAACTCGGCGTCGGCATCAACACGCTGCCGCATGCGATCCGCGAACTCGCCGGCCTCGGGCTGCTGGATCGGCTCGACGCCGCCGCCGTTCGCACCGACGTGCTGTATTATCTCAACCGCCACGGCCAGGAAGTCTGGCGCGAGCCGCGCGGGCTCGATGCCGGCCACGACGTGCCGCAATTCTCGGTCCATCGCGGCCGCCTGCAGAGCGTGATCCATCGCGCCGTCGAGGAGCGGCTCGGGCCTGAGGCGATCCACACCGGCTGCCGGCTCGGCGCGTTCGCGCAGCACGAGGGCGGCGTGATCGCGCATTTCTTCGACCGCACCGGCGCCCATATCAAGACCGCGCGCGGCGACATCCTGATCGGCGCCGACGGCATTCATTCGCGGGTGCGCGAGATGCTGTTTCCGGACGAGGGGCCGCCGTGCTGGAACGGCCTGATGCTGTGGCGCGGCGCGCGCGACTGGCCGGCGTTCCTGACCGGCCGCTCGATGATCGTCGCCGGCGGGCTGAATGCCAAGGTCGTGGTCTATCCGATCGCGGAAGGATCGAGCCCGGCGAGCCGGCTGACCAACTGGGCGGTGCTGGTCCGGATCGGCGACGGCAATACGGCGCCGCCGCGCCGCGAGGACTGGTCGCGGCCCGGCAAGCGCGAGGAGCTGATGCCGCATGTCGAGCGGTTCTCGGTGCCGCATGTCGATGTGCGCAGTCTCGATCTCGGCGACGCCTGAATTCTACGAATATCCCTGCTGCGACCGCGATCCGCTTGCCGTACTGGACCTGGGGCCGCGTCACGCTGCTCGGCGACGCCGCGCATCCGATGTACCCGGTCGGCTCCAACGGCGCGTCGCAGGCGATCCTCGATGCGCGCGCGCTCGCCGATGAACTGGCGCGATCCGAACATCCGCGCCAGGCGCTCGTCGCCTATGAGAAGAAGCGCCTGCCGATGACGGCCGAAATCGTCCGCTCCAACCGCCGCGGCGGCCCCGAAGGCGTGATCGACGCGGTCGAGCAACTCGCGCCGGATGGTTTTACCGATATCGAGAAGGTGCTGAGCCACGCCCAGCGCGAAGCGATCGTGCGCGGCTATGCGTCGAAGGCCGGATTTGCCGCGCCGGCGCTGGGGCTGGCGGCGGTTCGGGCGTAGCGCTGCTCACGCGCCCGGAGGCGGCGGCAGGAAGTGGATGTTGTGCTCGGCGGCGAGCGCCACCACGGCGTCCGGCGTCTGCTCCTTCATGTTGTGGATCGCCCAGAACAGATCGTACAACCGCCGCGTCGGCGACACCCAGAACAGCGTCTTGGCGGTGCGGCCGGACTTGTTGAAGATGCCGTGCGGCTTGCCCATCGGCAGCCGCACCAGATCGCCGGGCGTGCCTTGCGTCTCGGCGCCGTCGAGGAAGAAGTCGAGCTGGCCTTCGAGGATGTAGAGATATTCGTCCTGGTCGGGATGGATGTGCGGCGGCACGAAGGTGCTCGGGCGGGAACGTCGCATGCCAGGAGAAGGAATGCTCGGTGACGTGTCTTCGGCACATAGGTCTGGCCGAGGATGTTCCAGGAAATTCCCTGCATGCCTTCATTGGCGCGGGTGATGCCGGCGATTTCGGTTTTCATCGTGCGTTTCCTTCCCGAAAATTATTTGGCCGGCGCGCAGTCCTTGGCGTAGCGGTCGCCGTAATTCTCGAAAACACTTTCTCGACGATCTCGGTCTGGAATTTGCCGTCGGCGCGTTTGGCCACCTTGGTCAGATAGAAATTCTGGATCGGATAGCCGTTGGTGTTGAACTTGAAGTCGCCGCGCAGCGAGGTGAAGTCGGCCTTCTTCAGCGCGGCGCGAACCGCGTCCTTGTTCGTGAGGTCGCCCTTGACCGCCTTCACCGCGCTGTCGATCAGCATCGCCGTGTCATAGGCCTGCATGGCGTAGGTGCCGGGCACGCTGTTGTAGGCGGCCTCATAGCCGGCGACGAATTTCTTGTTCTGCGGATTGTCGATGTTGGGCGCCCAGTTGGCGCCGCCGAACATGCCGACCGCCGCATCCTGCTGCGCGGGCAGGGTCGAATTCGTCGACCGTGAACGCCGACAGCACCGGGATCTTGTCGGCGAGGCCGGCCTGGCGGTACTGCTTGACGAGGCCGACGCCCATGCCGCCGGGCATGAAGGTGAACACCGCGTCGGGCTTGGACGACGAAATCTTGGTCAGCTCGACCTGGAAATCCAGCGTGCCGAGCGGCATGTAGGCTCTCCTCGACGATCTCGCCCTTGTAGTCGAGCTTGAATCCGGCGGCCGAATCCTTGCCGGCCTGATAGTTCGGCACCAGCACATAGACGCGCTTGTAGCCGCGATCCTGCGCGACCTTGCCGAGGATCTCGTGCACCTGGTCGTTCTGGTAGGAGGTCACGTAGAAGAACGGGCTGCACTCCTTGCCGGCATAGCTCGATGGCCCGGCGTTCGGGCTGATCAGGAACGTCTTGTTCTCGGTCACCGGCCGGTGGATCGCCTGCAGGATGTTGGAGAAGATCGGCCCGACCACGAAGTCGACCTTGTCGCGTTCGAGCAGGCCTTTGACCTTGGTCACGGCGCCGTCCGGCTTGAGTTCGTCATCGACCACGACGACCTCGACATCGCGGCCGCCCATCTTGCCGCCGAGATCCTTGACCGCGAGCGCAAAGCCGTCGCGCGACCTGCTGGCCGAGCGCCGCCGCCGGACCGGACAGCGTCACGATCACGCCGATCTTGATTTTCTCCTGCGCCGAGGCCGGTCTGACGGCCACGCCCAGCACGACGGCAAGTCCGGTCAGCATCAGTCCGGTCAACGTCAATGCTGTTTCATATCATTCCCCCAATCCGGCCTCACGCAGCCGAAAAGCCACGCCTCACAAAATGCTCGGTTTGCAGCTTATTCCGACGATGGCGGCCGCGCATGCAAGCGGCAGCGAACAGCATGCCATGCAAGCCGTGCGCCAATTACTTGAAACCTAAAGAAATCGGTGGCCGCCGCAGCCGATTTGACTTGCGGCAGCCGAATTGTCTGAAGGTCAAAATGACCGCAGGCCGGACAAGATTTCGGCATGATCGCATCATGATCCTCGATTCCGAGACCAAGGCCGTCGAACTTCCCGAACATCACGGCGACGAACTCAGGCTGTGGCTGCGCCTGCTGACCTGCACGACCCTGATCGAGGGCGAGGTGCGCAGCCGGCTGCGCGAGCGTTTCGACGTCACGCTGCCGCGCTTCGACCTGATGGCCCAGCTCGACAAGGTGCCTGACGGCATGACGCTGTCGGATGTCTCGAAGCGGATGATGGTGTCGAACGGCAACGTCACCGGGCTGGTCGAGCGCCTCGTCGAATCCGGCCATCTCGACCGCCGCACGTCGGATGCCGACCGCCGCGTGCAGGTGATCCGCCTGACCAAGGCCGGCCGCGCCGAATTTCGCAAGATGGCGGCGGAGCACGAATTGTGGATTGCCGAATGTTTTCGGCGACCTGACGCCGAAGGATGTCCGCGAATCTGATGCGCCTGCTGGCCAAGACCAAGGCCTCGGCGCAGAAATCCGCGCAAGGCGCGGACGGGCTGAGGCGTCGTGAAGGTGATCCGTTGAGCGCCGATGTCGACTACGAGGTCGAATACAACAACCGCGCGCGGGTGCCGGAAAATCCGGCGATCATCGCCGGCTGGGCGAGCGATGCGGCGGCCTATCGCGAGACGCATCCGCCGCAGGCTGATCGCTTACGGGCCGGGCGAGCGCCACCGGATCGATCTGTTTTCCGGCGACGGCGACGGGCCCGATCGTCGTCTTCATCCATGGCGGCTACTGGCAGGCGCTGGACGGTTCGTTCTTCAGCCATCTCGCCGCCGGGCTGAACGCCCATGGCATCGACGTCGCCATGCCGAGCTACGATCTGTGTCCCGCCGTCGTCGATCGCCGACATCATCGGCGAGATGCGGGCGGCGATGCGGCGAACTGGCAAAGCTCGGGCGGCCGCTCGTCGTCAGCGGCCATTCCGCCGGCGGCCATCTCGCGGCCTGCATGCTGGCGACCGACTGGCGCGCCTTCGATGCGTCGCTGCCGGCGGATCTCGTGACCGCGGCCTACGCCATTTCCGGCCTGTTCGATCTGCGCGCCGCTGGTCAAAACATCCATCAACACGGCGTTGCAGCTCGACGACGCATCGGCCCGGGCCGTGAGCCCGCTGTTCTGGCCACCGCCGTCGCGCGGCACGCTGGATGCGGTGGTCGGCGGCGACGAGAGCGCCGAATATTTCCGGCAGAGCCGCACCATCGTCGACGCCTGGGGCGCCGCCGGCATCGCGACGCGATTCGCGACGATTGCCGGCGCCAATCATTTCACCGCCATCGCGCCGCTCGCCGATCCGAATTCGCCGATGACGCTGCGGCTGAAGCAACTCGCCGGACGTTAGTTCTAACCACCGCAACAGAGGAGAGGACGATATGGCAGCGCTCGAAAAAGGCATCACCGCCAGCGGCACCGGGTACGCCGGCAAGAGCTGGAACATCCTCGGTCAGGTCTATTTTCCAAAGGCCGTGACCGATTCCACCTTCGCCTTCGAGACCAACAGCGAGCCCGGCCAGTTCGTGCCGGTGCACATCCACCCGACGCAGGACGAGTTCATCCTGGTGCAGGAAGGCGTGCTCGATCTCAAGCTCGACGGCGTCTGGGTGCAGGCCAAGGCCGGCGACCTGGTGCGCCTGCCGCGCGGTATTCCGCACGGCTATTTCAACAAGTCGGACAAGCCGGCGCGCGCGCTGTTCTGGGTGTCGCCGATGCAAAAACTCGAAGCGCTGTTCAACCAGCTGCACAATCTGACCGACCCCGAAGAGGTGGTTCGGATTTCCGCCCAGCACGAGGTGGACTTTTTGCCGCCCGAGGCCAACGCGTAAGCGCGCAAGACCCGGACTTACGACATCCCGCCGCCGCCGGGGAGGCCGGGTTCCCGCCGCCGGGGTAGTCCCCGGCGGTGGAGAAGGCGCAATTCCGCCCTTGCGGAAAATTACTTTAAGCCTAAAATGATTTCCCAAGACGGCGTTGCCGGGCGTCCTCGATATTGATCTCGAGCCTTTCACTGCTGAAAGCGAGGGGAGAAAGAGAATGTCAGGTCAAACTCCCAGCCCACCTCTTGGCCCATCGGGCCATGTCGATGATTTCGCGCGGCGAAACCTGCCGCCGCCGGAGCAATGGCCGGAGCTGCTGCTCGACAGGCCCGAGTTCAGATATCCCGAATATCTCAATGCCGCGGTCGAGCTGACCGACCGCATCGTCGAAAAGGGCTGGGGCGACCGCATCGCGCTGATCGGCAACGGCCGCCAGCGCACCTACAAGGAACTGGCCGACTGGTCCAACCGCCTGGCGCATGCGCTGGTGGAGGATTACGGCGTCAAGCCCGGCAACCGCGTCCTGATCCGTTCCGGCAACAACCCGGCGCTGGTCGCGGCCTGGCTCGCCGCCACCAAGGCGGGCGCCGTCGTCGTCAACACCATGCCGATGCTGCGCGCCGGCGAGCTTGACAAAAATCGTCGACAAGGCCGAGATCGCGCTGGCGCTGACCGACAGCCGCATCGCCGACGAACTGGTCGCCTGCGCGAAGACCAGCCGCTTCCTCAAGCAGGTGGTGAATTTCGACGGCACGTCCAACCATGACGCCGAGCTCGACCGGGTGGCGCTGAACAAGCCGGTGAAGTTTCAACGCCGTGAAGACCGGACGCGACGACGTCGCCTTGCTCGGATTCACCTCGGGCACCACGGGCGAACCCAAGGCGACGATGCATTTCCACCGCGATCTCATGATCGTCGCGGACGGCTACGCCAGGGAAGTTCTCAACGTCACCGAGGAAGATGTCTTCGTCGGCTCGCCGCCGCTGGCTTTCACGTTCGGGCTCGGCGGCCTCGCGATCTTCCCGTTGCGGTTCGGCGCCACCGCGACGCTGCTGGAAAACGCGTCGCCGCCCGAAATGGTCAAGATCATCGAGACCTACAAGGCGACGATCTGCTTCACCTCGCCGACCGCCTATCGCGCGATGATGGCCGCGATGGACAAGGGCGCCGACCTGTCGTCGCTGCGGCTGGCCGTTTCCGCCGGCGAAACCCTGCCGGCACCGGTGTTCGAGAGTTGGACCCAAAAGACCGGCAAAACGATTCTGGACGGCATCGGCTCGACCGAACTGCTGCACATCTTCATCACCAACCGCACCGGCGACGCCGCTCGCTGGAACGACGGGCCGTCCGGTTTCCGGCTATGAAGCAAAAATCGTCGACGACGACATGAACGAATTGCCCGATGGCACGGTCGGCAAGCTCGCGGTGCGCGGGCCGACCGGATGCCGCTATCTCGCCGATAAGAGACAATCGAACTATGTGCGCGACGGCTGGAACCTGACCGGCGATTCCTTTGTGCGCGACGCCAACGGCCGGCTGTCCTTTGTCGCCCGCTCGGACGACATGATCGTCTCCTCCGGCTACAACATCGCGGGCCCCGAGGTCGAGGCGGCGCTGCTGTCGCATCCTGTCGTCGCCGAATGCGGCGTGGTCGGCTGCGCCCGACGAGGCGCGCGGCATGATCGTCAAGGCCTATGTGGTGCTGGCCGGCGGCGCGCGATGGCGATGCCGCGCTGACGCAGGCGCTGCAGGATCACGTCAAGCAGACCATCGCGCCCTACAAATATCCGCGTGCGATCGAATTCGTTGCGCAACTGCCCAAGACCGAAACCGGCAAGCTGCGGCGCTTTGCGCTGAGGCAGATGGCGACGAGTGGCTCGACGTCCTCAGGCATCGCTGCCGAATAATTTGAACCGATGGAGAATGCCGGTGACCGCTCCCAAAGGCCCCGCGCTGAGCGTGGTGCCTGATTCAAAGACCGACGCCTCGTCGTCCGGCCCCCAAGTGCTGCAGCCGAGCGGCTGGCCGATGCCGAAAGGATATGCCAACGGCATGGCCGCCGATGGCCGCCTTGTCGTGACCGGCGGCGTGATCGGCTGGGACACGCAGGAAAACCTCGCGCCCGATTTCATCGGCCAGGTGCGCCAGACGCTGCGCAACATCGCCGATATCCTCGCCGAGGGCGGCGCCCGGCCTGAGCATCTCGTCCGCCTGACCTGGTATGTCGTCGACATCGAGGAATATCTCGCGAACCTGAAAGAGCTCGGCCGCGTCTACCGCGAGATCTTTGGCGCGCACTATCCGGCCATGGCGCTGGTGCAGGTGGTGCGCCTGGTCGAGAAGGCGGCGCGGGTAGAGATCGAAGCGACCGCGGTGGTGCCGCGCTGACTCTGCCCTTAACCATCGGGTTCGCCGCCCGCATCTCTCCACACGTCGTCCCGGCCTTGAGCCGGGACCCATACGCCGCGGCGCAGGTTGTTTGACACGATGGTGGACGGCCTTAGCTCAACAATTCCGCCGGTGGCTATGGGTCCCGGGTCAAGCCCGGGACGACGGAAAGCCAGGCTGCGCTGGTCGGTTGCGAGCGGCCGCCGGGCCTACGTCCTTCGAGACGCTTGCTTCGCAAGCTCCTCAGGATGACGGGTGGAACAAGAGCGCGACCCGAAGCCATATCACTTCGCCTGAAACGTCTGCACCGTCTGCCGTGCCCCCAGCGCATACAGCTTCGTCAGCGCCTCGGTAACAGCCGCACGCATCCGCGGATCGCCGCCGAGCGCGCCGAAAATGGATTGCACCTCCAGCAGCGCAGGCGCCAACCGCTCGGCCACCGGGCCGGCGCGTTCGGCGATTCCGAACAATTCCCCGGCGAGCGGATCGCGCACATCGATCGCGCGTCCCTGTTCGTCCCTGGCGGTGACGTAGCGCATCCAGCCCGCGACGGCGAGCGCGTGCGTGTCGATCGGAAGGCCCAGCCGCAACCGGTCCTGAATGGTGGCGAGCAGCCGCTGCGGCAGTTTCTGCGAACCGTCCATCGCGATCTGCCAGGTGCGGTGATGCAGAGCGGGGTTGGCAAAACGCTGCAGCAGCGACGCGCCATAGGCGCCGACATCGGTACCAGCTGGCATGGTCAGCGTCGGCGCCGCGTCGTCCATGATCTGCCGCGCGAGCGCCGCAAAGCGGATGTCGGTCATGGTGGAAGCAATGGTTTCGTGGCCGGCGAGGTAGCCGAGATAGGCCAGCGCCGAATGGCTGGCGTTGAGCAGCCGCAGTTTCATGTGCTCGAACGGCGCCACATCCAAAACCATCTGAACGCCCGCCGCCGCGAAATCCGGCCGTGCCTGTCGGAGAAGCGATCTTCCACGACCCACTGGCTGAATGGCTCCGTCACCACCGGCCACGCGTCGGTCATGCCGAGCACGGACGAAATTTCGGATCGGTCGATGTCGGTGGTCTCCGGCACGATGCGGTCCACCATGGTCGAAGGGAAGGCCACTTCGGCTTCGATCCATTGGGCGAGGTCGCGCGATCGAAGGCTACCGAACTGCGTCACGATCCGCCCCACCGTGCGGCCGTTGGCGGAAAGGTTGTCGCACGACAGCACGGTGAAGGGGGCGACACCCGTCGTCTTTCGCTGCGCCAGCGCGGCCACCAGGAATCCGATCGCCGAGCGCGGCGTATCGGGATTCTGCAAATCGTGAACGATGTCGGGATGGCGTTCGTCCAGGTCGCCGGTTTGCGGCGTGTGGCAGTAGCCTTTTTCGGTGACCGTCAATGAGACGATGCGCGTCGCCGGATCGGCCATACGCGCGATCAGGGCCGCCGGATTCTCGCTGGCGACTTCGCAGGCGAGGACCGAGCCGATGATCCGGTGATCGGTGCCCGCGCCGGAACGAACGGCTGTCGTGTAGAGGCAATCCTGCGGCGCGAGGGCGTCGCGCGTCGCCGGACTGCGCAGACTGGCTCCGACGATTCCCCAATCGGTGGCGCCATCAGCCAGGAGATCATCGAGCACCACCGCCTGGTGCGCCCGGTGGAACGCGCCGATCCCGAGGTGAACGATGCCCGGCGTGACCTGCGTGCGGTCATAGGCCGGGCGGCGGACATGGGCGGGCAGCCGGTCGAGGTTGGCCATCGAGAGACGGAAATCGCCATCTTTCGAACCGGATGCACGATTTTTCGGCGTTTTGCTTGACATGGGGCGCCTGATCCATCAATCGTTGGTCAATTGGTAAGGCCAATGTTCCGATTTATTGGCCCTTGTCCGATCAAAGCAAGAAAAATCGATCTCGATCAGGGATCGCAGGGAGAAGCCGGGCGTGCCGCTCGAAGCCGTGGAAGCGCGACGTCTTTATCGCCAGGTTGCCGATCAGCTCCGCGCCTTGATCGACAGCGGCGAATATCGCGTGGGCAGCCGTCTCCCGACCGAACGCGATCTTGCCGAACAATTGAAGGTGTCGCGGCCGACCGTGCGCGAAGCGCTGATCGCGCTCGAAGTCGAGGGCAGGGTACGCATCCGCGTCGGCTCCGGGATCTATGTCAGCGAGCCGGCGGCGCACGCGCTGTTCTTGCCGGCAGCCGAGATCGAAGGCCCGTTCGAACTGCTGCGCGCCCGCGAGTTCATGGAAGGCGCGATTGCCGAACAGGCGGCAAGGGTCGCAACGCCGGAAGACATTGCACGCATCGACGCCTCCGTCGAAGCGATGGCGACGGTGCAGCATCCCGGCGAAGCCTCGATGGTTCATGACCGTGCGTTTCATGTCGCGGTGGCCGGATGCCTCGACAATGCCGTGCTGGTCCGCGTGGTCGGCGAATTGTTCGACCAGCGGCTCAATCCCTACTTCGCCAAGCTCGCGCATTATTTCGAAAATCCGCAATCCTGGAACGCGGCGCTGGCCGAGCACCGCGCGATCCGCGACGCCATTGCCGCGCATGATCCTGACGCGGCGCGCCTTTACGATGCGCGAGCACCTGGCGTGTTCGCAGGCGCGCTTTGCGCAAAATTTCGGATCCGAAGCTGCTCTCGTGTCCGCGCGACGAGCGGCTGAGTGATGAGAATTCGAACGGACCGGCGAAATGCCGGACCGGTTGGGTAACAAAAGAAAATTGTAGCAAGGAGGAATTCCAGATGTTGAAGAAATTGACGATTGCATTCGCGGCGTCCGCTGCTGCGTTGTTGGCCGCGACCACATCGGGCATGGCGCAGACCAAGCTCAAATGGGCCCACGTCTACGAAACGTCGGAACCGTTCCACACCGCATCCGTCTGGGCGGCGGGCGAGATCGGCAAGCGCACCAACGGGCGCTATGCGATCGACGTCTACCCGGCTTCGCAGTTGGGTAAGGAAACCGACATCAACCAGGGACTTTCGCTCGGCTCGGTCGACATGATCATTTCCGGCTCGAGCTTTGCGGCCAAGAGCTTTCCGCCGATCGGCGTGACCTATTACCCCTACACCTTCCGCGACGCCGATCATTTGCTGGCCTACACCAAGAGCGACGTCTTCAAGGAGTTGACGAAGGGCTACGAGGACAAGACCGGTCATCGTATCCTGGCGGTGACCTACTACGGCGTGCGCCACACTTCGTCGAACAAGCCGATCAAGACCTGCGCCGACATGAAGGGCCTCAAGATTCGCGTGCCGGACGTGCCGGCCTATCTCGCAATGCCGCGCGCCTGCGGCGCCAATACCGCGCCGATCGCGTTTGCCGAGGTCTACCTCGCCTTGCAGAACGGCACCGTGGAGGCCCAGGAAAATCCGCTCACGACGATCGAGGCCAAGAAGTTCTACGAAGTGCAGAAGCACATCGTGCTGACGGGCCACATCGTCGATCATCTCAACACCGTGATGTCCGGCGCGCTCTGGAAGAAGTTGTCCGAGGAAGACCGCAAGATCTTCACCGACGTGGCGCAGGAAGCCGCCGCCAAGGCGACTGCCGAGATCAAGACCAACGAAGCCAAGCTGGTCGATTTCTTCAAGCAGAAGGGCCTGACGGTGACCGAGGTCAACAAGGACGAATTCCGCGACACCGTGCTCAAGAACGTGAGCTTTGAGAGCTTCGACTACCGCAAGGCCGACTGGGAACGTATCCAGGCGGTGAAATGACGACAAAGTCGTCATCCCCAGGGTGACGACGTAGTGGTCATCCCCAGGGTGACGACAGTCATCCCGGGGCGACGCGTAAGCGTCGAACTATGGTGCGCAATTGCGCACCTGAGGATCTCGAGATTCCGGGTTCGGCTCTTCGAGCCGCCCCGGAATGACGTGAGCCAAATCACGCGCTCGCTTGGGGAAGAAGAATGTCATCGGTCGAAGTTCACAAGCAGATCACGGCGGACGAGATCGCCCACACCTTCGAGGACGAAGCCCCGAAGACGGCCGACCTCAGCCAGTACGCAATAGAGGACTGGCTCGCGCTCGCGATCTTCTGGATCATGGCGCTGTGCGTCTTCCTGCAGTTCTTCACCCGCTATGTCCTCAACGACAGCTACGCCTGGACCGAGGAGATCGCGACCTACTGCCTGATCGGCGTGGTGTTCATCGGCTCGGCGATGTGCGTGCGGCTGTCGCGGCACATCCAGGTCGACCTGATATATCGGCTATTTGCCGCACGCGGCGGCGCGCGCATTGTCGACCGTGATCGACCTGATCCGGATCGCGTTCTTCGGTTATGCGATCAAGCTGGTCTGGCAGTTCATCCAGATCATCGGCGACGAGCGGATGACGACCATCAAGTTTCAAAAAGGTTTTGTCTATTACGCCGTGCTGCTCGGCTTCGCGCTGATGTTTGCCCGCTCGATCCAGATCGCGGTCGAGAACTGGCGGCGAGGCTACTCGATCCTGGAGCGACCCGGCGCATTCGACGGAACGGAAGGCTAGACGCGATGCTGCTGCTGCTTGGGGGATTTCTGCTGCTGATGCTGCTCGGCCTGCCGGTCGCGCTCGCCATGGCGACATCGTCGCTGGTGTATATTCTCGTCACCGGCATCACGCCCGACGTGACGCTGGCGCAGCGCATGATCGCCGGCGTCGAGAGCTTTCCGCTGCTGGCCGTGCCGTTCTTCATCCTGGCCGGCAATCTGATGAACATCGCCGGCGTGACGGGCCGCATCTACAAATTCGCGGTCGCGCTGGTAGGCTGGATGCGCGGCGGCCTCGGCCACGTCAATATCATCGGCTCGGTGATCTTTTCCGGCATGTCCGGCACCGCCATTGCCGATGCCGCAGGCCTCGGCACCATCGAAATCAAGGCGATGAAGGATCACGGCTACTCCACCGAGTTCGCGGTCGGCGTGACCGCGGCTTCCGCCACGCTCGGCCCGATCATTCCGCCGTCGCTGCCGTTCGTGATCTACGGCATGATGGCGAACGTCTCGATCGGCGCGCTGTTCCTCGGCGGCGTGATCCCCGGCGTCGTCATGACCCTGGCCATGATGGCGACCGTGGCCTACTTCGCCCACAAGAACGGCTGGGGCAGCGACGCGCCGTTCTCCTGGCCGCAACTCGGCTCGGCGGCCCTCGAAATCTTCATCGTCCTGGCATTCCCGATGGTGGTCTGGCTCATGGTCGTCGGCGGGATGTCGGTGAACATGGCGGTCGGCATCGGCCTCGTGGCGCTGCTGGCGCTCGACTGGTATTTCGATTTCTCCGCCGTGATGGCGCTGATGGCGCCGGTCATCCTGATCGGCGGCATGACGCTCGGCTGGTTCACGCCGACCGAAGCCGCGGTCGCCGCCGTGATCTGGTCGCTGTTTCTGGGGCTGGTGCGTTACCGCTCGATGACGCTGCAGACGGTGGCGAAAGCGACTTTCGACACCATCGAGACCACGGCATCGGTGCTGTTCATCGTCACCGCAGCCTCGATCTTTGCATGGCTGCTGACGGTATCTCAGGCGGCCCAGATCCTGACCGACGCGATACTCGGGATCACCCAGAACAAATGGGTGTTCCTGCTGCTCGCCAACATCCTGATCCTGTTCGTCGGCTGCTTCATCGATACCATCGCCGCCATCACCATCCTGGTGCCGATCCTGCTGCCGATCGTGCTGAAACTGGGGATCGACCCCATTCATTTCGGCCTGATCATGACGCTGAACCTGATGATCGGCCTGTTGCATCCGCCGCTCGGCATGGTGCTGTTCGTGCTCGCGCGCGTGGCGAAACTCTCCGTCGAGCGCACGACGATGGCGATCCTGCCGTGGCTGGTGCCGCTGCTGCTGGCGCTCGTCGCCATCACCTACATTCCCGAACTGACGCTCTGGCTGCCGAAATACATGGGACTTTCAAAATGACATCGATGGCTTTGGCTGCAACGCTGTTCGGTCCGGAAGATCTGCGCATGGTCGAGCGGCCGCTCGATCCGCTTGCGTCAGGCATGGTGCGGATTCGTTTCGGCGCCGGCGGCATCTGCGGCTCCGACATGCATTACTACCGCCACGCCCGCACCGGCGATTTCGTCGTGACCTCGCCGCTGGTGCTCGGCCACGAGATCGCGGGCGAGGTGGTCGAGATCGCAGGCGCAGCGCCCGGCGTGAAGGTCGGCGACCGCGTCGCGCTCAATCCGTCGCGCTGGTGCGGCCACTGCAAGCCCTGCCGCGAGAACCGGCCCAATCTCTGCGAAAACATCTTCTTCATGGGCTCGGCCTCGAAGACCCCGCACATGCAGGGCGGCTTTGCGTCCTACTTCGACGCCATTCCGGCGCAATGCGTCAAGATCCCCGACCACGTGACCTATCAGGCGGCGGCGCTCGCCGAACCGCTCGCGGTGTGCCTGCATGCGGTCGCCCGCGCCGGCGACGTCACCGGCAAGCGCGCCGTGCTGTTCGGCGCCGGTCCCATCGGCTTGCTGACCATGCTGGCGGCGCAGCGCGCCGGGATCGCGGAGACGACCGTCGTCGATATCGCGGCGGCGCCGCTGGCGTTTGCCACCAAGCTCGGCGCCAACCATGTCGTCGATATCTCCGGCGGCGAGGAGGCGCTGAAGGCCGAGGCCGCGGCGCGTCCGTTCGATGTCGCGTTTGAAGTCTCGGGAACGGCCGCGGGCCTTGCCAGCGCCATCGGCGTCGTCAGGCGCGGCGGCGTCGTGGTTCAGGTCGGCAATCTGCCGGGCGGGCAGATTCCGGTGCCGGCGAACGCGGTCATGGCCAAGGAGATCGACCTCCGCGGCTCGTTCCGCTTCGGCAACGGAATTCTTCACCGCGGTCGAACTGATCGCCGATGGCAGCGTCGACGTGCTTTCGCTGGTGACGGCGCAGCGCCCGCTTTCGGTCGCGCCCGACGCGGTGCGGCTGGCGCTCGACCGCTCGCAAAGCGTCAAGGTCGTGCTGACGGCTTGATCGAATTCAGATTCAGGAGAGCGCCGCATGATGTTGCAGGGATGGCGGTGGTACGGGCCCAATGATCCCGTGTCGCTCGACGATATCCGCCAGGCCGGCGCGACCGACGTGGTGACGGCGCTGCATCAGGTGCCGATCGGCGAAGCCTGGACGCGCGCCGCCGTCGAGGAGCGCAAGAACCTGATCGAGAACAGCCAGCCCGGCCGTTCGCCGCTGACCTGGTCGGTGGTGGAATCGATTCCGATCCCCGATGACGTCAAGCGGCTCGGCGGCGGCGCGACGCGCTCGATCGAGGCCTGGATCGCGAGCCTCGAGGCGGTGGCTGCGTCCGGCATCAAGATCATCTGCTACAATTTCATGCCGGTCGTGGACTGGTGCCGCACCGATCTCGAATGGGAACTGCCGAACGGCGCCAAGGCGATGCGCTTCGATCAGGAGCGGTTCGCGGCGTTCGACCTGCACATCCTGGAGCGCCCCGAGGCGCCGGCCGAATATTCCGAAGCCGCGCGGCGTCGCGCCAAGGAGGTCTATTCGCGCGATGACGCAGGCCGATATCGACGTCCTCGTCACCAACATCGCCAGCGCGCTGCCGGGCTCCACCACCGATCCGCTGACGATCCCGCAATTCCGCGACCGCCTGCAGCAATATCGCGGCATCGATTCCAACGGTGCTGCGCCAGCACCTCAGCGAATTCCTCGCGCGCGTGACGCCGGTCGCCGAATCCCTCGGCGTGACGCTGACGCTGCATCCGGACGACCCGCCGCGGCCGCTGTTCGGCCTGCCGCGCATCGCTTCCTCGGCGGAGGACTATCAGGCGCTGTTCGATGCCGTGCCCTCGAAGGCCAACGGCATCTGCTTCTGCACCGGCTCGCTCGGCGTGCGCGCGGAAAACGATCTGCCCGCGATGGCCAAGCGCTTCGCGCCGCGGATCGGCTTTGCCCATCTGCGCGCGACCAAGCGGGAAGGCGACGGCCTGTCGTTCTTCGAGTCCGATCATCTCGACGGCGACGTCGACATGATCGCGGTGCTCAAGGCGCTGCTCGCCGAGAACCGCAAGCGTTCATCGCGCGACCAAATCGTGTTCCGGCCCGATCACGGCCATCGCATGCTCGACGATCTCGCGGAAACCAAGCGCACCAACCCCGGCTACACCGCCATCGGCCGGCTGCGCGGCCTCGCCGAACTGCGCGGCGCCATCCGCGCCATCGAACACGCCGGCTAGACTCTCCGCCGTCATCCCCCGCGCAGGCGGGGGATCCAGTACGCCGCGGCCTCTCGTTCGTCATGACCGCCTCTGGAATACTGGATCACCCGCCTGCGGGTGATGACATCGGAAAAGTGACATTGAATCAATCACATGCCTACTGTGCATGGGGTTGTTTTCGTAGTTTCTGAGTTCAGACCGGTGTCCGCGCCTGCTTGGCCGCCTCGAACGCCGCCAGCCGCTCGGCGAATTTGCCGTTCGCCATGCCGGCCCGCGCGATGATGGTCGGGATCGGCAGCGTCTCGAAGAAATGACAGGCCACGCGATGGCCGGGCGCTGCCTCGCGCAGCTTTCGGCTCCTCGGCCGAGCAGCGGGCCTGCGCATGCGGGCAGCGGGTGTGGAAGCGGCAGCCGGTCGGCGGCTTGAACGGGCTCGGCACGTCGCCCTGCAGCATCACGCGCTTGGTGCGCAGGCTCGGATCGGGCTTCGGGATCGCCGCCAGCAGCGCCTGGGTGTAGGGGTGCAGCGGCCGGTCGTAGAGCGTCTTCTTGTCCGCGATCTCGACCAGCTTGCCGAGATACATCACCGCGACGCGGTCGCTGATGTGCTTCACCACGGCAAGATCATGGGCGATGAACAGATAGGAGAGCCCGAAGCGCTGCTGCAGGTTCTGCAGCAGGTTGACGATCTGCGCCTGGATCGAGACGTCGAGCGCCGACACCGGCTCGTCGCAGACGATCAGGTCGGGATTGACGGCGAGCGCGCGCGCGATGCCGATGCGCTGGCGCTGCCCGCCGGAGAACTGGTGCGGATAGCGCCTGGCATGTTCGGGCGACAGGCCGACGATTTGCAAGCAGCTCGCGCCCGCGCGCGGCGCGTGACGAGACGTCGCCGATCTCGTGGACCCGCAGCGGCTCGTCCAGGATCTCGCCGACCGTCATGCGCGGATTGAGCGAGGCGTAGGGGTCCTGAAAGATGATCTGCATGTGCCGGCGCATCCGGCGCAGCTCGTCCTTGTCGAGGTTGGCGATCTCCTTGCCCTTGAAGCGCACCGAGCCCGATGTCGGGTCCATCAGGCGCAGGATCAGGCGTCCCGTGGTCGACTTGCCGCAGCCGGATTCGCCGACCAGCGCCAGCGTCTCGCCGCGCGCGATCTCGAAGCTGACGTCCTCGACGGCGCGCACGAGGCCGATCACCTTGCGGTTGATCAGCCCGCGGGTGACGCCGAAATGCTTGACCAGGCCGTCGACCTGCAGGACCGGCGCCTCGCCCGATACGCGATCATGACATCACCTCGACCGGCGCTTTCCAGCACGCCACCTGATGGCCGGGCGCGATGTCGCGCAGCGGCGGCGGCTGCTGCGCGGCAGCGCAGGTCCGCGAACGGACAGCGCGGCGCGAAGCGGCAGCCGGCCGGCTGGTTGTTCGGGCTCGGCACCATGCCCTCGATGGTGGCGAGGCGCTCGCGGTCGACGTCGATGCGCGGGATCGAGCCGAGCAGGCCGATCGTGTAGGGATGCTGCGGATCGGCGAACAGGTCGTTGACGTCGGCGCTCTCGACGATGCGGCCGGCATACATCACCAGCACCTGGTCGGCGACCTCGGCGATGACGCCGAGATCGTGGGTGATGATCAGGATCGCCATGCCGAGCCGCTGCTGCAGGTCGCTCGAGCAGGTCGAGGATCTGGGCCTGGATGGTGACGTCGAGCGCCGTGGTCGGCTCGTCGGCGATCAACAGCGCCGGCTCGCAGGACAGCGCCATCGCGATCATCACGCGCTGGCGCATGCCGCCGGACATGTTGTGCGGGAAATCGTCGATCCGCTGCGCGGCGGAGGGGATCCGCACCAGCTCGAGCATCTCGATCGCGCGCGCCCGTGCCGCCTGCGGCGTCATCGCGCTGTGGGCGAGGATCGCCTCGACGATCTGCTGGCCGACGGTGTGGACCGGATTGAGCGAGGTCATCGGCTCCTGGAAGATCATCGACATCTTGCTGCCGCGCAGCCGGCGGCGTTCGTCGGCCGACAGCTTCAGCACGTCGCGATCGCCGAACAGCACCGCCTCGGCCTCGACCTTGCCGGGCGAGCGCGCACCAGCCCCATCACCGAGAGCGACGTCACGCTCTTGCCGCAGCCGGATTCGCCGACCAGGCCGATGGTGCGGCCGCGCGGCACGTTGAAGCTGATGCCGTCGACGGCGCGGAACAGGCCGCGATCCGTCGCGAAGTGGGTCTTCAGGCCGCGAACCTCGAGGAGATTGTCCATCAGAACGAGTAATCCAGGCCTTTGTAGAAGGTGTTCTGATAGAGCATGTGCGGCCGGACACCCTTCAGCTTCTTGAGGCTGGTCGTGTACATCGCGATGTTCATCACCGGCATCCACAGATGCTCCTCGGTGACGCGCTGCTGCGCCAGCGCGTAGTATTTGGCGCGGTCGGCCTCGGTCAGCGAGGCGCGGCCCAGCTTCAGGTACTCGTCGGTCTTGGCGTCATTCCAGTTCATGCGGTTGGGCGCCGGCATGTTCTTGGAGTTGAAGTAGAAGTTGAGCAGATCGCCCGAGGAGATGTAGGGGAACGTCACCGTCCACAGTTCGTAATCCTGCTTGCCCATCTCGGCCGGCGCGATCGTGGAGTTGAAGCCCACGATCTTCCAGTCGATGCCGATCTTGCGCATGTAGCCCTGGATCGCCTCGGAAACGCGCGGGAAATAGGCGACCTGGGTGTACAGCACGCGGGGCGCCAGCTTGATGCCGTCCTTCTCGCGGATGCCGTCGCTGCCGACCTTCCAGCCGGCCTCGTCCAGCAGCTTCTTGGCGCGCTCGGCATCCTCCTTGATGATGCCCTTGGTCGATTCCGGCAAAATCGAGCGCCTTGGGATCGATGAAGGTGTAGGCGGGTTCGGCGTTGCCCAGCATGATGCCCTTGACGATGTCGGCGCGGTTGATGGCGATGTTCATCGCCTCGCGCACGCGCACGTCAGACACCATCGGCCGCGTGGTCTTGTAGCCGTAATACATCAGCTGGAAGTTGGGCAGGGCTTCCTGGACGTTCAGGTTCGGCGCGGCCTTGACCTGCTGGATGAACGCTAGCGGAATCTGGTGCGTGATGTCGAACTGTCCGCCCAGCATGGCGGCGACGCGGCTGGAATCCTCGGGCACGATCTTGATGCTGAGCTTCTCGAATTTCACCGGGCCCTTGTTCTGGTACATCGACGGGCCCCATTTGTAGGCGTCGTGGCGCTTCAGCACGATTTCGGTGCGCGGCTGCCAGCTCTCGAAGCACCACGGCCCGGTGCCGTCGATCCCCTTGATGCCGTAGTCCTTGCCGAGCGCCTCCACGCTTTCCTGATTGTGGATGGCGTCGGTGAACATGGTGAGCTGCAGCAGGAGATCGGCGAACGGCTCCTTGAGTTCGTATTCGACGGTGTAGGGATCGGGCGCGCGCAATTCCTTGATGTTGCCGGCGCGCCAGGCCAGCGGCGCCTTGAGCTCGGGGCTGGTCAGGCGCTTGAAGGAGTAGATCACGTCGGCGGCGGTGAACTTCTTGCCGCTGCAGAACTGCACGTCGTCGCGCAGCTTGAAGGTATAGAGTCTTGCCGTCCTCGCTGATGGTCCACGACTTGGCGAGATAGGGGATCGCCGTCTTGCCGTCCCAGTCCATGCGCCACCAGCGTGTCCTGGAACATGTTGACGATATCAGAGGTCGGCGACCACGTGGTGCGCTGGCCGTCGTAATGCGGCGCGTCGAGCGACTTCATCATCTTCAGGGTCTGCGCCTCGGCCGACGATGAAAGGCCGGCCGCTCCGAGCAGCGCCACAACGCCCGCGAAAATGCTCCGCATCGTGTTCTTCTCCCTCTGATTGTTCTTAGCGCGTTACGTCCAGCCCCTTGTAGAACGTGTTCTGGTAGATCATGTGCGGCCGGGCGCCCGTGATCTTCTTGTTGGCGACCTGGTCCATGTTGATGTTGAGCACGGGCATCCAGAGGTGCTCGCGCATCACCTTCTGCTGCACCAGCGCGTAGTATTTGGCGCGATCGGCCTCGGTCAGCGCCGAGCGGCCCTGCTTCAGCCAGGCGTCGGTTTCGGCGTCCTTCCAGTTCATCCGGTTCGGCGTCGGGATGTTGGCGCGAATTGAAATAGATGTTCATGAGGTCGCCGGCCGACAGATAAGGCACCGTCACCGACCAGATCTCGTAATCCTGCTCGGCCATCTTGACGGCGGAGATGGTCGAGTCCCACGGGTTGCAGCCGCCAGTCGACGCCGATCTTCCGGAGGTAGCCCTGGATCGCTTCGGCGACGCGGGCCGAGTTGGCGTTGGCGGTGAAGTAGACCCGCGGCGCCAGCTTGATGCCGTCCTTCTCGCGGATGCCGTCGGCGCCCAGTTTCCAGCCGGCTTCGTCGAGCAGCTTTGCGGCGCGTTCGAGATCCTCCTTGACGATGCCCTTGGTCGCCGGATCGAAGTCGAGCGCGTCCGGGATCGACGATCGTGAAGGCCGGATCGGCATTGCCGAGCAGGATCGCCTTGGCGATCTCGGCGCGGTTGATGGCGATGCTCATGGCCTCGCGCACGCGCGCGTCGGCCACCATCGGCCGCGTGATCTTGAAACCGTAATAGAGCAGCTGGAAATTCGGCTTGGCCGGCGTCACGGTCAGCATCGGCGCCGCCTTGGCCTGGGTGATGAACTGCGCCGGAAACTGGTGGGTGATGTCGAACTGGCCGGACATCATCGCCGCGACGCGGCTGGAATCCTCGGGCACGATCTTGATGACGAGCTTTTCGAACTTCACCGGCCCCTTGTTCTTGTACATCGAGGGGCCCCATTTGTAGGCGTCGTGGCGCTTCAGCACGATCTCGGTGCGCGGCTGCCAGTGATCGAAACACCACGGTCCGGTGCCGTCGGCGCCCTTGATGCCGTAATCCTTGCCCAGCGCCTCGACGCTCTCCTTGTTGTGGATCACGTTGGTGAACATGGTGAGCTGCAGCAGCAGTTCGGAGAACGGCTCCTCGAGTTCGTATTCGACGGTGTAGGGATCGGTCGCGCGCAATTCCTTGATGTTGCCGGCGCGCCAGGCATAGGGCCCCTTGATCGCGGGATCCTTCAGCCGCTTGAAGCTGTAGACGACGTCATCGGCGGTGAACTTCTTGCCGCTGCAGAACGAGACGTCGTCGCGCAGCTTGAACGTATAGGTCCTGCCGTCCTCGCTGATCGTCCACGACTTGGCGAGATAGGGGATCGGCGTCTTGCCGTCCCAGTCGAGCGCCACCAGCGTGTCCTGGAACATGTTGACGATGTCGGAGGTCGGTCCCCAGGTCGTGCGTTGCGCATCGTAATGCGGCGCGTCGATGCCCTTCATCAGGGTGAGCGTCTGGGCCGATGCCGGGCCCGCGATGCCGAATGCCAATGCAACACTCAGAACCGATTCTGATCATGTCTGCAGCCTCGGATCGAGGACGTCGCGGAATGCGTCGCCCAGAAGGTTGGCGGCCAGCACGATCACGAAGATGGCGCAGCTCGGGATCGTCGCGATGTGCGGCGCCATGAACAGGAAGTCGCGGCCTTGCGCCGCCATCATGCCGAGTTCGGCGGTCGGCGGCTGCGCGCCCATGCCGAGGAAGCCGAGCGCCGCGCCGATCAGGATGATCTGGCCGAAGCGCAGGGTGAGAAACACGAAGATCGTCGAAATGCAGTTCAGCGTCAGATAGCGCCAGATCAGTTCGCGGTCGGAGACGCCGACCGCGCGGCCGGCCTCCATGAATTCCTGGCCCATCACGCCGATCGCAGCACCGCGCGCCACCCGCGCGACATCGGGCACGGTGGCGACGACGAGCGCAATCACCACGGCCGTCAGCCCGGCGCCGAAGATCGCGGCCACCGCGAGCCCGATCAGGATCGCGGGGAAGGCCAGCATCACGTCGACCAGCCGCATGATCCAGCCGTCGAGACGGCGATAATAGGCGGCGAGGATGCCGAGCACGCCGCCGATGAAGCCGCCGACGATCACGCCGACCAGCCCCAGCATCAGCGTGTTGCGCGTGCCGTAGATGACGCGGCTGAGAATGTCGCGGCCGGTATTGTCGGTGCCGAACCAGTGCTCGCGCGTCGGGCGGCTGCATCACCTTGGTGAGATCGGTGAAGTAGGGATCGTAGGGCGCGATCCAGGGCGCCAACAGCGCCGCGAGCACGATCACGGTGAGCACCAGCGCCGGCGAGCGCGGCCACGCGGTCGCGCGCCAGCCGGCGCAGCACGCCGGCGCGGGCGAATACGCCGGTGTCGCGCGCTTCGGCAAAGCCGGTCTCGAGAGCCTCGGCGCTCATCTTCGCTGTACCCTCGGATCGAGATAGACGTAGAGCACGTCGACCAGGAGGTTGATCGACAGGAAGGCGATGGCGAGGATCATGATCGCGCCCTGCGCCGTCGGAAAATCGCTGGAGACGATGGCGCCGACGGCGAGCCGGCCGACGCCGGGCCACGAGAACATGGTTTCGGTGACGACGGCGCCGCCGAGCAGGAACGCCGCCTGCAGCCCGATCAGGGTGACGACGGGGATCATGGCGTTGCGCAGCGCGTGATGGACGATCACCACCCGCTCGCGCAGTCCCTTGGCGCGCGCCGTGCGCACGAAATCGGCGCCGAGCACTTCGAGCACGGCGGTGCGCGTCAGCCGCGCGATCGGGCCGATCAGCACCGCGCCGAGCGTCAGCGCGGGGAGGATCAGGCTCGGCAGTCCGCCGTCCCATACCGGTCCGGTGCGGCCGGTGAACGGCAGCAGCGCCCATTTGAAGCCGACGAACTGGATCAGGATCAGGCCGATGAAGAACACCGGCATCGACACGCCCGCCACCGAGCACGCCATGATGATGCGATCGGTGATGCGGCCGCGATTGACGGCAGCCAGCGTTCCGAGCGCAAGGCCGCTCGGCACGGCGATCAGCATCGCGCCCAGCATCAGCTCGACCGTCGGGCCGATGGTCATCGCCAGTTCCTCGCTCACCATCCTGTTGGAGATGATGGAGCGGCCGAGATCGCCGCGCAGCACGCGCATGATGTATTCGAAGAACTGGATCGGGATCGATCGGTCGAGGCCGAGTTCCTGGCGGATCGCGGCGATGGTCTCGGCCTTGGCGTCGGGCCCGGCGATGATCATCGCCGGATCGGCCGGCACCACCTGCAACAGACAAAAGCAGAGGAAGAGAACCCCGAGCAAGGCGGGGAACGAAATCAGCAGACGATGGACAATCTGTTGTCCCATGCGACGCCAACGGACGGGTTGGGCCAAAAGGAACGCGCGCGCCGACGCTGACGCTTTTGTTTCCCCCTCGGCAGCCGCGCTTCGTCCGACGTGCGCGGCTTTTGTTATGGTCCGGATAGTGACACCTGTCCGTCGCGGCGTCACGCCCAATCTAGCAATTCGTTCCGGCTGCGTCCTTTTGCGCTGGCTGCAAGGGCTTCTCGCAATGCAAGAAGTCCGTGTCGTGAAATTCTGGTGGACAGTTTTGCGTCCAGACGCCAATCGAGGGCTGCGACACCGTTCGTTGGAACTTGCTGCGCAACAGAATCACGATGCGCGTCAGCGCGGCTGGTTACTTGTCGGCGGTAAAATACGCCGCGCCGAGGTCGCGACTGCGCAATCTGCCTCGCCGGATCGACCATCGCTCGAGGCTGTTTTGCATCACCTCGGCGAGCGCCGGGCGCGCGTTCAACTGCCTTTCCGGCACGCATGCTATGATCGGCATTTCGATCCTGGACGCCCTGCTCGTCGATGATCCACGCGCCCAGTCGGTCGCCGGCAAGCCGCGCGGCGATGCGATCGGCTACCGGGTCGATGTCGTTCGCGACCAACACGTTCATGACGATGCGGCCGCCGGGCGTTAACCGCGCACGGACGGCATTGCAGGTCTCGACGTCGAATTCATCATCAAAGCGAAAATCCGGGCCTCCGACATCGATGGCGATCGCATCGTAAAGCAGATCGTCATCGAGAATGAATTTCCGGAAATCGGAGACGACCAGCGGCAACCCGTCCGGCAGCCCAAAATATCTCTGAGCGATCACGAAGCTGATCGGATTGTTGTCGACGATCGTCAGCTTTTTTCCGAGACGCGTCAGCCTGGTGGCGAGATTCCCGCCGCCGCATCCCAGGACCAGAATGTTGGTCGCGCGATGCAGAAGTTCGTCCATGAGCCGGACATAGCTGAAGACGCTCTCGCCGTCGGGCGTGGCCTGACTCTGCCTGACGCCTTCCTCGAAATAGATCCGCGTTCCATCCGCGGAACATTCGACGATCTCGATTGCGCCGTTCCTGCCCTGATAACGCCCCAGCAACCGCACCTGATGTCACCATGCATTAAATGGGATGTTTGATACATCGTTTATCATGTCATGAATCGGATGCCAATCGGTGTAGAGGCCTCACGCGGCCTCCCGTTTGATATACTGAACCTCTAAGTTGATGCTTGAGACAGTAATTTAGATGGGATAAATATATCCGCTTGCGAACCGGGAGAACTGCCCCCCATGATTACCGCCCATCAACTCAGGGCCGCGCGCGCGCTTCTGAGCATCGATCAGCGGCAAATGGCCGAGCTGGCCGATCTTTCGGTGCCGACCATCCAGCGCATGGAAGCCAGCGACGGCGTGATCCGAGCCAACGTCAACTCCCTGATGAAACTGGTTTCCGCGCTCGAGAGCGCCGGAATCGAGTTGATCAATCCGGGCGCCGCGAGCGCGACAGGCGGCCGAGGGGTGCGCCTGCGCGAACATGTCACAAATCCCAAAACAAATCTCAAGACAAAGAGCAAGACCATCCGCCAACCGAAGCGGGTGCTGGAGCGGGTTCGATAGCGTTCCTCACGACGTAACGGCGCCCGCGTCCGCGCGTTCGAGCAGCGCCAGCAATCCCTTCAGCATGGCGATGGGGGCAGGCGGGCAGCCGGGAATGTGCAGGTCGACCGGGACGACCTCGGAGACACCGCCGACGACCGCATAGCTGCCGGCAAAACATCCGCCGTTCCGCGCGCAATCTCCGACCGCGACGACCCATTTTGGGTTCGGCGTCGCGTGATAGGTGCGTTCGAGCGCCTCGCGCATGTTCTTCGTCACCGGTCCCGTCACCATCAGGACGTCAGCATGGCGCGGCGAGGCGACGAACCGCAGGCCGAACCGCTCGACGTCGTAATAGGCGTTGTTGAGCGCGTGAATTTCCAGTTCGCATCCGTTGCAGGATCCGGCATCGATCTCGCGGATCGACAGGCTTCGGCCGAGCCGCCGCCGCGCAGCCTGCCCAGCGCGTTGGCAAGCTCCGCCACGGCGGCGTCGTCGGGCGATGGCGCCCGCTCGGTGAGCGGCCGGCGAAACACGCTTTCAAACAGCAGCTTGCGCATCGCGTGTTTCCTTAGAGATCGTGGCCCGAATAGGAGCAGTTGAACGACTTGTTGCAGAGCGGAAAGTCCGCGACGATGTTGTTCTCGATCACGGCTTCCAGCAGCGGCCATTGAAACCAGGACGGATCGCGCATGTGGCATCGTTCGATCAGGCCATTGCGCAAGCGCAGCCAGACCAGAACGTCGCCGCGGAATCCCTCCACGATCGCCATACCCTCCCGCATCTCCCCTCCAGGCGGAACTTCCTTGCATATCGGGCCTTCGGGGAGCCGAGCCAGGATCTGGTCGATCAGCGACAGGCTTTGCTCGACCTC
This sequence comes from uncultured Alphaproteobacteria bacterium, assembly GCA_963783115.1. Classification (GTDB taxonomy): domain Bacteria; phylum Pseudomonadota; class Alphaproteobacteria; order Rhizobiales; family Xanthobacteraceae; genus Bradyrhizobium. The sequence goes on along the minus strand of CAWAMK010000023.1, from coordinate 87,277 downwards.
GCGCACCCTGATCCAGACGCGCGCATTGACGTCGCCCTCGTTGAGAACAGGCACGTCGAAACGCAGGCTGTCGTAGGGTGGATAGGCCAGTGTTCGGCGCGCGTCGAACGTGCGGCCTGAAGCGCGGCCGATATAGCCGCCGGCGGCATATTGTCGGGCAAGCGGCGGCTTGAGCGTTCCGGTATCGACGGTACGGTCCTGCAGCGAAGCGGTATTGTCATAGAGTTCGACGAGCGCTGGAAAGCGCAGGCGAATATTGTCCAGAGTGGCCTGGATGGTTTCCGCCCCGCCGTCGCCGATGTCGCGGCTGACACCGCCGGGCACGATGATATCGCGCATCAGGCGATGGCCGAAGGCTGCGCCCGATGCGCGCAGCACGCTCTCGCGCAACACCCCGCAATGCGCGTGCATCAATGCGAAGGACGCATCGTTGCAGATGGCGCCGATGTCGCCGAGATGGTTGGCCAGCCGCTCGAGTTCCGCCAGCAGCGCGCGCAGGAATACGGCTCGCTCAGGCACGACGAGGTCGAGGGCTGCTTCTGCTGCGCGCGAAAACGCGTAAGCGTAGGCCACGGTGCTGTCGCCCGACGTGCGGCCGGCGAGTTGAACGCCGCGCGCGAGGCTGGCGCCGGTCATCAGCCCGTCGATGCCCTTATGGACGTATCCAAGCCGCTGTTCCAGCCGGACCACGGTCTCGCCGCTGGCGGTAAAGCGGAAATGTCCGGGCTCGATGATACCCGCATGCACCGGGCCGACCGCAATCTGGTGCAGGCCGTCGCCCTCCGCGGCGAGGAAACGATACGGCGCTGCCTTCGGCAATGCGTCGATGCGGTCTCCCAACGGGAAGCGTACGCCCCAGCGGTTGTGGTCGAGCCAGGGTCGGGCGTCGGGCGAGCCTTGGGCGGCTAGTCCGAACAGGTCGTTGATGGTGCGTTCCGGCCGCAATGCCGGCGGATGATGCTTGCCGACGGAAGGAAACGTGCGGTCGGGGCAATCCAGGCTGACGACCGCGATCTCTGCGGTCTGTCCATCCATGATCGCCATGTGCACCGTTGCGGGTTCGCCCCACAGGCCGAGCAGGCTCCAGCGTCCATACGCCAGTTCGCTCGCCGCAAATGTCCATACCGAAGCATCGACCGCAACGCGCGGCCACGGGCCGTATTGCCCGACCTTGCGGCCCTCCAGCGTCAGATCGATCAGCGACGGCATGTCATTTCGTTCCTATCCAAGGAGCTGAGCCACATGCTGGAACCAGACCACCAGCGGGGCGGGGAGATAAATCCCAGCGCCCAATACCAGCGCGAGATGCGCAAACATCGGAATATACGAGGCGTCGGCGGAGGCCGTACTGCCGCGCGGCTCGCCGAAGGCGACGCTCGTCAAGCGCAGCGTCAACGCGCCGAACGCCAGCAACAGGCCGAATACCAGCGCGATCGCAAGCAACGGCTGCCTTGCAAAGGTCGAGCTCACGACAAGGAACTCGCTCATGAAAATCCCGAGCGGCGGCAGCCCGGCGATCGCCACGACGCCGACCACCAGCCCCCAGCCGAGCACCGGATGGGTCACCGTCAGGCCGCGGATCCTGGAAATCCGCTGGGTGCCCTTGATTTGCGAAATGTGCCCGACCGCGTAGAAGATTGCCGACTTGGTCAGGCTGTGCATCACCATGTGCAGAAGCCCTGCAAAATTGGCGAGCGGGCCGCCCATGCCGAACGCAAACACGATGATGCCCATGTGTTCGATCGAGGAATAGGCGAACAGCCGTTTGATGTCGCGTCGCCGGTACAGCATGAAGGCCGCGAAGATCAGCGAAACCAGGCCCATCGTCACCATCAGCGGGCCGGGGGCAATCGAGGCCGGGTTGGCGGCGAGCAGTATCTTGAAGCGCAGCAGCGCGTAGAGCGCGACGTTCAGCAGCAGGCCCGACAATACGGCCGATATCGGCGTCGGACCTTCGGCATGTGCGTCCGGCAGCCAGGCATGCAGCGGCGCGAGGCCGACCTTGGTGCCGTAGCCGAGAAACAGGAATACGAAGGCAACATTGAGAAGTGCCGCGTCGAAATTAGCGGCACGCTCGACCAGCAACGTCCAGACCATGCCGTCCGGCCCTTCGCCCATGACCGGACGCGCCGCCATGTAGACCAGGATAGTGCCGAACAAGGCGAGCGCAATTCCGACGCTGCCCAGGATGAAATACTTCCAGGCGGCTTCGAGCGCCGCATGGGTGCGATAGATGCCGACCATCAGCACCGTCGTTAGTGTCGCGAGCTCGACCGCAACCCACATCAGGCCGATATTGTTCGACACGAAAGCGAGGTTCATGCCGAACATCATGGTTTGGTACATGGCGTGGTAGAAGCGCAGGTAGACCGGCGTCAGCCGCTCGCTCTCGAGCTCGTGGGCGATGTAGCTCGCGCTGAAGATGCTGGTGGTGAATCCCACGAAAGTATTGAGTACGATGAACACGATGTTCAGGTCGTCGATCAGCACGTAGGGCCCGGGTGCGGGACGTTCGATCACGAACAGGGAGAGCGCAGACAGGAATGTCGCCAGGCTGGCAACGACGTTCAGGCGTGCTGCCACGCGGTAGCCGGGCAGGGCGGCCAGCAGCGCCGCCGAGCAAATCGGGATCAGCAGGACGGCGGTAACCGGATCGAAGAAAGCAGGGGTCATCGGCGTTCGCCCCTGAAATCGTCGAGCGCGGAGACGTCCACCGAATCGAACCGTTCGCGGATCCGGAACAGGAAGATGCCGATGACGATGAAGGCGATCAGGATCGAGAAGGCGACGCTGATCTCGACGACCAGCGGCATGCCCTTGGCGCCGGTCGCGGCCAGCACCAGTCCGTTTTCAAGCGACATGAAGCCGACGACCTGGCTGACCGCGTTGCGGCGGGTCACCATGACCAGAAGCCCGAGCAGCACCACCGACAGCGCAAAGGCGAGATCCTCACGCGCCAGCGGGTCGGCGTCGCTCGTCACCCGCAGCATGAGAACCAGCGAGAGCGCGACGAGCCCCATTCCGGCCAGCATGGTCGGGCCGATCCCGACCGCGGATTCGATGTCGCGGTGAATTCCGAGCTGCTTGACGATGCGGTGCAGCGCCACCGGGATGACAATCGCCTTGAACACCAGGGCGATCACCGCGGTGACGTAGAGATGGGGCGCATCCTGGATGAAGGCCTGCCAGGCAACCGATAGCGACAGCACCAGGGCATGGAGAGCGAATATATTGAGCAGCGAATAGAGCCGGTCCTGATACAGCATCATCAGGCTGATCAGCACCAGTCCGCCAGCCAGCGTGTGGGAAACGTCGAAGGCGAGGCTGTGCATCTGCATCAGAAACTCCTCGAGACGAACAGCAGCAGGGTGCCGAGCAGGCCCAGCATGAAGGCCGCACCGAGGAACTGCGGAACGCGAAACACCCGCATCTTTGCCGTGGCGGTCTCGAACAGCGCGAGCAGGAAGCCGGCCAGCGCGAGCTTGAGGACATACGCGCCGGCGCCGATCGCGTATGACAACGTACCGCTGCCGTACAGTGCGATCTGCCAGGGGAAGAACACGCAGGCGATCAGCGAGACGTAGAGCAGCAGCTTGAGAAAGGCGCCGAGCTCAATCATCGCGAGATGGCGTCCGGAATATTCCAGGATCATCGCCTCGTGCACCATGGTGAGTTCGAGGTGCGTCGCCGGGTTGTCGACCGGGATGCGCGCATTTTCCGCGATCGCCACCATGAACAGCGCGACCAGCGCCATGCCGAGCGACACCCGCAAGCCGACGTAGGACGACGCCAGAAAGTGCGAGACGGTCGAGAGTTGCGTCGAGCCGGCGACCAGCGCCAAGCAGAATACGATCAGCAGCATTGCGGGCTCGGCAAGCGCTGCGATCATGACCTCGCGGCTGGAGCCGATGCCGCCAAAACTGGTGCCGACGTCCATCCCGGCGAGCGCGAGAAAGAAGCGGGCGCTTCCCAGCAGCGCGACGATGGCGATCAGATCCGCCGTCCAGTTGAACAGCAGCCCGGTCGCAAAGGTCGGCACCAGGGCGGCGGCAACCCAGATCGCCGCGAAGGTGATGTAGGGCGTCACGCGAAACAGCCATGAGGCGTTGTCGGCCAGCACCACTTCCTTGCGCATCAGGCGCAGCAGGTCGCGATAGGGCTGAAAGACCGAGGCTCCCTGGCGCCGCACCAGCCGGGCCTTGATCTTGCGCACGTAGCCGGTGAGCAGCGGGGCGAGCAGCAGCACGAGCAGCATCTGCACGCCTTGCACGATGATGTCCGAGATCACGACCATATCGCGAGCACCAGCAGCAGGGTAACGAGGGTGGCAAAGACCAGGCTGAGATATTGCCGGATGGTCAGAAATTGCAGGCGATTGAGCCGTGTCGACAGGAAGCCGACGGCATCCGCAATCGGCGCATAGATTCCGCTCCAGACCAGGTCGTGCAGTTCGATCCGCAGCCGTGCCGGCCGGATGTCTCCAGGCGGCGGCATCGTGACGTGATCGCGGGCGTGGAACAGCAGTGTGCCGAACACGCGGCGGATCGGTTGCGCAAAGCTGACGCCCGAATACTGCGCGGCGGGCGTTGCATCGGAGAAGCCACATCCCCACGCCGGCCCCCGCCGCAGTGCGCGGGAGGCGAAGCGATGGATGACATAAACCGCCAGCGAGGCCGTCACCGCGATGAACACCATCACCAGCAATCCGTTGTACGAACTGCGGCCCTCAGCAATCGGTACGATCGAAAGCCAGGGTTGCCCGGCCTGGGCCGGCATGCGGCTTCCCAGGATCTGGGTCGCGACCGGCGCCAGCGCGTCGATCGCCAGTCCCGGCAGGATTCCGGCCAGCAGGCAGAGTGCGGCGAGGATGAACATGGCCGCGAGCGAGAAGCGGTCGACTTCACCAGCGGTTTCTGCCGCTGTGCTGCGCGGTCGCCCGAGAAACGTCACGCCGTAGGTCTTGACGAAACAGGCTGCGGCCAGCGCGGCAGCAAGGGCGAGCATCGCGCCGACCGCGGGCACCATGATCTTCAGCGCCCATTGCGGCAGTTCCGGACTTTGCAGCACGGCCTGGAAGATCAACCACTCCGAAACGAAGCCGTTGAACGGCGGCAGTGCCGAGATCGCGACGCAGCCGACGAGAACGACGAAGCTCGTGAACGGCATGCGGTGAATGAGGCCGCCGAGCTTGTCCATGTCGCGCTCGCCCGTCGCGGTCAGCACGGCGCCGGCGCCGAAGAACAGCAGGCTCTTGAAGAAAGAGTGGTTGAGCGCGTGAAACAGCGCGGCCGTGAACGCGAGCGCGGCTGCCGCCTTCAATCCATTGGCCTGGAACGCCATGGCAAGGCCGAGGCTGACGAAGACGATGCCGATATTTTCGATGGTAGAGTAGGCCAGGAGGCGCTTCAGATCCTTCTCCATCATGGCGTAAAGGATACCCATGACGGCGGTAATGCTGCCGAGGAACAACACGATCACGCTGGCCGGCCAGGTCGGCTGTCCCAGCAGATCGAACATGACGCGAATGAAGCCGTAGATTGCGACCTTGGTCATGACGCCGCTCATCAGCGCGGACACGTGGCTCGGCGCCGCGGGATGGGCGAGCGGCAGCCAGACATGCAACGGTACGAGGCCTGCTTTGGAACCGGCGCCGAGCAGCATCAGGATCAACACCAGCGTCGCCGCATAGGGCGTGTGCTGCGCGGCGCGAATGGCCGCAAATCCGTAATCTCCCGCCGGCCCCGCCAGCAGGCCGAACGCGAGCAGCAGTGCGAGCGTGCCGAAGCTTGCCATCACGAGATAGACGTAGCCGGCCTTGGCGTTGCCCGGCTCGCGATGATGCGCCATGACGAGCGCCCACGACGCCAGCGACATGAACTCCCAGCACAGCAGATAGGAGAAGGCATCGTCCGCCAGCACCACGAGGTTCATGCCGGCGAGAAAGGCGGGGAAGAAGGGAAGCACGCGGTGCGGCGCGGGGTCATGATGGCCGTAGCCGAGACCATAGAGACTTGCCGACGCCCCGCCCAGATTGATGACCACGAGGAAGAACGCGGCCAGTGCGTCGAGGCGGAAGTGGGCGCCAAGCCACGGCAAACCGATCGGCAGGGTTAGGGTGGTGGCATCGGCGGAGCCGCCGAGCAGGGAGCGTAACGCGCCGATCAATGCAATCGCCGATACAGCCAGTGTCGCGCCGTAGATGACGGGTGTGGAGATCTTCGATCGGCTCAGAACGATCGCCAGCGCGGCCAACCCGAGCAGTCCGGCGACACAGACCATTTGCAGGGCGACGGCCGACATTATTTGCGCGCCCTCGCTCCGCTCGATGTCTTGTTTTCGGCGCGATTTCCGGAGCCGGCCATGAGGCGCACGCCGCGTCCGCCACCGTCGCTGTTCGCCCCGTCTTCGATCAATTCGATGCCGGCATCCTCGAGCGCGTTGATCAGCTTGACCAGCGAATCGACGTTGCCCCGAACCATCGTCTCACTCGCTTCCATCCGCTGAATGGTGGGCACCGAAAGCCCCGACAGCTCCGCGAGACGCCGCTGATCGATGCCGAGAAGCACCCTGGCAGCCCGCAATTGAGCCGCTGTGATCATCAGCTTGCCTCGCCATCGCCGCACGGACCAATATGAAAGGTCATTCTTGCATCCTAAATATTGATGCGAAAATGTCAACAAATGATATTTAAGATATCTATTCTGAGGGGTGTGTCCGGGGACCATCCGTGCCCTGGACGCAAGCGGCGTGGGCGCTCCGAGCCGGGCCTGTTTCTACTTTGCATGGGGTTGTTTTCGCGATTTTGTGTCCGGGCCCTGCGGTGTACCACCGAGGGGTGTTTGCACGGCGTCCGGTACACGCGATCGTTAGTGCTTCGCACTGACGGTGAAGCGATTCGACTCTATCCCATCCTGATCTAGTCTTTTTCCGCCGGCTTGGTCGCAAACTGCGGGAACATCGCGGCCACCACTGGCCCGTCGGTACGCCAGGAGTGGCAGCCGCCGATGAAGAACGGGCGCCTGCCGGAGTTTTGTTGATCTTCTAGTGAATCGCGACCCTCCGGCTTCGTGCCGTGGGACATGGTCTGGTACAGCGTGGTCACGGCGGGGCCGAGCAATTCCATCAGGTGCGTGCAGGTCTCCAGCCGGGCAATTTTGCCTCGGACCGCTTCGCGCCAGCCGGGGCCGATGCGCTCGCCGACGAGGCGCGCGAGGATCGGCTCGACATCGACGCATGTCAGGTAGGGTGTGCCACGCATCATGGCTTCCGCCTCGTGGATGGTCATGGTCTCGTCGATTGCCAGCCGCAGGCCGATATCGTGGACGGGATCGCCCGGCTTCAATTCGCCGCGAAAGCGGCTGGCGGGTTGGATGAAGGGCTTGCTGTCCCGCAGCCATGCTTCGACTTCCCAGAGCCCGTCATCGCGCAAAAAGCCTTCGCACGTGATCGACCGCGTATGCATCAGGCGGCGCGACTTGTTGCTGTTTTCCGGAGGCATCAGTTCATATCCTGCATCAACCGTCGCTTCAGCCGAATTTGACGATCATCTTGCCGAGCGCCGATCGCGACTGCATGGTCTTGAACGCCTCGCGGAAATTCTCGAACGGCACGACCTTGCCGACCACGGGCTGCAATTTGCCGGATGCCAGCCAGTCGAACAATTGTGCGATCAGGCGGGCATGGGTCTCGGGCTCGCGTTTCTGGATCTGGGCGAGATCGACGCCGAGCAGGGCGCCGCCCTTCAGGAGCGGCAGGTTGAACGCCAGCGCCGGAATGGTGCCGGAGGCAAACCCGACCACCAGATGCCGCCCGCGCCAGGCGATCGAGCGAAACGCCTGCAGCGCGACCTCGCCGCCGACCGGGTCGAAAATCACGTCCGGGCCATGCCCGCCGGTCAATTCCTTCAGCGTTTCGCGCCAGTTCGCCTGGGTATAATCGATGGTCTGGTCGGCGCCGTACCGGACGGCGAAGTCGCGTTTCTCCGCGGTCGAGGCGGCGGCGATCACCCGCGCGCCCATCAATTTTCCGATCTGGACGGCGGCGATGCCGACGCCGCCGGCCGCCCCCAGCACCAGCAGGGTCTCGCCCGCGCGCAGCGAAGCGCGGGCCTCCAGCGCGTACAGGCCGGTCAGATAATTGGCCTGAAAAGATGCGCCGGCCTCGAAGGGAACCTGTGGCGGCAGGTGCTTGAGCGCGGCCGACGGTACCGAAATGTATTCGGCCAGCGCGCCGGAACGGGTCATGCCGATGACCGGCATGCCGGGTTTGAAGCCGCCGACGTCATCGGCCACCGCGTCGACGATGCCGGCAAACTCGGTGCCCGGTGTGAAGGGCAGGGGGTCCTTGGTCTGGTAGAGGCCCTGCACCTTCAGCCCATCGACGAAGCCGACCGCTGCGGCGCCGACCTTGACGCGGACTTCGCCCCTGGAGAGGCCGGGCGTATCGACCTGCTTGATCGAGATGCCATCGATCGAATCGTAGCTCTCGACAACCACAGCCTTCATGCAGTTTCTTTCATGCGTTTTCTTCTTGATCTCCAATGCATTACGCCCGCCTCTTGCAGCGCCTGCGGATGAAGTTCATTCAGCGGCCTCGGCCTGCTGGTCGATCGCCAGTGCGCCTGGCCTTGATGAGCGGAATGAGGTCGCGACCGATCGCCATCGTGTCGTGCGGGTTCTCAAAACCGCGCAGCAGGAAGGAATGAATGCCGAGCCGGTAATACTCCAGCACCGCCGCGGCGATCTGCTCCGGCGTTCCGACCAGGCATGACGTGTTGCCCGGGGCGCCGGTGGCGCGTGCGATCCCCATCCACAGCCGCTCGTCATGCACGTCGCCGCGGGCGGCGTAGCCGAGCAGGCGTTCGGCGGAATGGTTGGTCGGCTGCGGCGCTGCGCCGGTCTTGCGCTCGACATCCGCCAGGAGGGCGTTGGCCTTGTCCCACGCCGCGCCCTCGGTTTCCGCCATGATCGGCCGCAGCGACATGTTGAAGCCGACGCGGCGCCCGAAGGCCGCGGCACGGCGGCGGAAATCCTGCACGCGCTCTGCCGTTTCCTTGAGCGGCTCGCCGAATACCGCGAACGCGTCGCAATATCTGGCGCCCATCTCCAGCGCGCCTTCGGATGAGCCGCCGAAGAACAAAGAGGGGTAGGGCTGCTGGTACGGCTTGATGTCGGTATAGCCGCCCTCGAGGCGGTAGAACTCGCCGTTGTGGTCGATCGGGCGGTCGCTGGTCCAGAGTTTCTGCATCACGTCGAGATATTCGCCGGCGCGGCGGTAGCGGTCGTTCTTGGGCAGGAAGTCGCCTTCGCTGGCCTGGTCCGCATCGCTGGTACCGGCGATGATGTGCAGCGCCATCCGCCCTTCCGTGAGCTGGTCGAAGGTCGCGACCTGCCGCGCGGCCAGCGCCGGCGCCACCGAGCCCGGCCGGTGCGCGATCAAGAACTTGATCCGCTCGGTGTGGTCGGCGGCATAGAGCGCGATCGCAAAACCTTCGGCCGCGGAGGCGTAATATCCGACAAGGACGGAATCATAGTTCCACTGCTCGTGCAGGCGGGTGAAATCGACCACCCATTGCCGCGATATCTGGCCCTTGATCAGATGAACCGCGATGCCTTCCTGCTGCGTGCCGATCATTCCGATGATTCTTGCGGGCATGGTGTTTCCTCGGAGCGCCTGATGTTTTGGCGGATTGAAACGCACAACAGCGAGGGAAAGCAAGCGTTTACGGCCGCTCCGTTACGCGCCATGCTCACGGCTGGCATCCGCTGCCGCCATCGCTTCGCGTGCCGGCGCGAACCGGCCAGCGGGGTTGGAATGGGCCTTGCTTCCACTCATTCCGGCTGCAATGGATAGCTGAAAATCCCGTCCTTACCTATGTCCAGAAGAAGAGACCGATGAGCCAACTGATTGTCCGCGCCGGCGAATTCACCTTCGAGGCCCGTTTCGAGGAGCAATTGGCGCCGAAAACCGTGGCCGCCTTCCGCAAGGCGATGCCGTTCGAGAGCCAGGCGATCCATGTGCGGTGGAGCGGCGAGGGCGTCTGGATGCCGTTGGGCGATCTCGATTTCGGTGTCTCCTACGAGAACCACACCAGCTATCCCGCTCCCGGCCAGATCATTCTCTATCCCGGCGGCATCAGTGAAACCGAAATCCTGCTGGCCTATGGCGGCGTGCATTTTGCGAGCAAGATGGGCCAGCTCGCCGGCAACCACTTCATCACCCTGACCTCCGGGCTGGAAAACCTGACCGCGTTCGGCAAGGCCGTGCTGTGGAAGGGGGCGCAAAAAATCCGCTTCGAGGAAGTCTAGGCATGGCCGCGCCCTCCTATCCGCGCGATTTCCGGGGCTACGGGCGCAATCCGCCCGATCCGAAATGGCCCGGCGATGCGCGGGTCGCGGTGCAGTTCGTGGTCAATTTCGAGGAGGGCGGCGAGAACAACGTTCTCGACGGTGATCGCGCGTCGGAAGCCTTTCTGTCCGACGTGCTGGGCGCGCAGCCCTGGCCGGGCCAGCGCCATGCCAATATCGAATCGATGTTCGAATATGGCTCGCGCGCCGGCTTCTGGCGGCTGTGGCGAGCGTTCACCGAGCGGAACATGCCCGCGACCGTGTTCGGCGTCGCGATGGCGCTGCAACGAAATCCGGATGTGGTCGACGCCATGAAGGAGGCCGGCTGGGACATCGCCAGCCATGGCCTGAAATGGATCGAGCACAAGGACATGACGAAGTCCGAGGAGCGGGCCTCGATCGCGGCGGCGATTCGCATCCATACCGAGGCGACGGGGCAGCGCCCGCTCGGCTGGTACACCGGGCGCACCTCGATCAATACGTTCAGACTTCTGATGGAAGCCGGCGGACTGCTTTACCTTTGCGACTCCTACGCCGATGACCTGCCTTACTGGGTCAGGTCGCGCGGTTCGAAGCCGCATCTGGTCATTCCCTACACGCTCGACGCCAACGACATGCGGTTCATCAACGCGCAGGGTTTTGGCGGCGGCGACGAGTTCTTCACCTACCTCAAGGACAGTTTTGATGTCCTTTACCGGGAAGGCGAAACTTCGCCGAAGATGATGTCGGTCGGTCTGCATTGCCGGGTCGTCGGCCGCCCCGGCCGCGCCGCGGCGTTGGTGCGGTTTCTCGATTATATCGGGCAGCACCAGCGGGTCTGGGTGCCGACGCGGCTGCAGATCGCCGCAGCATTGGCACGCCAACCTGGCGCATCTCGCCGACCGCGCCTTCGACATTGGATAGGGCGGAAGCGATGCGGAAACAGCTTTCCGATCTCAACATTGCCAGCAAGGACGATTTCGTCGCGGCGCTGGCCAATATTTTCGAGCATTCACCGTGGGTAGCCGATGGGGTCGCCGCGATGCGGCCGTTTTCCGGCGTGGCTGCGCTTTACGCGGCGATGACGTCGGCGGTCGAAGGCGCGTCGGACGAAGTGCGGCTGAAGCTGATCAAGGTGCATCCCGACCTTGCCAACAAGACGCAGCGTGCGGCGGGCCTCACGGCTGAATCAACCGCCGAACAGGACGGTGTCGGGCTCGATCGGCTATCGGATTCCGAATATGAAGCCTTCGAGCGCGCGAACAACGCCTACCGGACGAAATTCGGCTTTCCCTACATCGTGTGCGTCCGCCGCCATACCCGCGATTCCGTCCTGCGCGATTTCGGGCGTCGGTTGCTGAATGACGCGAGCGCCGAAATGAGGAGGTCGATCGAGGAAATTTGCCGGATTGCGGCGCTGCGCCTCGATCAACTCGTCGCGTCCGAGGACAAGCTCCATGTGCACGGCCGCCTGTCGACCCATGTGCTGGATACCCATAGCGGCAAGCCCGCGGCCGGGATCGCGGTGCAACTGACCGAACTGTCCGAATTGGGCGAGACCCGCGTGGTGGCGCGTGCGGTCACCAACAGCGACGGCCGCACCGATCAACCGCTGATCGGCGGCCGGCCGGTGCCGATCGGCCGTTACGAACTGACATTTCAGGTCGGGGCCTATTTTGCCGACCGCGGCGTGCCGCAGTCCGATCCGCCGTTTCTCGATCGCATCCCGCTGCAGTTTGCGGTGAGCGACCCGGAAGGCCATCTGCACGTGCCGTTGCTGGTCACGCCCTGGAGCTATGCGACCTACCGTGGAAGCTGATCGCGCTTCCGACCTAATGCGTCGCCGCCGCTGCGGCCGACGCGGCGTCTGCTTCCGCCGTCTTGCTGATTCCGTTGAAGAAGGCGTTCAGCGTCACAGCGACCAGCGCGCAGAGCAGAATGCCTGATTCCAGCAAGGGATGCAGGTCGTGCGGCAAGTTCTTGAAGAAGTTCGGCGAAACCAGCGGGATCATGCCGAAGCCGACCGATATCGCGACCACGAACAGATTATAGCGGTTGTTCTTGAAGTCGACCGCGGTGAGGATCCGCGCGCCGGTGGCCGCCACCATGCCGAACATCACGAGCCCGGCGCCGCCGAGCACGACCAGCGGCACGGCTTCGACCAGCGCGGCCATCTTTGGCACCAGCCCGAGCAGCAGCAGGATGCCGCCGCCGGCGATCGTGACCCAGCGCGAGCGCACGCCGGTGATGCCGACCAGGCCGACATTTTGCGAGAACGACGTATAGGGAAAGGTGTTGAACAACCCGCCCAGCAGCGTGCCGACGCCGTCGGCCCGCAACCCACGGGTCAGCGCGTCGCGGCTGATCGCCTTGCCGGTGATCTCGCCCAGCGCCAGGAACATGCCGAGCGATTCGATCATGACCACGATCATCACGATGCACATGGTGACGATGGGGATGAACTGGAATTTTGGCATCCCGAAATGCAGCGGCAGCACGATCGCGGCCCACGGCGCCGCGGCGACCTTTTCGAAGTGCATGACGCCGAGGGCCGCCGCAACAACGGCGCCGGCGACGATGCCGAGCAGCACCGCGACATTGGCGACGAAACCGGCGCCCCATTTGATCAGGCCGAGGATCACCAGCAGCACGAACAACGCAATGCCGAGCCCCTGTAACTGGCCATAGGCGGGATTTGGAAAGGCGCCGGGCACGCCGTCGACGACCTTGGTCAAGGTCGGCAGGCCGCCGCCGGCCCAGTTGATGCCGACCCGCATCAGGGAAATGCCGATCACCAGGATGATGGTGCCGGTGACGACCGGAGGAAACAGCGGCAGCAACCGGCTCACAAAAGGCGCGGCGAGGATGGCGAACAGCCCGGCCGCGATCACCGAACCGTAGATCCCCAGCAGGCCGACGTCGGGCGCCGCCGCCATCGACAGCATCGGGTCCGACGGAGGCAAACGTCACGCCCATCATCACAGGCAGCCGGATACCGACGCCGGGGAAGCCGATACATTGCACCAGCGTGGCAATGCCGCAGGCGAACAAGTCGGCGCTGATCAGGAAGGCCACGTCCTCCGGCGGCAATTTCAGCGCCCGGCCGATGATCAGGGGGACGGCGACCGCGCCGGCATACATTACCAAGACATGCTGCAGGCCGAGCGCCAGCAGCCGCGGCGTCGGCAGGACCTGGTCGACCGGATGGATTTCGGTGGCTGTGGTCATGGACATCCCCCAATGATGAGCCTTCGAGGCCTGCTCAGTCCGATACAAGCCGCGTGCCAGAAGCCTGTCTGCCGGGAGCGCCGTACTCCCGGGCTCTTGCCCCTTGGCACGAACGTTGCTCCAGTATTGGTTCAGGGCGGGCAACCGAAGTCCCGAAAATACGGTCGAGCAGGAGGTCTGACGTGCCGCTGATCAGGAACCGATATGGAAAAGGCCGCGTCCGCGTGATGCGGATTCACCGCGACGGCGACCGCCAGGAGGTGAGCCAGCTCAGCGTCAAGGCCATGATCGAAGGCGATTTTGCCCGCGCCTTTACCCACGCCGACAATTCCACGTCGGTGGCGACGGACACGATCAAGAACGTCGTCAACGTCGTCGCCCGCGAGAACACCGGCCTCAGCACCGAGGAATTCTGCCAGGTGCTGGCCAAACGATATCTCGACACCTATCCGCAGATCGCGTCCGTTGCGATTACCGCGCACGAGACCAAATGGAGCCGCCTGAGCTTTGGCGGAAAACCGCATCCGCACAGCTTTGTGCTCGACAGCAACGGCAAGCCGTTCGTCGAGGCTACCGCCACGCGCGGCGGTCCATCCACGTTGACATCCGGGATCGACGGTTTCACCTTCATGAAATCGACGCAGTCCGGCTGGGAAAACTATCCGCGGGACCGCTACACGACGCTGCCGCCGACGGCCGACCGGATGTGCGCCACCAGCATGGTGGCGTCCTGGAAGTGGTCCGGGAAACCCTCGAGCTATCCTCAGGTGAATTCCCGGATTCTCGACACCGTGCTCGAAGTGTTCAGCACGACCTACAGCATGAGCGTGCAGGACAGCCTGTACCGGATGGGCGAGGCGGCGCTGGCGGCGGTGCCGGAAATCTCCGAAATCAGCATGGCTTGTCCTAACATGCACTTCATTCCGATGAACCTGTCGGCGTTCGGGCTCGATAACAACGACGTTTTCCTGCCGACGGACGAGCCGCACGGCCAGATTGAGTGCACGGTGGGAAGGGGCTAAAAGGCTCGCCCATCAATCGAGAAGCGCCGATCGACGCGCGCTGACGGAGCGGCATGAGCGAGAAGGCGACCACGGGATCACGGCTCGGCGATGAAATCGTCAGCCGGATCAATCAGCTCGGGGCGATTTCGGAGACCAGCGAGCATCTGGCGCGGATCTTCCTGTCGCCGGAACACCACGTCGCCGCCGATCTGCTAATGTCGTGGATGAAGGATGCCGGCATGGCCGCGCATCTCGACGCCATCGGCAATGTCTGCGGCCGCTATGAGGGCGAACGCCCCGGTTTGCCCTGCCTGATGCTGGGATCGCATTACGATACCGTGCGCGACGCCGGCAAATGGGACGGGCCGCTGGGGATCGTCACGGCGATTACCTGCGTCGCTGACCTGAACCGGCGGGGCGTGCGGCTGCCGTTTGCGATCGAAGTCACGGGCTTTGCCGACGAAGAGGGTGTGCGGTTTGCTTCCACCTTGCTCGGCAGCCGGGCGGTTGCCGGCACGTTCGACGAAAGCGTGCTCAAAACGCGCGATGCTGACGGCCTCACCATGCGCGAGGCGATGGCGCAGTTCGGGCTCGATCCCGACCACATCGGCGCGGCGGCGCGCGCTCGCCGCGAACTGCTCGCCTATGTCGAACTGCATATCGAGCAGGGGCCGGTGCTGGAGCAGCAGAACCTGCCGGTCGGCGTGGTCACGGCAATCTCCGGCGCGACGCGGCTGGCGGCGAACCTCACCGGGATGGCCGGCCATGCCGGCACGGTGCCGATGGCGCTGCGGCGCGACGCGCTGGCGGGCGCCGCCGAATGCATCGTCGCGGTCGAGGCATTCTGCAAGACGGACGATGCAGGCCTGGTCGGCACCGTCGGCGCCATCACCGCGCTGCCGGGCGCGACCAATGTCATTCCGGGGCGGGTGTCGTTCACGCTCGACATTCGCGCGCCGGCGGATGCGCATCGCAAGCTGGCGGTGGCCGAGATCGTGCGGCAGATCGAGGCGATCGCGAAGCGTCGGGATCTCGCGCTGCAGATCGACGTCACCCATGAAAACCGCACCGTGCCGTGCGCGCCATGGCTGAAAACGCAAGTCGCGGAAGCGGTTGCCGCGGATGGTTACGGTGTGTTCGAACTGCCGAGCGGGGCAGGGCACGACGGCATGGCCATGATCGACATTGCCGACGTCGCCATGCTGTTCGTGCGCTGTCGCGGCGGCATCAGCCATCACCCGGCCGAGCATGTCGAGCTCGCCGACGCCGATGCCGGCGCGCGTGTCTTGCTGCGGCTGATCGAGAATTTCCGGCCAAGGGAAACGGGCGGCGCGGTTTCGTAGGATGGGTAGAGCGCAGCGAAACCCATCGCTGACGTTGCTTGGAGAGATGATGGGTTTCGCTGCGCTCTACCCATCCTACGCACCGTTCTCTTATGACAGTACGATGACATCATGATTTATCTGACAGAAAGACGAATCTATGATGTCTGGGGTAACCACTGATACCCATCATCATCGGACATTGTTCATCCAGGCACATGAATTGTCACATTCCATTTTCATCACACCGCGAATACCGATTTTACCAGGGTCCGTTTGCCACCGGTGTCGCCAACGGTATTCAAGCCTTGAATTTTCTCGGTGACCGGTTCCTGAGAAAATCCCATCTATCGGCCGGGATCGATGAGCTGTACCGCCACTCGGTCAACAGCGCCTTTGCTCCGGAGGAAGCCTTTCTGGTCACGGGGGCACCGCACGCCTCCGCCTATTATCCTCGGGACTTTGCCTGGTTTTATCCCGATGTTCTCGATCCCGAGACCATCATGGATTCCGAGGATGCGGTTCGCCGCGTTCGTTTGCTCGAAAAAAGCGTCCGCCTGATGCTGGAGGCCGTTCGTTCCAATGTCGTCACAACGACCATCGTTCCCGCCGGAGCCGACCGGTACATCGGCGTCAATTACTTCTCGCAGCCCTCGGACACGCTGTTGGGCATCCTCGCAGGTCTGGAGCAGATCATACGTGCGGACCAGCGGGCTTCTTCGTATCTGGCGATGTCGCAGGGCGGTCACGCCGGCCGATTGCTGCTGGCCGAGTATTGCAACGACCTGAAGCGGGCGATATCTGAACTCGCCGGCGCGTTGCAGCCGTTCGATGACAACGGCCTCACGGCCTTGCTGTGTGACGTGACCGCCCCGCGTTCCGCGGCCACCGATACCCGCGCCGAGCGCAGGCGTTTTGTCACTAATGCATGCGTCTACGCCACTTTCGTACGCGGCATACGATTGGGCGTGATCGACCGGACCGAGCTGGAAGGGCTGCTCGGGCGCGAGCTTTCGCAATATAAGAAGGAGCTTCTACGGCTGTTCGGCAGGCAGGGCTATATCAGGCATGCCCTGGATTCCAGCAGCGAGCCGCCAGCGTCTGCCGTTGCCCTGGATTTCGTCAACGTGCATCAGGGATTTTGGGATCTGAGCGATGAGGGCGAGCGCGCGCTGTTCGCCGCCACGACCGACCTGATCCTGGGCGAACCGCGGTTTCGTATCCCGGATACGTCCCATTTCCTGGTATCCGCGGATAACCCGCTGAACAAGATGATCCACAAAATCGCCGCTCCCGCCTATCAGGGGCGATCTTCCTGGCCGACCTTCAACGTCGAATTTGCCGATCGCATGCTCGACTACGATGAATGTTCCGGCACTGATACCTATCGGTCCTGCGCGCGGGATATCTTGCGTGACATTCGCACTGCCACGGAAACCCACGGCGGATATCAGGAGCTGCTGTCGGAGAAGGGCCTCAAATACCGGACCTGGGCCTATCAAAGCGCTGTCGCCCACTCCTGGTTTCCTCGTTTCCTTTCCGTGTGGAGGCGAGCGTTCGGGACGTCGCTGCTCAGTCGGAGTTAGTAAGCCATGCGGGCTGCCCCGCTAGAGACACGGCATTTCATTTGAAGTATTGCTGCGGATGATGAAAACGGCACCGATAGCTGAGGAGCGCGAAGTCCTGTTCCGGGATTTCGCAAAAGCCTTGTTCAAATCGGACATGGATGCGCTTTACCGCGTCGTGACGCCGGATTTTCTGTGGCTCTATCACGATGGTGTCGTGGTGACGAAATCACTCTCCGGCGCTGAGGCTATCAAGGCGCATTTGGCGGAGCAGAAGATCCTGTTCTCGGAGCAGCGTTTTCACGAGGTCAGCTACCACCATTTGCCGGAAACGACGTTCATGACGTTCCGGGTCAGCGAGACCGTCGCCGGGTCCGGTGAATTGCGCGCGCAGCGCGGCATCGAGCATTACACCTTCAGGGACGGCAGGATCGCAACCAAGGACGTTTATCGGAAGCCGGCGCCGTAACCATCCCTGCGTCTTTGTGACATCCGCCGGGGTGACGTTCCCGCCGCAACTCAAGGAGCGAAGTCGTATGCTGCGCAAACCAAGTGCAAAAGATGTTCCGCTCATCCATTAAGCAGATGCCCGCTGTAAAAGCTCAGGACAGAGAATGAGCAACCGCGGGCATTTTTCCCAACGAATTGAAAATACGATGGATTCGGTTCCGCACTCACGCGGTTCGGCATTGTACACAATGGCACGCGCCTTGCTTTGATCGCTCCGGGAACTCTCGTTCGGGGCGGTACGCACCATGGCGAACTCAAAGGGTCCGTTTATCAGCACGGTTGCCGCGGAGCCGGAGCCTGTCGCGCTCGATTGGTCCGCCACCGCGCTTCTCATCATCGACATGCAGCGTGATTTCATGGAGCCGGGCGGCTTCGGCGAGACGCTCGGTAATGACGTCGGCCAGCTTGCGCGAGCGGTGAAACCGATCGCGGCCGTGCTGGATGCGGCGCGTAAAACCGGCATGCTGGTCGTGCACACCCGCGAGGGCCATCTGCCCGATCTGTCGGATGCGCCGCCGGCCAAGGTGGAGCGCGGCGCGCCGTCGTTGCGCATCGGCGATCCCGGCCCGATGGGGCGGATACTCATTCGCGGTGAAGCCGGCCACGACATCATTCCCGAATTGTATCCGCTCGACACCGAGATCGTGATCGACAAGCCGGGGAAGGGCGCGTTCTACGCCACCGAACTCGGCGAGGTGCTAGAGCGCTACGGCATCGAGAATTTGCTGGTGTGCGGCGTCACCACCGAGGTCTGCGTCAACACCACCGTGCGCGAAGCCAACGACCGCGGCTATCGCTGCGTGGTGCTGGCGGATGGCTGCGCATCCTACTTTCCGGAATTCCACGAGATGGGCCTGAAGATGATCAAGGCGCAGGGCGGCATTTTTGGCTGGGTCTCCGACTCGGCTGAGGTGCTGAAGGCGCTTTCACTGGAGATTCCAAGAACGGCAGCAGCAGGGGGATTATGATGAGCACGAGTGCGACGGGGACTGCAGGCACATCCACCTTCAAGCCGGCCTTGTGGACGCCGGGCGACTGGAATGCGCTGTTCGGCTTTGGCACCAACATCCTCGTCAACATGCTGGTGCTGACCGGGCTGTTGCGGTTCGTGCTGAAGATGCCTGATAGCCTCGTGTTCGGCCGCATCCTGCCGGCGCTCGGCCTGATGATGTGCCTCTCCACCTTCTACTACGCGTATCTCGCCTACAAGCTCGCGCAGAAGACCGGCCGCAGCGACGTCTGCGCGCTGCCGTCGGGCGTCAGCGTGCCGCACATGTTCATCGTCACCTTCGTGATCATGCTGCCGATCACGCTCAAGACCGGCGATCCCCTCAAGGGCTGGTCGGCCGGCCTGGTCTGGGTATTCTTCCAGAGCTTTATCCTGATGATCGGCGGCTTCGTCGCGCCGTACATCCGCAAGATCACCCCGCGCGCGGCGCTGCTCGGCACGCTTGCCGGCGTCTCCGTCACCTTCATCTCGATGCGGCCGGCGCTGGAAATGTACATGACGCCGCAGATCGGGCTGGTGTGCTTTGCCATCATCCTGGCGAGCTGGTTCGGTGGCGTGAAATATTGGAAGGGGATGCCGGCTGGCCTCGTCGCCATTGCGGTCGGCATGATCATCGCCTGGGGATCGAACCTGTTCGGGCTCGGGCTCGGCGGTTTGAGCATCAAGGGCGTCGGCGATGCCTTTGCGAACTTCGGCTTCTCGGTGCCGTTGCCGGCCATCGGCCACGTCTTCTCCGGCTTCGAATTCCTCGGCATCATTTTCGTGACCGCCATCCCGTTCGGCATCTACGACCTCGTCGAGGCCATGGACAATGTCGAGAGCGCGGAAGCTGCCGGCGACGAATATCCGACCACGCGCGTATTGACTGCCGACGGCGTCATCAGCCTGATCGGTTGCCTGATGGGAAATCCCTTCATCAACGCGGTTTATATCGGCCATCCCGGCTGGAAGGCGATGGGGGGCCGGATCGGCTATTCGGCCGCGACCGGAATTATGGTGGTGGTGCTGTCGTGGTTTGGCATCATCGCGGTGTTGCTGGCGCTGGTGCCGGTGGTCGCGATCTCGCCGATCCTGCTCTATATCGGCATGCTGATCGGCGCGCAGGCGTTTCAAACCACGCCGGTCAAGCACGCGCCTGCCGTCGTGCTGGCGTTGACGCCGCATCTCGCTGCCTGGGCCAAGCTGCAGATCGACACCATGCTTGGTGCGACTATGGCTGCGGCTCAAACTGTCGGTGGCCTCGCGGCTGACAAAGTCGACGCGGTGAAGACTGCAGCCATCGCCTCACTGCCGCAGCAGGGCGTGATCTATCATGGGCTGGAAGTGATGGGTGGCGGCGCGATCCTCGCCGGCCTCGTGCTCGGCGCGATCGGCGTGTTCGTGATCGAACGCGACTTCCTCAAAGCCTCAGCCTTCGCGCTGGCCGGCGCCGTCATGACCTATTTCGGCTTCATGCACGGCGAAGCCGTCGGCATCGGCGGCGGTCTTGGTGTCACCCCTGGCGTGGCGCTGGCTTATGCGGCGATGGCGGCGGGGTTGTTCGCACTGGCCAAGACCAGCGGCAGCGTGGCCTACAGCTCGCATTCGGAAATGCCCGTGGCGGCGCCCGCGGAGTGAACGCGGGCGTTTTCATCGCATTCGATCTCGATCCAAATGCGCGCCGCCGTTTGCTGCGCGCATTTTGCGTTTGACCTGTCGGGTAGGGCATCGCTCAAACGCCTGCGAAACTTCCGTTGCAACGCAGCACAAATAATGCACGATACGTACACTAGATTGAGATGGTCCGATGACGACCCTTGTCGACTACCAGACGTTCGAGGCCGGCGACGTAACCCTGCAGAACGGCGCGGTCTTTCCGGCGATGAGACTTGCCTACAAGACCTACGGCGTGCTGAACGCGCGCAAGGACAATGTGATCGTCTATCCGACGTCGTTCAGCGCGCAGCACGCCGATATCGAGTGGCTGATCCAACCGGGTGGTGCGCTCGATCCGACCCGTTACTTCATCGTCATTCCAAACCTGTTCGGCAATGGCCTGTCTTCGTCGCCTTCCAACACCGGTCTCGTGCCGTTTCCGATCATCAGTTATCACGACGCCGTCGCGCTCCAGCGCCGCCTGCTGGTCGAGCAGTTCGGAATCTCGAAAATTGCGCTGGTCTATGGCTGGTCGATGGGCGGCATGCAGGCCTATCATTGGGCGGCGTGCCATCCGGACATGGTGGAACGGGCGGCCGTCGTCTGCGGCAGCGCGCGATGTTCGCCTTACAATTACGTGTTTCTTGAAAGCGTGAAGGCGGCGCTGACGGCGGATCCTGCCTGGCAGGACGGGCGTTTCGTTACAAAACCCGTCGCCGGTCTCCGGGCGATGGGCCGCGTCTATGCGGGATGGGCGATGTCGCATGCGTATTATCGTGACGAACTCTGGCGCGAGGCCGGTTTTGCGAATCTGGAGGACTACCTCACGCGGTCGTGGGACGTCGCTTTCGTAAGACGCGACGCCAACGATCTGCTGGCGCAGATCGGCATCTGGCAGCGGGGTGATATCGCTCAGTGCCCCGAATTCGGTGGCGACCTGCATCGCGGGCTTGCCGCGATCAAGGCCCACATGCTGCTGATACCCGGGCAGACCGATCGCTACTTCGACGTCCGCGACAACGAGGCCGAGCTCGGCCATCTGGTCAATGCGAAGTCGGCCGAGCTGCATCCGATTCCATCGATTCACGGCCACCGCGCCGGAAATCCCATCAACAATCCCGCAGACCGCGCCTTTATCAACGCCGAAATCTCGGCGCTGTTGCAGCGCTAGATCAATCGCGGAAGGAGTTGCGACCATGAGTACGGCAATTACCGCAACGGGCGAGAAGCTGTTGAATTCGACCGACCTTCGCTCGCTTTCGGTGCGATCGAACCTGCCGGGCCTCGTTCGCGCGACGAGCCACTACGGCGCGATCGTCGCTTTCAGCGCGCTGATCTGGCTGGTGTCCTCGCAGTATGGATTGCTCTGGGCGATACCGCTGATGGTCGTGCAGGGATACTTCGTCGCCTTCCTGTTCATGGTCGTGCACGAGACCGCCCACAAAACGGCATTCCGGAATCGCGCGCTCAATCTAGCGATTCGGCCATCTGTCGTCGTTCGCGATCGGACTGCCTTACGAATATTACTGTCTGTTTCACTGGGATCATCATCGCTACACGCAGGATCCGGCGCGGGATCCGGAACTGCTGGTCGGTCCGGTCCCGGCATCGGATACGCAGCTCGCGATTGCCTATAGCGGCATTCGGCAGGTTGCCTTCCGCCTCGGGCTGATGCTTCGCCATGGCCTGACCGGCAGCGCCACCGCGCCGTGGATACCGGAGGCCAAGCGGCATATCGTCGTAAAAGAGGCTCGCCTCTATTTGCTAGGTTACGCTGTGTTGTTGCTTGCCTCTGTCGCCTTGCACACGGCGATCCTGCTCTGGGTCTGGATCGTGCCGCTGGTCGTCGGGCAATTGTTCCTTCGTCCCTATCTCTACGCCGAACATACCGGCTGTGACCGGACGCGCAGCGCCTTCCAGAACACAAGGACGACCTATACCGACATGTTCACGAAGTGGTTCGCGTGGAACATGCCCTACCATGTCGAGCACCACGCCTATCCCTCGATCCCGTTTCACGCGCTGCCGAAGCTGAACGGGATCGTCGACGGGCAGATCGTGCATCGGGGCAGGGGATATCTTGCGGTGACACGCGAGACCTGGGCCTGGTTCCGGCGCCAGCGCCGTATCCCTATCAACCACCCCTGATCATCAGCAGGCCGTCAACGAGGTTGCGGGCTTGCGCCGGCGAGATCGGCTTGATGCCGAAGATATAGCGGTAGAACAGGCTGCCATAGATCGCGTCGTACAAATCTTCCGGCTAGCCCTTTACGAACGCGAGCATCGTGCCGTTGCCCTCAGCCGGCGGCACGACAACGCCGCCTGCGCTCGTCACGCCGACAGCGCCCAACACCTTCTCAGCAGCGGTGACATCGGCCACGATCACGAGCCCCGCGCCGCCGCGCTCGGGCAGGCCGGCCAGCGACACACCGGGATAGCGCTTGCCGAGTTGATCCTTGGTCAGGAACACGAAATCGGCACGGTCGCCACCGGAAGGAACCGCGACAGCGCCGTCTGCCTCGTTGCGTGTCTCGCGGTCGATCATCTTGGCCAGATGCGCGGCTTCCTTGGCTGGCTCCGGCGCGACCATCAGCACCTGCTTCAGGCGCTTCGCGCCATTGGCGTGGTTCATCAGGACGGGAATCCACACCGTCTCGCGCGTCTTGTGCTGGCAGGCGAAAATGCGCACGCCGCCCGGCGCTTCTGCCGTCGGCCATTGAAAGGTGCGGAATTTGGCAGCGGAGATCGTGCCGTCAGGCATCGTCACCGGCCGCTCGAAATCGGTGGGCCCGACCGGCGGATAACCGCGCGCGCGGATTTCTTCCGCGCCTGCGGCCGAATCCACCGCCGTGAACGCGATGCGCTCGATGCCTTCGCCGTTCTTTTCAAGATTGGCCCGCGCCGGAGCATTATGTTCCGTCGGCGTCAGCACGCCGAGCAATTCCATATAGTCGGGATCGAACATGATGGTGTAGTTGCCCGATCCCATATGCGCGCTGTGGGTGCCGCGCGGCGATACCGTGAAGCCGAGCCGCTTGTAATTCTCGGCGGCCTTGTCGAGGTCCTTCACCATGACCACGGCGTGATCGATTCCAATGACGTTTTTGAGTGCCACGCTGTTATTTCCTCAGGGCTTGTCGGGGAGCCAAACTAAGCAGAACGACAGGGCGCCTGCAAGGATCAGGCACTCTGCGAGATCGTGTTCTCGCGCAAATTTGCCGCCCGGGATCGAATCCAGCAATGCCCGTGTGTAGGCGTGCTGCGGGTTGCCGAACACATCGCCCGCCAGTCCATGCTCCACCACTTCGCCGTCCTTCATGACCGCGACGAGGTCGCAGATCTGCGCGGCCACGCGCAAATCATGCGTGATGAAGACGATCGATAGCCCGAGCCGCGCCCGCAGTTCGGCAAGCAGTTTTAGCACCTGCGCCTGCACGGAGACATCGAGCGCCGACACCGGCTCGTCCGCGACCAGCACGTCCGGCTTCAGCGCCAGCGCGCGCGCGAGGCCGATGCGCTGGCGCTGGCCGCCGGAGAATTCGTGGGGATAGCGATCGGCGGAGGAAGGATCGAGTCCGACCAGCGCGAACAGCTCCTTCGCATCCGCCATCGCCTGCGCGCGCGGGGTGCCGTGGACGATCGGACCCTGCGCCACCAGTTCGGCCGCCTTGCGGCGCGGATTGAGGGAAGCGAACGGGTCCTGAAACACCATCTGGATATGGCGCGTCTCGCGGCGAACGTTTTCGCGCGTCATCTTCGCCCAGTCGCGACCCTCGAGCACGATCGAACCCGTATCGGGGTCGATCAGCCGCACGATGCAGCGCGCCAGCGTCGATTTGCCGGAACCGGATTCGCCGACGATGCCGAGCGTCGCGCCGCGCGGCAGGTTGAGCGACACGTTCTTCACGGCCGGCGTTACCCGCGCGCCGCGCCCGAGAAAGCCGCCGGTGCGATAGGTTTTTGAGACGTCCGTGATCGTCAGGATGTTGTCGGCCGCAAGGGCGCGTGGCGGCGGCGCTGTCAGCGGCGGGACGGCCGCGATGAGCTGTCTTGTGTAGGCATGCTGCGGCCTGTTCAGCACGTCGGAGGCCGTGCCCTGTTCGACGATGACGCCATGCTGCATCACCACGACGCGGTCGGCGATCTCGGCGACGACGCCGAAATCATGGGTGATGAACATGACCGCGGTCTTGCGGCGCTGCTGCAGGTCACGGATCAGTTTCAGGATCTGCGCCTGCGTGGTGACGTCGAGTGCGGTGGTCGGCTCGTCGGCGATCAGGAGCTTTGGATCGAGCGCCAGCGCCATCGCGATCATGGCGCGCTGGCGTTGCCCGCCCGAGAGTTCATGCGGATAGGCCTTTGCCGCCTGCTTTGGATCGGGAATGCGGACGTCGGCGAGCAGAGCGAGGACTTTTGTGCCGATCTCGGCCTTCGACAGATCGGTGTGGATCGAAAACATTTCCGCGATCTGGTCGCCGATGGTGCGCAGCGGATTGAGCGCCGTCATCGGCTCCTGAAAGATCATCGCGATGCCGGCGCCGCGCACCTCGCGCATTTCGGCCGGCGTCGCCGCGCAGAGATCGCAGCCCTCGAACATGATCCGGCCGCCGTCGATCGTCACTTCGTTGGGCAACAGCCGCATGACGGCGTTGGCCATCATCGACTTGCCGGAGCCGGATTCACCGACCACGCAGAGGATCTCGTTCGATGCGATCTCCAGCGACACGTCCCTGAGCGCATGCGTCCGGTCCGCGCCGCGGGGCAGGCGGACGCTCAGGCGATCGAGCGAGAGGATGGTCTCGTTCACGCTCATCGGCTCTTGAGCCTCGGGTTGAGCGCGTCGTTGAGGCCCTGGCCGACCAGCGATACCGCGAGCACGGTGACGAGAATGGCGATGCCGGGGATCGCCGAGACATACCACTGCACCCGCAGCACGTCGCGGCCCAGCCCGATCAGATTGCCCCACGACGCCACGTTGGGATCGGACAGCCGCAGGAAGGCCAGTGCGCTTTCAAGCAGGATCGAGACCGCCATCACCACGCTGGCATAGACGATGACCGGCGGCAGCGCATTGGGCAGGATCTCGCCGAGGATGAGCTGGATATCCTTCATGCCGAGCGTGCGTCCGGCCTGGACGAATTCGCGGTTGCGCAGCGACAGGAATTCCGCGCGGGTCAGCCGCGCCGGCGCCGGCCACGACACCACGCCGACCGCGATGGTGACGGTGGTGAGCGTCGAGCCGAACACGGCGACCAGCACCAGCAGCAGCACGAAATTCGGCAGCGTCTGGAACGCCTCGGTGATCCGCATCAGCACATTGTCGACCCAGCCGCCGTAATAGCCGGCGAAGGCGCCGACCAGAATGCCGATCAGGACCGCGATCGCGGTGGCGACGCCGCCGATCAGAAGCGATATCCGCGCGCCGTAGAAAATCTGCGCGGCGATGTCGCGGCCCGAATTGTCGGTGCCGAGCAGGAAGCGCGGATTGGAGAACGGCCAGATCAGCGGGCGGCCGGCCAGCGCCAGCGGATCGCGCGGATAGAGAAAGCCGGCCGAGATCGCCATCGCGATCACGATCAGCAGCAGGATGAGGCCGGCGACGGCGGCGGGGCTTCGGAAATAGCGCTTGATCGCGTCCATCGGTCTAGTCCGCCGTGATGCGCGGATCGAGCCGCGCATAGATCAGGTCGACGGCGAAGTTGACCGTGATCACCAGCAGCGCCGAGACGAATACGATGCCGAGCAGCGTATTGAGGTCGCGCTGCACCACCGATTTGTAAGCCAGCCGGCCGAGGCCGGGCAGGGAGAACACGCTTTCGACCACCACGGATCCGCCCAGCATGGTGCCGGCCTGCAGCCCGATCAGCGTCACCATCGGCAGCAACGCGTTGCGCAGCACATGCCGCGTCACCACCCGGGTCTCGTCGAGGCCCTTTGCGCGCGCGGTGCGTACGTAATCCAGATTCAAAACCTCCAGCATCGAGGCGCGCATGATGCGCAGGTAAATTGCCAGGAAGATCAGTCCCAGCGTCAGCGTCGGCAGCACCAGATGGCTGGCGATATCGAGCACGCGCCAGATGCCGGTCTGCACGGTGCCGATGTCCTCAAAACCGCCGGGCGGTAGCCACTGCAGGTAAACCGAGAACACGACGATGGCCATCAGGCCGAACCAGAACGAGGGCGTCGCGTAAAAGATCAGGCCGAGCGTCGAGATCAGCGTATCCGGCCAGCGGTTGACGCCGCGGGCGGCGATCACGCCGAACACCAGCCCGAAGAAGAACGCGAACGACAGCGACGCGGTCATCAGGAGGATCGTCGGCGGCAGCCGCTCCAGAATGACCGATGCCACCGGCTTGCCGTAGATCGAGGAAAAACCGAGATCGAGCCGCACCAGCCGCCACAGATAATTGCCGAGCTGGGCCGGGATCGAGAGGTCGAGCCCGTAGAATTTGCGCAGTTCCTTGGCGGTCGCGGCGTCGCCGCCGCCCATCTGCGCCATCATGGCGTCAACGGTGTCGCCCGGCGCGAACTGCAGCAGCAGGAACACGCCGATCAGGATCAGGACAAGGGTCGGGATCGAGGCGGCGAGCCGCCGCCCCGCGAGGACGAGGATACGCATACGCCTATCTTGACGGATATAGGCTCACGCCGAAAGCCAAAGATCGTGCCAGCTCGTCGAACCCCAGCGCGGGGTGTTGGAGTGGTTGCGTGCCTTGGCCGTAATCACCGTGACGAAAATCTGCTCGATCGGCATCCAGACCGGCAGCTCGGTATTCACTTCCTTGACGAACTGGGCATAGAGCGCCTTGCGCTTGGCCGGATCGACCTCGGTGGCGGCATCGTCGATGGTCTTGTCGACGTTCTTGTCTTCCCAGCCCCACTGGTTGGTCCAGGGCGCGCCCTTGGGCTGGCCGGAACGATACCACACCGTGGTCGAGACGGCGGGATCGTTGCGGTACTGGTGCCAGCCGGTGGCGAGATCGAAGGCGTGCTCGTCATAGACCTGCTTGAGGAAGCCGCCGCCGTCGTTGCGAACGATATCGACGGGAATGCCGATCTCGCCCAGCGACTGCTGGATGAAGGTCGACCACAGCGAGATGTCCTCGCCCCACGGCGCGGGCAGCAGCTTCAGCGAGAAGCGGGTGCCGCCGCGGCCGGCCTTGAAGCCGGCTTCGTCCAGCAGGGCTGCGGCCTTGGCCTTGTCGTAGGGGTATTGCGGCGTGTTGGCGCCGGGATAGAAATCGGTCGAGGTCGAGGGGATCGGCCCGGTGCCGAGCTTGGCGAAATCGCCGAGAAAATTCTCGATGAAGAACGGCACGTTGATCGCATGCGCGATGGCGCGGCGCACCTTGATGTCGGACAGTTCCTTGCGGCGGAAGTTGAACTCGAGCGTATTGGTGCGCGCGTTGCCTTCATTGCCCTTGGTCGAGACGATGAAGCGCTTGTCCTTGCCGAGCCGTGCCATGTCGGAAATCGTGAGCCCGGAGAATGGCGAGTAATGCAGCTCGCCGGCTTCCATCTGCGCCGCGGCGGCGGCGCGATCGGTGATCACGCGCCAGACGATGCGGTCGAGATAGGGCGCGTTGGGGCGCCAGTAGTTCTCGTTGCGGTCGGCGATGATATATTGCCCGCGCTCATATTTGACGAACTTGAACGGGCCGGTGCCGACCGGCGCGAGATTGGTCGGGTTCTGGCGGATATCGCCGCTCTCATAGAGATGCTTGGCCGAGATGTAGCCGAGATCGGGCAGGGCGCGCAGCAGCAGGTTCAGCGGCATCGGCCGCTCGTATTTGAAGATCGCGGTTTCGGCGTCCGGCGTTTCGACCTCGGTCAGGAACAGCTGCAGCGTCGAGCCGTAATTGAGGATCTTCTTCCACATGTTCATCGCGGTGAATGCGACGTCGGCCGAGGTGAACGGCTTGCCGTCGTGCCAGGTGACGCCCTTGCGCAGCTTGAAGGTCACGGTCTTGCCGTCGGGCGAGGCCTCCCAGCTCTCGGCGAGCACGCCGACCGGCTGGCCGTTGGCGTCGAGATCGACCAGGTTTTCCTGGATCTTGCCGCCGATGATGTAGACGCCGGTGGAAGCCTGAATGCTCGGATTGAGCTGGCGCTGCTCGGCGCCGTAATGGACGTTGAACACGCCGCCCTTGCGCGGCGTCTCCTGCGCAAAGGCCCGCATCGGATTGATCACGTTGGCCGCTATCGCCGCCGACGTCAGCAGCGCGGTGCGACGATTGATCTCAAGGCGCGTCAAATCCATGCGAAGTCTCCAGACACATTATTGGTATTGATGGCGGGCCTTCAGGCGTCCGCCTTGAGGGCGATGTTACGATGGAACGGGAACGCGAGTCATTTTCTAATCGCCGCGTGGGGCGGAAAATCCTCCTGAAAACAAGGTGCTCAGCGCGTATTCGGCCTGCTCGTTTTTGCGCTGGCGGGCGTAATCGAGGCTCGTCTGAATGGAGGTGTGGGCCGGGCGGCAGCCCGGGATTGTCCGGAAATGGGGCAGCTGGAGCCCCGGATTCCCCCTAAAAATAGGCTCCGCACAGCTTAGAGGGCCTAAAAACCAGCCAAAATTGGACGAATTACTTCAACTCGACTAGCGAGATAGCTGTGCAGAATGTCGGAAACCCTGTTTTTTAGGCTGTTTCCGCCATATCGTCGCCGGTGCCAGAATCAAATGGAGCAATCATGGCCACCCAAATGTCTAAGTCGCAGCTGATCGAGAAGATCGCGACCACCACTGAAGTTTCGAAGAAAGAGGTCAAGGGCGTGATGGAAGCGCTCGTCGACGTTGGCCACAAGGAGCTCAAGAAGAACGGGGTATTCCTCGTCCCCGGCTTCGCCAAGTTCGTCGTGGTCAAGAAGCCCGCGACCAAGGCTCGCAAGGGCACCAACCCCTTCACGGGCGAAGAAATGATGTTCAAGGCCAAGCCGGCCCGCAAGATCGTCCGCGCCCGCCCGGTCAAGGCCGCCAAGGACGCGGTCTAAGACAAGGGCCGCCAAGGCGGCTTGAGAAAACGGAAAGGCCTCCGGCGACGGGGGCCTTTTTGTTGTGTGCACTCGTGTCCCGGATTGCGGGGAAGCGACGCGCGCTTCGCCGGGACCTACAGCCCATCTAGATCCGCTCGCGGAGGAGCCTCTCGCTGCACCGCGTCCGGGACAAGGACAGTCGCTGCAGTCTCTCACACCACCGGCGAACGGCCGCCATCGACATTGATGGCGGTGCCGGTGATGAACGATCCCTGATCGGAGGCGAGGAAGCAGGCGAGGTTGGCGAATTCCTCCGCCGTGCCGATGCGCCCCAGCGGCGTGCCCTTGGCGAGGTTTTTGGCAAACACCTCGAAATCCGTATCCGGCGCCTGCGTGGCGTGCCGCTTCACCCATTGATCGCTCATGATCAGGCCGACCAGCATCGCATTGACCAGGATGTTGTGCTCGCCGCCTTCGCTCGCCATCACCTTGGTCAGCGCCATGCCGGCCGCGCGCGATACCGAGGTCGGGCGCCGAGGACGCCGCCGGCGCCTTGGCGTAGGTGTTGAGCACGTTGATGATGCGGCCCCATTTGCGCGCCTTCATGCCGGGCCAGACCAGCCTGGAGAAGCGGATCGCGGCAAACAGTTTGAGGTCGAGGTCTTCCTGCCAGGCTTCGTCGGAGATGTTCTCGAACGCCATCGTCCGCGCGGTGCCGGCATTGTTGACGAGGATGTCGACCGGGCCGAGATCGGCCGTGATCTTCTCATGTGCCTTGGCGATGTCGGCAGCCTTCGAGACGTCGCAGACATAGTCGCGGACCGTGATGCTCTCCTTGGCGAGCAGTTCCCGTGCCGCCTTCAGGTCGGCCGCGCCGCGCGCGAGGATCGCCACCTTGGCGCCGGAGGCGGCGAATTGCCTTGCCATCGCAAGCCCGAGGCCCTTGCTGCCGCCGGTGACGACGGCGACGCGATCTTTCATCGTGACTTGCATTTTGTTCTCCCGGTCGCGGTCTTCCGTGCCGCTGGTTGGGCCGACGGATGGATCGGCTGGAAAGGCATCATGGTTCCGCCGCGCTGCCATGATCAAGCACGCTCTCAATGCAGCAGATGTCGTCGACCGCTCGTTTTTGAGGTCGTCGGCAAGGGCGCAGGCTGTAACGCGCGCTCGCATCGCGATGACGGACGCGTGAACGCCGGAAATTCTGTCCGGTTCGGCCGCCGCTTCGGACAAGGATTTTCCCCGTTTGCCGCGGTCGGGAACGGCAAATTGTTGCTATTTTCGAAAG
The DNA here is from genome assembly GCA_963783115.1 of uncultured Alphaproteobacteria bacterium. Taxonomy (GTDB): domain Bacteria; phylum Pseudomonadota; class Alphaproteobacteria; order Rhizobiales; family Xanthobacteraceae; genus Bradyrhizobium. The sequence continues at coordinate 56,418 of CAWAMK010000023.1, read as the reverse complement.
CGGTCTTGTGAGGACCGGCAGCCGAGCCAAGATCAAACAGAACCAACAATGGAGTCCAGAACCATGGGCCTGCAACAAGCCAAACTCGAATCGCTTCCCTTCGTCACCGCCGAGCTGAACTATCTCGCCCCCACGCCCGGAAAGCCCCGCACCTACGCGTTCGATCCGCCGCCGGGCGAACCCAAATCCACCGCGCTGCCCGAACCGCACAACGTCCCGATCTTCGACGCGCGCCTGATCGCCGGCAACCTCTCGCTGGACCGCGAAGGTTTTGCGCTGGTCCGCCATCCCACCATCGTCAAGGATTTCTACGACGACAAGGAAGTGAGAAGCGTCTACTACCCCGCCGTGGAGGCCTTCCTGAAGGCGACGCTGAAGGCCGACCGCGTCTTCATCTTCGACCACACCGTGCGCAAGCGCGTCGAGGGCGTCGCAGATGTCAGGGGCGCCGGTCCGCGCCAGCCGGCCACGCGCGTCCATGTCGACCAGACCGATAAATCGGGCGCCAACCGCGTTCGCGAACATCTTCCCGATGAAGCCGACGAACTCCTGAAAGGGCGCGTGCAGGTCATCAACGTCTGGCGGCCGATCCGGGGCCCGCTGCGCGATGCGCCGCTTGCGATGGCCGACGGCCAGACCGTCGAGCCCGGCGATCTCGTCGCCTCCGACCTGATCTATCCGAACCGCAGCGGCGAAACCTACTCCGTCAAATACAACCCGAACCATCGCTGGTACTACATCCCGGAAATGCGGACCGACGAGGCGCTGCTGTTGAAGTGCTACGATTCCGCAACCGACGGCCGCACGCGGTTCGGGCCGCATACCGCCTTCATCGATCCGACCACGCCCGCCGACGCGGCCCCGCGCGAGAGCATCGAGTTGCGGACACTGGTGTTCCACAAGAGCTGATCGGGCAACGGGCCGGATTCGCGTTTCCGCCATATTGGTGATACCTCGCCCCAAACAGTTTTGGGGCGAGACGGTTCATGGACGGCAAGGCCGATGGCGCGGATACCAACATCCGCGCACTGATTTTTGCGCTTCTGGCGCTGGCCTGCGGCCACATGCTGTCGACGCTGCTGCGGACCATTCCGGCGATCAGCCTCGACGTGATGGCGGCCGATTTCCGCACGCCGCCGCAGACGCTGGCGAGCCTGACCTCGATCTATCATTTCGCCTTCGCCGCCTCGCAGATTCCGGTCGGCGCCGCGATGGATCGCTTCGGCGTCCGGCCGGTTTCCCTGAGCCTGCTGTGCGGAACCATTGTCGGCGCGCTGGCCTCCGGATTGGCGACGGGGCCTGAGAGTTTTCTGTTCGGCCAGTTCCTGCTCGGCGTCGCCACCTCGGGCATGCTGATGTGCCCGATGACGCTGGCCGCCAAGCAGATGTCGGCGGCGCGGTTCGGCCTGTGGTCCGGCATCATCCTGTCGATCGGCAATATCGGCATGCTGCTGTCGGCGAGCCCGCTGGCCTTTGTCGTCGAACTCTGGGGCTGGCGCGCGGGATTCTGGATCTCCGCGGGCTTCGGCGCGGTGGTGGCGATCGCCGTGTTCCTGCTGGTCCCGAAACAGCCGGCCGCGCAGGCCGACCAGTCTTCACCGCTGTCGCAAATGGCCGAGGTGCTGCGCATCGGCCTGTCGCGACCGCTGCGCGGGCTTGATCGCGCTGTCGCTGGTGTCGCTCGCGGCCTCGCTGGTGCTGCGGGGATTGTGGGGCGGTCCCGTGGCTGATGGAGATCAAGGCGCTCAGCCGCATCGAGGCGGGCAACATGCTCGGCCTGTTCACGCTCGCCTTGATCGCAGGGCCCGTGCTGATGGGAATTCTCGATCGCAGCCATCGGCCATCGCCGCGAAGTGCTGGCCGCCACGCATTGCTTCGCCGCGCTGCTGCTGGCGCTGATGGCGGCCGGCGCGCCGCATTATCCGCTGTCCGAACTGCTCGGCGTGTCGGCCATGCCGGCCCGGATCGACGGCGCGCTGTTCGTCCTGATCGGCATCGCCATATCGACGCAGCCCTTGCTCTACGGCATGACGCGGCAACTGGTGGACGCGCAGAACGCCGGCAAGGCGCTGTCCGCCATCAACCTCGCGTTCTTCCTCGGCGCGGCGCTGATGCAATCGGCAACCGGCGTGGTCGCGACGCTGTACGGATTGCCCGCGGTGCTGCTGTTCATGGCCGCGACCTTGATCGTCGGGACCGTCGTCTTCTTGGTCTTCACCCAGCCGTCGAAATCCTAGATCGTGCGCGCCTGCCTGCGGACCTCGTTGGCGATCGGTCTGAGGGATTCGGCTGCGGCCTGTCCCACCAGGCTGTAGCCCATCCCGCCATCGGCCCAGGCAAAGCCCGAGACGTCGCCTCCCGAATGCGGCGCCATCGGCGCGCTCTGCTCCGAGATCATCGGACGCGTCAGCACCACCAGCCGATTGCCGCGATCGTCGTCATACATGAACATCGCGGCGGGACCGTGCGACGTCGCGATCAGCCGCCCGCCCATCAGGCGATAGCCCGAACCCGTCAGGTCCGGCAGCGTCACCGGCTGCTTCAGGCGGTTCGATACCCACTGCACCAGTTGCGCGCTGTCGGATGCCCGCATCTCGACCGGCCGGACGCGATCCGGCGCATAGACGCTGTAGGAGTAAGCAGCTTCCTGCGCGAGCGCGGCAAGTCCGCCGGGCGAACCCTGCAGGCTGCCCCGCATCACCCAGCCGCCGAGACCGCCAATGCTCAGCATCAGCATCGCGGCGACCGCCCACCAGACCGGCGAGGGCCGTCGCCGCCGGTTCTCGATCATCCCTGACAGATTGAGCTGCGGCGGCAGCGGCTCGTCCGCGATCGGCGCCAGCGCCTTGCGCAGCAGATCGCGCTGATCCGAGAAAGCCGAGACGCGCCGGGCGACGTCGGGGTGGCCTTCCAGATAGGCGGCGACTTCCGCCTCTCGCTCGGGTTCCAGAGCGCCATCCACATAGGCGTGGAGATCGTCTTCCGTGATGGGCCGGTTGGTCATTTCATGCTCCGCAACTGCACCACGTTTTTCGGCGCGCCGTCCGCGGTCCCTTCGATTTCCTGCTGCAATTTTTCGCGCGCCCGCGACAGGCGCGACATCACGGTGCCGACGGGAATGTCGAGCACCCTGGCGGCGTCGGCATAGGACAGGTCTTCCACCGCGACCAGAAGCAGCACGGCGCGCTGGTCTTCCGGCAGTCGCGCAAGCTTGTCGAGGACGTCCTGGTACATCAGTTTCTGCTCCTGCACGGCGTCCTGCCCGAAATCATCTTCATTGGCCTCGTCGATGGCGATGTGCTTGCCCCGGTACGCCGAGCGGCGGAACTGGTTGACCGCAAGGTTGTGCAGGATCGTGAACAGCCACGGGCGCGGATCGCCTTCGCGCCGCTGCCCCCAATGGCTGACGGCCCGCTCCAGGCAGTCCTGCACCAGATCGTCGGCGGTGGCACGATTGCGGACCAGCGCCCGCGCATAGCGGCGCAGCGCTGGAATCACCGGTTCGATCAGGCGCAGCATGTCGTTCATGGGGTCTGGACCTGCACGGCATCGCCGAACTTTGCGGGCTCGCCGGGCGCGATCACCAGATATCGCCGTTCGGCCGGGGCGGAATTCTGGACGATCTGCCGGATCGGCCCGACCGCATTGACGATGGCCGAGCCCGCCGGGTTGGTCATGAAGGCGGCGAGCGGTTGCACCGATCCGGTTCCGTCGTTCTTGTCGGCCAGCGCCAGCACGTAGCGCTGTTTCGGCTGCAGGCCGGTCACCGACGCCTGCAAGACCTGGATCAGGCCCTGATCGAACAGCGAGACGCTGGTCGGCGGCTTTTCGCCCTTCGCTTCAGCCTTCGCGCCGAGGGTGAGGTGCGCGACCTGGCCGGCGACGCCGAGGTTCTGCAAATTCTGCCGGTCGTCCGGATTGGGCGCGGCGCCCGGCACATAGACGATGGCTTGCGGCGCCTGTCCGACCGGAATGTTCGCCACCACCTTGTTGGTGGCGGTGTCGATCGCGGCAAGCGCATCGGCGTTTTCGAGGCCGACATACATGCGCGTGCCGTCGCCGGACGGCCAGATGCCGTGCGGCAGATTGCCGACCGGAATGGTCGCTACTTGCGAGAAGTTATCGGTGCGAAACACCTTGACCTCGTTGGTGCCGCCGATCGTGACATAGGCGAACGTTCCCTTCGCCGTGCGGGCGAAGTTGACGTGGTTGGTGATCGGGCCGGTCTCGATCGTCCTGATCGGGTTGAACGGCGGCTTGGCGTTGAACACCTGCGTCTTGCCGATGTCCTTCAGCGTGAACCACACCTGTTCGCCGTCAGGCGTGGCGGCGATGTTCGGGCAGAACGGGCTCTCCTGCTTGACGCGCGCGACGATGGCGTGGTCGGCGACTGACACCACGACCGTCTCCGGATTGAAGGACGAGCAGATGTAGCCGTATTTGCCGTCGGGCGAGAAGATCTGCATGCCGGGGCCGGCCGGCACCTCGATGCGCCTCTTCTCGGCATAGCTCGCGGCGTCGATGACGCTGATGTAGTTCTCGCCGCGCACGGTGACCCAGACTTCCTTGCCGTCCGGCGTGAAGAACGCCTCGTGCGGCGAACGGCCCACATAAGTGACGTGCTTGATCGCGTTCGTCGCGGTGTCGATGAACGTCACCGAATTCGATCCGATCGAGACGACGGCGAGCGTCTTGTGGTCGGGCGAGATAGCCCATGCCGTGGACCAGCACCTGTCCCTTGTAGAGCGGGCTGAAATTGCCGGGCTGCGGATCGCCGAGGCGGATCACGCCGAGCAGCTTGTTGTCGACGGGATCGGTGACCGAGACCGTGTTCGAAAACTGTTCCGCCGCGTAGACGCGGTCGCGATGGCTGATCGGAATGTCGGGGGAGGCCGCGGCGCCGGGGGCCTGGCCGGCCAAGGCCGCCGCAGGCAACATCAAGGCTGCCGTCGATATGGCAACGATCGTGCAGGCCAGCAGGCTGCTTCTCAAGGTCGAATAGTTCATCTGTCGTTCCTATTTCTTCGTGCCTGTCGGACATGTTCATGTGATCGTGCGCCGGCATCCGGCCGGCTTGCGTGGGTGCGGGAGCGGAAGCCGTGACCTGCTCGCCGATCGCGAGCTTCATCGCCGCGATCTCCTGCGTCTGGCTGACGATGATTTCCTGCGCGAGGCGCCGAAGCTGTTCGTTCTTGCCGTAGCGCAGTTCGAGCACGGCCATGTCGATCCCGCCCTGATGGTGCGGCGCCATCATGGCGACGAAGTCGCGATCGATGTCGCCGGTCGGCTTTACCTCCATGGCGCTCATCATCCTGGTCATCGCGGCCTCGTTTTCGGCGAGGAAAGCGCTTTCATCCGGTGTCGCAGCCTGTTGTGCGCTGGCGGATGAGCTTCGTGCGCGAACGCCGCAAACGACAGCGGCGGTGCGGCGAAAGCGATGAGGAGGCGCACGCCGAACACCGCCGCGCCCAGGCCGGGTTTGAGAAATCGCAGCATCGTCGCAGTACCTTCCGGGGTTCGAGTCCGAATGCTTTGCAAGCAGCGTGTATGGGGTGGTGACGCGTGGCGGCGCGTTCTATTCCGTCGTAGGTCGATGATTTTGCGCGCTATTCGATACACGTAAGCGTGAGCCCTCTGGCCCACGTCGTTTCCGCGCTGTCGCATGGCAGCCGCGACAAAGCTTCGGTTTGCGGGCAGAAATCCAGCGGCTATAAGGGCTTGCCCCACCACGCTCGGAAGCACGCATGTACCCGGATTCAAATTCCTCTTCGCAAAAAATGTACGACCGCGCGCTGGCGAGCCTGCCCGGCGGCAACACCCGCACCACCGTGTTCATGAAGCCCTATCCGATCTATGCCGCGCGCGGCGAGGGCTGCCGGGTCTGGGATCTCGACGGCAACGTCTATATCGACTGCATCAACAATTTCACCTCGCAGATTCACGGCCACGCCCATCCCGCGCTGATCAAGGCGGCGACCGCGCAGCTCGCGCTGGGCTCGGCGTTCGGCCTGCCGACGGAATCCGAGGTCGATCTCGCCGAGCTGCTGGTCTCGCGGCTGCCGTCGGTCGATCAGGTACGCTTTGCCAATTCCGGCACCGAAGCCGTGATGATGGCGCTGAAGGCGGCGCGGGCGCATACCGGCCGTCCCAAGATCGCCAAATGCGAGGGCGCCTATCACGGCTCCTATGACTATGCCGAGGTAAGCCTCGATCCGACCCCGGAAGCCTGGGGCCGCAATGCGCCGGTATCGGTCGCCTATGCCAGGGGCACGCCCGACAACGTGCTGGCCGATGTCGTCACCATTCCCTTCAACGACACCGAGGCCGCCGTCAGCCTGATCCGCGAGCACGGGCCTGAGCTCGCCTGCGTGCTGGTCGATCCCATGCCCAACCGTGCCGGCCTCGCGCCGGCGGACCGGGCCTATCTGGAGGCGCTGCGCAAGGTGACGCGCGAGGTCGGCGCGCTGTTGATTTTCGACGAGGTCATCACGTTTCGCCTCGGCTATCGCGGCGCGCAGGGCATCTGGAATATCGATCCGGACCTGACCACGCTCGGAAAGATCATCGGCGGCGGCTTTCCGGTCGGCGCGATCGGCGGCCATCGGGATGTCATGGCGGTGTTCGATCCGCGCCCGGGCAAGCCGGCGCTGCCGCATGGCGGCACGTTCTCCGCCAATCCGGTAACGATGCGCGCAGGGATCGCGGCGATGCAACTGCTCGATGACGCGGCCTTTGCGCGGCTCGATGCGATAGGGCAGGCGGTTCGCTCCGGCATCGACGCCGCGTTCAAGCGCCACGGCGTGCCCGGTGGCACGGTGGGCTTGGGATCGCTGCTCAAGATTCATTTCGCCGACCGGCCGGTCCGCGACTATCGCTCGGCCTATTTGAGCGAGGAGGAAGCGCGGCGTCAGGCGGTGTTTCAACCGCGCCTTTCTCAATCGTGGCGTGCTGGCCGCGGGCAACGGGTTGATGGCATTGTCGACCCCGATGACGGATGCCGATATCCATGCGATCATCGATGCGGCGTCGGGCGCGCTCGAGGAAGTCGCAGGCACGCGTTGACGCGCACAAAAGAACGGGTAAGAATGTCCGCCAAGATCGATCCCATCACGCGCTCCGTCGTCCAGCATCGCCTCAGTTCGATCGTGAAAGAGATGGGCGAAGCCATGCTTCGCACCTCCTATTCGCAGATCCTCAATTCCAGCCGCGATTTTTCGCTGGCGATCTGCGACACCGACGCCCGCCTGATCGCGCAGGCCGATCATCTGCCGGTCCATGTCGGCGCGCTGCCCTGGGCGACGATCGCGGTCGAGGAGCGGTTCAAGGACGTCAAGCCCGGCGACGTCATCCTGCTCAACGATCCCTATCATGGCGGCAGCCATCTGCCCGATCTGACGGTCTTCGTGCCGGTATTCGCCGACGGCAAGCGTCTGCTCTGGACCATCGTGCGCGCGCATCAGAGCGATATCGGCGGCGGCACCCATGGTGCCTATAATCCCGCGGCCACCGAGATCTGGCAGGAGGGGCTGCGTATCCCGCCGATCAAGCTCTACGAGGCCGGCAAGCTGCGCGACGATCTGTTCGATCTGCTGGCGCTCAACGTCCGCAACCCCCGCGAATTTCGCGGCGACCTTGCCGCGATGTTGGGCGCGGCGCATCTCGGCGAGCGGCGCGTATCAAAACTGTTCAGCGAATTTGGCGCGCCCGTCGTCGAAGCCGCGATCGAGGCGATCCTCGACGCGACGGAGCAGCAGACGCGCGCGGTCGTCTCGACCTGGAAGGACGGCGTCTTCCACGGCGAGGCGTTTCTCGACGATGACGGTCACGGCCGCACGGATATTCGTATCGCGGCGAAAGTCACCAAGAAAGGCAGCGACGTCGAGGTCGATCTGTCCGACTCCGATCCGCAGTCGACCAGTTTTGTGAATTCCTCGCACGCCAACATGCAGGCGGCGGTGGCGATGGCCTTTGCCTATCTGATCGACGCCGAAATCCCGAAGAACACCGGCGCGCTGCGCCCGCTGAAGGTGATCGCCAAGCAGGGCACGATCGTGTGGGCCGATCCGGGCCGGCCGGTGACGCTGTGCACCAGCCATCCCTCGAACGAAATCGTCGAAGCCATCGTGAAGGCGCTGTCGGCGTCGTGCCCGGAGCGCGCGATGGCCGGCTGGAGCCGCCGATTCCGGATCGCGATCCAGGGCGAGGATCCGCGCACCGGCAAGAATTTCATCTGGCACCTGTTTCAGGCGCGGCCCGGCGGCGGCGCGTCGTCGGGCGGCGACGGCTGGTCGTCGATCGGCGAATGGCACTCGGTCGGCGGGCTGAAGTTCGGCAGTCTTGAAGTCGCCGAAGTGCGCTTTCCCCTGCATTTCCGTAACCATGAATTCCGCCCCGGCTCCGGCGGCGACGGCCAGTTTCGCGGCGGCCTCGGCGTGTCGCTCGATCTGGTGCTGGAGACGGAGAAGATCGCAAAGGGCAACACCGCGGGCGACGGCGCGCGGCACGGTCCCTGCGGCATGCTCGGCGGCGAGGACGGCAAGCCGCATCATTATCGGCTGCTGTCCGAAGGCCGCGAGCCGCGCGTGCTGCGCACCAAGGAAGTCGGCATCGAACTGCATCCCGGCGACTGCCTCGAAATTCGCTCCTCCGGCGGCGGTGGCTGGGGGCCGCCCGAAAAGCGATCGGCGGAAGCGCGCCAGCGCGACCGCGAGCAGGGCCTGACGGACGTCGCCGCGGAGCAGGCGTCCTCATGATGTTCAGGATCGGCGTTGACGTCGGCGGAACCTACACCGATCTCGTGGCGACGGATGAGAGCGGGCGGACGGTATTCGCGAAATCGCCATCGACCCCGGCGGATCAGTCGCTCGGCGTGATGACGGGGCTGGAAGAACTGGCGCGGCGGCTGAACGTGTCGCGCGCGGACATGCTCGCCGCGACCGATCGCCTCGTGCACGGCACCACGGTCGCGACCAACGCGCTGCTGGAGCGCAAGGGCGCAAAGGTCGCGCTGCTCACCACCGAAGGCCATCGCGACGTCATCGAGATGCGCGAGGGCCTCAAGCCCGACCGCTACGATCTGCGTTCGCCGCCGCCGGAGCCGCTGGTGCCGCGCGAGCGGCGCTTTGGCGTGAAGGAGCGGCTCAGGGCCAATGGCGAGGTGCTGATTCCGCTCGATGCGAAATCGCTCGACGACGCCATCGCCGGCATCAGGCAATCAGGCGCGACGTCGGTCGCGGTGTGTTTCCTGCATTCCTATCTCAATCCCGTTCACGAACTCGCCGCCGTCGAAAAACTGAAGCAGGCGCTGCCCGGAATCAGCATCTCGCGCTCCAGCGACGTGCTGCCGCAGATCAAGGAATATGAGCGCGTCTCGACCACGATCGTGAACGCCTATGTCGAGCCGATCGTGCGGCGCTATCTGACCAATCTCGAAGCGCGCCTCACCGAGGCCGGCTTCAAGGGCAGTCTCTTCGTCGTGCTGTCGCATGGCGGCATGGCGCCGGTCGAGGAAGCCTCGCGGCTCGCCGCGGGCACGGTGCTGTCAGGTCCCGCCGGCGGCATGTCCGGCGGCCGGCGCTGCGCCGATCTGATCGGCATTCCCGATCTCGTGCCGTTCGACATGGGCGGCACCTCGACCGACATTTCGCTGATCGCGGGCGGCCACGCATCGCTGTCGGCCGACGGCATGCTGGCCGGCCAGCGCATCGCGCTGCGCAGCCTCGACATCGCGAGCATCGCGGCCGGCGGCGGCTCGATCGCCAGCGTCGACGCCAGCCGCACGCTTGCGGGTGGGGCCGGAAAGCGCGGGCTCGGTGCCGGGTCCGGCCTGCTACGGCAATGGCGGGCAGGCCGCGACCGTCACCGACGCCAATGTCGTGCTCGGCTATCTCGATGCCGCGGCCTTCATGGGCGGCAAGCGCCCGCTCGATCGCGCCGCCTCGGAAGCCGCCGTCGACCGCATCGCCGAGGCGATGGAGCTGTCGCGCGTCGAGGCCGCCGCCGGCATCTACCGCATGATCAATCTGAACATGGCCGACGGCATCCGCCTGATGACGCTGCGCCGCGGCGTCGATCCCCGAAAATTCGCGCTGCTGAGTTTTGGCGGCGCGGCGGGCCTGCATGCGGCCGAAGTCGCGCGCGAACTCGAGATCAAGCGCATCATCGTGCCGACGGTCGCCTCGGTGCTGTCGGCCTGGGGCATGCTGACCAGCGATCTCCGCTACGAGGTCAGCCGCACGCATTACGGCAAGGCCGCCCGCATCACCGCCGACGAAGTGCGCGAACTGTTTGCCGGGCTGGAGCAGCAGGCCGCCGGCCGGCTGCGCTCATGGTTCGACGGAAAGATCGCGATCGAGCGCTCCGCCGAGATGCGCTACGGCGAGCAGATCTTCGAGATCGACGTCTCGCTCGACGGCCTCGACTGGAACGCCGCCGATCTGGTCGACCGGATCGAGGACCGCTTTCACGTCAGGCACGAGGAACTCTACACCTACGCCTCGCGCGGCCAGGAAGTGGTGTTCGTCAATGCGCGCGTCGCCGCCGTCGGCGAGGTGCAGCGGCAGGATGAGGGCGCGCGCGAGGCCGCCGCATCCGGCGCCTGTTCGCCGCGCGGCCAGCGGCAGGCCTTTTTCGGCGGCTGGCGCGAAGTTCCGGTCTACGCGCTCGACGACTCTGCGGCCGGGCCACACCCTGACCGGCCCCGCCATCATCGAGGCCGAGACCACGACGGTGCTGGTCGATACCGGCGACCGCGTCACGGTCAATGCGTTGGGCTGGCTGGATATTTCGTTGCGCTGATTGGGCTCGTAGGTGGGCAAAGCGAAGCGTGCCCACCGTCTCGCAGCGAATTCGTTGATAGATGGTGGGCTCGTCGCTGACGCTCCTCAGCCCACCCTACGGCCAACATTTCATTTCAACGATCTGTCCATACGGGTTATCATCGTGGCCGCTGGGTGGCGTCACGAGCTCTTGCGGCTTGGCGTTCGAGGCCGCGTTGATGAAAACAAGAATAAAATGGCTGCTACCAGCCTTCTTCGCCGCATTGTTGTCGCGTCCGACATCCGGCCGCAGGCCGCCGGCGTGACCGACACCGAAATCCGCATCGGCAACATCATGCCCTATACCGGGCCGCTGGCCGCGTTCGCGTCGATCGGCAGGGCGGAGGCCGCCTATTTCGACATGATCAACGAGCGCGGCGGCATCAACGGGCGCAAGATCAAATTCATCTCGCGCGACGACAGCTCCAATCCGAGAACGGCGGTCGAGCAGACGCGTGATCTGGTCGAGCAGGAGCGCGTGCATCTGATGTTCGGATCGTTCGGCACGCCGAGCAATCTGGCGACGCGGACCTATCTCAACGAGAGGAGCATCCCGCAGCTCTTTGTCGCGTCCGGCGACGAGGAGTGGGCGCACCCGAAGCGGTTTCCGTGGACGATGGGCTGGCAGCCGACGTTCCGCTCCGAGGGGCGGATCTATGCCAACTACATCCAGGCCGCCTATCCGAGCCGGAAGATCGCCGTGCTCTGGCAGAACGATCAGTTCGGCCGCGATCTGTTCCGGGGATTGCAGGAAGGGCTTGGCGTCACCGCCAACATGATCGTGGCCGACATCGCCATCGAGGCGGATATGTCGATCGATACGCAGGTCGACATCCTGAAGAACTCCGGCGCCGAAGTGCTCGTGCTCAATTGCGCGCCGCCGATCTCGGCGCGCGCCATCCGCAGGGCGGCCGAACTGGGCTGGCATCCGCAGTTGCTGCTGGTCAACGCGGCGGCTTCGATCGCGAACGCGCTGCGGCCGGCGGGACTGCAGAATTCCGTCGGCGTGATCTCGACCTCGTTCCTGAAGGACGCCGGCGATGCCGCCTGGAAGGAGGACGCCGCCATCAAGGACTGGCTCGCCTTCATGGACAAATATTATCCCGATGGCGACAAGGAAGACGGCAACGCCATCTTCGGCTACGCGGCGGCGGCAACGCTGGTGCAGGTCCTGACCCAGTGCGGCGACGACCTGTCGCGCGAGAACATCATGCGGCAGGCGGCGTCGCTGAGGAATTACCAGAGCCCGGTCGCCTTGCCGGGAATTGCGATCAACACCGGGCCGGCCGACTTCCACCCGATCAAGCAGATGCGGCTGGTGCAGTTCGACGGCAATTCCTGGCAGCCGATCGGCGACGTGATCGAGAGCGCGTTCGCGAGAGTGCCGAACGATAATTGAGTGCGTTGTGCAGGGTGGGCAAAGCGCAGCGTGCCCACCATCTCATCGGCGCACTCGTCGATAGATGGTGGGCACGTCGCTGCGCTCCTTTGCCCACCCTACGAAGTCGCCGCCTACTTCTTCTGCCCGTAATTCAGCAGCCCGCCCTTGCTCTTCGGCGGATGGGCGCGCAGGCCTTCCTCGTTGGGCTCGGTGCCCCAGCCGGGGCGGTCCGGCATCACCAGATGGCCGTCGACGATCTCGGGCACGTGCGTGAACAGTTCATGGTCCCATGCCAGCCGGTCGATGTCGGTTTCCATGATGCGCAAATTCGGCACCGCCGCCGAGAAATGCGCGTTCATCATGGTGCAGAGGTGGCCGTAGAAATTATGCGGGGCGACGTTGACCTCGAAATGCTCGGCGGCGGCGGCGATCTTCATCGATTGCCACACCCCGTTCCAGGGCGTGTCGATGATGGCGACGTCCATCGCCTGTTCGCTGAAGTAGGGCAGGAATTCGCGCAGGCCCAGCAGCGTCTCGCAGGATGAGATCGGATGCGGGCTCTGGCGGCGGATGTAGCCCAGCGCCTGCGGGTTGAAGGTGTCGATCTCCACCCAGAACATGTCCATGTCCTTGATGGCCCGCAAAATCTTCAGATAGCCTTCGGTCTTGGCGTTGAAGTTGAGGTCGAGCAGCAGGTCGACATCGGGGCCGGCGCCGTCGCGGATCGCTTCCAGGTGCATGCAGAGGTTTCGCAGCACCGTGCGGTCGACGTTGATCTCCGGCTCGAACGGCGAGCCGAAGCCCGGCCGCCAGCCCTGCGGCTTGCCGTCGGTGTAGACGAAGATGTTGGTCTTCATCGCCGTAAAGCCTTTTTCGCGCACCTCGCGGCCGATTGCCTTGACGCCGTCGAGATCGGTGATCGCCGGCTTGAACTAGTCGGGATGGTTGATGCGCCAGGTCGCGCAATGCGACCAGTAGACCCGGATGCGGTCGCGGACCTTGCCGCCGAGCAGGTCGTAGCAGGGCACGCCGAGCGCCTTGGCCTTGACGTCGAGCAGCGCGTTCTCGATGGCGCCGAGCGCCAGCGCCACCACGCCGCCGGCGGCCGGCCGCGTCGCGGAAAACAGTTCCGCGTAGATCCGCTCATGCTGGTAGGCGTTCTTGCCGACGACGCGCGCCGCAAGCCGCTCGATCGCCGTGGTCACGCCGGGCGCGCCAAAACCCTCGTCGTACTCGCTCCAGCCGACGATGCCGTCCTCGGTCATGATCTTGACGAAGTGGTAGTTCCGCCAGCCGGCGTCGCAGGCGAGCGTTTCGACGCTTCTGATCTGGGTGGCCTTTTTCATGATTTCCTGCCCCGGGGCTTGTTGTTGTGGTTGGGCCGATAACAACAATGGATTGAGCGAGGCAGGTCAATTGCAGGGCGGCGCATACAGGCGCAGCACGGTCTGCATGGTTGCGAAGCAAACTACGGGCGAAACAGCGTCGGCTTCTTCCGCTCGAACACCTGCCGGCCATTCTTGAAGCCCATCAGCAGATCCGGCAGTTCGGCAATCGCATTCGTGCCGCTGTCGGTATCGAGAATGACGAGATCGGCCGGGTTGCCCGGCGCGATGCCGTAATCCCTCAAATTCATCAGCCGCGCCGGCAGCTCGGTGACGAGGTCGAGGCAGGCGTCGAATTCGCTGATGCCGGCATGCGCGACATTGGCGTAGAAATTCGCCATTCGCAAAAGCGAGGCGTCGCCGAACGGCGTGAAGGGATTGAGCACGTTGTTGGTGGCGACCGAACACAGCACGCCGTTCTCGACCAGTCTGTGCGCCACCGTCAGCCCGCGCGGCGCGTTGTGCGTGGCGTCGCGGCCCATCAGATAGAGATCGGTCGCGGGCAGCACGGTGACGGCGACGCCGGCTTTGGCGAGGCGCGCGGTCGCCGCCTTCAGCCGGTCCGGCGGCAGCGCCGACAATTTGGTGGCATGGCCGATCGCGACGCGGCCCTGGTAGTTGCGCCGCTCGGTCTGCCGGCAGACCTCTTCGAGATGCCACCAGGACGGATCGAGATCGAAGTCGAGATGCAGGTCGACATCGACGTCGAACTCCTGCGCCAGATCGAAAATCTTTTCGAGATGCGCGTTCGGGTCGGTGTCCATATAGGGACAGCCGCCGATCGCTTCGCCGCCGTCGCGCAAGCGCCGCGATCAGCAGTTCCTCGGCGCCGGGATCGTTGGTCAGGCCCTCCTGCGGAAACACGCAGATCGAGAGATCGAGCGCCCAGGCATAGTCGCGCTTCAGCGCCTTGATCGCCTCGAAGCTGCGCAAGCCGATGCGCGGATCGATCTCGACATGGGTGCGCATCCGCGTGGTGCCATGCACGATGGCCCGCTCGATCACCTTCGCGCCGCGCGCGTAGACGTCTTCGACCGTGAAATCGCGCTTCATGGCCGCGACCGCGGCGATGGCCTCCGCCACGCTGCCATGGTCGTGCCCGCAGCGGCCGAGCAGGCAGGCCTTGTCGAGGTGGATGTGGGTGTCGACGAAGCCGGGCAGAGCGAGCCTGCCGCCGACGTCGATCTCGGCCGCCTCGCAGGCGAGGCGAGGTTCGATGGCGGCGATACGCCCGCCGGCGATGCCGATATCGACCGGCGGTAGCCGAGGTCCGCGTCCTGGCGTTGCGGAAGATCAGGTCGAAGGCGGTTTTCGTGTTCATCGCGCGGCGGGTTGGAGGAGCGGCCAACCTAGCGGAACGGTGTTCCCGGGGCAGCTCCAGATTGTGTGCAGTTTTGTGGCCGATTGTTCAAAATATGTGCATGCAGTTTGGTGGTCCGATTGTAGAGTTCGGCCGTCAGGAGAGACCGCCATGTCCGTTGCCGCCAAAGCCGAAACCCGAAGCGAATGTCCGACGCCGAGGTGGTCGAGGCCTATCTCACGGCGTCGATGATCCCGGATCCCGATGCCGCCGCGGCCTACATGAAGCCCGGCACGATCATCACCTTCACCGGCGGGCGCGAATTCGATCATCCGCGCGGGCCGACCGGCTTCAACGCGCGGCGCTATCGCTGGGTCAAGAAGAAGATGGACCGTTTCGACGTCTGCCCGGGCGCGGACGAGACCGTGGTCTACAGCATCGGCACGCTCTACGGCGAATGGATCGACGGCACGCCGTTCGAAGGCAACCGCTACGTCGACCGTTTCGTGGTGCAGGGGCGGCCAGATCGTGAAGATGGACGTCTGGAACGACAGCGCCGAGCGTATTCTGGTGCAGCGGGGGATTGAGGCGTAGGTCTCTCGCCTCGTCCCGCTTGCGAGACGCCGCATGCGCAGGCTCCTCAGGATGAGGTCTAATCCATCTGCAGTCTCGGACCTCATGGTGAGGAGCACGGCAACGCCGTGCGTCTCGACCACGCAAGCGCCGGGCGTCGACGGCAGAGCTACCTCGCCCTGACCACCTTCGGCAGTTTCACCACGCGCCCGCCGTCGCCTTCCTCGGCATAGGGCGCCAGAATATCCAGCAAATCGCGGCCGCGCTGCGGGGCGGGGGCGACCAGCGCGCGATTGGCGACCGAATCCAGATGGCTGTGCATCAGGCCCATCACCTTGGCTTCGTCGCCCTTGACCAGTGCCGCGATGATCGCGCGATGCTCGTTGATCGCGCATTCCGACGAATGCGGGCGGCTGTACAGCGACAGCGTCAGGCAGCAGCGATAGGCGACCTCGCTGACGTAACGCACCAGGATCGGGCTGTTCGTCATGTGGGCGAGCAGGATGTGGAATTCCGTCGCGAGCCGGATCGACACCGCGTCCGAGCCGTCGCGGGCGCGGTCCTCGGCGTCGACATGGGCGTTGAGCTCGGCGATCTGGCTCTTGGTCAGCTTGCCGGCGAGCTGACGCACCACCAGCCGTTCGAGCTCGATCCGGATATCGAAGGCGTCGCGGGCTTCCTGCCAGCTCGGCGTCGCCACGACGGCGATCCGGTTGCGGCGAAGTTCGACGAGGCCTTCCGCGGCGAGTTGTCCCAGCGCATGCCGCGCGATGGTGCGGCTGACGCCGAAGCGTTCGCCAAGCGAATCCTCGGGCAGTTTCGCGCCGGGCTCCAGCGCCTGCTCGATGATGGCGCGGCGCAGCGCGCGGCAGATCACGCCGACCTTGTCGGATGATTCAGCGGTCTTGCTGGCGGCGCGAGGCGCCATCGGCGAATCCTCGAAAAGTGGCTTCGAATGGCGCTCTCATATCACAATTGCGCACCGATTGAGCGCCTCAATTGCATGCAGTTTGAGGGCCGGATTGCACAAAAGGAATCCGGCGGTTTCGGCGATCATTCGCGATGCCCTTGATTTTCAAGCGCGAGTTTGGCTGGCATCCGGCTTGCATGCACTTCCAGCCATGATGCGCATGCAGCCACATTCCGAGTTCTCCGGCGTGCCGGTTCCGGCTTCCGCCGCACCCATCGCCATCGAACTGTCCGAGGCCTCGGTCACCTTCGGCCGCGGCGACCGCGCGGTGCCGGCGCTTGCCACAACGACGCTGCGGATCGCCGACGGCGAGTTCGTCGCGCTGGTCGGGCCGTCCGGATGCGGCAAGTCCACCATCCTGCGGCTGGTCAGCGGGCTGGTGCAGCCATCCACCGGCGTCGTCATCGTCGGCGGCCGGGAAGTGGCGGCGCGCGCGCTGCGGGTCGGCATGGCGTTCCAGAACCCGACCATGCTGCCCTGGATGACGATCGAGCGGAACATCATGCTGCCGCTCAAGATCGTCGAGCCGTTCCGTTCGCAATTCCGCAAGCTGCGCAAGACCGAATTCCGCGACAAGGCCAATGCGCTGCTGGAGCAGGTCGGCCTCAAGGGTTTTGGCAACCGCTATCCCTGGCAACTCTCCGGCGGCATGCTTCAGCGCGCCAATCTGTGCCGCGCGCTGATCCACGAGCCGCGCATGCTGCTGCTCGACGAGCCGTTCGGCGCGCTCGACCAGTTCACGCGGGAAGAACTGTGGTCGATCCTGCAGGACCTCTGGATCGCCCACAAGCCGACCGTGCTGCTGGTGACGCATGACCTGCGCGAGGCGGCGTTCCTCGGCAGCCGCATCTGCGTGATGAGCGCGCGGCCCGGCCGCATCCTCGACGACAGCCACGTCACCTTCGCCCGCCCGCGCACGGTCGCGATGACGTTCGAGCCGGATTTCGTCGCGCTGAACCAGAAGCTGCGCGCGTTCATCGTCGATGCGCGCACGGCATCGGCACAGGGAGCGGCCTGACATGCCCGATCTCGATTATCGCCAAAAGGCCTGGTCGGCGGGACTGATCGTGCTGTTCTTCGTCGCCTGGGAACTGTTCTGCCTGATGACGGGCATGTCCGACCTGGTGCTGCCGCGCCCGTCGCAGGTCTTCGTGACGCTGTTCGAGAAATTCCCGATCCTGTGGCCGCACATCCTGCAGACGCTGGCGACGACCATGATCGGCTTCGTGCTCGGCGTCGGCCTCGGCGTCGTGCTCGGCGCGGTCATCGGCGTTTCCAAGACCGCCTACGACACCGCCTATCCGCTGCTGGTCGGCTTCTCCTCGATCCCGAAGGTCGCCGTGGTGCCGATCTTCGTGCTGTGGTTCGGCTCCGGCTCGGTGCCGGCGGTGCTGACCGCGCTGTCGATCTGCTTCTTTCCGATCGTCGTCAACATCGCGACGGGCCTCGCCACCACCGAGCCCGAACTGGAAGACGTGCTGAAGGCGCTCGGCGCCAGCAAGCTCGACATTCTCTGGAACGTCGGGCTGCCGCGGACCATGCCGTTCTTCTTTGCCTCGCTGAAGGTCGCGGTCTCCTACGCCTTTGTCGGCGCGGTGCTGTCGGAGACCGTCGCCTCGAACCGCGGCATCGGCAACGTCATGATGACCGCGTCCTCCAATTTCAACGTGCCGCTGGTGTTCGCCGGCCTGTTCGTGCTCGCCGGCCTCGGCGTCGCGCTCTACGTCATCTTCTCGGTGATCGAGGGACGCGTCACCGGCTGGGCCACCCGCAAGAACGACCTGATCGCGACATGAAGCAAGTTTCCGCCAACCGCCATCCAACCCTTATCGAGGAGACCACGATGTTAGCCAGAGTAAGCGCCGCGCTGTTGGGAGTTGCCTTGTTCGCCGGCACCGCGTGTGCCCAGGAAACCACGATCAAGTTCACGCTCGGCTGGAAGACGCAAGGCTCCGACGCCGCGTTCTTCTATGCCAAGGACAACGGCTACTTCAAAGAGGAAGGCCTCAACGTCGTGATCGACCAGGGCGAGGGCTCCGGCGCCACGGTGACGCGCATCATGTCGGGCGCCTATGATGCCGGCTTCGGCGACGTCAACGCCATCATCCAGAACGCCTCGACCAAGCCGCAGGATGCCCCGGTCATGGTCTACATGATCTGGAACCAGCCGCCGTTCGCCATCGTCACCAAGAAGAGCAGCGGCATCAACACCATCAAGGATTTCGAGGGCCACACGCTCGGCGGCGCGCAGGGCACGCCGACCACGCGGCTGCTGCCGGTGTTCGTCCAGCAAGAACAAGCTGGAGGGCGAGAAGATCAAGATCTCCAACATGGCGCCGAACCTGCAGGAGCCGATGCTGATCAAGGGCGACATCGACGCCGCGCTGGTGTTCAACATCACGAGCTACTTCAACCTCGTGCTGAACCGCCAGGATCCCGACAAGGACTACAAGTGGTTCTCGTTCGGTGATTACGGCATGGATCTCTATTCCAACGGCGTGATGGTCTCGCGCAAGCTTCTGGCGTCCAACCCGAAGGCCGTCGCCGGCCTCGTCCGCGCCGTCAACAAGGGCATGATCGCGATCGCCAAGGACCAGAACGCCGGAATGAAGGCCGCGGTGAATTACGACAATCTGATCAATGCCGAGGTCGAAAAGCGCCGCCTGCAATATTCCTTCGACAAGCTGATCGTCTCGCCCGAGATGAAGGAAATCGGCGTCGGCGACGTCAAGGACGACCGCATGGCCCGCGCCATCGGCATCATCGTCGAAGGCTACCAGCTTGCGCGGACGCCGACGCCGGCGGAAATCTTCTCGCGTGAATTCCTGCCGCCGCGCGCGGAGCGTGAGTTGGTCTATACGGCGAACTGACGTCGTCATTGCGAGCGAAGCGAAGCAATCCATGCGTCCACACGGGAAAGATGGATTGCTTCATCGCTTCGCTCCTTGCGCAATCGATTGCTTCGCTGCGCTCGCAATGACGGGAGGGTGCGTCATGACCACGGAAGTTGCCGCACACAGCCTGTTCTCCGGCCCTGACCGCGGCCTGCTCGAAAACGTCGTGCTGCGGCACGACAACGGCGTCATCACCGATATCTCCGCCGGAGCGCGCTCCCGCAGCAGGCCCGCGCTCCCTCGTGCTTCCCGCCTTCGTCAACGCCCACGACCACGCGCGCCCGACCGCGTCCTCGTTCGGCGCGCTCGGCATGCCGCTGGAAAGCTGGATCCTCCGCTCCGCGCTCGGCACGCCGGTCGATCCCTATCTGACCGCAGCTTCCGCGCTGGCGCGTTCGGCGCGCGCGGGCTGCGCGGCGATGATGATCCATTACACCCGCCCGAGCGGCACCATGCCGCTGGTGGAGGAGGCCAGGCGCCATCGCGCGCGCGGCGTCCGACGTCGGCATCCGCATCGCCTTTGCGCTGGCCGTCCGCGATCAGAATCCGGTCGTGTATGGCGATGAAGAGCCGGTTCTCTCCGGTCTTTCCAAGGACGATCGCAGCACGATCGAGCAGATGTTCGTCCGCGCGCCGATGTCGCCGAAAGCCTATATCGAACTGACGGACGCGATTGCCGCGGCCATCGCGGGGCCGAAGGTCGACGTGCAGCTTGGTCCGGCCGGCGTGCAGTGGTGCTCGAAGCCGCTGCTGGAGGCGGTCGCGGAGAACTCCGCGCAGACCGGGCGGCGCATCCACATGCATCTGCTGGAGACCGATCTATCAGCGCGCCTGGGCGGATCAGCATTTTCCCGCAAGGTATCGTCCGCTATCTCCATGACATCGGCTTCCTGTCGGAGCGGCTGACGCTGGCGCATTGCATCCACGCCCGCCCCGACGAGATCGAGATGATCGCGGCCTCCGGCGCGCGCATCGTCACCAATTTCTCTTCCAATATGCATCTGCGCTCCGGCCTCGCGCCGATCGCCGCCGCGCACAAATGCGGCTGCGCCATCGCGGTCGGCGTCGATGGGCTGGCGCTCGACGAGGACGACGACGTGCTGCGCGAGATGCGGCTGGTGCAGATGATGCACGGCGGTCTCGGTTTCCAGCGCACCTGGACCACTTCCGAATTTCTCGGCCTCGCCATCGCCAACGGCCGCAAGGCAACCGGCGCGCCGGGAACGGGTGCGCTGGTATCTGGCGCACCAGCCGATTTCGTCACCATCGATCTCGATCGGCTCGACCGCGACCAGATCATGCCGGTCGACGCCATCGACCTTCTATTCGCGCGCGGCAATGCGTCGCTGCTGCGCGATGTGGTTGTGGATGGGCGAACCATCGTCAGCGAAGGCCGCTGTACCGGCGTCGATCTTCCGGCCATCGAGCAGGAATTGCGCGGGATCTACCGCGCCAACGCCAAGGCGCTATCCGGCCTTCAACGCGCCTGGTCGCCGTTGTCAGCGTCGCTGCAGGGCTGGTTTGAGGCGCATCTCGATTGCCGCTAGGCCGTCGCGCTTCCAGGTTGTCGAATCCCATTCGTGTAAGCAGACTGCATCAGAACAACGCTGGCGCCGCGCGCTTTTCACGTATTCCGTAAAGCGGAACAAAATTCCACTTGCATCGGAATCCCATCAAGGTTTCATGTCCGGCAACAAGAAACGGACCGGCGCCGCTTGCGCAGGTGATGAGGCCATGAGGAAGCGTGATGGGCGCGTTGTCGCATCTGCGGATTGTCGAGATCGGGAGCAGCGCCGCGACGAGCTATTGCGCGCGCCTGTTCGCGGATTTCGGCGCGACCGTTTGCAAGATCGAGCCGCCGCAGGGTGATCCGCTTCGCCGCGCCGCGCCATTGACGCCGGGAGGGCACAGCGCCTGGTTCGCCTTTCTCAACTTCAACAAGTCGAGCGTCGCGCTCGATCCTGACGATCCGCAGGCAACGTCTCGCATCGCGGAATTGATCGGCGCCTGCGACATCCTGCTCGATGGCCGCGAGGTCGATGCGGCGGATTGCCCGGCGTTCGATCTCGCGGCGATCAAGCAAGAGAATCCGGGCCTCATCCATCTCGAAGCGAGCTGGTTCGGCGGCGAGGGGCCCTATGCAAAATTCGCGGCGACCGACTCGACCATTCGCGCGTTGACGGGTCTCATAAAACTGGTCGGGCCGGTCGAGGGACCGCCGATGCACGCGCCGGACTTCCAGACCGGCATCCTCGCCGGCCTCTGGGGTTTCATCGCCGCCGCCTCGTCGGTGCTGGGCCGCATGCAGGACGGGCGCGGTCGCTTTAGTCGCCTGAGTATCTTCGAGTCTTCGATCGCCGTGACCGAATACATCATGTTCGAGTCGTTTACGCGCGGCGACATCATGCGGCGGATCGGCGTCAATCGTTTCTGGCCGACCTTTCCGGTCGGCATCTACGAGACAAAGCAAGGCTGGCTCGGCGTCACCACGGTCACGCCCGCGCAATGGCGCGCCTTCTGCGAGATGCTGGGGCTGAACGCGCTGCGCGACGACCCGACCCTGTTCATGGGCGTCGACCGCCTGCAACACGTGGAAGAGATCGAGCGCCAGTTCATTCCGAAACTGAAGCAGCGCACGGCGCAGGAATGGTTTGCGGAAGGCTTGCGGCGAAAAATCCCGATCGTGCCGGTGCCTGACATTGCCGACCTGATCGCGGATGAGGAGAAAAAGGCCCGGGGCGCGATCGTTCCGATCATGATCGGCGACGAGACCGGCTTTACCGCCGGTTCCATGCAGCGCCTGACCGGAACGCCGCCGCGCCGGGGCGGGGCGGTGCCTGATATCGGCGAGCAGATGCTCGGCAGCGCCCATGCCGGCGAGCGTGCGCGCGCGTGCCGGCGCCTGCGCCGAACGGGCGCGACAGGCTCCCGCTCGAAGGCATTCGTGTGGTCGATTTCTCGATGGGCTGGGCCGGGCCGATCTGCACGCGGACGCTCGCCGATCTCGGCGCCGACGTGATCAAGATCGAGGCGACGCAGTATCCGGACTGGTGGCGCGGCGTCGATCGCCGTCCGGCCTATGTTCTCGAGCAGATGTACGAGAAGTCGGTGCGCTACTGCATCATGAACCGCAACAAGCGCGGCATCACGCTCGACCTGACGCGGCCGCAGGGGCTTGAACTCGCCAAGCGGCTGCTCGCCGACGCCGATCTCGTGGTCGACAATTATTCCGTCGAGGTGCTGCCGAAGCTCGGGCTGGGCTACGACGTCCTGAGCAAGCTCAATCCAAAGCTCGTGATGATGTCGATGTCGGCGTTCGGCGCCGGCAGCGCCAACCGCGATTGCCGTGCCTATGGCTCGACGCTGGAACAGGGCTCCGGCCTGCCGGGCGTGGTGGGCGACGCTGACGGCCCGCCGGTCATGAGCCACACCGCGTTTGGCGATGCCGTCGGCGGCCTCAACGGCTGCGCCGCCGTGCTCACGGCCCTGATCCACGCGCGATTGACCGGCAAGGGCCAGTTCATCGATCTCGCGCAGATCGAATGCATGATGCCGTTCGCGGCGCCCTGGATCATCGCGCATTCGATCGACGGCAAGCCGCCGGTGAAATACGGCAACCGTCATCCGGATTTCGTGCCGCATGGCTGCTTTCCATGCGCAGGCGCCGACAACTGGATCGTTGTCGCGGTTTCCTCAGATGCGATGTGGCCGAAGCTCGCCACGCTGCTCGGCCGCGCCGACTGGGCTTCCGATCCGAAGCTCGAGACCGCGGCCGGCCGGCGCGCGATCGAAAGCGAGATCGAAGCCGCGGTTGCGGCCTGGACTGCGGCGCGCGATCCCGAAGCGGCGATGAACGCATTGCAGGCGGCGGGCGTCGCCTCGGGCGTGGCGCGGCTGCCGATCGAGCTGTTGAACGATCCGCAACTGCAGGCGCGCGGTTTCATCCAGCAGGTCGATCGCGCCTTCATCGGCCCGCATCCGCAACCCTCGATGCCGTTCCGCGAGACCGAAAGGCCGTTTCCGATCCGAAGCGCGCCGCCGACGCTTGGCGAGCATAACCGCGAAATTCTCGGCGGCATGCTCGGGCTCTCCGACGCCGAGATCGACCAGCTCACGCGCGACGGCATCATCGGCACCGAGATGCTGATGGAAGAACAGCTCACGAAAGAAAAGAAGCGGGCGGCGGGCTGATGGCAGAGACACAGCCGGCACAGCGTCATGGCAAGGCGGACGCACCCGGCGCGCCGCAGCCGCTGATGTCGGTGCGCGGCCTCGGCATTCGCTTCAAGACCTCGCAAGGTGTCTGGCAGGCGACGCGCAAGATCGATTTCGACATCGCAGCCGGCGAGCGCGTCGGCATCGTCGGCGAAAGCGGCTGCGGCAAGACGATCACCGGCCTTTCGATCCTGCGGCTGTTGCCGAACAATTTTGCCGGCCTCGACGGCTCGATCATGTTCGACGGCGTCGATCTCGCCAGATGCTCGGCCCGCGCCATGCGCGCGATCCGGGGCCGCCGCATTGCCATGATCTTCCAGGAGCCGATGAGCGCGCTCGATCCGGTCTTCACCGTCGGCCACCAGATCTCCGAGACGCTGCGCGTCCATACCGGCGTCGGCAAGGAGGAGGCGAGGGAGCGTACCCTCGACATGCTGCGCCGCGTCGGCATCGCCTCGCCGGAGCGGCGCATCGACGACTATCCGCATCAGCTCTCCGGCGGCATGCGCCAGCGCGTGATGATCGCGGCCAGCCTGATCTGCGGGCCGCAATTGCTGATCGCGGACGAGCCGACCACCGCGCTCGACGTCACCGTGCAGGCGCAGATTCTGGAACTGCTGCGCGACCTCAGCGAGACCTCGAACACGGCGTTGATGCTGATCACGCACGACCTCGGCGTCGTCGCCGAGACCTGCACGCGCATGATCACGATGTATGCCGGCGAGGTGATCGAGGATGCCGCGGTCGACGACGCGCTGGTGCGGCCGTTGCATCCTTATACATCGGGCCTGTTGCGCTCGCTGCCGCATTTGAGCCCGCGCCACGGCAAGCTGCCCTCGATTCCGGGCCGGGTGCCGTCGATCATGGACATGCCCAATGGCTGCCGCTTCAAGGCGCGGTGTCCGCACGCCATCGACGGCTGCGAGAAGGAGCAGGAACTGCGCGATGCGGGCTCCGGCCGCAAGGTACGTTGCTGGCGGTTCAATGAGCTGGATCTGCCCGGCGCGCTGCAGCACGCATCGAACGCGCCGATCGCGGCCATGGTCGGTCATCCATGAGCGCGCCGGTCGCCGATATGGATGCCATCGTCTCGGTGCGCGATCTCCAGGTCCAGTTCCAGACCACCGATCGCCGCGCCACCGTCAAGGCGGTCGACGGCGTCGATTTCGACGTCCGCCGCGGCGAGACCTTTGGCATCATCGGCGAATCCGGATCGGGCAAGACCACGATCGGCCGCGCGCTGGTGTTCCTGCTGAAGCCAAGCGCGGGCGCCATCCTGCATAACGGCCTCGATCCGCTCGCTCTGCCGCGCCGGCAATTCCAGAGCCACCGCCGCGACTACCAGATCATCTTTCAGGACCCGAACGCCGCGCTGAACCCGCGGATGACGATCCTGTCCTCCGTGCTGGAGCCGCTGGAGCTGGCGCGCGAGGGAAACAAGGCCGAGCGCCTGAAGCGCGCGCACGAGGCGATGGACCGCGTCGGCCTGCCGCAGGATGTCGGCGCGCGCTATCCGCACCAGCTTTCCGGCGGCCAGAAGCAGCGCGTGGTGATCGCGCGCGCGCTGACGCTGCGCCCGAAACTGATCGTGTGCGACGAGGTGGTGGCCGCGCTGGACATGTCGATCCGCGGCGACGTGCTGAATTTGTTCGCCGAGCTGCAGCGCGATCTCGGGCTCACTTACGTGTTCATCACCCACGATCTCGCCGTGGTGTCGCACATCAGCGAGCGCATCGCGGTGATGTATCTCGGCCGCTTCGTCGAACTCGGCCCGACGGAGGAAGTCTCCGAACGGCCGCTGCATCCCTATACGCAGGCGCTGCTGTCGGCTGAGCCGCGGCCGTTGCCGTCGTCGATGCGCGGCGGCCAGCGGATCGTGCTGCAGGGTGAAATCCCGAGCCCGATCGATCCGCCTTCGGGTTGCCGTTTCCGGACCCGCTGCCAGTATGCGCAGCCGCTCTGCGCCGAGAAGACGCCGGACTGGCGCGAGCTGGCAAGGGATCACTGGGTCGCCTGCCATTTTGCGGACCGCCCGAACTTTTCGCCCAATTGACAAAAAATCGCCCGACGGAGAATAGGCCATGACATCAACGACCCGACGCGAGGCAATGGCGCTGATATCAGCCGCGCTGGCCGGCACGGCGCTCGGCGGCAGCGCGTTCGCGCAAGGCACGCCGAAGCGCGGCGGAATCTTGCGCATCTCGGCGCCGGCCAACCCGTCGAGCCTCGATCCCGCCACCGGCGGCGCGGGCTCGGATCACGCCTTCCTGTTCACGATGTACGACACGCTGACCGAATGGGATTTTGAAACCCTGAAACCGAAGCCGGGCCTTGCCGAAAGCTGGAGCTTTACCGATCCCACCACGCTTGGTGCTCAACATCCGCTCCGGCGTCACCTTCCACGACGGCACGCCGCTCGACGCCGAGGCGGTGAAATTCAATCTGGAGCGCAACAAGTCCGACCCGAAATCCAACATCAAGGCCGATCTTGCCTCGATGGCGTCCGCCGAAGTCACCGGTCCGATGCAGGTGACGCTGAAGCTGAACACGCCGGACGCCGCGCTGCCCGGCATTCTTTCCGACCGCGCCGGCATGATGGTGTCGCCGACCGCGCTCAAGGCTTCCAGTGCCGGCAATGTCGCGCGCACGCCGGTCGGCGCGGGCGCCTATGCCTTCGTGAGCTGGGCGGACGGCGAGAAGATCGTCGTCAAGCGCAACGAGAAATACTGGAAGCCGAACCGGCCGTATCCGGACGGAATCGAGTTCTCCATCATTCCGGAACTGACGACCGGCTCGCGCTCGGTCACCGCCGGCCAGAACGACCTGATGTATCAACTGCCGCCGCGCCAGAAGGCGATCATGGACCGCGTCCCCAGCGTCAAGATCGCCAACGGGCCGACGCTCTATGTCTTCCAGATTTTTCTGAACTGGGCGAAGCCGCCGTTCGACAACGTCAAAGTCCGCCAGGCCTTCAATTTCGCGATCGACCGCGAGACCTTCG
Source organism: uncultured Alphaproteobacteria bacterium (assembly GCA_963783115.1). GTDB lineage: Bacteria > Pseudomonadota > Alphaproteobacteria > Rhizobiales > Xanthobacteraceae > Bradyrhizobium. Next base: position 29,882 of record CAWAMK010000023.1, on the reverse strand, counting down.
TCAAGGCCGCGCTGGCCGGCCTCGCCGAACCCGCCTACATGAACCTGCCGAAGGCGCACTGGGCCTACGACAAGTCCGTCGCCGGGCTCTATCCGCATAACCCCGACAAGGCCAAGCAGCTGCTTGCCGAGGCCGGCTTCAAGGACGGGCTTGCGATCGACCTGATCGGCTATCCCGATCAGGATTCGGTGCAGCGTCAGGAAATCCTGATCGAACAGTTCCGCAAAGCGGGGATGAACGTAAAATTCTCCAACGCGCCGATTGCGGAGGCCTCCGCCGCCTTCTTCGGCGCCGAGAAGCGCGGCTCCGGTCTGCTCGCGGCCTGGACCGGACGGCCCGATCCGAGCCTGACCTATTCGCTGATGTTCACCAAGGACGCCTATTATAATGGCGGCCGGGCGCCGGTGCCGCCGGAACTCGAAGCCGCGATCAAGGAGTCGCGGGCATCGGAAGACATCGAGATGCGCCGCAAGGCTTTTGCCACCGTGCAGCGGCTGGTGATGGAAAACGCGTTCGTGGCGCCGCTCGCCTTCCAGTTCGAACTGGTCGCGATGAACAAGAAGGTGCAGGGCTACAAGCCGAACCTTCTGGGCAAGCCGAAATACGACGACGTCTGGCTGGAGAGCTGAAGCCGATGGCGCGACGAAGTCCGGCACGGGTGATCGGCGGCCGCCTGTTGCAGGCGCTGCCCGTCATCCTGCTTGCGACCTTCATGGTGTTCGCGCTGCTGAAGCTGGTGCCCGGCGACATCGCGGTAACGCTCGCCGGCGACAACGCCACCGATGCGCGCATCACCGAGATCCGGAAGATCTACGGCCTCGACCGGCCGTTCCTGGTGCAATATGGCGCGTGGCTCGCCAACGTCGTGCAGGGCGACCTCTCGCAATCGCTGCTCACGGGCGAAAAGGTCGCCACCTCCATCGCCCGCGCCTTTCCCAATACGCTCCTGATCGTGGCCATCGCCCTGGTGCTGGCGCTGGTCACCGGCATCCCCATGGGCGTGATCGCGGCGATCAAGCCCAATGGCTGGGTCGACAAGGTGGTCAGCATGGTCGCCTCGCTCGGCGTCGCCATTCCCGGTTTCTGGCTGGCGATGATTTTGGTCGCCGAGATTTCGCTGAAGCTGAACTGGCTGCCGGCGACCGGCGCCAAATCCTTCAGCGCATCCCCGTGGGAGGCGATCCGGCACGCGCTGCTGCCCGGCATCGCCATTGCCGCCTACGGCATGGCGGAAGTGGCGCGGCAGTTGCGCGGGTCGCTGCTGGAAGTGCTGTCGTCGCAATATGTGCGGACGCTGCACGCCAAGGGCCTGTCGATGACGCGCATCCTCTGGCAGCACGGCCTGAAGAACGTCAGCGTCAACCTGTTCACCATCATCAGCCTCTTGGTCAACCGCATGCTGGCGGCGACCGTGGTGATCGAGGCGGTGTTCGCCATTCCCGGGATGGGCAGCCTGATCGTGCGCGGCGCGCTGCAGCGTGATTTCCCGATCGTGCAGGGCGTGGTGTTCGCCATGGTGATCGTGGTCATCGCGGTCAATCTGATCGCCGATCTCCTGTGCGCCGCCGTCGATCCGAGGATCGAGCAATGACGGAGCTTTCGCTCGCCACGCCGAAGTCTCCCGCCGAGCCCGGCCGCTTGCGCCGCCTGTTCCGCTGGCTGGCCGGCGATTTTCGCGCGGCGCTCGCGATCCTGGTCCTGCTGGTGCTGGTGATCGTGGCCATCGGCGCGCCCTGGATCGCGCCCTATGCGCCGACCGCGCAGGACGCCAACAACATGCTGGCCGCCCCCGGACCCGGCCATCTGCTCGGCACCGACGATCTCGGCCGCGACATCTTCAGCCGGCTGGTCTACGGCGCGCCGGCCACCGTCTATGCCAGCCTGCTCGCGGTCGGCGTCGCCATCCTGATCGGCCTGCCGGTCGGGCTCGCCGCCGGCTTCTTCGGCGGCTGGACCGACGACATCATCAGCCGCGATCATCGACACTTTCCTGTCGTTCCCGGCCATCGTGCTGGCGATCGCGGTCACCGGCGCGCTCGGCATCGGGCTGACCAACGGCATGATCGCGGTCGGCATCGTGATGTTCCCGGCGCTGGCCCGGATCGTCCGCGCCCGCACGCTGATCGTGCGCCAGGAACTCTATGTCGATGCCTCCAGGTGTTTTGGCGCGCCGGCCTGGCACATCCTGTGGAAGCACGTGCTGCCGAACGCGCTGCAGCCCGTCATCGTGCAGGTGACGCTGCTGCTGGCGGCGGCGCTGCTGGCGGAAGCCAGCCTCAGCTTCCTCGGCCTCGGTATCCAGCCACCGAACCCGAGCTGGGGCGCCATGCTGGCCCGCGCCTACCAGTATATGGAGATCGCGCCGGAGCAGATGTACGCGCCGGGGCTTGCCATTTTGGTTGTGTCCTTGGCCTTCAATGCGCTTGGCGAATCCCTGCGCATCGTGCTCGATCCGACCATGAAAGACCGTTAAACGGGTATCCCAATGTCCTTCCACAAGCTGCTGATCGCCAACCGCGGCGAGATCGCTATCCGCATCGCGCGCGCCGCGGGCGACGCCGGCCTTGCCACCGTCGCGATCTATTCCGCCGACGATGCGCAATCGATGCATGTCCGCGCCGCCGACGCCGCCTTCGAAATCCCCGGCCGTGGCGCGCGGGCCTATCTCGACATCGAGGCCGTGATATCAGCCGCCAAGGCGACCGGATGCGACGCCGTGCATCCGGGCTATGGTTTTCTCAGCGAGAACGCCACGCTGGCCCGGCGCTGCATCGAGGAGAGCATCGTCTTTGTCGGGCCGTCGCCGGAAGCGCTCGAACTGTTCGGCGACAAGGCGCAGGCCAAGGCGCTGGCAAAACGATGCGGCGTGCCGATCATCGACGGCACCAGCGGGCCGACCAGCCTGGACGAGGCAAGGGCCTTCCTGGAATCCCAGGGCGCCGGCGGCGCCATCATGATCAAGGCGATCGCCGGCGGCGGCGGACGCGGCATGCGCGTCGTCGACGACGCCAGCAAGCTGGAGGAAGCCTATGCGCGCTGCCAGTCCGAGGCGATGGCCGCCTTCGGCAGCGACGGCGTCTATGTCGAGCGCCTGATCCGCAACGCGCGCCACATCGAGGTGCAGATCATCTGCGACCATTTTGGCGCGATCAGCCATCTCTGGGAGCGCGAATGCACCATCCAGCGCCGCAACCAGAAACTCATCGAGGTCGCGCCGAGCCCGTCGCTGAACGATGCCTTGCGCGCGCGCATCATCGAAGCCGCCAAGGAAATGGCCGCCGCCGCCAACTACGACAATCTCGGCACCTTCGAATTCCTCGTCGATAACGACGCCAGAACGAGCGAGCACGCGTTCGCCTTCATCGAGGCCAATCCGCGGCTGCAGGTCGAGCATACCGTCACCGAGGAGGTGCTCGGCCTCGATCTCGTGCAGTCGCAGCTCGCGGTCGCGGCCGGCGCCACGCTGGGTTCGCTCGGGCTGGCGCAGGGCTATATCCCGAAGCCGCGCGGCTTTGCGATGCAGCTTCGCGTCAACATGGAGGTGATGGACGAGACCGGCGGGACCAGGCCGACCGGCGGAACCCTGGCGCTGTTCGACCTGCCGTCCGGCCCGGGCGTTCGCGTCGATACGTTCGGCTATTCGGGTTACCGGACCAGCGCTGCCTTCGACTCGCTGCTCGCCAAGGTCATCGTGCATTCGGCGGGCGGCGACTGGATCGACGTCGTGCACAAGGCCACGCGCACGCTGCGCGAGTTCCGCATCGGTGGCGTCGCCACCAACATTCCTTTCCTGGCGGCGATTTTGGCGCACCCGGATTTTGTCGAGAACCGTCTCAGCACCGGTTTTGTCGAGGCCCATGTCGCCGATCTCGTCGGCGAAGCCAAGGGGACGGCTGAGACGATTGCCGAAACAATTGCCGAGACGGCGCTGATCGAATCCGGCGACGCCGCCGATGACGACACGCTCGCGCTTGCGGTCGCAGAATCGGCAACCGGGCCGGCCGGCTCGGTCGCGGTGCCGGCGCCGTTGCAGGGCACGATTGTGACCATCGATGTCGAGGAGGGAGATCTCGTCCGCCCCGGCCAGCAGATCGCCGTGCTCGAATCCATGAAGATGGAGCATCTGGTGACCGCGCCGCACGGCGGCAGGGTGACGAGGGTCGCGGCGGAAGCCGGCGTGACGCTGATGCAGGACGAGGCGATCCTTTATCTGGAACCTGCCGAGATCGACGCCCATGATGTGACCGAGGAGGAGGATGTCGATCTCGATCACATCCGTCCCGATCTCGCCGAACTGATCGAGCGCCACGCCATCACGCTCGACGAAAATCGCCCGGCGTCGGTCGAGCGCCGCCGCAAGACCAACCAGCGCACCGCGCGCGAGAACGTCGCCGATCTCGTCGATGACGGCTCGTTTGTCGAATACGGCTCGCTCGCCATCGCCGCCCAGCGCCGGCGGCGCAAGGTCGACGATCTGATCCGCAACACGCCGGCCGACGGGCTGATCTCCGGCGTCGCCACCGTGAACGCGGAAAAATTCGGCGCGGATGCCGCCCGCTGCATGGTGATCTCCTACGACTACACCGTGCTGGCCGGCACCCAGGGCCACATGAACCACAAGAAGATCGACCGCATGCTGGGCCTGGCCGAGCAATGGCGGCTGCCGCTGGTGTTCTATGCCGAGGGCGGCGGCGGCCGTCCCGGCGACACCGACCGGCTCGGCATGACCGGTCTCGACGGGCCGTCCTTCGTGCAGTTCGCAAAACTCTCAGGGCTGGTGCCGGTCATCGGCATCGTCTCCGGCTATTGCTTTGCCGGCAATGCCGCGATGCTCGGCTGCTGCGACGTCATCATCGCGACGAAAAACGCCTCGATCGGCATGGGCGGCCCCGCGATGATCGAGGGCGGCGGCCTCGGCGTCTATCATCCGGCCGAAGTGGGCCCGGTGTCGTTCCAGTCGCCGAACGGCGTCATCGACATCCTGGTCGAGGACGAGGCGGAAGCGACGGCCGCGGCGCAAAAATATCTGTCGTACTTCCAGGGCGCGGTCGCCGACTGGAAGGCGCCGGACCAGCGGCTGCTGCGGCGGGCGATCCCGGAAAACCGCCTGCGGGTGTACGACATCCGCAATGTCATCGATCTTCTCGCCGACGAAGGCTCGGTGCTGGAAATCCGCCGCGACTTTGGCGTCGGCATGATCACCGCCTTCATCCGCATCGAGGGCAAGCCGTTCGGCCTGATCGCCAACAATCCAAAGCATCTCGGTGGCGCGATCGATGCGCCGGCCGGCGACAAGGCCGCGCGCTTCCTGCAGCTTTGCGATGCCTTCGACATTCCCGATCCTGTCGCTGTGCGACACGCCGGGCTTCATGGTCGGGCCCGAAGCGGAAAAGACCGCGATCGTGCGCCATGTCGCGCGGATGTTCGTGACCGGCGCGAGCCTCACCGTGCCGCTGTTCGGCATCGTCCTGCGCAAGGGCTACGGCCTCGGCGCGCAATCCATGATCGGCGGCGGCTTCCACGCCTCCGTTCTTCACGGTGGCCTGGCCGACCGGCGAGTTCGGCGGCATGGGGCTCGAAGGCTATGTGCGGCTCGGCTTCCGCAAGGAGATGGAAGCCATCGAGGACCCGGCCGAGCGCGAGGAGTACTACCAGGCCAAGGTCGCCGAGCTCTACGCCAACGGCAAGGCGGTCTCGATCGCCTCGGTGCTGGAGATCGACGAAGTGATCGATCCCGCCGACACCCGGCAGCTGGATCATGTCCGGCCTGCGCTCGGTGCCGAAGCCGGAAGCGCGCGCCACGAAGAAGCGGCCGTGCATTGATGCGTGGTGATGCCGTAGCCCGGGCAAGCGACCCCTGGGACCGGTCCCGCATATCGCTGACGCTCATGCGAGCTACAGATCCATCGCAAGTCTCGCAGCGTGGGCAAGGAGCGATAGCTACGTGCCCACCATCCATCACCGAGCGCACTGACGATGTGGTGGGCACGCTGCGCTTTGCCCGCCCTACGGACTGCGGACTGATTTGCTTTATGCGCAAGCGCAATCTTGTGCCGCCGGCGTGCGACCAACTGGCACGACGGGCAAATCACTTCGGATTTTCAGAAATCGTGTCAAGCCCGCAAATCAAAAATATTCCGCTTTCGTTCTCACGCAAATCAGTCGCATAACCCCGCTTGTCTCACGGCGGATGAGGGGCGCTCGCGATCGTCACGAACGCGCGGTGAGATGCGATGGACGTGGATGGCGCGATAGACGTACGCGCCGGATGCGTACGGTGAAGTCGTGTGGTTCGGGCGCCGCGGTGCTGGCGTTAAGCGTGCGATAAGAAGCGCAGGCGACGGAGGCAAAAGAGCCGTTCTCCGGGGAGAGCACGAAGTAAGCCGTAAAGCCATTGCGCAGGGAAGGCCGGAATGCTCCAGCTGCCCTGTATGCTCGTGTGCAACTTGTTATGCGCAAATCGCACGCGAGACCGCGGGTGCAGCAAGCACCCGGTCTTCCCTGCGCCCTCTGATCGAAGAGGGCAAACGAAGATGCAAACCTCGGGCGTATCACGCCGCGAGAAGGCGAAACTATATCCACGTCATTGCGAGCGCAGCGAAGCAATCCATGTCGCAACATAAAGAAAGAATGGATTGCTTCGCTGCGCTCGCAATGACGTGGAGAGAGTTGTGTCACACCGGCAGAGCCGTGGGGTGGGCAAAGGAGCGAAGCGACGTGCCCACCATCCATCACCGGGCGCGCTGCGAGATGGTGGGCACGCTGCGCTTGGCCCCTACGGTGGCGGTACGCTTTTCGCTCGCGCGTTAACCCAGCCGCAACTCCTCATACCCCTTCGCCGCGACCTCGTCGCATCTGCGCGCGATAGGCCGGTGCGCTGCCGCTGTAGCGGGCGACGATGCGGGTCTGCTTGCCCTCGACGTTGCTGTTGATGCCGGTCATCCAGGAATCGACTTCGTTGGCGAGCAACCCTTCGCCGAGCGCCTTGACGTGGTCGGTCCAGGATTTCACGCCCTCCGGCGTCGCCTCCAGCCGCGTCAACCGTTCTTCGTGGCGAAACTGGATCAGCCCGGTCACCCACTCGACGCTGTATTCGATGCTGCGCGGGATATTGCCGAGCGCGGTGTGCGGGCCCATCAGCATCAGCATATTGGGAAACTCGTGGACCATGATGCCGAGATAGGTCTCCGGACCTTGTCTCCACTTGTCCTTCAGCCGCGTACCTCCGGCCCCGCGGAAGTCGATCTTGTCAAAGCTGCCGGTGATGGCGTCGAAGCCGGTCGCGTAGATGATGATGTCGAATTCGTATTCCTTCTCGCTGGTCTTGATGCCCTTGGCCGTGATGCGCTCGATCGGCGTTTCCTTGATGTCGACCAGTTCGACATTGTCCTGGTTATAGACCTCGTAATAGAAGGTCTCGAGCGGCAGCCGTCGGGTACCGAAGCCGTGGTTCTTCGGAATCAGCTTCTCGGCCACAGCCTGGTTCTTCACCCGCTCGCGGATCTTGCGCGCGACGAAATCGGAGATCGTCGCGTTCGCCTTTCGATCGGTCAGGATGTCGTTGAAATTGCCTACCCAGATGCCGAAGCCGCGCTCGCCATAGAGCCTTTCATAATTGGCCTCGCGTTCCTCGTCGGAGACCTCGAACGTACCGCGCGGGTCGGGCGTGTGAATGAAGCAGGCAAAGGTCTCGCGGCAGCGCGCAAAAATCTCGGGATAGCCGGCCTTGATCTTGGCCTGCGTCTCGGCGTCGATCTTGCCGTTGTGCAGCGGCGCGGCCCAGTTGGCCGTGCGCTGAAACACCGTGAGATGGCCGACCTGGCCGGCGATGGTCTGGATCGTCTGGATGCCGGTCGCGCCGGTACCGATCACCGCCACGCGCTTGCCGGCGAATTCCACCGGCTCCTTCGGCCATCGCGCGGTGTGAAACGAGGCTCCCTTGAAATCGTCGCGCCCCTCGATCCGGGGCAGGGTGGGAGTCGACAACGGCCCGATCGCGGTAATCAGGAAGCGCGAACTGAAGCGGCTGCCGTCCTCCAGCGTGATCGTCCAGCTTCTTGGACTCTCGTCGTAAGCGGCTGTCGTTACCCGGCTGCGAAACTGAATGTCGCGGCGAAGATCGAACTTGTCGGCGACATAGTTGCAGTAACGCAACGTTTCCGGCTGGCCGGCGAAATGCTCCGACCAGTCCCATTCCTGCAGCAACTCCTTGGAGAACGAATAGCCGTAGGAATAGCTCTCGGAATCGAAGCGCGCGCCGGGATAACGGTTCCAGTACCAGGTGCCGCCGACGTCAGTGCCGGCCTCGAACACGCGTACCCGCAGGCCCTGTTCGCGCAGCCGGTGGAGTTGGTACATGCCGGACAGGCCTGCGCCGATGATGATGGCGTCGAAATCAGGAATCGGCGTTGCTCCCATGCCAGTGGCTTGTCCCGAGAATTACCTTCAGGAGAATTGCCGTCAGGCTACCCGCACTCGCACCGGGGGACAAACCCCGCATGGACGCGTGGCAGGGTTGCAGGTTTGCCGCCGACCAATTCCGGCCGGCTTTACTCGCGACCGCATCTGCCTCTATCGTCGGGGTTCAGATCGCCCGAAAGGCGGCGACGGCACGAGGGGAGGCAAGCGATGGCCCAGGCGCTGCAGCGCAGGCTGACGTCGATCGACGTCAGCGATCCCCACCTTTATCAGGACGACACCTGGCGGCCGCTGTTTGCGCAACTGCGCCGCGACGATCCCGTGCATTATTGCGAGGCCTCGCCGTTCGGACCGTACTGGTCGGTGACGCGTTACGACGACATTTTTGCGGTCGAACTCGATCATGAGACCTATTCGTCGAGTTCGGAACTCGGCGGTATTCAGGTGACCGACCAGCCGAAGGGGCAGGAGCGCGTCAGCTTCATCCGCATGGACCCGCCCGGCCATACCGCCCAACGACGCACCGTCGCGCCGATCGTGGCGCCGTCCAATCTCGCCAATTTCGAGCAGCTGATCCGCAAGCGGACATCAGACGTGCTAGACGCGTTGCCGCGCAACGAGACCTTCGACTGGGCCGAGCGCGTCTCGACCGATCTCACCAACATGATGCTGGCGACGCTGTTCGATTTCCCCTGGGAAGATCGCATGAAGCTGAGCTGGTGGTCCGATGTCGCGATCGCCAATGTCAATTCGCCCGATGCCGTCGTGCACTCGGAGGACGAGCGTTTCGAAGAAATGATGAAGATGGGCGAGTATTTCCGCAAACTGTGGAATGCGCGCGCCGATGCCCCGCCGACCTTCGACCTGGTCTCGATGCTCGCGCATTCGCCGGCCACGCGGAATCTGCAGACCCGTGAGTTCATCGGCACGATCGGGCTGTTGATCGTTGGCGGCAACGACACCACGCGCAATTCGATGAGCGGCGGGCTGATGGCGCTGGTGGAAAACCCCGAGCAGTTCGAACTGGTCCGCGCGCGGCGCGAATTGATCCCGAACCTCGTTTCCGAAATCATCCGCTATCACACGCCGGTGCTGCATATGCGCCGCACCGCGCGCCACGACACCGAACTCGCCGGCCGCCGCATCGCCAAGGGCGACAAGGTGGTGATGTGGTACATCTCCGGCAATCGCGACGAAGCCAAGATCGATCGCGCGGATGAGTTCATCATCGACCGCGCCAAGCCGCGCCAGCACCTCGCCTTCGGCGCCGGCATCCACCGCTGCGTCGGCGATCGTCTCGCCGAACAGCAAATCCGCATCCTCTGGGAGGAAATATTGGCTAGGGATCTCCGCTTTGAAATTGTGGGTCCGCCGCAGCGGCTGTATTCGAACTTTATTCGCGGCATCCGTACCCTGCCGGTAAGGATTGTGAATTGATGGTCTATCTCCGTCACTGCGAGCGCAGCGAAGCAATCCATCTTACAGCTTGCGGAGGCATGGATTGCTTCGTCGCTGCGCTCCTCGCAATGACGGTGGATAGGTCGGAGTACAATTGATGAAGCAACCTTGCGTGTACATCATGGCGAACAAGCGAAATGGAACGCTCTACACCGGCGTTACCTCCAATCTTCCAAAGCGTGCATTCGAGCATCGGGAGGGACTGGTAACCGGTTTCTCGAAGAAGTACGGCTGCAAGATGTTGGTATGGTACGAATTGCATGAAAGCATGATCGAAGCAATCACGCGAGAAAAGCAGATCAAGGCGGGCAGCCGAGAAAAGAAATTGGCATTGATCGAGGCGCTGAACCCAACCTGGAACGACCTCTACGAATTCGCTTGTATCGAGGTCGCCCCAAACCCATCCCCGTCATTGCGAGGAGCGCAGCGACGAAGCAATCCATCTTTCCGCACGAAGGAAGAATGGATTGCTTCGCTTCGCTCGCAATGACGAAAGAGAGAGTTGAGAAAGAATGAAGCACGATCCCGTTGACGTCCTGATCATCGGCGCCGGCGCATCCGGCGCCGCGGTGGCGTGGAGCCTGGCCGATACCAAGATGCACATCCTCTGCCTCGACCAGGGCGGCTGGATGAATCCGGCAGAATATCCCAGCACCGGGCGCGACTGGGAGGCGAAGTTTTATGGCGACTGGTCGACCAGCCCGAATATCCGCGGCCGGCCCGAGGATTATCCTGTTAACGACGACAATTCGCCGATCAAGGTGGTGAACTTCAACGGCGTCGGCGGTTCGACAGTGATGTACACCGCGCACTGGCCGCGGCTGCACCCCTCCGACTTCAAGGTGAAGACGCTCGATGGCGTCGCTGATGACTGGCCGATCGATTACGATGCCCTCACCCCGTTCTTCGAAGAGAACGACCGGATGATGGGCGTATCGGGCCTGTCGGGCGATCCGCGCTCACCGCTGACGCATCCGCCGATGCCGCCGCAGCCGCTGGGGCTTTCCGGTCCGCTGATCGGCAAGGCCATGAACAAGCTCGGCTGGCATTGGTGGCCGTCGGATACGACCGTTGCGACGATGGATTATGAGGGCAGGGCGCGCTGCATCAATCTCGGCCATTGCACGCCGGCCTGCGCGCAAGGCGCAAAAGCCTCGACCGATATTACTTATTGGCCGCACGCAATCCGCGCCGGCGTCGAGGTCAAGACCCACTGCCGCGTGCGCGAGATATTGACCAACGAGCACGGCATGGCCTCGGGCGTCGTCTACTACGACAAGGATGGCGTCGAGCAGTTCCAGCCGGCCGAAGTCGTCATCATCGCCTGCAACGGCGTCGGCACGCCGCGGCTGCTCTTGAACTCGGTCTCCGGCCGCTTCCCTGACGGCCTGGCCAATTCGTCCGGCCTCGTCGGCAAGAACCTGATGTTCCATCCCTATGCGCAGATCTACGGTTTTGTGAAGGAGCCGACCAACTCTAACCGCGCGCCGCCGACCTGCCTCTGGAGCAAGGAGTTTTACGACACCGATCTGTCGCGCGGCTTCGTCCGCGGCTACGGCATCCAGTTCGGCCGCGGTGCGGGCCCTGTGTTCGAAGCCGTCGCGAGCGAGCAGAAAGGCATTTTGCCATGGGGCGCGGATCATCATCGCGTGTTCCGCAAGCTCAACGGCCATCGTCTCGCGGTCTCCGCGATCTGCGAGGACCTGCCCGAGGAGCACAACCGCGTCACGCTCGATCCCGCGCTGAAGGACGGCCACGGAATCCCTGCGCCAAGGATCGATTACACGATCAGCGAGAACAGCCGGAAGATGATGGATCATGGACTGGCGCGCGGCGGGAGATTCTCGAAGCGGCGGGCGCGACCGATATCTGCATGAACAATCCAATTCCCTGGGGCGGCTGGCATCTGCTCGGCACGGCGCGGATGGGCACTGATCCCGCGCGCTCTGTGGTCAACGAATGGGGGCGGTCGCATGATGTGAAAAATCTCTTCATCGTCGACGGCAGCGTGTTCGTGACCTCAGGCGGCGTAAATCCGACCTCGACCATTCAGGCGATCGCGCTCTACGTCGCCGACCAGATGAAGCAACGCCTTGCCAACCTCTTCGATTGAGACCGCCATGCCCGCAAATGAACTGACCTCAGTCCAGCGCGACGACCTCCGCACCGTCGCTGCGATGATCGTTCCCGCCAGCGATGAGTACAAGGTGCCCGGCGCGGACGACCCCGCGATCCAGGCCGACATGCTGGCCACGCTGGGCCGCGACACCGCGCTGGTCACAGCAGGCGCTCGATCATCTCGCGCGCCTCGCCGGGAAGCCGCTGGCCGAACTCGATGCCGCCAAACGCGACGCGATCGCGAACGAGTTCCGCGCCAACGGCGGCGACGCGGCGGCGACGCTCGTCCGCGTCGTCCTCCAATGCTACTACCGCGACGACCGCGTGCTGCGCTCGCTCGGGCTCGAGCTGCGCGCACCGTTCCCGAAAGGGTATGCGCTGGAACAGGGCGACTGGTCGCTGCTCGATCCTGTCAAGGCACGCTCGGGCACGCTTAGGCGGGCGCAATAGCTCAGGTGTCAATTCCTCATCCTGAGGAGCCCGCGCAGCGGGCGTCTCGAAGGATGCAGGCCACCGACGGGTGCCGGATGGTTCGAGACGCGCTTCGCGCTCCTCACCATGAGGGACTTCGCAAGCCTTGGCAGCCCAGCCCTGCGCCACCCGCGGACATCTTGCGCAGACACCCCCCGGCCACCATTTGATGAGGCCGAAGGAAGCTCGCCATGCTGGATTTTACCTCAGATATTTCCGGCGACGACCTGTCGCCGGCTCCCGAACCCACCCCTGCGGACGACCAGGCGCTGCTCGACGCCTATTCCAACGCCGTGATCGGCGTGACCGAACGCGTCGGGCCTGCCGTCGTGCGCGTCGAAACCGGACCGAAGGTGCGCACCGCGCGCGAGCGCGGCGGACTTGGCTCGGGCATCGTCATTTCGCCCGATGGCCTGGTGCTGACCAACAGCCATGTGGTCGGATCGTCGAAAGAGATCAGGCTCCGCGATACCGAAGGCTTTGTCACCGATGCCCACGTGCTCGGCGTCGATCCCGACACCGACCTCGCTTTGTTGCGGGCCGACGGCGCGCGTGATCTGCGCTACGCCTCGCTCGGCAATTCCAAGAGCCTGCGTCGCGGCCAGCTGGTGGTCGCGATCGGCAATCCCTTAGGCTTCGAATCGACGGTGACCGCCGGCGTGGTGTCGGCGCTCGGCCGCTCGATCCGCTCGGTGAGCGGACGGACGATCGAGGACGTGATCCAGACCGACGCCGCGCTCAATCCCGGCAATTCCGGCGGGCCGCTGGTGTCGTCATCGGCTGAAGTGATCGGTATCAACACTGCGATTATCAACGGCGCGCAGGGCATCTGTTTTGCGGTCGCCAGCAACACCGCGCAGTTCGTGCTGTCGGAGATCATCCGCCACGGCTATGTCCGCCGGGCCTATATCGGCGTCGCCGGCCAGACAGCGCCGATTCCGCGCCGGCATGCGGTGGTCGCCGGTGTCGACAACACGATGGGTGCATTGCTGGCGCAGATCGAACCGGATAGCCCGGCCGCAAAGGCGGGACTATTACCGGGCGATGTCGTGATCAAGCTCGACGGCGTCGAGATCAACGGCGTCGACGACCTGATCCGCGCGCTGGACCGCGACCGCATCGATCGAACGCTGGCGATGGACGTGCTGCGCATGGGAAGGTTGCGCGCGATCGATATTCATCCGGTGGAGAGGAAGCCTGCGGCACGGCAGTAATGTCAAACCCTCATGGTGAGGAGGCGCGTCGCGCCGTCTCGAACCATGAGGCCCCGCCGGTGGCCTTCATCCTTTGAGACGCCGCTTCGCGGCTCCTCAGGATGAGGAGTGAGAGTGAAGTCCGGATTACTACCGCAACGCCGCCAGCAACTCGTCCGGCGCTTCAACCATGATCATGTGGCCGGCGCCCGGAACGACAACAGTGCGCGCATTCGGCGTCGCCGCCGCCAGCGTCTTGCCGGCCTTCGCGGGCGTCATCATGTCGCGCTCGCCAAGGATGAACGTCGCCGGCACCTTGACCTGCGCGGCGGCCGCAAGCGCGTTCTGATACGAATTGCAGGCATTGAGATCATTGTAGAGCACGCCCGGCCGCGTCTGCTGCAATACGCGTTGCGCGCCCTGATGCATCCACAGTCCCGGCGCAAGGCTGCCGCCGAGTTCGGCCTTGAAGCCCAGACCCCAGATCGAAACCATGTCGAAGGCGTCGGGGTTGTTGACCTCGGCCGCCTTGAGCAGATCGGGGCCGACCGTCATCGTGGCCGCCGTTCCGATCAGGCTGAGGCCGGAAACCTTGTCGGGATGCCGCGCGGACGTCTCCAGCGCGATCAGCGATCCCATCGAATGCCCGACCAGCTTCGCCTTCGGCGCACCGGCCGCGTCGAGCAGCGCGGCAGTCCAGTCGGCCATGTCGGCAATGGTCGGCAACAGCTTGCCCGCTGAGCGGCCATGGCCCGGCAAGTCCGGCGCCAGCACGGAGTAGCCGTGATGTGCGAACCAACGGCTGTGCAGCGCCCAGGTCGAATGATCGAAGCCCGCGCCGTGCAGCATCACCACGGCCGGCAGCGACGGATCGAACGGACGGCCGCCGGTGGCAACGAAGACATCAGCACCATTGACGGAAAGCTGCATGGTTCAAACCTTCTGCGATGCGCGAAGCGCCTGGCCGAGATCGTCGATGATGTCGGAAACGGTTTCGATGCCGACCGACAGCCGCACCAGTTCCTCGCCGACACCTGCGGCCTTCAACTGCGCGGCGTCCATCTGCTGATGCGTGGTGCTGGCGGGGTGAATCACCAGCGTCTTGGCGTCGCCGACATTGGCGAGGTGGCTGATCATCCGCAGGAACTCGATGAATTTCTTGCCCGCCGCTCGCCCGCCCTTGATGCCGAAAGAGACGATCGATCCGGCGCCACGTGGCAGCAGCCGCTTCGCAAGCTGATGATCGGGATGATTTTCCAGCGCGGGATGCAGCACCCAGTCGACCGCCTTGTTGGCGGTCAGCGCCTCGAGCACCGCGAGCGTATTGCTCATGTGGCGTTCCATGCGGACGCCCAGCGTCTCGACGCCCTGCAGCAACTGGAACGCATTGGTTGGCGAAAGACACGCGCCGAAATCCCGCAAACCTTCGGTGCGGGCGCGCATGATGAAGGCGGCCTGGCCGAACTGCTCGTCGAAGACGATGCCGTGATAGCCGGCGTAGGGCTCGGTGAGCTGGGGGAATTTGCCGGAGGCGTGCCAGTCAAACCGGCCGCCATCGACGATGACGCCGCCGATTGCGATGCCGTGGCCGCCGATCCATTTGGTCGCGGAGTTCATCACGATATCGGCGCCGAGCTCGATCGGGCGGCTGAGGAATGGCGTCGCA
Organism: uncultured Alphaproteobacteria bacterium; assembly: GCA_963783115.1. Classification (GTDB taxonomy): domain Bacteria; phylum Pseudomonadota; class Alphaproteobacteria; order Rhizobiales; family Xanthobacteraceae; genus Bradyrhizobium. Next base: position 14,558 of record CAWAMK010000023.1, on the reverse strand, counting down.
AAGGTGTTGTCGATCAACAGCGGAATCCTGGCATCGTGCGCGATCTGCGCGACTGCGGGAATATCCAGCACCTCAAGCCCGGGATTGCCGATGGTCTCGCCGATCACCAGCCGCGTGTTCGGCTTGATCGCGGCGCGAAACTCATCGAGTGCGCGCGGCTTGACGAAGGTGGTCGTGATGCCGAAGCGCGGCAGCGTATGCGCCAGCAGGTTGATGGTGCCGCCATAGAGCGAGGCGGAGGCGACGATGTGGTCGCCGGCGTTGAGGATCGTTGCGATCGCCAGATGCAGCGCGGCCATGCCGCTTGCCGTGCAGATCGCGCCGACGCCGGCTTCGAGCGCGGCGAGGCGCTCTTCGAGCACCGCCGTCGTCGGGTTGGAAATGCGCGTGTAGATGTGGCCGGCGCGCTCCAGGTTGAACAGTGCGGCGGCGTGGTCGGAATCCTGGAATACGTAGGACGTCGTCTGGTAGATCGGAACCGCGCGGGCGCCGGTGGCGGGATCCGGGCGCTGGCCGGCGTGCAGGCTCAGGGTTTCGAAAGCAGGCGGCTTGGGTGCGGGCATGCGGGGCTCGTCAAATCGGTTGGTCTGGAATGGGAACTGAAGTTCAGACGTGCACGGCAGTGCGGACGCGGCCGGCATTGCCGAACACGCGCAAATAACGCTCGACCTCGGACGGGGAGCCGGTGGCCTTCTCGGGATTATCGGACAGCTTCACGGCCGGCCGTCCGTCGACCGACGTCACCTTGCAGACCAGCGAGATCGGATCGAGATCGGCGGATCCGTCCGGCGCGCAGCCGACGAAATCGTTGGTGAGGTTGGTGCCCCAGCCGAAGGAGATGCGGACGCGTCCCGCGAAATGCCGGTAGGTCTCCTCGATCGAGCCGACGTCCATGCCGTCGGAGAACACCAGCAGCTTCTCCCGGGGATCGCGACCCTTCTGCTTCCACCACTTGATGATATCCTCGCCGGCCGTGATCGGCGGCGCGCTGTCGGGGCGAAAGCCGGTCCAGTCGGCGACCCAGTCCGGCGCGTCGCGCAGGAACGGTTTGGTGCCGAAGGCGTCGGGCAGGGCGATCAGGAGGTTGCCGCCGTAGGTATGGCGCCACTGGTCGAGAATGCGATAGGGCGCCCAACGCAACTCGTTATCGTCATTGGCGAGAGCTGCGGCGACCATCGGCAGTTCGTGCGCGTTGGTTCCGATCGCTTCGAGATCGTTGTCCATCGCCAGCAGCACATTGGACGTGCCGGTGAAGGAGGAACCAAGGCCTTCCTTGACGGCCTCGACACACCAGCGCTGCCAGAGAAAGCCGTGGCGGCGGCGCGTGCCGAAGTCGGAAAGCCGCAAGGCCTTCGAGCTTGCGCAGCCGCTCGACCTTGGACCACAGCTTGGCCTTGGCGCGCGCATAGAGCACGTCGAGCACGAAGCGGCCCTGTCCCTTGGTTGCCTGGCGCGAGCGGAGCTCGTTCATGATCGCGAGCGCCGGGATCTCCCACATGGTGGTGTGGGTCCACGGTCCGTGGAAGTGCAGTTCGTACTGGCCATCGACCTTGTTCAATTCGTATTCGGGCAGGCGGAAGTTGGCGAGCCAGTTGATGAAGTCGGGTGAGAACATCTGGGTCTTGCCGTAGAACGTGTTACCGGCGAGCCAGATCAGTTCCTTCTTGGAAAAGCGGATGGTGCGGGCATGGTCGAGCTGCGCGCGCAATTCGCCTTCGTCGATGATCTCGCCAAGGCGGACATGCTTGGTGCGGTTGATGACCGAAAAGGTGACGCGTTGATCCGGGTAGAATTCACGGATCATCTGCAGCATCAGCAGCTTGTAAAAATCGGTATCAAGCAGGCTGCGCACGATCGGGTCGAGCCGCCAGCCGTGATTATAGGTTCGGGATGCAATATCGGTAACTGCCATGGCGGAACTCTACCGTGCCGGAGGCCACCCAACCAGTGGGTTTTGGCGGCGGCATGGCAGCTCAGCGCACTATTCCTGCCGGATTCGGCCGACCGCCGCCTCGATACCGGTCCAGGCAGGCTTGTCCGGGGCGAATTGCCGCCGCAGGTAAACGGCCAGTTCCGCGACCTGGCCGTCGGTCAGGCTGTCCTTGAAGGCCGGCATATAGCCGAGGTCGGTTGCTGCCGGCTTGGCGATGCCGTGCAGGATGAGCTGGATCAGATTATCAGGCACGGCGCTGTGCAGATTGCTGTTCAGCGCCAGCGACGGCCGGCTGCCAAACAGCGGCGCACCGCCGACCTCATGGCACACCGCGCAGGCGCCTTGATAGAGCCGGGCGCCGACGCTGGATGCGGCCGACGCGCGCGTGCCGGTCGAGGATTCCAGTCGCGCGGCGAGCGCTTGCTGCGCCGCGTGATCCATGGAGGTCTCGTTGAACGAAGCGAGATAGACCGCCATGGCGCGAATATCGGAATCCGGAAGGGTTGTGAGTTCTTTCACCACGGGCGCCATTGGCCCGGCGGCGACGCCGTGAAGGCGCAACTCGCCGGTTCGCAGGTAAGCGTAAAGCTCGTCCTCGCTCCATGGGATCGGCGCCTGCGACAACGACGTCAACGCCGGCGCTTCCCAACCTTCCGCAAATCCGCCGGCGAGATAGGCGTTCGCCTTCTCGGCGCCTAGCGCATTGCGCGGCGAATGGCAGCCGCTGCAATGGCCGAGGCCTTCGACGAGATAGGCACCGCAATTCCAGATCTCGGATTTCGTCGGGTCTAGCTGGAACGTGCTGGGCTTGTGGAACAGCGCATTCCATCCCGCCATCAGCGGGCGCACGTTGAACGGAAACGCGAGCGCATTCTGCGGCGTCTCCGCGCGTACCGCGGGCTGCGCCATGAGATAGGCATAGAGCGCCTGCATGTCGGCGTCGGTAGTCCTGGCAAAATGGGTATACGGAAACGCGGGATAGAGGTGCCGCCCGTCGCGATGAATTCCCTCGCGCATCGCGCGTTCGAAGGCCGGATAGGACCACGCGCCGATTCCGGTTTCGACATCCGGGGTGATGTTGGTTGAGTAGATGGTGCCGAACGGCGTCGGCAGCGGCTTGCCGCCGGCATTGAGGATGCCGTTTGCCGAGGTATGGCAGACGGCGCAGTCGCCGAGCGCGGCGAGTTGCTGGCCACGTGCGATGGTCGCGGCCGAATAGACGGACACGTCGGGTCGCGCGATCGGCGCGATCGCGCGCCACGGCAGCACGGCGGCGCCGATGCCGATCGCGGCGGCGCACAGGGCGGCAGCTGTTGCGAACACGCCGCGGCGTCCGGCAAAAGGATTCTGCCATCTGCTCAAGTCGGGCTGCGGCGCGGATGTTGGCGACGGCAACGCTTGCGGCGCAGGCCGTTCCTCGCCGCGCAACCCTCGCAGGATACGCTCTGGCGTGAACGGCAATTCGCGGAAGCGCACACCGGTTGCATCAAAGATCGCATTGGCGATGGCAGCCGCGCTTGGGACCGAGGCGAACTCGCCGACGCCGAGCGGCGGCTGGTCCTGCCGCGGCAGCATCAACACGTCGATCTCGGGCACTTCGGGGAATTTGATGATGGGATAGGCGCCCCATTCGCGCGCCGTCACGGAAGTGCGGTCGAACGTGACTTCCTCCATCAGCGCGCGGCTGGTCGACTGGATGACGTTGCCGTGGATCTGGTGGCGCACGCCGTCCGGATTGATCATCAGGCCGGAATCCTGCCCGGCAACGACGCGCGTCACGCTGACATCGCCGGTCGCCTTGTTGACCGCGACGTCCGCAATCCAGGCCGACCATGCCGCGCCATAGCCCGGAAACTTGCTGTGCACATAGAGCGCATAGGCAAAGCCGCGCCCGCGAACGATGTCGCCTTCGGCTTCCGGTTCCTGCCGTACCGGCCGAGGCTTCCAGCCGGCACGCTCGGCCACCGCGTTGACGAGATCAATCGCGCGCGGGTCTTTCAGATAGCGCAGGCGATATTCGATCGGATCGACGCCGGCTTCATCAGCACATTCGTCGATCCAGGATTCATGCGCAAACGTGTTCGGCAGCGCCGAGACGCCGCGCAGCCAGGAGGCGCGAACGATCGGCGGCATGTCGTTCGCGACCACGCGCAGAGTTCTCGTAGTCGTAAGGCGGGATCGCGGTGCGGTCGCCCATCTCGAAGACGGCCGGCGTGTGCGGGATGGTGCCGGTCAGCAGCAGCGCCAGTGTCGGCGCGCCGTTTGACGGATAGCGCGTCGCAAAATCATAACCGGCGACGCTGCCGTCGGCGTTTAATCCACCGTTGACGTCCATCAACTGCGCGGTGCCCTTGGGCTCCCACGCGTGTTCCTGCTCACGTGTCAATTGCACGCGAACGGGCCGGCCGACGGCCCGCGACAGCAACACCGCGTCGGCGGAAACGTCGTCGGCGCAGTTGCGGCCGTAACAGCCGGCGGCCTCCATCCGGATCACTTCGATCTCGGCTTCGCGGCGATGAATCAGCCGCGCCAGCTCGGTGCGTAGATAATGCGGGTTCTGCGTGCCGGACCAGACCCGCGTCAGATCCTCCTGATAGTCGGCGACCGCGCAGGACGGGCCGATCGAGGCGTGCATCTGATACGGCCAGATATAAGTCCGCCGCATCGGCTTCGCGGCGCCGGCAATCGCCGCATCGACGTTGCCCTTGTCGATCAGCGTGCGTGGCACGACGGATTGGCGCGCAGCGCGGTCTCGATGTCCTTCAGGTCGGGCAGCGTCGGCACCGGCTTCCAGCTCACCTTGAACTGCGCCGCCGCCTTGATCGCATTTTCCTCGCGCTCGGCGACGACGCCGACGAAGTCGCCGATCCTGACGACGGCGACAAGACCGGGGATGTCGCTGACCGACGTCTCATCGACCGCGATCAGGCTGTTGCCGATGAACTCGCCGACATCGACGCCGGCATAGGGTGGACGGACGACGCGGCCATGCAGCATGCCGGGCACGCGCATATCGTGGACGTATACCAATTCGCCGGTCGCCTTGGCCGGCAGGTCGACGCGCGGCACCGATTGCCCGACGATGGTGTAGGCATCGGCAGATTTGACCGGGAACATCATCAGCCAGTTCAAGCTGGATGGCTCTCGCCCGCAATCAGTTCGCCATAGCTGACGCTGCGATTGTCCTTGCCGCGGATCAGGCCGTCTTCAACGTACGAGATCCTCGATCGGAAGCTCCAGCCGCGCCGCGGCGCGCGCGACCAGAAACTGCCGCGCCTGCGCCGCGGCCTTGCGCAGCGGCACGGCGGTGATCTGGATCGTTTCGCTCGCAATCGTCGCGCCCTGATTGGGCACCAGCGAGGTATCGCCGAGCACCACGACGACGCGTGCAAAGGATACGTCGAGTTCCTCCGCGACGATCTGCCCGAGCGCGGTACGAATGCCGGTGCCGAGATCGACATGGCCGTTATAGGCGGTGACCGATCCGTCGGCGGTGATCCTGATGAAGGTCTCGAACTTGACGGCCTCGACCGGCGAGGCGGGACGAACGACGGTGAGCGTTCCCTGCGGTCGTTCGCGATCCCCGGTCGTGTCAGGTGCCGTCATCACGCCTGCGCCTCAACGACGTGGCCCGCCGCGCGCATTGCCGCGCGCATGATTTCGATATGCGCGCCGCAACGACACAGATGATGGCGCAACGCTTCCAGCACCTCGTCGTCCGACGGGTGAGGGGAACGCAACAACAAAGCCTTGGTCGCGATGATCATGCCGTTGAGGCAGTAGCCGCATTGCGCGGCCTGTTCGCGGATGAAGGCCTGCTGCACCGGATCGGGATGCTCGCGCGTGCCCAGACCTTCGAGCGTCACGATGTCGCGTCCGGCGCAGCCCTCGATCGGGATCACGCAGGACCGCGCGGCGACGCCGTCGATCAGCACTGCGCAGGCGCCGCATTCGCCGAGCCCGCAACCGTATTTCGGTCCGTTCAGGGCGAGGTCGTTGCGCAGCACATAGAGCAATGCGGTGTCGGGCGCGGCGTCGACATCGCTGGTTTTGCCGTTGACGGTCAGGCGCATCGTGCTCTGCGTCATGCTCCCTAAGCCTTCGTTGCGCTGCAAACTATGCGCGGGACGCTTGGGAAAGATACCGTTTGTGTACAAACGTGCAAGCCGCGCGATCCCGCGCTGCAGCGCGCTGCTCGCTTTATGAACAGGGCGGCGAGGCAAATGAGGTATTATGCGGCAAGCGAGGTCTTTCGCCTCCAGGCCCGCTTGACAGCGTTTCCGTCCGCGCGCAACATCATTCGTATACGAACAAAGTGATCGGGCCGCGAGGAAGCGGCTACCGATCGGCGCCTTCTCGACTGCAGGCTTGTTCATGACCGATACGACCGTCGCCGGTGGCGACAAGATCCGCTGCGATGCCTGTCCGGTGATGTGCTACATCAAGCCGGGCGCGGCCGGCGCGTGCGATCGCTATGCCAATCATAACGGCGAACTGGTGCGCGTCGATCCGCATATCGTGCTGGAGCAGACGGTATCGCATGGCGGGCGGCTGGTGCCGTTCCAGGCCGGCGGCGGCGATTGGGACGGCAAGATCGTCCACGAGCCCAACGTGTTCGTCACCGCGATCGGCGCCGGCACCACCTATCCCGACTACAAGCCGGCGCCCTTCATCGTGTCGTCGGAAGTCGATGGCGTCGACATGGTCACGGTCGTGACCGAGGGCATTTTCAGCTATTGCGGCGTCAAGGTGAAGATCGATACCGACCGCTATCTCGGCCCGGAGACGGCAACCGTCCGCGCGGAAGGCGAGGCCGATCGGCCATGTGACGACCAGCGAATACGGCTCGCAGATGCTGTCGCTCGGCGGCGTGCATCACCTGACCGGCGGCTCCAAGAAGGAGGGCCGCGTCACCTGCGACGCGCTGATGGACCTCTCCAACTGCAAGCCGGTGGAACTGACGATCGACGGCGGCGCCACGGTCGTGGTGCAGGCCGGCTATCCTCCCATTGTCAACGGTATTGCCGAAGAGCGCATGCGGGTGGGTTGCGGCTCGGCGACGATCGGCATGTTCGCCAAGCAATGGCATGGCAAGGTCGATGAAGTCGTGGTCGTGGACGACCACATCACCGGCGTTCTCTCGGAACACCAGGCCGGCAAGCTGCTCGATATTCCCGATACCGGGATCAAGATGAAGGGGCGGCGCTCGACGCCGGGCCGTTACTTCCAGGTCGCCGATCCCGGCACCGGCTGGGGCGGCACCAATATTTCCGATCCGCTGTCAGTGCTGGGGCCGTTCAATCCGAAGGAGGCGCGAGCCGGCCTGACCATGCTGATGGTGTCGACCACGGGCGAGCACGCGGCCTATTACGAGCTTGATGAAGCGCTGCGGCCCATCGAAAAGCAGATGCCGCCCGATCTTCGGTTCTCGGTCGAGCGCATCCAGGAAAATTGCGAGCCGGCGCTGTGCACGGTGCTGTTCATGGGCGGCGCCGGTGGTTCGTTGCGCGCAGGCGTCACCGACAATCCGGTGCGGCTGACGCGCTCGGTCAAGGACGCGCTGACGCGGGTCACCAGCGGCGGCGCGCCGGTCTATGTCTGGCCGGGCGGCGGCATCACCTTCATGGTCGACGTCACGCAGATGCCGGCCGGCGCGTTCGGTTATGTGCCGACGCCGGCGCTGGTGGCGCCGATCGAGTTCACGCTGCGGCTTTCCGATTATGCCGCGCTCGGCGGCCACATGGATCACGTCCGGCCGCTGGCGTCGCTGCGGGACAACACTGAAACCCGTCCGATGCCTTACATGCCTGGGACGGCGCGCATGACGCGGCTCCCGCAAATCGCGCTTCTTCCTGACGGCAAGCGGCTGCATTTGCAGGATGGTCCGATCGATCTGGTCATCGAGGCGAAGGGCAGGGAAGGCGACGTGCGGGTCGCCTACGACGTGGCGGCGCGGCGCTTTACCGGCCTGCTCGATGAACTCTGCGAGGAGCTGGTGGAACTGCGAAGGGCCGCCGATCCGGTTCGATGCCGCGCTGAAGGGGTCGTCGCACGGCGCATGCATGCGGCTGTCGCACCGTTTGCGGCCGAACGACTTCATCACGCCGATGGCCGCGGTGGCCGGTAGCGTCGCGGAAGAGATTCTCGGCGCGATGCTTGCCGCGGCACGGCTCGACCGCGCCTATGTCAATAATGGCGGTGACATCGCGCTGCATCTCGCCGGCGGCGAGCAATTCACCGTCGGCCTGATGGATCGGCCCGACCGGCATGGCCTGATGCGAACGATGGTGATTGACGCCGACGATCCGGCGCGGGGCATAGCGACCAGCGGGCGGCACGGCCGCAGTTTTTCGCTCGGGATCGCGGATGCCGTCACCGTGCTGGCGAAAACGGCGTCGCAAGCGGATGCCGCCGCCACCATCATCGCCAATGCCGTCGATCTGCCCGGTCATCCCGCCATTGTCCGCTGTCCGGCGAACGAATTACAGCCCGACAGCGACCTCGGCGCGCGCCTTGTCACCCGCGATGTTGGCGCACTGCGGGAAAGCGAGACCGACGACGCGTTGGGGGCAGGGGTTAGCCGCGCACAGCAATTGCTTGCGGCAGGATTGATCGAAGGTGCGGCCTTGCGTCTACTAGGCGAGACGGCCGTGGTGGGTGCAACTGGGATCAAGGCAGGCGCGTTGCCGGCGTTTCATGAACGCGCACTGGAAAGAACCGCGCATGTTTGATCGGGAGCGAGGCTGACAATGGGCGCGATCATTCGCAAGATCGTCACGGTGGTCGAGGAAACCCATCTCGAGATGGGACAAAAGGTAGCGCCGCCGACGCGGCGTGCCGCAGCGATCGCCGTGATCGAGAATCCTTTTGCCGGCCGGTACGTCGAGGACCTCACGCCCTTGATCGAAATCGGTGAGGAGCTCGGTGAGCTGCTTTCGAAGAAGGCAGTGGCCGCACTCGGCATCGACGGCGCCAAGGCGCACAGCTACGGCAAGGCCGCAGCCGTCGGCGAAAACGGCGAATTGGAACACGCGGCAGCTATCCTGCATCCGAAGATGGGCGCGCCGGTGCGCAAAGTCCTGAGCAAGGGCGCAGCGCTGATCCCCTCATCGAAGAAGCGTAGCGGTCCGGGAACGACGCTGGATATTCCGCTCGGCCACAAGGACGCAGCCTTCGTGCGCAGCCATTTCGACGGCATGGAAGTGCAGATCAACGACGCGCCGCGCGCCAACGAGATCATGGTCGCGGTGGCAGTCACCGACAGCGGCAGGCCGTTGCCGCGGGTCGGGGGACTGACGGTTTCGGAAGTCAAAGGCGAAGACGGTTTGAGATAATTTTACCAGGCATTGGAGGTAGGGATGCGACGTAGACACGTACTTGGCGCGGGTTCTGGCGATCGCGGTTGCGGGCATGGCCAGCAATGCCATGGCGCAGAGCGAGATCAAGATCGGCGAAATCAACAGCTATTCGCTGTTGCCTGCCTTCACCGAGCCCTATCGCAAGGGCTGGCAGCTCGCGGTCGAGGAAATCAATGCCGCCGGCGGCATCAACGGCAAGAAGCTGGTCGTCATCTCCAAGGACGATGGCGGCAAGCCGGCGGACGCGCAGACCGCAGCCAACGAACTGGTGTCGAGCGAGAACGTGGCAATGCTGACGGGCACATTCCTGTCCAACATCGGTCTGGCCGTCTCTGATTTCGCGAACCAGAAGAAGGTCTTCTTCCTGGCGGCGGAACCACTGACCGACGCCATCACCTGGTCCAAGGGCAATCGCTACACCTTCCGCCTGCGTCCATCGAACTACATGCAGGCGGCGATGCTGGTGGAGGAGGCCGCGAAGCTGCCGGCAAAACGCTGGGCGACGATTGCGCCGAACTATGAATACGGCCAGTCGGCGGTCGCGGTGTTCAAGAAGCTGATGTCGGAAAAACGTCCCGATATCCAGTGGGTCGACGAGCAGTGGCCGCCGCAGGGCAAGATCGACGCCGGTCCCGGTGGTGCAGGCGGTTGCCGCCGCCAACCCCGAGGCGATCCTCAACGTCACCTTCGGCGCCGATCTGGTAAAACTCGTGCGCGAGGGCAATACGCGAGGACTGTTCAAGGGGCGTTCGGTGGTCTCCTTCCTCACCGGCGAGCCGGAATATCTCGATCCCCTGAAGGAAGAGACTCCCGGAAGGCTGGATCGTCACGGGTTATCCTTGGTACGACATCAAGACGCCGGACCATGACAAGTTCCTGAAGGCGTATCAGGCCAAGTACAACGACTATCCGCGCCTCGGCTCGATCGTCGGCTATCAGACCATCAAGGCCGCCGCGGCGATCCTTGCCAAGGCCAATTCGACCGATCCGGAGAAGCTGATTGCCGCCACCGAAGGCCTGTCGATGCCGTCGCCATTCGGCGAGATCACCTTCCGCAAGATCGATCACCAGTCGACGCTCGGCGCCTATGTCGGCAAGACCGCGCTGAAGGACGGCAAGGGCGTGATGGTGGACTCGGTCTATCGCAAGGGCACGGACTATCTGCCTGGTGATGCGGAAGTTGCCAAGTTGCGTCCGAAGGATTGAGGCAGTTCTCCCTCGCCCCGCTCTTGCGGGGAGAGGGTCGGGGTGAGGGGCTCTCTCCGCGGACTCACTCGTGCGTGGCTCCCCTCAGCCCAAGGCGTCGCTATCGAGGCCTCATGGTTCGAGATGCGCGGCGTTGCCGCGCTCCTCACCATGAGGGACTACCAGACCTCATCCTGAGGAGGCGCGAAGCGCCGTCTCGAAGGATGAAAAGCCCCGCTCTGTGCTAACCCGGACCGCCCATGGCCTTCTACTTCGTTCAGTTCCTGACCGGTCTCGCCAGCGCGGCGTCGCTGTTCCTGGTCGCGTCGGGGCTGTCGATCATCTTTGGCGTGACGCGGATCGTGAATTTCGCCCATGGCGCGTTCTACATGCTCGGCGCCTATGTCGCGTTCACGCTGACCGAGCGCTTCTCCGGCGCGTTCGGCTTCTGGGGCGGCATCGTCGTCGCGGCGCTGGTGGTAGCGGTTGTCGGCGTGCTGGTCGAGATGGTGCTGCTGCGGCGGATTTATCATGCGCCTGAACTGTTCCAGTTGCTCGCCACCTTCGGCCTGACGCTGATGGTCCAGGATATCGTGGTGCTGATCTGGGGACCCGACGATCTGCTCGGCCGCCGCGCACCCGGCTTCAAGGGTGCCGTCGATTTCTTCGGCCAGAACATCCCGAGTTACGATCTGTTCCTGATCGCGCTCAGTCCGGTCGTGCTCGGCGGGCTCTGGCTGTTGTTCCAGCGCACGCGCTGGGGCGTGTTGGTGCGGGCGGCGACGCAGGACCGCGACATGGTGGCGGCGCTCGGCGTCAACCAGAAATGGCTGTTCACCAGCGTGTTTGCGCTCGGCGTCTTTCTCGCAGCCCTCGGTGGCGCGCTGCAGATCCCGCGCGACGCCGTGCATCACGCGCTGGATCTTCGCATCATCGTCGATGTGTTCGTGGTGGTGGTGATCGGCGGGCTCGGCAGCATCATTGGCGCGTTCGTTGCCGCCGTGCTCGTCTCCGAACTCAATGCGTTCGGCATTCTCATTTTTCCGAAGATCTCCATCATCCTGGTGTTTCTGGTGATGGCGGTGGTGTTGATCGTGCGGCCGTGGGGCCTGTTCGGCAGGCCGGAGGCCGCCGCGCGGCGCACGCCGGGGCTGACCGTCAATCCGTGGCGGCCGCTGACCTCCGGTGAACGGTTGATGTCGATAGGCGCGCTGGTCGCAGCCGCCATGCTGCCGCTGTTCGCCGGCAATTATGCGCTCACGGTTGGGTCGGAGATCGCAATCTACGTGATCTTTGCCGCCAGCCTGCATTTCCTGATGTCGGTCGGCGGGCTCGCCTCGTTCGGCCACGCCGCCTATTTCGGGCTTGGCGCCTATGGTGTCGCATTCCTCGCCAAGGCGGCGGGACTGCCGATGATCGTCTCGCTGCTGCTCGGCCCGTTGCTGGGCCTGCTGGGTGCCGCCGTGTTCGGCTTCTTCGCGGTGCAACTGTCCGGCGTCTATTTCGCGATGCTGACGCTGGCCTTTGCGCAGATCGTCTGGTCGATCGCGTTCCAGTGGGTGGCGGTGACTGGCGGCGACAACGGCATTTTGGGTGTCTGGCCGGACAAGTGGGCCGCGGGTCCGGCCAGTTTCTACTGGCTGTCGCTCGCGATCGCCGCACTCGCCGTCACTGTGCTGCGCGTGATCGTGTTCTCGCCGTTCGGCTTCGCGCTACGCGCGACGCGGGACTCGCCGCTGCGCAGCGAATCGATCGGCATCAACGGCAAACGTGTGCAGTGGACGGCGTTCGTCATATCAGGCACGGTTGCGGGGATCGGCGGCGCCTTGTTCGCCTATCTGAAGGGCAGCGTCTTCCCCGACAGCCTCGGCATCTCGCTGTCGGTCGATGCGCTGGTCATGGTGCTGCTCGGCGGCGTCGAGACGGTTTCCGGCGCTGTCATCGGCGCCATCGTGTTCAAGGCAGCCAACATCTGGCTGGTCAGCCAGACCGATCTCTCGAAACTGGTGCTGGGCGGCTTCATCGTGCTGATGGTGGTCGCGTTCCCCAAGGGAATCGTCGGCACGCTGGAGACGATCAGGAATCGCCGGCGATCCTCCGAAGACAAGAAATCCGCGCTTGCTACCTCCCGCGTCGAGGTTGCCGAATGAGCATGGTCCCTACATTGCTGTCGGTCCAAAATCTCAGCAAGTCCTATGGCGGCGTGCATGCCGTGCGCAGCGTTTCGTTCGAGCTGCGCGCGGGTGAAATCCTGGCGCTGATCGGTCCCAACGGCGCCGGAAAAAGCACCTGCTTCGACATGCTCAACGGCCAGAACACGCCGGACAGCGGCCGGATCACGCTGCTCGGCGAGGACACGGTGGGCCGCAAGCCGCGCGCGATCTGGCGGCTCGGCGTCGGGCGCACGTTCCAGATCACTGCTACATTCCCGACCATGACCGTGCGCGAGAACGTGCAGGTCGCGCTGGTGTCCTATGGCACGGCAATTGTTCAATCTCTGGGGCTCGACCGCGAGTTACGCGCGCGACGAGGCGGGCCGGCTGCTCGATCTCGTCGGCATGGGCGCCTATGCCGGGCGTCCCTGCGGCGAACTCGCCTATGGCGATCTCAAGCGGCTCGAGCTTGCGATCGCGCTCGCCAACCAGCCGAAACTCTTGCTGATGGACGAGCCAACCGCCGGCATGGCGCCGCGCGAGCGGATCGAACTGATGCGGCTGACCGCGCGCATCGCCCGCGAAAAGTCGATCGGCGTGCTCTTCACCGAGCACGACATGGACGTGGTGTTCGAACATGCCGACCGCATCCTCGTCTTGAACCGCGGCAGCCTGATCGCCGAAGGCTCGCCCGAGCAGGTGCGCGGCAACCCGCAGGTGCGCGCCATCTATCTCGGCGAGGGTCTGGTCTACGATGCGCGTCATCGCGAGGGAGCCGGCGCATGAAGCTGCAGGTCGCCGATCTCAACAGTTTTTATGGCCCGGCGCATATCCTGTTCGATATCGCGCTCGAGGTCGGCGAGGGCGAGGTGGTGGCGCTGCTCGGGCGTAACGGCGCCGGCAAGTCGACCACCTTCCGCTCCATCGTTGGCCTGGTCGAGAACCGCTCGGGACGGATTGTCTTCGAAGGCAAGGATGTTTCGCGCGAGCCGACGCATGCGATCGTGCGCGGCGGGCTCGGCTACGTGCCGGAAGAGCGGCGCATCTTCACGGACCTGACGGTCGAGGAAAACCTCGAAGTCGGCCGCCAGCCGAAGCGGCCAAATGCGCCGCAGTGGACGCGCGAAAAGCTGTTCACGCTGTTTCCCAACCTCGGCGAAATGCGCAACCGTCCGGGCGGACGCATGAGCGGTGGCGAACAACAAATGTTGACCATCGCGCGGACCCTGATGGGCAACCCGTCGCTGGTTCTGCTCGACGAGCCTTCGGAAGGTCTGTCGCCAAAAATCGTCGAACAGATGGTCGAAGCCATCCTCGCGATGAAGCGAGAAGGCGTCAGCATCGTGGTGTCGGAGCAGAACCTGCATTTCGCGCGGTTGATTTCCGACCGCGCCTACATCATCGAGCGTGGCAAGATCTGCTTCGGCGGCACGATGGCGGAACTCGATGCGCGGCCGGACATCCGGGACGCACATTTGTCGCTGTAAGCGGCTGGCAAGGGAAGGGCAGGGAGCGCAGATGGCAAGGAGTGTTTCGCCGAAACGAGCGGTCAAGCCTACGCGGCCGTCCTACATCCTCGATGAGCAGATCGGCTTCATCCTGCGTCAGGTCTGGCAGCGCCACGCCACCATCTTCGCCCGCGAGATCGGGATCAGTCTGACGCCGACGCAATGGGCAGCACTGGCAAAACTGACCGAGACCGGGCCGTGCTCGCAGAACCTGCTCGGGCGGCTGACGGCGATGGACGTCGCCACCATCAAGGGCGTGATCGACCGCCTCACCGCGCGCGGCCTGACCGAGACCAGCCCGGACCCTGAGGACGGCCGCCGCCTGCTGGTGAAGTTCACCCGCGCCGGCCAGCAGCTCGCCGAAAAGGCCGCGCCGAATGCGCTCGCTATAACGAGAGAGACGCTCGCGCCGCTCGATGCA
>CAWAMK010000022.1:0-46591 GCA_963783115.1 uncultured Alphaproteobacteria bacterium | reverse complement strand
CGACAGCAGCATCAGACCGGCGGAAACCAGCAGCGCGATCTCCACGCCGGCGGCGTCGGTGAGATGGCCCCAGCCCCAGCTCCCCATTGCGATACCGCCCCGGCGATCGAAGCCTGGAAAGCCGCCAGCGAGCGGCCGGCGACCCAGCGCGGCGCCGATAGCTGCACGCCGATGTTGAACAAGGCGACCGCCAGCATCCAGACCGCGCCGGCGACCACCAGGGCGACCGCCGTCAGGATGGCGCTGTTGCTCAGGGCGACCGCGGCGATCGCGCCGGCCATCGAGATCGCGCAGGCGCGCACCGCAGCCTCGCCGCTCAAGCGCCGGCGCACCTCGGTGATGTTGAGCGCACCAAACACCGCGCCCATGCCGAAGGCGCCCAGCATGACGCCGTAGGTCTGCGCGCCGCCATGCAAGAGGTCGCGCGCAACCAGCGGCATCAGCGCCGAGACCGAGCCGCCGATCAGGCCGGTGACCAGTGTTCGTATCAGCACGATACGGATCGACGGCGAGTTGGCGATGTAGCGTACGCCCGAGACGATGGCGCGGTTGAGACGTTCGCGCGGCAGCCGCGACGGTTCATGGGTACGGTTCCACAGAAACAGCACCACCATCAGCGGCAGATAAAGCACCGCATTGACGGCGAACGCCGCTACCGCGCCTGCGGTCGCGACCACGAGGCCGCCGATCGCGGGGCCGAAGCTGCGCGCGATGTTGTAGCTGATGCCGTTGAGCGCCACGGCTGCCGGCAGCGTTTCCGTCGGCACCTGTTCGCTGACCGAGGCCTGCCAGGCCGGCCCGAACAGCGCCATGCCGCTGCCGACCACGAAGCACAGCGCCAGCAGGATATTCGGCGTCACGAGGCCGAGCCACGCCAGCACCGTCAGCACGGTAGCGCCGGCAAGCGCAATGGCAAGCGAGATCAGCGCGACGACGCGGCGGTCGTGCATGTCGGCGATGGCGCCGGCAGGCATCGCAATCAGCATGATCGGCAGCATCAGCGCGGTCTGCACCAGCGCCACCTTGTCGGCGGACGATGTCATCTGCGTCATCGCCCAGGCCGCGCCGACGCCCTGGATCAGGATCCCGAGGTTGGAGACGAGGCTGGCGAGCCAGATGCGCCGGAACACGGCGTGCCGCAGCGGGGCAAAGATGCCGTCAGTCGCGCGTTTCGGCTGGTCGCTCATGATCTGTTCCGTTGGCGTTCTGTCACCGGCCTGATTCCATTCAAGCCTAAGGTGATGCCTGTGAAAACCCAGGCCTGTCCAGTCGCCAGACCGCTTTCGGCGGTGCCAGGGCACAGCTAAGGTCCTGAAAAGCCGCGGGAGGTTTTGAATGCGATTGTCACGCCGGGGGATTCTCAAGCGCGCGGGAGCGCTCCCTCTGCTGACGGGCGCTTCGGCGCTTTCGGCTTTCAGTTCGCATTCCTGGGCGTAAACGGCCCCGAGGGCATCGCCACCGCATTGCAGTGGCCGAACTGACTTACTAGCTATTGGGAACCCTGTGCCTTTGTGAAGCCCGGATCGGGGAATAGTTCGAGCGGTAGCCAGCATGAGCGATATGCGGGGCTTGGCGCAGTCCGGATATTCCGGACTACAAGAGTGGCAGACACGCATGAGCATCGCCTACGACATGCCGGCCGCGCGTGCGCCGCTGGTGCCGCCAAGCCCGCCACGGGCGCCCGACGACATGGGTCTTTTTGCGCGGCTGAAGGCAACCAGCATCAGCCCGATCGGGAGCTGGGGCCAGCGCGCCTACGAGGAAGACATCGTCCGCGGCCGTTTCCTCAACCACAGCAGTTTCATCCTCAACGCGCCGGATGCGATCCGGCATGTGCTGGTCGACAATTACGAAAACTATACCCGCACGCCGGCCGGCCTGCGCGTGTTGCGTCCGATCCTCGGCGAAGGCCTGCTGATCGCGGAAGGCCGCGCCTGGAAACACCAGCGCCGGACGCTGGCGCCGGCCTTCACGCCGCGCGCGGTGACGACGCTCATTCCGCACATGCTGGCCGCGACCGACGAGACGATTGCCAAACTCCGCGCCGCGAGCAACGCGCCGGTCGATCTGCGCGAGGCGATGCAGCGGATGACGCTCGAAATCGCCGGCCGCACGATGTTCTCGTTCGGCATGGACAAGCACGGCGCCGCATTGCGCGACTTCGTGATGGAGTATGGCGAGCGGCTGGCGCGCCCGCAATTTTTCGATCTGGTGCTGCCGCTGGGCTGGCCGACGCTGCAGGATTTTGCCCGCGCCCGCTTCCGCAAGCGCTGGACCGCGTTCGTCGCCATGCTGATGGCCGAGCGCCGCGCCGCCGGCAAGAACGAGGGCGCGCCGGCGCGCGACCTGTTCGACCTGATGGGCGATGCGCGCGATCCGGAAACCGGCCAGGCTTTTACCGACGAACAGCTCGGCGACCAGATCGCGACCATGATCCTGGCCGGCCACGAGACCACGGCGACCGCGCTGTTCTGGGCGCTCTAT
This sequence comes from uncultured Alphaproteobacteria bacterium, assembly GCA_963783115.1. GTDB lineage: Bacteria > Pseudomonadota > Alphaproteobacteria > Rhizobiales > Xanthobacteraceae > Bradyrhizobium. Next base: position 44,107 of record CAWAMK010000022.1, on the reverse strand, counting down.
CTGCTGGCGCTGGATCCGGCGGTCCAGCAGCAGGTGGCGACGGAGGTACAGGGCGCCACCGTCGATGGCGCGCTCGATATCGAGCGGCTGAAATTCACCCGCGCGGTGCTCGACGAAACCATGCGGCTCTATCCGCCGGCGTTCCTGATCGCGCGCTCGGCGAGCGGGCCGGACAAGATCGCAGAATTTCCGGTCAGGAAAAACGACGTCATCCTGATCGCGCCGTGGCTGCTGCACCGGCACGAAAAGCTGTGGCGCGATCCGAACGCCTTCATCCCGCAGCGCTTCATGACCGGCACGCCGCCCGATCGCTTCGCCTATCTGCCGTTCGGCGTCGGCCCGCGGGTCTGCATCGGCGCGCATTTCGCGCTGGTGGAGGCGACGCTGGCGCTGGCGAAGATGATCGGTGCGTTTCGGGTCACGCTGGTCGACAGGGAGCCGGTGATGCCGATCGGCGTGGTCACGACTCAGCCTGACCGTTCGCCGATGTTTGCGATCACGCCGCGATAACACCTTGCGCAAGCGCGCGGGGAGCCTCATCTAGGGCATCACCATGAGCGATACCCAGGCCCAGTTCTCCGTGTTGCGCCAGACCGCCGATCCCGCGGTGGTCGAGGCGATTTCGCAGTTGATCGCAAAGGGTGAGGACCGCGACCTCAACCGTATCAATCTGCTGGATTTTGCCGCGCGATATGGGTTCGACGAGGAGAAGGTCATTTCGGCCTTCCTGCATTCGGCGCGGCTCGGGCTGTTCGATCTGAGCTGGAATGTGCTGTGCCCAGGCTGCGGCGGCGTGCTCGGCGCGCACGACACGCTGAAATCGCTTCGGCACGACGACTACAATTGCGCGCTATGCGCCAAGGGGTATGAGGCGTCGGTCGACGACCGCGTCGAAGTTTCCTTCACCGTCAGTCCCCGCGTCCGGCGCATCGCGGCGCACGATCCCCACACGCTTCCGCTGTGGGAATATAACCGCCAGATGTTCTGGAGCTCCGGGATGGAGCTGACCGATCAATCGGTCCAGCGGCTGATCGACGAGGTCTCGCTCGAAGCCATCGAACTGCCGCCGGGCGAGAAGGCGGTGCTGTCGCTGCAATTGCCCAACCAGTTCGTGATCGTGTTCGAGCCGGTGACGCATTCGGCGCATTTTCTCGATATCCAGGGCGAGCCGACCCGCGAACGCCAGCAGTTTTCCATCGTCTTCAACAAGCTGCACGCCCCGACCGGCACCACCGTGATGCGGCCCGGGCCGCTGCGGCTTTCGCTGGAAAACCAGACCGACCATCGCGTGCTGCCCGCGGTCTGGGTCGCCAACGACACGCTCCACGAGCTGCTCGGCAAGCGCAAGCCGATCCTGACCGCCAAGCGGATGCTGTCGAACCAGACGTTTCGCGACGTCTTCAAGGCCGACAATCTCAATGTCGATCAGCGCCTCAAGATCACCTCGCTGACATTCCTGTTCACCGACCTCAAGGGTTCCACCGCGCTCTATGAGCGGGTCGGCGACCTCGCCGCCTTCGATCTGGTGCGGGCGCATTTCCATGCGCTGCTCGAAATCATCGCTTCCGAGAAGGGCGCGGTGGTGAAGACGATCGGCGACGCCGTGATGGCGACCTTCATCCGGCCGGAACACGCGATCGTAGCGGGCCTGCGCATGCGCGCGGCGATGGCCGCGCTGAACGTTGAGCGCGGCCGCGAAGACCTGATCGTCAAGATCGGGATCCACGAAGGCCCGTGTCTGGCCGTGATGCTCAACGAGCGGCAGGATTATTTCGGACAGACCGTCAACATCGCCTCGCGGGTGCAGAGCCTGTCGACCGCGCAGGAGATTCATATCACCAGCCCGGTGATCGAATCGCCGGCCGTCGCCTCGATCCTTCAGAAAGAATCGATCAAGCCGATCCAGAAGGAAGCCGCGCTGCGCGGCATCGCCGACAAGATGGTGGTGTACGAGATCCCAGTACTTGCTCGTCATGGCCGGGCTTGTCCCGGCCATCCACGTCTTTCTTGTCTCGCTGCTGCAAAGACGTGGATGCCCGGCTCAAGGCCGGGCATGACCGCAATTGGGTTGGCCCCCAAAGCCCCTACTCGATCACGATCTCGCCGGTCATGCCGAGTTCGGCATGCGTCTTGCCGTCGCTGCCCTTGATGTCGCAGCGCAGGTCGCTGGCTTTGCCGGCCGCGATCGGCACCAGCCACCATTCGGCGGATTGTCCCGGATAGACCTCGATCTCGCGGATTGCGCCCTTGAATTCGGCGAGCGTGACGGCCTTGCCGTCCCGTTGCTGCGTCACCTGCACCTTGCGTGTGAACACCATCTGCGAGAACGCATGCGAGGTGAAGTAATGCGGATCGTTGCTCGTGTTGCGCAGGATCAGCTTGTAGAGCTTGCCGGTTTCGAATTTCAGCTGCTTCGGCGCGAATTCATGTTTGCCGGGCGAGCCGAGATCGACCGTCACCTCGATCGGCGTCTGCCGCGACAGATCGCCCGCCGCCAGCGCGGCGCCCGACGCTATTCCCAGCACGACGGCCGTACCCAGTGCGAAGCGGAAGGAGGCCATGGCGTTTTCCTTTGAGAAATCGACTGCTGAAGCAACGATCGGCTTCTAATGCAAATGCGAATGATTTGCAATTAGGCGACGGCCTGCGCAGCCTGCGGCGAATCGCGCAGCCGTCCGAACCGTGCTCGGGACGGGGCAACGTTTCGCGTTGAACCCGGGCGCGCAGGTGCCGACTCACCAAGGACAGGCTCGGCGAGGTCGTTCTCGAGCGCCTGCCGGGGCGCAGATGTTTTCATCGATCGAACGTGACGCCGATTTAATTCGCCAGCAGCGCCGGTCGCCCGGTGCGCCGATTGCGACGGTGAAATTTTGAACCCATATTCGACGGACAGCCTTTCATGACCTTGCAGGTAGATTGATGCTCGACGGACTGCGCCAATTCATTGCCGATATCGTTTCGCCCAATGCCGATGCTGACATGTCGTTCGACGATACCGGCTACCTGCTGGCGGCGACGGCGCTGCTGGTTCACGTCGTCTCGCTCGACGGCGAGCCGAGCGCGGTCGAGAAGCGCAAATTGCACAGCCTGATCGAAAGCCGCTTCAAGCTCGATCCCGGCAAGGCGGATCATCTGATCGCACGGGCGACGCGCGCCGAAGGCGAGGCGGTCGATCTCTATCACTTCACCAGCGTCATCATGCGTTCGGTCAATGAGGAGGGCCGGCTGCGCATCATCGAGATGATGTGGGAACTGGTCTACGCCGACGGCGAGGTCACCGAGTTCGAGGACAACGTGCTCTGGCGCGCCGCCGATCTGCTCGGCATTTCATCGCGCGACCGGATTGATCTCAAGCGCAAGGTGGCGGAGCAGCGGCAGCCGGGCGTGCCCGTGTCGAACACGGTCGAGGCCGAGACGTAGTAACGCCCGTGTCACATTCGCGGATGCCGCGCGGCGACAGGATGACGAAACTTTAATGTGTTGCGGCAGGCCGCGAACGGGCGCGAGGGGCCTGAAAAGATTGAACTTCGATTGCCGGAGCGGGTAGCGTTGCATGGGCATATGCCATGCCCGTGGCTTGCGTCACACTACGCGGCTATGCTCTCGTTGCGGTACTGGGTTCTATCTGCAATTCATCCAAGAGTATTCGATCGTGACCGAACGTGTGACGCTGATCACTGGTGCATCGGCGGGCATAGGCACCGAGCTGGCGCGCGTGTTTGCATCTCGCGGCCATCGTCTGGCGCTGGTGGCGCGCCGCGCAGACCGCCTCGAAGCGCTGGCGGCTGAAATCACGGCCGCGGGTGGCAAGGCTCCGGTCGTGATCCCCTGCGACCTCGTGCAGGCCGATGCCGGCGACCGGATTGCGGAAGCCCTGGCCGCCGCCGGCCTCGAAGTGGAGTATGTCGTCAACAATGCCGGCTACGGCCTGTTCGGCAGGGCCGTGCAACGCGACCGCGCCGATCAGCTCGACATGATCACGGTCAACATCCGCGCCCTCACCGAACTGTCGCTGCGGTTCTCCGACCAGTTGATCCGCAACCGCGGCGGGCTGTTGAACGTGGGCTCGATCGCCGGCTTCATGCCGGGTCCGGGCATGGCGGTCTATTACGCCACCAAGGCCTATGTGCTGTCGTTCACAGAGGCGATGCGCGCCGAGCTGGCGCCGCACGGCGTGCGCGTGACGGTGCTCTGTCCCGGTCCGGTGCCGTCGGAATTCCAGGCGCGCGCAGGCTTCAGGCCCGGCTTCGATTCGCTCGTGCTCAACGTCTTGCCCGCCGACGTCGCGCAGCAGGCCTATCGCGGTTTGATGGCGAACAAGCGGGCAGTGATGCCCGGCATCGGCATCAAGATCGTGCCATTCCTGCTCCGGTTCTTCCCGCGCTCCTTCATCCTGGGCGCCGTCGGCCGGCTCCAGCTTCACCGGCGCTGAGAAAATCGCGGATTTTTGCGTGGGAAAGCACGCGCGCTGGCAGCACGCGTGGCGGTCGCATGTGGCCCGCGACTTGCTTGGAAGCCTTCGAGTGTGCGCGAACTCACGCGAAATTAAGACTTATTTAGGTACGGTTTCGGTTTGAGCGGCCCGCAGGCAATTTCAATGTCGTTCCGGTCGAGAAAAATTGGCGACACCATCCTGCCCTTTCCGGGCCAGCGGGCGCCCGTTGCGCCCGATCCTCTGTTGCCCATTCTGATCGTTCTCCACCAGGAAACGTCGACGCCGGGACGGGTCGGCAACGCGCTGCGGGCGCTCGGTCATTCCCTCGACATCCGCCGTCCGCGGTTCGGCGATCCCTTGCCGGAGACGCTCGAGCAGCATGCCGGGGCTGTCATCTTCGGCGGCCCGATGAGCGCCAACGATTCCGACGACTATGTCCGCCGCGAGATCGACTGGATCGAAATTCCCCTGCGTGAGCAGCGGCCGTTTCTCGGCATCTGCCTGGGCGCGCAGATGCTTGCCAAGCAATTGGGCGCACAGGTCGCGCCGCATCACGAGGGGCGGGTAGAGGTCGGTTACTATCCGATCCGCCCGACAGCGGCGGGCCATGCGCTGTCTTCGGACTGGCCGCGCGCGCGTCTACCACTGGCACGGCGAAGGATTTCAGCTGCCGCACGGCGCAACACTGCTTGCCGAAGGCGACGACTTTCCGGTGCAGGCCTATCAGCACGGTCATGCGTTCGGCTTCCAGTTTCATCCCGATGTGACCTACGCCATGATGCATCGCTGGACCACGCGCGGCTGCGTCCGCATGGAGCAGCCGGGCGCGCAGCCGCGTCACCTGCACTTCGAAGGCCGCGCGGTGCATGACGCGGCCGAGCAAGCGTGGCTGAAGAATTTCATCGCGGGCTGGAGCGGGCTCGTGCCGCGCGCGATGCTGGACGCGGCGGAATAGCCGTCACGCGGAATTTGCCCGCGTATTCGACCGTCTTTCAAAATTCCGGGATGTGCTAGGGTCGTTCGCCTGATCGGGCGCGGCCGGATGGCTCGCGCGCGCAAAATCAACGACAGAAACGACGGGGAGATCGCGGTGACCTATCAGCATATTCTCTACGAGGTGAGCGAGCGGATCGCGACCATCACGCTCAACCGGCCGGACCGCATGAATGCGTGGACCGCGACCATGGAGCGCGACGTGCGCCAGGCGATGGAGGCGGCGGCCGGCGACGACAATGTCCGCGTCATCGTGCTCACCGGCGCCGGGCGCGCGTTCTGCGCCGGCGCCGACATGGAAGCGTTGCAGGCGATCGATCCCAGCGAGATCAGGCGCGGCGAGAACACGCCTTCGTTCGACATGAACCGCCGGGCCGACTGGCAGACGCGCTATGCGTACTACCCGGCGATCCCAAAGCCCGTGATCGGCATGCTGAACGGCGCCACCGCCGGCATCGGCCTGGTCCATGCGCTGTATTGCGACCTGCGTTTCGCCGCCGACAACACCGTCTTCACGACCGCGTTCGCGCGCCGCGGCCTGATCGCCGAGCACGGCATCAGCTGGATGCTGCCGCGCATCGTCGGCCACGCCAACGCGTTGGACTTGCTGATGTCCGCGCGGCGGGTGGCAAGCGAGGAGGCGCTGCGGATCGGGCTGGTCAACCGGCTCTATCCGCCGGACCAGCTGCGCGAGCAGACCTACGCCTATGCGCGCGATCTGGCCGATTTCGTCTCGCCGAGCGCGATTTCGGTGATCAAGCGCCAGCTCTACGACGTGCCGTTCCAGACGCTGGCGGAAGCCACCATCGACGCCAACCGCGAAATGCAGATCGCGCTGAAGGGGAGCGATTTCAGGGAAGGCGTGGCGAGCTTTGTGGAGAAGCGGGCGCCGAAGTTTACGGGGAAGTGAGGGAGAGCTGGAGGCGGGTCTACCAGCCCGTCGTCGCCCTTCGGGCTATGCCGGGCAGCCTTCGCCCTTCGCTCTTGCGCGGCTGCGCCACGCGTAGCCCGAAGGGCGAAGCGTGGTGGAGCCAGGCGGGATCGAACCGCCGACCTCGTCATTGCGAACGACGCGCTCTCCCAGCTGAGCTATGGCCCCGTCGCGGCCGTTTCGAAGCGGCCGACAATCGGCGCCATTTACAGTCCGGCCCAAGGCCAAGTCAAGAACGGTAAACGCATCCTTTTTGGCGTCATTTTGCCGGGAACTTCCCTTGTTTGCAGGGGGATGAACCGATATCTAGCTGGTTATCCCTCCTCGCGAGCCCCCGCCACATGCGCGCTATCCTCGACATCGTCATCATCGTCCTCGACCTCTATGTCTGGCTCCTGATCGCGTCCGCGATCCTGTCCTGGCTGATCGCCTTCAACGTCGTGAACACGCGCAACCAGTTCGTCGCCGCGGTGGCCGAGTTCCTTTACCGGATCACCGAGCCGGTGCTGGCGCCGATCCGCCGCTTCATGCCCAATCTCGGCGGCCTCGATATTTCGCCGATCATCCTGATCCTGCTCATCATGCTGATCCAGCGGGTGATCCTTTATTACATCTATCCCAACGTCATCTGATCGCTTGTCTCGCTGAGGGATGGCGATGGATCCCTGGCGCTACTCCACCGACGGCATCAGCATCGCATTGCGGGTGACGCCGCGCGGCGGCCGCGACGATATCGACGGGATCGAGACGCTCGCCAACGGGCGATCGGTCGTCAAAGTCCGCGTCCGCGCCATCGCCGAGGGCGGCGAGGCCAATCGCGCGGTGACGGAATTGCTGGCGAAGGCGCTTGGTGTGCCGAAGGCAAACGTGAAGATATTGTCGGGCGTCACGTCGCGGCTCAAGCAGGTCGCCGTCGCCGGCGATCCCAAAATTCTCGGCGAAACGCTGCGGAAGGCAACCGCGATCAAGGCGAAGGATTGAGATGACGGCACGCATCATCGATGGAAAGATCATCGCAGCTGACCTTCGCGCCCGCGTCGCCGACGAGGTCGCGCGGGTCAAGCGCGAGCATCAGATCACGCCGGGCCTGGCCGTGGTGCTGGTCGGCAACGACCCCGCCAGCGAGGTCTATGTCCGCAGCAAGCACGCGCAGACCCAGGCCGCCGGCATGGCCTCGTTCGAGCACAAATTGCCCGCCGATGTCGCGCAGGCCGACCTGCTGGCGGTGATCGCAAAGCTCAATGCCGATCCCGCCGTGCACGGCATTCTGGTGCAATTGCCGCTGCCGAAATCGATCCACACCGAGACCGTCATCAACGCCATCGATCCGGCCAAGGATGTCGACGGCCTGCATCCGAACAATGCCGGCCGGCTGGCCGGCGGCTTTGCCGCGCTGTCGCCCTGCACGCCGCTCGGCTGCATCATTCTGACCAAGAGCGTGCACGCCTCGCTGGAAGGCATGAACGCCATCGTGATCGGCCGCTCCAATCTGGTCGGCCGCCCGCTGGTGCAATTGCTGCTCAACGAGAATGCGACGGTGACGATCGCGCATTCGCGATCGAAGGATCTGCCGGAGCTCTGCGCCCGCGCCGATCTGGTCTATGCCGCGGTCGGCCGACCGGAGATGGTGCGCGCGGACTGGATCAAGCCCGGCGCCACCGTGATCGATGTCGGCATCAACCGCACGCCGCTGCCTGACGGCAAGACCCGCCTGATCGGCGACGTCGCCTTCAAGGAAGTCGCCGAAGTCGCCGGCGCGATCACGCCGGTGCCCGGCGGCGTCGGGCAGATGACGGTGGCGTGCCTGCTGGTGAACACGCTGCGCGCGGCATGCGCGATACACGGGCTGGCGAAGCCGGCGGTGTGAGATTCTGTGCCCCGGACGCAGCGCAGCACGAAGTGATGCGATGCAGAGCCGGGGTCCACGCGCGGCAATGGGTCCCGGCTCTGCGTCGCAGCGCTACCGGACGATGCTACGCATCGCCTAGGCTGCACCGCGTCCGGGACACGAAACCTGCTACTTCTTCTTCGCCCGTTCGATGCCTTCCGCGATCAACCGGTGCGCTTCCTCGGCGTCGCCCCAGCGCAGCACCTTCACCCATTTGCCCTTTTCGAGATCCTTGTAGTGCTCGAAGAAGTGCTGGATCTGCTGCAGCGTGATGTCGGGGAGGTCGCTGTAGGTCTTCACCTTGTCGTAGCGCTGGGTCAGCTTCGAGGAGGGCACCGCGATGATCTTCTCGTCGCCGCCGGCCTCGTCTTCCATCAGCAGCACGCCGACGGGGCGCACGCTGATCACGGCGCCCGGCACGATCGCCCGGGTATTGGCGACCAGCACGTCGCAGGGGTCGCCGTCGCCGGACAGGGTGTGCGGGATGAAGCCGTAATTGCCGGGGTAGCGCATCGCCGTATAGAGGAAGCGGTCGACCACCAGCGTGCCGGCTTCCTTGTCCATCTCGTATTTGATCGGCTCGCCACCCACCGGCACCTCGACGATGACGTTGACGTCGTGGGGCGGATTTTTTCCGATCGAGATGGCGTCAATACGCATAGAGGACTCCGCATGGCGTTGAAGGGCGCCCGGAATCGGGCGCGCGTTTGGGTCGGTTTAGACCCGCAGCGGAGCAGGGAAAAGCCTTCAATTGGAGCAAGATCCGGAAAAACCGGCCAGGCTCTCCGTAAGGATAATACTCAAAACAGAGGGAGGGATCTCAGTTGGACCAGGCGAAAGCGACTTTATCGAGCGATTTCGGTCCGAACTTCTCGGAGGAACGGGCTACCATCCGGCCGCCGAGCGCGCGGTAGAATTCCGTCGCCGGGTCGTTGTCGGAAAGCGCCCAGATCACCATGCTCTTCAGCCCGCTCTGCATCAGGTCGCGCCGGGCCGACGTGAACAGGCGGCGGCCGAAGCCGAGGCCCTGGAATTCCGGCCGCAGATAGAGCTCGTAGATCTCGCCTTCAAAATGCAGGCTGCGGGCCCGGTTGCGGCCGTAATTGGCGTAGCCGGCGACCTTGTCGCCGAACACCAGCACGCTGACGCGGCTGCCCTTGCGGATGGCGCTGTCCCACCATTGCGGGCCGCGACGGTTGATGAGTTTCTCGAGCTCGGCGCCGGGAATGATGCCCTGATAGGCGGACCGCCAGGCTTCATCATGGGTTGACGCCACCGCGGCTGCGTCTGCAGCTTTGGCCGGTCGGACCTCGATCAGGGTTGTGCTCATGACGCAATCAAAGCAAGTCAGCGGGCCGGCATCAAGATGCGTCGTTAATTATCGGTTAACCTGTGGATTTTGTGCATCAGTTATGTGTGGTTCTGTGCCGAAAGAGGACAGAGGCCCTGTCTTGATGGGCCTTTTCCGATCACCGCCGCCGCGAAATCGTTGTCAGGATCATCCAACGAACGCCGCCGCGAATTCCGTTCACGGAAAAATGCGCCGGATTTGATTCGCCGGCGGTATTCTGTTGGTGATGACGGAAATACGCCCGCCCCCGGGCTGTGCCTGGCCTGTCCAATGCATTTGCCAAACCTGCTGATGGCGCTGGCTCTCGTGGCCGCGGTCGGCGCGAAGCCCGCGTCCGCGCAGCCAGCGCTGGGCGCGCAAGGCGCAGAGGGCGAACCCTACCGCTTGCAGCAATGGCTGGTGCCGTCGCCCGATCCGGCAACGGCGTCGCGCGCCGTGCTGTTTCGGCCGCCCGGCGAGGGGCCGTTTCCACTCGCGGTGATCGCGCACGCCTCCACCCAGAACGTGATGCGGCGGGCGCAAATGCCGCGGCCCGAATACCGCGCGCTGGCCGGCTGGCTGGTGGCGCGCGGTTTTGCCGTACTGGTTCCCGAGCGTCCGGGCCATGGCGCGACGGGCGGGAAATATCTCGAAGACCAGGGCGGCTGCGACGAGGCCGATTACGCGAAGTCCGGCCGCGTGACGGCGGATGAGATCGCGGTGGCGGCCGGCCTGTTGCGCAAGGAATCCTTCATCCGTCCCGAGGGCATGGTCGTGATCGGTCATTCGGCCGGCGCCTGGGGCGCGCTGGCGCTGGCCGGCGAAGATCCGAAGGACATTGCCGCCATCGTCGCGTTCGCGCCCGGGCGCGGCGGGCATGCCAATGATTTCCCCGATCGGGTCTGCGCGCCGCATACGCTGACGGCTGCGGCGAACTGCGTTCGGCAAGACCGCGCGCGTAAAAGTGACATGGCTGGTGGCGGCCAATGACAGCTATTTCTCGCCCGCATTTTCGCGCCAAATGGCCGACGCGTTTCGCGCCGGCGGCGGCAAGGTGGATTTTCACGTGCTGCCGGCCCATCGCAGCGAAGGGCATTGGCTGGTGGAAAGCGAGGACGGGGTAAAACTCGCGGCAGGCGAACTTGATCGCGCCTCGAAGGCGCAGTCGACAATTTCAGTGAAGAAGCGATGACGCTGTATTTTCTGGTCAAGTATCTGCACGTCGTCGGCGCGATCGTCATCCTCGGTACCGGTACCGGCATCGCGTTCTTCATGCTGATGGCGCATCGCAGCGGTGACGCGGCCTTCATCGCGCGCACCGCCGGGACCGTCGTGATTGCCGACATGCTGTTCACGCTGACGGCGGTGCTGCTGCAGCCGGTGAGCGGTGGCGTGCTGATGTGGCTGTCGTCTACTGCGATGGAGCGAGCTCTGGCTGATGACCTCGCTCGGGCTCTACGCGGTGGCCGGATTGTTCTGGGTGCCTGTCATCTTCATGCAGATCGAAATGCGCGACCTCGCGCGAGTCGCGGCCGAAAATAACCAGAAGTTGCCGTCGCGATATTTCGCACTTTTCCACCGTTGGTTTCTATTTGGGATTCCCGGTTTTGGCTCGGTCATGGCTATTCTCTGGTTGATGATCGCCAAGCCGCTCTAGGCAGATATGGACACCGTCAACCGAAAGATCCTCGTGCTTGGCGCTTCCGGCCTGATCGGCCGTTTCGTCACCGACGATCTTCGCGTACGGGGATTTCCCGTGGTCGGTGTCGCGCGCAAACTGTCGGCGTCGCAGAAGAGCGGCCCGCTCGATCTCGAGCTTCCCGTGATGTCGATGGAAGCGCCCACGCTGGCGCGGCTGCTGCGCGATCACCGCATCGATGTCGTCGTCAATTGTCTCGGCGTGCTGCAGGACGGCCCCGGCAGCGACACGTCTGTGGTTCATTGCGATTTCGTCGCGCGGCTGCTGCAAGCGATCCGCGACAGCAACCGCCGGATTCGCCTGGTGCATATTTCGATCCCGGGCTCGCCGGAATCCGATCGTACAAACTTCTCCACCACCAAGCGCGAGGCCGAGCGGCTGATCGCGAATTCGGGCGTCGCCTTCACGATCCTGCGGCCGGGCTTTGTGGTGGCGCTGGCGGCCTATGGCGGCAGCGCCATGGTGCGCTCGCTGGCGGCGTTTCCGCTCGATCTGCCGGACGCCGAGCGCGCCGCGCCATTCCAGCCGGTCGCCATGGAGGACATCGCCGCCACCATCGCCTGGCTCGCGGAGCGCGATTGCAGCGAGGCCGACGCGGTGACGTGGGACCTGATGCAGGAGCAACCGGTCACGCTCGGCGACGTGATCGATCAATTCCGCGAAGTGTTCGGCACCGGCCGCTGGTGGCGCATCGTGATGCCGACGTTCCTGATCGATTTCGGCGCCAAACTCGGCGATCTCGCAAATCGTCTGGGCTGGATGCCGCCGATGCGAACCACGGCGATCGCGGAGTTGCGCCGCGGCGTCAGCGGCGACCCCGCCGACTGGATTGCCGCGACCGGCATCGTGCCCAGGCGCATCGAGCAGACCGCCGGAAAACGCCCCGCCACCATTCAGGACAAATGGTTTGCCCGGCTGTTCCCGATCAAGGCGCTCGTCATCGCAAGCCTCGTGCTGTTCTGGGTCGTCTCGGGCTTCATCGCGCTGGTGGTTTCCTATGACGCCGCGGCAGGGATCCTGCGCGACCACGGTTTTCCGCCATGGCTGGTTGCGCCCGTCACAATTGGCACAAGCCTGATGGATATGACCATCGGCGTGCTGATCGCGTTCCGCCGCACCGCGGCATTCGGCCTGATGGCCGGCATCGTCGCCTCGCTCGGCTATATGCTGGGGGCCGCGATCCTGACGCCGGACCTCTGGATCGAGCCGCTCGGCGCGCTGGTGAAAACCGGCCCCGCGGTGGTGCTGATGCTGGTGGCGTTGCTGACGCTGGATAATAGATAGCGTTTTCGAGCGCGGTAGTCCGTGCGTAGAAAATGAATGAAGAGCAAAAATTTCATGCCTAGCTGGCCCGACGACGACGTGATCCTCTATGACGGCGTCTGCATCTTCTGCTCTCGCTGGGTCCGCTTCGTCGCCACCCGCGACGTCGCTCGAAAATTCCGCTTCACTCCAATTCAGTCGCCCTACGGCACGCGGCTGGCGCAAGCGTTCGGGATCGATCCGGATGATCCCGACACCAATGCCGTGGTGCATGGCGGCGTGGCGTATTTCAAATCCGACGCCGCACTGACGGTATTGAGCGCGTTGCCCGGCTGGAGCTGGGCGCGTGCGCTATTTGCCGTGCCAAAGCCGCTGCGTGACGCCGTGTACAGTCTCGTCGCGCGCAACCGTTACAAGATTTTCGGAAAATTTGATGCGTGCTTTGTCCCAGATGCGGACACGCGCGCGAGAGTGCTGGAATAGTGGCACCGCCAGCGGTTGCACGCCGATAGAAAGTCGACAAATCAAAGTAGACACGCCATGATGGAACCACCTAAGGTATCAGACTGGCTGCTGGCCGCTGACGAACCTTGTACTGCTCCGACTTGCTCGACAGAAAAACAAGCGAGGGGTGAAAAGCGTTGGAGGAGTTCGGAAAAGATGACGCTGTGGGGCCAGCCGGCCCGGATCAACTGAAAGCCGAAACCGACAAGCGCAAATCCTGGCGGCCTGCGCCCGGTATCGCGGTTTGCGCCGCCGATATTCCGATCGCTCCGGTTCAGCTCGATGGTGTCTCGCTGCGCGGCGAGCACGATAGACCGAGCGAAGCGGGGCAGGATGTGGCCGGATACAGCCGGGCAACGCCGGCCTATTCGGCATTTGAACTTCCGTGGCAGGATCGGCTGCTGGAGTGCCTTCTCAAGATGAAGCCGGCGGCATTCGAGCGGCTGTGCCAGAAGATCCTGAAAGACTCCGGATTCATCAAGGTCGACGTGACGGGCCGAAACGGCGACGGCGGGATCGACGGCATCGGCGTGCTTCGCCTGAATCTTCTATCGTTTCATGTCTTCTTTCAATGCAAGCGGTGGAAAGGATCGGTCGGCGCATCGGTGATCCGGGATTTCCGCGGCGCGATGGTCGGCAGGGCAGACAAGGGACTGGTCATGACGACCGGAACGTTCACCACCGACGCGCGGAAGGAAGCCACCAGGGATGGCGCGCCTGCGATCGATCTGGTCGACGGCGAAACCCTGTGCGAACTTCTGAAAGGCCTGGAGATCGGCGTGTCGATCCGGAAGGTCGAGCATGTGCTGGTGGAGCAGCACGTATTCCTGGAATTCTAGGATGGGAAGCTATTCGCTCGCGCGCGAAGCCAGCACTTCCTTCGCCGCCCGCTCCCCGCTGTCCCTCGCGCCATGCGCGGTCGAGAAAAACTCCGGCGACGTCGCCTCTCCCGCAAAGAACAACCGTCCATCGACCGGCGCGGCCAGCACCGCACGATCCCCGGCATGACCCGGCAGCGCGTGCGAGTACGAGCCGCGCGCGAAGGGATCGTGGGCCCAGCGTGATTCCGCCAGCGGCTTCAGCTTGCGGCGAAAATCGTTGCCGAGGATGGAGACGATCTCGTTGATGCTCTCGGCGGCGAGCGCGCCTTCGCCGGCGTCTTCCAGCGATTGCGCAAAACGGCCGCCGAAAAAGCCTTCGATGCAGGGCTGGCCGAACGGGCGCAGGTGATAGGTGCCCATCGCGGTGCGCATGGTGGCGGCGCGCAGATTGCCCTCTTTCGGCAGCGCCTCGGGTTCGTCCAGCGCGAGCATCACCTTGTCGGCGAGGCCGAGCGGCAGGCCGCGCGCGGCGTCGACCTTTGCCGGCAAGGGCGGATGAAAGCGGATCGCTTCGTCGGCGATCAGATTGGTCGGCACGGTGACGATCACCTTGTCGGCTGTCAGCGTGCCCTGCGAGGTCTCGATGCGGATGCGCTTTGCCGAATGATCGATCAGCGTCACCGCGCAATTCAGCGCGATCGGGCACGCCGCGCCATAGGCTGATATCAGCGCGCCATAGCCGCGGCGGACGCGCCAGTTGAGGTCGGTGTCCTCATAGGCGTCCATGTCGAGCAGCGAGACCTGGTCGAGCTCGCAGCCGTTGATGTAGGTCGAGATCGCATCGATCATCGGGTTCCAGCGATTGCCGGGCTCGAGGCAGACATTGGCGGGGCCGTCGCGGCCGCTCCGCATGGCCTCTCTCGCGGCTTGCTCGGCGCGATCGTAGAACGCGTCCAGCGCGGCGATGAATTCGTTGCGGTCGTCCTGCGGAAACGCCTTGCCGTAGGCGCGCTCGCGCCAGGGCGGCAGGTTCCTGTTGATCTCGAAGCCGAGCGTTTCGGCGATTTTGACGAACGAGTTCTGGTCCGCCGAATGCAGCCAGCCGCAGCCGACGTCGAAGGTGACGTCGGGCGAGGCCATGATGGTGTGCGCCCGGCCGCCGAGGCGGTCGCGCGCTTCCAGCACGATGACGGAGAGGCCGGAATTCTTCAGCGCATTCGCGGCGCCGAGGCCGGCGGCGCCGGCGCCGATGATGGCGACATCGACGGAGGAGGGGAGGGACATTGCGTCGTCTGCTTCATCGTCATGCCCGGGCTTGTCCCGGGCATCCACGTTCTTCGTTCTCAGTATCAAAGACGTAGATGGCCGGGACAAGCCCGGCCATGACGGTTTGTTCGGATGAGACAGCAGCCTTACGCCACCGCTTCCTTGGCCTTTTCCGCGCGCTTGCGGTCGTTGGCGTCCAGGAACTTCTTGCGCAGGCGGATCGACTTCGGGGTCACCTCGACCAGCTCGTCTTCCTCGATATAGGCCAGCGCCTTTTCCAGCGTCATCCGGATCGGCGGCGTCAGGCGCACCGCTTCGTCCTTCGACGTGGTGCGGATGTTGGTGAGCTGCTTGCCCTTGAGGATGTTGATCTCGAGGTCGTTGTCGCGGGTGTGCTCGCCGACGATCATGCCCTTGTAGACCTTCCAGCCGGGCTCGATCATCATCGGGCCGCGGTCTTCCAGCTTGAACATCGCGTAGGCCACCGCCTCGCCCTGGTCGTTGGAGATCAGCACGCCGTTGCGGCGGCCCTGGATGTCGCCCTTGTAGGGCGCATAACCGTGGAACAGGCGGTTCATGATCGCGGTGCCGCGGGTGTCGGTCAGCAATTCGCCCTGATAGCCGATCAGGCCGCGGGTCGGCGCGTAGAACACCAGCCGCAGGCGGTTGCCGCCGGACGGGCGCATCTCGATCATCTCGGCCTTGCGCTCGCTCATCTTCTGCACGACGACGCCGGAATGCTCCTCGTCGACGTCGATCACGACTTCCTCGATCGGCTCCTGCCACTCGCCGGTGGCTTCGTCCTTCTGCAGCACGACGCGCGGACGCGACACGGAGAGTTCAAAACCTTCGCGGCGCATGGTCTCGATCAGGATCGCGAGCTGCAATTCGCCGCGGCCGGAGACTTCCATCGAATCCTTGTCGGAAGCCTCGACCACGCGCAGCGCGACATTGCCTTCGGCCTCGCGCAGCAGGCGGTCGCGGATCATGCGCGAGGTCACCTTGTCGCCTTCGGTGCCGGCGAGCGGCGAGTTGTTGACGATGAACGACATCGACACCGTCGGCGGATCGATCGGCTGCGCCACCAGCGGCGTCTCGACCGAGGGATCGCAGAAGGTGTCGGCGACGGTGCCCTTGGTGAGGCCGGCAATCGCGACGATGTCGCCGGCGTCGGCTTCCTCCAGCGGCGTGCGCTCGATGCCGCGGAAGGCGAGGATCTTGGTGATACGGCCGGTTTCGATGGTCTTGCCGTCGGCGCCGAGCACCTTGACCTGCTGGTTCGGCTTGATCGAACCGGAGGTGATGCGGCCGGTGATGATGCGGCCGAGATAGGGGTTGGCTTCGAGAATGGTGCCGATCATCCGGAACGGGCCTTCCTCGACGGTCGGCGGCGCGACGTGGCGCACGATCAGGTCGAACAGCGGCTGCATGCCGGCTTCCTGCGAACCATCGGGGCTGTCGGCCATCCAGCCCTGCTTGGCCGACCCGTAGAGAATCGGGAAGTCGAGCTGCTCTTCGCTGGCGTCGAGTGCCGCGAACAGGTCGAACACCTCGTTGATGACTTCGGTCGGGCGCGCGTCGGGGCGGTCGACCTTGTTGATGACGACGATCGGCTTCAGCCCGACCTTGAGCGCCTTGGAGACCACGAACTTGGTCTGCGGCAGCGGGCCTTCGGCGGCGTCGACCAGCACCAGCGCGCCGTCCACCATGTTGAGGATGCGCTCGACCTCGCCGCCGAAATCGGCGTGGCCGGGGGTGTCGACGATGTTGATGCGGGTGTCTTTCCACTGCACCGAGGCGGCCTTGGCCAGAATGGTGATGCCGCGCTCGCGCTCCAGATCGTTGGAGTCCATCGCGCGCTCGGTCACCTTCTGGTTCTCGCGATAGGTGCCGGATTGCTGCAGCAGGCGGTCGACGAGGGTGGTCTTGCCGTGGTCGACGTGGGCGATGATGGCGACGTTACGAAGGTTCATGGCTCTTCTTCTGGTCGTGCATGGTGGATGCGCGATCTCGCCGGAAAACCGGGACCCACTTTTCCGGATCGCGCTTCTAAAACCTGGAATTAGATGGGGGCGCTTTCCCCCCAAAAAGGAAGCCCGGCCAAAAGGACCGGGCACACCTTACGCGTTGCGGCGCAATATAGTCAGAAAACGCCAAAAAACAATGGTTTGTTTGGCAGTTGGTTAGCCGATTTGGGCGTCTCAGCCGGCCCTAATTGTCCTTTTCCGGGTCGGGATAGACCCCCCGCAGCACTTCCTCGAAATGGGTCTTCACGGCCTCGTTGCACTGGCAGGACCGTAGCCGCAGGGCGTCGGGGTTGCGGACCAGGATCGAGCCGCGGCGGGTCTCCAGCGTGCCCTCCGCCTTGAAGGTCTGGATCACCCGGCTGGTGTAGGAGCGGCCGACCCCGAGCAGGGTCGCCAGTTGCTCGTGGGTCAGCGGCACCACCTCGTCGCCCTCGGTGCGGTCCATCGCCGAAATGATCCATTTCGCCGTCCGCTGCTCGATCGAATGGATGGCGTTGCAGGCGGTGGACTGGAAGATCTGCGCCAGCATGCAGTCGGCATAGCGCGCGAAGACGTTGCTCAGGGTGCGCGACTTCAGTTTGGCCGCGTCGAGCTTGGCGACCGGCAACCGCACGAACGGCCCGGCGAATTTGACGGTGATGCGCGTATAGGCCGGCAGATAGCCCTGGCTGACGATGCCGCCGACCGCGCCTTCGCGGCCGATCAGGATGGTCTCGACATCGCGGCCGTCCTCGTTGGTGACCATGTAGGACACCAGGCTGGGGCCGCAGGGGAAATGCACGGTCTCGACGTCGTCGCCGGGGCTGTAGAGCAGGTCGTTCGGCGCGGCGTCGGCCGGGACGAGATGCGGTTCGATCAACGCAAAATCGGCCTCGTTCAGGCGGCGCAGCAAATTGTTGAACGGCCGACCGCTGGCCGCCTCTCGTGTCTCGACATCATCGAAGGTTCCCCGCTCCCCGCCGGCGCACAATAATCGATCCAACCCGAGTTATGTGTTCACTAGTGGACAGACGATAGAAACGACATGTGATGGTTTCAGTTCCGGAACCCGCGATATGCTTCTTGGTGTCGGCGGGGCACTTGCGCCTTCCGGGGCTTCGGCCCGGGCTCCTGATCAACGGCTGAACCCTGAACTGGCGAGAGACATGGAACCCGCCTCCTCTGACGGCATGCCCGATGACGTGTTGATCGTCGAAGACGACCCACTCATTGCGCTCGATTTCGAAGACAGGCTTTTGGGCTTCGGGGTGAAGACGGTGCGGACGGCCGGGAACGTGGCCAGGGCGCTCGACATGATCGCCGACCGGCCGCCGGATTTCGCGCTGCTCGACGTCAGCCTGATCCGCGAGAAGAGTTTTGCGGTGGCCGAACGGCTGGAGGCGCTCAAAATTCCGTTTGTCTTCGTCACCGGCTACGGCGCCGAGGTCGGGCTTCCGGCCGCCTTCGCGGCAAAGCCGCGGCTGCCAAAGCCCTGTTCGAGCGACGCGCTGGAAGCGATGTTGCGACAGCGATCGCGCTGCGGCTAGACCGCTCTGTTCCGTCGGTCGGCCTTACACCGGCTTCGGTTCAAGCGTGGTCGACCACAGCGCGACATCGGCGCGATCGCGCAGGGTCACGGTCATCTGGCCGGTCTGTGCCGTCGATCCCGACATGGCCGAAGAACTGCATGCCGGCCGACGGCGGCAGGTTCTGCTTGCCCGGTCCCGGCGCCTTGATGAATTTCACCTCGGGGCCAAAGGTGTTGTCCAGTTCGTTCGGGCCGAACGTGCCGGCGTGCAGCGGGCCGGCGACGAACTCCCAGAACGGATCGAACTCCTGGAATTGCGCCTTGTCGGGATTGTAGTAGTGCGCCGCCGCGTAGTGCACATCCGCGGTCAGCCACACCGTGTTGACGACGCCTGATGCCTTGATGAAGCGCAGCAGGTCGGCGATTTCCAGCTCGCGGCCGCGCGGCGGGCCGTCGCCCTGCGCCACGGCTTCAGAGCCCTTCTTGTTGGCGGCATCGTCATAAACGATGATCGAAAGCGGCATATCCGATGCGATCACCTTCCAGGTGGCGCGCGAGTTCAACAGCCCTCGCTTCAGCCAGGCCATCTGTTCCGGTCCGAGGAAGAAGCTTTCGGGTCCGTAACTGTCCTGCTGGTTCGGCCCGTTCGGGCCGCGATAGCTGCGCTCGTCCAGCATGAAGACGTCGAGATGCGGGCCGTAATTGAGCGTGCGATAGACCCGTCCCGGCTCCGCGATGCTCTCGCGGATCGGATACATTTCGTGGAACGCGCGCGCCGCGCGGGCGGCGAGCAGGGCGATGTTGCGTTCCTTGTAGGTCGCGGGCAGTTGCTTCGACAGCGACCAGTTGTTGGTGACCTCGTGGTCGTCCCATTGCACGAAGATAGGCACCTCGGCGTTGAAGGCGCGCACATGCTCGTCCATGAAATTATATTTGTGGGCGGCGCGGAATTCATCGAGCGTTTCGGCGACCTTTGCCTTCTCGGGTGTCGTCACATTCTTCCAGACCTTGCCGTCGGGAAGCGTCACCTCGCTCTTGATCGGTCCGTCGGCATAGACGGTGTCGCCGGAATGCAGCAGGAAGTCCGGGCGATGCCTGCGCATGGTGGCGAAGGTGAACATGCCGCCGTCGTCGGGGTTGATGCCCCAGCCCTGTCCGGCGACGTCGCCGCCCCAGACGAAACTGACGTCGCGCCGGTCGCCGGGTGCGGTGCGGAAGCGCCCGAGCGCGGGCTCGCTCGCGACATTGATGTCGGCAAGATCGCGAAACCGGACGCGGTAGAACATGTCCTGCCCGGCCGGCAGATTTTCCAGCAGCAGCTTGGCGGTAAAATCGCTTTCGGGCAGCGCCGCGACCGGCGGCAGCGATCGCGCATTGGCGAACGATTCCGTGGTCGCGACCTCGACCAGCATCTGCGACGGACGGTCGGCGCGCGCCCACACCACGCCGCTATCGGTGCCGATATCGCCGGATTGCACGCCTGAGGTCACGATCGGCCGGTCGGCGGCGCGGCTGAGATAGGGCGTCGCCAGCGCGCCTATCGCCGTACTGCCGGCGGTGGCGAGAAAACGACGCCGCGAAAATCCGCGCGAAATCCTCAACGTCATGCGAGCCTCCTGGATCGGCGCGAGAATGCAGCAATCGCGACGACAGGGGTAGAAAGGATTGATGACGGCTCGATTACAGGATGCGCCGCTCAGGCGGTGCTGGCGGCGCGGAATTGCGCGCTGGCGCGCTGCAGGTTTTGCGGCACGCTCATCAACAGCGCCTTGCGGTCGGCCACGGCGTTGTGGAACTGCTCGATCGCGATGTTGAACGCGGTCAGCGTGCCTTCCTCGATCGCGCCGTGCTCGAAACATTGCAGCGTGTCGCGCAGGATGGCGTCGGCTTCGGCCTGCATCTGGTCGAGGTCGTCCATCGAATCGGACTGGCGCGCGGCGGTGAGCATGTCGAGCAGGCGGTCGCGCTGCGAGGTGTTCATGTTGCGCTCGTCCTTCTTGAGCGCGCCGGCGAACCAGGCGCCGACCGAGCCCATCGCCGACGCCGCCATCAGCGACCACCAGATGTAATCGCTGTAGCGGTCGAGGAAGGTCTTTTCCTCGCCGTCGACAAAGGCGGCGGCGCCGGGATGCACGGGAATGGTGGCGTCCTTGTCGGTGTCGGGCGTCTCGATCTTGGCGGCCAGCGGAAATTCGTTCTTCAGCGTCTGGCGCGCGGCGAACAATTGCCGGGTGAAGATGGCGACGGTCGATTCCGCCACGCCCCTGCGCGCCACGATGTGGTGCGAGAAGCTGATGGTCTTGACCTCTTCCTCGGGCCGGCTCGGCGCGCTGCCGAAGGTTCCGGCGGGGATTTCGGAAGCCTCATAGGCGGGATGGTTCTGCGCAATCGCCTCGGCGGACTCGATGGCGAGGAATTTCGGCGTACCGCCGTCGCGCGCGGAAGCTGCGATCGCGTCGGTGGTGATCTTGCTGTTGACCGGGCCGGCGGCGAGATAGGCATCCGCCTTCTGGTTGCGGATCGCCTCGGCCGCCTCGTTGGCGGGGAACTGGACGATGTCGACCTTTGCCGGATCGACGCCGTATTGCCGCAGGATCACCTTGAGCAGATTGACATTGGCCTGGGTGCGGCCGACGACGCCGATGCGCCGCCCGGTGAGCTGGCTGATTTTCGTGATAGCGGGCGCGGCCTTCTTTCCCTTGGTCTTGACGGCCGGCGGCACCCAGATCACCACGACGTTCTTGCGCAAGGTCGCCACGGCCTGCGCATTCTTCGGCACATCGAGGTCGCCCCTGATGATGGCAAGGTCGGCCTTGCCTTCGCCGAGCAGACTGGCGCTCGCCAGCGCGCCGTCGGTTTGCACCGGGCGCAGCCGGACCACGCTGTTGCGCTGGTTGTTGAAGGCCTGCGTCAGGTTCTGCACGACCTTGAGGTCGTCGCTGTTGGCGGGGCCGACCGCGATCCGCAGCGTCACCGGCCGCATGGCAAAGTAATAGCCGGCCGCCAGCGCGCCGACGATGGCCAGCACGCCGGCCAGCGTGACGAAGGTCAGCCGCCGTTTCGCTGAGCGCGGCGAGGGTGGGGCCAGGTTTTGCGAGGGGAGGGTGCCGTCGCTCATCGATCCCCGGGTGATCGTTCGAGGTGTAATTTCATGCCGCCGCCAAAGTTACCGGCCTAGCCTAGCAAATTTCCCCGATTAACGATTGTTACATCTGCGTCATGGTTACCGGCCGCCCGGTTGGCGATCGGTGCGACATGATCCTGGATCAGGTGGACCCCGATGCGACGTGCGGTGTTAGGATCAGGGCAGTCTGAACGGGAGGCGATCATGGCGGAACGGCTGTCGGCGGAGGCGCGGAAATCGGCGTTGGCGGAACTTTCGGGCTGGTCCGAGACATCGGGACGCGAGGCGATCGCACGGACGTTCACCTTCAAGGACTTCAACGAAGCCTTCGGATTCATGTCGCGCGCCGCGCTGGTCGCGGAAAAGAACGATCATCATCCGGAATGGAAGAACGTCTACAAGACGGTGGAAGTGGTGCTGGCGACGCACGACGCCGGCGGCGTCACCCGGCTCGATATCGATCTCGCCAAGGCGATGAATGCGATCGCGAGACAATTGGGCGTCGCCTGAGTTCGTCGCTTTGCGATCTTGCGGGGCGGGGCGAACATCACCAATTCTTCATCGATGTGCCGAACCGCGGCGAAGTGCCGCGCCGGAACTTTGAGGGAGCGCCGCCGCGATGGCTTCGTCCGATCACGCTTCGTCCGATCACACCGTGGGTTTCGAACCGGCCGACCGGCTGGCGCAGGACCGCGAAAGCGTGCGCCGGCGCTTCTGGATCAAGTTCAAGCAGGTGGTGGCGCAGCTTCCCTTCTCCGAAGACCTGCTTGCCGCCTATTACTGCGCGTTCGACAAGCAGACGCCGCGTCACGTGCAGGCGTCGCTGCTCGGCGCCGTCGCCTATTTCATCCTGCCGTTCGATTTCATGCCGGACATGCTGCCGCTGCTCGGCTTTACCGACGATGCGGCCGTGCTGGCCACCGCCATCCGGATGGTCGCCGGCCATATCACGCAGGAGCATCGCGACGCCGCTCGCGCCGCGCTGAAGCGCGGTGTCGACGCCGCTGAAGCGACGGATTGAAAACGAAGAGCTCCGCTCCGAAGTGAATCGGAACGGGGCTCCGGTTTACTCGCTCTAGCGCGGCGCCGGAGCAGGGCCCTGCGCCCGCGCGCTTCGATCGGCTTCCCAGGCCTGGAACTGCTTGAACAGGGTTTCCCGATCCGTGTCGGTCTTCACGGTTGCCGCGGTCGCCGGGCTCTGTTTCAGGAATTCGTCGAACCTGGCGCGCGCCACCGCCTCGACATTGTGGGTCTTGAGCCATTGCTCGGCGACCGGCAGGCGCTGCCAATCGGGCAACGGCGCCGACAACGAGACCTCCTTCCATTTCGGATGGAAGGGCGGGTTCTGGAACGTCGGAAATTTTGCGAAGAACGCATCGACGAACTGCGCCAGCTTGCGGTAGCGATCGGTATTGGGGGCCCAGTTGTAGGCGGCGAGCACGGCGGGCACCGCGATGGTGTCGACCTTCTGCCCTTCCGCGATCAGGTTGGGATAATCCTTCGACGTCAGCGTCGCGGGCAGATAATCGGTCTGCAGCGGCCGCGAATACTCGACCGGAACGAGGTGGAAGCGGTCGTCGCTGAAAGCGCTGACCGACTTGTACGGCTTGCCGCCGACGGCGATCACCGCATCGATCTCGCCGGCCCGCATCTTCTCCATCGCGATGCGCTGTTCGACGTAGAGGAAATTCGGCTTGATGCCGAGCCGCTCGAACACCACGGCGGCGGTGACGAAGGTGCCGCCGTTGGGAAGATCGACGCTGACCTTCTTGCCGTTGAGCTGGCTGATGCTGGTCACCGATTTCGGCGCGATGACGTACATCTCTTCATTGTAGAGCTTTGTCACATAGGTGAACTGCTTCTTGATGTCCTTCGCAAAGCCCTTCTTCTCGAGATAGTCGAGCGTATCGGCCCGCACGATGCCGAGGTCGACACCCTGCAGGAACAGGATGTCGGCCACGCTCTGCACGGAGCCGCGCCCGACGATCGGAAGTACGCGCAACTTGTTTCCGTCGTCGAGCACGGAAGCGAGGTCGGCACCGAACTGCACATAGGTGCCGCCGATCGTTCCCGAGATCAGCGTGACCGTGTTCGCGTTCAGCGCCTGCTTGGTGGAGACCGAACCGAACTGGAAAATCGCTTTCAGGCTTTCGCTGACCTTGGCTGGATCGTATTCCGTCTCGGCGGCCTGGGCCGCCATATTGCCACACGCCATCGTCATGGCGAGCAATGCCATTCCCAACAAATGTCGCATAAAATATCCTCTGCGCTGGACCTCAGTATTGCCTAAAGCCGCTCGGGCCCTGACAGGATCAGGATCCAAACGGCTTTAGATTTCAGCTGTAGCGTTTTCTTGGCGCGGACCGAAGTCCTACCCCGGATCAATTTCCGGGGAGACGCTTCACTTCAAAAGTTTAGTTCAACTGACCAAGCCGCCGCTTCGCATCAGCCGAGCCCATCTGGGCGGCCTTCTGGTACCAGACCTTCGCCGCCTCGGGATCGGGCGCGACGCTCCGCAAATCCTGGCTGCCCAGAACCTGCGGATCGTATGTTCCCGCCAGCATCAGCGCGGCTTCCGGTTCCTGCGCGTCCGCGGCCCGTTCGAGCAGCAGCCGGGCGGAGGTAATGTCGCCGATCGCAAGCAGGCCCTTCGCCCGCTTCAGCAGCGCCGCAAGCTCGTCGGGGTCGATGCGCCGCACCGGTGCCGGTGCGGCCTCGCGCGGCGCCGGAGCGGGCTCGCGAACGGCCGGCGCGACGGTCGGCACGGCCGCGAGGACCGGGGCTGCTCGGCGCTACCGCGGCAACCTGGGCTGCCTCGCGCGCTACCGGCTCAGGCGCCCCAACCTTGCCCTTGAGCGCGCTTTGATAGGCCGCAGCGATTTCGTCGCGCGACGGCGATCCCGATGCCACCGCATTGGGCGACGTGCGACGCGCGGCTGCGATCTCGGCGCCGGTCGGCTCGGCGGCAAGCGGCGGTGCTGCGACGCTGCGCTGCGGCTGCGCCGGCTCCGGAACCGCCGCGGCAAGCTGGGCGGCGGACGGCGGTGCACCGCCTCCACCTCCGCCGAGCGAGGCGTTGAAAATGACGTTACGGGTCGAGTTGATCGAAAACAGCGCGAGAATCGCGGCGATCGCCGATACGATCGCGACGCCGGCCACGACGCGTCCCGCGCGCGCTTTCTTCGGTCCGCCGCTGCCGAACCGCCGGTTGCCGTCCGTAAGCCGTATTCAGAAAGCTGCTGATGATGCTCTTCCTCATAGTTGGAGAGGAACAGCGGCACCGCCTCGTGCGGCGGCATTTCCTCCGGCAGTACGTCGGTCCGCTCGAACGACACCGCAAAGGGCTGCTCGTAGCGGGGCTGTTCGTATTGAGCCTGCTCGTACTGAGCCTGTTCGTATTGCGGCTGGGGCTCGTCGTGCTGTGGCGTATATCGCAACTGCGCGCGCAGCTGCTCGTATCTGGATTGATCGGCTTCATACAGCCGCGGATCGCTGATGGCTTCATCGAACTGGTCGAACGGATCTCTCGGCTGAGCCGGCCTGTTATTATTCCGCCATGATGATGTTCCCCACTACCTCGAACGCAACAACCGCACGCGTCCCCTGCACCTACTTCTTGCTCTTGCTGACGTACAGGAGCACCTCCGCGTGATAGTTAAAATCGCACGCGGATTGGGTTCAAAAGACGACCGCGGGCCGGGGGAATGAGGAAATATTTTGGTATGATTGCGGCGAAGAAGCGGCATGACGCGAGTTGGGAGCACGCATTGTTACCGACGACATCTCCTGTGACGTAACATCGGCTACCTGTGTTGCATCGCGACACAGATACGGCTCGCAACCCGCTCGGGGCCGTTTACGCTGTTTGGCGTCGACGCCAACTCAACGCATGATCGGATCATCCTGCATCAGGGATGCAGAATCACCTTGCCCATGGCCTTGCGGCCGGCGAGCACTTTCAGCGCTTCGGCGGTCTGCGCCAGCGGAAAAGTGCGGTCGACATGCGAGGAGATCTTGCCTTCCGCAGTCCACTTCACGAGCTTTTCCAGATTGACGCGGTTCTTCTCGGCGTTGAGCCTGGTCCACGCGCCCCAGAACACGCCGCGGATGTCGCAGCCCTTGAGCAGCGCGAGGTTCAGCGGCATCTTCGGAATGTCGCCGGCGGCGAAAGCCGATCACCAGGAAGCGGCCTTCCCAGGCGATGGCACGCAGCGCTGCCTCGGCGTAGGTGCCGCCGACCGGATCGAAAACGATGTCGACGCCCTTGCCGCCGGTCAGCCGTTTCAACCCCTCCTTGAGGTCTTCCTTGGCGTAGTTCAGCGTCAGTTCGGCGCCATGCGCCTTGGCGAATTCGAGTTTCTCGTCCGAGGACGCGCAGGCGATGACCTTGAGGCCCATCAGCTTGCCGAGTTCGCAGGCCGCAAGTCCGGTGCCGCCGGCCGCGCCGAGCACGGCGAGCGTCTCGCCGGGCTTCGGGCTGGCGCGGTCTTCCAGCGCGTGCAGCGCGGTGCCGTAGATGATGATGATCCCGGCGGCGCGATCGAAATCCAGATTGTCGGGAATTTTCACGATCGTGTTCGCCGGCAGCGCGATCTTCTCGCGCGCGCCGTTATGGCCGCAGGACGCCACCACGCGGTCGCCGACCTTCAGGCTGGTGACGCCCTCGCCGACGCTTTCGATCACGCCGGCGACTTCGGCCGCCGGTGAAAACGGGAACGGCGGCTTGATCTGGTACTTGCCCTGGATCATCAGGATGTCGAAGAAATTCAGCGCCGCCGCCTTGATCGCAATCACCGCCTGTCCCGGCTCGGCCACCGGATCGGGGACATCGGCCAGCACGAGATCGTCGGGTTGGCAATATTGCGAGCAGAGAATGGCTTTCATGGGCGCACCTGGTTTCGGACCGGGAAAGAAAAAGGCTGGATGCTTCTTGCCGGATTTAAAGGCAGGCTACAATCCGCTTCAGGCGCATGGCGTCATGGTAGTCCAAAGGGACTTGAAGGGGATTCGAACGATGTTTGAAAAGGGTCTGCTGGCAGGCAAGCGGGTATTGGTCACCGGCGGCGGTTCGGGGCTCGGGGCTGCGATGGGGCGCCGCTTCGTCGAGCTCGGCGCCGAGCTGATCATCTGCGGCCGCCGGATCGACATGCTGGAGACGGCAGCCGCGCGCCTGCGCAGCGAACTCGGCGGCAAGGTCGGCGTGATCGGCTGCGATATCCGCGACGGCGCCGCGGTCGATGCCATGATGGACCAGATCTGGCGCGAAGCGCCGCTCGACGTTCTCGTCAACAATGCCGCCGCGACCTTCATCGCGCAGACCGAACATCTGTCGCCGCGCGCCGCCGATGCGATCCTGGCGCCGACGCTGCACGGCACGATGTACTGCACGCTCGCCGCCGGCCGGCGCTGGATCGACGGCAAGCACGCGGGCGTCGTGCTGAGCATCCTGTCGACCTCGACGATCACCGGCCGCGCCTTCACGGTGCCGTCGGCGATGGCGAAATCCGCGGTGCTCGCGATGACCCGGAGTCTTGCGGTGGAGTGGGGGCCGAAGGGCGTACGCACGGTCGCGATCGCGCCCGGTGCGTTTCCGACGCCGGGCGCTTCGGGCCAGCTGCGTCCCGAAGGACGCGATCAAAGCTGGGCGCAACGCAATCCGCTCGGCCGCGCCGGCGAGCATGACGAGCTTGCCAATCTGGCGAGCTTTCTGATTTCCGACCAGGCCGGCTATATCAATGGCGAGATGGTGGTGCAGGACGGCGGCGCGCATTTGCGCAGTTCCGGCGCCGAAGATCTGCTGCAATGGACCGATGCGCAGTGGCAGGAACAGCGCGAGCGCCGGCCGAAAGGCTGAAAGCAAATCCCGCGCGCCTGATTTCTTTAAGATTAAAGGGAGCTCCGTCGAAAAGCGCGGCTGCGACGGTGCGCGACATCGTATCCGCCTTCCCAAAAAATCATTTCCCGGCTATCCATCCCCCGGCGGCGCGACGCACGCTCGGGCCATCTTGCAGTCACAATGATGAGGGAACCAGTTGTCCGTGTTGCGAATACCGACATTTCTGGTTGCTATTGCGGCGTTGTGTGGGACGGTATCCCTCGCGCAAGCACAAACCCCTGCTCCGAAGGGCACCAAGGAAGCGCCGAAACCTGCGCCGGCCCCTGCTCCGGCGGCAAAGCCTTCCGCGGCCAAGCCTGCGACGCCCGCACCGGGTCCTGCAGCCGCCGCTGCCGGCGGCGCGGACCCCACCCTGATCGGCCAATTCGGCACCTGGGGCGCCTATACGGCGATGCCAAACGGCAGAAAAGTTTGCTTTGCGCTGGCGAAGCCGTCGTCATCCAAAACCAATCCGCCGAATCGCCCGCGCGATCCCGCCTACGCCTTCGTCTCGACGCGTCCGGCCGAAAAAGTCGTCAATGAAGTTTCGATCATGATCGGATATGCGCTGAAGCCCGGCTCGGAATCCTCGCTCGAGGTCGGCGGCTCGGCCTTTGCGATGTATACCCAGGGCGACGGGCTCTGGATCAAGAACGCCGCGGAAGAAGAGCAGATGGTCGCCGCCATGCGCAAATCCGCCGAAGTCACCGTCAAGGGCGTCTCCGCCAAGGGCACCGAAACCATCGACGTCTTCTCCCTGAAGGGATTGTCCCAGGCGCTCGACCGGCTGGCGCAGGATTGCAAGCGCTAGGCCTTCGCTTTAAGCCCACATTGGCGTTGTTTAGGGGGCTCTAAAGGCCTATTTGAGAGCTACTTCGTAGGGTGGGCAAAGGCGCGGGACGCGCCGTGCCCACCATTGACGCTTGCGGTGGGCACGCTGCGCTTTGCCCACCCTACGCACCCGCTCCAACCATCTCGTGTGAATTAATGTCGCTTTCCTCTTCCGTGGCGCCGCTCGAGAAAATTCCGCTCGAAACCTATGTGCCGCCGGCAAAGCCTTCGCTGATCGGCCTGTCGCGCGCCGAGATCGCCGAGCAGCTGGGCGGGATCGGCGTGGCGCCTGCGCAGCGCAAGATGCGCACGCAGCAGCTCTGGCACTGGATGTATGTCCGCGGCGCCAAGGCGTTCGACGAGATGACCAGCATTTCGAAGGACATGCGTGCCCAGCTGGAGCAGCATTTTACCGTCGACCGCCCCGAAGTGGTCGCCGAGCAGGTTTCCAACGACGGCACCCGCAAATGGCTGCTGCGGCTGCCGAGCGGTGACGCGTTCCAGAAGGCGCATGAAGTCGAGTGCGTCTACATTCCCGAGACCGACCGCGGCACGCTGTGCGTTTCCTCGCAGGTCGGCTGCACGCTGAATTGCTCGTTCTGCCACACCGGCACGCAGCGGCTGGTGCGCAACCTCACCGCCGGCGAAATCGTCGGCCAGATCATGGTGGCGCGCGACCGCCTCAACGACTGGGCCGATCGCGAGACGCCGACCGGCAGCCGGCTCGTCACCAACGTCGTCATGATGGGCATGGGCGAGCCGCTCTACAATTTCGACGCGGTGCGCGATGCGCTTCTGATCGTTGCGGATAATGAAGGCATCGGCATCTCCCGCCGCCGCATCACGCTGTCGACCTCGGGC
Source organism: uncultured Alphaproteobacteria bacterium (assembly GCA_963783115.1). GTDB lineage: Bacteria > Pseudomonadota > Alphaproteobacteria > Rhizobiales > Xanthobacteraceae > Bradyrhizobium. The sequence goes on along the minus strand of CAWAMK010000022.1, from coordinate 14,752 downwards.
GTGGTGCCGAACATCATCCGCACCGGCGACGAGATCGGCGTCATGCTGGCGATCTCGCTGCATTCGGTGCGCGACGAGTTGCGCAACGAACTGGTGCCGCTGAACCGCAAATATCCGATTGCCGAATTGCTGCAGGCCTGCCGCGACTATCCGGGGGCGTCGAACGCCCGGCGCATCACCTTCGAATATGTGATGCTCAAGGGCATCAACGATTCCATGGATGACGCCAAGCTGCTGGTCAAACTGCTCAAGGGCATTCCGGCGAAGATCAATTTGATTCCGTTCAACCCGTGGCCGGGCACCAAGTACGAGTGCTCGGACTGGGAGCAGATCGAAAAATTCTCCGAATACATCTTCAACGCCGGCTATTCCTCGCCGGTCCGCACCCCGCGCGGCCGCGACATCCTCGCCGCCTGCGGCCAGTTGAAGTCGGAGACCGAAAAACTGTCCGTCCGCGAGCGCGAGGCGCTGCGCGCGATGGCGATGACGGATTGATCATGACGACAGCACCAAAGTTCGTCATGGCCGGGCTTGTCCCGGCCATCCACGTCTTTGCGTCCTCTCGACAAAGCAAGGCGTGGATGCCCGGGTACAAGCCCGGGCATGACAGCGGAGAAAGCAACGCTGATTATGCTCGCGGACGGACCCGGCCATGTCCCTGATCGGCCGCCTCTTCGTCGTCTTCTTCGGCTTCCTCGCCGCCTGTTTCGTGGCAGGGATGATCGTGGTCGTCGCGGTGCTCTATCCGGAGTTCAGCGATCTCGATACGGGTGGGATCGACCAGGGCGCGATCAACGTGATTCTCGGCTTCGGCTTCATCTTCCTGTCCGGCTTTGCGCTGCTGCCGGCGCTGATCGTGGTCCTGATCACGGAAGCGTTCTACATCCGCAGCGTGCTGGCCTATGCGCTGGGCGGCGCGATCGTCGGCGCGGCCTGCTATCTCGGTCTGGTTCCGTTCGATACGAACACTTTGAAGTTCGACGGCATCGTGCGCCGTCATCTCGAAATCCTGACCGGCGCGGGCATCGTGGCCGGCCTGATCTACTGGATGATCGCGGGCCGCTCCGCCGGCGCCTGGCGTGAGCCGAGGCCGCCATTGCGGCCACCGCCGCCGTTGCCGTCGCAATCTCCGCCGCACGCGTGACGCTTTCCTGGCGAGCTTCTGCCTTTTCATCCCCCATCGCCTCGGCTAAACCCCGCGCCATGAATCGGACCGGACTTGTTATCGCGTTGGGCCTGTCGCTCGTCATCGGACTGCTGTTCGGGATTTTCCCCGAACTCGACCTGAAACTGGCGGCGCTGTTTTTCGATTCTGCGAGCGCGTCGTTTCCGTTGAAGCAGCACGGGCTTGCCGCCTTCGCGCGCGACGGCGCGATGTGGATCGCGTGGGCGCTGGCGCTGCCGGCGCTGTTTGCCATCGTGGCAAAACTGCTGCGGCCGAACCGGCCGATGCTGGTTCCCGGGCGCGCCGCGGTGTTTCTGCTGGTGACGATCCTGCTGTCCGCGGTCGTGCTGACCAATCTCACCTTCAAGAGCTACTGGGGACGGCCGCGGCCGGTGATGGTGACCGAGTTCAACGGTCCCTGGCAGTTCGTGCCGTGGTGGGATCCGCGCGGCGAGTGCGGGCGTAACTGCTCGTTCTTCTCCGGCGAGGGCGCCACCGCATTCTGGACCTACGCGCCCGCGGCGCTGACGCCGCCGGCATGGCGGCCGCTGGCCTATGTGGCGGCGACCGCGTTCGGGGTCGTCACGTCCGTGCTGCGGATGGCGTTCGGCGGGCACTTCTTTACCGATGTCGCCGCTGCCGGCCTCGTCAGCTTCTTCGTGATCTGGCTGGCTTATGCCTGGATTTACCGCTGGCCGGCGACGCGGTTTTCGGATGCGCAGGTCGAAGCGGCCCTGGCGCGCTGGGGCCGGCCCGGCAACCGCCTGTGGCGGCGCCTGCGCCGGCGCACGGCGGCCTAGTCGGACCTGTCGGGCGCCATTAAACGCGTGCCCATCCCTGCGAAATTTGTTATTCGCGCCCTTAAAGCCGTGAGCGGCACCCGTTACCTCGACCGATTGGACATTCCATGAGTACGATTCTGAAAAGCCTGCCCAAGGGCGACAAAGTCGGCATCGCTTTTTCGGGCGGCCTCGACACCTCAGCCGCGCTGCTCTGGATGAAGCAGAAGGGCGCGAAGGTCTTTGCCTATACCGCCAATCTCGGTCAGCCCGACGAGGCCGATTACGACGCGATCCCGCGCAAGGCGATGGAATTCGGCGCCGAGAAAGCCCGCCTGGTGGATTGCCGCACGCAACTGGTTCACGAGGGCATCGCCGCCATCCAGGCCGGTGCGTTTCACGTCTCGACCGGCGGCATCGCCTATTTCAACACCACGCCGCTCGGCCGCGCGGTGACCGGCACGATGCTGGTGGCGGCCATGAAGGAAGACGGCGTCAACATCTGGGGCGACGGCTCCACCTATAAAGGCAACGATATCGAGCGCTTCTACCGCTACGGCCTTTTGACCAATCCGGGCTTGCGCATCTACAAGCCCTGGCTCGACCAGCTGTTCATCGACGAACTCGGCGGCCGCGCCGAGATGTCGGCGTTCATGACCGCGCACGGTTTTGCCTACAAGATGAGCGCCGAAAAGGCCTATTCGACCGACAGCAATCTGCTCGGCGCCACCCATGAGGCCAAGGATCTCGAGCAACTCGACAGCGGCATCAAGATCGTCAACCCGATCATGGGCGTGCCGTTCTGGCGCGACGACTGCGTCGTCAAGGCCGAAACGGTCTCCGTCCGTTTCGAGGATGGCCAGCCGGTCGCGCTGAACGGCCAGACCTTTACCGATCCCGTCGCGCTGTTCCTCGAAGCCAACGCCATCGGCGGCCGGCACGGCCTTGGCATGAGCGACCAGATCGAGAACCGCATCATCGAGGCGAAGAGCCGCGGCATCTACGAAGCGCCCGGCATGGCGCTGCTGCACATCGCCTATGAGCGTCTCGTCACCGGCATTCACAACGAAGACACCATCGAGCAATACCGCATCAGCGGCATGCGCCTCGGCCGGCTGCTCTATCAGGGACGCTGGTTCGATTCCCAGGCCCTGATGCTGCGCGAGACCGCGCAGCGCTGGGTGGCGGGCATGATCACCGGCGAGGTGACGCTGGAGCTGCGCCGCGGCAACGACTATTCGATCCTCAACACCGAGAGCCCGAACCTGACCTATGCGCCGGAGCGGCTGAGCATGGAGAAGGTGGAGGATGCGCCGTTCACGCCGGCGGACCGCATCGGCCAGCTGACGATGCGCAACCTCGACATCGCCGACACCCGCGCCAAGCTGAATGTCTACACCAAGTCCGGCCTGCTCTCGGCCGGCGAGGGCGCGTACATTCCCCAGCTCGGAAGTGACAAGAGCGGCAAAGGCTGAGCGCGGCCAGCTCGGCTGTCCGCGGCATGATGTAACGGGGACGTCATTCGCGTGCGATAGGATACTGAGCGGGCGCATGCCTTCAAGGCCCAAGCCTTCCCCGGCTCATGGCCGCGGGCGCGCGCATACTCCGGCTCCGGTGCACGCTCCATGATCAAACCTCTCGCCGCTGCGGTCCTCCTGATGCTGATCTCCGCACAGCGCGGCATCGCACAGACCATCTACCCGATCGACCGCGCCGAGATCCTCGCCGGCGCCCAGTTCGACTTCAAGGTCGAGTTTCCCGGCTCTGTCGACCCGGTGAAAATGAAGGTCACGGTCAATGGCGCGGACTATTCCGACGCGTTCGGCCAAAGCGGAAATTTCGTCGATCGCGAGGACGGCAAGGACCAATCGGCGCTGATGCTGCGCAATGTCGCCTTGTCCAAGCCTGGAAATGTGACCGTCGATGTCAGCGACGGCGCGCGCAGCCGCACCGTGACATGGACGGTCTACGATACCGGGTCGCGCAAGGCGAAGAATGTCATCCTGTTCATCGGCGACGCGTGTTGCCCGCCAACGCGTCGCCGCGCGCTGTTGTCCAAGTGCATCGCCGAGGGCAAGAGCCGCGGCAAGCTCGCCATCGACGACATGCCACACATGGCGCTGGTCGCAACCGCGGGTTCGGACTCGATCATCACCGGATTCGGCGAACTCGGCGAGCGCCTACGCGACCGGCCACAAGACGGCAACAGCTGCCATGGGCGTCTATGCGGACCGCACGGCAAGCCCGTTCGACGACCCGAAGGTCGAGACCATCACGAGTCTCGCGAAGCGGCGGCACGGCATGGCCGTCGGCATCGTCACCAACACCGAGGTCGAGGACGCGACGCCCGCGGCGATGGTGGCGCATACCCGCCGCCGCGCCGCCTATGACGAGATCGTGGCGCAGTTCCTTGCGGCGAAGCCCGACGTGCTGATGGGTGGCGGCGCCGCGAACTTCCTGCCGCAGGCCGCCGCCGGATCCAGGCGCAAGGACGACATCGACTACGTCGCCCGATTCCGCGACGCCGGCTATGCGGTCGTGACGACCAGGACCGAACTCGATGCGGTGAATGCAAAGTCCGACACGCGCCAATTGCTCGGGCTGTTCGCGCCGGGAAACATGGATGGCGCGCTCGACCGCAAGTTTCTCATGGGCGGCGGCGTCAAGAAATCTCCCGATCAGCCCGATCTAACCGAACAGGTGCAGTCGGCGCTCGACATTCTCTCGAAGAATGGTTCCGGCTTCTTTCTGATGGTGGAATCCGGGATGATCGACAAATACGCGCATCTGCTCGATATGGAGCGCGCGGTCTACGACACTATCATGCTCGACAACGCCGTCGCGCTCGCCCGCAAATGGGCGCAGGCGCGGGGCGACGACACCTTGATCCTCGTGGTCGCGGACCATAATCACCCCAACAGCCTCGTCGGCACCATCAACGACGACATGAGCACGACGCCGAATGTACCGCTGCGCGAGCGCATCGGCGTGTATGAAAAGGCCGGCTTCCCGAACTGGTTCGCTACGACGTTGCCGGCGCGAACATCAGCTTGATGCAGGTCCGGAAGATCAGGATCTGCCGCTCGAGCCGCCTTGGATCGTTCAGCGTCTTGGACATGATGATGGCGCCGTCGACGACGCAGGACAGCATGTCGGCGACATCGCCGAGATCGACCGGTTCCTTCGGCGGATACACCGCGGCGATGCCGTCCAGGATGGTGCGGAAGCGCGCGTTCCAGTCCCGCACCGATTGCGCCGTCAGCTCGCGCACTTCGCGATCGAACAGCCGCTCCTGATAGCAGATGCTCGCGATCAGGCAGCCGGGATGGCCGCTCGGCAGATCGGCCATCGTCTCGGCGAGCAGTTTGAGTGAAATCAGGAACGCCTGCAGCGGATCGTCGGAAAGCTCACGGCCACGTGCAAAAATGTCGTCGAACAAGCGGTCGTTGGTCGCGACATAGCGGCGAAGCATTTCGCGGGCGAGCGCGTTCTTGTCCTTGAAGTGGTAGAAGAAGCCGCTCTTGGTGAGGCCGGCTTCCGCGATCACCTCCTCGATCGAGGTGGCGTCGAATCCCTTGGCGAGAACGGCGGCTTCGGCGATTTCGAGAATGCGCTCGCGCGTGGCTTCGCCTTTGGTCAACCGGGGCTCCAGAACTGTACTCATGGTACGGTTTCTCCATCTGCCGCGCCGCGGCGGCACTGCCGCGCAATCCACAACCACTCTGAATTCGTATCACTTTGCAGGCTTCCGGTTCACCTGCACCGCAAGCCGTCTAGGACGCCGCGACACTATGAGGCACCAACATCGCCGGACCTGATCCGATGCAGGCGAGACGTATCGAGGTCCTTTGTTTTGGAGATATTGGATGGCCAAATACCGACACGCTCTGCCGCAGCATCGCGGCGGCATTTTCCTCACCGACGGCGGCATGGAAACCACGCTGATCTTCCACGAAGGCGTCGAGCTGCCGCACTTCGCCGCCTTCGTGCTGCTCGACAGCGCCGATGGACGCGAGAAGCTGAAGCAATATTACGCCGCCTATCTTGCGGTCGCGCGCCGTCACGGCACCGGCTTCGTGCTCGACAGCCCGACATGGCGCGCCAATCCGGACTGGGGCCTCAAGCTCGGCTACGATGCCGCTGCGCTCGACGCGATCAATGCGCGGTCGATTGCGTTTCTGGAGGAGTTGCGCGCGGATTGGGAGCGGCCGGACGCGCCTTGCGTGATCAGCGGCGCCATCGGCCCGCGCGGCGACGGCTACAAGGCCGGCAACATGGATGCCGCGGAAGCCGAAGACTATCACCGCGCGCAGATCGCGGCCTTTGCCGAAGGCGGCGCCGACATGGTCACTGCCTACACGCTCACCAGCGTCAACGAGGCGATCGGCGTCGCGCGCGCGGCGCAGTCGGAAGGCATGCCGTCGGCGATCTCGTTCACGGTGGAGACCAATGGCCGCCTCGTGAAGGGAGAAACCTTGCGCGAGGCGATCGAGGCGGTGGATCGCGAGACCGGCCGCGCGGCCGAATATTTCCTGATCAACTGCGCGCACCCCACGCATTTCGAAGATGCGTTGCAGGCCGGCGAAGCCTGGACCGAGCGCATCCATGGTTTGCGGGCCAATGCCTCGACCAAGAGCCATGCCGAGCTCGACGAATCCGAAACGCTGGATGCGGGCGATCCCGTCGATCTCGGCCGGCGCTATGTCGCGCTCCGGCAGGCATTTCCGAAGATGCGCATTCTCGGCGGCTGCTGCGGCACCGATCACCGCCACGCCGCCGCGATTTGCGAGGCTTGCGTGTCGCCGCAGGCGCTGCTCAGCGCGTGAACAAGGCACGCTGCGCACTGCTCAATAAAAAATGGCCGGGATCGCTCCCGGCCATTTTCATTCGATCGATGCTCGCGTCAGCGCGGCGGCGCGGTGCCGGGCGGGGGCGGCGGCAGCGAGGCCTGTCCGCCGTTGAGCAGCGGCGTGATGTTGCGGATGGTGACGCGCCGGTTGATCGCGCTCGGCCCGTCGATCTGCTCCTTCAGGTACTGCTCGCCGTAACCCTGCGAGGTCAGGTTTTCCGCCGGCACGTTGAACTGCTGCGTCAGCAACGTCGCCGCCGATTCGGCGCGGCGGTCCGACAGCGACAGATTGTCGACGTCGTTGCCGACCGCGTCGGTGTGGCCTTCGATCAGGAACACCGCACGCGGGTTCTCCTGGATCGCGCGGTTGAGGCCGTCGGCGATCGCCTGCAGCTTCGCCGCCTGGTCGGGCGGAATCTCCCACGATCCGAGCGCGAAGTTGATGGTGTTGACGTCGATGCTCGGCATGCGCTGGCGCACGGTCGGGCTGTAACGGATTTCGTCCAGCGAATAACGCCGTTCGATCCGCTCCACCGGCGGCGCCATCATGGTTTCGTACAGCACGTCCGGCGATGCCTCCTCGGAATCGACGATGTACCGATTGTAGGGCATGCGGACCACGGGCGGCGCCAGGTCGACATAGAAGCCGCCGACCGCGCGGGGGTCCCGATAGCTGTTGTCGATGATGATGATCTCGCGGCCGGAGCGGTCGCGCCGGATCCGGCGCAGCAGCCGCCCGTCGGCGCCGACCGTGGTGATCACTTCGCTGCCGTCAGGACGGATCACCACCGTGCGGGTATCGCCACCGACCGTCTCGGTGCGGATGTCGCGGGCTCCGTATCGGAAGCGATTCATGTCGTTGCCACGGACATACGCCTGCCCGCCGGGGTCGCGGATGATGACGCGGTCCGGCTCGTAAAAGACCGTACGGCCGCCTTCGACGGCCTCGCGCCGCTGGCTGCGTAGTTCGTTGACGGTCACCGCACCGATCACGGCGCCCGCCACGACACCTGCGCCGATGGCGAGTGGTGTCATATTCTCGCGCCGCGGCTGTGGCGGCGGCGGAAGCGGTGCCTGGACTGTCGGTGCGGCCCGGAAAGCAGGTGCGATGGTCGGCGGTGCGTTCTGTACCCGGCCTGGAGGCAGCGCAGCATTCGGCGTGCCGGGCACGGCGGTTGGCGCCGTCGGAGCGGCGGTGGCGCCGCCCGGTGCGGCGGGTGCGCCCGGAGGCGGACCGCCGGTGCGGCCCGCAGGCGGCGGCGATGTCGGCGTGCCCGCTGCCGGCGGCGTGGCGGGCGTTGCACCCGGAGCGGTGGGGGCACCTGCGCTCGGCGCAACAGGCGGCGGCGCGCCGGGACGACCCGGCGGTGTGGTCGGAGCGCCCGCGCTCGGCGGTGCGCCGGGGCGCGGCGGTGCGGTCGTGCTGCCGCCGGGCGGCGGAGGCGGCGCGGCGGTCGGCGGTGCTGCCGGAGCTGGCGTGGTCGTGGGAGCTGGTGCCGTTGTGCCGGGCGCCGGTGGCCTTCCACCCGCCGGCGGGGGCGGCGGCACGGGCGATGGCGTCGCCTTCTGAGATGAAGGCGGCGGCGGAGGAGGCGGGGGTGGCGTTGTCGGCGCAGCCGGTTGCTTCGGCGCCGTGGGTGCAGCGGCCGGTGGCGGCGGCGGTGGCGGCGTCGGACGCGAAGGTGCGGCCGCGGGTGGCGGCGGAGGGGCAGCCGGTTGCTTCGGCGCGGCAGCCGGGGGTGGCGGAGGAGGCGGCGGTGTCGGGCGCGGGGGCGCAGCTGCCGGAGGTGGCGGCGGGGCCGGGCGCGGAGGTGGCGCAGCCGCGGGAGGCGGCGGAGGCGGTGCGGGACGGGGCGGCGGAGCTGCGGCCGGCGGGGGTGGCGGAGGAGCCGCTGGACGCTGAGGTGCTGCGGCCGGCGGCGGAGTGCCGGGCCTCTGCGGCGGCGCGGCCGTCCTTCTTCGCGCCGGGAGGGCCACCCTCTTCCCTGGCTTGCGCCACGACGAGCGGCGCGGTCTGCGCCTGCGATGCGGAAGTCGCGAACTGCGTTGCCGTCAAGGCAGTCGTGGCGAGCAGCAGGATGCGAAGCTTTGTCATGATGTTCTGGGTCCCCGGAAGAATAAGGCTCGACAGCAACGAATGGCCCTCACTGGCATGTCAGTTGGTCGATTGAACGGCTAATCATTAGGCCGGATTGTGGCGACCTACAAATGGTTGGATGGTTTTTATTTCATTGGCGCAATGGGTTGCATGCATCCTTATTCATTGCGCGTTCAGGCGGCGTCATCATCCGGCGCCCTGATCGGTGGCGGGATTGGGCGTGGTAGGGCTGTTTGGACCACGTGTCGGCAACTCCTCCGGCGTCTTGCCCGGTAACTCCTGCGGTTGAGATGGCTCACCTGGTTCACGGACCGGTGGTGGAATCTCCGGACTGGGATTGCCCGGAGGATTCTCCATCGGCGGCTCGGTCGGTTGTCCTGGTGTCGCCGGCGGTATCTCCGGCGGTTCGATCGGCATCACGTCTCCCGAAGGTTGAAGCTCCAGGAGCGACAACGGCGGTCGGGGCGCGAAGTTCCATCATCAAGCTCTCTCGCGGTTTGAGGAGCGGGAAGCTCTAGCCGCGCGCCAGCAGCGTGTTGCTGCGGGTCCTGCCTTTCTCGGCATAACCACGCGTTCGCATGTCGGCGATGCAGTCGTTCAGCCATTCGTCCTTTGACAGATGCTCGATCACGACCGCGCGGGGCCACAGGGCTTGTGGCGCTTCGGCGAAGAAGCCGGTCAGCACGCGATCCTCAAAACCCTCGACGTCGATCTTGAGCGCGTCAACACGCGACGACGCCGGCGTCTTCGAGGATGCGCTGCAGCCGCAGCGACGGCACCTTGATGGCCTTGGCGGAAGCCTCGCCCGACACGATGTGGCTGGCGCCGAGATTGTCGCCGTCGGTCTCGATCAGCAATTCGCCGTCGGCAGGCCCGGCGGCGGCCGCGACCAGCTTTACCTGCGCATAGCCCGATGCCGCATTATTGAAGGCAAGCCGCGCATGCGTCACCGGATGCGGCTCGATCGCGATGACCTTTCCGCCGGCGCCGACATGACGCGCCAACGCCAGCGCGTAGGTGCCGACATTGGCGCCGACATCGACGAAGACCCGCCGGGGGAACATGCGCGCGCAAAAAATCCAGCTCCTCGATGTTGTAGGCGGGATTGAACAGCGCGCCGCGCTCGGTGGCGCTGGCCTGATGGTAGAAGCGGAACGAGGCGTCCTGATATCGCACGTCGACAGGGCCCGCGCGCAGCAGGTTCACCAGCCGCGACAGCATGGGCCGAAACGCGCCGCGCTTCAGCCGCGAGCGATGCGCCAGCGAAATGATCGCGGCCTGCGCGGCATTCGGGGCGAACGCGCCGAACGGCGCGGGCGGTGGAATCATTATGGGGCGTCAAACGGCGGTCCTCGGTGAAGCGGCGCATGCATAGCGGGTTTTGCGGGCGCAAAACAGGTCGAATGTAGCCCGGATGAGCGAAGCGATATCCGGGGCCGCGCGAGAGTGATCCCGGATGTCGCTGCGCTCATCCGGGCTACAAGATTGCGCGGCTGACGGTATGAGCGGAAAACCTACGCCGCCTTCTTGGCCGTTTTGCGGTTGCGCAGGAAGCGGCCGAGCAGGCGGCGTTTGCCCTTGCGCGGGATCAGGTCGATGTCGCTGACGAGCTTGGCGCCGCCCTTGCGCCGCTCCAGCACGATCTTGCGGCTGTGAAACGCCTCCAGCTCGACGCGGTGGGCGACGCTGACGATGGTGGCGTTCGGCAGTTCGTTGACGACGATCTGCATCATCTTGTCCTGGCTCTTTTCGTCGAGCGCCGAGGTCGCCTCGTCGAGCACCACGATGTCGGGGTTGTGCAGCAGCAGGCGCGCGAACGCCAAGCGCTGCTTCTCGCCGCCCGACAGGGTCTGGTCCCACGGCGCCTCTTCCTCGATCTTTTCCTTGAGGTGATCGAGGCCGACCTTGTGCAGGGCCTCGCCGATCGCTCGAGATTCCAGTCCTCGGCGGCGCCGGGATAGGCGATGGCGCGGCGCAGCGTGCCGGATGGGATGTAAGGCTTCTGCGGCAGCATGAAGAGCCGGCGGTCGGGATGGAAATTGACGCTGCCGCCGCCCCACGGCCATAGCCCCGCCAGCGCACGGACCAGCGTGCTCTTGCCGGTACCGGATTCGCCGGCCACCAGCAGACGCTCGCCGGGGCCGATCGCCACCTCGGTCTCGCCCACGACCGCGGTGCCGTCATCCAGCGTGACCGAGAAATCCTGCAGGCTCAGCATCGGGCCGCCCACCTCGGTCTCGCCGCGCTTGATGCGGCCGATGCCGTCGCCGCGCTCGGCGCGTTCGAGGCCGTCGAGCGACATCATCAGCGAGGCGATGCGGCGCGCGCAGGCGTTCCAGTCGGCCAGCCGCGGATAATTGTCGACCAGCCAGCCGAACGCGGTCTGCACGATGGTGAAGGCGGAGGCCGCCTGCATCACCTGTCCGAGCGACATGCTGCCGTCGAGAAATTTTGGCGCGCACAGCAATAGCGGCACGATCGGCGCGATCAGGCTGGAGCCCTGCGACACCAGCGTGGTGCGCATGTGCTGGCCGGCGAGCCGCGCCCATTGCTGCAGAACCTTTGTAAACGTCTTGTCGATGCCGTCGCGCTCTTCCTGCTCGCCGCCGAGCAGCGCGATGCTTTCGCCGTTCTCGCGCACGCGCGTCAGCGTGTAGCGATACTCGGCCTCGGCCTGGTTCTTGTCCTCGGAGACCTGCACGAAACTGCGGCCGATCGTCAGGATCGAGCCGGAGGCGATGGCGGCGTAGATCACGGCGGCAATCACCAGAAAGCCGGGGATGGTGACGGTGGAGCCGCCCAGCGTCACCGTCAGCGCGCCGCCGATGGTCCACAGCACGACGATGAAGGTGGCGGCCGAAAGGAATGCGGAGGTAACGCCGGCGACGAAATCGACCGGCGAGTCGGTCGCGATGCGCAGATCCTCGGCGATGCGGTATTCCGGGTTCTTGTGATCGCCGCCAACCAAATTGAGCTGATAGTAACGGCCGTTGGCGAGCCAGCGCGAGATCACCGAATTGGTCAGCCACGCGCGCCAGCGGCGCTGGATGCCCATGCGGGAAAACACTTGCGCGACGCCGAGCAGCACGCTGCCGATCGCGAGCGGAAAGAACACCGCGGCGAGATAATAGACGGTGGCGGAATCGCGCTTCTCGATGGCGTCGAAGATCGCGCGATTCCAGACATTGATGCCGTACTGGAAGCCGACATTGGCGACGATCAGCAGCAGCAGACCGATCGTGAACACCCACGCCAGCCGGTCGCCCTTCTTCCCCCAATAGCCGCGCGCGCTGATCCAGAACCGCGTCAGCAGATAATCCTTGCGGGCCTGCTCGGCCTCTTCCGGCGACAATTCCGGATCGTGCTCGACGACTTCCGGCGGCGGCGGATCGACATGGTCGCCGCCTTCGGCGGTGACCTCGACGAATTCCGATTTTTCTTCGAATCCGGCGTGTCTGCGCCGGATTCCGGTTTCTTGCTCGGCCGGCGCGGATTTCTTCGCAGCGGATTTCTTCGCGGATGATTTGACGGATGCTTTGCCCATGGCGGCACAACGGCAACCAAATCAAAAGGTTCCCGCCGGTTCCGTCGCCTTGTTTGCCCCGCCTCAGGCCGACAGCACCAGAAACCCCGCACGCGGAAAATGCACCACTATTTCGCCGGCAATCGGGTCCTGTCGCCGGATCGCGATGTGCTGCGACGACAGGGCGACGATCTCGCCGTGAACGCCGATCTTGCCGTAGTCGTCCGGCATGACCTGGACCCGATCGCCGGGCTTGCGGCCGTTCGGGTCATTGATATCGGCGAGTTCGGCGGTCGTGGGCGTCGCGCGCGTGCCGATCTCCAGCGCCGCCGCCGTCGACATTTCCGTGGACGTACCATGCCCGATCGCGCGCATCCGCGTCTCCCAGCCTTTCGTCGCCGGAAATTCCGCCAGCACCTGGTCGAGGATCGGCAGGTTGTTGCGGACGTACCAGATGTTCATGTAGGCGTTGATGTCGCACAGGCTGATCTGGTCCCCGCACATAAAGCGCCGGCCATCGGCGAGCTGCGCGTCGATCCACTGCACGTTGGCGCGATAATGGTCGCGCATCTGCGGGATCGACGACGCCATCGCGGCGATGTCGAATTTGCCGCCACGCAGTTCCTCGCGGTCGGCGATGAATTCCTGCGCAACCTTGTCGGCCAGCGTGCCGAACACGAGATTGACGGTGCTCTGGAAGAACGCCTTGTCGGTCCACATCGCACTCGCCGAGGCCAGGCCCCGGCAGGCTTCCGGAAACAGCGTCGGCTCCGGGAAAGCGCCGTTCCAGTTCGCGCATGATGCACTGGGTGTCGCAATAGATGTCGGCGCCGATCTGCATCACCGGGGTGCGACGATAGCCGCCGGTCATCGGCATCAGGTCCGGCCGCGGCATGATCCGCGTGATCTCGACCGAGGTCCACGCGATCTTCTTGAGGCCGAACACCAGCCGGACCTTTTCGGAGAACGGCGATTGCGGAAAATGGTGGAGGATGACGGGATGTTCGGTGGCCATGCGTGCTCCTCTGGGTCGATTTCCGGACTGCGCCGCCATCGAGAATAGCGCGGCAAAACGCGCTCTGGCTATCGCAGGCGTCAGGCTGGCGGGGTCACCGGCGCGGCGGCGGGTCCAAATTTGATCCAGCGCAAGGCAGAGCCGGCGAAGACGCGCAATTCTGAGCGGTCGCCACCCAGCCGTGCAGCGGCATCGAATCAATAAAGCAGATCAGGAGGAACTCATGTCAGTGGCACAACAGGCGCTTCTGTTGACCGGGGAATTATTCGTTCTCTCGTTCGTTGCGATTTTTGCGGTCTGGTTTGCCGACAGGCTGCGCCGCAACTTCACCGGCAAGGCTTAGTTTCACGATATGACGACATCCGGGAGCCGACGCGATTGGCTCCGGATGTCGCTTGCGCTCATCCGGGCTACGGCATCTCGGTCTAGATCTGCCGCTCGACCATCTTCAGCTTGAGTTCGGCGATGGCTTCCGAGGGGTTGAGACCCTTCGGGCACGCCTTGGCGCAGTTCATGATGGTGTGGCAGCGATAGAGCCGGAACGGGTCTTCGAGGTTGTCGAGCCGCTCGCCGGTGGCTTCATCGCGGGAATCCGTCACCCAGCGGTTGGCCTGCAGCAGCGCGGCGGGGCCGAGGAAGCGGTCGCTGTTCCACCAGTAGCTCGGGCAGGAGGTCGAGCAGCAGGCGCACAGGATGCACTCGTAGAGGCCGTCGAGCTTTTCGCGGTCCTCGTGGCTCTGCTTCCATTCCTTCTGCGGCGTCGGCGTGGTCGTCTTCAGCCACGGCTCGATCGAAGCGTATTGCGCGTAGAAATTGGTCAGGTCAGGCACCAGGTCCTTGACGACCGGCTGGTGCGGCAGCGGGTTGACCTTCACCGCGCCGCCGGCGGCCACGTCATGCATCGACTTGGTGCAGGCCAGCGTGTTCTGGCCGTCGATGTTCATGGCGCAGGAGCCGCAGACGCCTTCGCGGCAGGAGCGGCGGAAGGTCAGCGTCGGGTCGATGTGGTTCTTGATCCAGATCAGGCCGTCCAGCACCATCGGCCCGCAATCGTTGGTGTCGACGTGATAGGTGTCGACGCTCGGATTCTTGCCGTCGTCCGGGTTCCAGCGATACACCCTGAACTCGCGCGTCTCGGTCGCGCCGGAAGGCGCTGGCCAGGCCTTGCCGCCGGTGATCTTCGAATTTTTCGGAAGCGCGAATTCAGCCATCTGTCCTGCCTCTTTGGTTCTCCCTCGTCATTGCCGGGCTTGACCCGGCAATCCATCCTCCTTCGAAAGAAGATGGATGCGCGGGTCAAGCCCGCGCATGACAAGCAAACTC
>CAWAMK010000021.1:0-64095 GCA_963783115.1 uncultured Alphaproteobacteria bacterium | reverse complement strand
GGTCTTGTCGGAGACGCGCGCCGCCTGCTGCATGTTATGGGTGACGATGGCGATGGTGTAATCCTCCGCCAGCTCCGTGATCAGTTCCTCGATCTTGGCGGTCGAGATCGGATCCAGCGCCGAACAGGGCTCGTCGAACAAAATCACCTCGGGCCGCACCGCGACCGTGCGCGCGATGCAGAGCCGTTGCTGCTGGCCGCCGGACAGCGACAGGCCGCTTGCATTCAGCTTGTCCTTGACCTCGTTCCACAGCGCGCCGCCGCGCAGCGCCTTCTCGACCCGGCCGTCCATCTCGGACTTGGAGATCTTCTCATAGAGACGGATGCCGAAGGCGATGTTTTCGTAGATCGTCATCGGGAACGGCGTCGGCTTCTGGAACACCATGCCGACGCGGGCGCGCAGCAGATTGAGGTCGAGCTTGGGATCGAGGATGTTGGTCTGGTCGAGCATGAGTTGCCCGGTCGCCTTCTGGCCGGGATAGAGGTCGTACATCCGGTTGAAGATGCGCAGCAGCGTGGACTTGCCGCAGCCGGACGGGCCGATGAAGGCGGTGACGCGGTTGGTGCCGAGCGTCAGGTTGATGTTCTTCAGCGCGTGGTGCTCGCCATAGTAAAAGTTCAGATTGCGAGCGGTCACCTTGGGCGCGGCCTCCGGCAGCGCCACCTGCGGCGCGGGCCCGCCGGCGTTACTCACGGATACGGAGAGTTCGGTCATTTGGATGTCCTCTCGGCGCCGAGAATGCGCGCGCCAATATTCAGGGCCAATACGGTAAGCGTGATCAGCAGCGCCCCGCTCCAGGCGAGCTGCTTCCAGTAGGCATAGGGGCTCTGCACGAAGTTGTTGATGGTGACCGGCAGGTTCGCCATCGTCTTGGTCATGTCGAGGCTGAAGAACTGGTTCGACAGCGCGGTGAACAGCAGCGGCGCGGTCTCGCCGGCGACGCGGGCGGTGGCGAGCAGGACGCCGGTGATCAGGCCCGAGCGCGCGGCGCGGTAGGCGATCCGCCGGATCACCAGCGAGCGCGGCAGGCCGAGCGCGGACGCCGCCTCGCGCAGGGGATTGGGCACCAGCCCCAGCATGTCCTCGGTGGTGCGGACCACCACGGGGATCACGATCACGGCGAGCGCCAGACAGCCGGCGAAGGCCGAGAAGCCGCCCATCGGCACCACGATGGCGCCGTAGATGAACAGGCCGATGATGATCGACGGCGCGCTCAACAGGATGTCGTTGATGAAGCGGATCACCGAGGTGAGCCTGTCGTGCTTGCCGTATTCGGCGAGATACGTCCCCGCAAACAGGCCGAGCGGCGCGCCGATGCCGACGCCGATCACGGTCATCATGATCGAGCCGACGATGGCGTTGCGCAGGCCGCCATCGGTCGAACCCGGCGGCGGCGTATCCTGGGTGAAGACGGCGAGGTTGATGCCGGCAAGGCCGTTGTAAAACAGCGTGAACAGGATCAGCGCCAGCCAGGTCACGCCGAACAGGGCGGCGCCCAGGCACAGGAACTTGATGATGATGTTGTTGCGGCGGCGGGATGCGTAAATCGGGTTCATGATCTCAGTTCCCCGCCTTCTTTTCCAGCCGCATCAGCATCAGCCTTGCGGCAGCAAGAACGAAGAACGTCAGCACGAACAGAAGCAAGCCAAGCAGGATCAGGCCGGACTGATGCAGCCCGTCGCTCTCGGCGAATTCGGAAGCGATGGCCGCAGAGATCGTGGTGCCGGGCGCGAAGATCGAGGACTGGATCTTGAACGAATTGCCGATGATGAAGGTCACCGCCATGGTCTCGCCGAGCGCGCGGCCGAGCGCCAGCATGATGCCGCCGATCACGCCGACGCGGGTGTAGGGAATGACGACGTTGCGCACGACTTCCCAGTTGGTGCAGCCGATGCCGTAGGCGGCTTCTTTCAGTACCGGCGGCACCGTCTTGAAGACGTCGACCGAAATCGCAGTGATGAACGGCAGCACCATGATCGCCAGGATCAGCGCGGCGTTGAACAGACTGAGATAGGAGGGCGGACCGCCAAAGATCGTCCCGAGCACGGGAACGCCGTCGAACACGCTGATCATGAACGGCTGGAACGTGTTGGCCAGGAACGGCCCCAGCACGAAGAAGCCCCACATGCCGTAAATGATGGAGGGAATGCCGGCGAGCAGTTCGATGGCAAGCCCGATCGGACGGCGCAGCCAGATCGGGCAGATCTCGGTGAGGAAAATCGCAATCCCGAGGCCGACGGGAATGGCGATCATCATCGCGATCCCGGAGGTGATCAGCGTGCCGTAGATCGGGCCGAGCGCACCCAGCACCGGCGGATCGGCCGACGGCGCCCAGCGCTGCGTCCACAGGAAGGCGAGGCCGTATTCCCTGATCGCGGGCCAGGCGCCGGCGATCAGGGAAAGGATGATGCCGCCGAGGATGAGGAGAACCGAGATCGCGCAGGCGCGCGTGATCCAATAGAAGGTGACATCGCCGAGCTTGAACGCGCTGAGAGCCTTTGCGCGATCATAAGGTCCGGCAGCATCCATTACGTCGCTTTCAACCGCCATTTCTGCCACGCCAATCCCCTGTACTTATAGCCCAATGACCCGGACTTCGGTGCACGGCTTTTTCGGCTCGCGCATTGTTCTTGCCTCTCGTGTCCCGAGAGGGGTGCTCAACCCGGACGTGCCGGGTTGAGCGATCGTGTGTGCGAGGCGCTGGCTCGATCAGCTCTTGATGTCAGCCGACCAGGTCTTTTCGATCAGCTTGACCACCGAGTCCGGCATCGGGATGTAGTCGAGCTCTTCGGCCATCTTGCCGCCCTTCTCGAACGACCATTTGAAGAACTTGATGGCTTCCTGGGAGGCCGCCTTGTCGGTCGCATCCTTGTGCATCAGGATGAAGGTCGCCGCGGTGATCGGCCAAGAAGCCTCGCCAGGCTGGTCGGTGAGGATCACGTAGTAGCCGGGCGCCTTGGCCCAGTCGGCGTTGGAAGCGGCCGCCTGGAACGCTGCGATGGTCGGCTGCACGGTCTTGCCGGCCTTGTTGATCATCGCCGCGTAGGTCAGCTTGTTCTGCTTGGCGTAGGCATATTCGACGTAACCGATCGCGTTCTTGGTCTGGCCGACATTGCCGGCAACGCCTTCATTGCCCTTGGCGCCGACGCCGGTCGGCCATTCGACCGCGGTGCCGGTGCCAGCCTTGGCTTTCCATTCGGCGTTCGACTTCGAGAGATAGTCGGTGAAGTTGAAGGTGGTGCCCGAACCGTCGGAGCGGCGCACCACGGTGATGGCGTCGGCCGGCAGCTTCAGCTTCGGATTGAGTTTGGCGATCGCGGCGTCGTCCCACTTCTTGATCTTGCCGAGATAGATGTCGCCGAGCACTTCGCCCGACAGCACGAGCTCGCCCGGCTTGATGCCTTCGAGGTTCACGACCGGCACGATCGCGCCCATCACCATCGGCCACTGCACCAGACCGTCCTTCTCGAGCTGCTCATGCTTGAGCGGCGCGTCGGTGGCGCCGAAGGTCACGGTCTTGGCCTGGATCTGCTTGATGCCGGCGCCGGAACCGATCGACTGGTAGTTCAGGCCGTTGCCGGTCTCCTTCTTGTAGGCGTCGGCCCACTTCGAATAGATCGGGAACGGGAAGGTCGCGCCCGCGCCGGTGATGTCGGCAGCGAAGGCCGCGTCGACGCGGCGACCAGGCCGGCGGCGACGATCGCTTTGACGAAATTCATGGTTGGTCTCCATCTGGTGAGCGAAGCGCCTTGCCGGCAGAGGCCGCGCGCCGTGCGGGCTGATCTACCGCAGCCGGTTCGCCCGAAGTTGCCGACCATTCACTACGGTTGGGTCATATTGGGGGCCGGCACATTCGGCTCCTTCATGACGCTGCCCGGCCAGACGGCGGGCGTCTCCGTTTTCTTCGACCCGATCACCACCGAACTCGGCATCTCGCGCACGTCGGCCTCGATCGCTTATGCCGCCGGCACGCTCGCAGGAATTCTGCCGGCGCCGGCGATCGGCCGCTGGATCGACCGGCGTGGACCACGGCCCACCGCCACCATCATCGCCGCTGGACTTGCTTTGGCCTGCGCGTTCATGGCGTGCGTTCAGTCCGCGCTCATGCTGCTGATCGGCTTTGCGCTCCTGCGCGGCGCTGCGATCGGCGGCCTCAGTCTCGTGAGCCAGCAAGTCGTCAATCTGTGGTTCGTGCGACGGCGCGGGATCGCGGCAGCCGCCGCCAGTCTCGGGCTCGCGGCCGGATCAATGGTGTTTCCGCAATTGATCGATTTCCTCATTTCGCTGTTCGGCTGGAGAGGCGCCTATCTCGCACTTGCCGGATTTGTCGCGCTGACCATTCTGCCGGTCGCCGCCCTGCTGTTCCGGGATCGCCCGGAGAAATTTGGTCTCAGCCCGGACGCCGGGCTTGCGCTGACAGCGAAAGATCCGCGGCCGGAGCCTTCGTTTTCGCGGCAGCAGGCGCTTCGCACGGGCGTGTTTTGGCTGCTGTGTGCCGCCGGCTTCCTGACCAATGCCGTCGGCACGGCGCTGTTGCTCAATCACTTCTCGATCATGCAGACCGCCGGAGTAGCGTACGTGGATGCGCTGACGCTGCTGGCGCTGGCTGGCGGCGTTCAGGCTGTCGCCACCCTCGGCACCGGATTCCTGGTGGATCGCTACGAACCACGACGTCTGGTTCCGCTGGCGATGGGCATGCTTGCGCTCGCATCCGCCCTGCCGGCGTTCGGTGGCGGCGTTGCCGTAAGCTGGCTCTACGCGTTGAGCCTGGGCGGCGCCTACGGCTCGCAGCAAGCGATCAACGCCGCCGGCTACGCGCAGTATTTTGGCCGCGATCATCTCGGCGCAATCAGGGGAGCTTCGTTCGTATTCGGTGTTGCGGGCGCAGCATTGGGGCCGCTTCCGTTCGCTGCAAGCATCGACTGGACGGAAAGCTACGCCGCGGTGCTGGCGGTCTGCTGCGGACTTGCCCTTATGTGCGGGGCGGCAGCGTTCGTCGTCAGTTGCCCGTCAGCGACGGCAGATACGACGACGATTCCATCTCCGATGACGGAGCGAACGTCATGACGGGTGGGGAAACAACCGTTGTGGCAGGCATCGAAATTCCCTCGACCGATCCTGTCTTTCTGACAGTCGATTTTCGCGTTGCATATCCCGCTTGGCCTTGCGTGCGTCGGCATTGGCGCGATCGCGATGTTGAGCGAAAAGCGTCGCGGCCGGCATTCGAAGTTGGGAACGATCTATTTCTGGTGTCTGGGCACGTTCGCGTTGACGAAATTCCTGGTTGGTCTCCATCTGGTGAGCGAAGCGCCGATGCGCCCGATAGCGCTCACTTGCCGCTCCATCTAGGGGCGGTCGATAGAGCTTTTACGAAGGTTGGATGACAGTTGGATGACAAAAGCAACCAATTGAAATTACTTGTATTTACGTCGATGTCGGGGCCTTCGGCTGTGGAAAACAGGCGGTGAAGACCGCGCCGTTTTTCGGCACGCTTTCGATCGACAGCCGGCCGACGGCGGCTAGGAATGTGATCTCGATTGCGGCCTCGTCCAAATGCGCCCGGAACTCATGCTCTTCTCTTGATGACGCCCTCAAGCCTGGTGGCTTCCGCTACCGTATTGGAGATCGTTCCGTACTTGCGGACATTGGTATGCAGCAATTCAAGCCGCTGGTCGCTCTCCTCGGTATCGACGATGAGTTCGTAATCGACCGAGACCATCCGGGGCGGAGCATCCTGGCGAACGCCATGCAGGCGGACCTCGACGCCGCTCAGCTTGAATTTGAGCATCGGCGATACGCGTTCGATGCCCTTGATCATGCAGGCAGCAATGGCCGCGAGGAGCAATTCGGCCGGGTTGAAGGCATCCGACCGTCCTGCCATGGCCGTGTCCAGAACGATCTCGGCTTCCTTGGTTCTGGCGAGACTGCCATGCGCATCGACACGCCGTGCCGTAACCTTGTATTCGAGATTCGCGGCCATTTCAGGCGCCCAGCCATTTGGCGAGGTCTTCCGGCTTCGGCAATCCGCCCGCATGCACGACCTTGCCGTCGATGACGACGCCCGGCGTCGAGGCGATGCCGTAACCGGCAATCGCCGCGTAGTCGGTCACTTTCTCGATGGTGACGGGAACGCCCAGCCTGTCGGCTTCTGCCTGCACCATCTCGGCAGTAGCGACACAGCGTTTGCAGCCCGGGCCGAGCACCTTGATGTCTTTCATGGATATCCTCCTGGGTGTCAGTTGAACAGCAGCATTGAACAGAAACCCGACTGCGAGGATGCCGGTCCCGACAACGCCGACGAAGACCGCTATGAGCTTCAGACTCAGTACCTTGCGCAGGATGATCATCTCCGGAAGCGACAACGCGATCACCGACATCATGAAGGCGAGCACGGTCCCGAGCGCCGCCCCCTTGGCAAGCAGGGCCTGAACCACCGGGATAATGCCGGCGGCGTTCGAGTACATCGGAATGCCAATCAGGACCGCGGCCGGTACCGACCACCAGGCGCCCTGTCCCATGATCGAGGCGAGCAGGTCCGACGGTACGTAACCGTGAATCAACGCCCCGATGGCGATACCGGCGATGATCCAGGGCCACACCTTGCCGACGATCTCGCGCACGGCTTCGATACCCGCCTTGATACGATCAACAGCGGTGACATTTTCCGGCGGCAGTTCGGCTGCGCCCGCGCGGATGTTGCGAACCCATTCTTCCAGCCAGTTTTCGAGATGCAGGCGGCCGATCACCCAGCCTGCAGCGATCGCGACGAAGAGACCGAAGCCGAGATAGGTGAGCGCTACCTTCCAGCCGACGAGCCCGAACAGAAGCCCGAGCGCCACCTCGTTCACCATGGGGGCCGAGATCAGGAACGAGAAGGTGACGCCAAGGGGAACACCGGCGCTGACGAAGCCAATGAACATCGGCACCGCAGAACACGAGCAGAATGGGGTGAGTATCCCGAGACCCGCTGCCAGCACGTTGCCGGCGCCTTCCCGCTTTCCGGCAAGAAGCGCGCGCGTCTTCTCCGGTGAGAAGAAACTGCGCACCACTCCCATGCCGAACACCACGAGTGTCAGCAGCATCAGGACTTTCGGCGTATCGTAGACGAAGAAGCTGAGCGCCTCGCCAAGGTGGCTCTTGGGATCGATGGGCGCCAACGACACGACCCAATCCGAAAACGGAACGAGCTGACTGTAGACCAGGCCCCAGAGCAACAGGGCGACGATGGTCCCGCCGACCCACTTGACGGTCGAAGGGCCGGTGCGCGGCGCGCGTTCGGTGATGGACCCCAAGCTCATGCGGCGTGTCTTCCCGGGGTTTGAAGGACTTGGGACTTGTGGTCCGGCCACGGACCGCGCCATTCATTGCCTTCGGTTTGTTCCCCGAAAATCGCTACCGCTCCTCAGCACGCAAATCGTTGCGCCAGGTCAAGGTGGTGAAGTAACTGGATGGCTGCTTCAGGACGGGGCCTTCGGCTGGGGAAAACAGGCGGTAAAGGTCGCGCCGTTTTTGGGCACGCTTTCGATCAAAAGCCGGCCGCGATGGCGGTTAACGATATGTTTCACCAAGGATAATCCGAGCCCGGTTCCGCCCTGCGCGCGGCTGTCGCCGACATCGACCCGGTAGAAGCGTTCGGTCAGCCGCGGCAGGTGCTCGGGCGCGATGCCGGGGCCGAAATCGCGGACCATGACGCGGACTTCCGGTGCGCCCTCGCCCGAGGTGGCCTGGGTCAGGGAGACGATCACCCGCCCGCCGGAGGCGCCATATTTGAGCGCGTTCTCGATCAGGTTCTCGAACAGCCGCAGCAGTTCCTCGCGGTCGCCCGCGATCGGCACCGGCTCGGCCGGCAGGTCGATCTCGATCTCGACCTGGCGTTCCCTGGCCAGCGGCTCCAGCCCGTCGGCGACCTGGCGAATGATCGGCACGATATCGACGGACACGTCGGGCCGGACATGGGCCGACAATTCGACCCGCGACAGCGACAGCAGATCGTCGATCAGCCGCGCCATTCGCGTCGCCTGCGCATGCATGATGCCGAGGAAGCGCTCACGCGCCTTGGCGTCTTCCTTGGCGGGCCCCTGCAGCGTATCGATGAAGCCGGACAACGCGGCCAGCGGCGTCCGCAGCTCGTGGCTGGCATTGGCGACGAAATCGGCGCGCATTTCCTCGACCCGCCGCAGCGGCGTCTGGTCGTGGAAGGTCATCAGCATGCACTTCTCGACGCCGCCGAACAGGGTGGGCACCGGCACGGGCGTGATGGTCAGTTCCATCCAGCGGTCGACCGGTACCTGGTCGAGATAGGTCGCCCGGCGCGGCTCGGTGGTTGCGATGGCCTCGCGCAACGCGGTGATGATCTCCGGCGAGCGCAGCGCGAACTGCGCCAGTTCGTTCTTGCGCAAGGCCGGCGCGAGCTGGGCCGCCGCCGCGTTGAGGTGGATGACGCGGCCGGCGCGATCCAGCAGCACGGCCGGATCCGGCATGCCGGCAACGACGGCACTGACGGCGGCAGATTCGACCGGAGTGACGGCGCGGGCGTCGTCACGGGAGGTCACCACATGATGCAGCCGCCACGGCACCAGCGCGGCGGCAGCGATGCAGACGAACACGGCGACCGCGCGCGCCGGCGAGAGATCGGCCAGCAGCACCAGCGCACACAGCGCAAGCCCGGCGGCAAGCAGGATGATGGCCGAATGCCGCAACCGGTCCGGCCACGGCGCAAAGAAGGAGGAAGAGCTGGAATCTTCGATCGCCATGGCTCAGGCTCTTCCTCTACTCGCGAAGCCCCCGCCGCATCGTCAGGTGCCCGTGTCGCCGCGCTCGCGCACATAGACGGCGGCCTCATGCCTCGTCGGTTCGGCGTCGGCGCTGGCCGCCAATTGGCGCAGGCGCTTCGATCGCGCGCCGATGATAATCTCCCGAAGCGTCAGCAAGATTACAGATATGACAAACGGTCCGATATAATACAGGACGCGGAACAGCAGCATGCCGGCAAGCAGTTCCTCGCGGTCCATCTGCCACAGCCCGACCAGCATCGCGGCATCGAAAACGCCGAGTCCGCCCGGCGAATGGCTGGCGAATCCGAGCAGCGTGGCGGAAACGAAAATCACCGCGACGACGACAAAGCCGAGTTGCGGCTCATCCGGCACCAGCATGTACATCGCCAGCGCGCAGAAACCGAGATCGACGATGCCGATGGCGATCTGCAGCAGCGTCAGCGGCCCGCCCGGCAGCGTCACCGTCCATGGCCCGCGGCCGACGCCGCGCGGCGCGGCCCAGACCCATGCCACATACCCGATCAGCGCGATGATGATGCCGCACGCCAGAACGCCGGTTGAGCCAGACCGGCAATTGATCGATCGAGGCCGCGGCTTCCGGGTGATAGGCGATGCCGAGCCCGAGCACGGCGGCATTGCCGAGCCAGAAGGTCAGCCCGGCGAGGAAACAGATTTTTGCGACATCGATCGCGTTCAGTCCCCACGCCGAATAGATCCGGTAGCGCACCGCGCCGCCGGTGAAGACGCTGGCGCCGACATTGTGCCCGATCGAATAGGAAGTGAAGGAGGCAAGCGCGTTGACGCGGTAGGGAACGTGGGTCTGGCCGATCGCGCGGACCGCAAACCAGTCATAGAAGGTCAGGGTGAAATAGCCTGCCGCCACGAACAGCGCCGCCAGCGCGACCTGGCGCGGTTCGGTACCCTTGATGGCGTCGATCACCTCGGCGGTGTCGATGCCGCGGAGCATGTGATAGAGAACGTAGCACGCCACGGCGATGACCGTGATGCTGATCAAGACCCCGAGCTTGTGCAGGACCTGCTTCTGGCGCAGAAACGATACCGCCCTGCGTATGGCTTCCAGCATCGACACCTCGAATTGCGCTTACGCGACGACGGCTATGGCGTGAACCCCGCCGGCGCTACGCTGCTCCCTAGTCTCTCTGGTAGCGCGTTTTGAGCCGGAGTGGAATTCGCCTGACGACAATAAAACACGCTTCTTCAACATATTAGGCGCAGCCGACGACGGTAGAAGTACGATTTTGCCGCATTCCCGCGGCTGCATGCCTGTTCCGGACCCTAGTCCGAACCGGTCAACAACCCGTGACAATAACCGCGCAGATGCCGACCGGTTCATCCTGCGGTCAGGCTGGCGGCGCGCTGCGCGCAACAACCCAGTTGCGCAACCAGGATCCGACCACGCAGCCACAGAGATAAAGCGCGAACAGGATCAGCCCGAGGTCGAGCCAGTAGCCGAAGCGGCCGGGCACCACGCGGGCGAGCGCAGCGCCGACCAGCGCCGCGACCAGCGCCGAAAGCGCCCAGCGCAGCTTCCCGGTGACGCCCTCGCCGTGCTGCACCACCGATATCCAGCCCATGGCGAAGCCGAGCAACACCGACGCCAGCAACCAGCCCCAGTAGAATGTGGTCAGATAGGCCATGCTCACTTCACCACGAAATCGATGCGGCGGTTCTGCGCCTTGCCCTGGTCGGTATCGTTGCCCGCGATCGGCTGCGTCGCGCCATAGCCGACCGCGCTGAACCGGTCGGCCGGCAATCCTGCCTTGACCAGATAGTCGGCGACGGCCTGGGCGCGTTTCTCGGACAGCGCCTGGTTGGCGGCATCCTCGCCGTCGGTGTCGGTATGGCCCGCGATCTCGATATTGGCGGTCGGACAGCGCAGCGCGGTTTCGATCAGGCGGTCGAGCAGGCCGGCGGAGTCGGCGACAATGTCGGCCTT
The DNA here is from genome assembly GCA_963783115.1 of uncultured Alphaproteobacteria bacterium. Classification (GTDB taxonomy): domain Bacteria; phylum Pseudomonadota; class Alphaproteobacteria; order Rhizobiales; family Xanthobacteraceae; genus Bradyrhizobium. Next base: position 53,364 of record CAWAMK010000021.1, on the reverse strand, counting down.
GCCGGATTCGAAGCGAATCCGGGCCTTGCCGAGCAGTTCGGCGAATAATTGCTGGCAGACGGTGGCGTCCACCGGCGCCGCGGCCGGCTTGACCGAGATTTCCGGCTTGAACTGCCAGCCTTGCGGAAAATCCTTGCCGAGGCCGGCGCGGATCTGCCCGGCGGCGCTTTCATAGAGCGCATCGCCCGACAGCTTGACCTCCCGGTCCGAGACGACGAGCGTGCCGGTCGACAGCCGCGACAGCGCGCCGAGCGCGGGCACCACCGCATTGGCAAAGCCTGAAGGCGCGCCGATGCTTTCCTTGAGGTTGTCGACGACCTTTTCGCTGAAGAACTTGCGTCCCGCTGCCGCCACCAGGGCAGCGTGCGCATTGCCGTCAGGCGCGTTGCCGGTCAGCGTCAGCGTCATCGCCACCGGGTCCTTGTAGGCCTGGAAGATGTAAGGCGGCGCCTTGACCTCGTTGGCCGCGACCGAAAAGCCTTCGGGCAGGTTTTTCAGCGCGGCGGCGATGGCTTCGCGGCCGCCGAGTTCGCGCGCCATGCCGGACAGGCTGATCTGGCTGTCCGACAGCGTGATCTTGCCGTCCTTCAGCTTGCCGACCTGGTCGAGCAGCAGCAGCGCGGCATTGTCGAAACGCGGCGGCGCCCCGCGCGACAGCCCCATCCGGTCGACCACTTCGACGCCGCCGAGATTGGCGCGGGCCGCCTCCATCAGGCGGGCCTTGATCGCCGGCAGCGGCGAACTGCCCGACAGCGTTACCCGAAGCACGTCGCGCTCGGCCGACCAGACGAACGGTTTTGCTTCGGGAACGAGCCTCGTTTCATCATTGACCAGCCGCACGCCGGGCACGGCTTCCACCGACGCCACCGCGCGCTGCCGGCCGTCTTCCGCGAAAGCATCCGCCGCCAGCGTCACGTCGCGGCCCGCGACCGTGATCCGCCGCTTGTCGAGGATGGTGTCCTTGAGGGCGGCGGTCGAACGCTGCGCCAGGTCGGCTTCAAGCGGCTCGGTGCTGGTCCAGGCCGCGATAGCCCAAAATATGACCAACGGAATGACACCCAGCCACCATTTGCCACTCCACCTGAAAAGTCCGTGCATTCGAGTTCCCGCCGGGGTCTGGAACGCAGAGAAAACAAACCCTTGCGGGGCTGTCAAACCCGAAATGCCGCAGGGGCCGACGGGCTCCGAAAATAGGCCCGGCTAACAGTTTCTTCAGCGGTCTTTCGCTATTTTCTCCCGGTAAATAACCGGGCGGCCCCGCATCTCGATGAAACTGCTTCGCAACACCGTCATCCGCGCCGGACTGGAAGCGCTGTACTTCTCCGGTGCGCATTACCTGCTGCGACCAATCTTCGCAGGCGTCGGTGTCATTTTCATGCTGCACCACGTCCGCCCCCGCCGCGACGACGCGTTCCAGCCCAACCATCATCTCGAGGTCGAGCCGGAATTCCTGCGGGCGATGCTGGCGCATCTTCGCAGCCTGGACATCGACATCGTCACCATGGACGAGGTGCACCAGCGGCTGCAGGCGCGCGATTTCGCGCGACGCTTCGCCTGCTTCACGCTCGACGACGGCTATCGCGACAATCGCGATTTTGCGCTGCCGGTGATGCGCGAATTTGACGCTCCCCTTACCGTCTACGTCGCGAGCGATTTCGCCGAAGGCACCGGCCGGTTGTGGTGGGTGGCGCTGGAGCGGGCGATCGCCAGGGCCTCCGCAATCGAAGTGCCGATCTCAGGCGTCATGACCCGCCTCGACGCCTCGACCCCGGCGGCGAAGCTGGCCGCCTTCGATCGCGTCTGCAACTGGCTGCGCGCGCTGCCGACCGACCACGACATGCAGCGTGAAGTCTCCGCGCTATGCACGCGACACGAGGTGGACGAAGAATCAATCGCCCGCGAACTCTGCCTGTCGTGGGAGGAATTGAAGGCGTTCGCGGCCGACCCTCTGGTGACGATCGGCGCACATACGATCACGCATTGCAACCTGGCGCGGCAAAGCGAGGAGACCGCGTCGTTCGAACTGGCCACAAGCCGCGCGCGGATCGAAGCCGCATTGCAGCGGCCGGTGCTCCATCTCGCCTATCCCTATGGCGACCGCATCGCGGCGGGCCCGCGCGAATTCCGACTGGCGCAGACGGCCGGATTCAAGACGGCCGTCACGACGCGGCCCGGCATGATCTTTCCGGAAAGCGCCGCGCACCTGACCGCGCTGCAGCGGGTTTCGCTCAACGGCAATTACCAGGACGAACGCATCCTCCCGGTGCTGACATCCGGCGCCGCCACCGCGATGTGGAACGGTTTTCGCCGCATCGACGCGGCGTAGCTCTCTCCACAAGTCGTCCCTGCGAACGCAGGGACCCATAACCACCGGCTTCAATTGTTGAATGTAACTGCCGCCGTACCTCAACCGATGAGGCCGCGGCGTATGGGTCCCTGCGTTCGCAGGGACGACCAGAATGAGCTTCCTTGACTCACCGCCCTCCCCCGCCCAAAACCTCCGGCAAGACAATGGAGGAACGCATGTTCAAGGATCTGTTTTCGCTTAACGGCCGCGTCGCGCTGGTGACGGGCGGCTCGCGCGGCATCGGCAAGATGATCGCGGCCGGCTTTCTCGCGCAGGGCGCGGCGAAGGTCTATATCACCGCGCGCAAGGCCGGCCCCTGCGAGGCCACCGCGAAGGAACTGACCGCCGCCTATGACGGCGAATGCATCGCGCTGCCGATCGACATCTCCACCGTCGAAGGCTGCAACAAGCTCGCCGCCGAATTCATCAAGCTGGAGCCGAAGCTCGACATCCTCGTCAACAATGCGGGCGCGGCCTGGGGCGCCGAGTTCGACGAATTTCCGGAAAACGGCTGGGACAAGGTCATGGACCTCAACGTCAAGTCGCTGTTCTTCCTGACCAAGGCGCTGGCCAAGCCGCTGCGCGCGGCGGCCTCGCATGAGCGGCCCGCCAAGGTGATCAACATCGCCTCGATCGACGGCATCTTCGTCAACCCGGGCGAGACCTATTCCTACGGCGCGAGCAAGGCCGCCGTGATCCATCTGACGCGGCGCATGGCGACGAAACTGATCAAGGACAATATCAACGTCACGGCGATCGCACCGGGCGCGTTCGCGTCCGACATGAACCGCGCCGCGCGCGACCAGTCGGACGAACTCGCCAAGCGCATTCCATCGCAACGCATCGGCACAGCGGAAGACATGGCAGGCATCGCGATCTATCTCGCCTCGCGCGCCGGCGACTACGTCGTCGGCAACACCATCGCGGTCGATGGCGGCGTGGTGTACGCGAATGCCGGGCTGGAGATTTCGGGGTAGAGCACAGCGTTCACATCAACGTCGTCCCGGCGAACGCCGGGACCCATACCGCGTGATGTATCGATAGTGCACAGTAGCAGACGCCGTGCCAAGACAACGGCGACCGGTGGTTATGGGCCCCGGCTCAAGGCCGGGGCGACGTAGAGATCACGTCTCGATCTTCACATACTCGAAGTCGCCGGGCTTGTTGTCGATGCCGACCTTCGGCGGCGAGATCCAGTTGGCGTAGACGCCGGCTTCCGTGACCGGCTTCATCAGCGAGGCGATGAAGTCGCCGTCCTGTGTCGACGGCAGCCATTCGCTCTTGCGGGCGTTCCAGGTGGCATCGTCGATCAGGATGCCGTCGGGCGTCGCGTGGATGTTCTTGAACTCGCCGATCTGGCGGTGGAACGCGACGTCCGGCAGCGTCAGCTTGAACTGATAGCCCGCGGTCGAGATCACCTTGTTCCAGCGCAGCATGCCCTTGACGCAATCCTGCGTGTAGTCGTCGCGCAGCCGCATGTTGAGCGCGGTCAGCGCCGGCTCGTCGACGCGCTTGATCACGCCGTCGACCAGCTTGAGCACCGGATAGATGGCGCTCTTGAGCTGATGGTCGTCGTCGATCTGGGTTTCCTTGTAGCGGCCCTTGATGCCGGCGTTGAAGGCGTTCGCGGCGTTGGTCGAGACTTCCGAGCCGAACAGGTCGAGCGACAGCGAATAATGCAGATTCAGCTTCTTCTGGATGGTCGGCAGGTCGATGACCCCGAGCGCGCGCACCTTTGCGATATCGGTGGGATCGGTGATGCCGGCTTCCTTCATCGCCTCGCAGGTACGCTGCACGACGCGGCTGATGCCGGTCTCGCCGACGAACATGTGATGCGCCTCTTCGGTCAGCATGAAGCGGCAGGTGCGCGACAGCGGATCGAAGCCGGACTGCGCCAGCGAATGCAGCTGCATCTTGCCGTCGCGGTCGGTGAAGTAGGTGAACATGAAGAACGACAGCCAGTCCGGCGTCGCTTCGTTGAAGGCGCCGAGCATGCGCGGCGAATCCGCGTCGCCGGAGCGGCGGCGCAACAAATCGTCGGCTTCCTCGCGGCCGTCGCGGCCGAAATACTTTTGCAGCAGGTAGACCATCGCCCAGAGATGACGGCCTTCCTCGACATTGACCTGGAACAGATTGCGCAGATCGTAGAGCGAGGGCGCGGTCTTGCCGAGATGGCGCTGCTGTTCGACCGAGGCGGGTTCAGTGTCGCCCTGGATCACGATCAGGCGGCGCAGCGTGGCGCGGTGTTCGCCGGGGACTTCCTGCCAGGCCGGCTTGCCGTAATTCTCGCCGAAGGGAATGACGCGGTTCTCTTCCTGCGGCGCCAGCAGAATGCCCCAGCGGTAGTCCGGCATCTTGACGTAGTCGAACTTGGCCCAGCCGCGCGGATCGACCGAATAGGCGGTGCGCAGATAGACCAGCGACTGCTGAAAGCCTTCCGGCCCCATGTCGCCCCACCAGTCCATGTAACCGGGATGCCAGCCTTCGAGCGCCTTCAGCACCTGGCGGTCTTCGCTGAGATTGACGTTGTTGGGAATCTTGGTGGAGTAGTCGACGTTCATGAAGTTCATGGCGTGCTCCTTAAACCCGCGTCATATCGAACTGCGCCTTCTGGCCGGTGCCGTAGCGGCGCAGCGCGCCGTTCTTCGCCGACCGCGTTGGGGCGCTGAAAAATCCAGTTCTGCCACGCCGTCAGGCGCGAGAAGATTTTCGATTCCATGGTCTCCGGCCCGACGAAGCGCAGATTGGCTTCCATGCCGGTGAGGCCGTCGGGCGAGAACGACGTGCGTTCCTCCAGGAACACCCGCACCTCGTCGTCCCAGTCGATGTCGTCGAGCGCGAAGGTGACGAGGCCGAGTTCTTCGGCCTCTTCCGCATCGAGCGTCGTGCCGATGGTGGCTTCCGCGCGCTCCAGATCGGCCGGATCGGCCTGGAAGCGCGATTGCAGCCGGGTCAGGCCGTGGCACATCGGATAGGGGCCGAAATTCATCGCGGTCAACTGGATCGCCGGCGGCGCGCGGTTGTCGCCCTGCCGCGAGCCGATCAGCATGTAGGAGCGGTCGGCGGCGAACACGAGTTCGGCGAGCGTGCCGGCAAAGCACGAGCCGGGCTCGACCAGCGTCACCAGCGTGCGCGAGGTGACGTCGATGCGCTTCAGCACCCGCTTCCAGTAATGCCTGATCTCGTTGACCAGCCAGTGCGCCTTGTTGGCTTCGAGGAAGGCGTCGCAGGCCACCACATTGGCGGCATCGCCGTGGCTCTTGAACAGCAGCATCGCGATTTCGAGTTCGTTGATGCGCAAATGAAGGATCGCATCATCGAGCTCGCGCGCGACCTGCAGCGGCCAGAACGACGCGCCCTGCGCGATCAGGCCGTCGATATCGGCGGGCGGGGCCGCCTCCGGCGCCTTGATCGAAATCGTCGCGATCCGCGCGGCGCGGTCGATGTCGACGCTGACAAAACCGTAGCGGATGCCGCTGTCGTCGATCGTGCGGTTGAGCGGAGAAAGCGTGATGCCCTTGCCGTTGCCGTTGCGCTTCGAGGCGGCGGCGAATTCCTTGGCGCGATCGGCGACTTTGCCTTCCAGCTTGCTGTTGGGCACGATCTCGTCGACCAGCCGCCACGCGACGGCGCGCTTGCCCTTGATGCCTTCCTCGATGGTGCAGAAGAAATCCGCATGGTCGCGGCGCACCTTGCGCTTGTCGACGACGCGCGTCAGGCCGCCGGTGCCCGGCAGCACCGCGAGCAGCGGCACTTCCGGCAGCGACACCGCGGCGGCGCCGTCATCGGCCAGCATGATGTGATCGGTCGCCAGCGCCAGTTCGTAGCCGCCGCCGGCCGCGGTGCCGTTGACGACGGTGATGAAGCGCTGTCCGGAATTTTCCGAAGAGTCTTCCAGGCCGTTGCGGGTCTCGTTGGTGAACTTGCAGAAATTGACCTTGTGGGCGTGGGTGGAGCCCGCCAGCATGCGGATATTGGCGCCGGCGCAGAACACGCGGTTCTTGCCCGAGCGCATCACCACCGCCTTCACCTCGGGATGCTCGAAGCGCAGCCGCTGCACGGCATCGGCCAGTTCGATGTCGACGCCGAGATCGTAGGAATTCAGCTTGAGCTGATAGCCCTCGAACAGCCCGCCATTCTCGTCGACGTCCATGGTGAGCGTCGCGACGTCGCCGTCCACCGCCAGCTTCCAGTGCCGGTAGCGCGACGGATCGGTCTGGAAATCGATGTACTTTGCGCCGCCTGCGAGGACGCGATCTTCGCCGGCCATGAGCCACCCTTGAGTGTTTATTGATCTTGTGGATATGAACAATAATGCATGTTTTGGATTTCGTCCAGCTTATATCGCCGAAACATGCATTTTCTTTCATCTTCCGGAATCGGCTGAGCAACCAAGCGCCTGGCGATGTCGGAAGCACTTCAGGCCGCGGAGACCCCGTCGGCCCGGAGCACTGCCGACGCGAAATCGGCGATCACCGCCAGCGTCTCCCCCGCCGCCTCGCGGTGGGGGGAATGGCCGGCATCGGCAAGAACGGTCACATCGACCGGGCAGTAGCACTCCTCCTGCGCGATCTCGACCTGGCGCATGGTGCCGTACTGATCCTTTTCGCCCTGCAGGATCGCTATCGGCACGCGGATGTAGGCGAGGTATTCCGAAATATCCCAGTCGCGGAATTTCGGATCGAGCCACGCGCCGTTCCAGCCATAGAAGGCGTTGTCGACATCCTTGTGCCAGCGCGACAGCTTCTCTTTCAGGTTGGTGGTCTCGTAAGCGTTGCGGATCTCGCGCGATCGAAGCCACCGAAACATCCTCGACGATGAAATGCGGAGCGATCAGCGCCAGGCCCTCGACGCGGTGATCCTGGTGCGAGCCGGCATAGATCGCCGCGATCGAGGCGCCGTCGGAATGGCCGAGCAGAATGCCGCGGCGAAAGCCGATCTTGTCGAGCAGCTTTGGCAATACGTCGAGCGCCTCGACATGCATGTAGTCGAGCGGCCGCGGCAGTTTTGCCGGCGTCGAATGGCCGTAACCGGCGCGCGAATAAGCGAACACGCCGGTGCCGGTCGCGGCCTGAAGCTTTTCCGGAAAGTCGCCCCACAGCCCGGCGGAGCCGAGGCCTTCATGCAGCATCACGATGGTCGGCGCATGCTCGGGCGACGGGCCGATCATGCGGTATTCGAGATGGGCGGCGCCGATGGTGAGGAAGCCCGTGGGGGAAAGGGTGGTCATGTCATAGGCTTTCCGAAAGTGATCCAGACGTCGCATCCTCACGCTGGTCGTCCCGGGCTTGACCCGGGACCCATACGCCGCGGCCTCTCGTTTGGGCAGGACGGTTGACGATCCCGCAAACGATGAGAGCCGCGGCGTATGGGTCCCGGCCTTCGCCGGGACGACAAGAGATCACGACGCGCCATCGCGCAGCTTGAACCGCTGAATCTTCCCCGTCGCCGTCTTCGGCAATGAATCCACCACGTCGATCCAGCGCGGATATTTCCATGGGCCGATCTTCTGCTTGACGTGCTCCTTCAGCGACTCATGCAGGCCGTCGGTGTTACCGCCGGCGCGCAGCACGACAAAAGCCTTCGGCTTCAACAGTCCTTCCGGATCGGCCTCGGGCACGACGGCGGCCTCCAGCACGGCCGGGTGGGTGATCAGCGCGCTCTCGACCTCGAACGGCGAAACCCAGATGCCGGAGACCTTGAACATGTCGTCGCTGCGGCCGCAGAACGTATAACGGCCCTCGGCGTCGCGCGTGTATTTGTCGCCGGTAAAAGTCCAGTGGCCCTGAAAGGTCTGGCGGCTCTTGCTGCGCTGGTTCCAGTAGCCTTCGGCGGCCGAGGGCGCCTCGACCAGCAATTCGCCGACTTCGCCGTCGGGCACCTCGCTGCCGGCTTCGTTGACCAGCCGCACCTTGTAGCCGGGCACCGGACGGCCGGACGAGCCGTATTTGATGTCGCCGGGCGCGTTGGACAGGAAGATGTGCAGCAATTCGGTCGAGCCGACGCCATCGAGAATGTCGGCGCCGAAGCGCGCCTTCCAGGCATTGCCGACCGATTCCGGCAGCGCCTCGCCGGCCGAGGTGCAGATGCGCAGCCGCGTGCCGGCGCGCGCGTTCTTTTGCGTCTCGTCATTGAGCATCGAGGAAAACAGCGTCGGAACGCCATAGAAGATGGTCGGATTATATTTGTTCAGCAGTTCGAACATCCGCGCCGGCGTCGGCCGCTCGGCGTTGAGCACGGTGGTGGCGCCGACCGACATCGGGAACGTCAGCGCGTTGCCGAGCCCATAGGCAAAGAACAGTTTTGCGGCGGACAAGCAGACGTCGCTTTCGCGGATGCCGAGCACCTGGGCAGCATAGGTGTCCGCGGTCGCCTGCAGGCTGGAATGCAGATGCCGCACGCCCTTGGGCATGCCGGTCGATCCGGACGAATAGAGCCAGAACGCGGGCTCCTCCGCATGCGTCGGCGCGGTGTCGAACACTATCGCTCTCGCCCGCGAGTTCGTCGGACAGTTTCTTGTGGCCCAGCGCATCGTTGCCGGAAACGACGACGTGTTCGAGATCGGGCATGCGTCCGACGATGTCCTTGACGACCGGATACAGCGCCTCGGAAACGAACAGCACGCGCGCGCGGCAATCCGCCAGCACATAGGCATATTGATCCGCGGTCAGCAGCGTGTTGAGCGGCACCGGCACGATGCCGGCGCGGATCGCGCCGAGAAACACGGCGGGAAAATCCACCGTGTCGAGCATGATCATTGCGACCCGCTCTTCGCGGCGGACGCCGAGCCGGCGCAGCATGTTGGCGACGCGGCAGCTCTGCTTCTGCAGGTCGCCATAGCTGAGTTCGGAAACCGTATCGGTGAAGGCGAGCTTGGCGCCGCGGCCCTCCCCGACATTGCGATCGAGCAGCCAGGTCACCGCATTGTACGAACCGGACATGCCGCCCACGACGCTTCTCCCCAGTTTTAAGAATTATAATTCATACAAAGCCACTGGCTGCGCTTGCTGTCAATCCTCGTCGGCACTATGTTTCCGAAACCGTTCCCCTTACCGTTCTCCTGCCGGCAGCGCCGAACGAGGCAAATTGACCGAGGCCAGCGACCCCGAAACCGGCTTTCTAGAGCAGCTCGGCCAGCGCGTGCGCACCATGCGGGCGCTGCGCGGCATGTCGCGAAAGGTGCTCGCCAAAGTATCGGGGATTTCCGAGCGCTACATCGCGCAGCTCGAAAGCGGCAAGGGCAATGTGTCGATCGTGCTGCTGCGGCGCGTCTCGAACGCGATGGGCGCGCATCTGGAAGATCTGATTCCTTCCGCCGAGCCGGCGCCGGACTGGGCGATCATTCGCGATCTCCTGCGCAAGGCGACGCCGGCCCAGATCGCGCAGGCCAGGGACGCGCTGTCTGGTAGCGGCCCGTCGGCGCAGCGGCGGATATCGTTCTCCGGCATCGCCCTGATCGGCCTGCGCGGCGCCGGCAAATCCACGCTCGGCAAAATGCTGGCGAAGAAGATCGGCTGGAAGTTCGTCGAGCTCAACAAGGAGATCGAGGCGCAGAACGGACTGTCCGTCGCCGAGATCATCGCGCTCTACGGCCAGGAAGGCTTTCGCCGCATGGAGCAGACGGCGCTGACGCAATTGCTGGCGCGGAAAGAGCTGATGGTGCTCGCGACCGGCGGCGGCATCGTCTCCGAGCCTTTGACCTTCGACCTGATCCTGTCGTCGTTCTACACCATCTGGCTCAAGGCCGAGCCGGAGGAGCACATGGCGCGCGTCCGCGGCCAGGGCGATCTGCGCCCGATGGCCGACGACCGCTCGGCGATGGCGGAGCTGCGCAACATTCTGGTCAGCCGCGAACCGCTCTACGCCCGCGCCTCCGCTGTGGTCGATACCGCGGGCCTTTCGGTCGATGCCGCGGCGGCGCGGCTCAGCGATGCGGTGGCGCCGGTGCTGCATGACGAGCACGCGTTCGGGCTGCGCAGCGCGGTTTCCTGAGCGGCCGCAATTCCTGAATTTTGCTGCACGCAGGCCATTCCCGCGCGAGTTGCACCGCACACGCATTAACCACCGCCGAAGACTCATGCGAGCGGACGCTGCACCACACCCTCCAATTGTGTTACCGAATCGTTAACCGATTGGAGAGAGGTCATGCTGGAGCGTCGTCAACATCCGAGAAACCGCGTCTATTACGGCGGCGTCGATCGCATTCAACGCACGCCATTCGACACTCGACTGCATCGTGCGCAATTTCAGCCCGCACGGCGCGAAAATCGAGTTCGAGAATTCGGCGATCCTGCCCGATCGCGTCGAATTCGACGTCGTGCGCAGGGGTCTTTCCTGTGCAGCCCGCCTCGCCTGGCGCGACCACAACGCTGCGGGCTTGCTGTTCTGCGAAGAGCGCGAAAAGGGCACCGTCGTCACGCTCGACTGGGCGCGCAAGCTGCGCGACAGCGAACGCACCAATCGCCGGCTGAAGTCACGGCTCGATCAACTGCTGAACGAGTATTGAGCGATGGCCGTGTCTGGTTCGGGCGCATGAGCGCCAGCGAAAGCGAGGACGCCTTCCTCGCCACCACAGGGCCGCAGAAGGTACGGCGGCGCCTGCTGCGCAGGATATTGCTGACGCTGGTGACGCAGTACGCGATCATCGCAACCATCGTCGGCCTGTCGGTCGCGGCAACGCTGCACTATCTGGTGACGCCGAAGGTCGTCGCCCAGTTCGAGGCGATCGAAGCCGCGTTCAAGCGCCTGCCTGCGCCTTAGCGTGCCCGCAGCACCTGCGCTTCTCTATCCGAGCTTGGCGAAGGCGGGAGCATATTCGATGCTCCCTGCGAGCGCCGGCAGGTCGCTCCGTCCGATCGGCAGGGCCATTAAATGCGGCCCCGCATAGGGCGAGTCTGAAGTCCCCTCGCCTTGCCAACATTGAAGCCAAAACGCCGATAGAACGCGGGATCGCCGAGAACGAAAATTCCCGGCCACCCCGTAGTTTCGCTCTGCGCGATCCCTTCGCGGATCAACTGACTGGCAATGCCTGCTCGCCGGTGTTCAGGCAATACCGCGATGGGGCCGAGCGCCAGCGCGGGGAATGGCGCCTGCATCCGCGAAAACATGGCATGCCCGGCAATAACGTCCTCCTGCACGGCGACTAGCGAGAACACAGCATCGCCCGCGGCACGCAGGTCGTCGACAAGTTGCGCTTCGTCGCGGCGGCCGAACGCGACTTCTTCGACGATGCGGATCGCTGCGATGTCTGCGGACGTTTCGGGCCGGACGATCATTTCACACCAGCATCGACTTGACCGAGGCCGCCGCCTCTTGCAACCGCGGCAAGAAGCGCTCGACCATCTCGGCCGACGACACGCGGTCGACATGCGCGCCCATGTTGATGGCGGCGACGATTGCGCCGTCGTAGCGGCGGACCGGCACCGAGATCGAACGAAAGCCCGGCTCGGCCTCGCGATCGACCAGCGAATAACCCTGCGCGCGATCGGCCATGATCGCTTCTTGCAGCTTCTTCTTGTCGGTGACGGTGAACGGCGTCAATTGCACGAGATCCATCTTGTCCAGCGCCGCAGCCAGTTCGTCGTCGGCAAGCCGCGACAGCAGCACGCGGCCGACGGAGGTGCAGAACGCCGGCAGCCGGTAGCCGATGTCGATACCTGCGGAAAACACCCGCGTCGGGCTGGCGCGCGCGATGAAGACGGCGTCGTTGCCGTCGAGGATCGCCATCGACGAAATCTCCTGCGCCTCGCCGGACAGTTTATCCAGCACGGGCTGCAGCACCGAGACGACGTGGTTGGAGGCCAGATAGCTCGACGCCAGCACCAGCACACGCGGCGTCAGCCGAAACAGTTTTCCGTCGGTGGCGACGAAGCCGGCATGTTCGAGCGTGAAGAGAATCCGCCGCGCGGTGGCGCGCGCCAGGCCGGCGGCCTTGGCGAGATCGCTCAGCGTCATCGGCTGCTGGCTGCCGCCGAACACCTCCAGCACGCGTAAACCACGGTCGAGGCTTTCGACGAAATCGGTCGCGACGCGGTTGTCTGCGTCCTCGTTGCGCTTAAGCTTCGGCATCGCTGCCTCCAAAATCCGCTTGCCTCACAAACAGCCTACGTTAAAATCGCACAAAAGTTCAATAGGCGAACATCTCACGGAGACCCTCGCCATGATGAGCCAGGAAGCGAACGACCTGATCACCCGCACCGGCCGCAAGGACCCCTGCGGCAAGCTGATGCGGATGTACTGGCAGCCGGCGGCGCTGGTCGACGAGTTGCAGGGGCCGCGGCCGGTGCGGCCGGTCAAACTGCTCGGCGAAAACCTGGTGCTGTTTCGCGACGAGGAAGGCCGCTACGGCCTGATCGACCGGCACTGCGCGCATCGCGGCGCCGACCTCGCCTTCGGCCGGCTGGAAAATGGCGGGCTGCGCTGCGCCTTTCACGGCTGGCTGTTCGATGTCTCCGGCCAATGCCTGGAGACGCCTGCGGAGCCGAAGGATTCAAAACTGTGCCAGGGCATCCGGCAGCGCTCCTATCCCGTGGTCGAGAAGAGCGGCATCCTCTGGGCTTATCTCGGCGAAGGCGAACCGCCGGCGTTTCCGGAGATCGACTGTTTTGTCGCGCCCGACAGCCACACCTTTGCGTTCAAGGGCCACATGAACTGCAACTGGCTGCAGGCGCTGGAAGTCGGCATCGATCCGGCGCACGCCTCGTTCCTGCATCGCTTCTTCGAGGACGAGGATACGTCCACGGCCTACGGCAAACAGTTCCGCGGCGCGTCTGCCGGCAGCGACATGCCGATGACGAAAATTCTGCGCGAATACGACAACCCGATCATCAATGTCGAGCACACCGAATACGGCCTGCGCCTGATCGCGCTGCGCGAGCTCGATGCCGAGCGGACGCATGTCCGCGTCACCAATCAGCTGTTCCCGCACGGCTTCGTCATTCCGATGAGCACGGAAATGACGATCACGCAGTGGCACGTGCCGGTCGATGACGAGAACTGCTACTGGTACGCGATCTTCACCTGCTACACGGCGCCGGTCGACAAGAAGAAGATGCGCGAACAACGCCTCGAACTGTACGAACTGCCGGATTACAAATCGCGCAAGAACAAGAGCAACGATTACGGTTTCGATCCGCACGAACAGGCGACCGCGACCTATACCGGCATGGGCGCCGACATCAACGTCCACGACCAGTGGGCGGTGGAATCGATGGGCGCGATCCAGGACCGCACCAACGAGCATCTCGGCACCTCGGACAAGGCGATCGTGCAGTATCGCCGCCTGTTGCGGCAGGAGATCGAAAAGGTTTCCGGCGGCGAAAAGCCGATGCTGTTTCTGGATGCCGCCCATGCGCGCGCGATCCAGGGCCCGGCGACCATGGACGGCATCGGCCCGACGCAAGGCTGGGAAATCTACTGGATGGAAGTCGACGTCAAACGCCGCCGCGGCGCGCCGTGGGCCGCACCGGTGCCGAGCGAGATCGCCGGCAAGATCCGGCATCTGTCGGCGGCGGAGTGATGATCTCTCCCCCGTCATTGCGAGAGGAAGCCACGCGTTGAGTTTCGTCGAACGTCACGGTCTCTGGTCGAAAGAGCAGCAGGAAGCCGCCGCCCGCCTGCGCAAGATCGTCGAAGAGAAAAACCTCGAAGTCATCCGCCTTTCCTTCCCCGATCAGCACGGCATTTTGCGCGGCAAGACGCTGGTCGCAAGCGAGGCGCTGGCGTCGCTCGAAAGCGGCTGCTCCATCACGACCACGATGCTGGCCAAGGACACCTCGCACAAGACGGTGTTTCCGGTGTTCACGGCCGGCGGCGGCTTTGGCATGAAGGAGATGGAAGGCGCCGCCGACGTGCTGATGGTGGCGGACCCGACGACGTTTCGCGTGCTGCCATGGGCGCCGACGACCGGCTGGCTGCTCTGCGATCTCTACTTCAACGACGGCCGCCCGGTGCCGTTCGCCACGCGAAACCTCTATCGCAAGGTGATCGATCAGCTCGGCAGCGCGTGGCTACGATTTCGTCGCAGGGCTCGAAGTCGAATTCCACCTGTTCAAGCTCGACGACGCCCACATGACGCCGGAGGACGCCGGCCAGCCCGGACGTCCGCCCTCCGTCAGCCTGCTCTCGCACGGCTATCAATATCTGACCGAGCAGCGCTTCGACCAGATGGAGCCGGCGCTGGAAATCATCCGCCGCGACGTGCTGGCGCTCGGCCTGCCGTTGCGATCGGTCGAGGTCGAGTTCGGCCCGAGCCAGTGCGAATTCACCTTTGCGCCGACCAAGGGGCTGACGCCCGCCGACAACATGGTGCTGTTTCGTTCGGCCGTGAAGCAGATCGCGCGCCGGCATGGCTATCACGCCACCTTCATGTGCCGGCCGAAACTGCCGAACGTGTTTGCGTCCGGCTGGCACCTGCATCAATCGATCGTCTCGCGCGCCGAGCGGCGAGAATGCCTTCATGGCCAACGACAAGGGCGAGGCGCTGAGCCCGTTCGGCCGCGCCTATCTCGCCGGCTTGCTGGAGCACGCCCGCGCCTCCACCGTGTTCACCACGCCGACCATCAACGGCTACAAGCGCTACCGCTCCTACTCGCTGGCGCCGGACCGCGCGATCTGGGGCCGCGACAACCGCGGCGTCATGATCCGCGTGCTCGGCGGCGCGGGTGACAGCGCAACGCGGCTGGAAAACCGGATCGGCGAACCGGCGGCCAATCCCTATCTCTACATGGCCTCGCAAATTCTCTCCGGCCTCGACGGCGTCGACCGCAAGCTCGATCCGGGGCCGTCGGCCGATACGCCGTACGAGACCAAGGCGGCGCTGTTGCCGAAGAGCCTTCGCGAGGCGGTGTTCGCGCTGCAGGACGATCCGTTCTTCCGGCAGGCGCTGGGCGCGGAGTTCGTGGATTACTACGTCCACATCAAGAACGCCGAGATCGAGCGGTTTCAGGCCGAAGTGTCGGACTGGGAGCACCGCGAATATTTCGAGATGTTTTGATCGGAGCGATTCCGCCGATATAAAGTGTTGCTGCCGATCCAGCCGAAAATCTCGCGCTACTTCGCGAGCCGGTCGCTGATCTTTGCCAATCCCGCCAGCGCACACGCTTCGTCTTTCTCTCCGCCGGGTGCACCGCCGACACCGATCGCGGCGACGATCTCGCCGCTGGCGCTGATCGCTACAGCTCCGGCAAGCGGCAGGATGTTGGAGAGCGAGACCAGCGCAGGCGCCGACGGATTGTTCTTGAGGCGTTCAACGAACTGGCCTGTCGTCTCAAAGCCAAATATGGGACCCAGAGTGACCACCGTATAGGCCTTTCTGAAGCTCAACTCCCTGGTGTGGATGGTCGAGTAATCACCCTTGGCCTGCAGCTTCACATTGCCGGCGGAGTCGACGATCGTCACGCTGACGGGCCACCCTTGGGCCGCGCAAACGCGCGCACTTTCTGCCGCGGCTTCCATCGCCAGGGCGAGGTTCAGGAAATTACCCGACTTCTGAACCTGCGCACCGGCAGAGCCGGGCGAGAGGACTGTGCTCACAACAGAACTGACAATCGCAAGAGTCGTGGCGATATTGCGCATGATCATTCTCGTTTCAATTCGTTTGAGATGGCCCGAAAACGCCGGCATGCCGTGCCTGCGTCGGCAGACGCTACACCCGGCGTCCCCGGCGGCTAAAGCGCCCCGCTACTTTGCGGCGTCGCCGAGATAGTCGAACTTGCCGCTCTGGTTGATGAAGAAGATGCACTCGTTCGGCGAAATACACTTCGTTACATGGCGCTCTCCGCCCTTCTGGAACCAGTAGGATCCCACGGGCAGGGCCATATCTGGAGCACCCGGCTTCTCGTTCACGCCAACGCCGGATATCACCACCCCCCAGTAGTCTTCGGTGTGGGTGTGGACCTTGCTCACAAAGCCGGCTGGCATTTTGATGAAGGTGCCGTGCGCCCCGTGGGCAAGATCGCCGTAAGCGGCGGCGGCGTACAATTCACCGTGCACACCGTCAGTGACGCCAGTTGGACCGAACTTCAGGTTCGTCACAGGCGTACTGACCGAAGGACTTCTCCCGGAGGCGGCAATCGCACCTGCCGTGAGAGCGGTGAGGAAAACGGCCGCCATGGCAGTCAGAGACTTGGTATTCATGTCAAACTACTCCCGAATTCTTGGGTTGAAGAATGCGACGAGTCGGATCACATCCGCTCGCCCAACTGATCACGTGAGGTAATATTGCTACTCGCTGCCAGACCGATAACCGGCTAAAACTTGGAACCACTCTCTCGCCAGATGAGAATTTATGGACCGGTTTGAAGCCATGTCCGCATTCGTGGCCGTGGCGAAGGCCGGGAGCTTTTCCGCTGCAGCCCGCGAATTCGGAATCCCGCTCGCGACCATCAGCCGGCGCGTTGCGGACCTCGAGGCCGAACTCGGGGCTCGCCTCTTGCGTCGCTCAACCCGCAGACTTTCGCTGACGGATCAGGGACAGCTCTTCTACGAAGCTTGCTCGCGCATACTCGACGATGTCCGGGACGCGGAAAAGTCGGTCACGGGAGAATACCGAGCCCCCAAAGGCGACCTCACAGTGACTGCACCGGGTGGCTTTGGGCGCCTGCATCTTCAGCCGATCGTGATCGAGTTCCTGGCCGCGTACCCCGATATCAACTTGCGACTGATGCTCGTGGATCGCGTCGTCGATCTGGTCGAGGAGCGCATCGATGCCGCCGTGCAAATCGCGGAGTTGGCGGACAGCAGCCTCATTGCGCGCTTGCTGGGTCATGTGCGGATCGTTCTGTGTGCAAGTCCGGCCTATCTTGCGCGCCGCGGCGCGCCCAAACATCCGCACGACCTGGCTAACCACGACTGTATCGCCTGGTCGGCACTCGGACCGCTCAGCACGTGGTGGTTTCGAGAGGCGGAGACGGACCAGACTTTTCCTATTCATGTACGAATGTCGACGACCATCGCCGAATCCGCGCTCGCCGCAGCCGAAGCGGGTCTGGGAATCGTTCAGGTCACGAGCTACCAGGCGGAGCAAGGCGTCCGCGACGGCCAACTCGTCGTCCTACTCAACCAGTTCGAATGCCAGATCACGCCGGTGAATCTGGTCTACGCGTCCAACCGGCTGTTGCCCGTCAAATTGCGCGCCTTCATCGATTTCGCTGTTCCAAAGCTCGAAGCCCGTTTGCGTTCAATTGAAAAATCAATCGGCGCCGGAACGGCGCCAAGGGGAAAGATGCCGGCCAAACGACGCGGGCGCGGGAAGGCAAACTAGTCGAAGATCGGAACAGGCGCCATCATCTTCAAATCCCCAGATACCGATGCTGCAGATCCGGCTCCGCGATCAGCTGCTCGCTCGTGCCCGTCCATACCGTGCGGCCGCGTTCGATGATGTAGTGGCGGTCGGCGATCGGGAGAGGTTGGCGACGTTCTTGTCGATGACGAGCACCGACTGGCCGCGGCCCTTCAGCATCGACAGGCAGTTCCAGATTTCCTCGCGGATCAGCGGCGCGAGGCCTTCGGTGGCTTCGTCGAGGATCAACAGCTTCGGATTGGTCATCAGCGCGCGGCCGATCGCCAGCATCTGCTGCTCGCCGCCGGACAGCGTCACGCCCATGTTGCTGCTGCGCTCGGCGAGCCGCGGAAACAGCGCGTGGATTTTTTCGATGGTCCAGGGATCGGGATTGCCGAGACGGTTGCCGGAGGCCGCGACCAGGTTTTCGTACACGGTCAGGTTCGGAAAGATCTGGCGGCCTTCCGGCACCAGGCCGATGCCGAGTTTTGCGATTTTGTACGACGGCAGGCTGCGCACTTCCTCGCCCGCGAAGCGGACCTTGCCTGCTCGGGCCGGCGTCATGCCCATGATGGAGCGGATGGTGGTGGTCTTGCCCATGCCGTTGCGGCCCATCAGGGCGACCATCTCGCCGGATTGAACTTTTAGCGACAGGCCGAACAGCACCTGGCTGAGGCCGTAGCAGGTCTCGATGCCGTCGATTTCCAGCAAGGTTTCAGCCATTTTTGTTTCAACCATGGCTGGTCACCGCATGCTGCTCGCCGAGATAGGCGCGCTTGACTTCCTCGTTGCTCCTGATCGCGTCGGGATCGCCGGACGCGATGACGCGGCCATAGACCAGCACGGTGATGCGGTCGGCGAGCGCGAACACCGCTTCCATGTCGTGCTCGACCAGCACGATCGTGACTTCCTTCCGCAATTCCTTCAGCAGCGCCACCATGCGCGCCGATTCCGTGACGCCGAGGCCCGCCATCGGCTCGTCGAGCAGCAGCAATTGCGGTTTTGTGGCGAGCGCTACCGCAAGCTCCAGCTCGCGCTGTTCGCCGTGGCTCAGTTCGGACACCGGCACGTCGGCGCGCTTGGCGAGCCCTACCCGCGTCAGCGCGGCCTGCGCCGCGTCGCGCAGATGCTTCTCCTTGCGGGCAGCGCCCCAGAAACGGAACGAGTGGCCGTCATGCGCCTGCGCCGCCAGCGCGACATTGTCGGCCGCCGTGAAATCCGGCAGCAAGCAGGTGATCTGGAACGAGCGCGCCAGGCCGAGCCGGCTGCGCTGATAGGACGGCAGCCACGTGACGTCGCGGCCGGCGAAGTGAATGGCGCCGGAATTCGGCATCAGCTGCCCGGTCAACTGGCTGATCAGCGTGGTCTTGCCGGCGCCGTTGGGGCCGATGATGGCGTGCAGTTCGCCCGTGGCGACATCGAGCGACAGATTGTCGGTGGCCTTGATGCCACCAAAGCTGCGGACCAGATTTTCGACGCGGAGCATGGGATCAGGCACGGCTCAAACCTCCCCAGCAAGCCCATGATGCCGCCGCGCGCGAACAGCACGATCAGCAGCAATAGCGGGCCCATGATCAGCGCCCAGTATTCGGTGAACTGCGACAGGAGCTCTTCCAGCAGCAGAAACACGATGGTGCCGATGACCGGACCGAACAGCGAGCCCATGCCGCCGAACACCACCATCACCATGAGTTCGCCGGAGCGGGTCCAGTACATGCCGGCCGGGCTGACGAAGTCGGTATTGTTCGCCAGCAGCGCGCCGGCAAGGCCGCAGATGGTGCCCGAGATGACGAAGCAGACCAGACGATATCGGTTGGCATGATAGCCGATCGCCTGCATGCGCTGCTCGTTGGAGCGAATGCCCTGCACCACCATGCCGAACCGCGAATTGATGATGCGCCAGATCAGGTAGATGCCGCCGAACAGGCAGCCGAGGCAGAGATAATAGAACTGCACGCGGTTCGACAGGTCGATCAGGCCGCCGAACGTAGAGCGCTTGTAGATGGTGAGGCCGTCGTCGCCGCCGTAACGCGACAGCCCCGACGTGACGTAATAGGCCATCTGCGCAAAGGCGAGCGTGATCATGATGAAATAGACGCCGCGGGTGCGCAGACTGAGCGCGCCGATCACGAGCGCGTACAGCGCCGATGCCAGCAGCGCCACCGGCCACTGGATGAAGCCGGAGCCGATGCCTTCGAACGCGAGGATGCCGACCGCATAGCCGCCGATGCCGAGATAGGCGGCGTGGCCAAAACTCATCATGCCGCCATAGCCCATGATGAGGTTGAGGCTGGCGGCGGCGAGCGCGAAGATGACGATGCGGGTGAACAGCGTCAGGATGAAGATGTTGCCTGACAGCGCCGAATAGACCGGCAGCAGCGTGAGGCCGAGCACGACGAGTGCCACGACGGCGTTGCGGACGTTGATGTGGGATTTCATCGCTTGGCGGCCGGAAACAGCCCCTCCGGCCGCACGACCAGCACGATCGCCATCAGCAGATAGATCAGCATCGAGGACAATGCCGGCGCCGCGGTGGAGGCTGCGGAAGAACTCAGCACCATGCGCAGGAGATCCGGCAGGAAGGCGCGGCCGAGCGTATCGATCATGCCGACGAAGATCGCGGCCAGGAACGCGCCGCGGATCGAGCCGATGCCGCCGATGACAATAATGACGAAGGCGAGAATCAGGATGTTCTCGCCCATGCCGATCTGCACGGTGAGGATCGGCGCCTGCATCAGCCCGGCGAGGCCGGCGAGCGCGGCGCCAAGCCCGAACACCAGCGTGAACAGCAGCTTGATGTTGATGCCGAGCGCGCCGATCATTTCGCGGTTGGAGGCGCCGGCGCGGATCAGCATGCCGATGCGGGTGCGCATGACGACGAGATAAAGCAGCGCCGCGACCGCGAGCGCGACCACGATGATCGACAGCCGATAGGCCGGATAGGACACGCCGGGGACGATCTGCACCGGCACGGTCAGCCAGGCCGGCAGCGGCAGCGACAGGCCGGCCGGACCCCAGATCAGCCGCACCGCGTCGTTGAAAAACAGGATCAGCCCGAAGGTCGCCAGCACCTGATCGAGATGGTCGCGGCCATAGAGATGCCGGAGCGCGATGAATTCGAGCGCGATGCCGAGCAGCAACGTGGCGCCGAGCGCCAGCACGATGCCGAGCACGAAACTGTTGGTCCAGGCCACGAAGGTCGCAGCGAAATAGGCGCCCATCATGTAGAGCGAGCCGTGCGCCAGATTGACGAAATCCATGATGCCGAACACCAGCGTCAGGCCGGCCGCCAGCAGGAACAGCAGCAGCCCGAACTGCAGGCCGTTCAGCGATTGTTCTACGAGGACGAGCATGAATCCCTAAACTCTGTACCTAACAAAACAGCGGCAGCACATCTGCGCCGCCGCCATTTTCTTGTTGGGCGGATGATCTGTCGCAAACCGCCCCCGGGTCAAGCCCGAGGGCGCGTTCGCGACATCATGCACCGGCCATGCCAACCATCACTTCATCGGGCATTTTTCGGCGAAGCGGTCCTGGTCGTCCTTGACGATGGTGGCCACCGTCTTGAGCGAGAGCTGGCCGTCGGCGTCCTTGACCACGTCCTGCAGGTAGAAGTTCTGGATCGGGATCTGGTTGTTGCCGTACTTGAACGGGCCGCGCACCGACTTGAAGTTCACCTTCTTCATCTCGGCCCGCATCTCGTCCTTCTTCGACGTGTCGCCCTTCACCGCGACCACCGCGCTGTTGATCAGCTGCGCGGCGTCATAGGACTGCGCGCCGTAGAAGGTCGGGCGCAGGCCGGTGTACTTCTTGCGGTAGTCCTCGACGAACTTCTTGTTCTCGGGGAACGGCAGATCGTTGACCCATTGCTGCGCGCCGGGAACGCCGATCGCGTTTTCCTTCTGCAGCGGCAGCGACAATTCGTCGATGGTGAACGCCGTATAGAGCGGCATCTGCGCCTTGAGGCCGGCCTGGGCATATTGGTTGAGGAACTGCACGCCGGCAGCGCCCGGATAGAACACGAAGATCGATTCGGCCTTGGAGTTCTTGGCCTTGGTGAGTTCGGCGGAGAAGTCGAGCTGGCTCGGCCACACCGTATATTCCTCGCCGACGACCTGGCCCTTGAACGTGCTCTTGACGCCGGCCAGCATGTCCTTGCCGGCCGCGTAGTTCGGGCCGATCAGGAACACCGACTTGACGCCCTTCTGGTTCATGTAGGTGCCGACCGCCTGCGGGGTCTGGTCGTTCTGCCAGGAGGTCGAGAACACGTAAGGCGAGCAGAGTTCGCCGGCGAGCTGCGAGGGTCCGGCATTGGCCGAGATCAGGAAGGTCTTGGAATCGACCGCGGTCTTCAGCGAGGCCAGCAGCACGTTCGACCAGATATAGCCGGCGATGAAATCGACCTTGTCGGACTGGATCAGCTTTTCGGTCTTCTGCTTGCCGACGTCGGGCTTCTGGCCGTCGTCCTCATAGATCACCTCGACCGGCTTGCCGCCCATCTTGCGGCCCATATGGTCGAGCGCCAGCTCGAACGAGTTGCGCATGTCGTTGCCGATCACAGCGGTCGGGCCGCTGAAGGTCGAGACAAAGCCGATCTTGATGGTGTCGCCAGCGGATGCGGGCTGCGCCAGCGCCAGAATTGCCGCGCCTGCCAGCCAGAATGCCTTTTTCATAATCACTCCCCTCCTCGTTATCGAACCAGACCCGGTCAACCGGGCGACCACGCGCGTCTCGCGCGCCTCATTATCAGGTGAGGTATTTTGTGCGCGAAATCGCCGGTCAGCGGCAAGCATGAACCGCTGGCCCCGCTTTGGACCTTCGGCTCATACCCCAGCGGTCTGCACCATATTTCGTAGATAGCGGGGATGGCAAGAACTATAGTTCCGGTTGCCTGGGCAACAATTGTCGCAGCCGCTGAAACAGCGCGACCTGCACCATCCGCGTCCAGCGTGCGCCGCGGAGATCAGGCTCATCCAAGGTTGCGCCGATCCTTGATTTTGACCAGGACGGGAGCCCGTCTCATTCACCCCGGTTTAACGAGATGATGGGAAAAAGTGGCAATTGATCCCGGAGAATTTCCATGTTGATGACCGAGAACGTCGCGCGCGAGAAATGGTGTCCCCATGTGCGCATCGACAACAATAACCGCCTGCACAATTCGCTGACCGACGGATTTCAGAACTCCGAAAAAATGTATCACTGCATCGCGCGGCGACTGCATGGGCTGGCGCCAGCTTCGGCTGCGCTATCTGGCGCCGCTGGCGCATCGTGATACGTCGCGTCCGGCCTCGACGAGGTTGCACGCTGGCCCCTGGCGGAGATCGCGGCTTGTGCGCGATCGGCCGATCGGCGAGGCGCCTTGGACCAGCCGCCGCAAATGATACATACATGCACGGAGAGACCGAACCGAGGCCGCATCTCATGACGACAGCGCCGGAACAGCCCCATCATGTGGTGATCGTCGGCGCCGGTTTCGGCGGGCTGGAGGCGACCTTCGGCCTTGCCGGCGCGCCGGTCCGCGATCACGCTGATCGACCGCCGCAACCATCATCTGTTCCAGCCGCTGCTCTATCAGGTCGCGACCGCCTCGCTGGCGACGTCGGAGATCGCCTGGCCGATCCGCTATCTCCTGCGCGACCGCCCGGAAGTGACGACGCTGTTCGCCAACGTGCACGGCGTCGATGCCGCGGCCAAGCGCGTGCTGCTCGATGACGGCGACAGCGCTGCCCTACGACACGCTGGTGCTCGCCACCGGCGCGCGCCACGCCTATTTCGGCCATGACGAATGGGAGCCGTTCGCGCCCGGCCTGAAGACGCTGGAGGACGCCACCACGCTGCGGCGGCGCATCCTGGTCGCCTTCGAGCGCGCCGAGCGCGAGACCGATCCGGCGCGGCGCGCGGCGCTGCTGACCTTCGTCATCATCGGCGCCGGCCCGACCGGCGTCGAACTCGCCGGCACCATCGCCGAACTGGCGCGCGACACGCTGCCGCCCGACTTCCGCAACATCGACACCCACAAGGCGCGCGTCGTGCTGATCGAGGCCGGCCCGCGCGTGCTGGCGGGCTTTCCCGACGATCTCTCGGCCTATGCGCAGCGCTCGCTGGAAAGCTCGGCGTCGAGGTGGTGCTGGGACAGCCCGTCACCGAATGCTCCGCCGACGGCGTGGTCTATGGCGGCAAGCAGGCTGGAGGCCAAAACCATCGATCTGGGCCGCCGGCGTGCGCGCCTCGCCCGCCGCCGAATGGCTCGGCGCGCCGGCCGACCGCGCCGGCCGCCTGCAGGTCGAGCCCGATCTCACCGTGCCCGGCCATCCCGATATCTTCGCGATCGGCGATACCGTCGACCATCGACGGCCCCGACGGCAAGCCGGTGCCCGGCATCGCGCCGGCGGCCAAGCAGCAGGGCCGCTACGTCGCCGACACCGATCAAGGCGCGGCTGCGCGGCGAAACGCTGGCGCCGTTCCGCTACCAGCACGCCGGCAGCCTGGCGCAGATCGGCAAGCGCAAGGCGGTGATCGATTTCGGCCGCTTCAAGCTGCGCGGCACGATCGCGTGGTGGATCTGGGGCATCGCCCACATCTACTTCCTGATCGGCCTGCGCAACCGGCTCAGCGTCGCGATCTCCTGGCTCTGGATCCACGCCCGCGACCAGCGCGCCGCGCGGCTGATCACGCAGGGCCAGCAGCAAGGTGGTGCGGTGAAGCTCCGACTGCAGTCCTGCTCTCGGCGCAGAAGCCATTCGAAGCGTGGCGCGGCGCAAGCGCAGCGTACCTCACTTCACCAGCGAGCACCCGCCATCGGCGATCGGCCGGAACGCCTGCTCGGCGGGAATGGTCGAAACCAGCTTGTAATAGTCGTACGGATATTTCGACTCCTCCGGCTTCTTCACCTCGAACAGATACATCGGGTGAATGACGCGGCCGTCCTGGCGGATGGTGACGTCGCCGAACAACTTGTCCTTGCCCTTGAACTTCTTCATCTGCGGCACCGCGTCCTTGGCATCGTCGCTGCCGGTCGCCGCCACCGCATTGAGATAGGCGAGCGTGGAGGCATAGACGCCGGCCTGGTTGCCGCTCGGCATCTTGCCGTTCATGCCCGGCCGCGCGGCAAAGCGTTTGGCGAAGGCGCGGGTGTCGTCATCCATGTCCCAGTAGAACGCTTCCAGCAGTTGCAGTCCCTGCGCGACCTTCAGCCCCATGCCGTGCACGTCGTTGACGAACAGCAGGAACGCCACCATGGTCTGGCCGCTCTGCCTGGATGCCGAATTCGGCCGGCCTGCTTCACCGCGTTGATGGTGTCGCCGCCGGCATTGGCGAGCCCGATCACCTTGGCCTTGGAATTCTGCGCCTGCAGCAGGAACGAGGCGAAATCCGACGTGCCGAGCGGATGCTTGCTCGAGCCCAGCACCTTGCCGCCATGCTTCTCGATGTAATTGGTGGCTTCGGCCTCGATGCCCTGGCCGAGCGCGTAATTCACCGTGACGAAATACCAGTCCTTGCCGCCGCGCGCCATCATCGCCGCCGCCGTGGTGTTGCCGGTCGCCCAGGCGTCGTTGACCCATTGGATGGTGTTCGGCGAGCAGGCCTTTCCGGTGAGATCGGAGCTTGCGGTCGACGACGCCAGGAACGTCATCTTGGTATCGCGCAGCAGCGAATTGATGGTGAGGCCGACGGCCGAATTCGGCACGTCGACGATGGCGTCGACGCCGTCGACATCGAGCCATTTGCGCGCGATCGCGGAGCCGACATCGGCCTTGTTCTGGTGATCGGCATAGACGATCTCGACCTTGATGTTCTTGCCGCCGCCGTTGAAATCCTCCGCCGCCATGCGCGCGGCTTCCACCGAGCCCATGCCGTTGGTGTCCTGGAAGATGCCGGAGATATCGTTGAGCACGCCGACCCGCACCACATCGTCGGATATTTCCGCGCGCGCCGGCCGATGCGGCGCATGACAACGCCAGCGCCAGATCGACCTGAAACCGCATAATTGTCTCCCTCTGATTTGCATTGTTCGTTCCCGGACTTGCCGGGTTTCAATTCGATCTGCCGGTCCGGCAGGCGCAGACCAGGCCGTCAGCTCCGGCGCGATCTTGATCTGGCAGGACAGCGGCTGTTCGCCGCCGCTCGGGCGACGCCGTCGAGCAGCGTCTCTTCCTCGTCATGGCAGCGAGCGCTGACCATCTCGTCGACATAGACGTGACAGGTGGCGCACATGGCGTTGCCGCCGCATTCGGCCACGATCTCGTCGATGCCGTGACGGTCGCGACCATCATGCGCTCGCCATCGTCGCTCGATGCTTCGGAGCGCCATCGGGATGAACGAACTGATGTGGCATGTTGCTCAGGCGGCTGATGGTGACCGGAAGGCTTTCGAGCCCGCGCAGCGTGTTGTTGTAGCGGCGCTTCACCGGGCCGGTGATCTCGATGGCGCGACCTTTCGCGCCAGCGCCGCCAGCATCACCTCGCCTTCGAGGCGCGCGACCAGCTGGCCGACGCACATGTGAATGCCGGAGCCGTAGCCGACATGGCCGCTGGTGCGGCGGGTGATGTCGTAGCTGTCGGGATTCTCCCAGCGCCGCGGATCGCGGTTGGCGGCGCCGAGGAACATCAGCACCTTCTCGCCCTCGCCGATCGCGATGCCCGCCGATCTCGACCTCCCGCGTCGTGGTCCGGAAGAACGTCTGCACCGGGCTTTCGAACCGGACCGCTTCCTCGAACGCGTTGCGCGCCAGCGACGGATCGTTGCGCAGCCGCGCCAACTGGTCGGGAAACCGCGCCAGGCAATAGATCGCCGCGCCGATGCCGTTGACGGTGGTATCGAGGCCGGCGCGAGAGCAGCGAGCGCACCAGCAGCGGCGCCTCGGCCGCGGTGATATCGCCGGCTATCGACGCGGGCGTGGATGCAGGCCCCGAAACCGCCGGGCGCGAGGTTCTCGCGCTGGCATTGTTCGGCGACATAGGCCTGATGCGGCGCCGAGCGCTCGATCGCGTCCTGGCGCAGCTGGTTCGGCGGCCCGAAGGCGTTGAACACCAGGCCCGCATAGGGCAGCAGATTCTCGCGCCCCTCCTGCTTCAGGCCCATGCGCATCGGGAAACACCGACAGCGGGTAGGCTTCCGCCAGATCGGCGATGGCATCGAAGCTCCTCCGGGCCAGCAGTTCGTCGACCTTGCGCTCGGCGGCCGCGGCGAAGCTGCCGCGGACCTGCTTCATGACTGTCGGCGACAGCACCCGGCTCAGCACCGCGCGGGTCCGCGTATGCGCCGGCGGGTCGGCTTCGAGAATGAGGCTCTGCGGCCGCCACGGCTTCTCCTTGGCGAAATCGCTCAAGCCGACGCCGCGGCTGGAGCAGAAGGTCACGGGATCGTTGAGAACGGCGTGCACCTCCGCGTAGCGGGCGACGCCATAGACCGACCATTTGTCGAGATAGACCACCGGTCCGGCTTCGCGCAGCAGCCTGCGTGGGACCGGATCGCGGATTTTCGAAGAATTCGATCGACGAACGGGGTCGGAGGTGCCGAGACTGGGTGGTCTCGGGTCATCGGGAGCATCTCCGATACGATGTTCTTGCGGAGTTGGGCCTTGTGTCTCTATCTCTGGACTACGCGGAACGCACCGACGGCAAGGCCAGGTTCGGAAGATCATGCGCCAGAACAGACCGGCCGATGCAGTCCGACCGGCGGTAGCCAGCGACGACGACCGGCCCGACCGCTCGATCTCGACCGCTACGTTCCGGCCTTCATCACCTTCATCGCCAACAAGCTGTCGAACAGCGCGACCGTGTTCTATCAGCGCCATTTCGGCGTCAACGTCACGGAATGGCGGATCATGTCGCTGTTGGCGATCGAGCCCGGCATTCCCGCCTCGCGCATCTGCCACGTCATCGGCTTCGACAAGGGGCCGGTCAGCCGCACGCTGTCGGTGCTGCAGAAGCGCGGCCTGGTCGCGATCCGGACCGCGCCTGACGACGGACGCACCCATTCGATCTCGCTGACCGCGCGGGCGCGCGATCCATGACAAGGTGATCGTGGCCGCGCTCGAACGCGAACGGCGACTGCTGTCCTGCCTGAAGAAAGACGAACGGGAAGTCCTGATCGACCTGTTGCGCCGCCTGCACGGCAATCTCGGCGCCGTGACCGGCCATGCACACCTGATCGCGCCGCCAGCCGGGCACGAAACGCGGCATTCGGCCCCGTCGTCCGCCCTCCTGGGCATCCGTGTGCTGCGCACGGCGTGCCACCGTTACGACTGATCCGGGCGGAACTGCGCTGATGTGGCACGGCAGCCGGTGGCACGCCTTTGCCCACCCTCGATATTGCCCGCGCACCCGATCCACACGCGCCGTATCGTCTTCCAGCACGCCACCGCGGCAGCGGCCGCGCGCGCGTCAGCACCGCGCGCTGGTTGATGTAACCCTTGTCGGTGATCTCGCCGCCATCGACCGACGCGGGTTCGGCCAGCAGCAGCGCGCGCGTGGCGTGGCCGGACGAAGCCGCTTTGCGCCTTCAATCTTGCGAGCCCCGGCGCGATCGCGCTCGCGCACCTTGGCGTGGCCGATCACGCTCGTTCGCATCGGCGCTGTCGGGCAAGCCGGCATGCGCCCGGCACGCGGCGATGTTCGGAAACACCAGGAAGCGAACCTCGTCGCCGCCATGGCCTGTGACCACGATGTCCTGCGCCAGCGGCGCCAGCGCGGCGATGCCCGCGACGCGCAACGTGCCGACGCTGACCCAGGTCCCCGAATTGAGCTTGAAGTCTTCCGCGACGCGGCCGTCGAAGAACAGTCCGAGTTCGGGACGCGCCGGATCGGCGAAGGTCACGGCATCGCCGATCAGATAAAACCCCTCGCCGTCGAACGCCTGCGCGGTCAGTTCCGGCGCCTTCCAGTAGCCGGGCGTGACGTTGGGACCGCGCACGCGCACCTCCAGCTTGTCACCCGACGGCACCAGCTTCAATTCGGTGCCCGGGATCGGCACGCCGATATTGCCGGAGCGCTTTGCCTGGAAATGGCAATCGGTCGCCAGCGGCGAGGTTTCGGTCGAGCCCCAGGCCGACACCATCGGCAGCGCGCGGCCGACCGTCTTGACCGACAGTTCTTCCAACGCATCCCACAGATTTGCGGCAGCGCCGCGCCGGCATAGAAGGCGAACTTCACTTCGCCGAAGAATTTCTGCCGCAACTCATCGTCCCCGCGCAACGCCGCGATCAGCATGTCGAAGCCGCGCGGCACGTTGAAATAGACCGTCGGCATCACGCTGCGCAAATTGGCCAGCGATGTCGCGAACAGCCCGGGCGCCGGCTTGCCGCCGTCGACATAGAGCGTGCCGCCGTTGCGCAGCACCAGATTGAAATTGTGGTTGGCGCCAAACGTGTGGCTCCAGGGCAGCCAGTCGAGGATCACGAGATCTTCGCCGATATCGTCGAGGAACGTCCAGGTCTGCGCCTTGGCCTGCTGGCTGGAGGTCAGCATGCGCTGGGTGTTGATCACGGCCTTTGGCGTGCCAGTCGAACCCGAGGTGAACAGGAATTTTGCGATCGTGTCCGGCGTGACCGCGGCAAAGGCTTTTTCGACTTCAGGCGTTTCCGGCGTAACCGCGATGCTGCGAAACGAGACGGCCTCGGCATCGCCGGCGCCGCCGCTGACGATCATGGCCGAATGCAGCGACTGGATCGCCGCCAGCGCCGCCGCGAACGGTTTTGTCGCGGAAACATAGATCGCGCCCGGCTGCAGCAGCGCGACCATGCTCTTCAGCTTGTCAAAATCTTTGGACATCAGCGAATAGGCCGGCGAGATCGCCGCCGAGGGCACGCCGACATGCTGGGCCGCGAGCGCGAACAGCGCATGCTCGACGCTGTTGTCGGACAGGATGACCAGCGGACGCTTCGCGCTCAGCCCTTGCGCAAGAATCCAGGCGGCAGCCGAGCGCACCTGCCGCAACGCATCCCTGTAAGTAACCGTAGACCACGGCGCATCGGCGCTTGCGCGATCGGCGAGAAAAATCCGCTCCGGCGCCTGCCGCGCCCAATGCTCCAGCCAGTCGCCGATACACCGGGCGCTCTCGCGCAACGGCGTCGTCGATTTCAGGATGATGCTGCCGTCGACCCGGCGGTCGGCCATGATCGCAGGCGTCGCGAACAGCGTTTCGGATCGGTCGCGGCCCGGGGCTGCGGCTGGCATCATCGGTTTCCTCCGCTGCCTCTTTTGTCGTGTTGGTCGGGCAGACAGCTTTGCTCTACGCGAGATCGACTCGGCCCGGCAACGTGCCATCGCACCCTCAAGATGTCATAGCCGAGCTGAGGACGACCTGCCTAATTACTGTGCAATCGCGATGCGGCTGAACTGGCCTACCTGGCTGCGTCCTCCGGCAGCTGCAGGCTAAATATCTGAAATCATGCGGAGACCCATTCACTTCCATTCTCGCCGTCGATGTACACAATGGCACATCGCTTGCTACGCTCCCGGTACCATTTTGCTCGCTGGAGTTTTGCTCGCCATGGGGTCTGACGCACCCGAGACCGTTGCCGCCATCGTCGCCGCGCACCGCGCCGGCACCATGACCCCGGCGCAAACCGTTGCCCGCTCCTATCAGCGCATCCGCGATCACAACGACCCGGCCGTGTTCATCAGCCTGCGCGACGAGAAGGCGGCGCTGGCGGAGGCCGAAGCGCTGGCTTCGAAGGATGCGGCGGCGCTTCCGCTATACGGCGTGCCGGTCGCGGTGAAGGACAATATCGACGCGCAGGGCCTGCCGACCACGGCCGCCTGCCCGGCGTTCGCCTATTCGCCCGCGCAGGATTCGACGGCGGTCGCAAAACTGCGCGCGGCCGGCGCGATCATCATCGGCAAGACCAACCTCGATCAGTTCGCCACCGGCCTGGTCGGCGTCCGTTCGCCCTACGGCATCCCCGTCAATCCGGTGCGCGCCGATCTGATTCCGGGCGGATCGAGTTCGGGATCGGCGGTGGCGGTGTCCGCCGGCCTCGTGCCGCTGGCGCTCGGCACCGATACCGCCGGAAGCGGCCGCGTGCCGGCGATGCTCAACAACATCGTCGGGCTGAAGCCGAGCCTCGGGCTGATCTCCAACGCCGGGCTGGTGCCGGCGTGCCGCACGCTGGACTGCATTTCGGTGTTCTCGCTGACCGTCGACGACGCCATGACCGCGCTGGCGGCGATGGCAGGCCCCGATGGCGCCGATCCGTTTTCGCGCGACCGGCCGCTGGGGGCGATGTCCGCGCTTCCCGAAAAACTCCGGCTCGGTGTGCCGCGCAACGGCCAGTTGATCTTCTTCGGCGACCGTGCGGCGGAGAAGGAATATGACGACGCGCTCAAGCGCTGGACATCGCTCGGCGCCACGCTGGTCGAATTCGATCTGGAGCCGTTTTACGAGACCGCGCGGCTGCTCTACGAGGGCCCATGGGTCGCCGAGCGCTATCTCGTCATCCGCGACCTGCTCGCTTCGTCACCGGATTCGATCCATCCGGTGACGCGCGAGATCACCACGCCCGGCGCGCGGCTGACCGCAGCCGACACCTTTGCCTCGCTGTACCGGCTGCAGGCGCTGCGTCGTGCCGCCGATCGCGCTTTTGCAAATTTCGATGCCATGGTGCTGCCGACCGCGCCGACCGCCTATTCCACCGCGCAGGTGCTGGCCAATCCGATCGAGCTCAACTCCAGGCTCGGCACCTACACCAATTTCGTGAACCTGCTCGATCTCTGCGGTCTGGCGCTGCCGGCCGCGATGCGCGCCGACGGCATTCCGTTCGGCATCACGCTGCTGGCGCCGGCGGGACACGATGCCGCGCTCGCCAGTATCGGTCGGGTGTTTCATGCCGATACCAAATTGAAGATGGGAGCCAAGGGCCTGACGCAGCCGCCGCTCGCGCCGTTGCCGGCGACGACAAGCGGCGATGAAATCACCCTCGCAGTGGTCGGCGCGCATCTTTCCGGCATGGCGCTCAACGGCGAACTGCAGGCGCTCGGCGCACGCCTGCTCGAAGCGGCGGAGACGGCGCCGGACTACAAGCTTTACGCGCTCGACACCACGCCGCCAAAGCCAGGCATGCTGCGTGTTGCCAGCGGCGCGGGGAATTCGATCAAGCTGGAACTGTGGGCGTTGTCGGCGGCAGCGTTCGGCAAATTCGTCGCCGCGATCCCGCCGCCGCTCGGAATCGGGACGGTGATGCTCGCGGATGGAAGAGGCCGTAAAGGGATTTGTGGTGGAGCCCGTCGCGATCGAAGGCGCGCGCGATATTTCGGCTTACGGCGGCTGGCGCGCGTTCATGGCACAAAAAGTATAAGCCGTCATTCCGGGGCGCGCGAAGCGCGAACCCGGAATGACGGCGAAGAACTACACCGACACCGCGTAGAGCTCGTATTCCCCACGCACCAATTCGATATGGGCACGCATCGCCGCTGCCGCGCCCGCCTTGTCGCCGCGCATGATCGCGACCACGACGCGGTCGTGTTCGGCGTGCGATTTCGCCAGTCGTCCCAAGATTGCGGAACTGGGCGCGGCGGAACGGCTGCACCCGCACGCGCGTCGCCAGCGTCATCTCGGCGATGTAGCCGTTCTGCGAGCCGGCATAGATCGCGTTGTGAAAGCGCTCGTTGACCTCGTGAAAGCGTTCGGGATTGCCGGCGTGGCTCAGCACGCGCAACTCATCGTGGATCGCCTCCAGCTTCTGGCGATCCGCCGGCGGCATCCGTTCGGCGGCGAACCACGCGCACAGCGCTTCGAGTTCGGCCATCGCCTCGAACATTTCCTTCAGCCGGTCGGGCGAAGGCTGCGCGACGACGGCGCCGCGGTGGGCGCGAGACTCGACCAGGCCGCTCGCCACCAGCTGGCGCAGGGCTTCGCGGACCGGCGTGCGCGACACCGAAAAGCGCCGCGCGATATCCGTCTCGTCGAGCGCCGATCCCGGCGGCAGCACGCCGCGCACGATCTCGTCGGCCAGTTGCAGCCGCAACTCTTCCGCGCGCGTAACCTTGTCGCGCAGCGGCGACGGCCGATCGACGCGGCGAACAATGGTTTCCGGTAGATCCTCGCAGACTCATGCCTTCGGCTCGTCGATCACGCTGACATGCGCGGCGACGATCTTCCAGCCTTCCGGAAACCGCACCCAGGTCTGCATCTGCCGCCCGACCCTGCCCGGCGCGTTGTCGCGATAGAACAGCGTCGAGGCGACGGCGGTATCGCGGCCGTAGGTCGTGATCACGGTCTTGTCGGTCCGCCGCATCAGCCCGACCGGCGAACGCGCGGCGCGAAAGCCCTGGATCGCCTCATAGCCATAGAGATTTTCGCCGATGCCGTAGCGCAGCGTGCGGGAATTGTTGCGGAACAGTTCGTCGAGCACCGCGACGTCGTTCGACACCAGTGCCTTTTCGTAACGCGCGAACTGCGCGGTCACCTCGGCCAGCACGTCCGGAAGATCGATCTCCATCATCACAATCCTCTCGGGGCCGGCGCGGCCGCGGCGCCCATCTTTTCCAGCGCATGCGCCACGCGCAACGCGATATCTTCCCGCCACGGTGCGGCGATGATCTGCACGCCGATCGGCATCGGTTCAAGCGGGACGGGCACGGCAACCACCGGCAGGCCGATGAACGAAATCGGCTGGGTGTGAATGCCGATATTGGCGCGCACCGGCAGTTCGACGCCGTCGAGCACGAAATTCACCTGTCCGAGCTTTGGCGCGATGCAGGGCGTGGCGGGCGCGATGATCACGTCGACCGACTTGAACAGCTCCAGCACTTTTGCGCGATACCAGCGGCGGAATTTCTGCGCGCGATCGACCAGCGGCGCCGGCACCATCGCGCCGGCGATCAGACGGTCGCGCACCGCCGGATCGAAATCGTTCGGTCGCGTGCGCAGCCGATCGAGATGCAGCGAAGCGCCTTCGGTGGTGGAGATGACGTAGGCCGCGGCGCGGGCGCGCGCGGCTTCGGGAATTTCGATCGTCTGCGTGGCGTCGAGCGCTTTTGCGATGCGCGCCACGGCTTCGACCGCTTCGGGGAAGACGTTCTTCTGAAAATAGCCGCCCGCAATCGCAATCCGCAGACCAGCAATGCCCTGCGTCAGCAGCGGCGAGACCGGTTCGACCGGACGCGTGGTGCAGGCCGCATCGTCCGCATCCGGCCCCTGCATCGCATCGTAAGCCAGCGCGAGATCGCCGACATTGCGCGCGAACGGGCCGAGATGATCGAAGCTGGCGACAAAGGGAAACGAGCGCGCGCGCGACAGCCGGCCATAGGTCGGCTTCAGGCCAAAGATGCCGCAGAACGACGACGGCACCCGGATCGAGCCGTTGGTGTCCGACCCCAGCGCGATCGGCACCAGCGCGCCGCCGACC
The DNA here is from genome assembly GCA_963783115.1 of uncultured Alphaproteobacteria bacterium. Lineage (GTDB taxonomy): Bacteria > Pseudomonadota > Alphaproteobacteria > Rhizobiales > Xanthobacteraceae > Bradyrhizobium. Next base: position 19,389 of record CAWAMK010000021.1, on the reverse strand, counting down.
GCGCTGCCCGAGCCGCCGGAGGAGCCGCCGGTCATCCGCGTCGGATCGTGCGGATTGCGCGACGGGCCGTCATGGACGTTCTCGCCCGTAAAGTCGTAGGCGTATTCGCCCATGTTGAGCGCGCCGACCAACACGGCGCCGGCCGCTTCCATCCGCTCGATCAGCGTAGCATCGCGCGATGACGGTGCGAGGTCGCGGTTGATCTTCGAGCCGGCGCGGGTGGAGAGACCCTTTACGTCGAACAGATTCTTGACCGCGAACGGCACGCCGGCGAGCGGGCCGACTTTCTCGCCGGCAGCGATCTTCGCGTCGATCGCCTTGGCCGTCGCGCGGGCGCGATCGGCGGTGACGTCGGTAAAGGAATTCAGCACGCCATCATGCGCGGCGATCCGCGCCAGTGCGGCCTCGGTCGCATCGAGCGCGGAAAGTTTGCGGTCGGTTATCGCCTGCGCGATTTGCTGGGCCGACATCCCATCGGTGTTTACGGTCATGCGCTATCAGGCCGAGTAGATGCTGGCCGGCTCGGTTTCATCCGGCAGCGGGAATTCATCGACCAGCCGCGCCAGTCTCAGCGACACTTCGAGGTTCGCCCGCACCGCGGGGCGCCAGGCCTCCTCGACCGGCAGCGCCAGCGCTTTGGATACAGCGTCGATGTAATCGTCCAGGGATTCGGCAGCCATTTCACTCCCACTCAAGCTTTGATGAACCGGCAACGGCGGATGCGGGATCGCCGTCAGCAATTCCTTCGTATAGGCGTCCTGCGGATCGCCGAGCACGCGTTCGGATGAACCCTGCTCGACGATTCGTCCCGACCGCATCACGATGACACGATCGCACAGCAAACGTACCACATTCAGATCGTGCGACACGAACAAATAGCTCATGCCCATCGACGCCTTGAGATCCTGCAGCAGGTTGAGCACGACCGCCTGCACGGAAACGTCGAGCGCCGCGGTCGGCTCGTCGAGGATCACGAGCTTTGGATGCAGCGCGATCGCGCGCGCGATGCCGACGCGGGCCTTCTGGCCGCCGGATAATTGGTGCGGGAAGCGATCGAGCAGATTGACGGGAAGGCCGACGAGAGCCGGCGAGTTCCTCGCAGCGGGCGCGCAGCGCGTCGCGTCCCCTGATATCGCCGAGTTGCATGATCGGATCGGCGATGGCGCGGGCGGCGGTGAAGCGCGGGTTGAGGCTGTCGGTCGGGTCCTGGAACACCATCTGGATGCTCTTGCGCAGCGGCAGCCGCGCAAAGGAATTGGGCAGGATGGCGCCGATCTCGTCGCCGTCGAACACGATGCGGCCGGAAGTCTGGTCGAGCAGCCGCATCACCATCATCGACGTGGTGGACTTGCCGCAACCGGACTCGCCGACCAGGCCGACGCTCTCGCCGTGGCCGACGGTGAAGCTGATGCCATCGACCGCGCGGAAGATTTCGGCTTCGACCGGCGGCTTGCGGGAGAACAGTTTGCCGAGGACCGCGGTGGCGCCCTGGCGGGGATATTCCTTGACCAGCTTTTCGACGGAGAGGAGGGGTGTCTCCTCTCCCCGTCCTTTACGGGACGCGCGGCTGCTTCAGCGGCGCACTCGCGGAGAGTCCCCCTCACCCGCCGCGCTGCGCGCGTCGGCCTCTCCCCGTCGGGGAGAGGCGGAGACCGCCTCCTCCTCCGGTAGCAAATCGCGCAGGGACACGCCGAGCCGCGGCGTCGCGCGCATCAGCTTTTTGGTGTAGGCGTGCTCGGGCTTGGCAAAGATATCGGCCGACTTCGCGGTCTCCACCACGCGGCCCTTCTCCATCACCACCACGCGATCGCAATAGGCGGCGGCGAGTCCGAGATCGTGCGTGATCAGGATGGTCGACATGTTCCGGCGCTTGGTCAGTTCGACGATCAGGTCCATCACCGCCTTCTGCGTGGTGACGTCGAGGCCGGTGGTCGGCTCGTCGGCGATCAGGAGCTGCGGATTGCAGGCCAGCGCCAGCGCGATGACGACGCGCTGGCACATGCCGCCGGACAGTTCGAACGGATAGGCGTGATAGCGCTCGCGCGGGCGGGCGATCTTGACCTGCTCCAGCGCCTCGATCGCCTTCTCGCCGCGGTCGTTGGAAGAACTCTGCACGTGCTGGCGCAGCACGTCCTCGATCTGGTCGCCGACTTTGCGGATCGGGTTGAGCGCGGCGCGCGGGTTCTGGAAGATCATCGAGATTTCGCGGCCGCGCAGATCGCGCATCTGGTTCTCGCTCGCGGCCTTGACGTCGATGCCGGAGAACATCACCGAGCCGTCGGCGATCCTGCCGGCGCGGTCGAGGATGCGCATCACGGCATAGGACGTCACCGACTTGCCGGAGCCGGACTCGCCGACGATGCCGAGCGTCTCGCCCTTGGCGACGGAGATGTTGACGTGCTGCACGGCCTTGACGATGCCGCGGCGGGTGGAGAATTCGACGGTGAGGTCGTGGACGTCGAGCAGGGGCTGCGCGGTCATGATGGCCTCCGAAACAAAAACATCGAAAACAACCCCATGCACAGTAGAGATGTTACTGATTTTGCTGCGGTTTCCGAATCGCCGGAACGGGCCATGCCTGAAGCGGCCATCACGTCCTCCGCTGCGGATCGACGATGTCGCGCAGGCCGTCGCCGAGCAGGTTGAAGCAGAACACCGCGATCATCAGCGCCAGCCCCGGGAACAGCGCGATCCACCATTCGCCCGACACCATGAAGCCCGCGCCTTCCGCGACCATGATGCCCCACTCCGCCGTCGGCGGCCGGACGCCGAGCCCGATGAAGGACAAGTCCGGCGGCGTTCAGGATCGCGTAGCCCATGGTCAGCGACATCTGCACGATCATGATCGGCATGATGTTGGGCAGGATGTGCACCAGCAGGATCCGGAACTCGCCATTGCCCGACAGCCGCGCGGCCTGCACGAAGCCGGCGTTGCGGCGGACATTGGCCTCGGCGCGCGCGACGCGCGCGTAAAGCGGAAAGTTCACGATCGCGGTGGCGATGATGATGTTCTGCACGGTGTTGCCGAGCGCGGCGACGATGCCCATCGCCAGCACGAACAGCGGAAACGCCATGATGGTGTCGGCGATGCGGCCGACGATGCGGTCGGTCCAGCCGCCGAAATAGCCGGCGGCGATGCCGGCGAGTCCGCCCATCAGGAACACCAGCGCCACGGAGGCGACCGCGATGAAGGTGTCGAGCCTTGTGGCGACGACGACGCGGCTGAAGATGTCGCGGCCCAATTGATCGGTGCCGAACCAGTGCGCCGCCGACGGCGGCTTCAATGCCGAGGCGGTATCGCTGGCGAGCGGATCGTAGGGCACGATGTAGGGACCGAAGATCGCGGCGAACAGGATCACGACCAGCAGGCCGAAGGCGAACGCGGTGACGCGGTTCTCGCCCAGCACATAACGGGTGTGTTCGAAGATCGCGGCCAGTCCCGAGGTGCGCGCGGGACCGGCGGGTTCAACGGCAGGCAACACAGCACTCATGTTCGAACCTCACCCTTCCAGCCGCACGCGCGGATCGATGACGCCGTAGAGAATGTCGATGACCAGATTGAGCAGCACGTACATGACGGCCATGGTCAGCACGAAACCCTGCACCGGCGCGAAGTCCGACGAGATCAGCGCTTCCACCGCGTAGGAGCCGATGCCGGGCCAGGCGAACACTTTTTCGACCAGCACGTTGGCGCCGAGCAGGAACGAGAACACCATGCTGAGCGTGGTGATGACCGGCAGCATGGCGTTGCGGAACGCGTAGGTGACGATCACGGTGGCCGGCGAAAGCCCCGAGGCGCGCGCGGTGCGGACGAACTCGGATTCCAGCACCGCCAGCATCGAGGCCCGCGTCATGCGCGCGATCGGCGCCAGCGAGAAGATCGCCAGCGTCGCCGCCGGCAGGATGAGCTGGCTGAGCGCAGAACGAAACGCCTCGAAATCGCGCGCGATCAGGGTGTCGATCAGATAGAAGCCCGTAATCGTCGTCGGCGCGCTGTAGAACACGTCGAGCCGGCCGAGCGGCGCCGGCGACCAGCCGAGCCTGAAATAGAAGACGTAGACCAGCACCAGGCCGGTAAAGAACACCGGCAGCGACACACCCGCCGTTGTCGTGATGCGGCAGAGATGATCGATCCACGAGCCCGGCCGGGTGGCGGCCAGCACGCCGAGCGGAATGGCGATGATGACCGACACGAAGAGGCCCAGCAGCGTCAGCTCGGCCGATGCCGGCAGGCGGTTGCGGATTTCGGCGGCGACCGGCTGGCCCGTGGTCAGCGAATTGCCGAAATCGCCATGCGCGAGATCGTTGGTGTAGCGGAAGAACTGCTCGATCAGCGGCTTGTCGAGGCCGAGCTTCTTGCGGATCTGCTCGACCGCCTCCTTGGTCGCGGCGGGTCCTGCGAAATACGCCGCCGGATCGCCCGGCAGCGCGCGCGTCAGCAGGAACGTGACGATCACGACCCCGATCAGCGACGGGATCGCAAACAGCAGCCGCTTGCCGATCATGGTCAGCATGGCGGATTACGCCTTCACCAGCGCGCGATAATCGAGCCGGCGATGGAACCAGTACTGATAGCCCGAGATGTTCTTCTGCATCGCGACGTTGACGAACGGCTGATACAGCGGGATGCGCGGGATGTCGGTATAGGCGAGATCGACGAAGCCTTTGACGTCCTTGTCGTAGGTCGCGGTGTCGCCGGTCGAGGCGGCGATGCGCGCGCCGTCGATCAGCTTGTCCATCTCCGGCGACTTGTAGCTCATGGTGTTGAAGACGGAATTGTTGCCGTGATAGCACCAGTAGAAGAAGTATTCGGGGTAATCGAGCCAGCCCGAGAACACGTTGGTGTAGAGCGGCATTTCCTTCTTGTTCAGCTCGGTGCGCCAGTTGGCGCCGGGCACCTTGTTGATCGTGGTCTTGATGCCGATCTGGGCGAGGCTCTCCTGAACCAGGATGCAAAGCGGCTCGTTGACGCCGGCGAAATTCAGGTCGAATGAAATCGTGGTCTCGAAGCCGTTGGCGTAACCGGCTTCCGCAAGCAGCGCCTTGGCCTTGGCCATGTCGGTGGAATATTTGGTCGGTTGCGGCCACGCGACCTCGGTCGGCCTTGTCCGCAGCCGCGCCGAACATCGGATTGGCGAGGCCGAACAGCACCGCGTCCATGATCTTCTGATACGGGATCGCGTAGGCCACCGCCTGACGCACTTTCGGATTATCGAACGGCGGCTTGGTGACGTTCATGCCGATATACTGGATGCCGTTGGAGAACGGCAGCGACACCACGTTGAGCTTGCCGCTGGCCTTCATCTCCTGGAAATCCTTGAACGGCAGTTCGTAGGAGATGTCGGCGTCACCGCGCTCCAGCAGCGCGCGGCGGTTGCCGGCCTGCGGCACCATGCGCCAGATCACGCGCTTGATCTTCGGCAAGGGGCCGCCGACCCACTCGTCGTTGCGCTCCATGATCACTTCGGTGCCGGCGGTCCATTTCGTCAGCTTGTAGGCGCCGGAGCCTGCGGTCTGCTGCTTGGTGTATTCGAGCCCCCAGGGATCCTTCTCGCTGGCGTTCTTCTTCACCAGTTCGGAGTTGACGATGCAGGGCACGATGACGGCGAGATCGGGAATCGTCAGGCGATCCTTCTTGGCAAAATCCACCCGCACCGTGTTGTCGTCGACGACGACGAACTGCTCGGCCTTGGTCAGCGAGCCCGCGCTCATCTGGAAGGTCGGGAAGCCGCCGACAGAGACCGCGCGGTCGAGCGACCATTTGACGTCCTTGGCCGTGACCGGCGCGCCGTCGTGGAATTTGGCGTTCTTCTTCAGCTTGAAGGTGACCGACATGTCGTCGATCTTCATGTCGTCGGCGAGTTCGCCCTTGAACTTGTCGCGGTCGTAATACGGCACGCCGCCGGGACCGCTCTTCATCTCGTGCGTGATCAGGCGGTCGTAGCAATTCCACGACACCTCATAGCCGGGCACGTTGGTGCCGACGCCGTGGATGTCGAGGTTGTTGGGACCGCCTTCCGAGACGATCAGCAGCGTCTCCGATCGCGACTGCGCCTTGGCGGCGGACCAGATCGCCGGCGCGGGGACCATGGCGCCCGCGGCAACGCCGGTGACGGATTTGAGGAAATCGCGACGCTTCATGGGTGATGCTCCAAACGCCAGAGGGAAAATGGCTTTGGAACTGGGATCGCAAGGTTTGTGCCAATCGTTAAGGAAGGCTTTATTTCTCCTTACCTCATTGATTTAGCTAGGAGATTGCTCCGCAGATGCGCCGACCGAGCCGGGTGCGACATCCTGACGGATTGCATACAAAGACGCATATTTGCTCATTAAATATGCAGATATTTTGAGCGCTCCATTGATGGGCGACACTCAGATCGGCCAGAGCAAATCCTGCAACTCGTCGAGATCGGCGGCCTTCTGTTGCCAGCCCTCGATACAGATTTGGCTGGTCGGGTTGCCGAAGCGATGCAGCAGCATCAGCGCCATCAGCCGTCGCTTCAGATCGGGCGTGATATCGGACGCGGAATATCCGTAACCCGCAAACAGGCTCTGCACCCGGCGCGGCATGCCGCCGGCCATGAGCACGCTCGGACCGAGCAGGTCATATTCGCCCCGCCCCGTCATCACGTCGCCGAAATCGATCAAGCCCGACAGACGCCAGCCTGCATCGTCGCGGCTCAGCAAGAAATTCTCCGGAATATATTCGCCGGTCAGGATCACCGGCGGCCCATCCAGCGCAACCAGCCCCGCGGCATCGCGCAGCAGTTCGTCCAGTCCATCCAGAAATTTCTGCGGCAATCCGAAACGCTCGTGCCGGGCGCGGCATCCCTCGATCTGTCCGCGCATGAAGACGTCCCAGCCCGGCTCGATCCGCGCGAGCGGCCCGACCGGGACGCGCTGCACCTGCGCAATGGTCTCGCCGATCTCGGCCAGAACGCGCTCCTTGTCCGGCTTCCGGCAGTGACGGCCAAGCATCCGCGCCGAGAATACCCGACAGCCGCGTGATGACGAGATATGGCCATCCGTCGCGCTCGCCTTCAAATACGATCTCGGGGATCGGGATGCGAAGCCGTCCGCGCAACAGCGTCAGCGACGCGCGCTCCGAGACGAATTGACCGCGGTAGAAATCGGCGGAAATATCTTCAGGATTACATCGCGGCCCAAGCCGATGACGAGGTTGGTGCCGGTGGAGAAGACGTGAGGCGAAGCGTTCGAAAGGCCGTGGCCATGCGCAATTTCGAGCGCCACCGGCAGGAATTGCGACGTGTCGGCGCGCCAAGCCTTGAACGCCTCGAAATCAGGTAGATCGGGCAACGAATTCATGGATGACAGTCGATCTCAGGCGTTACGTCGCTATTGGCAAAAGTCTTCTTCATTGACGCGCAGGCAGCGCGGCGCGGCGATCGGCTTTTGCCGGGCGCAGCCCTCCTTGGCATCGATCTTTTTCAGCGCGCGCAATGCAGCCATCGTCGGCCGGTACCAGAGATAGTGCTCGTCGGAAAGCTGCGAGGCCCGGCGCAAGCCTTGAATGGTCGCCGGCTCGAAGGCGCCGCTGCGTTCACCGGTCATGCAGTCGAGCCGCAGCAATTGCTCCTGGATCATCTGCACCAGTTCGCGGCCGTCATAGGTCGGCCCGGCGCTGTCGAGCACCGTCACCTCACGCAGGCGGGATGCCGCGGCGCGAGCCTCCGTCGCCTCCGGCGTATTGGGAAAGAGCGAGGCTACGAGATCGTAGCCTTCCGCAGTCTGCACCTGCCTGGCGCGCGCCAGTACCTCACCCGCCGCGGAGGCGGATACAACGGACGTCTCGCCGGCGGAGGCCAACCGGAGTTTGGCTGCCATCGGCCGCGCCTCGGCCGCTTCGGGACTGTCGGGAAACCGGTCGATCAGCAGGTCGTAGAGCGCAGCATTGCCGGTCTCCTTTGCCGCCGTAAACAATTGCGCGGCGGGCGTTGGCAACGGCTGACGGCGGCACGAAGTAGAAGTCCCGTTCGACCGAGGTGGATTCCCAGGGGATCTGCTGCTCGCCTGTGGAAAGGCGAACCTGACGGCGGACGCTCTTGAACACGTCTTCCAGCTTCTCGCCGGGCGCGGTGATCGCCTCCGCCAGCGCCCTGTGTGTAGGGGCTATGGCCATCATCACCATCGAGTGCGACCTTGCCCGACCCGGTCGAGGAGGCAATGAACACGCCATAGACCGCCCCCATCGGCACCAGGCCCAGCGTTGTGGCCGGCGCCATGCCCGGCGGAAACGGATTGTCGCGGCAGGCATCGATGATCAGGATGTTCAGCTGATTGCCGGCGCTCGACAATCGGTCGGCGACGCGTTTGACGCTGAGCGATTGCGGCGCGACGTCCGCGCGCTTTTTGATGTCGGCACCGACAGGCACCAGATAATTGATCGAGTCGTTTTCCAGGCCGTGGCCGGCATAATACAGCACCGACACCGTCTCCGGCCCCCGCGCCTTGATCTTGCGGGCAAAGTCCTCGACATCAGACGTCATGCTCTTGAGGTCGCGGTCGGCAACCTCGGTGACGTCAAACCCAAGCTGCTGCAGCTTCTCGGCCATCAGCCGCGCGTCACGGCCGGGATTATCGAGCTTTCCCAGCTTGACGTACTTGGCGTTGCCGACGACCAGCGCCAGACGCGCCGCCGAAGCCGGCACGGACTTGCGCTGGTCTCCGGCGGCAAGCGACGAGCCCGGCAGGATCACCAGTCCGACGAACACCCACAGCGATTTCACAAAGTTCATCCGCATCGGCGCCATCTGTTACGTCAGGTGCCGGACGTTACGCGAACGCCGGTCACCTGTCATTCTCTCGCACCGGCTTGCCACCTATCATCATCAAATTGACCGCCCATCGCTTGTGTGGTTGCATTCTGAAGTTGCTTGGCGCGGTCGCGCGCCACACGCTGATTTTACCTTTGATTTGCGCTCCCACTGATTTGCACCCACACCGATTTGCACGATGTCCCATCATAATTGGCCCGCCGAACCCGGGAAGCGCTGGCTGCGTTGCATCGCGGCAGCGGCGGCGATGTTGATTGGACAGACCCTGCCCGCCTGCTCCGGCGTGCTCAGTGGCCGTGAATTCCAGAACCTGCTGGCCGGCGGACCCGAAGGCACCACCATCGTGTTTCAGGGCGGCACCGACAAGATCTTCTATTCGCCGAGCCTGAAGAACCGGCTGCGGCTGAGCCCCGAACTGGGTCCGAAATTCCTCCGGCAGAAAATCCTGCAAAACACGGTGACCGAGGGCGTGTTCATCGGCACGACCATCGCCGACGGCAAGTGGCGCACCATCAGCGGCATCGCCGGCATCGCGGCCGATACCGAGAGCGGCCATGGCGTGCTGACCCTGCTGCAGACATTTCCCGAAGACACCAGCGCCAAAGCTTTTCAAACACGCGACCGGCTCTATGCCGTCGTCATCGTCGAGGAAGCGCCCTCCGGCGTCGTGTGCCGTAGGTCGCAGTGGGAAAGACTGTTCGCGCTTAAAGGTACACCCAGGATGACGACGGTGCCGTGCGATTTCACGGTCGGCAACAACGTGACACCGGCAGGGGCACAGTAAGCAGATCACGCCTGCCTGAATCTGCGGACTGAAAAGGGGGGACTGGGCAATGCAATCACTGACGTTTGGAATCGGAAACCATCGTGGAGGGCTCACGGGATTCTGCATCCGCAGCTTCATCCTGGCAGCCTTGATCGCCTTCGGCGCATTGCTGGCTGACCGTCCCGCCTCGGCGGCGATGTGCGGAATGATGAGCGGCAAGGCCTTGTACGACTGCCTCGCCACAAAACTCGATTATACGAGCGACCGGGTCGGGCGCACCAGAGGCGACCCGGAAGCTCCGGCGGCGGCGCAGGCGCTGCGGACCGCCGCCTCGCAACTGCGGGCCGCGACGAACAAAGCTCAGGCTCTCTCGGCAATCTCGCTGGCCCGGTCGGCGATATCGGGGGTCATTCAGCAGGCCAAGGCTGGCGGCAGGGACAGCCAGGGATACGGCGCCATCATTGGCACGCTCTCGGAGATGGCAGCGCTGATTCAGAAGAAGGGATAGCTGACGTAACGGGCGTTCGAGGGCCAGCCCGCGTCAACGATCCGGATTGGCCCGCTCGAACTGGCGCAGCAGGTGGTTGCCGCGCTCGACGGCGAGGTCGAGCGCCGCCTGCGCGGACTGCTTGCCGCTGAAAACCTGCTCGAGTTCTTCGTCGATCACGCCGCGGATCAGCACAAAGGAGCCGAGCCGGATTCCCTTCGAGTTCTCGGTCGGCGGCTTCAGGGTCAGCTGCTCGATGCCGATCGCCGCACCGGGATTGCGATCGTAGAAGCCCTGCGCGCGGGTGAGGTCGAAGGCGGCGCGGGTGATCGGCAGGTAGCCGGTGTTCTGGTGCCAGGCGGCCTGCACTTCCGGCTTCGACAGATAGGCGAAGAACCGTGCGACGCCGGCATATTCGGCGCGCGGCCGGTCGCGCAGCACCCACAGCGTGGCGCCGCCGATGATGGAGTTTTGCGGGGCGCCGGCGATTTCGGGCCGGTACGGGATCATGCCGTAGCCGACCTCGAATTTCGAATTGGCCTTGATGTCCGCGCGCGTCCCCGACGAGCCGATGAAGATGGCGCATTCGCCCTTCTGGAAGCGCGGCTCGGCCGATTGCCCCTTGCCGCTATAGTCGAACACTTTCGTGGCCTGCCATTCCGCGAGCTGCGCGATGTGGCGCACCACGTCCGGATTGTTGAAGGTCAGTTCCGTATCGAGCCCGCCAAAACCATTGGCCCGGGTGGCCAGCGGCAGATTGTGGAAGGCGGAAAAATTCTCGACATGAACCCAGGACGGCCAGGAGGTGGTGAAGCCGCAGGGCGAGCCGGCCGCGCGCAGGCGCTTTGCCGCGGCGCCGACCTCGGCCCAGGTCTTCGGCGGCGCCTCCGGATCGAGACCCGCGGCGCGGAACAGATCCTTGTTGTAGTAGAGGATCGGCGTCGAGACGTTGAACGGGAACGACAGCATGTTGCCGGCGACGTCGGAGTAATAGCCGGTCACGGCCGGCAGATACGCCTCCGGCGAGAACGGCTCCGACTGGTCGCGCATCAATTCGAACACCGGATAGATCGCGCCCTTGGCCGCCATCATGGTGGCGGTCGCGATCTCGTTGACCTGGACGATGGCGGGCTGGCTGCGCGAACGGAATGCGAAGATCGCCGCCGTCACCGTCTCGGTGTAGTTGCCCTTGTAGGTCGGCACGATCCGGTAGTCGGACTGCGACGCATTGAAATCGGCCGCCAGCTTTTCCAGCTGCTTGCCGAGCTCCCCCGACATCGCATGCCACCACATGATCTCGGTGGCGGCCTGCGCCGGAGACGCAAGCGCCATGACGGCGAGCGCTACGAATTGCAAGAATTTCAAGACCAATTTCACTGGTGATTATCCTGCTCTGCCGCGCCGGACGATAGTATCTTGCCCGCTGCGCCCTCATAGATCGCTGCGGCGGCGGTTTCAATCCGCCCGGCTCCGCCGCAACGCACAATTAAAGATTGCATGCCAAAGCACGAGGATTACCGCGAGATGCTAGCCTGCGCAGTCCAGTCACCGATAGCCAAGCATCGGTAAATTCTGCTAAAAACGTCGTTGAACCTTTTCTCCCCGCCGTAGACTCAATCACTAAGGGGATCTGTCGCCTGTGTATCGCCGCGCCGACCTTTGGCGGACCTGTCGTGCTTGTTGTTGCGCTGTTGCTTACGGCGGTCTCAACGGGCGCTTTTGCGCGCGAATTTCGTAGCCCAGACGGGGGTACCAGTGCAGGTAATCCCAGCCACATCAAATTTGCATTGATCGGGATGACGGCGCCGTCATCGGCCGGACGCGTTCGCGGAGTGGAGCGAACGTGATCGGCGCACCGCAGCACCACAACGGAACGGAACGGCCGGCGGGCCTCGCCGCGCGCGGCCGTGTTTCGCGTCGTGCAGATGGCTGCGCGCGGTGCCGATCCGCTGGCGCATCCTGTCGATCGCGGCATTGAACTCCGCCGTCGTCGTGGTGCTCGCGGTGCTGATCTGGAACGGCGCCAAGGTGCTGGGTTCGGCCTGGGACGACGTCCGGCAGGTGCGGGAGTCCGACAAGATCCTGGCGCTGCTGGAAAGCGAAACCAGCCGGCTGCAGAACCTGATCCATCGCTACATCAACCAGCCGAGCCCCGAACTGTTCGCCGAGATCCTGCTGCTGCGCGAAGCCGTGCTCGGCACCCTGACCACGCGCGCCACCAACGACCCGATGCTGTCGGGATCGGTCGAGCGGCTCGAACACGTCACCGACCGTTTCCTCAACGGGTTCGGCGAATTGCGCGCCGTGCAGGCCACCATCACCAAGACCTATGAGCAGCAGGTGCTGGGCCCGGCGCGGGAAATGGCCGGGCTGTACTCGATCATCGAGGGCGCCACCGGGCATCGCGACGCGCAGATCTGGCCGTCGCTCGGCAAATCCCGCGAGGCGTTCACGGCCATGCTGGTCGCCACCAACGCCTATTATCTGTCGCGCGCCTCGACCTCCGCCGAGGACGCCCGCCGGAACACCGAGACGATCGAGAACACCATTCCCGCGATGGCCGACCTCGCCGACAACGATCTGCAGCGCATGGCGCTGCAGCGGCTGGCGGCGCGGACGGTGGCGCTGCGCGAGGGCATGGCGAAGCTGACCGAGCAACTCGCGATCCGCACCGAATTGCTGCGCAACACCATCGATGCCAGCCAGGCCGAGGCGATCGGCGTCATCGACGAACTGTCGGTCAAGATGCGCCAGCGCGAGCACAAGGCGCAGGAAACGTTCGACCGCACGCTGGCGGCGATCTCGCGCCGGGTGCTGTCGATCGCCGTGATGTTCCTCGGCATCATCCTGTCCGCCGGCGTGCTGATCGCGCTCTCGATCCGCCTGCCGCTGCAGCAGATCCTGCCGGTCGATGCACGCGATCACGTCGGGCAATCTGGACCGCAGGGTTCAAGGCACCACCGCCAGAGACGAGGTCGGCGCCATGGCGCGCGCGGTGGACGTGTTCCGCGAGAACGCCATCGCCAAGCGCAAGACGGAAGCCGAACTGCGCGCCTCGAAGGAAAAGGCCGAAGCCGCGCTGCTCGAACTCAACACCGCGCAGCAGAACCTGATCGACGCCGAACGGCTTGCCGCGCTCGGCGGCCTGGTCGCCGGCGTCGCCCATGAGGTGAACAACCCGATCGGCATCAGCCTGACGGTGGCGTCGAGCTTTGCGCGCCGGGCCGAGATCGTTCGAGCAGGAGCTGCGCACCGAGCCGCTGCGCCGCTCCAAGCTCGACGAATTCGTCAAGACCTCGCGCGACGCCGCGCGGCAACTGGTCGCCAACCTGCATCGCGCCGGCGAGCTGATCCAGTCGTTCAAGCAGGTGGCGGTGGACCGCTCGCACGCCGAGCGCCGGCAGTTCAACCTCAGCGAGGCCACCGACCAGATCGTCGCCAGCCTGCGGCCGGTGCTGAAGAAGGCCGCGATCACGCTGTCGGTCGACGTGCCGGAAGGGCTTGTGATCGACGGCTATCCCGGCTCCTACGGCCAGATATTGACCAATCTGTTCCTCAACGCCGCCAACCACGCCTTTGCCGACGGCCGGTCCGGGGCGATCACGATCTCGGCGCGGGCGCGCGGCAGCGACGATGTCGAGATCATCTTTGCCGACAACGGGGCCGGAATGACGCCCGGACGTGCAGCGGCAGGCGTTCGACCCGTTCTTTACGACGCGCCGCAACGAAGGCGGCACCGGGCTGGGCTTGCATATCGTCTATAATCTTGTCACTCAACAGCTCGGCGGCCGGATGATGCTGGAGTCGAGGCTGGGACAAGGCACCACCTTCCGCATTATCATGCCCAAGGTCGCCAAGGGTGCATCGGCAGACGAACCTACGATTTCAGACCAGACAGCAGCCGACGGAACTTCTCAATGGCCGAACAGGACGATGTCCTCCACCTGATCGACGATACCGGGACCGTTCCGGAGGACTCGTCCGCGCGCAAATGGAAGATCGCCGTCATCGACGACGATGCCGCCGTGCACGAGGGCACCCGCTTTGCGCTGAGCGACTACAATCTCCACGGCGCCACGCTGGAAATCCTGTCGGCCTATTCCGCGGCCGAAGGCCGCACCTTGATGCGCGACAATCCCGATGTCGCGGCCGTGCTGCTCGACGTCATCATGGAAACCGACGTCGCGGGCCTCGAACTCGTCGAATACATCCGCAACGAGCTCAAGAACGAGACCGTCCGCATCATCCTGCGCACCGGCCAGCCCGGCCAGGCGCCCGAGCGCCGCGTCATCGTCCAGTACGACATCAACGACTACAAGGCCAAGACCGAGCTGACGGCCGACAAGCTGTTCACCTCGCTGACGGCGGCGCTGCGCAGCTACCAGCAGCTCGAGCGCATGGTGCAGACCCGGCGCGGGCTCGAAATCATCATCGACGCCGCCTCGACGCTGTACGACTTCAAATCGATGCAGCGGCTGGCCGAAGGCGTGCTGACGCAGCTCGCCTCGCTGCTCAATGTCGACTGCGCCGGCATTCTGGTGCTGCGCGACGACGGCGCGCCCGGCAGCGAGTTTTCGGTGCTGGCGGGCTCGGGCTGCTACAGCCGCTTCATCGGCTCGACCAGCTCCAAGTCGCTCGATCCGGATTTGCGCCAGATGGTGGAAGCCGCCTTCCTGCGCCGCAAGAACGAATTCGCCGACCACCGCAGCGTGCTTTATCTGCGCACCGGCAGCGGCCGCGAGGTGGTGGTGCTGCTGCAGGCCGAGCGCCAGCTTTCCGACACCGACCGCGCGCTGGTCGAGATCTTCTCCAGCCGGCTGTCGATCGCGTTCGACAACGTCATCCTCTACCGGCAACTGCACGAGGCCAATACCCAGCTCGAGGACCGCGTCGCCCAGCGCACCCGCGCGCTGATGCAGGCCAACCGCCGCCTCTCGGCGCAGTGGCTGCGGCTGCAGCGCGCCAACGGCTTCAAGAACGAGATTCTCGGCACCGTCGCGCACGATCTGAAGAACCCGCTCGGCGTGATCCTCGGCCGCACCGAAATGCTGACCGAACTGATCGGCGCCAACTCGCCCAAGGAGAACGTCACCTCCCAGGTCGAGCACATCCGCGACGCCACCAAGCGCCTGACCTCGATGGTCGACCATCTGATTTCGGATGCGATGGCTGACGCCTTCGACATCACCATCCGCCGCGAACCGGTCGATGTCGCGGCACTGGTTGCCGAGGTCGCCGATTCCAACCTGCCCTCGGCCATCAACAAGCAGCAGGCGATCACGCGTGTCGGCGCCGCCGAATATCGTCACCATGTGCGATACCGACCGGATCCGCGAGGCGATCGACAATCTGTTCAGCAACGCCATCAAATACTCGCCGATCGGCGGCAAGATCGCGGTCGCCGTCACCCATGAGGACGGCGACACGGTGATCCGCATCAGCGACCAGGGCGCCGGCCTTTCGCCGGAGGATCTCGGCCGGCTGTTCGGCCGGTTCCAGCGGCTCTCGGCCAAGCCGACGGCCGGAGAAAGTTCGACCGGCCTTGGCCTGTCGATCGTCAAGCGTATCATCGACATGCATGGCGGCCATGTGACCGCAGAGAGCGCCGGCCCCGGACAGGGCTCGACGTTTACCGTTAGACTGCCGGCGACAGAGACGACATGACCCAGAACCCGCACATCTTCATCGTCGACGACGAGGCGCCGGCCCGCGAGATGGTCGGCGATTATCTCAAGATGCACGGCTTCGGCGTCACGCTGTGCGACGGCGGCAAGAGCCTGCGCAAGGAGATCGAGAGCAACGTGCCCGATCTCGTCGTGCTCGACCTCAACATGCCCGAGGAAGACGGGCTGTCGATCATTCGCGACCTCAAGAGCCAGCATCAACGTTCCCGTCATCATGCTGACGGCGACCGCGAGCCCGATCGACCGCGTCGTCGGCCTCGAACTCGGCGCCGACGACTACATCGCAAAGCCCTGCGAGCTGCGCGAACTGATGGCGCGCATCCGCTCGGTGCTTCGCCGCAGCACCCCGGCCAAGGCGGCCGCCGCGCCGCAGCCGGCGGCGGCAAAGGCCGAGAAGGAACAGCTGGTGCGGTTCGGCACCAAATGGCTCGACCTCGAAGCCCAGGCGCTGCGCGACGACGAAGGCAACGAGCATCCGCTGACCGCGTCCGAATTCGGACTGCTGAAAGTGTTCGCGGCCAATCCAAAACGCGTGCTGTCGCGCGAGCGGCTGCTGGAATTGGCCAATGCGCGCGACGCCGAAGCGTTCGACCGCGCGGTCGACCTGCGCATCATGCGGATTCGCCGCAAGATCGAGATCGACCCGACCAAGCCCGCCGTGATCCGCACGATCCGGGGCGGCGGCTATCTGTTCTCGCCGACCGGCGAGAAGGGGTAGCCCTCTCCGTCGTCCCTGCGAACGCAGGGACCCATACGCCGCGGCGCTCGTGTTTGGCACGCTGTGCGAGACGTCCTTCCCCGCAACAACGCCCTGTGGTTATGGGCCCCTGCGTTCGCAGGGGCGACGATAGGGAGCGGAACTATTCCGCGCCTGAAATCTTGGCATTTTCCGCATATTGAAATTACTGGCCTTTTGCGCCCGAATGTTTCGTCGCAAGCGCCGCGACGAAACAATTCTCTGCAGCACGAAACCATTTTCCCCTTCTGGTGCAGACGTCCCGAAACCGAGCCAAATTAACAATCTTCCCAACGAAAACGCCTGTTGGCGTCGGAATTGGGAGCCTGTCATGTCAAACGTCGTCGCCATCAATGCCACAGCCAAGAAGTCGATTGCCGCCGCCCGCGCGACAACGGACGAAATGCTGCTGCAGAGTATTGCCAAGGGCGACCGCACGTCGATGCATGTGCTCTATTCGCGTCACAATGTTCGCGTGTACCGCTTCGTGCTGCGCATGGTGCGCGATACCACGATGGCGGAAGACCTCGTCAGCCAGGTGTTTCTCGACGTGTGGCGGACCGCCAGCCAGTTCGAGGGCCGCTCGCAGGTCTCCACCTGGCTGCTGTCGATTGCCCGCTTCAAGGCGCTGACCGCGCTGCGCCAGCGCAAGCATGAGGACATCGATCAGGACGACGTGCTCGACATCGCCGACGAATCCGACACGCCGGAAGCCTCGCTCGACCGCAGCAACACCAGCGCCATCCTGCGCGCCTGCGTCGCAAAACTGTCGCCGGCGCATCGCGAGATCATCAACCTCGTCTACTATCACGAGAAGTCGGTGGAAGAGGCCGGCGCGATCATCGGCATTCCCCAGAGCACGGTGAAGACCCGGATGTTCTACGCCCGCAAACAATTGGCCGAACTGCTTAAGGGCGCCGGCGTCGACAGCCTTGCGGCGTAAAACTACGTACTTTCAATTACTTAAGCAGGATTGGAGGAGAGAAACCGGGTCGGTTTCGGCGGACAAAGATTACCCCCGACGAAACAAATGAAACAATTCGCGACATCACCCGGAAAAACTCACTCCCTATAACTCTCAACAACGATGCGAACGACAGCGCGACCCCCGCTGACTTTCTAGCCTACCTAGACCTCCCAAGTCTTAACCTCCAACGACCCGGCCGGGATGCCCCCCGCCGGGTCGCTCTGTTTTGGCGCCTGATTTCGTGTGCATCGTTCGGAAAAGTCTCACAGAGACGTGACGCTTCCCAAGCCGCCCCTCGCGTAACGCCCTGCCCCATCATCGCGAACTTCACCAAGCACCCGGCAATGTCATGCCGGGCCCGGTGATGGACGCCTTCGATGCTCAATCTCGTTCTCGCGCTGCTCGCAGGCGTCGTCACCGTGGCTGCGCCTTGCACGCTGCCGATGCTGCCTATCCTCCTCGGGGCATCGGTCGGCCAGACCGGCAAGGTGCGGCCGGCGATGATCGCGCTCGGCTTTGTGATGTCATTCTCGATGGTGGCACTGCTGCTGAGCGCGATCACGCGCGTGTTCGATTTCGATCCGAATCATCTGCGAAACGCCGCAGCAATCCTGCTGCTCGGCTTTGGATTGCTGATGATCTGGCCGGCGCCGTTCGAATGGCTCGCGGTCCGGATCGGCGGATTCACCGGCCATTCGGCCGCTTCCCGCCAGGGCGCGATCGGCGGCTTCGTGCTCGGCACGACGCTCGGCCTGGTCTGGACGCCCTGCGCCGGGCCGGTGCTGGGTTCGATCCTGACCGTCATCGCGACATCGAAAGACACCGCCTGGGCGAGCCTGCTGCTCGTCGTCTACGCGATCGGCGCGGCGCTGCCGATGCTCGCGATCGCCTATGGCGGCCAGGCCATCACCACCCGTGTCCGCAGCGTCGCGCACATCGCGCCGCGGCTGCAGCAGGGGTTCGGCATCGTGGTGATCGCGCTTCGCGCTTCTTTCCTACTTCCAGTACGACACGCTGATCGTGTCGTGGCTGACCGGATTTTACCCCAACGGCCAGATCGGCCTCTGATCCCAATGGAGACCACCATGACGCTACGTTCGCTCGCCGCATCCACCGCCATCGCCATGCTTTCGCTCGCGGGCTCCGCGCTGCCTGCCTTCTGCGGCGATGCAGCACGCGCGACGGAAACACCGTTCACCGTCGCCGCGACGCAGGCCACCGCGCCCGATTTCGTCGGCCTCGGCAACTGGTTCAATTCCGCGCCGCTCAAACTGGCCGATCTCCGCGGCAAGGTGGTGCTGGTGAATTTCTGGACCTATGGCTGCGTCAACTGCGTGAACACGCTGCCGCACGTCACCGGGCTCTACGCCAAATACAGGGATCGCGGTCTCGTCGTCGTCGGCATTCACACCCCTGAATTTCCGTTCGAACGCTCTGCCTCCAACGTCCAGACGGCGCTGAAGCGGCACGGCATCACCTATCCGGTGGCGCAGGACAACAACTCGCAGACCTGGAACGCCTACCGTAACCGCTACTGGCCGGCGCAATATATCGTCGACCAGAACGGCAAGATCGTGTTCCAGCACGACGGCGAAGGCCAGTATGAGGAGATCGACCGTACCGTCGCGCGGCTGTTGAACGCCGCGAGCTGAGACTGATCAACTCTGGCTTATCGCCTCACGGCCGTTCACTTTGTCGCTTGACGCGGCCGCGCCGGTCGTGATGTCTGCCGCCGGCGATGGATGCTGCGGCGAACGAGAACGAAGTCAGGTTACGCAAGGGCACGACGCTCAACGAGCGGCTCGTTCTCGCCGGCATTGCCATCCTGGTGTGCCTGATCGCCCTGCCCGGCCTCGCCCATCTGGCAAACGACCAGTGGCTCGGCATCGCCGCGCTGTTTGCGCTGTTGTTCGGATGCCTGCTGCTGGTCGCCGCCCTGTTCGACCGCAACGTG
>CAWAMK010000020.1:0-170922 GCA_963783115.1 uncultured Alphaproteobacteria bacterium | reverse complement strand
CCAGGGAGAGAAACTGATGGCCGCCAGCACTGCACCCGCCTCCAGAAGCGGGCTCTACGTCGATCCGCGCGAAGACTGGCTGGCGCAGTAACCGAGGAGATCATCGATCCCGCCCGCCCGATCGTCGATCCGCATCATCACCTCTGGGACCGCGGCGGGCTGCGCTACATGATCGAGGAGATGTCCGCCGACATCGCCTCCGGCCACAACATCATCGCCACCGTCTATGTCGATTGCCGATCGATGTACCGCGCGCACGGGCCGGAGGCGTTCCGCCCGGTCGGCGAGGTCGAGTTCGCCAATGGCGTCGCGGCGATGGCGGCAAGCGGCGGCTACGGTCCGGCGCGCGATCTGCGCCGGCATCGTCAGCCACGTCAATCTGCTGCTCGGCGATCGCGCCAAGGCCGTGCTGGAAGCGGAGATCGCCGCCGGCGGCGGCCGCTTCCGCGGCATCCGGCATTCCGCGGCCTGGGACGACGACCCCAACGTCGCCGGCATGTACGCGACGCGGCCGAAGGGGCTCTTGCTCGACAGCGCCTTCCGCAAGGGCTTTGCCTGCCTCGCGCCGCTCGACCTCAGCTTCGACGCCTGGCTGTTCCACCCGCAGATCGGTGAACTCACCGATCTCGCCCGCGCCTTTCCCGGCACACCAGATCGTGCTCGACCATTGCGGCGGCCCGGTCGGCATCGGCCGCTATGCGGGAAGCGCGACGAGGTGTTTCCGGTGTGGAGAGCCTCGATCCAGGAGATCGCCAAATGCCAGAACGTCGTCGTCAAGCTCGGCGGGCTCGCGATGTGCCTGCTCGGCTACGATTTTCATCTGCGGCCGCAAGCCGCCGTCTTCGGAAGCAGGCTCGCCGCGGCGTGGCGTCCCTATATCGAAACCTGCATCGAGGCCTTCGGCCCCAACCGCTGCATGTTCGAGAGCAATTTTCCGCCGGACAAAGGCCAGTGCAGCTACCAGGTGATCTTCAACGCCTTCAAGCGGCTGGCCACGCAGTACAGCGAGGCGGAGAAGACGGCGCTGTTCTCGGAACGGCAACGGGATTTTACAAGCTGAAGTTCGATTGATGGCGTTGAAGTACGAAGGATGCCGCGTGACCGCGGCATCCGGTCGACGGCGCCTGTACGGCGCGTCGCTGCAGGCTACGGCAGATCAGTGCTTGGTGATGTCGGTGTCGATCGCCGTGACATTCAGATGGACAGCCGCGTCCGATTTCGAATCCCGGTTTGCCAGCAGGAAAACGGTGATCTTGGCCTCCGTCGCGTCCGTCGCCTTGTAGTTGAGCTGATGGACGAAACCCTCTTGCGACTGGCCAGGCAGGTAGGCAACCATCGACTGGTCGTTGACGGTGAATATCAGGTGAGCGTTCGCGCCCTTTTGAGCAGTGGCAAAGCCCGAAACGAAGAACGGAATTTCCTGCCCGGGCTTGGTGTCTTTCAGCGGGATGGAGAAGGAGAAGGTGCGTGTCACGATCTGCGGCGCCGAGTTGCCGTCGATAACGGCCTCGAGGCCGCCAAACAGGACCGTGAAGGCTTTCTTGTCCGGGCTAACGGCAATATCGAAGCCAACATCCGTATTGAATGTGATCCCAGGGCCGAACGTTGCGTCGCTGGTAACGGTCTGAAGCATATCAACCTCCCTTGCGAATGAGACCGACAACTTGAGATTGTTTCGGAAACATATCGCGGTAGGGAAGCCGGGACGTGTGAAAAATCTCTCACACATCCACCTATTTGTGTTTCTGCGATGCAGTGACGCGCGCGCATATTCGCGCGACCAGCAGCTACCCGGCGATGCGGCGCAGCAATCGTCTCACGCCCACTCGCCCTTGCGAAACACCGGGACGCTGCTTCCGTCGGCGTGGATGCCGTCGATGTCGGTCTCGGCCGATCCGATCATCCAGTCGATGTGGATGAGGCTCTTGTTGCCGCCTTGTGCCGCGATCTGCGCCGGGGTCAGCTTGTCGCCGCCGACGAAGCATTTCGAATAGCACTGGCCGAGCGCGATATGCGAAGCCGCGTTCTCGTCGAACAGCGTGTTGAAGAACAGCAGCCCGCTTTTCGAGATCGGCGAGGAATGCGGCACCAGCGCCACCTCGCCCAGCCGCGCCGCGCCCTCGTCGGTGTCGAGCACCTTCTTCAGCACCTCCTCGCCGCGCGAGGCCTTTGCCTCGACGATGCGCCCCTCCTCGAACTTCACCTGAATGTTGTCGATCAGGGTGCCCTGATAGCGACAGCGGCTTCGAGGAGACGACATGGCCGCTGACGCGCCGGCAATGCGGCGTGGTGAAGACTTCCTCGGTCGGGATGTTGGCGTTGCAGGTGATGCCGTTCTTCGCGGTGGAGGCGCCGCCTTCCCATTCGTGGCCGTCGGCAAGACCGATCGTGAGGTCGGTGCCGGGCCCGGAATATTTCAGCGCGTGAAAGCGCTGGCCGTTCAGCCAGTCGGTGCGCTCGCGCAGCACCGCGTTGTGCTTTTCCCAGGCCGCGACGGCGCCGTCCTGATCGACCCGCGAGGCCGCAAAGATCGCGTCCGCCAGTTTTGCCACCGCGACATCCTCGGGGACATCGGGGAAGACCTGCTTGGCCCAGGACGGGCTCGGATAGGCAATGATGTTCCAGTTGGTGTCGAAATTGACGATCTTCTCCAGCGCCGGCTGATAGGCGATCGAATTGGCCTTGCTGGCGCGCGCCACCTTTGCCGGGTCCTCGCCCGACAGCAGCATCGGATTGTCGCCGACGATGGCGAGCCGCGCGGTGTTGGCGGCTGAACGCCTTTGCCATGCCCTCATAGAGCCAGCCGGCGGCGCGATCGAAACTCTCGTTGTGGCCGTAGCGGTAGCGCGCCAGCGTGATCTCCTCGTCCGACAGGAACGGGGTCACGATACCCGCGCCGGCCTTGTAGGCATGTTCGGCAATCTTGCGCACCAGCGGCAGCGCGACCGAGGGCGCGGTCAAGAGCAGATCCTGCCCCGGCTGCAACTGCAGGCCGACCCGGATCGCGACTTCGGCGAGACGGTCGAGTTTGACGGGATCGATCGAGGCGGAAACGCTGCGTTGATGTGCGGTCATGATTCTCTTGGGCCGATGCTGTTGGGTTCGAGGCTTCGCAGCCTTCGGCCGTGATCACGCCAAAGCGAGCGAAGCGCCTGACATCAGCAATAGCACAAGAATGGTCCGGCGAAACCCGGCCTCGTTGATGTTCCGGAATGCGACAATGCCGAGCACGGAACCGGCGAGCCGCGCCTAAAGCCGGCTAGTCGAACGGCAGTGACGATACCGGCGGCGTCGCGTCCGCCGGGCACTTCGACGCATCGTCCTGCGCGGCCACCGACGCATGCGCCTGCGACCGGCCGAGCAGGTCGCCGCCTGCGACATGGAGGACCACGTACAAGGATGGCGATGATGGCGAGCGCGGTGATGCTGAGCGGCGCTACGTCACGCGAACTCATTCCCGGCGTTCCGGCGCGCCTGGCGGATGGCGCGGACGAGCGCGCTATTTCGGTCGGCATTTCGACTGCTCTTTTCGGTTGGCCGGGATTGCAGCGAGTAGCTCGCGGGACGAATCTGGGCCTGCCCGGCAATCAGATGACGGTAGCGGCGCAGTGTCCGTATCGCGTTGCGCCGCCGCGAGCGGTGGAGCGCTTCGAGCAGGCGCATAAAAATGCCCTTGCGCTTCGCGCGCAGCCCGGACTCGCCTTCGGAGAGACGTATGCATCGCTGATGCCCCGCGTGCTGGCGTGTGTTCGCGCGAGCAAAATGTCAGCAAGCGCGAGGAAGCGCTGTGAGATAGTTCACAGCGGCTTCATCGCGCGAGACAAATGGACGTGAGGAGGCTTGATGATTTCTTGAGACGCGCTTGAGGCGGGGGCTTGCGTGATCCCGGCGTAGATCAACTCGGCGCGCTGCTACTCGGGCTGAATGCCGGCAACGCGCGTATATTCCGTCCAGCGTTCGCGCTCGGCCCGCACTTCGGCTTCGCAGGCGGCAAGGTCCGTAATGTCCCAGGACAGGCCGAACTCGTCCATCCGCCTGCGCACCTCGGGCGCGGCCAGCGCCTCGTTGATCAATCCGTTCAGCTGCGCGACGATATCGCGCGGCGTGGCCGACGGCACCGCCATGCCGAGAAAGCCGGTGAGCTCAAAACCCGGAAAGGTCTCGGCGACGGCCGGCACATCGGGCGTCGCCGGCCGCGCGGTTGAGCCGCGTGATCGCCAGCGGACGGAGTTGGCCGTTCTGCAGATATTGATTCGACGCGGTCGTATCCATGAACAGGCAATTGATCTCGCCGCCGATCAGATCCGCCACCGCGTTGGCGATCGCGCGATAAGGCACGCCCTGCAGCTCGACGCCGGCGAGCTTGCCGAGATATTCCGGCGGCGTGCGCGAGGAGGCATTGAAGTAGCCGAAGGTGAGCTTGCCGGGCGCGGCCTTGGCGGCGGCGATGAAGCCGGCCAGGTCGCGCCACGGCGCCTGCGGCCGCACCATCAGATAGCTGCCGCTGGAACGAAACACGCCGACCACGGTGAAGTCAGCCGCGGGATCGTAGGACAGATTGCGCACCAGGCTGGCATTGGCGGCATGGGTGCTGGTGGTGATCAGCAGCACCGTATGGCCGTCGGGCTCGGCGATCTTCACCGCCATGGTGCCGATGATGCCGTTGGCGCCGGGGCGGTTGTCGATCACGACCGCCTGTTTGGTTCGCTCCTCGATCTGCTTGCCGATCAGGCGCGCCGTGATGTCGCCCGACCCGCCCGGTCCGAACGGCACGATGATCTTGATCGGTCGCGACGGATATTGGGCGGCGCTGACGAGGGAAGGTACCAGCGTCGCTCCGATAAGCGCGAGAGCAGAACGGCGGTCAATCGAAGCGACGCCGCTTGAACCCCTGTTTCGCTCGAAGCTGGCATCCATGGCGTGCCTCCGTCATATCGGCGGCAGCAGCTCGGGATCGAGATCCCGCCGGTCAGCCGCGAAACTTCTTCTTTTTCTTCTTTGCGAATGCGGGCTTTGCAGACGCTGCATTTTCACGCCGCGGCTTTCCCGCATGCGCCTGCTCGCCCCGATCCCGCCTTTTGGTATCGTAATGCGGCTTCTTGTCAAACGCCGGCTTGTCAGAGGCCTTTGCGTTTTTGCCGTGCGGCTTTGGTGTCCATTCCTTCTCGCGAACCTCTTGGCGAGGGGCATCCTGGCGCGGCGCATCTTTCATCGCCTCGATGCGGATATTGTCTTCCTTGTCGGGACGACGGATCTTGACGGCGAAGGATTCCGCGGCACGGGCGGAAATCTCGAATTCGGTGGTGGTGTCCATGATGCGGATGGCGCCGATATCGGACTTGTCGATACCGCCGCGGCGGCAGATCATCGGCAACAGCCAGCGCGCTTCCGCATTCTTCCGGCTGCCGATGGAGGCGCTGAACCAGACGCTGCCTTCGCCCATGCCGTGACGCGGCGATGATTTTCCCTTCTTCGATCGCGGCCCGGTGCTGCGATCCTCGCCGCGCGGGGAACGGCCTTCCCTTTCCCGGCCGCGATCCTCGCGGGACCGGCCACTGCCCTGCCCGGGATCGAGAATGTCCTCGGGCGAAGGCAGCCGCGCGCGATAAAGCCGCGCCAGCGCCGCGGCGATGTCCTCCGCCGAACGCTCGGCGAGCAAGGCCTGCCCCAGCGCCAGATCCTCAGGCGTCGTCTCCTCCGAAAACAGCGCATCTTTCAGCATGCGCTCCTGATCGAGCTTGCGAATTTCATCCGGCTGGGGCGCCGTGCCCCAGACCGTATCGATGCCGGCCAGGTTCAGCAGCACCTCGGCGCGGCGCTTGCGCGCCGGCGGCACCAGAATGATGCTGACGCCCTTGCGGCCCGCGCGGCCGGTACGGCCGGAGCGATGCTGCATGACTTCCGGATCGTTCGGAATATCGGCGTGAATGACGAGGTCGAGGTTCGGCAGATCGATGCCGCGCGCGGCGACGTCGGTCGCCACGCAGACGCGGGCGCGGCCATCCCGCAACGCCTGCAGCGCCTGGGTTCGCTCGTTCTGGGTCAGTTCGCCCGACAGCGCGACCACGGAGAAGCCGCGCTCCAGCAGCGTCGCCTGCAGATGCCGGACGGCTTCGCGCGTGTTGCAGAACACCAGCGCGCTCGGCGATTCGTAGAATCGCAGAATATTGACGACGGCGTGCTCGACATCGCCGGCCGCGATCCGGATCGCGCGGTACTCGATGTCGGCATGGCCGCCCTCGTCGCCTGCGACTTCGACACGAAAGGCCTGCTGCTGATATTCCTTCGCCAGCGCGATGATGCCGCGCGGCAGGGTCGCCGAGAACAGCAGCGTGCGGCGATCCTCCGGCGTGGCCTGCAGGATGAATTCCATGTCCTCGCGAAAGCCGAGATCGAGCATCTCGTCGGCCTCGTCGAGCACGATCGCCTTCAGCTCCGAAACGTCGAGCCGGCCGCGCCGCAGATGGTCGCAGAGCCGGCCGGGCGTGCCGACCACGATATGGGCGCCCGCGGCGAGCTCACGCTGCTCGCGGCGCGGATCCATGCCGCCGACGCAGGAGACCACGCGCGCGTCGGCATATTGATAGAGCCAGGCGAGTTCGCGATGCACCTGAAGCGCCAGTTCGCGCGTCGGCGCGACGATCAGCGCCAGGGGAGCGGCGGCGCGTTCGAACCGCTCGGCACCAGCCGAGCAGGTTGTCCGCAAGCGCCAGGCCATAGGCGACCGTTTTGCCGGAGCCGGTCTGCGCCGAAACCAGCAGGTCGCGGCCGGCGGCATCGTCGGCGAGCACCGCGGTCTGCACCTGCGTCAGGCGATCGAAGTTACGTTCCGCCAAAGCTCGGGCGAGCGGCGGATGGGTGGGCAATAATGTCACGAGATGTCAGACCCCAGGTTGGCTCTATCAGCCGGAAATGTTGAATACCGCCTCGAACCGAAATGGCTCTGGGCTTGCGCGTTTCACAAAGCGCAGCCGTGCGGCCTGACCGATTTCACTGAGGTTGCGGGTGCTTTAGGCGAAAACCAGCCAATATGCCATCCATTCTTTGCAGGTCAGCCGATCACTTCTGCGACGGTTAACCTCTCACGCGGCATGGAGCGACGCTGGGAATCAGGGAATGATCGGCTACACTGCGGTTTTGAGGCGTTTTGCGCCTGTTTTTCACATCAGCCGTCGTTCAGGGGGGCCGTACACCGTGACCGCGTTCAAAACCATTCGCGCCCGGGCCGAGAAGCGCAAGGGCGGCCCCAAGGCGCTCGCCAAGCTGCTGCCGCCCAAACCCGACCCGAAGGCGCTCGCAAAACTCGGCGATGACCGGATTCTCGCCGAAATGACCAAGCGGGTGTTTTCGGCCGGATTTGCCTGGAGCGTGATCGAGAACAAATGGCCTGGATTCGAGAAGGCGTTTCTCGGTTTCAAGCCGGGGCCGCTGTCGCTGAAGCCGGACGAGTTCTGGGACGATCTGATGAAGGACACAGCCATCGTCCGCAACGGCGCCAAGATCATGTCGGTGCGCGCCAATGCCAGTTTTGTCCGCGACATCGCCAAGGAGCATGGCAGCTTTGGAAAATTCCTCGCCAACTGGCCGTCCTCCGACGAGATCGGGCTGCTCGAACTGCTGGCCAAGCGCGGCAGCCGGCTCGGCGGCAACACCGGCCAGATGATGCTGCGCTTCCTCGGCTGGGACGGTTTTGTCACGTCGCGGGATGTCGTGCTGTGCCTGCGCGATGCCGGGCTCGACATCGCGGAGACCGTCACTTCCAAGCGCGATCTCGCCAAGGTGCAGGCGCAGTTCAATGCATGGGCCGAGGAAAGCGGGCTTGCCCTACGTGCAGATATCGCGGATCTGCGCGATGTCGATCGGCGAGAATTATGCGGCGGAGAAGCTGGCGAGCATGATGGGCGGCGATGAATAGCGATGGATATCGCTTCCTCGCTCTCTCGTCGTCCCTGCGAACGCAGGGACCCATACGCCGCGGCGGCAATTGTTTTGCAAGGTGTCAGCCACCGCGTTTCAACCGAGAGCACAACGCGGTATGGGTCCCTGCGTTCGCAGGGACGACGCCTCTTTATTCTGCGGCTTCTAAGGTCGGCGTCAGCTCAGATCACGAAGAATCCATGCGTGCCGTCGCGGCGGAGTTGCTCGACGAGGCCGTATTCCCAGTCGAGATAGGCCTGCATCGCGCTTTCCTTGACGTCGGTGCCCTCATAGGGGCGGCGATAGCGGTGCGAGGGATCGGGTTTTGGAATCGCAAGCGGCGGGCCGATCTCGAGCTTGCCGTCATAGCCGCCTTCGAGGACGTAAACCTCCCATCCCATCTGCGCGAGCCAGGACGCGGTCATGTCGGCGCGGACGCGGAGATTGTCTGATAGCACGATGCGCGCGCCGCGCACCGGGGCGGCCATGTCGATCTCCTGCACCAGTTGCCCGCCGGGATAATGGCGGAAGCCCGCGAGATGGCCGGCGGTGTATTCCTCTTCCGAGCGCACATCGAAGCGATAGAGCGTACGATCGGCCTGCGCCTGCAGCGCCGCCATCTCCGCAAGCCCGATGTGGCGGACGCCGGCGCGATAGGCGACATCGCGCGCATTGGCTTCGCCGCCGGCGATGGCACCGATCTCGCCGCGCTTGCTGGAGCCGTGCTCCAAAGTTTGTTTGGCCAGTGTCCAGCCAATCGTTCCGTTGCGCAGCGCCCGCACCTTGTTGGTGACGCCGGCATTGATCAGCGACTGGGTGCCGATGATCGAACGGGTGCGCCCGGCGCAATTGACGATGATCGTAGTCTCGGGATCAGGCGCAGCGCGGCCGGCGCGCAGCACCAGCTCGGCGCCGGGTACGCTGGTCGAGCCGGGAATGTTCATGGTCGCGTATTCGTCGAACCGGCGGACGTCGAGGATTTGAATGTTCGCGCCCTCGGCGATCAGCGCGCCGACTTCCTCGGCGGCCAGCGACGGCGTGTGGCGACGATGCTCCACCAGTTCGCCAAAGGCTTTTGCATAGGAATTGACGTCCTCGAACACTTCGTAGCCGGCCTGCTTCCAGCCCTGCAGCCCACCATCGAGCTGGCGGACGTTGCTGTAGCCAAGCGCCGCGAGCTGGTCCGCTGCCTTGGCCACGAGGCCTTCGCCGTCATCATAGAGAACGATGGGCGCACCCTTGCGCGGCAGCCGCGCTTCGGCTTCCAGCGCGATCCTGTCGGCCGCCATGTTGGCGGCGAACAGCGGATGGCCGGTGGCGAACGCGGCCTCGTGCCTGACATCGAGCAGCGCGATTTCCTCGCGCAGCAGCAGCGCGGTGCGGACTTCGGACGGGGTGACGGACGGCAAGGTCATGTATCGGGAATTCCAGGCGTGGATGGTATCTCCATGACTAGCAGCATCGCCCGCGCCCCGTCACGCCCGGCAGCGCATTAACTCTCATGTCATGGGAGCATTGACTAATCGCGCGGGCTGGCCCGAAACCGCATATGATGCCCGCCGAATGAGTATTTAGGCACCCGATGGACCTCAAACAATTGCGCACCTTCCGCGCCGTGGCGGAGCTCGGCAGCCTCAGCAAGGCGGCGGACCGGCTGCGCGCCGCCCAGCCGGCGCTGAGCCGGCACATCAAGCTGCTCGAACATGAATTGCGCGTCGAACTGTTCGTCCGCAACGGCCGCGGCATGCTCTTGACCAGCGCCGGGCGGATGCTGCTCGACCGCACCACAGGCCTGATCCGCCAGATCGAGCAGGTCAGCGACGACCTCAAATCCGCGAACGGCAATCCGTCCGGCCGCGTCATCCTCGGGCTGGTGCCGACGGTGAGCGCCGTGCTGTCCGGACGGTTCGCCCGCCGTGTCATCAACGAATATCCCGACGTCTCGCTGCGCATCGTGGAGAGCTATGGCGGGCATCTGGTCGAATGGCTGCACCGCGGCGAAATGGATCTCGCGATCATCTACGGCCCGGCGGTCGATCTGCATCTTCAGGTCCAGTCGATCGGCCGCGAGGATATCGTCGCCGTCGGGCCGCCGGGGTCGGGGCTGAGCAAGCGGAAGCAGGTCGACCTGAAATGGCTGGTGAAGCAGAGGCTGATCCTGCCGAGCATCTCGCACGGCCTGCGGGCGCTGCTGGAGAAGGCGCTGGCGCGCGAGAAATTGAAGCTCGACGCCATGATCGAGGTCGATTCCTATCGCGCCCAGATCAGCCTGATGGAGGAAGGGCTCGGCTACACGCTGCTGCCGCCGTCCGCCATCCGCACCGAAGTGGCGGCGAAACGGCTGGAGATGGCGGCCGTCAGCCCCTCGGTGTCGCGCGAACTGATTCTGGCTTCGCCGATCGCCCATCCGCCATCGATCGCAACGACGACGATTGCGACGCTGATCGTGTCCGAGATTCAGCAGCTCTCGAAGGAAGGCCTGTGGAAGATCAACATGACGGCGTAGCGCCATGCGTATCCGCGCTCCGTCATGGCCGGGCTCTGTCCCGGCCATGACGACGTCGTGTAGGTGGCACGCCTCAATTAAACAGCGCTTCGTCTCCCAGCACCGATTGCCGGAAGCGCGACGTCAGGATGACGCCGTCGGCCGGCGGCATCACGAACGGCAGCGCTTCGGGACTGATCTTGATCTGCGCGAAGGCCGTTCCACGGCCCTCATGCGCGAGGTCGCGCAGCTCGGTGACTTCGGCCATGGTGCGGACGATGCGCGAGGTGCGGATGCCGCAGGCGGTGGCGATCGCGGCGAGGTCGACGCCGGAAGCCGTCGGCGTCTTCTGCATGCCGGTCTCGCCAAAACGCTCATTGTCGAGCACCGCGATGGTGAGGTTCTTCGGCGCCTCCACCGCGATCGGCGCCAGCGAGCCGACATTCATCAGCATCTCGCCGTCGCCGGTGATGACCAGCACCTTGCGCTTCGGCTGCGCCAGCGCCAGCCCGAGCCCGATCATCGACGCGCCGCCCATCGCGCCCCAGAGCGGGAAATTGTTGGCATGATCGCCGGCGGCCGAGACGTCCCAGTTCGGCGCGCCGAGGCCGGCGATGACGAGCAGATCGGCGCGGTCGCGCACCAGTTCGTTGACGACGTCGCGGCGATGCAGCAGTGCGTTCGGATTGGCGGTCATTTGCGGGCAAGCTCCTTGAAATTCTTGGCGCCGAGCACGCGCTGTCCGAGCAGGACCGCCACCGGCTTCCAGGTGTTGAAGGCGAGGTGCGCCGCGCCCTGCACGGTGGAGGCGACCAGATCAGGATCGTCCACCTTGTTCACGATCACGCCCATCGCCTCCAGCGAGGGCCGCGTGCCCTGCCCCATCGGGATCTGCCATGGATTGAACTCGCCCCAATCGCCGCGCATGGTGACGATCATCAACAGCGGCATGTGGCAGATCACCGGCAGCGACAGCATGTTGATGCAGTTGCCGACGCCGCTCGACTGCAGCAGCAGCACGCCGCGCTCGCCGCCGAGCCACGCGCCCGCCAGCATCGCCACGCCTTCTTCTTCCGTCGTCAGCGTCACGACGCGGGTTTCAGGATCGGCCTCGAACGAACGGATCAGACGGCTGTGGCCGGCGTCCGGCACCATGGCGACCTGGCGAATGCCGGCGTCCTTGAGCACGCGATAGATTTCGTCCGGCCATGTCGGCAGCGCGGCCTGCGCCTCGCTCCCTGATTTTGCTGCTTCCGCCATCGGGCTCCGTTTCCTCTGCGATTCCTGAGTTCAATTGCGCGAGACAATAGAGCGCGTTGCGGAATTCAAGGAATTTGAATGTGGACATGGCTTCTATCGCAAAATTGAAAGGCTCGGATATCGCGCGGTGATGATGTTGTCTGCGCGATGCGGCCACGCTCGCACTGATTGCATTGCGTCTCTTCAGCGAAATGCAGATCGAACAGACTCTCGCGCGGATCGCGCGATGAAATCTCTTGTTTCAGTCCGCCAAAGACGAGGCCTCGGCTCTCGACAAGGATCGGCCACCCGTCGCGCGAAAAACAACCTCGGCGAGCTATTCAAAAATTGTTCTTGATTTGTTCCATACTGATCAGGCAGGTTGCGTCAGTTCACTTGCCGGAGTTTTGCGATGGACCGCGTTCAGCCCGGCTACGTTCAACTCATTCTTCATGACGACAAGAACACCCCGAAGAATTTTGTAATCGGCTTACTCCGCTCGGTATTCAGCCTCTCGCCGACCGACGCCTTTGAAGTGATGGTCTCCATCGGAAAGCAGAGGCAAGGCGGTGTGCGGTACCTATCCGCGCGCAGTCGCCGAAGCGCTGTTTCATGCCGCGCAGGAGCGAATTCGCGAATCGGGCCATCAACTGGCGATGACGGCCCAGGCCGGCGACGACGTGGACAGTGATCGCTGCAAGCTGTGCGGCCAGTTTTCCGCAACCCCACTTCGTTTGGTCGACAAGACAGCGTTGATGTGCGACGACTGTATGCTGGCAACGGCAGAGGAGCTCGGCGCGATCACGGAAACAAAGCAGTTCGACTTTGCCTGCACGGCCATCGATTGGCATTTCGTCGGTACCCCTCACGATCGGCTGGTCTCAACGTCGCGACAGTTTCCCGGCCACATGCGCGCCGACGTTCAGGCTGCGGTGGACAAGCTATTCTCCGATCGGCCCATCAGGTTCTTCGGCATCCAGGAGCGCCATCGCTACGAAACACTCACCTTCGCCTTGCTCACGAGTGCTGGACAGGCCGCGCATGCCATTGCGCCGGCGCAATACCACGATGTCGATGTCGGCGAAGCCGAACCGGTCAAATGCCTCGACAATGGATTATGGCTGTGTATCGCCGACGACATGCGCTACACGGTCTTGCTCTCCGCTCATCGCGAACATGGCGCGGAAACAGGCGTTCGCATTGAAATCACGCTGGCCGCCGGAGCGGCAAGCGCGGAGTTCGTGAGGCGCTGCTTTGCCGATATCGAGGACGCGGTCAACGCCGCGAATTGCTACCGGGGCAAGATCCTGTCGTTCGACGGCGGCGCGAATTATCGCGGATCGTCGAGAGGCCTTACGGTTCACAAGCTGCCGCCCGTCGAACGCGCCAACGTGATCTTGCCCGACGCAACACTGAAGCTGCTCGACCGCAACATCCTGAACTTTGTGCAGCATCGCGCAAAGCTGCGCCAGCTCGGTCAATCGACCCGCAAGGGTATCCTGCTGTACGGGCCGCCCGGCACCGGAAAGACCCATACCATCCGCTACCTCGCCAGCAACCTGCCCGGCCACACGACGTTGATCATCACGGCCGCGCAGGTCGAGTTGCTCGGGGCCTACACAAACCTCGCTCGCCTGCTGCAGCCGGCGATGGTGGTCATCGAGGACGTCGATCTCATCGCAACCGATCGCGAGATGATGGGGCCTTGCGAAGAGTCCATGCTCAACATGCTCCTCAACGAGATGGACGGATTGAAGGAAGACGCGGACATTCTGTTTGTCCTCACCACCAACCGGCCCGAACAGCTCGAGGGCGCACTGGCCAACCGGCCTGGCCGGGTCGATCAGGCGATCGAGATTCCGCTGCCCGATGACATCGGCCGAAGGAAGCTGGTTCAGCTCTACGGCAAGGGTCTGCGGCTCGACGAAACCCTGATCGACGAGGCCGTCCGGCGGACCAGAGGCGTCAGCGCCGCCTTCATCAAGGAGTTGATGCGGCGCACCGCGCAAGCCGGCATCGGCCGGGATGGCGGCACGGCCATCAAGTCAGCCGATCTCGGCGAAGCGCTCGATGACATGCTGTTCGCGAGCGGCAAGCTCAACATCAAGCTGCTCGGAGGGGCGCGCGAAATGGCGCCGGCGGAAGGCGTAACAGTTCGGCCCGCGGGATTGGCGGGTCGAAGGGATATTACTTCGGCTTGGAATCCGGCGGGCAGTTCGGATCCACCTTCAGCGGCTTGCCGCCGCTCTGCACCGTGGGCGCGGCCGAGTTGGAGCCGCCGGCCTCGGGCAGCACGGCGCTCTTCTCGACGGACATCGAGTTGGCGGTCTTCTCCTCGCCGCTGCCCGTCGTCGCCGCCGACGACGTCGTGCACGCCGTTTCCGGCTTGGCGTCCGAGGCGCTGGTGGTCTGGGCGGCTGCGGCGCTCACGCCCAACAGCCCAGCGACGATCGCTACCGCGACCCGCGTCATCGTATTCTCCGGCTCGAAATGGCTTGCCCGGACCAAACGTCCGGCTCCAGCGATGGTTCCGGAACGACCAGCGCGGCATTGCGACGACCTGCCGTCAGGCCGTATGTTGCGGCATTCAGGGAGCCTTTGATGACCATCGACCTCACCCGCCGCACGCTGCTTCACCTCGCCGGCGCCTCGTCGCTGACCGCGGCGGCCGTGGCCGCGGCGCGGGCCGAGGGCACGGCGGGCGGCGGGCCGACCTTTGCCAACCGGACGCCGATGCGGGTCGGCATGGTGACGTTGCGCGTGCGCAACCTCGATCTCGTCGCCGATTACTATCGCGACGCGATCGGGCTCACCGTCATGGCGCGCTCGATGATGGGTGCGCTGCTCGGTTCAGGCGGCGTGCGGCTGCTAAATCTGCAGCGGCGCGAAAGCGCGCCGCGCGAGGCGCGCAATGCGGCGGGGCTCTATCACACCGCGTTCCTGATGCCGACGCGAAAAGACCTCGCGCGCTGGCTGGTGCACGCCGCCGCCAACAAGGTCCCGCTGTCCGGCTTCGCCGATCACCTCGTCAGCGAATCCGTCTATCTCGACGATCCCGAAGGCAACGGCATCGAGGTCTATGCCGATCGCGCCCCCGATACCTGGAAATGGGACGGCGGCTCGGTCGCGATGGCAACCGACCAGCTCGACATCGACGGCCTGCTGGCGCTGACGGATACAAGCACCACCAACTACGCCAAGGCTCCCGACGATCTGCGCATCGGCCACATGCACCTTCGCGTCGGCGACCTCGAACAGGCGGACCGCTTCTACGGTGGCGCCATCGGCCTGGACCCGACCCGCAAGCGCAGCGGCGCCGCGTTCCTTTCCTCGGGCCGCTATCACCATCACCTCGGCATCAACGTCTGGCAAAGCGCCGGCGCCGGCCCGCGCGACTCGACGGCCATGGGCCTGGCGTGGTTTTCGCTGGAGATCGCGGCGGATGAAATTCTGCAGGCCCAGACGCAGCGCCTGCAGCAGGCGGGCGCGCCGGTCGCCGCGATCGAGAACGGCATCGAGACCTCGGACCCCTGGGGCACCAAGGTGCGCCTTGTCAGAGTCTGACGCGTTGCGCAGCCGTCGATTGAGACGGCGCCAGTCGATTCCGATCGTCCCTGCCGGCAAGGCGGAAATGAGGTCTGCCTTCGCCGAGGGGCCTCGAACCTTATTTCTTCTTGCCGGTACCCAAGGTCGGCTGCCAGCCGCCGGTCTTCTGGCTCGGCGCCGCGGCGATCACCTTGATCTTCTCTTTTTTGGGTTTCTTGGTTTCCCGATTGCCTTTTTGCTCGCCTTTAGCCATGTCGATCTCCCTGGATTGATGGTGTGCCGGAACTAAATGCCGCTGCTCGATATCCGTCGTCGATCAAAGGCGAGGCGGGTCGAGATCATATCTGACCTTGAAGGTCCTGATCAGATCGAGCGTGCGGGTACGATAGAAATTGTCGGCCTCCGACATCGGCCGGCTGATGCTCGCGCTCCATCCGTAAGCATCGTCGAACACAAACATCGTCATCCCCAAAGGCCAGGGCCCGTGGAGGCTCCTCGCCTGCTCGACAATCATGTCCTGAAGTTCCTCGGCGGTCTTGAAGGCTCTGACGCTCATCGTTCGCCTCCAGTACCTGTTGTGGGTGGGCGAATTGCGAACCCCGTCGCCGATAGACGCCGCTGAGAACGCGATGATGATCGACCGTAAGCTCGCGTCGCGGGAATAGCGAGCGCTAAAACGCCATGGAGACGATCGCACCGGCCGTCACGCCTTATTTTGCTCTTCACCAACCCGCATCGCGATTGCGAAAGGATCGCTGACGCAATCCCGTCACCTCCAACCCGGCGAAGGTCGAAATGCCCGGCCCGAAGCAGGGTCACTCCTGAACAGGCACTGCGGCAAGTCTCAATCGAAGCCCGATGGCAGCTCTCCTTTGCGGAAAATGACCGTCGGCTCGTCATCGTAATCGCCCATCTCGGCATCGCCGGTGGATGAAAAGGCAACGACGCCGAGCTTGCTCAAGGCCAGCCGCTCCGCGGTGCGAAGGGCGCCGGTTGCCGTTTTGCAGGCAATCGGCGCGTCGGCTTTCAGGTTTCCGCCACGCCCGGCATTGAATGACTGCACGAAGTAGCTTGTTTCGCGAGCCATGGTGATCTCCTTTGAGAATACACGCTGTGCTGCATTTTCAGATTCAGGACATCGACTGCATCAATGCTGAAATCTGGATCGTCGCAAAATTGGAGTACGTGTCCGATACGGCGTAAGGCAAAATGAGGTGATCATTGTGCGCCATCGCTCCGCAGGTATAGACGACATTGGGGACATAGCCTTCGCGTTCGGATAGTTCGGGTCGCAACAACGGTTCGCTTCGAACGCGCCAGCACCCTGGATGGATCGCGCTTGTCGAGCAGTGCCGCGCCGATCGAATATTTTCGGACCGGGCCGACCCCGTGCGTCAGCATCAGCCAGCCTTCCTCGAGTTCAACCGGCGATCCGCAGTTGCCGATCTGAACGAACTCCCAGGGAAATTGCGGCTTCAGGATCGCCTGGCCCTCTTCCCATCTGTAGAGATCGTCCGAATAGATCAGATAGAGATTTTCATTGTCCTGTCGCGCGATCATGGCGTATCTGCCGTCGATCTTGCGCGGAAACAACGCCATGCCCTTGTTGTGCGCGGCGGCACCTTGCAGCGGCGTCATCTTGAACGAGAGGAAATCGGCGGTCTCGATCAGTTCCGAACGGATCGCGGTGCCCCTGTAGGCGGTGTAGGTCGCGTAATAGGTCGTGCGGCCGCCGTCGCTGAACTGGACGAAGCGCGCGTCCTCGATGCCGTTCGACTGGGATTCCGTCACCGGAAAGATCACGCGTTCGCTGATGTCTGGCGCCGGCTCGAAAACGATTTCGACTTCGTCGCCGATCGGCCCCGCGCTTCGATGCGCGATACGGGGGCTCGTGGCGAGCCGGGCCGTCGGATCGACGCTGATGCCACCGTCCGCCGCGATGACGCCCGAGCGAAACGTCAGCGACGATACGTGCCCTTCGCCGACGGCGCGCAGGCTCAGAATGAAACGCAGGCTGCCTTTGGCAATCCCCGACTGATCGGGGTGCGGCACGATGCTCGGATTGAACAGTGCCGATGCTTCAAAGGAATATTCGTGCAGGAAGTAGGCGCCGATCAGCTGACGCTGCACGTCGGAAAATCCGCGGTGCGCAATCAGCGCCTCTTCCATTTCATCGGCCCGCCGCTCAAACGTCTCCAGCAGGTTGCGATGACGACCCTGCGAAATTCTCCAGCACGTCGGCCAGTTGCGCCGGCCGCGACCTGCGGATCGAGATTGAGAACGCGCTCGACGATATGGTTGGCGCGGGTCTTGTCGGTCGGCTTGAGATCGCGTGGTTCGGTCGCCGGCTTGAACGGGCGTACGATCACCCGCGCGGGATCAGGTCGCAAATGGAGCGCCCGCCGATTGACAAAAGTGGCTTGCGACAAGGTGACCTCTGTTGGTTCTAATGTGACTGGACGCTTCACTCAGGTACCGATGGCGCGAAGCGCCACGGGAATCGTCGGGTTGATGCTGGCGCGTGCAAGCTGGCGCATATCGGCCAGTGCCAGCAGGTAGGACACCACCGACTCGCCACCACGATTTTCATTGGCACGGTCCGGATGCAATCCATCGCGACAGCTGCCGGTCTCGGGATCGACGAGCGGAACCGACAGGTCGTTTCCGCCGAAGAACCAGAAGAAGACCCCGGCGGCAATGGACTTCCATTCGGCATCGCCGTCCGCGCGCCACGCCGTCAGGCACGCCGCAATCGTGGCGGTGGCTTCCACCGGCTGCTGATCGAATGTCCCGGGATGCTTGCGAAGTTCGCCGAAGCTCGTGGTGCCCACCGGACGGAAATGCCCGGTCAGACGTCGTCTGCAGCGTCATCAGCCAACGAAGGGTTCTCAAGCCGGCGTCGACATAGGCGGGGGTTTGGGTCGCAAGGCCGGTCGCAATCAGCGCCTGCGGCAGGCGCGCATTGTCATACGCCAGGACTTCCTCGAACCACACCCAGTCCGGCGTTTCGACCAACGCAAGGGCAGACACCAGCGTATCGGCGAGCGAATGCCTGATCTCACGGGCGCGCTGATCCTCCGGAACCGCGGCGCAATAGCCGTCCAGACCGAGCAGCGTGAAAGCTATTGCGCGAGGCGAGCGAAAGCCCGCGCCGGTCGACAGGGCCTCGGCGAACAAGGCCGCGGCCCATCGGCGACGCGACCGGCTGGCATCCTTCCGCGCGCATTCGCCAAGGGCCCACAGGGTTCGCCCGTGACTGTCCTCGGAGCCTTCATCTTCAAGCCAGGTCCGGTTGAAACCCATGAAGTTGCGGAACCGCCTGGCATCGGCATTCCAGGCATGCTGCACAAAGGCGGCAAAGCGTCCGGTCTGGCTTTCCGAAAGCGGGTTCTCGCCCGGCTCGTTGAGCGCGCAAGCCAGCAGCAAGGCGCGGGCGTTGTCATCCACGCAATAGCCGTGCGCGCGATCGGGCACCGAATGTACGGCGTGCTGGAACAGGCCGGTATCGTCGCACATCGACAGGAAATAGCCCAACTGCATGTCCGGCACTGCGGGCCCGTGCGGGGCGATCGCGTCCGGCGCGGCGCGCGCAATCACCTTCAGCCGATGGCCGTGTCGGGCATTTTCGAAGGCGGTCATGTAACGCTCTGCCGTTCGTTCCCATGTCATCGACCGGCTGGCCGCGTAGGCGCGCTCGCGCATCGCCTGCCGGCGCGGTCCATCCGTGAGCAATGACGCGATTTCGTTGCCGGTCTCCGTCGGGTCGCCAAAGGCGACGAGAACGCCTCGGCCATCGGCCAGCAACTCGCGCGCATGCCAATAAGGCGTCGAGACCACCGGCTTGCCCAGGCCGAAACTGTAGGCCAGCGTGCCCGATGTCATCTGCGCCTCGTTCAGATAGGGCGTGACATAGACGTCGCACATGGAAATGAATTCGAGCAGCGTCGCCTGATCCACGAACTGGTCGAGGAATACGACGTGGTCCTCGACGCCGAGCTTGCGTACGCGCGCCATCAGGCTGCCGCGATAGGCTTCGCCCTGGTCGCGAACCAGATTGGGATGCGTCGCTCCGAGCACCACGTAAACCGCGTCCGGCCGTCTTTGCAGGATCGAGGGCATGGCGTCGATCATGACCTCGATGCCCTTGCTGGGAGACAGCAGGCCGAACGTCAAAATCACCGACCGGTCGCGATATCCGAGTTTGGCCTTGGCCACATCCGGCGCGACAAACGGAAAGTCGGGAATGCCATGGGCGATGACTTCTATCTTGTCGTCCGGCACACGATAGACTTGGCGCAGCAGTTCGCGGCCCTTGCTGGCC
Source organism: uncultured Alphaproteobacteria bacterium (assembly GCA_963783115.1). Classification (GTDB taxonomy): domain Bacteria; phylum Pseudomonadota; class Alphaproteobacteria; order Rhizobiales; family Xanthobacteraceae; genus Bradyrhizobium. The sequence continues at coordinate 151,414 of CAWAMK010000020.1, read as the reverse complement.
ATGACGATAATTTTCGAGGACAACTCGACGATGCGCTCCATCACCGCGCGCTGTGCCGCCGTCGGCGCCGCCAACACCGTGTGCAGGGTCGTGACGACCGGCATGGTCAGTCGAGACAGCAGTTCCAGGATATGGGCTCCGGCATCACCGCCGAAAATTCCGAATTCGTGCTGCAGGCAAACGATGTCGAACCGGCCGGCATTGAGAAACGAAGCGGCGCTGACATATTCCTCGATGCTGTCGTCCTTGATCTGCAATACGACGGAAGCGGGATAGTCATAGCTCTGCCCGTGGTCGGTCATCGCCACGATGCAGGTTTGCAGGTTTGGCCGCGAGTCGGAGATCGCACGCTGCAGGTCGGTGGAGAAGGTTGCGATGCCGCAGCGGCGAGGCAACGAATTGCCGATGATCGCAATCCGGCGGAGCGGCGTCATGTATGCGCCTCGGCAAGGCCGGTGAGTTTCGGGGATTCGACGGCCGCCGTTTGATCAGGTCTGATCGATTGCCCGGATAGCTTTTGCAACAGCGAGCCGATCGGCTCACTTGCTGGGTACGTGACGAGAGCGGTCAGCCCATTGGCGCCGACTTCGATGCTGTTTCGACCGCCGCTGACAAAGACCGCCTGCCCGATTGAGAGCGCGGCCAATCCGATCGCCGCATGGCCATCGAGCGCGAGAATCCAGGTCTCCGAATTCGGCGAGCAGCGCCCAGCTCGAACCCGCGGGCAGCTCGATCAGCTCGAGCACAAAATGCTGGCTGGCCACCAGGACGGTCCGCTCGGGAGAGAGGCGGGTGGCTGGACGCGGGATCCGAAGCGGCCAGGCGTTTGCAACGGCTACGCCATTGTCGATGTGCAGTTCACGCTGCCGGCCGTAGTCGAACAGTCGAAACGTCGTGTCGCTGCGCTGCTGAATCTCGGCGAGCACGATGCCGGCGCCGAGCGCGTGGATCGTGCCGGCCGGAATGAAGATGACGTCGCCTTTCGCAACCAGACGCCATTGAACCAGATCGACGATCGATCCGTTCTCGATCGCGGCGTACAATTCCTGCGGCGTGATCCGTCGATTCAAACCGACGCCGATCTGCGCGCCCGGCTCCGCCGAGAGGATGTACCACGCCTCGCTCTTGCCGTTCGGCATCCCCATCGCGCGCGCAAAGGTGTCGTCCGGATGAACCTGAATCGAAAGCGGCGCGCCGGTGAAGAGCAACTTGAGAAGTAAGGCAGTAGCCGGCGCGTCGCTATCGGCGCGGTCGAACCAGAGCTCTCCCACTGCATCCCCGGCCGCATCGATGCTGCTCCATGGCTGGAGATTGCTGACACCCCAGGGCTTGGGCAGAGCCCGCACAGACGCGTGTTCAATGGACATAGCGTCTCCTGACCCGTAACGCGCACGCCGAAGCGACGTGCCGCTGGTCGAAATGGTCCGCAGGATTGTGTGGCTTGAGCGTTGCGCCTGCCGGATCGCCCTGTGCGGGACCGGGTACGCTATTGGTCATATGGATACTGCCGTCCCCGATAACAACCGCCATCGCGCAAGCGACAGGACGCGGTCCCGGTTACGGAATCTCGTCAGTCCAGACCTTGAAGCCGACCAAGGTGTTGGGCCCGAAGGTCTGCGTGATCGGCACATCGGAGGCGTCGCGGCCTTGCGCGATCAGCACGCGACCGATCCGCGGCTCGTTGTTGCGTGGATCGAAGGTGCGCCAGTGGCCGCCGATATAGGCCTCGAACCAGCCGGCGAAATCTCCGACGGCCCAAGGTTTCGGCGTGCCGATGTCGCTGAGATAGCCCGTGCAATAGCGCGCGGGAATGTTCATGCAGCGGCAGAACGTAATAGCCAGATGGGCATAGTCGCGGCAGACGCCCTTACCTTCTGCATAAGCCTCCCACGCCGTCTTGCTGGCGCGCGCGTGCTCATATCCGAACGCGATGTGGCGGTGGACGAAATCGCAGATCGCTTGCACCCGCGCCCAGCCCGGCGGCGTTTTCTCGAACAATTGCCAGGCGATGTCCGAAAGCCGGTCGGTCTCGCAATAGCGGCTGCCGAGCAGGTAGACCAGGGTATCCGCGGGGAGATCCTCGACCGCATGCTGAATCGCGGAAGCAAACACCGGATCGGGCAGACCGCTGTCGCGCACCACGCCGTCACCGGCAAGACGCACGCGTCCGGCAGGTGCGACCATGCGGCTGCACCAATTGCCGAACATGTCGCGATACGGCGTGATCTCGACGACCGGGTCGGTCGTGAGAAAGTCCGGCACGATGACGTCGGATGCGCGGGTGAAGTGTGTGCCCAGCACCATGATCATCGGTGTCGGCTGCGGAAAATCGTAGAGCATTTCGAATCCGACGCGAAGCTTCACTCGAAATGCCTTTCCCAGCTGCTAAGGGCTCGAAATGGCGATGAAACCGGCGAATACAAGCCGCCACCCGGCCTTATTCGGCCAAATACGCCTCTCTGCCGAGAAAACGATAGCTAATTGCCGCGAAAGCGCGCAGGCTAGCAACGATGTCCGGAAAACATCAGAACTTCGCGCGCAGATTCGGCCGACTGCCGGCATGAGCACGCGCACCCGCCGGGAAACGGTTCATTTCAGGCATCCGTTTCACATCAAGGGTATCGATCGGCAACTCCCACCGGGAGCGTACGAAGTCATCGCCGATGAGGAGATGATCGAAGGCCTTTCATTCCCCTGCTTTCGGCGGGTCGCCACCATGATCATGGTGCCCGGCGCGCCGCCGCAACGGTCCTCGACGGAGATGATCTCGATCAGCTCGACCGATCTGTCCGACGCGCAACGCCTCGACGCGAGCGCGCCGCGATGACCGAGACGCCGATCGATCTCGACAAGCATCGCGGCATGGCGGCGCAGAAGGCCACCGACATCCGCCGCGTGATCGCCGACGTCGAGGCCAACGCAAAACTGCTGCGTGACAAGCAGGGGGTCGTCGAAATCGAGATCCTTAGCGCGCCGGCCACCTCGTGGCCCGAGGCGGTGGCCAAGGCGCGTTACGTGCTCAACCTGTATGCCGCCGGTCTCGCACCGACCGACACGCATCACCGCGACCTCGTCGCCGCCGTGCTCGCCGATCTCACCCGGCTTTCCGCGGAGGAGAGCTGAACAAGCTCGGCCTGCAAGGCACCGTCCAATTCATCCAGCCGTCCCGACCGGGAATGGCGTCAACCGAAAGCACCTGATGCAAAATCTCTCGCCACGACATGTTATGACTGAAGAATCGCTTCGTCTCGGAGTGGAGTCCGGCTGGTATTCGACCAAGGTCAGTGGAACCTTCGTCTCGGGGCCACATTCTTCCGAAGCGGATTGCCTGCGCAGGATCGCAGAAATAAATCCGCCACCGGTGGTGAAAAGAAAAAGCTGATCGGTAAGATCGCTCCGCTTAGGGAGGAAAGCCTGATGACCTTCGCACGCGGCAACGTTCGAGGCTATGACGACGACCGGATGGTCCTGCTGTTCTCCATAATGGCTGATGGCCGGGAAGTGCCCTGCGCCGTCAGCGCTTCCGCGATGGACGAACTGGAACACGTGCCGCGGACGCCGGCAGCCCGGCGCGAGGAACAGTTCACGCGGTTGCGGGACCGGATCGAGGCCTGCGCGTCACGCAAATTCCAGGCGCGGGAGTTCGAGGGCACGCCGCCCGGCATCATCGTGCGCGGCATCGATTTCCGTTCCTGAAGGCCCCAACGGGCTTCATGACGACCCCAACGTCCGGTTTGCGAACCGCCGCCCGATCATGTTTTATGGTCCGAGATATTTCTCAAAGGGACCGATTGCATGAACTTGCCGATGAGCTGGGATGAATGGGCCGACCATGACGGCGTGGCGCTGGCCACGGGCGTTGCCAAGGGCGAACTGACGGCTTCCGAACTGGCCGCGCAGGCCGCCGCCGCCATCGCCAGGGTCGATCCCGCGCTTTCCGGCGTCGTCGAAGTCTTCCAGGATGCCGTCGCAGACCCCGCCACCGACGGCACCAATCTCGACGGGCCGTTTGCCGGCCTTCCGTTCCTGGTGAAGGACCTCGGCCCGACCATGAAGGGCCGCCTGCAGGAAATGGGCTCGCGCTACATGCGCGGCAACCGCGCCACCGCCGACACGTTCATGACGTCGAAGATGCGCGGGGCCGGGCTCAATCTGATCGGTCGCACCACCACGCCGGAATTCGGGGTCTGCAGCTCGGCGGACAATCCGGAGGTTTACGTCACGCGCAATCCCTGGAATACCGACTACACCACCTGCGGCTCGTCCGCCGGTAGCGCCGCGATGGTCGCCGCCGGCGCGGTGCCGATCGCGCACGCCACCGATGGCGGCGGCTCGATCCGCATTCCCGCCGGCGTCAACGGCAATATCGGGCTGAAGGTCTCGCGCGGCGTGTTCTCGCTGTCGCCGCTATTGTCCGACCTCTCCGGGCTGGTCTCCATTCAAGGCTGCCAGTCGCGCACGGTGCGCGACACCGCGGCCTTCGTCGATGCCTGCCGCGGTCCGGCGCCCGGCGAGTTCATGCCGTTCTGGTCGCCGCCCGAGCCCTATACGCGGATGATCGCGCGCGATCCGGCGCGGCTGAGAATCGCGCTGTCGCACCAGTGGGGCGAGTACGAAGCGACGCCGCATATCGCGGCCGAGCTGCAGAAGGTCGGGCGCTTCCTCGAAGGCCTCGGCCATCACGTCGACTACGCCCTGCCGGAACTGGATTACCGCGAAGCCTTTGCGGCGCAGACCACCTGCTACATCAGCAATTTTGCCGTCGTGATCTCCAACATGCTGGCGGCGCGCGGCCTGGAGAAGCCGCCGGAAGATCTGTTCGAGCCGATCAACATCCGGATCTGGGAGCATGGCCGCAACACCAGCTATGCCGACCGGGCACGAATGCAGGCCGTGTTCAATACGACGTCGCGCGGCTTCGGCACATTCTTCGAGGACTGGGACATCATCCTCGACCCCGATCACGGCATTGCCGACGCCGAAGGTCGGCACCACGGAGTATCTCACGATCAGCGACAACCCTGATGTGCTGGACTGGTTCGGCAATCTCTGGCGCAACTTTGCCTTTACGCCGCTCGCCAATCTCTGCGGCATTCCCGCGATCTCGCTGCCGCTGGCGACCCACGAGCACGGCCTGCCGCTCGGCATCCAGGCGATCGCGAGACAAGCCAATGACGGGCTGCTGTTGCAGTTCGCGGCGCAGATCGAGCGTGCGATCGAGGGCAAGTGGAACGCAGGCGGAAGGCCCGCCGTGCATGTAACGCGCGGCTGAACTCAACCCTCATTGCGATTAAAGCGAAACAGCTGACTTCGGTTCGCTGCCTGAGACTTCGTATTCTTTCCCAAGCAAGGCGTCGCGGGCCTCCTTCAGGCGCTTCAGGCTCGCCACGTTGATCTCGCGCTTCTCGTCCAGCCGGTTGAGATAGGACAGCTCAGCCTTGACCTGGGCGAGGTTCGAGACATCGTCCATGCTGTTCGATCCTTGCGCTACGGGCTGATCGGCTTTTTGAAAGGCATTGTCTTCGGCGGGGCGAACTAACTTTAGCATGCAGATACCGGTCCGATTGTGAGATTCGCCACACATGGCGCGACAACGTCGTCGCCGGCGCGTCGTCGGGAATGGAGGTTGGAGAACTTGCCCTCAAGGGTTGCGCCCGATATCGCAACTCCCGTTCGGCCGCCAAATCGACGCGCCCATCCATGTCAGTTTGCGCGCCAGACGTCCTGAGATTGCCGTCGAGACATTCTGAAATTTTTCTGATATTCGCCGCGCTTGTGGGTTTGAGCACATTTTCGAGCGCGGTCCGGGGACCAGATGCGGACGGTTGCCGGCGGGAGGGGGACGGTGCTGGGCTTTTCCGGATTCAAGCTCGATTCCGAGCGCGCCGAGTTGCGCCGGCCCGATGGCCAGATCATCAAGCTGCGGCCCAAGACCCTGGAGGTACTGCGGCTGCTCGCCGGCAACGCCGGCCACGTCGTGAGCAAGCAGCAGTTGATGGAAGCCGCCTGGCCGAACGTCCATGTCGGCGAGGACAGCCTGTTCCAGTGCATCCGTGAAATCCGCACCGCGCTCGGCGACGACAAGCGCCAGCATGGTCCGGGTGATCTCCGGTCGCGGCTACCTGTTCCAGGCCGAAGTGGCGGAGGTCCCCGTCCCTGCGGCGTCGCCGGCGCCCGCAGGATCAGACGTGAAGGCGGCCACCGAGACGACCGGTGCACCGGCGAAACAGGTTTTCGACTTGAGCCGGCGTCGCGTCGCGGTCGCTTCTTTCGCGGGGTTCGCCATCCTGTGCACGACGCTCGCCGTGTGGATGTTGAGTCCCGGCCTGATCTTCGCGCGCGGGCCGACAAGCATCGCCGTGATGCCGATCGCGGATGCGAGCAACGATCCCGTCGTCGCCCAGATGGCGGCCGATGTGAGCGGCCGCCTCACCGACGGGCTGGCGAAGATCGAAAACATCCGCGTGCTGGCGCCGGAAACAGGCGCAGCGAAGGCCGACTTCGTGGTGAAGGGCGAGCTGCAGAAGAGCGAGCAGGCCTGGACGATACGAACGCGCATGACCGACACGGCAACCGGCGAGGTGACGTGGACCGCGTCATACGCCGTCAATCCTGCGGATACGGACCTGCCGACACAGCAGTCCCGGCTCGCGGCTGGCGCCGGTCACGCGCTGGCGCGGCGCATCAACGAGCTGTTGAATGCCGACACGCCGTCGCCGACCAAGAGCAAGGTCGTGATCGAGCAGGCGACCGCCCATATCAACCAGACCTCGCCGGAGCGCTTTCAGGCCGCGCAGGCCATGCTGGAAAAGGCGCTCGCGGAAGACCCCGGCAATGTCGAGATTCAGGTCGCGCTCGCGGCGCTGTTGATGCGCGGCGTGCAGATGGTGTGGCTGAGCCCCGCCGAGCGCGAGCCGGCCGAAACCAAGGCCGGGGCGCTGCTGGAGCAGACGCTGCGCGCAAAACCCAATTACATTCCGGCGCATGAAGCGTATTGCCGCTTCCTCAACGCCACCAACCAGTTCAGCGCCAGCCTCGTCGCCTGCGCGCGCGCGCTGAGCTTCGATCCCTGGAACGGCATCGCACTGTTTCATGTCGGCCTGGCGCCAGATCCAGACCGGACGCTTCGAGGACGCGCTGGCGACGTTCAAGCAGGCGGACCGCTTCGATACGCCGCAGGTGTCGCGCTGGACATGGATGGTCGGCGCCGGCTGGGCCAATATGCTGATGGGCCGCGCCGAAGACGCCGTGCCGTGGCTGCAGCGATCGATCGCGATCACGCCAGCCAGCGGCCGCACCCACATGCTGCTGGCGGCGGCCTATCAGCAACTCGGAAAGACCGAGGAAGCGCAGGGCCGCGATGGAAAAGGGCCGCGCGTTGCGGCCGGGCTCGACCGTGTTGAACGTCCCGACGCCGCAGAAGAATTCCAGCCCGGTCTATGTCGAGGCGAGCGAACGGATCATGCGGTTGATGGCGGCGGCGGGCTTGCCGGGGAGTTGAGATTCCATTGTGGGATCAGGCCCATACGCCTGCTGCAGGGGGCCAAAACAAAAACATCGAAAACAACCCCATGCACAGTAGCGATGTGCCCGGAATTGCAGCACTTTTCGCTGCTACTTCCGGGCATAAGATGATCCGTCGCCCTACTTCCACTTCGCCAGAGCTGTAGGGTGGGCAAAGCGCAGCGTGCCCACCATCTCTCAGCGTGCTCGGTGATAAATGGTGGGCACGTCGCTTCGCTCCTCTGCCCACCCTACGAAGTTGCTCGAGCGACGTAGCAGCGCCCTACTTCCACTTCGCCAGATAGAAGCGCGGCAGCTCGTCCGGGTACGGCGTGAATTCGAGCTGCTTGGCGAAGCCGTAGGTCGTCACGTAGGTGTGCAGCGGCGCCCAGTAGGCCTGCTCGGTGATGCGCTTGATGACACCCGAATAGGCCTCCTTGCGCACTTCCGGGTTGATGCTCGATCCGCCCTGGATCAACCCCTTGTGAATGTCGGGATCGCGCGCATAGTCGTCGGCGCCGTCGTCGAAGAAGTTCGGCAGGAACGCCGAGACGTCGTTGATCGAAAAGCTGCCCCAGCTTCCGAGATACATCCGCAGCTCGCCCGCCTTGGCGCGCTGGATCAGCGCCGCGGTCTGCAGCTGGTTGAGCTTGGCGCGAATGCCGACCGCAAGCAGGTAGTTCTGGACCGCCGAACCCCATTGCGGCAGCACGTAGCTGGCAAGCTCGACATCGAAGCCGTCGGGATAGCCTGCCTCGGCCAGCAGCTTCTTCGCCTTCGCCGGATCGTAGTCGTAAGGCACGGCGATTTCGGCGTCGCAGCCGAACTGCGACGGGAAGCATGGCGCCGCCGGCACGCGGCTGCCGCCGGTGACGAGCTTGTCGGCGATCGCCTTGCGATCGATCGCATGCCAGATCGCCTGGCGCACCTTCTGCTTGGTCATGGGATTGTCGGCGCCGGTGCGGCCGGCGGCGTCGAGCGAGAGGTAGCCGACCCGCATCGATTCCTTCCGCACGGCCTGCAGATGCGGCATCTTGTTCACGGGCTCGAGCTGGTCCGGATTCATGTTCCAGATCCAGTCGGCGCGGCCGGCGAGCAATTCCGTCATCTCGGTGGTGGCATCGGGCACGAAGCGCACGCTCAGTCTTCTTGATCGCGGGCTTGCCCTTCGGGCTGCCGGCCCAGTAATCCTCGAACCGCTCGAAATCGATCGAGACGCCCGGCTCGACCTTGGTCATCTTGTAGGGACCCGCGCCGACCGGCGCCTTGGCGTAGCCTTCGGCGCCGACCTTCTCACGATAGGCCTTGGGATAGATCGGGATCACCAGCGCGAAATATTCCAGCGCCGCGGGGTTCGGCCGCTTCAGCGTGACGCGCACCGAGAGATCGCCGGTTTTCTCGGCCTTCTCGAGCCAGTTGTAGTTCGCCGGCGTCGACAATTTGCTGGCGGGATCGGCGATCAGGTTGATGGTGTAGACGACGTCGTCGGCCGTGAACGGGCTGCCGTCGTGGAATTTGACGCCGGGCCGCAGGGTGAACTCGATCGTGGTGGCGTCCGGCTGCTTCCACTCGGTGGCGAGCAGCGGTTCGAGCTTGAACGTATCAGGGTTGCGATAGACCAGCGCGTCCCAGCCCTGATGGTGCATCACGACGCCGGTGCGCAGATTGTTGTAGTAGGGATCGATGTTGGGCAGCGCGTCGCGCATCACGACCCGCAGCGTGTCGGCGGACTTCTGTGCCGCCGCGGGCATCGCGGCGGCGCCGAGCAGCGCGATCGCCAGAATGGCCGCGCCGAGCCTGTTTTGCAGTCGCATATCGCTCTCCATCCGTGTTGTATGACGTCAGTGTTGTCGTTGGCGTGAAGCACGCCCTATGCCAGATGACATTCTACCATTCCCTGCGGCGGGCGGACCATGCGCGCTGGTGCCTCATGGCGGCAGCGTTCGACCGCCACGCGGCAGCGCGGGTTGAAGCGGCAGCCCGGCGGAATATTCGCCGGATCCGGCATGATGTCGCCGAGGCCGATGTCCGGCACGCCCTTGCCCGGCTCCGGCGTCAGCACGCTCTGCAGCAGCGCCTTCGTATAGGGATGGGCGGGTTCGCGAAACAGCGCGTCGGTTTCGTTGCGCTCGACGAAACGGCCGAGATACATCACCGCGACTTCGCTCGCGACATGCTCCACGACCGCGAGATTGTGGCTGATGAAGAGATAGGTCAGCCCGAGATCGCGGCGCAGATCGGCGAGCAGATTGAGGATTTGCGCCTGCACGGAGACGTCGAGCGCGCTGGTCGGCTCGTCGCAGATCACGATACGGGGCTCCAGAATCAGCGCGCGCGCGATCGCCGCGCGCTGGCGCTGCCCGCCGGAAAGCTGCGCCGGCATGCGCTCGCCCATCGCCGCCGACAGTCCGACGCGTTCGAGAATGCCGCCGACGCGGCGCTCGATCTCGGCGCGCGAAAACGTGCCTTGCGCGGCCAGCGGCAGCGCCACGATGTCCTTGATGCGGCGGCGCGGGTTGAGCGAGGCGAACGGATCCTGAAACACCGGCTGGATCAGCCGGGCGCGCGCCTTGCGGTCGAGGTCGAACAGGCGCTTGCCGTCGACCAGCACGGTGCCCGCCGTCGGCTTGAGCAGCCCGAGGATCAGGCGCGCCAGCGTGGATTTGCCGCAGCCGGATTCGCCGACGATGCCGAGCACGCTGCCGGCCGGCACGCTGAAGGTGACGTCGTCGACCGCGACCACGCGCTTTTCCGCCGACATCAAGCCGGTGTGGACGCGGAATTCGCAGCGCAGATTCTCGACCTCGATCGCGGCGGTCATGCGGGTTGCAGCTCCGCCCAATCCGGTTCGAGCCGGCAGAGATAATCATGCGCCTCGCCGGCCTGCCGCCGCGGAATGTCGCGCGCGCATGTTTCCATGGCGTGGGCGCAGCGCGAGCGGAAGGCGCAGCCGGCAAAGCCGGGGCCGATCGCCGGCACCACGCCGGGGATCGAGCCGAGCGGCTTGTCACGCTGCACGCGGCCCGGCACCGGCACGCAGGACAACAGCCCGCGGGTGTAAGGGTGCTGCGGCGCGCGGAACAGCTCCGCAGTCGTGGCGCGCTCGACCACCTCGCCGGCATACATGACCGATACGTGGTCGGCGACGCGCGCGACGATGCCGAGATCATGGGTGATCAGCAGGATCGAGAGCCCGAGATCGCGCTTGAGGTTGGCGAGCAGCCGCAGGATCTGCGCCTGCACGGTGACGTCGAGCGCGGTGGTCGGCTCGTCGGCGATCAGCAGTTCGGGGTCGCACATCAGCGCCATCGCGATCATCACGCGCTGGCGCAATCCGCCGGAGAGCTGGTGCGGGAATTGACCAAGCCGCATCCCCGGCGCGGTGATGCCGACAAGGCCCATCAGTTCGGCGGCGCGGTCGAGCGCCGCGGCGCGCGAGCCGCCCTTGTGGCGGGTCAGCACTTCCGCCATCTGCGAGCCGATGGTGAAGGCGGGATTGAGGCTGGTCATCGGCTCCTGAAAGATCATCGCCATGCGGTTGCCGCGCAGCCGCGCCATCTCGCGATCCGACAGCGCGGTGAGATCGGTGCCGGCAAAGCTCATCTTGTTCGCCGAACGATGGCCGCCGCGGGCGAGCAGGCTCATCACCGCCAGCGCGGTGACGGATTTGCCGCAGCCGGATTCCCCGACCAGGCAATGGGTCTCGCCCTTCTCGACCCGGAACGAGGCGCCGCGCACCGCCGCGGTGCGGCCGCCGAAACTCACCTGCAGTCCTTCGACCTCCAGCAGCGCGCTCATCGCAGCCGCTCCGAACCGAGCAGGTTGCGCAAGCCGTCGCCGACCAGATTGATGCCGAGCACCAGCACGGCCAGCGCGACGCCGGGGATCATGATCACCCACGGCGAGAAGAACATGTAATCCTTGCCTTCCGCGATCATCAGGCCCCATGACGGCAGCGGCGGCGGCACGCCGAGGCCGAGGAACGACAGCGCGGCTTCGAGCAGGATCGCCAGCGCCATTTCCAGCGTGGCCACCACGGCGAGATGGCTGGCGATGTTCGGCAAGATCTCCTTGATCAGGATATGCGGCATCGAGGCGCCGGCGCACCAGGCGGCGCTGACATAATCATGGTTGCGGACCTGCTGGGTGGTGGAGCGCGCCACCACCGCAAATCGATCCCATAACAACAGCCCAAGCGTCGCCACCACCAGCCCGAGGCCCGATCCCATCAGCCCGACCACGGCGAGCGCGACCAGCACGACCGGGATCGACAAGCGCGTCGTGATGGCGAACAGCACGACATCGTCGACACGGCCGCCGAAGAAGCCACCGAGCACGCCGAGCGTGATGCCGATCAGGCCCGAGGTGATCACCGTCATGATGCCGATCAACAGCGAAATGCGCGCGCCATAGACCAGCCGCGCCAGATAATCCCGCCCGAGCTGATCGGTGCCGAGCAGGTGCTCCGGCCTGGGTGCCCTCCATCCAGAACGGCGGCTTGAGGCGGTTGCCGAGATCCTGCGTGAACGGGTCCGCCGGAACCAGCGCATTGCCGATGACGGCGGCTACCACCACGAGCCCCACGATGGCGATCCCGATCGCGAAAGCGGCGCTACCGAGGCGCGAGCTGCCGACGCTCGAAGGCTGCGGCGCCTGAATGGCAATCGGCTCGCTCATGCCGTGCGCAGCCTCGGATCGAGCAGCGCGTTGAGGATGTCGGCCAGCAGCGTCAGGCCGATATAGAACACGGCGAGCACCAGCACCACCGCCTGCACCACGGGGAAATCGTTCTTGGCGATGCTCTCCCAACCGAGATAACCGACGCCATGCAGCGCGAACACGGTCTCGATCACGATCGAGCCGCCCAGCATGAAGCCGAGCTGCACCGCGGCGATCGAGACGACGGGAATGGCGGCGTTGCGCAGCGCGTGCTTGAAGACGATGCGCGCCCGCGACAGACCCTTCGCGCGCGCGGTGCGGATATAGTCGGACGCCATCGCCTCGATCATGCCGGAGCGCGTCAGCCGCGTCAGCGCCGGGATCGCGGTGAAGGCGAGCACGATCCCCGGCATCACGAAATGCTGCCAGGTGCCGGTGCCCGATATCGGCAGAATGCCCAGTTGCAGGCCGAGCACGATCATCAGGATCAGCGCCAGCCAGAAGCTCGGTATCGCCTGCCCCACCATCGTGAACAGGGTGACGCTGCGGTCGACCCAGGTATTTTCGCGCAACGCGGCCAGGATGCCGAGCGGGATCGAGATGACCAACGCGAGGCTCAGGCCGACGAGGCCGAGCGTAACCGTGATCGGCAGGCGCTTCAGGATCAGGTTCGCCACGCTGTCCTTGAAGAAATAGCTCTGGCCGAAATCGCCGACCAAGGCGCGGCCGATCCAGGCGAAGAACTGCACATAGAGCGGGCGATCGAGGCCGTAGGCCTTGCGTACGATTTCGACGTCGGCCTGCGTCGCCGAGGGGCCTGCGATCGAAACCGCAAGGTCGCCGGACAGCCGCGTCAGCAGGAACGCAAGCGTCATCACGGTGAACGCGACCAGCACACCGATGGCAAGACGCCGGGCAATCAGACGCAACATCTACAAAACCCCAGAACCGACGAACGCGTCCCCACGTTCTCAGGCCGGCCAAGCGAACGCAACGGTGTCACCAAACTGTCGTCCCACGCAAGAGAGTTGACGATTGCCACGATTGCCCGGGTGGCGACGGCCTGTCGCAGCGATGATTGCAATGTGCGTGCCAACGCAGAATGCGATCCGCCGACGGCATCTCGATCGGGAAAATTTGGCCCATTTCCGGTCCGAATTGATCAGAGACGCGCCGATCAAGGTCGCCGCTCGGCGAGCCTTCCGGTCTGGCCATTGCGCAGAGGCCATCGCTCATTTTTCGAGCGACTCTGCGCTCGGCAGGCTGCCGGTCCGACCGCAGCATTCACCGACGCCTGGCGCGGGTCATGAAATGTAGCGACCCGGCGCGAACGGCGTGACGTCATAAGGCGGCGGCGCACCGCCGATCATGGCGGCAATGGCGGCGCCGGTCGCAGGCCCGGTCGTGAAGCCGATGTGCTGGTTGCCGAAGGCGAGCCACAGGCCGGCATGCCGGGGCGCCGGGCCGATCATCGGCAGGCTGTCGGGCAGCGTCGGGCGCGAGCCGCGCCAGGTTTCGCCGACGGCGTCGCCGAATTCGGCCACGCCGCGCGCCAGCGGGACGACCTGATCGAGCTGGGCGAACGAGGAAGGCGCATCGCGATCGGTCAGTTCGACGCCCGAGGTGACGCGGATGCCCTGCTCCATCGGCGTCATGAGAAAACTGCCATCGGCGTCATGGATCGGACGCCGCAGCGTACGCGCCGGGTTCGGCTTGAATTCGCGATGGTAGCCGCGCTCGAAGGCCAGCGGAACGCGATAGCCGAGCGGCCGCAAAAGATCCGCCGACCACGGTCCCAGCGCGACCACGACATGGCGCGCCAGAATCTCGCCACCGGCAAGCGTCACGCGCCAGCGATCGCCATCAGGCACGATCGCCTTGACGTCCGACTGCCTGATGTCGCCGCCCGCGCCCGCGAACATCCGCGCATAGGCCTTGACCACCTCGCCCGGCGAATCGACCGAGGCGGTCTGACGTGTGCAGCAGGCCCACTTTGTAGACAGGCACGATATCCGGCTCGAGCGCGGAGATTGCCTGGCGGTCGAGCAATTCGCTGGCGATGCCGTATTCGGCCAGCAGCGCCTGCTCCTGCTTCGCCGCGGCGACGCGCATCGCCGCGCCACGCCTTCAGCCAGCCGGTCTCGCGGATGCGATGCCCTGCGCCCGCCTTCACGATCCATTCCCGATGCAGTTTCAGCGATGCGCCGATCAGGCCGTGCAGAGCCGTCGCCCGCGGCCTGAGACGCGAGCCGGCCGAATTGGCCAGAAAGCGCGCGACCCATCCGGCGTTCTGAACCGCCCAAACCGGATTCCAGCGCAATGCCGGGTGACGGTTGGTCAGATATTTCGGCAGCGCCTTCCACAGCGACGGATTGTTGAGCGGCGAGATCGAGCCGCTGGAGATGATGCCGGCATTGCCATAGGAGGTCTCGCTGCCGGGCTCACGCCGGTCGACGAGCACGACCGACATCCCGCGCTCTCGCGCGGCATAGGCTGTCGATACGCCGACGATGCCCGCGCCGAGCACGACGACATCAACTGTTTCTTCCGGCATTGGCTTTCCAAACACCTGCACGGCAGGATTTCACATCACGGTCCGCCCGCCAATAGCCGGCATCCAGCACGTGAATGCATGGAAGCGGGTGGCGAGACGCATCGCTCAATGGCGAGAACCAGCTTGAAAGCGCCATGCCGAAGCGGCAATTTGGAAAGTCAGTCTTCGATCTTCGGGGTAAGCTTCATCTCCACAGAGGTTCATCTTCAATGACTAAGCCATCAGGTCCGCTCGCTGGTATCACGGTTCTGGATTTGACCAGCGTGCTGTACGGGCCGTACGCCAGCCAAACCCTGGGCGATTGGGGCGCGGAAGTCATCAAGATCGAGCCGCTGACGGGAGACACGTGGCGCTACAGCGGTCAGTTCCGCAATCGCGGCATGACCGGACAGTTCATGGCGGTGAACCGAAACAAGCGCAGCCTGGCGCTGGACCTCAAGCAGCCGGACGGCAAAGCCGTCTTGCAGCGCCTGATCGCCACGGCGGACGTCCTGCTGACCAATATCCGCCCGGCGGCCTTGGCCAGACTGGGTTTTGGCTATGAAGCCTGCCAGCAGATCAATCCCCGGCTGGTCTATGCCGCCGCCACCGGTTTCGGCCAGGACGGACCATGGGCCGCGCGCCCCGCCTTCGACGAGGTGATACAGGCCAGTTCCGGCTTCGCTTCCGCGATGGGCAGCGACGACGAGCCGGCGTTCGTGCCGAGCCTGGTCGCGGACAAGATCTGCGGCCTGACGATCGTGGGCGCGGTGTCGGCGGCGCTGGTGCATCGCGAGCGCACCGGCAAGGGACAGATGGTCGAAGTCCCGATGTTAGAGACCATCACCGCCTTCAACAGCATCGAAATGCTCGGCGGCCACGCCTTCGATCCCCCGATCGGACCGGCCGGCTACAAGCGCATGAAAGAGCGGCGGCCGGTGCGCACCAAGGATGGCTGGCTGACCATGCTGCCCTACTCGGGAGAAAACTGGTGCACCTTTTTCGAAACTGTCGGCCATCCCGAATGCATCGAACAATTCGCGGTCAGGGATGCGGTCGCACGCGCGAAGAATATCGATCGGATCTACGACAAGATGGCCGAGATCGCCATCACGCGAACCACGGCCGAATGGGAGGAGCTGCTGCTTCGCATCGACGTTCCTCACGCCGCCTTCGCGAAGATCACCGAGATTGCCGAACAACCGCATTTGAAAGCCGTCGGCATGATCGCCACGCTCGATCACCCGAGCGAGGGCAAGATCAGGCAGGCACGTCCCTCCGCCCGCTTTTCGGAAACCCCGGCGGAAATCCGCCGCATGCCGCCCCGGCTCGGCGAGCATTCGCGCGCGATCCTGCGAGAGGCCGGCTTTACCGAGGACGACGTGGCTTCGATGATCGAAAAGAAAGTGGTTGGGGCTTCCTCCTGAACCTCTTGCTCAGTCGTTGCTGCAACGGGCGATGGTCAGGCACCTGAGATCGAACTGCAGCGCGCCATCACTTGCTTCCCGCCGCACCTCAGCGGGAAAGCGCGACTTTCCCAAAGGCGGAGACCAGCGGCATTTCGAGCTTGCCGTCCATCGAGCGCAGGATTGTGAACGCCTTTTCGCGCGACATGGTCGGCTTGTAGCTTCGACGCTCGATCAGCGCCGCGAAGATATCGGATATCGTGACGATGCGGGTGAGGTCCGAGATGCTTTTCCCGCAAAGTCCATCCGGATAGCCGCTGCCATCCAGATATTCGTGGTGATGACGCACGACATCGAGGATATCCTCGGAGATGCCGGCACTCTTGTCCAGCGCGTCGAAACCGATCACCGGATGGGTCTCGATCAGCTTGCGCTCCTCGTCATCGAGGCGGCCCGGCTTGTCGAGGACGGCCAGCGGAATGTTGGCCTTTCCGATGTCGTGAAGCATCGCGGCAAGGCCCAGGCGCTCCATGTCCTGCGCTCCGAATTTCAGGCTGAGCCCGAAATCCGCGGTGACGCCGGCGACCAGGAGACAGTGCTGGTAGGTTCCCTCATGATGATCGCGCACGGTGTCGAGCCAGGCGGTGAGGCCGTCTTCGGCGACGCGATCGACGATCGAACATCCCACATCGGTCGCCGCCTTGACGTCGATCGGATGGCCGCGCATCGCGGCGTTGAACATGGCGGCGATATACTCGGCGGCAGCGGCGGCAATTCGTATCCCCTCCGCCGCGTGTTCGGAAGATTCACTCTTGCGGGCCTGCGGGCCCAGCACCTCGGCGAGAAGCCGTGAACGACTGACGTGCGTTCCAAGGACGGCCGTCGCCCCCAACGCATAGGATTGCACCATCGCCAGCCGCGACCGCTGATCGAGGAGAAAGACCCGCTTCGGCACGCAAGCCAGATCGTCCGATATTTCCTTGAGCGCGACGATGCTCTCCGGCCGCCGGATGTCGATCGCGGCAATCACCGCATCGTAGCGCAGGCTGCGCATTTTGGGGTTGTTCAACAGCTCCGCCGTGACCTCGCAGGAATCGCCCAGCACGCCCGGATATGGGACAGTTTGACGATGCTGTCGCTCAGGACGTGCACGTGCATGGTCAGGGCTCCATCGTGAAGGGCGCATCGATGCGCCGGAGGTCGTCGCAGGCGTGGAGCAGGCCAAGAACACTGCCGTCAGCCGGCGCTATGCAGCGCGGACCGTTGCGAGGAACTTCTCAACTTCGAGCTTGAGTCGGTTGCTTTCAGAAGAGAGCGATTGGGCCGATGACAGCACCTGCGAGCAGGCCGAGCCGGTTTCGGCGGCCCCTTTGTTGACTTCGACTATGCTTGCTGAAGTCTGGCTTGTACCTTGGGCCGCCTGCTGGACATTGCGCGAGATTTCATTGGTTGCGGCGCCCTGTTCTTCGATCGCGGCCGCAATAGCCGACGTGACCTGCGATATGTTGTCGATCGTCGTACCGATGCCCTTGATCGCAGCAACGGAGTCAGCCGTGGCAGACTGAATCTCGGCGATCTGGCTGCCTATTTCGCTCGTGGCCTGCGCGGTCTGAGCCGCAAGCGCCTTCACCTCCGAGGCCACCACCGCGAACCCACGACCCGCGTCGCCGGCGCGTGCCGCTTCGATGGTCGCGTTGAGCGCCAGCAGATTGGTTTGTGAGGCGATGCTGTTGATGAGTTCGATCACATCGCCAATCTTGGTAGCCGCCGTCGTCAGTTCGGTAATACGCGCATCGGTTTGCTGGGCCTGTTTCACGGCCTCCTGAGAGATTCTGGTCGAGCTTTCGATCTGGCGGCCGATCTCGCCGATTGAAGATGCCATTTCCTCGGTGGCTGCCGCCACGGACTGCACGTTGGCTGACGCTTCCTCGGACGAGGAAGCGACAGCAATGGACAGCTGCTGGGTGGATTCGGCCGTGTGGGTGAGCGTACCTGCAGTCGCCTCGAGCTCGGTGGATGCAGCGGCGACGATTTCTATGATTTCCCCGACCGCGGCCTCGAAGTCGTTGGCGAGCCGGTGCATATCGGTCCTGCGCTGCAGTGCCGCGTGCGCCTCGGTGTCCTTCTTTTCCTCCCGGTCGAAGCCAAGCTTGGCTTGCAAGCGCCTGAAGATTCCGCAACGCTACGCCAATCTCGTCGTCGCGCTCGACGGTGACACGGCTGTTGAATTGTCCCTGGGCGATCTTCCCCATCACGTCGTTGAGGTGCCCGAGCGGGCCACCGATCGCCCGCATGGACGCCAGTGCCTGCCAGGCACCAGCCAGAAGGCCAAGGCAGAGCGCCACAAGCGCGACGATATTGGAGATGAAATAGGCGCGCTCGACCGCGTCATACTCGGCTTTGGCTTCCTTGACCTGGATCGCAACGAGCTTGTCGAGGTCGCGCTTGGCATCGGCGAACAGCTCGGCCGCCTGTCCCGCCATGTGCGCGCCCAGGTCGTCATACTTGCCGTCGGCCAGCATGGCCAGGCCGGCCTTCAGACCCTTCTGCACATACTCGCCGCGCTTCGGAGCGAATGCGTCAGCCACGCCCTTCTCCTCAGGCGTGAGGTAAGTCGCCATGTAGTCGGCCCAGTTCTTGCTGATCGCTTCGATGTTTGCGGCGATCCTGCCGGAGACATCGCCAACCGATTGGCCGGAACGTCCGTTGGCGATGGCGCCGTACAACGCCAGCGAGTTGTCCTTCATCCGGTCGTTGATCTCGAACAGCTGCGCCAACGGAACGGCGCGATCCTCGTAAATCGACTTTGCGTGTTGATTGATCTGGTTCATGGCGAGGAAGCCGACGGCGCTGACGACCAGCGTTGCAGCAGCCAATGTGCCGACCATGGTTCCGAGGCGAGCCTTGAGGCTGCGCGTGAAAAACGCGAACAGTCGGCAGCCGATCGCTTGCGGATCATTCCGGCATCGATCCGGTAGGCATCGGCCTTTCGGGCCCGGAGCAACGCGTAGACTTGCTCGGCTTCCTGGCGCTGATCCGCCGGCAATCTGCTCCGGATCGACATGTAGCCGCTGACCTGGCCGCCTTCATAGATCGGCGTGGCGCTCGCGAGCACCCAGTAGAAGTCGCCGTTCTTGCGACGGTTCTTCACGGCGCCTGCCCAGGGCTTGCCTGCCTTGAGCGTGATCCCACAGGTTCTCAAAGGCTTCCGGCGGCATGTCGGGATGCCGGATGATATTGTGCGGCTGACCGATCAGTTCCTGTTCGGTAAATCCGGATGCCTGAACGAACTGGTCGTTAAAATAGATCAGCTTTCCCTTGAGGTCCGTCTTGGAGACGATGAGCGTTTCGTCTGTGATCGGATACTCGATATTTGAAATCGGCAAATTGCTGCGCACGGACTGTTCCTCAGCTGATTTTTTGGGGCGAACGTTTTGCGGGTTTGACGCAGATTAAAGTTTCCGGGCCATGTCCCGCGCGACTTGAAGCAGGTTCTCGACAATCTCGAGTTGGCCGATCAGCTTCCGCTGCACCTGCTGATCGGAAATTCTCATTGTCATCAGATGCGCCTGTTGCGCGGCAAGATCGAGCAGCAGCACCGAGTGATGGATTTGTTTGACCGTACTCGCGCACCATTCTGCGCTCGGCGGCGCCACTCCGGATCGAACTTACACGCGCTTGCTGTGCCCGGCGGCGATGCGCATCGCAGATGCTTGTTCCGTTCGGAGATCTACTACGTTTGACATTTCGTCCCTGCCAGCCCCACGCGATCGTGCATGTGTTGCGGGCATGCTAGCGGCACGGGCTCAACAGGAGGCTAAATGGACTAACGGATTCGTGCAGGCCTCACGCCTTGCCGAAATCCGATACGATTTCGGCGGCTAGGACCGAACGCTCGTCTCATAGTATTATAAATATCATTTCAGCGAATCAGCGCCGCTGCGTTTCACACATGCTCTTTCGACACCTCTGTGCCTCACCCGCGCTAAACCTGCAGCTCTACGCGGATATCGATCATTTTCGCGAGAGTGAGCAATACGCGCGAGCCGAAAGCATCCCGCTGGCAGCACGGGACTTTTCCGTCATGCGCGCTACCCTCTCGTTGCCATCGTGCCGGCTATCGCTGGTTCGCACCTTTCCCCGTATTATTACGGGCTACGAACTATCCGGGCGATTGCTGGTCGTCATTCCGATGAACGAGACGTCCTCGACCCGGGTGAATGGCCAGGCGATTGGACATTCTCTGATTCTAATGAAGGGGAAAGCGAGCTGCACGGTGCTGGAACCCGAGGCGCGACTTGTCTCGATCCTGTCGATTGACGCGGCGATGCTTCACCAAAGCTGGCTGGACTTCGACAATGGATATCTGTTGTTTCGGCTGCCCGCACCGCAGCTGGAGCGACTCCAGGCCTTGATCCGCAGCATGTTGCAATTTGCCGCCCGGGAGCCCGCTGCGATGGCAGCGGCGGATGTTGCAGAGAGGACTCGGGACACGTTGCTTGCCGGCCTCGAAGAGACGTTATCCTCGGCGCTAAAATGCCAATCCAGCGGCAACGAGTCGCTCGATCGCTACAAGATCATCGTTGATCGTGTCGATGAACTGGTCGGGCTTGCTCCGATAGACCTCAGCAACGAAAAGCTGGCGGACGCGATTGGCGTATCGGTGCGCACGCTGCAGAAGGCCGCGTTCTCAGTTTGCGGCTCCGGCATTCATCACTATAGCCGCCTCAGACGACTATGGTCGGTGCGCCGCCAACTCCGCACCGGCGCGCCGGGCCTGACGGTAAAAGCAAGCGCGCTCGCGCATGGCTTCTGGCACCAGAGTGAATTTTCCAGCGCTTATCGCGCTGCCTTTGGCGAGCTTCCATCTGCGACACTCGAACAGGCCCGCATGGGGAAGAGTTAGCACGGCTTCGGTTGACATCGCCGATGCAGGGCGAAGGGTGCACATCGACGATGTGGCTGCCTACGCCGCCCTCACCGTGGTCAGGAACTTGCCGACTTCAGTCTGGAGACGGCTGCTTTCGCCGGACAGCGACCGCGCCGCGGTCAGTACCTGCGACGAAGCGGTACCGGTTTCGGTGGCACCGCGTTCCACGCTGGCGATATTTGAACTCACCTGCGTGGTTCCCGCCGCCGCCTGCTGGACGCTGCGAGAGATTTCCTGGGTCGCGGCACCTTGCTCCTCCACCGCCGAGGCGATGCTCGAAGCAATTTCGGACATCTTGCCGATGGTGTTGCCGATCTCCTTGATGGCCACGACGGATTCATCGGTGGCGGCCTGGATACCATTGATCTGCTGGCTGATCTCGCCGGTCGCCTTGGCCGTCTGCTCGGCGAGCGCCTTGACCTCTGAAGCGACGACGGCAAATCCGCGTCCGGCTTCGCCGGCGCGCGCGGCCTCGATCGTGGCGTTCAGCGCCAGCAAATTGGTTTGACCGGCGATGGTATTGATCAGTTCAACGACGTCGCCGATGCGGGACGCCGCCTTGGCCAATTCGCCGACGCGCTCATTGGTCTTGCGTGCCTGATCGACCGCCTCACCCGCGATCCGTGACGATTCCCTGACCTGACGGCCGATCTCGTGCACCGACGACGCCATCTCTTCGGTGGCAGACGCGACCGATTGCACATTGGTGGAGGCCTCACCGGATGCCGAGGCGACCTTTGACGCGAGGTCGCGCGACCGTTCCGCCGTCACCGTCAATGTCCCGGCCGAAGCTTCGAGCTGGGACGACGCCGAGGAAACGGTGCTGACGATCTTGCCGATCGCGCTTTCGAAGTCGTTGGCAAGCTTGCCGAGTGACGCCTTTCTTTCCTGCACCAGCCTTTCCGTATCGTCGATGTCGATCAGCGAGCCGCAGGCCCTGCGAGGCTTGCGGTTCGCGTCGAGCACAACGCCTCCGCTGGCCCTGAACCAGCGATAGGCGCCGCTCTTGACCTTCAGACGATACTTGACGTCGTAGCCGACGCCGGTCGTGCAGGTCGCGCCGAATGCGGCGAACGTCGCCGCCGCATCGTCCGGATGCAGCCGGTCGGCCCATGATTGGACCACGTCCGGGAATTCCGAGGCGTTGGTGAAACCGCAGAGCCGGCGGAATTCGCTGGACCAGGTCCACCGAGCCTTCGCATGCATGGCGTCGCCTTCATGGAAGACCGCGTCCCAAAGACCGATGCCGGCGTACTTGTCGAGCGTGTCGAGCCATTCCGCCTTGTGCTGGAGGTTCTTGTCGGCGAACAAATCTTTAAACATTTTGGGCGCCTCAAGGATCCGGGGTAAGGAGCGCCGATTTTTGAGGAAACGAGGTCAACAGATGGTTAATGGGTGGACCCGTACTACTACCGTCTGCCCGGCAATAAACGCCGACGAGAAGCGGCCGCCCGCAAGCGGATGCGGACCGACGGTTCGCGGCTATCGCTGCAAATACGTTCGCACGCTAGCCCCCGACTTGCGCTTACTTTGCGATCGTGTATACTTTGTAATGTAAAGCTTGGGCGTGAGATGCGCGATCTCGACAAGGCGTTGGCCGACATTTTCGCAATCCGCAGCCAGATTGCCGCCGGCACGGCGTTTCGCGGCTATGGGCCGGCAGCGGTCGCCGCCACCGGCGGCCTGGCGTTGCTCACCGCCGTCCTTCAATTCCTCTGGCTTGACGATCCGACCGGCCATCCGCTGACCTTCTTCTCGGGCTGGGCTGCGACCGCGTTCGTGTCCGGCGGGCATGATCTGGATCGAGATGCAGGCGCGTTCGCGCCGGCATCATTCGGGTCTGGCCGATGCGATGATCCACCAGGCCGTCGAGCAGTTTCTGCCGGCCGGCGTTGCCGGTGCCTTGCTGGCTGTCGTGCTGTGGAAGTTCGCGCCGGAGACGCTGTGGATGCTTCCCGGCCTGTGGCAGGTGCTGGTGAGCCTCGGGGTGTTCGCCTCCGTCCGTTCGCTGCCGCGCACGGTCGCGTTCGCCGGCGCCTGGTATTTCGTGGCGGGCTTCGCCGTCCTGATGCTGGCAAGCGAAAGCCACGCGCTGTCGCCCTGGACGATGGGCCTGCCATTCGTGATCGGCCAGTTGCTGATGGCCGCGCTCCTGCACTTTGCTTCCGGAGAGATCGATGTCGAAGACTGAAGCGAACAACGCGCCGTTCTCCTATGACGGCCTCGATCGCGTCATTCACGAGAAGGCCCGGCTCGGGCTGCTGACCTCGCTGATGGCACATCCCAAAGGGCTGGCTTTCGCCGATCTCAAGCAGCTCTGCGGCCTGACCGACGGCAACCTCAGCCGTCATCTGCAGGTGCTGCAGGAAGCCGGGCTCGTCGAAGTCACCAAGGGCTACGAGGGCAACCGACCGCACACCAGCTGCCGCCTGACCAAAGTCGGCCGCCGCCGCTTTCTCGACTATCTCGCCGTGCTCGAGCGGCTCGTGCGCGACGCCGCCAAGGCCGCCGGCAAGGAAGACGCCCCGTCGGCCCGGCTCGGCATCCTGCCCGCCTGATCTCCTCCCTTTTTTTGACAGGAAACTTTGTAATGCAAAGTAATCTCTCATCCAAACTGCATCGCTGCAAGCTGCATGTCGGCATCATCATGGACGGCAACGGACGATGGGCGACGCGGCGGGGTCTGTCGCGCTTGCGCGGCCACGAAGCCGGCGTCGAGGCGATCCGGCGCGTCGTCGAAGCGGCGCCGCGAGCAGGGCGTCGGAACGCTCACGCTCTACGCGTTCTCGAGCGACAACTGGCGCCGGCCGAGGGCGGAGGTGGCCGCGCTGATGGCACTGCTGCGGTGCTATCTCGCCAACGAGATCGCAAGCCTGGTCCGCAACGGCGTTCGTCTCACCGTGATCGGACGCCGCGACCGTCTTCCCGACGGCCTCGCGCAGGCGATCGCGCGCGCCGAGGCTGCAACAGCCGGCGGCGACGTCCTGCATCTGCGCATCGCGATCGACTATTCGGCGCGCGATGCGATCCTGAACGCCGCGGCGCAGGCCGCCGGGACTGGATGAACTCACGCGCGCGAGCTTCGCGCGAGCTCGATCACCGGCGAAGCCGAGCTTGCGCGACGTCGATCTCATCATCCGCACCAGCGGCGAGAAGCGGCTGTCCGACTTCCTGCTGTGGGAGAGCGCCTACGCCGAACTGCATTTCACCGAACGGATGTGGCCGGATTTCGAGGCCGAAGATCTCGCAGAGGCGCTCGCGTCCTTTCATCGGCGCGAACGCCGGTTCGGCGGCCTGCAACCCGTAGCCCCTGAACCGGCCCTGAGCGCGTAGCGAGCATGCGCATTCTCCTGATCAACGTGCCGCATCCGTCGATCGGCAGCCGGATTCCGGACGACCATCTGCCACCGCTGGGCCTGCTCGCGGTTGGCGGGCCATTGATCGACGACGGCCACGATGTCCGCCTGATCGACGGCGAGTTTGGTCCGATGTCGACGCAGGCCATCGTCGCGGAAGCGCTCGGCTTTTTTCCCGATGCGGTGCTGTTCGGTCATTCCGGCTCGACCTCCGGCCATCCCGTCATTGCGCAGGTTGCACATGCGCATCGCGGCGGCCGCTGCCGGATGTGCACATCATCTATGGCGGCGTGTTTCCGACCTATCACTGGCGCGACATTCTCGCCGAAGAGCCCTACGTGACTGCGATCGTACGCGGCGAAGGCGAAGAGACCGCGCGACGCCTGATGGCGGCGCTTCAACACGACCGGCCTCTCGCCGACGTACCGGGCATCGCCTATCGCGACATCGATGGCCCCCGCGCAACGCGACCGGCATCGGTGATCCGCGATCTCGACGAGTACCGGGTCGGTTGGGAGCTCATCGACCACGCGCGCTACAGCTATTGGGGCGGGCTGCGGGCCGTGGTCGTCCAGTTCTCGCGCGGGTGCCCGCACCTCTGCAACTATTGCGGACAACGCGGCTTCTGGACGCGGTGGCGCCATCGCGACCCCGTCCTGTTCGCAAAGGAATTGGCGCGCCTCCACCGCGAGCACGGCGTCAAGGTGATCAATTTCGCCGACGAAAATCCGACCGTTTCGAAGAAAGTCTGGCGGGCGTTTCTGGAGGCCCTGATCGCAGAAAACGTCGACCTGATCCTGGTCGGATCGACACGGGCCGACGACATCGTTCGCGATGCCGACATCCTGCACCTCTACAAGCGGGCCGGCTGGGCGCGCTTTCTGCTCGGGCTGGAGAACACCGACGAGAAGACGCTCGAACTCATCCGCAAGGGCGCCGCAACCGCGACCGATCGCGAGGCGATCCGCCTGATGCGCCAGCATGGCATTCTGTCGATGGCGACCTGGGTCGTGGGATTCGAAGAAGAAACCGACCGCGACCACTGGCGCGGCTTGCGTCAGCTACTGTCGTACGATCCCGACCAGATCCAGATGCTCTATGTCACGCCGCATCGCTGGACGCCTTACTTCAAACTTGCCGCCGGACGGCGCGTCATCCAGACCGACCGGCGCCGCTGGGACTACAAGCACCAGGTCCTGGCCACGCGTCACATGCCGCCCTGGCGCGTGCTGCTCTGGTTCAAGTTTACGGAGATGGTCCTTCAGTGCCGCCCAAAGGCCATTTGCCGCGTCCTATTCCATCGTGACGCGGGCCTGCGTCAGGCGATGCGCTGGTACACGCGGATGGGACGCCGGGTCTGGCCTTACGAGATTCGCAACTTCCTGCGCGACCGCCGCCTGAAGAACGGACCGACGGTCGCCGAGTTCTGGGGCGCGCCCCAGGACAGCGAAGAAGAATCGATGTCCGCGCGACCGGCGCGGCGGAGCGGGGCTCGAACTGCCGCCTAGGAAAAGCGTGCGAACGACGCGCAGGCATTCGAGGACCTGGCACTGGTTCGCGGCTTTATTCTGAATGGTGGCAAAATGGCGCGCCACGGCCAACGAAAATGAGCAATATTGTTTCGCCGCGGCACTATGACGGACCATCCGGACATGCGACGAGCCGCGCCAGACGGGGCCGCGAGTTCTCAAATTCACTGCGATGACAACGCCGGCCGGACGCGGAGGGACGCCCAGCCGTGCTGGTCGCTGCTCGATCCCCCTTGACACCACATGATTGTAGCTCCATATCTGTAGCTACAGAGCGAGGCGGCAGTGCGTTGGACGTGGGACCCGGATAAAGCCGCGGCAAACCGCCTCAAGCACAGCCTGTCATTCGAAATCGCGGGGCTGGTGTTTGATGATCCGCTTCATGCCTCGAAGCCCGACTCGCATCCTGATGGAGATCGCTGGCACACTATCGGGCTTGTCGGGCCGGTGTTGCTGCTGGTGATTCACACTTGGCCGGAAGCCGAATCCGAAACAGGCGAGCAGGTCGGCCGCATCATCAGCGCGCGAAAGGCGACCGCCCACGAAAGGAAAGCCTATGAAGAAGGAAACTTCTAAGCGGTTGACGCACGAGCAACTGGCGGAACTGAAGTCGCTGGGGACGCTGCCCGATAGCGCCATTGACACGTCGGACGCACCGGAACTCCTCGACTGGTCCGGCGCCAAGCGTGGGCTGTTCTATCGACCCGTCAAGCAGCAACTGACACTTCGCCTCGACGCCGATGTTGTCGCCTGGTTCAAGAGCCACACGAAATCCAATGAAGGCTATCAGACACGCATCAATCGGGCGTTGCGGGAGTACGTGCAAGGTCAGGCAAGCAAGGGGCGCCGGTCTCAGGCTTGAGATTACGTATGGCTCGCAGGTCCGCGACAAGGTGAGGATATGGCGATGTTCGCGCGGGCCGTCGCGGCGAAATCGCACAGTATGGTGCAAAATCGTAAAATGGCGCGCCCGAAGAGATTTCGAACTCCTGACCCCTAGATTCGTAGTCTAGTGCTCTATCCAGCTGAGCTACGGGCGCGTTTTCGCATGTGCATTTGGGCCTTGAGGGGCCCGGATGCGTCCGGACAAGGCCGGACGGTCGCGAAAGAGCGCTTTAGCTACCCGCTCCGGCCCCGGTTTGCAAGGTCCGCCTGACGAGATCTGCCCGTCCATTTCCGATCGTAAACGGGCCGCGAACGGCCGCAAAACGCGGTCAAAGCCGCGCCCTTAAGCCCGCGCCCGCTCGTTGCGGACGGTCTGCAGTTCCACCGGGCGGTCGGGGATCGAGATCCGGAAGGTGGCGCCGATGGTGCCTTCGACGAGGTGGATGTCGCCGCCATGGGCGCGGATCAGTTCGGCGGCGATGGCGAGGCCCAGCCCGCTGCCGCCGGGGCGGCCGGAGGTCTGGAACGCCTCGAACAGATGCTCGCGCGCCTTGGCCGGCACGCCGGGGCCGGTGTCGGAGACCTCGATGATCGCGACCGAGCCCTCGCGGCGGCCGGTGATGCGAATTTGCAGCGGCGAGCCCTCGCCCCGCGGGCGGCTTTCCAGCGCCTGGGCGGCATTGCGCACCAGGTTCAGCAGCACGCGGAACAACTGGTCGGGATCGGCATCGATCGACAGGGAGCGCTCGATCGCGCTGATCCAGGTGATCGAGGCGTCGGCGGCAAGGCCGGCGGATTCGCGCACCTCGGTCACGACGGGTTCGACCAGGATCATGCGGCGGTCCGGCTCGGCTTCCTGCACGCGGCCATAGGACAATGTCGACTGGCAGAAATCGATGGCGCGCTCCAGCGAGCGCATCAGTTTTGGCGCAAACCGCTGCACGCGCGGGTCCGGCACGCTGGCGAGCTGGTCCGACAGCAATTGCGAGGACGCCAGAAGATTGCGCAGATCGTGGTTGATCTTCGACACCGCCAGCCCGAGCGCGGCGAGCCGGCTCTTCTGCGACAGCATCGAGACGAGGTCGCGCTGCATGTCGGACAGTTCGCGCTCCGCCACGCCGATCTCGTCGCCGCGCTGGCTCGGCACGATGATGCGCGCCACGCTTTCCGGATTTTCGTGGAAGCCGACCAGATTGGCCGTCAGCCGCCGCATCGGGCGGACGAACAGATAATGCAGCGCCAGATAAACCAGCCCCGCGGCGAGCATCGAGATGCCGAGCGCAACCACCAGCAGATTGCGGGAAAAACGATACATCGCCTGCCGCAGCGGCTTCTCGTCGACCACGACCTCGATGAATTGGGCGCCGCCGGGCGCGGGTCCCACGATGCGGATGGTCTGGTTGCCGCGCTCCAGCATGGTCTCGAAGGATTCCATGATCGCGGACCACACCGTGAGCGTTCGCATGTCGATGTCGCGGTCGATCGCCGGCGGCAGGTCGGCGCTGGCGAGCATCCGGCGCTGCTGCCCCATCTTGATGGCGACCGCGCGCGCGCCGACGCTGGTCAGGATCTGTCGCGCCAGCGAGTCCGGCACCATGCCGAGCGGCGCGGCATCCAGCACCAGCGCGGCGGTGTTGGCGGCCGCGAGGCGGTCGTTCAGGCGGTTGGTCCAGAAATTCGCGATCGACGGCACGTAGATCATCAACAGCGCGATCATCACGAGGGGAATCGTGAGCAGCAGCAGTTTACCGGACAGGCCGAGGCGTCGCGCGGACTGGCAGCGCGGCGCATGAGTAATTGGCTGGTCGTCGGTCGCTGACACGAATATCCGCCTTGATATCCCGATATGTCGGTCTTGATGTCGGTCTTGGAGCCCCGCCGGACAAGGGACCGGCGCCGGTCCTTATCCGTACACTGATTCCGAGGATGCGTTTCGGCCCGGGACCGGTCAAATTACCGATCGCTAATGTCCTGCCCTCGCCAGAGCCTGGCCGTCAGGTCCGGGCGCGCCGCGTTCCCATTGGGTAAAAACCCCGCAAAAACAGATATATTCACGCCAAATGCGACGTTTCAAAGAACCGCCGCTGCGGCAACCCCCGACATTGACGAAAACAGGTCGCTCCCGTATAAGCCGCGCCAACTGTCCGCGATGGCCCGGTTTCACCCGGGGGCGGCTCGATTGGGGCCGTAAACGGCCTGTTTTCGCGCCGGCCCGCATCACCGGACTTGATCTCAATCCAACAGGCAAATTGCCCGGTCAGCGGAGAACTACCCGTGAAGCGGACTTATCAACCCAGCAAACTGGTGCGCAAGCGCCGTCACGGCTTCCGCGCCCGTCTCGCCACCGCCGGCGGTCGCAAGGTTCTCGCCGCCCGCCGTGCGCGCGGTCGCAAGCGTCTGAGCGCCTGAGCCGGATTTTCCGGAGATTTCATTCATGGATCGGCTGAGGCAGCGGGCGGACTTTCTCGCCGTTGCCAATGGCACGCGGGCGAACAGTGCTGCCTTCGTGGTGCAGGGCCGCTCCCGCGATGATGATGGCCCGATCCGGATCGGTTTCACCGTTACCAAGAAGAACGGTACCGCCACCGAGCGCAATCGCATCCGGCGCCGGCTTCGCGAACTCGTGAAGCGACTGGACGTCACATCAGTGCGACCCCACCATGATTATGTGCTGGTAGGCCGCAGGTCCGCGCTCACCCGCGACTTTGCGACCATGCTCGACGATCTCCGCTCGGCGCTGCATCGCCTCGACCGGCCGCCGGCGAAGCAGGCGTTTTCGAACAAAGACAGCAGAGATAAAGACAGCAGAGATAATGGGTCCCGGCCGCAGCCGGAACCGGGCGGCACGAGCCGCAAATCGAATTGAATGGCGAGATCCCAAAACGATGACTGACAATCGCAACACCATCCTCGCCGTCATTCTGTCCGGCCTCGTGCTGATCGCGTGGCAGTATTTCTACAACATGCCGCAGATGGAGCGGCAGCGCGCGCAGACCCAGGCCCAGACCGAGCTCAACAAGTCGTCGCCGCAGACGGCGCCAGGATCGAGCACGCCGGGATCGACCACGCCGCAACCGGGAGGGGCGCCCTCCGCCACCACGCCCGCCGGCCAGCCGGGCGGCGCGCAACCCATCGTCAGCCGTGACGCCGCGATCGCGGCCTCGTCCCGCATCAAGATCGACACACCGCGGCTTTCCGGCAGCATCGCGCTGAAGGGCGCGCGCGTCGACGATCTGTCGCTGGAGAAATTCCGCGACACCGTCGACCCCAAATCGCCCGCGATCGTGCTGTTCTCGCCGTCGAACACGGCGCACCCCTATTATGCCGAGTTCGGCTGGGTCGGGGCCGCGGGCTCGACGGCAAAACTGCCCGACCGCGACACGGTGTGGCAGCAGGAAGGTTCCGGCAGCCTGACGCCGACCAGCCCCGTGACGCTGAAATACGACAATGGCGAGGGCCTCACCTTCCGCCGCACCATCGCGATCGACGACAAATATCTGTTCACCATCAAGGACGATGTCAGCAACGTCGGCAGCGCGCCGGTCACGCTCTATCCGTTCGCGCTGATCTCCCGCCACGGCACGCCCGATGTTTCCGGCTACTACATCCTGCACGAAGGCCTGATCGGCTATCTCGGCGAGCAGGGCCTGCAGGAATACGGCTACAAGAAGATCGACGAGGCCAAGGCGGTCGACTTCAAGGTCACCAATGGCTGGCTCGGCATCACAGACAAATACTGGGCCTCGGCGCTGCTGCCCGATACCACCGCCAAGCTGCAGGCGCGCTTCGCTTCCAACCTGGTCGGCACCAAGCACCACTACCAGACCGACTATCTGCTGGAGCAGCAGACCATTGCGATCGGCGGCACCGGCTCTGCCAATGCGCGGCTGTTCGCGGGCGCCAAGGAAGCCGGCGTCGTCGGCATCAATTTCCCGCTGGCCGGCCATGGCGGCTACAACAAGCAGCTCGATCTGAACCATTTCGATCTCTTGATCGACTGGGGCTGGTTCTACTTCATCACCAAGCCGATGTTTTTGGCGCTCGACTACTTCTTCCATTTGATCGGCAATTTCGGCGTCGCCATTTTGCTGGTGACCGTGCTGGTGAAGATTCTGTTCTTCCCGCTCGCCAACAAATCCTACGCCTCGATGGCGAAGATGAAATCGGTGCAGCCGCAGCTCGCCGCGCTGAAGGAGCGCTATCCGGACGACCGCCAGAAGCAGCAGCAGGAGATGATGGAGATCTACCGCAAGGAGAAGATCAACCCGATCGCGGGCTGTCTTCCGGTGGCGCTGCAGATCCCGGTGTTCTTCTCGCTCTACAAGGTGCTGTTCGTCACCATCGAAATGCGCCACGCGCCGTTCTACGGCTGGATCAAGGACCTTTCGGCGCCGGACCCGACCACGATCTTCAACCTGTTCGGGCTGATCCCGTTCGATCCCGTCGCGGTATTCGGACCGCATATCGGCGCCTATCTGATGCTCGGCGTCTGGCCGATCATCATGGGCATCACGATGTGGTTCCAGATGAAGCTGAACCCGACGCCGCCGGATCCGACCCAGAAGATGATCTTCGACTGGATGCCGCTGATCTTCACCTTCATGCTGGCGGGCTTCCCGGCCGGCCTCGTGATCTACTGGGCCTGGAACAACCTGCTCTCGGTGCTGCAGCAGAGCTACATCATGCGCAAGAACGGCGTGAAGGTGGAGCTGTTCGACAACATCAAGTCGACGTTCGCGCCGAAGAAGGCTGCCGAGAAGACGTGACGGCGTAACGCCGTCGGCAGTTGTCCCGATACCTCTCCGTCATGCCCGGCCTTGTGCCGGGCATCCACGTCTTTACGGTGCTGGTGACGGAAACAAAACGTGGATGGTCGGGATGAGCCCGGCCATGACGAAGAGTATGGAAACCTTCGCATGACCGCCGACACCGATGCGAAGCTGATCGAGGAGGGCCGAAAGCTCTTCGCCGGCGAATGGACGTTCATCTGGGCGTCGCCCTCGATCGAGACGCTGCCGCCGATGGCGGGCATGGAAGTGGCGTTCGCGGGCCGCTCCAATGTCGGCAAGTCGAGCCTGATCAACGCGCTGACCGGGCGCAACGCGCTGGCCCGCACCTCGCATACGCCGGGCCGCACCCAGGAACTGATCTTCTTCGACGGCCCCGACAATGCCGGGCTGCGGCTGGTCGACATGCCCGGCTATGGCTACGCCTCGGCGCCGAAAACCCAGGTCGCGTCCTGGACCAAACTGATCCATCAATTCCTGCAGGGACGCGCCACGCTGGCGCGGGTCTATGTGCTGATCGACGCCCGCCACGGCGTCAAGGACGTCGACCAGGACGTGCTGAAGACGCTGGATAAATCCGCCGTGAGCTATCAGGTGGTGATGACCAAGGCGGACCAGGTGAAGAAGGCCGAACTCGAAAAGAACATCGAGCAGACCGTCGCCGCGCTGGCCAAGCATCCGGCGGCATTTCCGGAAGTGTTGGTGACATCCTCCCGCTCCGGCGCCGGCATGGCGGAATTGCGCGCCGCGATGGTGCGCCTGCTGCACGAGCGCGCCTGATGAGCCGCACGGGCCGCATCCTGATCGTGCTGGCCGGCATCATGGGCGCCGACGGCGTCATGCTGGCGGCGGCTTCCGCCCATGGCGCGGACGCCTCGCGGCTGGCTTCCGCCTCGTCGATGCTGCTGTTTCACGCCAGCGCGGTATTGGGTGCCGTAGCACTGGCGGAGCGCGGGATCGTGCATGCGAGAATCGGCATTGCGGCCGCTTTCGGCTTCGTCATCGCGGCAGGCCTGTTCGCCGGCGACCTGACGCTGCGGCACTATGCCGGGCATGGCCTGTTCCCGATGGCCGCGCCGACCGGCGGGACGCTGCTGATCGCGAGCTGGCTGGGGTTGGCGGTAGCGGCGGCCTGGCCGCGGCGGGGCGTAATTTCTTCCCTTCTCCCCTTGTGGGAGAAGGTGGCGCGAAGCGCCGGATGAGGGGTTCTCTCACGCTTGCGGTGCCCGCGGAGAGAACCCCTCACCCGTCTCGCCGCCGCTTCGCGTCGTCGATCCACCCTCTCCCACAAGGGGAGAGGGAAAAGAGTCGCACCGCAGATTCCCCCACTTTGCGCCCTGCCCGCCAATCAGATAGAACCCGGCCCGACATCTGGAATGGCGAGAACCGTTTGATGACCTCAGCGCAAGATATCAGCCCGCTCGATCAGGCCCGCATCCTGTCGGAAGCGCTGCCGCATATGCAGCAATATGACGAGGAAACCATCGTCATCAAATATGGCGGCCATGCCATGGGCGCGGAGGAAACCGCAAAGGCCTTTGCCCGCGACATCGTGCTGCTGGAGCAGACCGCGATCAACCCGGTGGTGGTGCATGGCGGCGGGCCGCAGATCGCGACCATGCTCAAGCGGCTCGGCATCCAGTCGGAATTCGCAGCCGGGCTTGCGCATCACCGATGCCGCCACCATCGAGATCGTCGAGATGGTGCTGGCGGGCTCGGTCAACAAGCAGCTGGTCGGCTACATCAACGAAGCCGGCGGCAAGGCGGTGGGCCTCTCCGGCAAGGACGGCAACATGGTGAAGGCGTCGAAGACGACGCGCACCATGGTCGATCCGGATTCCAACATCGAGAAGGCGATCGATCTCGGCTTCGTCGGCGATCCCGACAAGGTCGACCTGACGCTGCTGAAC
Organism: uncultured Alphaproteobacteria bacterium; assembly: GCA_963783115.1. Taxonomy (GTDB): domain Bacteria; phylum Pseudomonadota; class Alphaproteobacteria; order Rhizobiales; family Xanthobacteraceae; genus Bradyrhizobium. The sequence continues at coordinate 117,916 of CAWAMK010000020.1, read as the reverse complement.
CAGCTGATCGGCCATGAGCTGATCCCGGTGCTGGCGCCGCTGGCGACCTCGCATGACGGCCAGACGCTGAACGTCAACGCCGACACCTTTGCCGGCGCGGTGGCGGGCGCGCTGAAGGCCAAGCGGCTGCTGCTGCTGACCGACGTTCCCGGCGTGCTCGACAAGTCGAAGAAGCTGATCCCGGAACTGTCGATCAAGGACGCGCGAAAACTGATCGCCGACGGCACCATTTCCGGCGGCATGATCCCGAAGGTCGAGACCTGCATCTACGCGCTGGAACAGGGCGTGCAGGGCGTCGTCATCATCGACGGCAAGACGCAGCACGCGGTCTTGCTGGAATTGTTCACCAATCAGGGCACCGGCACGCTGATCCACAAGTGATGCTCGAAGCGGCGACGCAAAACAGGACCGTCATGGCCGGGCTTGACCCGGCCATCCACGCCTTTTTTGCTGCCGGCCGTACGAAAGACGTGGATGCCCGGGACAAGCCCGGGCATGACGAATGAGAGCGCTGCAGCGGCGACGCTCCGCGTTGACCGCTTGCTGATGTCGCTGCCGGCCGCGGCGATCTCGCTGTTCGTTTCCTCGCTGCCCGCCTTCGCCGACCTGAAACTCTGCAACCGCATGAGCTATGTGGTCGAGGCCGCGATCGGCATCGACGACAAATCCGCGACCGCCACGCGCGGCTGGTTCCGGATCGATCCCGCCGCCTGCCGCGTGGTGCTGCAGGGCACGCTGACCGCCGACCGCATTCTGCTGAATGCGCGCGCGCTCGGCGTCTATGGCGCCTCGCCGATCCCGCAGAACGGCAGCGACACGCTGTGCATCGCGCCGGACAATTTCGTCATCGCCGCCGCACGCCAGTGCCGCGGCGACCAGACGCCGGCGCCGTTCACCCAGATCACGCCGACGCGGACCGACGACGGCAACCTCGTCGCCTATCTCGCCGAGGACTCCGAATATGACGACGAGCAGGCCCGGCTCGCCGGCATCCAGCGGCTGCTGGTCATCGCGGGCTATGACGCCGCCCCGATCGACGGCGTCGACGGACCGAAGACGCAAGGCGCGCTCGCCGGCGTTCCTAAGAAGCCGCGGGCTCGGCGCCGACATCGTGCAGTCGCAAACTTTCTTCACCACCATGATCGACGCCGTGCAAAAGCCGTCGTCCGCGCGGGCTGACCTGGTGCAACGACACGCCGCACAAGATCATGGCGGCGGTCGCCACCGACGACGGCAAGGCCGTGACCAGCCGCGGCTGGTACCGCATCGATCCCGGCAAATGCCTGCATCCCGACGTGACCGGCCAGCCGAAGCAGATGTTCAGTTTCGCCGAGGCCGTCGATGCAGAGAACCGCGCCGTCAAGCTCAAGGACAAGCCGCTGAACTGGGGCGGCCCAAAGAGCTCTGCACGCGCGAGAGCAAGTTCGAGATCAGCGAACAGGGCGATTGCGGCACCCGCGGCCTCGCCGCGATCGGCTTTGCGCCGGTCGACATGTCGAGCGGCGGCAAGACGCTGCGATTTGCGATGCCGTGATGAAGCTTCGCATCCGCTCCATCGTCGTCCCCGCGAAGCGCGGGACCCATAACCACCGGACTGCGTTGAGGTCGCCGGTGATCCAGACAGGCAACTCCATCGTGCGTCCCATGATCTGCCGCGGCGTATGGGTCCCGGCCTTCGCCGGGACGACGAGTTGAGAGATCAGTGACAATGCATGACATCCCCCCGCCCCTTCACCCATATCGACACCTGGGTGTTCGATCTCGACAACACGCTGTACCCGCACCACGTCAATCTGTGGCAGCAGGTCGACGCGCGGATCGGCGAGTTCATCAGCGACTTTCTCAAGATCTCCGCGGAAGAAGCCCGCGTGATCCAGAAGGACTATTACCGCCGCTACGGCACCAGCATGCGCGGCATGATGACCGAGCACGGCGTGCACGCCGACGACTATCTGGCCTACGTGCACAAGATCGATCACTCGCCGCTGGAGCCGAACCCGGCGATGGGGGCTGCGATCGCAAAACTTCCCGGCCGCAAGCTGATCCTGACCAACGGCTCGACCGACCATGCCGGCGCGGTGCTGGAACGGCTCGGCATCGACGGAGCATTTCGAGGCGGTGTTCGACATCATCGCCGCCGAACTCGAGCCGAAGCCGGCGCCGCAGACCTACGACAAATTCCTGCGCGTCCACGGCGTCGATCCGGCGCAAGTCGGCGATGTTCGAGGATCTCGCCCGCAACCTCGTGGTGCCGCACCAGCTCGGCATGACCACGGTGCTGGTGGTGCCCGACGGCGCCAAGGAAGTGGTGCGCGAGGACTGGGAACTGGAAGGCCGCGATGCCGCCTATGTCGATCATGTGACGGATGATCTGACGGGGTTTTTGCAGCGGCTGGATACGGACGTAGCCTCGCTTTCGACTGTCGTCCCGGCGAAGGCCGGGACCCATACAGCGTGATCTATCGATTCGAGAACGGTGTTCGACGACCTTGCGTAACCGCAATCGTTCGTGGTTATGGGTCCCGGCCTTCGCCGGGACGACGAGTTGAGATGCAGCGCCTCGCAGGGACGACGAGAGAGCCTTGACTCTCCCCCGCCAAATCCCGAAAAAGCCTCCCAACTCCGCTCAAAATTCCGCCTCCCGAGGAAAATCCCGATGTCCCTGTCCGCGCTCGAATCCACCGTCAACACCGCCTTCGATGCCCGCGACGGCATTTCGACCTCGACCAAGGGCGAGGTTCGCGAGGCGGTCGATCACGCGCTGGAACTGCTCGACAAGGGCGAGGCGCGCGTCGCCGAGCGCGAGGCCTGCGGGCAAGTGGAAGGTCAATCAGTGGCTGAAGAAGGCGGTGCTGCTGTCGTTCCGCCTCAACGACATGAGCGCGATCCCGGGCGGCCCCGGCAAGGCGTCGTGGTGGGACAAGGTGCCGTCGAAGTTCGAGGGCTGGGGCGAGAACCGTTTTCGCGATGCGGGCTTTCGCGCCGTGCCCGGCGCGATCGTGCGCCGCTCGGCCTTCATCGCGCGCAACGTCGTGCTGATGCCGTCCTTCGTCAATCTCGGCGCCTATGTCGATGAGAGCACCATGATCGACACCTGGTCGACCGTCGGCAGCTGCGCGCAGATCGGCAAGCGCGTGCATATTTCCGGCGGCGTCGGCATCGGCGGCGTGCTGGAGCCGCTGCAGGCCGAGCCCGTGATCGTCGAGGACGACTGCTTCATCGGCGCGCGCTCGCGAGGTCGCCGAGGGCGTGATCGTGCGCAAGGGCGCGGTGCTGGCGATGGGCGTGTTCCTCGGCGCCTCGACCAAGATCGTCGACCGCGACACCGGCGAGATCTTTGTCGGCGAGGTGCCGGAATATTCCGTCGTGGTGCCCGGCGCGCTGCCCGGCAAGCCGCTGAAGAACGGCCAGCCCGGCCCGTCGACCGCCTGCGCCGTGATCGTCAAGCGCGTCGACGAGCGCACCCGCGCCAAGACCAGCATCAACGAACTGCTGCGGGACTAGGATCGAACCGGGGCCTTTCCACGCGCGACTAACGTACCGGACCTCGGGCTTTCGCCCTCCGGAGCTCTGCGCATGGACTGGACCTGGTATCTGTTCCGCTTCGATGGCCGCATCAACCGCGCCAAATTGTGGCTCGGCGTGCTGGTCCTGTTCTGCTTGATGATGGTCGATGGGATTGGTGATCGCCGCGGTCCACAGCCTGTTCGGCGGCGGCAAGGCCTTCCATTTCGGCGCCTCGGATCTGTTCAAGCTGGTCGATCCCGACGCCTGGCGGTCGCTGACCTGGGCCGACCTGCCCCGGCTGCTTGCAAAACTGTTCGGCACGACGCTGCTGATGTGGGTCTATTTCGCGCTCGTCATCAAGCGGCTGCATGACCGCGACAAGAGCGGCTGGTGGATGGTGCCGTTCTTCGCGGCGCCCGGCCTCTACAACCAGTTTGCCGACCGGCTTCCGGATTCCTATGCCGACGCTGCCGCTGGCCATTGCCGCGTTCGGTCTCGGCCTGTGGGGCTTCATCGAAATGTACTGCCTGAAGGGCTCGCGCAAGACCAACCGGTTCGGCGCCGACCCGCTGACGCCGGAGCCGCCGCGCGACACGCGGCCGCCCTGGGACCAGCAGAGCGAAATCGAAATGGTGCCGCACAGGCTGGCCCGCCGCCGGTTTGGCGTGTTAAGCCGGGGCTATGAATGACGCCGTTTCCATTACCCGCGACCTCGTCCGCTGCCCGTCCGTAACGCCCGCCGATGCCGGCGCGCTCGGCGTGCTCGAACGCCTGCTGAAAGACGCCGGCTTCGAGGTGCATCGCGTCACCTTCGGCGAGCCCGGCACCGCCGACATCGACAATCTCTATGCCCGCATCGGCGACTGAAGCGCCGCACATCACCTTTGCCGGCCACACCGACGTGGTGCCGCCGGGCGACGAAGCCGCCTGGACGCTCGGCGCGTTCTCCGGCGAGGTAAAGGACGGCTTTCTCTATGGCCGCGGCGCGGTCGACATGAAGGGCGGCATCGCCTGCAGCGTCGCCGCGGTGCTGCAATATCTCGCCGACAATGACGGCAAGCCGAAAGGCTCGATCTCGTTCCTGATCACCGGCGACGAGGAAGACATTTCCGTCAACGGCACCATCAAGCTGCTGAAATGGTGCGCCGAGCGCGGCGAGAAATTCGACCATTGCGTGCTCGGCGAGCCCTCCAATGTCGAAGTGCTGGGCGACTGCATCAAGATCGGCCGCCGCGGCTCGCAATCCGGCACGCTGTATGTCGACGGCGTGCAGGGCCACGTCGCCTATCCGCACCGCGCGTCCAATCCGGTGCCGGATATTTCGCGGCTGATCGTGGCGATCTCCGACGAGCCGCTCGATCACGGCAGCGCGCAGTTCCAGGCGTCGAACCTCGAATTCACCTCGGTCGATGTCGGCAACACCGCGAGCAACGTCATCCCCGGCCAGGCGCGCGCAAAGTTCAACATCCGCTTCAACGACAACCACACCCAGGAAACGCTGCGCGCAGCTGGTCGAGGAGCGGCTGGCGAAGGCCTGCGGCAACCGCATCCGCGCCCGCATCGTCTGGGAGTCTTCCAACTCCAACGTGTTCGTGACAAAGCCCGGCGCCTTCACCGACCTCGCGGTCAGCGCGATCGAGGAAGTGACCGGACGCAAGCCGGAGCTTTCGACGAGCGGCGGCACGTCGGACGCGCGCTTCATCTCGAGCTATTGCCCGGTGATCGAGTTCGGCCTGGTCGGCCAGACCATGCACCAGATCGACGAGCGCACGCCGGTGTCGGATCTGGAGAAGCTGACGAAGGTCTATCGGGGTGTGCTGGATCGGTATTTTGCGTAGTCCTCCTCCCTCGCCCCGCTCTTGCGGGGAGAGGGTCGGGGTGAGGGGCTCTCTCCACGACGTTGCGTGCGATTGATAGACCTGTACCGCCTCACCCGGATTGCTTCGCAATCCGACCTCTCGCCGCAAGCGGGGCGAGGTTGGGAAACAGCGCCACCTAATACTCCACCCGCACCAGATACAGCCCATCCGGCGGCGCGACCGGGCCGCAGGCGGCGCGGGTGCGGGCGGCTAGCGCGGCGGCGAGATCGTCGGCGCTCCAGCGGCCTTCGCCGACCCAGACCAGCGAGCCGACCATCGAGCGCACCTGGCTGTGCAGGAACGAGCGCGCCGAGGTCAGGATCGCAATCTCGTCGCCCGTCCCTGACGACGTCGAGCTGGTCGAGCGTCTTCTCCGGCGATTTCGCCTGGCATTCGGTGTCGCGAAAGGTCGTGAAATCGTGCTTGCCGAGCAGGCGTTGCGCGGCGACGTGCATCGCGTCGGTATCGAGATGGCGCGGCACGCGCCAGCTTCGCTTGATATCGAGCGCGAGGTTGGCGCGGTGGTTGGTGATGCGATAGCGATAATGGCGCTTCCTGCGCGGAGAACCGCGCTTCGAAATCATCGGCGACGACTTCCGCCGAGAGCACGCCGATCGGATGCGGGCGCAGATGCGCGTTCAGCCCGTCGCGCAGCCGGCCCGGCGGAAACGTCTTTGCGATATCGCAATGCGCGACCTGCGCCAGCGCGTGCACGCCGGCATCGGTGCGGCCCGAGCCGTGGACGCGCGCGTCCTCGCCGCAGATCGCCTTCACGGCGGCTTCCATCGCGCCCTGCACGGTCGGCGCGTTGTCCTGGATCTGCCAGCCGGAAAACGGCGTGCCGTCATATTCGATGATGAGCTTGTAGCGGGGCATCAGCCGAGCCGCGCCGGCGGCTTCAGCGGCGTGCCGCGCAAGAAGTCCGCGGCCTTCATCGGCGCCTTGCCGGCGCGCTGCAATTCGAGAATGCGGATCGCGCCGTCGCCGCAGGCAATGGTGAGGCGATCGTCGAGCACGTCGCCGGGCGCGCCTGAGCCCTTCGCCGGTTCGCAGCGCAGGATCTTGATGCGCGCCGGCTCGCCGTCGATCGCGAGTTCGCACCAGGCGCCGGGAAACGGCGACAGGCCGTGAATATGCCGCAGCACCTCGCGCGCCGGGCTGCTCCAGTCGATCCGCGCCTCGGCCTTTTCGATCTTGGCGGCGTAGGTGACGCCGTCTTCGCTCTGCTTCTGGAGCTGCAGCCCGCCGCGCGTCGAGCGCGCCCATCGCGCGCACCATCAGGTCGGCGCCGAGCGGTGCCAGCGCATCGTGCAGGTCGCTGGCCGTCATCGTGTCCGTGATCGGCAGTCGCTCGGCCATCGCGACATCGCCGGTGTCGAGGCCGACATCCATCTTCATCACCATCACGCCGCTCTCGGCGTCGCCGGCCATGATGGCGCGGTTGATCGGCGCGGCGCCGCGCCAGCGCGGCAGCAGCGAGCCGTGCAGATTGAAGCAGCCGAGCGGCGGCGCGTCGAGGATGGCCTGCGGCAGGATCATGCCATAGGCGACGACGACCGCCGCATCGGCGTGGTGCGCGCGAAATTCTTCCAGCGCTTCCGGTGTTTTCAGCGTCGTCGGCGTCAGCACGGGAATGCCGAGCCGACGCGCCTCCTGCTCCACCGGGCTCGGCTGCAGCTTCATGCCGCGCCCCGCCGGCTTTGGCGCGCGGGTGTAGACGGCCACGACCTCATGGCCATGGGCCACGAGTTCGAGCAGCGTCGGCACCGCGAAATCGGGCGTGCCCATGAAGATCAGGCGGAGCGGCATGAGGTCGGATAAATCCGGTACGATTTCAGTGTACTCCGTCATGGCCGGGCTTGTCCCGGCCATCCACGTCTTTGGTGCAGCGAGAAAGCAAGACGTGGATGCCCGGGACAAGCCCGGGCATGACGGCTGAGAGAGTGGCAGCCTTACTCCGCCGCGCGCTTGGCGGCCTTGGTAAATTTCTTGATCACGCGGTCGCGCTTCAGTTTTGACAGATAGTCGACGAACAGCACGCCGTTGAGGTGGTCGATCTCGTGCTGGATGCAGGTGGCGAACAGGCCGCTGGCGTCTTCCTCGTGCACCTTGCCGTCGAGATCGGTGAAGCGGATGCGCACCTGCGCCGGGCGCTCGACCTCCTCGTAATATTCGGGGATCGAGAGGCAGCCCTCCTCGTAGACCGACAATTCCTCCGACGAGGAGACGATTTCCGGATTGATGAAGACGCGGGGCTTCGGCTTGGTCTCGCCGTTCTCGTCCTTCTTGGCGAGGTCCATGGTGATCAGCCGCACGGGTTGCGCGACCTGGATCGCCGCCAGCCCGATGCCGGGGGCTTCGTACATGGTCTCGAACATGTCGTCGGCGAGCTTGCGGATCTCCGCCGTCACCTTCTCGACGGGTTTGGAGACCAGCCGGAGCTGCTTGTCCGGCAGGATGATGATTTCTCTGAGGGCCATAGCGCGCGATTTAAGCTGCTGATTTGCCGCGGTCAATCCGCCGGCGCGGCCGTTAAGGCCACGTTAACCATGATTTTTAAGACGGCGTTAACCATGAAAATTAAGGCCTCGTTTACCATAAATGTTCCCTCTTCGTTCGCGAATGCAGCGCGAATCGGGCTACAAGTCGCGCATGAACGAAATTCTCTTCACAGTCGGCGAGCTACCGATCCATGTCGGCGAGGCCCTGATGGGTTTTGGCGCGCTTGCGCTCGTGCTGCTGCTGACGATCGCCATCGTCATCGCCCGCTCCGGCCGCCGCGGCGCCGAAATGGCGATGGCGCAGGCGATACGCGCCGACGAGCTGGAAGAGCGCCTGAGCGAAATGCTGCGCGCGCAGAGCGAGTCCACCGGGCGGGTCGACGCGATGGCGCAGGCGCTGGTGGGCCGCCAGTCCGAGATGACGCGCGCGGTCAATGAGCGGCTGGACTCGGTGACGCACCGCGTCGGCCAATCGATGGAAGCGACCACGCGCCACACCATGGACAGTCTCCGCGTGCTGCATGAGCGGCTCGGCATCATCGACAACGCGCACAAGAACCTCACCGACCTGACGTCGCAGGTGACGACGCTGCGCGACGTGCTCGCCAACAAGCAGTCGCGCGGCGCGTTCGGCCAGGCGCGGATGGAAGCGATCGTGCAGGACGGCATGCCGCAGGGCGCCTACGAATTCCAGTACACGCTCTCGACCGGCAAGCGGCCGGATTGCGTGGTGTTCCTGCCCGACCAGCGGCCGCTGTGCATCGACGCGAAATTCCCGCTGGAAGCGATGACCGCGCTGCACGACGCGCGCAGCGACGAGGAAAAGAAATTCGCCACGCAACGCCTGCGCAACGACGTGATGAAGCACGTCAACGACATCGCCGAAAAATATCTGATCGCCGGCGAGACCCAGGACACCGCGCTGATGTTCGTGCCGTCGGAATCGGTCTATGCGGAGATTCACGACGGCTTTGACGACGTGATCCAGAAAGCCTACCGCGCCCGCGTCGTGCTGGTGTCGCCCTCGCTCTTGATGCTGGCGATCCAGGTGATGCAGCAGATCCTGAAAGACGCGCGGATGCGCGACGCCGCCGACCAGATCCGCACCGAAGTGCTCAATCTCGGCGACGACCTCGACCGCCTGCGCGAGCGCGTGCTGAAGCTGCAGAAGCATTTTGGCGACGTCAACGAGGACGTCCGGCAGATCTTGATCTCCGCCGACAAGATCGAAAAGCGCGCCGGGCGGATCGAGGAACTCGATTTCAGCAAGACCGAGGCGCCGGTGGAAGTGCCCCGCTTCGTCAACAGCGACCGCCCCGAACTATTCCCCGCCCCGCGCAAGCTGCAGGCGGGGGAGTAGTTTCTTTCCTTCTCCCCTTGTGGGAGAAGGTGGCGCGAAGCGCCGGATGAGGGGTTCGCTCAACGAGCAGGACTTGCGGAGACAGACCCCTCACCCGTCTCGCCACCGCTTCGCGGCGTCGATCCACCCTCTCCCACAAGGGGAGAGGGGAAGTAAGCTCGGATATCTGCTAACACCCTTTCATGACCGCACCCGAAGCCACCTCCACGCACCGAAAAGCCCCGCCCCCTCCTGGCGCGAGAGCCTTGCCGTCTACCTGCAGCCGCGCGTGCTGATCGTGCTGATGCTCGGGTTTTCCTCCGGGCTGCCGCTCGCGCTTTCGGGATCGACACTTCTGGTCTGGATGCGCGAATCCGGCGTCGATCTCGGGACCATCGGGCTGTTTGCGCTGGTCGGCACGCCCTACACGCTGAAATTCATCTGGGCTCCGCTGGTCGATGCGCTGCATGTGCCGCTGTTCACGCGCGCCTTCGGCCGCCGCCGCGGCTGGCTGGTGTTCTCGCAACTGCTGCTGATCGGCGCGATCCTGCTGCTGGCGCTGACCGACCCGGCGCGCTCGCCGCTGTTCGTCGCGCTCGGCGCGCTACTGGTGGCGGCCATGTCGTCGACGCAGGACATCGTGGTCGACGCCTTTCGCGTCGAGAGCCTGCCCGAGAGCGAACAGGCCGCCGGCATGGCGTCCTATGTCGCGGCCTACCGGATCGGCATGCTGATCTCGACGGCCGGCGTGCTGTTTCTCGTCAGCGCATTCGAAAGCACCGGCATCGGCCGCCACGCGGCGTGGATGTGGGGCTATGTCGCGATGGCCGCGCTGGTGCTGATCGGCACCGTCACGGCGCTGCTCGCCACCGAGCCTGAACAATCGGCGCGCGCGGAGGCCGAGACGCGCGACGAGACCGCGTTCACGCGCGTCATGCATGCGGCCGTCGGCGCGTTCTCCGAATTTCTTTCGCGCAAATACGCCTGGGTAGCGCTGGCCTTCGTGGTGCTGTTCAAGTTCACCGACGCGTTCTCCGGCACCATGACCGCGCCGTTCGTGATCGACCTCGGCTTCACCCGCAACGACTACGCCGCCATCGTCAAGGGCGTCGGGCTGATCGCGACGCTGATCGGCGGCTTTGCCGGCGGCTATCTGGCGCGGCGCTATTCGCTGGTCGTCAGCCTGTGGATCGGCGGCGCGCTGCAGGCGGTCTCCAATTTGGTATTCGCCTGGCTCGCTTTTGTCGGTGTCAATCAATGGGCGCTGGCGGCCGCGATCTCGGCGGAGAATTTTACCGGCGCGATCGGCACCGTGATCTTCGTCGCGTATCTTTCAGCGCTGTGCCAGAACCCGTTGCACACGGCGACACAATACGCGCTGCTCACCGCACTCGCCGCCGTCGGGCGCACCTACCTGTCGTCCGGCGCGGGCTATGTGGCGGAAACGACGGGCTGGCCGTTGTTCTTCGTGATCTCGATGCTGGTTGCGGTGCCGAGCCTGATCCTGCTGGCCTGGCTGCAGCGGCGCGGGCATTTTGAAACGGTCGGGCCGGTGAAGGTTTAAGCGCCCGTTCGTCGTCCCGGCCTTGAGCCGGGACCCATAACCACCAATCTTGATTGTTGAATGCGCTCGGGCTCCAGCTAGCCTCACCGACAGACATTTGTGGTTATGGGTCCCGGCTCAAGGCCGGGACGACGCAAAACAAATGTCGACAGTGCGACATCAATGCTTCGTCACCACGCTCCATTTCGTGATCACGGCTTCGCTGATCTGCCCGGCGTCCTGCGCGCAGGCGACTTCGTCGACCTTGACGGAAATGGCCTTGCCGACAAAGTTCTTCAACTGCGCGGCCTGGGCGTCGCTGTTGGTGACGAGCTGGAACGTCTCGGGGCCGGTTTCGAGATTGCACAGCCCGCTCGGCGGCGGCAGGCGGCGCGGCTCGCTGGTGATCTGGTAGGTCTGGGGGCGCTTGCTTCGCTTGCTGCCCTTCATGGCGTTGAGTTCGCCTGACAGCACGTCACCGGCATTGATCGGCTTGCCGGGCTTCGGCGCCGGCTCGGCTCCCTGCGCCCATGCGGAAGGTGCCGCCAGAGCCGCGATCATGATGATGACCGCAAAACAGGAGCGTTTGCCGAATCGTGATTTCGTCATGTCGATGAGTTCCGTCTGGGAAGCTAGAACAGCGTTCGCTGCCGCATGGCAGCCGATAGCGTACCTTCGTCGAGATAATCAAGCTCGCCGCCGACAGGCACGCCATGCGCGAGCCGGGTGACCTTGACGTTGGCGTCCTGCAGAAGATCGGTGATGTAATGCGCCGTAGTTTGGCCATCAACCGTCGCATTCAGCGCCAGAACGATCTCATTGACTTGTGAATCGTGCGCGCGGGCCACCAGTGCATCGATGGTGAGATCCTGCGGACCGACGCCGTCAAGTGGCGACAATGTGGCGCCGAGCACGTGATAGCGACCGCTGGTCGCATTCGCCCGCTCCAGCGCCCAGAGATCGGCGACGTCGGCGACCACGACGATGGTCGAGGGATCGCGCCTGGGATCGGTGCATACCGTGCAGGGATTTTGCGTATCGATGTTGCCGCAGGTCTTGCAGACCTGGATCTTGTCGATCGCGACCTGCAGCGCGCCGGCGAGCGGCGTCATCAGCGCCTCGCGCTTCTTGATCAGATGCAGCGCCGCGCGCCGCGCCGAACGCGGCCCGAGCCCCGGCAGGCGCGCCAGCAGCTGGATCAGGCGTTCGATTTCAGGGCCGGCAACGCTGGCAGCCATTTCAGCCGAGACCAAGTCCGGGCGGCAGGCCGAGCCCGCCGGTCAGCGACTGCATTTTTTCCATCGCCGCGGTTTCCGCCTTGCGCCGCGCATCGCCATGCGCGGTCACCAGCAGGTCTTCCAGCACTTCGCGCTCTTCCGCCTTCATCAGCGAGGGATCGATCTTGACGCCCTTCACTTCCATCTTGGCGGTCATGCGCACGGCGACCAGCCCGCCGCCGGAAATGCCCTCGACTTCGAGATTGCCGAGTTCTTCCTGCATCGCCTGCATCTTGGATTGCAGTTGCGCCGCCTGCTTCATCATGCCGAGAAAATCAGCCATCGTTCGTCCTCTGGAGAGTTCGATCAGTCGTCGTCGCTGTCGGCGCTCTCGTTCAACTCATCAGCGTTAATATCGGATTCCGGCGGCTCGGCGGCAAGCCTGCGCACCTCGACCACCTTGGCGCCGGGAAACCGCGCCAATACCTCCTGGACGCGCGGATCGGCCTCCGCGGCGCGGGCGTGCTCGTTCCGCGCCTGTTCGTTCTGCGCGCGCAGCGTCGGCTGGCCGGCCTCGTTGGAGACGATCACGGTCCAGCGCCGCCCGGTCCACGCCTCCAGCTTGCGGGAGAGGTCGTTGACCATGCCGCGCGCCGCGTTGCGCTCCAGCGCCACTTCCAGCCGCCCGTCCTCGAAACGAACGAGGCGCATGTCGGATTCCAGCGCCGCCTTGGTCAGGACATCGCGCTTCTCGGCGGCGAGCGCCACGAGCTGCGGAAAAGTGGCGAGATGCAGGACAGGCGCGGACACGGCCTGGGCCGACGGCGCCACCATTTGCGGCCGCGCGGATGCTTCGGCGCCGGAACGCGGCGATGAAGGCGCCCGCATCGGCGACGGGGCAGACATGGACGATACCGGTGCGGCGGGCGCTGCCCGCGACGGCGCCGCGCCGCCGGAGGCGATTTGCGATCCGCCGCCGTTCTGGTCGAGCATCCGGATCGCCTCATCCGGCGTCGGCAGGTCGGCGACATAGGCGATGCGGACCAGCACCATTTCGGCCGCAGCCGCCGGCCGGGTCGCGGTCTGCACTTCCGCAATGCCCTTGAGCAGCATCTGCCACATCCGCGACAGCACCCGCATCGAAAGTTTTGCGGCGAATTCGCGGGCGCGAACGCGCTCGGTCTCGCCGAATGCGACGTTGTCGGCGGTCGCCGGGACGATCTTCACCCTCGTGACGAAATTGACGAATTCGGCGAGATCCGACAGCACCACGACCGGATCGGCGCCGACGTCATATTGCGCGCGGAATTCGCCGAACGCGCTGGCGATATCGCCGCGCGCCAGATACTCGAACAAATCGATCACCCTGGTGCGGTCGGCGAGCCCCAGCATCTGCCGCACGGCGTCGGCACGAACGAGACCCGCCGCATGCGCGATCGCCTGGTCGAACAGCGACAGCGAATCGCGCACCGAACCTTCGGCGGCGCGCGCGATGATGCCGAGCGCCTCGGGTTCGACCTCGACGCCTTCCTTTTTCGCGATGTTGCCGAGGTGGTTCATCAGCACGTCGGCCTCGACCCGGCGGAGATCGAAACGCTGGCAGCGCGACAGCACCGTGACCGGGACTTTGCGGATTTCGGTGGTGGCGAACACGAACTTGGCGTGCTCGGGCGGTTCCTCCAGCGTCTTCAGGAAGGCGTTGAACGCCGCCGTCGACAGCATGTGGACTTCGTCGATGATGTAGACCTTGTAGCGGGCGCTGGCCGGTGCATAGCGCACGCTGTCATTGATCTGGCGGACATCGTCGACGCCGGTATGGGACGCGGCGTCCATCTCGAGGATGTCCATGTGCCGGCTTTCCATGATCGCCTGGCAGTGCACGCCGAGATCGGGCATGTGGACGGTCGGGCCCTTCACCGAGCCGTCCGGCTTCTCGTAGTTGAGCGCGCGGGCGAGGATGCGCGCGGTGGTGGTTTTGCCGACCCCGCGGACGCCGGTCAGGATCCAGGCCTGCGGAATCCGGCCGGTCTCGAACGCGTTCGAAACGGTGCGGACCATGGCCTCCTGGCCGATCAGATCGTCAAAACTGGAGGGGCGGTATTTTCGCGCCAGCACCCGGTAGGGCTTGGCGGCCTCTTCCCCGCCGAGCGCGAAACCGCTCTGGCCGGCACCGTCAGACTTGTCGGGAGGGGCGCCAGCATCACTCATCGGTCGATCCGCAATTGATTGTCTCTCGGGGCCGGCTTGCGGAACGGAGCGAAACCGGGCGCAAGGCGCGAACTTTGCCGCCGCCCAGCGCGATTCGCTCGAAAAACAGGTAGGAGACTGACGAGCGACCCGATCCGGACCTCGTTAGGGCTGCTTCCTTCCGGACCTGACCCGGTTGGCGAGTGGCTCGTCCACCGCCAATCTCCCGGTCCTTATTTGGGGCCAAAAGGGCCGGAAAGCAAGCGTGGCTTGGTACGTGCCATGCACCAAAACCACCCCTGTTTCGTCATGGCCGGGCTTGACCCGGCCATCCACGTCTTGCTTGTTCCAGTCCAGCGCAAGAAAGACGTGGATGCCCGGCACTAAGGCCGGGCATGACGAAGGAACGAGCATGCCATCGGACGCCTGGTCGCTGCACTCCCAGCTCAAGAAGGACACGATCGACATCGGCGACCTGCCGCTGTGCAAGGTGCTGGTCATCAAGGATGCGCATTACCCGTGGCTGCTGCTGGTGCCGCGCCGGGAGGGTGCTACGGAAATCATCGACCTCGACGAGGTCGCGCAGGGGCAATTGATGACCGAGATCTCGCGGGTGTCGCGCGCGCTGAAAGAGATCACCGGTTGCGACAAGCTCAATGTCGCGGCGCTGGGAAATCTGGTGCCGCAGCTGCATGTTCACGTCATCGCGCGGCGCACCAGCGACGTGGCATGGCCGCGCCCGGTCTGGGGCGTGATGCCGCCGCTGGCGCACGACGCCGAAGAAGTCCAGAATTTCATCAACGCGCTTCGCCGCAAGATCTGGTTGGGTTGAGAAAAAAATGTCCGCATTCGACGCATATCCATTAGGTAAGCCCGCTTTCGTTACCCACACGATCGATCGGGCGGCGCATTTCCGCACCAACGACGAGAAACTGTTTGCGATGGAAGGCCAGAGCAATGCGCGGGCCTACGTGGTCTACCGCGACTCGCTGGTCATGAAGCAGGAGGAGAGCGGCCCCCGCGCGCTGCTCTCGATCAAGGAAGCGCTGGAGTACGGCGCCAATCCCGGCACGATCTTCCTAGGTCTGGCCGACGGCGCGCCGGTGTTCGGCATGGGCATGTCGCCGGCATCAGCGGAAAAGCTGGTCGGCCGCAGCGATGTCGCGGTCACCGAATTGCGCGGCATGGCGATGCAGGGCCTGGTGCCGATCGAGCAATTGTCGTCGATCGCGATGGCAAAATCGCTGGTGGGCTGGCATCAGCGCCACGGATTCTGCGCCAATTGCGGCGCGCGCACGTCGATGAAGGAAGGCGGCTGGAAGCGCGAATGCGCCAGCTGCAAGGCCGAGCATTTCCCGCGCACCGATCCGGTCGTGATCATGTTCGTCAGCCTTGGCGAGAAGGCGCTGCTCGGCCGGCAGAAGCAGTTCATGCCCGGCATGTATTCGTGCCTCGCGGGCTTTGTCGAAGCCGCCGAGACCATCGAGGACGCCGTCCGCCGCGAGATTCTCGAGGAAAGCGGCATCCGCGTCACCGACGTGAATTATTACATGACGCAGCCCTGGCCCTATCCGTCGTCGCTGATGATCGGCTGCACCGCGCGCGCGATCAGCGAGGAGATCGTCGTCGACCGCATCGAGCTCGAGGATGCGCGCTGGTTCGACCGTGAAGAACTGGCGCTGATGCACAAGCGGCAGCATCCCGACGGACTGTTTGCAGCCCATCCCTTTGCCATTGCGCATCATTTGATCGGGCAATGGTTGCATGGCGGCAATACCGGCGCATAACTGGGAACCGACGCCTTTCTGCCCGATTGACTTGCGACTTCAACGGACATGACGGGCCCACGCATGAACTTTCAGGATAAAAAGGCGCCGAAAATGCCCCCACGCATTCTCTGCATCGGCATGCCGGTGCGCGACCTCACCTTCCATACACCCGGAGTTCCCGGGCGCGGTTCCAAGGAGAACGCGACCGCGTTCGACGAAATCTGCGGCGGCAACGCGCTCAACGGCGCGATCGGTATCGCCCGGCTCGGCGGTCGCGCCTCGATCTGCGGCCCGATGGGCGACGCGGGGGAAACCTCGAGCCGCTTCATCTTCGACCAGATGGCCAAGGAAGGCATCGAGACCAAACATCTGATCCACATGGAGGGGCTGGTGACGCCGATCTCGGCGGTCATGATCGATCCCTCCGGCGAGCGCACCATCGTGACCTTCCGCGATCCGAAACTGTGGCAGGTCAAGCTGCCTGATTTCGACACGCTGCTGGACGACTGCGCCGCCATCCTCACCGAGAGCCGCTGCGCCGAATTCTGCACCGAGCTTTGCGCCGAGGCCGTCCGGCGCGGCATTCCCGTGATCGTGGACGTCGACCGGGCGATGTCGCTGCGCGAGGGCCTGCTGAACGCCTCGACGCACCTGGTGTTCTCCAGCGAGCCGCTGCAGGAGACCGCCGACGTCACCGACGACGCCCAGGCGCTGAAAAAGATCGCCAAGCTGACCTCGTCGTTCCTGGCGGGAACCCGGGGCCCGAGGGGCACGATCTGGCTCGACGAGAACGGGGAGATCCAGGAGACCCCGGCCTTCCCGGTGCATACGGTGGACACCCTCGGCGCCGGCGACGTCTTCCATGGCGCCCTGGCGCTCGCCATTACCGAAAAGCAGGAGCTGCGGCAGGCGCTGCGGTTCGCTTCGGCCGCCGCAGCCCTGAAATGCACCCGGTTCGGGGGCGCCTTCGCCGCCCCGCAACGTGCTGAAGTTGAAGAGCTTTTGAGCCACGGCAAAGCAGCTGACCGGGCGCCGGCCCGCCCATAGCAGGACTTGCTATAGAAGATTTTTCTATATATGAGGGTATCAAACCTCATCTATGGAACATTCTTCTCATGACCGACCTTGCCGTTCAGCTCCCGGAAGCCAACCGCCGCCTGGATGCCATCGACCGCAAAATCCTGACCGTGCTGCAGGAGGACGCCTCGCTGTCGGTCGCCGAAATCGGCGACCGGGTCGGGCTGTCGTCGACGCCATGCTGGAAGCGGATCCAGCGGCTGGAGGCCGACGGCGTGATCCTGCGCCGGGTGGCGCTGGTCGACCAGAACAAGATCGGGCTCGGCATTTCCGTGTTCGTCTCGGTCGAAAGCTCCGACCACTCCGAGGCCTGGCTGAAGACCTTTGCCGGCGCCGTCAGCGCGATGCCCGAGGTGATGGAATTCTACCGGATGGCCGGCGACGTCGACTACATGCTGCGCGTCGTGGTCGCCGACATGGCGAGCTATGACGTGTTCTACAAGAAGCTGATCAGCGCCGTGCCGCTGAAGAACGTCACCTCGCGTTTTGCGATGGAGAAGATCAAGTCGGTAACCGCACTGCCGGTACCGGCGGCGTAAGTCAGCACCGCAATACTACGGAGCGTGTACTTCACGGAACATTAGCCCTGGGTCCGTAGACACGGGGGATGGGACGGAATGTCACACTGAGGCTCCGATGGCCCGCATGGCTCAACGCCGTGCTGTTGCTGATCGTCAGCTTCATCGGCATCGCTGCACTGTCGTTTCAGGCCCGCCCAGGCGTTGAAGTCGTGGCCGTGGCCTTTCCCGTTTGGTGGGATTCTCAACAGGCTTTCTCGGCCGCTGCTTCAGCCAATGCCGCCATCGTCCGCATGACCGCCGTTCCATCGCTGCTGGTGGTGCGGCCCGACGGCGCAGAGGGATTGTCGCGGCTGCACCAGGCCGGGGCCTGGTTTGCGATCGACCCGCAAGCGGTCGCGGCCTGTTTTACGAATCGAGCGGCCAGTTAGTGAATGGATTGGGGTATCCGGAAATGATCATTGAGAGCAAAGATCTCGCCGCGTTGCGCGAAACCACCAGCAAGGCCCTGCTCGGACTGCTGTGGCTTCATGTCCCGCTCGCGCTCGCCATCGGCGTCATGCGCGACAATGGCTGGCTGGCGCCGACCGCATTGATGGCTGCGATGGCGATTGCGGCGACCGCATCCTGGGCCAGTTCGGGCAACGGTCTCTCGACCCGCCTGACCTTTGCGATTGCGCTGATGGGCGGCGTTTCGGTGTTCGCCTATCAGCTTGCCGGGCATCCCTGGCAGATCGACATGCATATGTATTTCTTCGCTTCGCTGGCATTTCTGGTCGCTTATTGCGACTACCGCCCGATCCTCGCCGGCACCGTTGCGGTGGCCCTGCATCACCTGGCGCTGAATTTCCTGCTGCCGGCGGCGATCTATCCCGGCGGCGCCGATCTCGGCCGCGTGGTGCTTCACGCCGTGATCCTGCTGATGGAGGCCGGCGTCCTGGTCTGGCTGTCGTTCAAACTGTCGCATCTGTTCGAGGCGACGGCCGCGAAGACGGCCGAGGCCGAGGCTGCGAACGCCGCCGAAGCCCGCGCCAATCGCGAGCGCATGGACTCCGAAAGCAAGGCCAAGCAGGACCGCGACGCGGCGCGGCGTGAACTCGCGGCCGGATTCGAACGCAAGGTCGGAAGCATCGTCGAAGCGGTCGCGGTTGCCGCGACGAAAATGCAGGGCCTGTCATCGACCATGAGCGGCAGCAATGCCGAAACGCTACGCCAGACGGAAGCCGCCGCCGCGGCCTCGAACCAGGCTTCGACCAACGTCGAAACGGTGGCATCCGCGACGGAAGAACTCTCCGCGTCGATCAACAGCATCGCCCAGCAGGTGACCCGTTCGGCGCAAATCGCGGCCAAGGCCGCGGACGAAGCGCGCCGCACCAATACCGTGGTCGAGGGACTTGCGTCCGGCACGCAAAAAATTGGTGAAGTGGTGACGCTGATCCAGAACATCGCCAGCCAGACCAACCTGCTCGCCCTGAACGCCACGATCGAGGCGGCGCGCGCCGGCGAGCATGGCCGGGGATTTGCCGTGGTGGCGAGCGAAGTCAAGGCGCTGGCCAATCAGACCGCCAAAGCGACCGAAGAAATCTCCGCGCAGGTCCAGGACATCCAGAACGCCACCGGCGAAGCCGTCAGCGCCATCCAGATCATCGGCGGCACCATTGCCGAGATCGACCAGATCTCGAGCCAGATCGCCGCCGCGGTCGAGCAGCAGGGCGCCGCGACGCAGGAGATCGCCGGCAGCGTGCTGCAGGCGGCCAACGGCACCAGGGAAGTCAACGCCAACATCAACAGCGTCACGCACGCCTCCGAGCAATCCGGCAAGGCGGCGTCGACCCTGCAGGAGGCCGCGAACGGGCTGTCGTCGCAGTCCGATCGGCTGAAGGCGGAAGTCGGCAGCTTCCTGAATTCGCTGCGGGTGGCTTAAGACATTCAAGGAAAAGGTGTCATCGCCCGGCCTTGTGCGCAATTGCGCACTAGGACCGGGCGACCCAGTACGCCGCGGCTTCTCGGCGAGATCACTGACGTCTCTGGAATACTGGATCCCCCGCCTTCGCGGGGGACGACGACGCGGGTGCGTGCGGCGAACAACGTCGCCCCTCAGATCTTCTGATTATACGCGCCGACTTCGGGATGCGTGCGCAGCACGGAATCCATCGCCTCGAACATGTCGCGCATCCGCTGCTCGCTCACCGGGCTCTCGACCACCACGACGAGCTCCGGCTTGTTCGATGACGCCCGCACCAGGCCCCAGCTGCCGTCCTCGACCGTGACCCGCACGCCGTTGACGGTGACGAGATCGCGGATGTTCTGGCCCGCGACTTTCTCGCCCTTCTTCTGCAACGCCTCGAAGTGCTTCACCACGGCATCCGCAACGCCGTATTTGGTTTCGTCGGCGCAATGCGGCGACATCGTCGGCGACGACCAGGTCTTTGGCAGCGCGTCCTTCAGATCGGCCATCGACTTGCCGGACGCGCGATCGAGCATTTCGCAGATTGCGATCGCCGAAACCAGACCGTCGTCATAGCCGCGGCCGGTCGGCTTGTTGAAGAAGAAGTGGCCGGATTTCTCGAAGCCGGCCAGCGCGCCCATCTCGTGGGTGCGGCGCTTCATGTAGGAATGGCCGGTCTTCCAATAGGCGACCTTCGCGCCCTGCTTCTGCAGCACCGGGTCGGTGACGAATAAGCCGGTGGATTTCACGTCGACGACGAACTGCGCATCCTTGTGGATCGCCGACATGTCGCGCGCCAGCATCACGCCGACCTTGTCGGCAAAGATTTCCTCGCCGGTATTGTCGACCACGCCGCAGCGGTCGCCGTCGCCGTCGAAACCAAGGCCGACATCGGCCTTGTGCATGAGCACCGCATCGCGGATCGCGTGCAGCATCTCCATGTCTTCCGGATTCGGATTGTACTTCGGAAAGGTATGATCGAGCTCGGTGTCGAGCGGGATCACCTCGCAGCCGATCGCTTCCATGACCTGCGGCGCGAACGCGCCGGCCGTGCCGTTGCCGCAGGCGACCACGACCTTCAGCTTGCGCTTCAGCTTCGGACGCTTGGTGAGATCGGCGATGTAGCGCGCCGGGAAATTCTCGTGGAATTGATAGGAGCCGCCGGCCTTGTTGTCGAACGCGGCGTTGAGCACGATCTCCTTCAGCCGCGTCATCTCGTCGGGGCCGAAGGTCAGCGGCCGGTTGGCGCCCATCTTGACGCCGGTCCAGCCATTGTCGTTATGCGACGCCGTCACCATCGCGACGCAGGGCACGTCGAGATCGAACTGCGCGAAATACGCCATCGGCGTCACCGCCAGCCCGATGTCGTGCACCTTGCAGCCCGCCGCCATCAGGCCTGATATCAGCGCGTATTTGATCGAGGCCGAATAGCCGCGAAAATCATGCCCGGTGACGATCTCCTGCTTGACGCCGAGTTCCCTGATCAGCGCGCCGAGCCCCATGCCCAGCGCCTGCACGCCCATCAGGTTGATTTCCTTCTCGAACAGCCAGCGCGCGTCGTATTCGCGAAAGCCGGTCGCCTTCACCATGGGGGCGGATTCGAACGCATAGGTATTCGGAATCAGCGCGGATTGGGGTTTTGGGAACATGAGCGGCCTTGTCATCGAAAATGCTTAAGCGAACACCGCAGCCATAGCGAATAGCCGGGCCGGGCGATAGGCGGGAACGGCGATCTGTGATGGTTAACCGTGACGGATTTGGCAATTAAGGCAAACACGGTCTGCGGGATCAGAAGAGCATAGATCACGTCAGCCATTGCCGCCGGGCGGACATAGGATTTGAGCCCTTCGCAATTCACGACGTCCACGGGACCGTCGAACAGTTGCGCGATATATCCCTTGATATCCACGTAATCGAAGACCGTAATCCGAGCCTCCGGATCGATTTCGATCATGATGTCGATATCGCTGTCCGAGCGGTTTTCTCCACGTGCCACTGAGCCGAACAAGGCGGCATGCTTCACACCGCGCCCACGCAGTGCGTTTTCGGCGCGTCGCAAGGTTTCCAAGGCCTCGGAACTATTCATCTGGGTAATATAGCACGCCGGCAAACGAACCGGGAGGGTGACACAGCCCGGAAGCAGATAAACCTTACTGCTCCAGCACGAGCCTGCCGTCGGCATATTCGAAGCGCTTCAGCTTCGACAGGAACGACAGGCCGAGCAGGTTTTCGGACAGCGCCTCGTCCGGCAGCACCATGGCTTCGACGTCGCGCACCACGAGGCCGCCGACGTCCATCATGGGAATTCGCGCGCGTGCCGCCTTGATGGTGCCGTTGGCCGTGCTGACCTTGGCGTTGTAGTCGCCGCGCAACGGGCGAAGGCCGAACTTCGCCGCGGACTTTTCATTCAGCGCGACCACGGAAGCGCCGGTGTCGACCATGAAATTGATGTGCTGGCCGTCGATCCGGCCGATCGCCTGGAAGTGGCCGCGGAAATCGCGGGGAAGGCTGACGCGGGTTCCGCCGGTCGGAGAGACGGTCGTCTTGGGAAAGAATGGATCGGCCGCGGAATTGTTGGCAGCCACCTTGTCGGCCCCTTTGGCGAGCGCCGGGGTCGGCGACATCCGGTCTGCCATCTGGGCCATGAAGACGCCGGCACCGGCTATCGCTGCGGCAAACATCAGAAGGTTACGCATCACACCACTCACGCGGGTTCAAGGACCGCCGATTTCACCACGCCATCCGCCAAACCGCGACTAAGACGCAGCGTTGACGCTCGTGATTTCGGCGAAAAGGATGAGGGAAGGGTTAATGAAATATCATCAAGTGCCGCGCGGCTTGACGCGGCGCGTCGGCAGCGCGGTGGCCGGGTCTTCCGGCCAGGGGTGGCGCGGGTAGCGGCCGCGCAGGTCGGAGCGCACGGCGGCATAACTGCCGCGCCAAAAGCCCGGCAGGTCGCGCGTCACCTGCACCGGCCGCTGCGCCGGCGACAGCAATTCCAGCACCAGCGGCACCGCGCCCTTGGCGATCGAGGGATGGGTGTTGAGCCCGAACAGTTCCTGCAGGCGGACCGCGATGGTCGGCCCCTGCTCGGCTTCGTAGTCGATCGCCAGCATGGTGCCGGTCGGCGCCTCGAAATGCGTCGGCGCCTCGCGCTCCAGCCGCGCGCGCAATTCCCACGGCAACAGGTTCATCAGGGCGTCGGAGAGATCGCCGGGCGAAAGCTCCTTCAGCGAGGTCTTGTCGTATAGCGCCGGCACCAGCCAGTCTTCGCGCTCGCGGCGAGCGCGGCATCGGACAGATCGGGCCAGCTATCGCCTTCCGCCTTGCGCAGGAACATCACGCGGTCGCGCCATTGCTTCAGGGCTTTCGACCACGGCAGCCTGTCGAGCCCGGCGGCGACCAGGCCTGCGGCAAAGATCCGCGCGGTCTCCGCCGAGGGCGACAGCGCGACCGGCGCTTCCGACAGCGTGATCGCGTGCAGCGTCCGCTTGCGCCGCGCGCGCAGCGCCATCGCGCCGCGATCGAACGAGATCTCGTCGCCTGTCTTCGATCTGCTCGGCGAAACGCGTCTCGATATCTTCCTGCGCGATCGGCGCGGCCAGCAGGATGCGCCCGCTGCGCCGCGGTGCCGGTCAGTTCGGCCGACCGCGATATAGGGCGCGCGCGCCAGCGACGAGGTCTGCTCGACGGCCGCACCGCGGCCGTTGGCCAGCACGAAGCTGCCATTGCCGCGGTTGCGCGCGACGCGATCGGGAAAGGCCAGCGCCAGCATGCATGCCGGTGGAGAGGCGAGATATCCTCGCCAGGCGGACCTTCCGTCGTCGCAACCTGCTGCGCCCAGCGCTGCGCGAGACTGCGGGCGCTGCGCGCGCGCTGCGAGCGGTCGCGGCGGAACTGGTCGAGCCTGCGATCGAGATCGACGCTGTCGCCGCCGAGGCCGCGCTCGGTCAGGATGGCGGCGATGTCGGCCGCCTCCTCGCCTGCGCCCAGCCGGTGCGAATCCACGATCATGCGCGCCAGCCGCGGCGGCAGCGCCAGCGCGCGCAGACTCTTTCCTTCCGCGGTGATCCGGCCGTCGGCATCGAGCGCGCCGAGTTCATCGCAGCAGCGCTTTTCGCTTCCTTCAGCGCCGGCGCCGGCGGGGGATCGAGAAACGCCAGTGTCGTGGGATCGCTGACGCCCCATTGCGCGAGATCGAGCACCAGCGAGGAAAGATCGGCGGAGAGAATTTCAGGCTGGGTGTAGGCAGCAAGCGAGGCGGTCTGCGGCTCGTCCCACAGCCGGTAGCAGACGCCGGGCTCGGTACGGCCGGCGCGGCCGCGGCGCTGATCGACCGCGGCGCGCGAGGCGCGCACGGTCTCGAGCCGCGTCAGGCCGATATCCGGCTCGTAGCGCGGCACCCGCGCCAGGCCGGAATCGACGACGATGCGCACGCCCTCGATGGTCAGCGACGTCTCGGCGATCGAGGTCGCCAGCACGACCTTGCGCTGGCCCTTCGGCGCCGGCGCGATGGCGCGGTCCTGCACGGCGGCATCGAGCGCGCCGAACAGCGGCACGATCTCGATCGCTCGCGTCGTGGACGCGCTCGCCGAGAAAATTCTGCGTGCGGCGGATTTCGGCCGCACCCGGCAGGAACGCCAGCACCGAGCCGGGATCGGCGCGCAGCGCGGTTGCGATCGCGTCCGCCATCTGCCGCTCGATCGGCGCATCGGCCTTGCGGCCGAGATAGCGCGTCTCGACCGGAAAGGCGCGGCCTTCGCTGGCGATCGACCGGCGCGTCGCCGAGCAGTTTCGCCGACGCGCGCGCCGTCGAGCGTCGCCGACATCACCAGGATGCGCAGGTCCTCGCGCAGGCCGGTCTGCGCATCGCGCGCCAGCGCCAGGCCGAGATCGGCATCGAGCGAACGTTCGTGAAATTCGTCGAACAGCACGGCGGCGACGCCGGACAGTTCGGGATCGTCGAGGATCTGCCGCGAGAAGATGCCCTCGGTGACGACCTCGATCCGGGTCGCGCGCGATACTTTCGAGCCGAAGCGGACGCGGTAGCCGACGGTCTCGCCGGCGCGCTCGCCGAGCGTCTTCGCCATCCGCTCGGCGCTGGCGCGCGCCGCGATCCGCCGCGGCTCCAGCACGATGATCTTCTTGCCGTTCAGCCAGGGCGCATCGAGCAGCGCCAGCGGCACGCGCGTGGTCTTGCCGGCGCCGGGCGGCGCGACCAGCACGGCGGCGTTGCTGGCCGCGAGCGTGCGCCGCGAGCTCATCGAGCACCGCGTCGATCGGAAGTGGGGTGTCGAAGGTGCGAGGCAATGACGGCTCGCATGGTTCCCCTCTCCCCTTGTGGGAGAGGGTGGATCGACGCCGCGTCAGCGCGGCGAGACGGGTGAGGGGTCTGTCTCACGCTTGTGTTGAGAGACCCCTCATCCGGCGCTTCGCGCGCACCTTCTCCCACAAGGGGAGAATGGAAGGAAGCTCACGGCTTCGGACGCCCGGCCCGACGCTGTCGTAGATAAAGCCGTGCGCGGCCATGTCGTCGGGGCGGTAGATGTTGCGCAAATCGACCACGACGGGCTGCGCCATCGCGCTCTTCAGCCGCTCCAGGTCGAGCGCGCGGTACTGCACCCACTCGGTGACGATCACCATGGCGTCCGCGCCCTTCACGCAAGCGTAGGGATCGTCGCAATATTCGATGTCGGGCAATTCCTTGCGCGCCTGCTCCATGCCGACCGGATCGTGCGCGCGCACTTTCGCGCCCAGGTCGAGCAGCCCCGTCACCAGCGGGATCGACGGCGCCTCGCGCATGTCGTCGGTGTCCGGCTTGAAGGTCAGGCCGAGCACCGCGACCGTCTTGCCGCGCAGACTGCCGCCAGCGCGTTGGCAACCTTGCGCGCCATCGCGCGCTTGCGGTTGTCGTTGACGCCGAG
Organism: uncultured Alphaproteobacteria bacterium; assembly: GCA_963783115.1. Lineage (GTDB taxonomy): Bacteria > Pseudomonadota > Alphaproteobacteria > Rhizobiales > Xanthobacteraceae > Bradyrhizobium. The sequence continues at coordinate 92,527 of CAWAMK010000020.1, read as the reverse complement.
CACGGCCTCGACGATGCGCAGCTGCACGTCATGGTCCTGCGCGATCTTGACCAGCGCGCGGATGTCCTTGGGGAAACAGGAGCCGCCGAAGCCCGGGCCGGCGTGCAGGAATTTGGTGCCGATGCGGTTGTCGAGCCCGATGCCGCGCGCGACTTCCTGCACGTCGGCGCCGACCTTTTCGGCGAGATCCGCCATCTCGTTGATGAAGGTGATCTTGGTGGCGAGGAAGGCGTTGGCGGCGTATTTGATCAGTTCCGCGGTGCGGCGCGCGGTGAACATCATCGGCGCCTGGTTGAGCGACAGCGGCCGGTAGATGTCGCTGAGCACCTTGCGGCCGCGCTCGTCCGAGGTGCCGACCACGATGCGGTCCGGGAATTTGAAGTCGCGGATCGCAGCGCCCTCGCGCAAAAACTCCGGATTGGAGGCGACCACCACGTCGGCCGACGGATTGGCCTCGCGGATCAGCCGCTCGACCTCGTCGCCGGTGCCGACCGGCACGGTCGATTTGGTGATGACGACGGTGAAGCCCGACAGCGCGGCGGCGATCTCGCGCGCGGCGGCGTAGACGTAGCTCAGGTCGGCATGGCCGTCGCCGCGCCGCGACGGGGTGCCGACCGCGATGAACACGGCGTCGGCTTCCGCGACCGGCCCGGTCAGGTCGGTGGTGAAATCCAGCCGCTTGGCCTTCACATTGGAGGCGACCAGCGCATCGAGCCCGGGTTCGAAGATCGGGATCTCGCCGCGGCGCAGGGCTTCGATCTTGCCGGCATCCTTGTCCACGCAGGTGACCTGGTGACCGAAATCCGCAAAGCAGGCGCCGGATACCAGCCCCACATAGCCCGTGCCAATCATGGCGATCCGCATGAAGACTGCCCGTATTTGATGGTTAACGACACTCGCGATTTTGCGGGCGTCTTAGAGCATTTTTCATCAAAGGGGAAACCGGAAAAGCGGAAGTAACCCGGCATACCGTTTGTATGGATAAAGGAGAAAGCAACAGATCGGGCCGAAGATACGCCCGCGCCGCGCCGAAAAGGGACACCGATGACCATAAACGGTACAGCCGTCACCGAACGCGCGCACCCGCATCGACTGGGTGGATTACGCCAAGGGCATCTGCATCGTCATGGTGGTGATGATGCATTCGGTGCTCGGCGTGGAAAAGGCGGCCGGCGACACCGGTTTCATGCATGCCTTCGTGATGTTCGCGCAGCCGTTCCGGATGCCGGATTTCTTCCTGATTTCGGGCCTGTTCCTCGCCGTCGTGATCGACCGCGACTGGCGCACCTATCTCGACCGCAAGGTCGTGCACTTTGCATATTTTTATGTGCTCTGGATGACGATCCAGTTCGGCTTCAAGGCGCCCGGCTTCGCCGCCGAACACGGCTGGGGCCATGTCGGCTACCTGTACCTGCGAATCCCTCGTCGAGCCGTTCGGCACGCTGTGGTTCATCTATCTGCTGCCGATCTTCTTCGTCGTCACGAAACTGTCACGCGGCATCCCCGCCGCAGCCATCTGGCTCGTCGCCGCGGCGCTGGAGACGGCGCAAATCGCGACCGGCTGGACCGTGATTGACGAATTCTGCGCGCGCTTCGTCTATTTCTATTCCGGCTATCTGTTTGCCTCCTACGTGTTCGCGCTGTCGGATCGCTCGCGGGAGAAGCCCGCGCTGGCGCTGATCGGCCTGGCGCTGTGGACGCTGATCAACGGCGGGCTCGTGCTGGCGGGCGTCAGCCATTGGCCGCTGATCTCGCTCGCGCTCGGTTTTGCCGGCGCCGGCGCCATCATCGTGATGGGCACGCTGCTGGCGCGGATGCAGTGGCTCAATTTCCTGCGCACTTGCGGCGAGCATTCCATCGTCATCTACCTCGCCTTCTTCCTGCCGATGGCGGTGACCCGAACGCTGCTGCTGAAGACCGGCGTGATCACCGATATCGGGACGATCTCGCTGCTCGTCACCGTCGCGGGTGTTGCCGGTGCGATTGCGATCTGGCGGCTGGCGCTCCTGCTGCGCGCCGACTTCCTGTTCGATCGGCCCGCGGCGTTCTGGATCGCGCCGAAGAAGGCGGCGCCGGTGCTGCAGGCGGCGGAGTAGAACTCGTCACGCCGTTGTCGTCCCGGGCTTGACCCGGGACCCATACCGCGTGATCTATCGATAGAACGCGGTAGGTATAGCTCAGCTAAGTTCAACATCCGCCATCGATTGCCGAAGCGAGGCCGCGACCAGAGTGCCCCACACATCGGCCGCGGAGTATGGGTCCCGGGTCAAGCCCGGGACGACGGCAAATTCGCTGTGCGGCAATCCCAAAATCCACCTCCCGAGGCTGTCATTCCGCGCAAAAATCCCTAAATTTCGGCCATGCCGAAATCAGCCCCCAAAGCACGCCGCCAAACCCGTTCCCGACGCCAAGACCCCTGCCACGGCCGACGCGAAGGCGCCCGCCAAAAAGCCGGGCAAGGGCGACCATGTGTTCCTGGTCGACGGTTCCGGCTACATTTTCCGCGCCTATCACGCGCTGCCGCCGCTGAACCGCAAATCCGACGGGCTGCAGGTCAACGCGGTGCTCGGCTTCTGCAACATGCTGTGGAAGCTGTTGCGCGACATGCCGGAGGATGACCGGCCGACGCATCTGGCGATCATCTTCGACAAGTCCGAGATCACGTTCCGCAACAAGCTCTATCCCGACTACAAGGCGCACCGGCCGCCGGCGCCGGACGACCTGATCCCGCAATTCGCGCTGATCCGCGAGGCGGTGCGCGCGTTCGACCTGCCCTGCCTCGAACAGGCCGGCTTCGAGGCCGACGATTTGATCGCGACCTATGCGCGGCTGGCCGGCGAGCGCGGCGCGACCACGACCATCGTCTCCTCCGACAAGGATCTGATGCAGCTCGTGACCGACAAGGTCACGATGTACGACACCATGAAGGACCGCCGCATCGGCATTCCCGAAGTGATCGAGAAATTCGGCGTGCCGCCGGAGAAGGTGGTCGAGGTGCAGGCGCTGGCCGGCGATTCCACCGACAACGTGCCGGGCGTGCCCGGCATCGGCGTCAAGACCGCCGCGCAACTGATCGTGGAATATGGCGACCTCGAACAGCTGCTGTTCCGCGCCGGCGAGATCAAGCAGCCGAAGCGGCGCGAGTCGCTGATCGAGAACGCCGAGAAGGCGCGGATCTCGCGGCAGCTGGTGCTGCTCGACGACAAGGTCGATCTCGACGTGCCGCTCGACGATCTCGCGGTGCACGAGCCGGATGCCCGCAAGCTGATCGCCTTCCTCAAGGCGATGGAGTTCTCCACCCTCACCCGCCGCGTCGCCGAATATTCGCACATCGACCCGGCCGACGTCGAAGCCGACGCCGGCAACAAGAGCGGCGCCAGCGTTTTCGCGAGCCCGCCCTCCGGCGAGAGACCGGAAGGTTACGTCGAAGGCGCGACGCTGTTCGATGCGCCCGCCACGCCGTCGGCAAGGGCGGGACCGCGCCGGGCAAGGACGCCGACAAGCAGGACAAGGCTGCAAGCCTCAAGGGAACGCCGATCTCGCTCGCCGCGGCACGCGAGGCCGCCGCGCGAAAACTCCCGGTCGACCGCAGCAAGTATCAGACCATCCGCAGATGCCGCCGAACTCAAGGCCTGGATCGCGCGCGCCTGGGACGCAGGCGCTTTCGCGATCGACGCCAAGTCGAACTCCGGCGATCCGATGCAGGCCGATATCTGCGGCATCGCGCTGGCGCTGGCGCCGAACGACGCCTGCTACGTGCCGCTCGCCCACCGGCAGTCCGGCGACGGCGCGGGCCTGTTCGACGCCGGGCTGGCACCCGACCAGATCAAGGCCAGCGACGCGCTGGCGGCGCTGAAGCCGCTGCTGGAATCTGCCGGGCGTTCTCAAGATCGGCTTCAACATCAAGTTCAACGCGGTGATGCTGGCGCAGCACGGCGTCACGCTGCGCAACGTCGACGACGCGCAGCTGATGTCGTACGCGCTCGACGCCGGGCGCAACTCGCATGGGCTGGAATCGCTGACCGAACGCTGGTTCGGCCATGCCGTGATCGCCGAAAGCGAGCTGATCGGCAGCGGCAAGAACAAGCTGACCTTCGACCAGGTCGCGATCGACAGGGCGACCGCCTATTCGGCCGAAAGCGCCGACGTGATCCTGCGGCTGCAGCGCGTGCTGAAGCCGCGGCTGGCCGCCGAACACATGACGACGGTCTACGAGACGCTGGAACGGCCGCTGGTCAGCGTGCTGGCGCGGATGGAACGGCGCGGCATCTCGATCGACCGCCAGGTGCTGTCGCGGCTGTCGGGCGATTTCGCGCAGACCGCGGCGCGCGTCGAGGCCGAGTTGCAGGAGATCGCGGGCGAGCCGATCAATGTCGGCAGCCCCAAGCAGATCGGCGACATCATCTTCGGCAAGATGGGCATCACCGGCGGCACCAAGACCAAGACCGGCGCATGGTCGACCTCGGCGCAGATCCTCGACGAACTCGCCGAGCAGGGCCATGAATTCCCGAAGAAGATCCTGGAATGGCGGCAGGTCTCGAAACTGAAATCGACCTATACCGACGCGCTGCCGGAATACGTCCATCCGCAGACCCACCGCGTCCACACCACCTACGCGCTGGCCGCGACCACCACGGGGCGGCTGTCGTCGAACGAGCCGAACCTGCAGAACATTCCGGTGCGTACCGAGGACGGCCGAAAGATCCGCCGCGCCTTTATCGCCACGCCCGGCCACAAGCTGGTGTCGGCGGATTACTCGCAGATCGAACTGCGGCTGCTCGCCGAGATCGCCGACATCCCCGTGCTGAAGCAGGCGTTCCGCGACGGGCTCGACATTCACGCCATGACGGCGTCCGAAATGTTCGGCGTGCCGATCAAGGACATGCCGGGCGAGGTGCGCCGCCGCGCCAAGGCGATCAATTTCGGCATCATCTACGGCATCTCGGCGTTCGGTCTCGCCAACCAGCTCGGCATCGCGCGCGAGGAAGCCTCCGCCTACATCAAGAAGTATTTCGAGCGCTTCCCCGGCATCCGCGCCTACATGGACGAGACGCGGGATTTCATGCCGCCGGAACGGCTATGTCACCACGCTGTTCGGCCGCAAGATGTACTACCCCGACATCAAGGCCTCCAACGCCTCGGTACGCGCCTTCAACGAGCGCGCGTCGATCAACGCGCGCCTGCAAGGCACCGCCGCCGACATCATCCGCCGCGCCATGATCCGGATGGAGGACGCGCTGGCGGCGAAGAAACTCTCGGCGCAGATGCTGCTGCAGGTGCACGACGAACTGATCTTCGAAGTGCCCGACGACGAGGTGGCGGCGACGCTGCCGGTGGTGCAGCACGTGATGCAGGACGCGCCGTTCCCGGCGGTGCTGCTCTCGGTGCCGCTGCAGGTCGATGCAAGGGCGGCGAACAACTGGGACGAGGCGCATTAGCGCTGGTCTTGTTTCCTTCTCCCCTTGTGGGAGAAGGTGGATCGACGGCGCGAAGCGGCGGCGAGACGGATGAGGGGTCTGACCTCCACGAGTCGCGCTCGTTGAGAGAACCCCTCATCCGGCGCCATAGCCGATGCTCTGCATCGGCGTTCTAGTTAAGAGACGGCGGCCAGAGGCCGCCTATGCCACCTTCTCCCACAAGGGGAGAAGGAAGAAGATCAATCCAGCTTCGCTTCCATGCCGCGCTTGGTCGCGGGGCGGGCCATCAGGGCGTTGTACCAGCGCTCGACGTTCGGAAAATCCTTCAGCTCGACCTTGTGGCGCGGATGGCGCCAGGCCCAGCCGAGGATGGCGAAGTCGGCGACCGACAGGGCGCCGGCGACGAATTCATGGTCGGCCAGCCGCTTGTCCAGCACGCCATAAAGCCGCCGCGTCTCGGCCATGTAGCGCTTCAGGCCGTAGGCGCGGTCGGCCTCGTTTTCCAGCGCGATGAAATGGTGCACCTGGCCCGGCATCGGGCCAAAGCCGCCCATCTGCCACATCAGCCATTCATAGACCGGGATGCGCTCGGCCAGCGATTGCGGCAGGAACTTGCCGGTCTTCTCGCCGAGATAAAGCAGGATCGCCCCGGATTCGAAAATGCCGACCGGCTTGCCGCCGGGGCCGTCGGGATCGACGATCGCGGGGATCTTGTTGTTCGGGCTGATCTTGAGGAAGGCCGGGCGCCATCTGCTCGCCCTTGGTGATGTTCACCGGTATCACCTTGTAGGGCAGCCCCATTTCCTCCAGCGCGACCGAGATCTTGCGGCCGTTCGGCGTGTTCCAGGTGTGCAGTTCGATGGTCATTCGACGGTTTCCCCCACAAAGGTTTGGTGTCTGCGTACCCCGGAACCTGCGGGCCTTACAAGCCGCGCTTTCCACGGGGCGCCCCTGCGAAAGCAGGACGCATGCGCCGCTGTTGACGGCATGCGATCAACGCTGGCATGTGCCTGCCGGCGCCGATAGATTGCGCCCCGCCTGAAACCCTCTGGGAAACGCACCTTGTCCAAATCCGCCTCCCGCGCCCGCCTCGCCGAGATCATCCGCAAGCGTTCGTTCGGGCGTGGCGAGATCACGCTGGCATCGGGCCGCAAGAGCGACTTCTACTTCAACCTCAAGCCGACCATGCTCGACCCCGAAGGCGCGGCGCTGCTGGCCGAACTGACCTATGAGGCGTTGAGGGACGACAATCTCGATTTCGTCGGCGGGCTGGAAATGGGCGCCGTCCCACTGGCGGGCGCGATCGCGCAACTGTCCTGGCTCAAGGGCCACCCGATCGCGGCTTTCTTCGTGCGCAAGAAGCCGAAGGAGCATGGCGCCCGCCTGGCGGTGGAGGGCCTCGCCAAGGGCGAGACCCTGCAGGGCAAGCGCATCGTCATCGTCGAGGACGTCACCACGACCGGCGGCTCGGCGCTGAAGGCGGCCGAGGCGGTGCGCGAGGCCGGCGGCGAGATCGTGCTGGTGCTGACCATGGTCGACCGCGAAGAAGGCGCGACCGAAAACTTTGCCGAGGCCGGGCTGGAGTTTCGTTCGCTCTATAAAGCGAGTGAATTTTTGAAGGCGTGAGCGGCCCGCATTTCTTTCCGCCTCGCCTCGCCCTGAACACCACTCATTTACCATCGCCCCGTTAAGGTTACCCTGACCTGAAGCCATGTCGCTTCAGCACGTCGTGGGGTGGAGCGGGCGTTGCGTACCGAATTGGCTTTTTCGCGTGTACGGCGACGTGTGACGCTGGTGGCCGCGGCAGCCCTTGCGGGCGCGCTGGTGCTGGTGCCCGGCAGCGTTTCGGCCGAGGGCCTGTTCGACTTCCTGTTCGGCGGCGTCCAGAACCAGAAGCCGGCGCGACAGGCGCCCGCGCAGGCCAACTCCTTCGATCCGTTCGGCGTCAATCAGCCGGCCCATCCGGCGCCCACAGCGCGCGTCGCAAGCTCCGGCCCCGCCTTCTGCGTGCGAAGCTGCGACGGCAAATATTTTCCGCTGACCATGCGCGGCAACGCCTCGCCGGTTCAGACCTGCCAGGCGTTCTGCCCGGCGAGCGTCACCAAAGTGTTCTACGGCAGCAACATCGATAGCGCTGCCGCGGGCAATGGCGAGCGCTATGCCGACAGCGAAAACGCCTACGCCTATCGCAAGGCGCTGCGCGCCGACTGCACCTGCAACGGCCGAAGCCCCTTCGGGCTGGCGCCGGTCGATCTCACGCTCGACACTTCGTTGCGATCCGGCGACGTCGTCGCCACCACCGACGGGCTGGTGGCCTATACCGGCGTTCGCCTGGGCACCGAGCAGACGGCGGAGTTCACGCCCGTCGCCTCCTATCCCGGCCTCACCGCCGATGTCCGCGCCCGGCTCGGCGAAATGAAAGTGGCGCCGGTCAGCGCCGAGATGATCGCGACCAATGCACAGCCTCCCGAGGCGAAGCGCGATGTCGAATTGACGACCGGCTCGATTGCGAAGGCGGCTGCGCCAAAGCCGGCGAAGCGGGCGGAAGTGAACTAGTCGATATCGCTCGTCAATCGCTGACTCACCGCCCGACGATCACGCCGATCACGTTGGGCGCGGCCAGATATTTTTCCTCGATCGCCGCGCGTGCAGCGGCGCGGTTTTCCGGGGTCAGCAGGCCGCGCTTCTCGGCCAAAATCATCCAGCAATAGCCCCACCAGTCGGTCAGCATGCCCTGGTCGTCGATGAGGTCGTAGCCCTGCTCGGCGGCGAAGATGCGCGCCCGCGTTTCATCCAGCGCGTCGAGGAAGGCGTGGTCCTCCCCCGAAAACAGCTCGTCGCTGAAATCGTCCGTGGTGTAGCCCCACACCGACATGCAGGCGGCGTTGAACTCGCGGTCGATGGCGTCGTCGTCGACGATCTGGCGGCGCGAGGCCTGGTGCAGGCGCGACAGCGACCTCGCGAAGTCGGCGATGCGGGTGAGAGCGAACTGATTGAAGGCGATGGTGGACATGTAGTCCTCACAAACTCGGATAGACCATAAATGTTGTGTCGGCACTGCGCCGAATCACAATGATATATCAAACACTTGCTAAATTGTTCTTAATTTGTTCTGGTGGTGAAATAAAATCTGGCTCACCAAGGGTTGCGCCGCGATCTGCACGCAAAACGTCGTCCCGGCGAAGGCCGGGACCCATAGCCACCAAAGCTATGATAGTTGCCGATCCATGCGCAACGCCGGCACATACTATGTCTATATCCTCGCCAGTCGCCGGTACGGAACGCTGTATCATCGGCGTCACCAACAACGTGCGGACGCGGCTCGAGCAGCATCGTGCCGGCCGTGGCTCCAGTTTGCGACGGTGAATACGAGGTGTTTCAGCCGTGGTCGCATGTCGAGGAGTTTGCATCGCCGCAGAAGCGGCGATTGCTCGCGAGAAAAGCAATTGACCAGCAACTGGCATCGCGACGGAAGATCTCGATCGTCGAATTTGAAGAAGCCAATCCGGATCTGGACGCGACCTGTCCGGCCTACTGATAAGCAGCGTGTGGCTATGCGGTCCCGGCCTTGCGCCGGGACGACGGCTTATGGCACCGTCGCATCTCATCATCGCCGACAACAGCTTCGCCACAGTACGCCCCCGGCGCCGCGAAATCGGCCCGGTCCTTGCATAATTTCGAGTCAGCGCAGTGCACAAACTAGTCAGGCATTTCGATTGCCCGGCAAGGCGCGTATCTTCGCATGTGAGTCTCAACCGCAGGGATCGACGTGTTGCAGGAACAATTCTCAGGAAATCAGCCGGCAAATTATCCGGCGCCGGGCCAGCCGATCGACGAGCTGGCGCTGGCCGATGTCAAGGGCGCGATCCTCGCCAAACTTCGCCTTGCGATCGGCAAGGACGCCGGGATGGCGACGCGGCGCGACTGGTACAAGGCGGCGGCGCTGGCGCTGCGCGACCGCATCGTGCACCGCTGGCTGACCGCCGAAAAGGAGAGCTACGACGCCGGCAGCAAGCGCGTCTATTATCTCTCGCTCGAATTCCTGATCGGCCGCCTGTTCACCGACGCGCTGAACAATATGGGCCTGCTGCCGATGTTCGAGGCGGCGCTCGGCGATCTCGGCGTCGGCCTTGCCGATTTGCGCAAATGCGAACCGGATGCCGCGCTCGGCAATGGCGGCCTCGGGCGGCTCGCGGCGTGCTTCATGGAGAGCATGGCGACGCTCGCCATTCCCGCCATCGGCTACGGCATCCGTTACGATTTCGGCCTGTTCCGCCAGATCATCTCGCAGGGCTGGCAGCACGAATATCCCGACGAATGGCTGAGTTTCGGCAACCCCTGGGAATTCCAGCGGGCCGAGGTGGTCTATCACATTCATTTCGGCGGCCATGTCGACCATGTCGACGACCGCGGCCGTGACCGCGCGACCTGGCGGCCGTCGGAAACCGTGCAGGCGGTCGCCTATGACACGCCGATCGTCGGCTGGCGCGGCCAGCACGTCAACGCGCTGCGGCTGTGGTCGGCGCGCTCGCCCGATCCGCTGCGGCTCGACGTCTTCAACAGCGGCGACTATCTCGGCGCCGTCGCCGAGGAGGCGCGCGCGGAATCGATCTGCAAATTCCTCTATCCGAACGACGAGAGCCCGGCCGGGCGCGAGCTGCGGCTGCGGCAGGAATATTTCTTCGTCTCGGCTTCGCTGCAGGACCTGATCAAGCGGCACCTCAATTCCGACGGGCAGTTGCGCAACCTCCCCTCCAAGGTCGCGGTGCAGCTCAACGACACCCATCCGAGCCTCGCCGTCACCGAGCTGATGCGCATCCTGGTCGACCTGCACAATTTCCGCTGGGACGAAGCGTGGAAGCTGACGGTGGAGACGCTGTCCTACACCAATCACACGCTGCTGCCGGAAGCGCTGGAAACCTGGCCGGTCGAACTGTTCGAGCGGCTGCTGCCGCGCCATCTCGAAATCATCTACCGCATCAACGCCGCGCATCTGGCGATGGCCGACGCGCGCTGCCCGGGCGACGTGGATTTTCGCGCCTCGGTGTCGCTGATCGACGAGAAGAGCGGCCGGCGGGTGCGGATGGGGCAACTCGCCTTTGTCGGCTCGCACCGCATCAACGGCGTCTCGGCGATGCATTCCGACCTGATGAAGGAGACGGTATTCCACGATCTCAACCATCTCTATCCCGGCCGCATCACCAACAAGACCAACGGCATCACCTTCCGCCGCTGGCTGATGCTGGCCAACCCGAAGCTGACGGCGCTGATGCGCGAGGTCTGCGGCGAGGCCGTGCTCGACGATTTCTCGCTGTTCGAGCGGCTCGAAGCCCGCGCCAGCGACAACGCCTTCCAGCAGCGCTTTCGCGAGGTCAAGCTTCACAACAAGCTGGCGCTGGCGCGGCTGATCGGCGAGCGGCTCAGCATCAAGATCGACCCGTCGGCGCTGTTCGACGTGCAGATCAAGCGCATCCACGAATACAAGCGGCAATTGCTCAACGTCCTCGAGACGATCGCGCTGTACCACGCGATCAAGGACGAACCGCAGCGCGACTGGGTGCCGCGGGTCAAGATCTTCGCCGGCAAGGCGGCGGCGAGCTATCGCTACGCCAAACTGATCATCAAGCTGATCAACGACGTCGCCGAGGTCGTCAATAATGATCCTGACGTGGCCGGAAGGCTGAAGGTCGTGTTCCTCGCCGACTACAATGTCAGCCTTGCGGAAGTGATCATTCCGGCCGCCGATCTTTCCGAGCAGATCTCCACCGCCGGCATGGAGGCCTCCGGCACCGGCAACATGAAGCTGGCGCTCAACGGCGCGCTGACCATCGGCACGCTCGACGGCGCCAATATCGAAATCCGCGACCATGTCGGCGCGGAGAACATCGCGATCTTCGGCCTGGAGGCCGGCGACGTCATGATCCGCCGCAAGCAGGGGCTGGACGCGACCGACGTCCTCAGCCGCTCGCCGCGGCTGGCGCGCGCCATCACCGCGGTCGAAAGCGGCGCGTTCTCACCCGACGATCCCGCCCGCTTCGCTTCCATCGGCCACGCACTGCGCTATCTCGACCACTACATGGTCTCGGCCGATTTCGATTCCTACTACGAGGCGCAGCGCGGCATCGACGCGCGCTGGCAGGTGGCGCCGGCCTGGACCCGCGCCTCGATCCTCAACGTGGCGCGGATGCCGTGGTTCTCCTCCGACCGCACCATCCGCGAATATGCCGAGGAGATCTGGAACGTGCCGGTGCGTGCGGCGGCGCCGGAAGCCGGCGCCCAGCGCGGGGCGAAGGGCTAAATTTCGGGACGCGGGAATTCATTACCTCTGGCGTCGTTGAATTCGGCGCAATAGTCGCGATACTGCATTACCGTCATTGCGAACGCTGCGCGCAATGACGGTATTTGCGGCGACTGCGTCGCGCCTTTTGAGATTGAAAACACTTATGCTCACCAAGACGCCTCACCTGTTCGATGACGCCACAAAAGTCACCGCCGGCGATAGCTGCTGGCAGGGCAGGACCAGTCCGGATTACTGGGCGTTTGTCGGCCCGTTCGGCGGCTTCACGGCGGCCACCATGCTGCGCGCGATCATCGAGCATCCGCAGCGCGCGGGCGATCCGTTGTCGATGACGGTGAATTTCTGCGCGCCGGTCGCGGACGGGCCGTTCGATCTCGACGTGCGGCTGGTCAAGGCCAACCGCTCCAGCCAGCACTGGTGCGTGGAGATGAAGCAAGGCAATGGCGACGTCGCGACGCTGGCGACCGCGGTATTCGCCGAGCGCCGGCCGTCCTGGTCGCACCAGCAGATGGCGTTTCCGCAGGCCGTGCCGTTCGAACAGGCGCGGCGGTTTCCGAACACGAAGATGACCTGGACGCACCAGTATGATTTCCGCTTCGTCGAAGGCGAGCCGAGCTTCTACGGCTCGCCCGCCGCATCGCCGCTCGATGCGTTCTCGAAGCAGTGGATCGGCGACCACGTGCCGCGGCAGATCGACATGCTGTCGCTGATGTCGATGTCGGACGCATTCTTCGGCCGGGTGTTTCTGGCGCGGCGCGAACTGATTCCGTTCGGCACGGTTTCGATCACGACGTATTTTCATGCGGCGACGGAGGAACTCGCGGCCGAGGATATGACCCACGTACTGGCGGTGGCCGACGCGCGGATTTTCCACAGGAGTTACGGCGACCAGCACGGCGAATTGTGGTCGCCATCGGGACGCCTGCTGGCGACGACGACGCAGATCGCGTATTTCAAGGCGTCGTGAATTTCCGAGCATCGTCATCTCTCGTAGGATCGGCTCATGCCTGACGCCAACGCTCCGCCGCATCGCCCTGCTCGGCGTTCCCATCGAGATCGGCGCCTCGCAGCTCGGAACCCTGATGGGGCCGGATGCGCTGCGCACCGCGGGCATCGGCCGCATCCTCGATCAGCTCGGCTTCGCCGTCGAGGATCACGGCAACATGGCGAAGCCTGCTGCTGCGCCGACGAGGGTCCGCCGCCGCAAAACGCCAAATATTACGACACCATCAAGGGCTGGATCCGCGCGCTCAGCGAACGTTCCTACGCGCTGGCAAGCTCCGGCGCGTTGCCGATCTTCATGGGCGGCGATCATTCGCTGTCGATGGGATCGGTGAACGGCGTGGCGCGCTACTGGCAGGAGCAGGGCCGGCCGCTGTTCGTGCTCTGGGTCGACGCCCATGCCGATTACAACACGCCGCAGACCACCGAGACCGGCAACATGCACGGCATGTCGGCGGCCTTCCTGTGCGGCGAAGGCGGCCTCGACGGCCTGCTCGGCGGCGCGCCGCGCGCTTCGATCGGCCCCGACCAGCTCGATCTGTTCGGCATCCGCTCGATCGATCCCGAAGAGAAGAAGCTGGTGTTCGAGCGCGGCGTCGCGATCGCGGACATGCGCGCGATCGACGAGTTCGGCGTCGGCGTGCTGATCCGCAAGGTGATCGAACGCGTGCGGGCGAAGAACGGCGTGCTGCATGTCTCGTTCGACGTCGATTTCCTCGACCCGACGGTGGCGCCCGGCGTCGGCACCACAGTGCCGGGCGGCGCGACCTATCGCGAGGCGCATCTGATCATGGAACTGCTGCACGATTCGGATCTGGTGCGGTCGGTCGATATCGTCGAACTCAACCCGTTCCTCGACGAACGCGGCCGCACCGCGCGCGTCGCCGTCGAACTGATCGGCAGCCTGTTCGGCCTGCAGATCACCGACCGGCGCACGCCGAGCAACGCGGTGCTGCCCGGCAATGGAAGTTAGACTCCCGCTCTAGTGCTGATCGGCGCTCATGACGACATGCACGAGGCAGCCATTCACCGTGCGCCCCGGCGGATGCGAGGATGACGGCGTCGCGGCGTGGAAGTCGCCGGCTTTCAGATCGAGCCCGCCGAACGACAGATCGCCTTCGATCACCAGCGTCTGCTCGTCGGCGTCGTGCGCGTGCGGCTGGTAGGATGCGCCAGGCGCCATCCGGATCAGAAGATGCTGCCGGTTCTGCGTCCGGTCGACGTGCAGCAGGCGGCCCGTGATGCCAGGGCCGATCTCGAACCAGGTTGCCTTCCCTGCGCGCGTGGTCAGCGGTGCCCGGCAGACCGGCGCCCTCGCCCTCGATCCGGTCGAGAATTTTTTCGAACGTGCCGGAGGGCGGCGCTTCGGCCTCTCCCGCGGGCAGATCGGAAAGCATGCCTTCCCAGTATTCGACCTGCGCCCGCAGCGACTCGTCCGATTTCAGGCGCTGCGCGAAGGCATGTCTATCCTCCTCGCCGAGCAGCCCAAGGGCATACTCAACCGCATCGTTGGCCCCCGGCGTCACTGGCTCAGACATCGCTGCAACTTCTCAACAGCACGGTGAATCCACGTCTTGATCGTTCCAACGGGAACGGCCGAATGCGCGGCCAGTTCCTCGTAGCTCAGTCCGTAATAGTAGGCCAAAAGGACGGATTGCCGGTAGTTCTGCTCCAGCAGACCAAGACACCTGCGCAGGTCCGGCGCAAGACCGGGATCGCCCGGGGGCCGATGCGGCAGGGCCTCGACCAAAGCCGCGACGCTTTCGTCGGTCAGCGATAACAGCCCGCTCCGGCGCGCCGGCAGCCGGTCCAGCGCGACGCGGCGCGCGACCGTCACCATCCAGTTCATCGCACCGCCCTTGGCGGGATCGAACAGATAGGATTTTTGCCAGATTCGCAGCATCGCCTCCTGGAAGGCGTCCTCGGCGGCGGCGCGGTCGCGCAGGATACGGCTGCAAATGGCGAACAGGACCGGTCCTGCCTGCTCGTAAAGCAGGCGAAATGCAGCCCTGTCGCCTTGGGCGACAGACCTGAGCAAATGGCCCAAATCGTTCTCGGGATTCTGTCGCATTTTGAACGGGATGGGCCAGGTACACAATCAAGGGCGGCGGTTCCTCGCGAACTATAGAGCTCAGGAAGCTACGCTTCAACGGGCCGGAGTTTCAAAACCAAGCCGTGCTGCCGCCGGGTAAAAATCTTCACCGAAATGCGCACCGCCGAAACTTTTTGAAACGCTGCCCCGTATTGCCGACATACGGTCCCTTTTCGTGGACGTCCGGGGGCCGGATGCAACGGAAAATCGAGCTGGGGTAACCATGGTGAACGCAACGCCGCAGGCCACGACCGCCGAACTGGATGGCAGAAAGGTGCTTCTGCAACTCCTTGTAGAGGTCGCCAGCGGCAACAAATCCGCCTTTGCAAGGCTCTACGCGCTGACGCACGCCAAGCTGCTGGGCGTCGCCCTGCGCATCCTCAGAGACCGGGCGCTGGCCGAGGACGTGCTGCAGGAAAGCTACGTAAAAGTCTGGCGCCATGCCGCGAGCTACAATCCATCGATCGCCTCGCCGATGACCTGGATGGCGACCATCGTCCGGCACGGCGCCATCGATGCGTTGCGCAAGCGGCAGCTCGAGGCGTTCGGCAGCGAGGACGAGATGGCGACGGTCGCCTCCAGCGATCCCGATCCGGTCGAGGAAATGCACCTGGCGCGGCTGCGCCCGAAGGCGCTGGCGGCGTTTGCAAAACTGCCCGAAGACAAGCGCCGCCTGATCATGCTGGCCTATCTCAGGGACCGCAGCCGTCAGGAGCTTTCGATCCGGTTCGGCGTTCCCGCCAACACCGTCAAGACGCATCTGCGGCGCGCGCTGCTGGAGCTGCGCGCCACGATGTTTGCGTCGGTCGAAGCGCGGACGCGCAGCGCGGCCTGAGGTCGACCTACGCAATGATCGCTGCCTCGGCGCCAGTCCGCGCGCGAACCGGCAGCAGCAGGTAGTGCACCCCATTGCTCTCGGCCTTCGGAAAGCGGCCCGCGCGGATATTCACCTGGATTGACGGCAACAGCAACGTGGGCGCGGACAATGTCGCGTCGCGCGCCTGCCGCATGGCGACGAACGCTGCTTCGGTAACACCGCCGCGAAGATGGACGTTGTTTTCGCGTTGCTCGCGCACCGTGGTCTCCCAGGCGTAATCGTTGCGACCGGGCGCCTTGTAGTCGTGGCACATGAACAGCCGCGTCTCGTCCGGCAGATGCAGGAGCCGCTGGATCGAACGATAGAGCTGGTGCGCATCGCCACCCGGAAAATCGGCGCGCGCGGTGCCGTAATCGGGCATGAACAGCGTGTCGCCGACGAACACGGCATCGCCGATCTTGTAGGACAGGTCCGCCGGCGTATGGCCCGGCGTGTGCAGGACCTCGACGACGAGTTCCCCAATGCCGAACGTCTCCCCGTCTACGAACAGGCGGTCGAAATCGCTGCCGTCGGTGCGCAGGTCTTCGGCGTTGAACACGGGCCGGAAGATCCGCTGCACGTCCTTGATGTGCTCGCCGATGCCGATCCGCGCGCCGGTTTTCGATTTGATATAGGGCGCACCCGACAGATGATCGGCGTGCGCATGGGTCTCCAGCACCCACTCGATCGTCAGCTTTTCCTCATTCGCTGCGGCCAGAATGGCTTCGGCTGAACGCACGTCGACGGTGCCGTCGCGCGGCATCGAAATCGAGCACAGGATCGATCACCGCGGCGCGGCGCGTCACCGGGTCGGCCACCAGATAGCTGATGGTATTGGTGGGCTGATCGAAGAATGCCCTGATCTGCGGGGCTGGGCGCGAAACTGTCATGGTTGTACCCCTATCCATTGGCTTGATGCGGCGGCACCTGGTCATCCCGAAGGGCAATGTAGATTGCCGGGATCACCAGCACGGTCAGCAAGGTCGACGAGGCGAGCCCAAACAGCAGCGAAATCGCAAGACCCTGAAAGATCGGATCGGGCAAGATCGTGGCGGCGCCGATCATCGCTGCGAGCGCCGTCAGGATGATCGGCTTGAAGCGCACCGCGCCTGCTTCCAGCAATCGTTCGCGCAGGCTGTTGCCGCCGGCGCCATGGCGAATGAAATCCACCAGCAGGATCGAATTGCGCACGATGATGCCCGCGAGCGCGATGAAGCCGATCATGGAGGTCGCGGTAAACGGCGCAGCAAACAACCAGTGCCCGATCAGGATGCCGATCAAGGTCAGCGGGATCGGCGTCAGGATGACCAGCGGCAGCTTGAAACTGCCGAACTGCGCGACGACCAGAATGTAGATGCCGACGATCGCGATCGCGAATGCCGCACCCATGTCACGGAACGTGACATAGGTGATTTCCCATTCGCCGTCCCACAGCAAGGTCGGCTTCGTTTCGTCTGCGGGCTGGCCATGCAGGCCGATGGCCGGCTTCGGCAGGCTGCCCCACTGGTGCGCGTCGATACGGCGAGCAACCTCCAGCATGCCGTAGATCGGCGCCTCGTAGCTTCCGGCAAGCTCGGCCATCACCATATCGGCGAAGCGGCCGTCACGCCGAAAGATCACGGGGGAGCCGGATTCCGTCGATGCGCGCACCACCTCGCCGAGTTCGACCACGGTCTTGGAGCCCGGCAGGGCGTTGGCCGGAACCGGAGTCGAGGCGAGCGCCTGCGTCCAGGAAAGATCGCTCTTCGGCAGTCGTACCGTAATTGCGATCGGATTGCGCTCCTCGCCCCGGTGCGAATAGCCGACGGTCAATCCACCGAACAGCATCTCTATCGTGTCGTAGACGTCCTTCTGCTCGACCCCGAAGAATTCCAGGCGATCCTGGTCGATCGATAGCCGCAGCCGCGGCCGCGGCTGCCCGACCGAATCATCGACATCGACGATGAAGGGCACGGAAGCAAATATCTTCTTCGTTTCATTCACGACCGCGCGGCGGGTTGCCGAATCCGGACCGTAGATTTCGGCGAGCAGCGTCGCCATGACAGGCGGACCCGGCGGCACCTCCACCACCTTGATGGAGGTACCTTCGGGCGTGCCGACGGACTTCAGCTTCTCACGCAGTTCGAGGGCGATGGCATGGCTGGCGCGGGAGCGGTCGCCGCGGGCGGCGAGATTGACCTGCAGCTCGCCAAGTTCGGGCGCCGCGCGCAAATAATAGTGCCGTACCAGGCCGTTGAAGTTGAACGGGGCTGCGGTGCCGGCATAAACTTGCACCGACGTCACCTCCGGCAATTGCCGGGCAATGTCGCTTGCAGCCAGCAGCACCCGCTCGGTGTCCTCGAGGCTCGCGCCTTCCGGAAGGTCGACCACGACCGCGATCTCCGACTTGTTGTCGAACGGCAGCAGCTTCACCGTCACGCTCCGGGTATAGAACAACCCCATCACCAGCAGCGTCGCGACGCCGACGGAAATCAGGAACGTCCAGGCCGAGCGGCGCGTACGAATGACCGGCGCAGCGACCTTCCGATAGAGCCGGCCGAGCCAGCCTTCGCCGTGGGCCGCTTCGTGCTGCTGCGAGGCGTTGCCCTCGCGATGCAGCTTCAGCATCAGCCAGGGAGCGATCACCATCGCCACGAAGAACGAGAACAGCATGGCTGCGGATGCGTTCGCCGGGATAGGCGCCATGTAGGGCCCCATCAGGCCGGATACGAACAGCATCGGCAGCAACGCGGCGACGACGGTCAGTGTCGCCAGAATCGTCGGATTGCCGACCTCGGCGACAGCCTCGATCGCGGCCTGCAGCCGCGGGCGGCCATCCCGCATCGCCCAATGCCGGGCGATGTTCTCCACCACCACGATCGCATCGTCGACCAGAATGCCGATCGAGAAGATCAGCGCGAACAGGCTGACGCGGTTGATGGTGTAGCCCATGAGGTTGGCAGCGAACAGCGTCAGCAGGATCGTGGTCGGAATCACCACGAGTGTCACCACGGCTTCGCGCCAGCCGATCGCGAACGCGATCAGAACCACGATGGAGACGGTGGCGAGGCCGAGGTGGAACAGGAGTTCGTTGGCCTTCTCGTTGGCGGTCTCGCCATAATCGCGGGTGACGATTGCGGCGACATCCGCCGGGATCAGCCGCCCCTCGAGCGCCGCGATCCGCGCGCGCAATTCATCTGCCACGACGACCGCGTTTGCGCCGGCGCGTTTGGCAATCGCGACGCTGATGGCGGGCGCCGTTGTCCACGTGCCCTTGTCGTGCTCCGACACGTTCCAAACCCGGTGCTCGGCCGGCGACGGTCCAAGGACGACTTTGGCGACATCGCGCACGTACACCGGTCGATTGTCGCGGGTTGTCACCAGCAGCAATCCGATGTCGGGTACGCCCGACAGCGTCTGCCCCGCGGCGACGTTGCGCGTCTGTCCGGCGTCGCGGACCCGGCCGGCCTGGAACGAACGGTTGGCATCGCGCACCTTGGCCAGCAGCTGCTGCAGCGTGACGCCGTAGAGCGAAAGCTTTTCGGGATCGGGCTCGACGCGGATCTGCTGGGCGTCGCCGCCGGCGATGTAGGTCAAGCCGACATTGTCGACCTTGTTCAGCTCGGAGCGCAGTTTTTCGGCGAGTTCGTAGAGATCCTTCTCCGAGTAGCGCTCGGCAGCGGCCGGTTTCGGCGACAGCGTCACCACCATGATCGCGACATCGTTGATACCGCGTCCGACGATCATCGGCTCCGGGATACCGACGGGGAGCCGATCGATGTTGGCGCGGATCTTCTCATGGACGCGCAGGATGGCTTCATCGGCCTTGGTACCGACGAGGAAGCGCGCCGTCACCATGACGCGGTCGTCCTGGGTCTGGCTGTAGGTATGCTCGACGCCGTCGATCGCTTTGACCACCGTCTCCAGCGGCTTGGTTACCAGTTCGACCGCATCCGGCGCCTTGAGGCCGTCGGCGCGCACGGTGATGTCGACCATGGGCACGCTGATCTGCGGCTCTTCCTCGCGCGGAATCGTCATCAGCGCGACGAGGCCCGCCGCCAGCGCTGCCAGCAGGAACAGCGGCGTCAATGGCGAGCGGATCGTCGCCTTGGTCAGTCGACCGGAGAGTCCGAGGTTCACGGCCGCACCAGCCGATCAGAAGTGCGCAAGCCGGACAGGATCTCGATGCCGTCTGGCATGCCCTGGTTCGGTGCGGGCCGGCCGCGCTGCACCGGCACATCGGTATCGACGTTGGCGCCGCTGCGGATCCTGACGTAGTCGATGCCGAAACGGGTTGTGATGAAACGCGCCGGTATGACGAAGGCGGCGCGGTCGCCGGCCGCGATCCAGACCCTGATGCGCTCATTGATGAAGTAGTCGCCGAGCCCCTCGACGGTGGCGTCGGCAACGACCCGTCCGTCCTCGATCTGCGGATAGACCAGGCTGATCTTGCCGAAACGCGGCGCGGCCGCTCCCTGATCGTCTCCCTCGATGCGGACCGGGTCGCCGGCCTTCATCAACCGGGCGTGCCGTTCCGGCACCCGTAGCCGCATGACGAAATTCTGCTCGGCAATCAGAGCCACGGGATCGCCGGGCAACACAACCGTGCCGGCGGTCAGCGGAACCTTCAGCACGCGGCCCGCAGCCGGCGCCAGCACGTTGCCCTCGGTGAGCTGCTGCTGGATCACCGAGCGCTCCGCGGTACGCGCCCGCATCGCATTGGTCGCGACATTGGATGCGGTGCGCGCCTCGTCCAGCCGTGTCTTTGGCGCGATTCCCTTCTGGAACAAATCTTCCGCCCGCGCCAGATCGATTTGCGTCTGGGCGACCTGAGCTTCAAGTCCGGCGATCTGCGCGTCGAGCGCCTTCATCTGCAGCGCGAGCTTGTCGTCACCGACGGTGGCAATGACCTGGCCGAGGTCGACATGGTCGCCCTCCTTGACCGCGATCGCGGCAACGGTGCCGCCGATCCGGCTGCGGCCCGGGACAACCCGCCGGCTTTCGACCGTCGCAAACACCGCCTTCTGGTCGGGCACCGCGGACGAGGTCACGACGAAGACCTCTTCGGCTGCGCCCGATGGCGCCACGCCGAATATGAATGCAACCAGCAGGAGCGCACGGACCGCCGGCAACGATGTCTTCTTGCGCTGTAACAACATGGAACTACTCCGAACCATTTTGATCATTAGGCCCTGAAAGCCCGCCACCGTTGATTTCGGTCAACCCTTCCGGCTTCGCGTTGCTGCAGACTTTTTCGGCCGACAGACGACGCTCGGCGCGCAGAACGAGCGATAGAGCACCTCGACCAGCTCACGCGCCGGTGCACTGCTGATCGAGTACCAGATGGTCTGACCATCCCGACGCGCATCGACCAGATCGTCACGGCGAAGGATTGCGAGATGCTGCGACACGGTGGAATCGCGGATGCCGAGGAACGCGGCGAGCTCGCCGACGGAGCGCTCGCCGTCGATCAATTGGCACAGGATCAACAGCCGGTGCCGGTTCGCCAGCGCCTTGAGCAACTCGCTGGCGGCGTCGGCGGCGGACTGCATTTGCGCGGTATCTATTTTCATACTTGCGTATATACGTATCTTCGAATATATAGTCAACCACGAAGCGGCCCGCAGGCCGCCTATTCCACAGCAACAGGGTGCTGATCGCAGTCAAGAAATCAAACAAACGGAGGAAGTGTCATGGCGGAACTCGTCGTACTCGGTGCAGGCCTCAGCGGAACGTTGATGGCTTATGAACTCGTGCCGAAGCTGAGGAAGGGGCAGGACCGGGTCACCGTGATCGGCCAGGGTTCGCGCTATCACTTCGTGCCTTCCAATCCGTGGGTTGCGATCGGTTGGCGCGAAAAGCAGGACATCGAAGTCGATCTTGAAGAGGTGATGCAGCGCAAGGGTATTCGGTACTTTACGCAAGGCGCGCGCCGCGTCCTCCCGAACGAGAACCGGATCGAACTCGAGGACGGCAGCTCGGTTGCCTACGATTATCTCGTGGTCGCTACCGGGCCGGACCTCGCCTTCGACGAAATCCCGGGACTTGGCCCGAACGGACAGACCCAGTCGATTTGCCATGTCGATCACGCGACCAGGGCAAAGGCGGCATTCGAACAGTTTGTAAAGGCGCCGGGACCCATTGTGGTCGGCGCAGTGCAGGGCGCATCATGCTTCGGCCCGGCCTACGAATTCGCCTTTATCCTGGATACGGAGCTGCGAAAGCGCGGCCTGCGCGACCGCGTTCCGATGACCTTCGTCACGTCCGAGCCCTATATCGGCCATCTCGGCCTCGATGGCGTCGGCGATACCAAGGGTCTGCTCGAAAGTGAAATGCGTGATCGCCACATCAAATGGATTGCGAACGCGCGCGTGACCTCGGTGGAACCCGGCAAGATGTCGGTCGAGGAAGTTTCGGAAAGCGGTAGCGTGGCCAAAACCCATGAACTTCCCTTCGGCTATTCGATGATGCTGCCGGCGTTCCGCGGCGTGGCCGCCGTCCGCGGCATCGAGGGCCTGACCAATCCGCGTGGCTTCATCGTCATCGACAAGAAGCAGCGAAATCCGGCATTTCCGAACATCTTCGCCGTCGGTGTCGGCGTCGCGATCGCGCCGGTTGCGGCCACGCCGGTCCCGACCGGCGTGCCGAAGACCGGCTTCATGATCGAGTCGATGGTGACGGCGACCGCCATCAACATCGCCGACCTGTTGAAGGGCGCCGAGCCGAAAGCCGAGGCAACCTGGAACGCCGTGTGCCTCGCCGATTTTGGCGACGGCGGCGTCGCCTTCATTGCCCAACCGGAGATCCCGCCGCGGAACGTCAACTGGTCCTCGAAGGGACGCTGGGTTCATTTCGCGAAGGTTGCGTTCGAAAAATTCTTCCTGCGCAAGATCAGGCTCGGCGACAGCGAGCCGTTCTACGAGCGGTTCGTGCTCGAGCAACTAGGGATCCGGAAGATCAAGGCCGGATAGGTCCAGCAAGAGTGAGATGTCATGAGTTCGACACGCAACATCGTCTGCCCGCATTGCAGCGCGGTCAATCGCGTTCCGGTGAGCAAGCCGGCGACCGAAGCCCGCTGCGGCGCCTGCCACAAGCAGCTGTTCGAAGGCCATCCGGTGGCCGTCGACGGATCACGCTTCGACAAGCATCGTCGCGCCAATGACATTGCGGTTCTGGTCGACGTCTGGGCCGCATGGTGCGGTCCGTGCCGTGCCATGGCGCCGATGTTCGAGCGGGCCGCATCAGAGCTCGAGCCCGAGGTCCGGCTACTCAAGCTCAACGCCGACGAAGAGCAGCGCACCAGCGCAGAACTGGGTGTGTCAGGCATTCCGGCGCTGCTGCTGTTTCGGGGCGGCAGGCTGGTGGCGAAGACGGCCGGTGCGATGGATGCCGGGAAAATCGTCGCATGGACCCGCAGCCAGCTCGCAGGGGCTGGCTGAGATGCCAAGGAACTATCAAGCGCAACCTTAACAATGGAGAAGTGAAATGAATGTCGATCGGGCTGTGATGGCTTTCGCCGGAATCATGATCCTGGCCAGCGTCCTGCTTGCCCTTTACGTCAGCCCCTATTGGCTGGCGCTGACCGCCTTTGTCGGCCTGAACCTGCTGCAGGCATCGATCACCGGATTTTGTCCGGCAGCGATGATCTTCAGCAAGCTTGGATTGAGGTCCGGCCGCGCGTTTTCCTAATCGCGCGGTGTCTGACGGCCCGCTTCGACGGGGCGTCCAAACGGCCGGGCAAGATAAAAGGGCGGCTCAATGAGCCGCCCTTTTGATTGTTCAAATCCGATTGTTCTTATTCGGCCGCGAGCTTCAGGTCCGGCGCGGCGGCGCGGACTTCGGCGTCGACCTGGGCTTCGAACTTGGCAAAGTTCTTCTGGAACATGCCGACCAGGCTGCGCGCGGTCTTGTCGAACTCGGCCTTGTCCTTCCAGGTGTTGACGGGATCGAGGATCTCGCTCGGCACGCCCGGCAGCGCGGTCGGCACCGCAAAACCGAAATATTTGTCGGTACGGAATTCGACGTTGCGCAAGCTGCCATCGAGCGCCGCGGTGAGCAGCGCGCGCGTCACCTTGATCGGCATCCGGCTGCCGGTGCCGAACTTGCCGCCGGTCCAGCCGGTGTTGACCAGCCAGCAATCGACATTGTGCCGCGCAATCAGCTCGCGCAGCATGTTGCCGTAGACCGAGGGATCGAGCGGCAGGAACGGCGAGCCGAAGCAGGTGGAGAATTCCGGCTGCGGCTCGTTGCCGAGACCGCGCTCGGTGCCGGCGACTTTTGCGGTGTAGCCGGACAGGAAGTGATACATCGCCTGGGCCGGCGAGAGCTTTGCGATCGGCGGCAGAACGCCAAAGGCGTCGGCGGCCAGCATCACGACGTTCTTCGGCTGGCCGGCGCGGCCGGTGCGCGATGCGTTCGGGATGAAGTCGAGTGGGTAGGCCGAACGGGTGTTTTCGGTCTTCGAACCGTCGTCGAAATCAGGCACGCGGGTGTCTTCGTCGAGCACGACGTTTTCGAGCACGGCGCCGAAGCGGCTGCTGGCGGCAAAAATCTGCGGCTCGGCTTCCTTCGACAGCTTGATGCACTTCGCATAGCAGCCGCCTTCGAAGTTGAAGACGCCGTCATCGCCCCAACCATGCTCGTCGTCGCCGATCAGCGTGCGGTTCGGATCGGCCGACAGCGTGGTCTTGCCGGTACCGGACAGGCCGAAGAAGACCGCGGTGTCGCCCGCAGGTCCCACGTTCGCCGAGCAGTGCATCGGCATGACGCCCTTGGCGGGCAGGTAATAGTTCAGCGTGGTGAAGACCGACTTCTTCATCTCGCCGGCATAATAAGACCCGCCGATCAGGACGATCTTGCGGGCGAAATCGATCGCGACCACGTTCTCGGACTTGCAGCCGTGACGCTTGGGATCGGCGCGGAAGCTCGGCAGATCGATGATGGTGAGCTCCGGCACGAAATCCTTGAGCACCGAAGTTTCGGGCCGGATCAAGAGCGTGCGGATGAACAGCGAGTGCCAGGCAAGCTCGGTGAAGACCCGGGTCTTGATCTGGAAGGTAGGGTCGGCACCGCCATAGAGATCCTGCGCGTACAGCGTCATGCCTTCGGCATGCTTGAGGAAATCGGCATAGAGCGCGGAGAACTGATCGGACGTGATCGACTGGTTGCCGGCCCACCACATCTTCTCGGTAGAGGCATCGCGCACCGTGAACTTGTCCTTCGGGCTGCGGCCGGTGAACTCGCCGGTGTCGGCGCACAGCGCACCGTCAGCCGACAACACCGCCTCGCCCGCAGCGAGCGAGTATTGATAAAGCTGCGGCGCGCCGAGGTTCCAGTGCACCGTCTTGAGATTCTTTAAGCCGAATTTGTCGGCGCCGAAGGCACCGTTGCGTAGACCCGTTTCTTGCACGAAGACTCCTCCTCGAACCCGCGTTACTCGATACGCGCGCATGTCGCTTGACGCGCTCTGTCGCGGTGACCCCTGAATGTAGCCTTCCGGCCCCGGTCCGGCGACCTAATACTGGTGAACGCGGTGCTTGCCAAGCCGATCCGCACGAATTGGTTTATTCGGCCGCAGCCGTTTGATCTGCATCAATTCGATGCTGCGGCGCTTTGCGCGGGTTTGCCCTCGTGGTTGCGCGACCATCCGGAGCCGGGAAAATGCTGCATCGCACAATCAGAAAATTTCCAAAAAGACTTCACCGCGCGACCCCTTCCGAAGGCGCAATCCTCCGAGAGGCGTGGCCTGAAGCGGCGCCTCGCGATGCAAAGGACCGAATCTTCTATCGAGGTTTTCCACCTGCGCCTGCGACAGTGCGACTTCGGCGCCCGGTGCCGGCACTAGCCCTTGGCCCGCGCCTCGCCTGCGAGCCGCACCAGCATCTTGCGCAAGCCGACGGCGCTCGTCACCCGCTCCGGGAAATCGAGCCGCAGCGTCGCGCCTGCAGCCTGCATGTCGATGCCGTCGGGGTCGCAGCCGGTGCAGCGCCAATCGGCGGATTCGGCGCCCAGCAGTTTTGTCGCATAGAGGTTCATCGCATCGCGGTGATCCTCGTTCATGTGCTCGACCGCGCCCTGCTCGGCTTCCAGCAATTCGGCGGCGTCGCCGATCTCGCTCAGAAACTGCGCGGGCTCGAGGTCGATGATGCGGCCAAAGCCGGCGACCAGATGCAGGCCCGACGGCGCGATCCGGAAGAACGAAAAGTCCTTGAAATCGACGAAGGCTTCCGCGGACGGATGCGCGTTGAGGTAGCGTCGGCGCAGGATTTTCGCAGCCTCGCCGGTGGCCTCCTCGGCGCGGCCCGCCAGCATGATTCGCGCGCCTTCCAGCGGATCGCCGGCGGCGCGCTCGTCCAGCATCAGCGACACGCGGCCGTCGCCGAGAATGTTTTTCGTATGCAGCGCGAGCCGCGAAATCAGCAGGATCGGGGACGCGTCGGCATGGCTGGCGACGTTGACCAGCGAGCAGTAGGGGTCGCCGCTTTCGGGCATAAGGGTGGCGAGCGCGCCCTGCCGGCTGCGGCGCAGCAGCGAACGCGCGAGTTTGGAAGCATCAAAATTAGCGTTCGGCTGCATGGCTATTTTCCGGGCCAACTTATTGCAAAAAAGGGCCTTTTCTCGGCCCGAGAGGGTGCTATACGGGATACCGCGCATCTCCGCAGGAGCGTTTTGCGGAACTCGGTCACACTTCAGCCTAGCTTGCATTGCTCGTTGACCGCGTACGAAGCCCATTTATGCGGCGTCTGGCTGGATTGCCCGCCGTTTAAGCCACTCTCTTATTCGAAAGCAGGCTCATGCCCACAATCGCCCTGGTCGATGATGACCGCAACATTCTCACTTCCGTGTCGATCGCGCTCGAAGCCGAAGGCTATCGCATCATGACCTACACGGATGGTGCTTCGGCGCTCGACGGCTTCCGCACCTCGCCGCCGGACCTCGCGATCCTCGACATCAAGATGCCGCGCATGGACGGCATGGAAACGCTGCGCCGGCTGCGGCAGAAGTCCGACCTGCCGGTGATCTTCCTGACCTCCAAGGATGAAGAGATCGACGAATTGTTCGGCCTCAAGATGGGTGCCGACGATTTCATCCGCAAGCCGTTCTCGCAGCGCCTGCTGGTCGAACGCGTCAAGGCCGTGCTCCGCCGCGGCCAGCCCAAGGATCCGACCGCCGTGCCGAAGGAGCCGGATGCGCGCGCGCTCGACCGCGGCCTGCTGCGGATGGATCCGGAACGTCACACCTGCACCTGGAAGAACGAGCCGGTGACGCTGACGGTGACGGAATTTCTGATCCTGCAGGCGCTGGCGACCCGGCCCGGCGTGGTGAAGAGCCGCAACGCGCTGATGGACGCGGCCTATGACGACCAGGTCTATGTCGACGACCGCACCATCGACAGCCACATCAAGCGGCTGCGCAAGAAGTTCAAGGTGGTCGACGACGATTTCGAAATGATCGAGACGCTGTACGGCGTCGGCTATCGTTTCAAGGAAGCCTGATCTTCGTTTCGTGGGCGGACGTGCCGACTGACACATCCGCCCGAGCGGCGTAAAGCGCGTACGCCCGAGCGGCGTAGAGCGCGTAGAGTTACACAGCGGCGCATCACAACCGGTAGCTCGGCCATTGCTAGATCGAACGCAGCCCGATTCAAGCCTGAACCACGAGGATGCTTCGGAGCTCCCCGATCGGTATCGCGTTGCCGACGATAGCCCGGGCGAAAAAGGCTGGCGGCGGCCGCTCGGCTGGGTGCGCCGGGCCGGGCAATTCTTCTTCGCGCTTTCGTTCTCCAGCCTCACGCGCCGCATCGTCTCGCTCAATCTGGCGGGCCTCGTCGCCCTGGTGGCGAGCATTCTCTATCTGTCGCAGTTCCGCGCCGGCCTGATCGATGCGCGCGCGCAGAGCCTGCTGGTGCAGGCCGAAATCATCGCCGGCGCGATTGCCGCCTCCGCCACCGTCGAAACCAACACCATCACCATCGATCCGGACCGCCTGCTCGATCTCAAGCCCGGCGAGAGCTACGGCGCGCCGGACGAATCCTCAGGGCTGGATTTCCCGATCAATCCGGAGCGCGTCGCGCCGGTGCTGCGGCGGCTGATCTCGCCGACCAAGACCCGCGCCCGCATCTATGGCGGCGACGGCGGCATGATCCTCGACAGCCGCAGCCTCTATGGCCGCGGCGACGTGCTGCGTTTCGAACTGCCGCCGCCTTCGACGGAGAAGCCGGGCTTCGTCGAGCGCGCCACGATCTCGATCCGCACCTGGCTCAACCGCGGCGACCTGCCGCTCTATCGCGAACTCGGCCCGGAGAACGGCAAGGGCTACCAGGAAATCGTGCAGGCGCTCGACGGCGTCAAGAGCAGCATGGTGCGCGTCAACGACCGCGGCGAGGTGATCGTCTCGGTCGCAGTGCCGGTGCAGCGCTTCCGCGCCGTGCATGGCGCGCTGATGCTTTCGACGCAGGGCGACGACATCGACCAGATGGTGACCGCCGAGCGGCTGGCGATCCTGAAGGTCGGCGGCGTCGCCTCCGCGGTCATGATCGTGCTGTCGCTACTTGCTGGCGAGCACGATCGCAGGTCCGGTGCGGCGGCTGGCCGACGGCGCCGAGCGCGTCCGCCGGCGCATCCAGACCCGCGTCGAGATTCCCGATTTCACCCGCCGCCGCGACGAGATCGGCCATCTCTCCGGCGCGCTGCGCGACATGACGAATGCGCTCTATAGCCGCATCGAGGCGATCGAGATGTTCGCCGCCGACGTCGCCCATGAATTGAAGAACCCGCTGACCTCGCTGCGGTCGGCGGTGGAAACGCTGCCGCTGGCGCGCAACGACACCAGCCGCGCGCGCCTGCTCGAGGTGATCGAGCACGACGTCAAGCGGCTCGACCGGCTGATCTCGGACATTTCCGACGCCAGCCGCCTCGATGCCGAATTGCAGCGCCAGGACATGGCGCCGGTCGATATGCGCCGGCTGCTGACGACGCTGACCTCGGTCGCCAACGAGACCCGGCTCGGTCACGACGTCGCGGTCGAGGCGCGCTTCGAGGGGCGCGGCGCAACCGACACGTTCTCGGTGCCGGGCCATGATTCCCGGCTCGGGCAGGTGGTCTCCAACCTGCTGTCCAACGCGCAGTCCTTCTCCGACGCCCGGCGGCAAGGTGCGCGTCACCTGCCGCCGCGTGCGCTCGGAAATCGAAATCGTCGTCGATGACGACGGGCCGGGCATCGGCGAGGATGCGCTGGAGCGCATCTTCGAGCGCTTCTACACCGACCGGCCGCATCAGGGCTTTGGCCAGAACTCGGGCCTGGGCCTGTCGATCTCCAAGCAGATCATCGAAGCGCATAACGGGCGGGTCTGGGCGGAAAATCGCCACGGCCCGGCCGATGCCGACGGCAAGCCGACGGTGGTCGGCGCGCGCTTCGTGGTTCGGCTGCCAGCGCCATGATGACGCAGGGCGCGAGCGTGCACGCCTCCGCCGTGCTGGTGGGCGACCGCGCCGTGCTGATCCGCGGGCCGTCAGGCGCCGGCAAGTCGCGGCTGGCCTTCGATCTGATTCTCGCCGGACGCGCCGGACAGCTTCCGCCGGCCGTTCTGGTCGGCGATGACCGTGTCCATCTCGACACAGTCGCCGGACAATTGCTGGGTCCGCCCGGCGCCGGAACTGGCCGGCCTGATCGAGGTCCGGGGCCTCGGCATCCGCCATTGCGACTTTGTCGCGGAGGCCGTGGTCGGCCTGGTGGTCGATCTCGCGGCCAGCGATGCCGAGCGGCTGCCGCCGCCGGAAGCGCTCTCTATCCGCCTAAATGGTGTTTTATTACCGCGAATCCCTATTGGAATTGGTTATGCGCCCCTCCCGCTGATTGCAGCCGCGCTGACGACAACCGCGAGTTCGGGTTCCGTCCAACCTTTGGATGATTGTTCGAAGGGGATTGGTAACCATATAAGCCCCAATATCGCCACTGATTAAACCGGCACAGGCCTCACTGTTTACCGCCAAGTACTGGAACAATAGCCAAGATGCCCTCTTGCGCGGGGCCTCTGGATGGTCAAAGTGGCGCGTTCGTGCGGTGCACCAAAAAGCACCCGCGAGGAGTTTCCGATGATTGGTCTAGTGCTTGTGACCCATGGGCGCCTTGCCGACGAGTTCAAGGCGGCGCTCGAACATGTCATGGGTCCGCAAAAACAAATTGAAGCCATCACGATTGGAGCCGAAGACGACTCCGATCTCTGTCGAAGCGATATCATCGAAGCGGTGAATCGCGTCGACAGCGGCGATGGTGTCGCCATCCTCACCGACATGTTCGGCGGCACACCTTCCAACCTTGCGATTTCCTGCATGAGCCGTCCCAAGGTGGAAGTGCTCGCAGGCATCAATCTTCCCATGCTGGTCAAGCTCGCCAAGGTGCGCGAGGAGCGTTCGCTTCCCGACGCCATCGCCATGGCCCAGGAAGCCGGTCGCAAATACGTGACCATCGCCAGCCGCGTCCTCGCCGGCAAATGAGCGACGACGCCGCGCCCGAAAAGGAACTCGGGCCGAGCGTGCCGGCGGGCGCCATTTCGCGGGAACTTCTGATCATCAACAAGCGCGGCCTGCATGCGCGGGCCTCGGCGAAATTCGTCCAGATGGTCGAAAAGTTCAACGCCGAGGTCTGGGTGACGCGCGGCAGCGAGACCGTCGGCGGCACCTCGATCATGGGCCTGATGATGCTGGCGGCGGGACCGGGAACCACGGTCGACGGTCTCCGCGATCGGCCCCGAGGCGCAGGCCGCGATCGACGCCATCGCAGCGCTGGTCGCCGACAAGTTCAACGAAGAAGGCGTGTGAGCGCGCATCAACGCCAGAATTCGTAGGGTGGGCAAAGCGCAGCGTGCCCACCATTTCGCAGCGTACTCGTTGCATGAGATGGTGGGCTCGCTGCGCTCAGCCCACCCTACAGTCTGACGAGAGTCTGACAGCTCAAAACGGGTTCGTGACGATCCCGCCGTCGACGCGGAGCGCGGCGCCGTTGGTGGCGCTGGAGGCTTTTGAGCAGACGTAGCAGATCAGATTGGCGACCTCTTCCGGCTTGGCGTAGCGCTGCAGCAGCGACGCCGGGCGGCGTTCGGTGAAGGTGCGCTGGACGAGATCGTCGACGGTGGTGCCGGCAGCCTCGGCGCGCGCGGCCAGACGAACCGGCGCCATCTCGACCCAGGTCGGACCGGGCATCACCGAATTGACGGTCACGTTGGTGCCTTTGGTCGTCTCCGCCGCGCCGCGCGCGATGACGAGCTGCGCCGACTTCGAGAAGCCGTAATGCACCATCTCC
This sequence comes from uncultured Alphaproteobacteria bacterium, assembly GCA_963783115.1. Classification (GTDB taxonomy): domain Bacteria; phylum Pseudomonadota; class Alphaproteobacteria; order Rhizobiales; family Xanthobacteraceae; genus Bradyrhizobium. The sequence goes on along the minus strand of CAWAMK010000020.1, from coordinate 61,583 downwards.
TTCGGGATGAAGACGCCGGACTCGCTGGAGACGAACACGACGCGGCCCCAGTCCTTGTTGTCCAGCATCCGCTTCAGATAATGCCGCGTCAGCCGGACCCCGCTCATCACGTTGACTTCGAACATTTTGGTCCAATCGGCGTCCTCGATGTCGAAGAAGCCCTTCGGCTCGTAGATGCCGAGATTGTTGACGAGGATGTCGACGTCGGGGAATTGCTTCACCAGCGCGGCGCAGCCCGCCGCATCGCCGAGATCGAACACCGCGCGCATGCACCTTGGCCGACGGCGCGGCCTGCTCGACTTTTGCCACGGCCTCGCCGACCGCCGCCTTGTCGCGCCCGTTGACGATCACCTCCGCGCCCATTTGCGCAAGCCCGATCGCGGTCGCGAGCCCGATGCCGCGCGTCGAACCGGTGACGAGCGCCGTCTTGTCCGTCAGGTCCAGATCCATGCGTTACCCCCTTTTGTTTTCTGGTTGGCCGTTTCTATTTGGCCGGCGGCACGATGAAGATGTTCCAGGCCGTCGCGGGGCCGGGCATGCCCTAGGAAGAACCGCCGCGTGGTCATCACCATGCGCTCGGCATTGGCGGCATGGGCCTTCATCCACGCCTCGCATTTTTCCAGCTTCCAGTCGCCGGCCTCGCAGATGCCGATGAAGCCCGATCGCTTCGCGTCGTCGAGCGAGGTCAGGCCCGACGACCACGGCTCGTCCGGCGTCAGCGGCGCCGGATGATCGGGGCTGTAGAAGGTGACGGGCTGGCCGGTATCGGTATAGGCCGCGACCACCGGCCAGCGCGAATTGAAACCGCGTGTGCCAGGCTTCCGTCAGTTCGCGGGCGAGTTCGGAACGCGCGCGGTAGGTCGCGCCGGCCGTGCGCTTTTCGCTCAGTTCATAGGCGACGATCCTGGGCGATGCCGCCAGCACGACGAGCGAAATCACCAGCCAGGTCGCCGTCAGGTTCAACAGCGCGACTTTCCGGACCCGCACCGCCGGGATCGCGATCAGCGCGAGCGGCATCAGGAAGAACAGCGGGATGCCCCAGTCGGTCTTGATGTAGACGTGGAATAGCACGGCGCCGAGCGGCGGCCCGATCGCCACCACCGCCTGGATGATCCAGACATTGAGCGCCTGCGACAGGTTCACGCCGGAATTGGCGCCGCGCGCCAGGGCCGGAAACGGCGTCAAGCGGAACGGCCGCCAGCGCCAGCGCGATCGCGCCGAGCACCACCGGCAACGGCCAGCAGCGCGAGATTATGCAGGACATAGCCGAGCGCGAGATCGTCGATCTGCGCGCGGTCGGTGAGCGAATAGGTATCGCCGGCATAGGTGAGCGGGACGAAATCGACCTGCTTCAGCCACATCAGATGCGGCAGCATCGCCACCACGAGCGTGGCAATCGCGACCCACGGCGCCGGCGAGCGCAGGAATTGCAGGCGCGCGGGATGGATCAGCGCGGCAAGGCCGACGGCGCCGATCATGGTCAGCACCCAGTATTTGGTCATCAGCGCCAGCGCGCCGGCGAGCCCGAGCCAGACGCCGGACCTGATGCTGCGCTTCTCGAACGCGTCGAGATAGGCCAGCACGACGAGCGGCAGCGTGACGAGCTGCAGCAGGTCCGGATTGTACTTGAAGCCCTTGAAGTTGAAGATCGGATAGAGCGCGAGCATCACCACGACGAAGAACGCGCGGCGGCGATCGACCACGCGCAGCGCCAACTCAGCCAGCAGATCACGAGCCCGCAACCGAGCGTCGCCATCGCCAGCGCATAGGTCGCCCAGTCGGTGACCGGAAACAGCCTGAACCAGACGCCGGCGACCCATCCCGACAGCGGCGGGTGCTTGCCATAGCCGAGCAGGAACTTCTGGCCCCAGGCGTAGGCTTCCGCGACGTCCATATGGACGTCCTGCCCGGTCTTCAGATTGACCAGAATCAGCGTCCACAGCACCGCGTGAACCGCCGCAAAGCCGATGACCAGCCACAGGCCGGCCTTGGGATCGCTGGCGACGCGCGGCCAGCCACGCCGCCAGCCGCCGGACGGAGGGAATGCGTTTTGGGCGCGCAGCTGCGGACGAAACTGAGGTACTCGACATGGCCCCGTGCGTAGCGCGTTTTCGGGCGCAAGTGGAATCAGCTTGGCGTGAAGAAACCCCCTTGAAATACAGCAATATGGTTGCCGCACGGGGGTGTGAATGCTATCCCGCGCCCCATGACAACTGTCCCCATTTCCAACATCCGCAACTTCTCCATCGTCGCCCATATCGACCATGGCAAATCGACGCTGGCCGACCGCCTGATCCAGATGACCGGCGGCCTGACCGATCGCGAAATGGCGGGCAAGGAGCAGGTGCTCGATTCCATGGATATCGAGCGCGAGCGCGGCATCACCATCAAGGCGCAGACGGTGCGGCTGAACTACCGCGCCAAGGACGGCAAGGATTACATCTTCAACCTGATGGACACGCCCGGCCATGTCGACTTCGCCTACGAAGTCTCGCGGTCGCTGGCGGCCTGCGAAGGCTCGCTGCTGGTGGTCGACGCCAGCCAGGGCGTCGAAGCGCAGACGCTCGCCAACGTCTACCAGGCGCTCGACACGATCATGAGATCGTGCCGGTCCTCAACAAGGTCGACCTGCCCGCGGCCGAACCCGAGAAGATAAGGCAGCAGATCGAGGACGTGATCGGCATCGACGCGTCGGACGCCGTGATGATCTCGGCCAAGACCGGCCTCGGCGTTCCCGACGTGCTGGAAGCCATCGTCACCCGCCTGCCGCCGCCGAAGGGCGACCGCGACGCGACGCTGAAGGCGCTGCTGGTCGACAGCTGGTACGACGTCTATCTCGGCGTCGTCGTGCTCATTCGCGTGGTCGACGGCGTGATGAAGAAGGGCGAGCCGCATCCGCATGATGGGCACCAACGCGGCCTATGACGTCGAGCGCGTCGGCTTCTTCACGCCGAAGATGACGCAGGTCGACGAACTCGGCCCCGGCGAGATCGGCTTCATCACCGCGGCGATCAAGGAAGTCGCCGACACGCGCGTCGGCGACACCATCACCGACGACCGCAAGCCGGTCACCGAGATGCTGCCGGGCTTCAAGCCGGCGATCCCGGTGGTGTTCTGCGGCCTGTTCCCGGTCGATGCCGACGATTTCGAGACGCTGCGCGCGGCGATGGGCAAGCTGCGCCTCAACGACGCGAGCTTCTCCTTCGAGATGGAAACCTCCGCCGCGCTCGGCTTCGGCTTCCGCTGCGGCTTCCTCGGGCTGTTGCATCTGGAAATCATCCAGGAGCGGCTGTCGCGCGAGTTCGACCTCAATCTGATCGCGACCGCGCCGAGCGTGATCTACAAGATGCACCTGACCGACGGCCAGGAGATCGAGATCCACAATCCCGTCGACATGCCCGACGTGGTCAAGATCGCCGAGATCGAGGAGCCGTGGATCGAGGCCACGATCCTGACGCCCGACGAATATCTCGGCAGCGTCCTGAAGCTGTGCCAGGACCGCCGCGGCGCGCAGAAGGAGCTGACCTACGTCGGCTCCCGCGCGATGGTGAAATACGATCTGCCGCTCAACGAAGTGGTGTTCGATTTCTACGACCGCCTGAAATCGGTCTCCAAGGGCTACGCCTCGTTCGACTATCATCTGACCGACTACAAGGTGGCGGATCTCGTCAAGATGCAGATCCTCGTCAACAACGAGCCGGTCGATGCGCTGTCGATGCTGGTGCACCGGACCCGCGCCGAAGGCCGCGGCCGCGCCATGGTCGAGAAGATGAAGGAACTGATCCCGCCGCACATGTTCCAGATCCCGATCCAGGCCGCGATCGGCGGCAAGGTGATCGCCCGCGAAACCGTCCGCGCGCTGCGCAAGGACGTCACCGCCAAATGCTACGGCGGCGACATCACGCGCAAACGCAAACTTCTGGAGAAGCAGAAGGAAGGCAAGAAGAAGATGCGGCAGTTCGGCAAGGTCGACATCCCGCAGGAAGCGTTCATTGCCGCGCTGAAGGTGGATAGCTGAGGCGATCCGACGCCGATGCCGTCGGCTGAGGCTAACCGGTGATTTGTGACATGCCGAGAATGACCCGCAGCAAAGCAGCCACGATTGCCGGCGTGCGCCTGACGCGTCTTGCGAGCCATTGACGCGTCGTGCAGATGAGCGGCACGACGCGAGTGACCGGCGGTCGTTCTGCGGCGCTCGCCCAGCGCGATCTCGACGGCGCTATCGCTCGCAGCTCTTCGTATCGCGAGCGGCAAAGGTGCGGCCCAGCGCCTTCGCGCGCCGGACAGGATGGCGGGCATTCGCCAGTCCGCGCACCTTCTTGCCGTCTGCCGATAGCCACCATCCCCTCGCGCATAAATACAAAAAAGAGCAGAGGAAACGCATGGGGAGTCCTCCGGATCTTCCTACGGCTGGGTCGTCGTCGCCGTCGGCGCGCTGATGACCTGCGTCGGCGTTCGGCTCGATGCTGTCGCTGGCGGTGTTCCTGCAGCCGATCTCGCAAGACATGGGCTGGTCGCGCAGCGGCGTGTCGGCGGCGGCGACGATCGACTTTCTCGCGATGGGGCTGGCGGCGTTCTTCTGGGGCACGCTGTCCGACCGCTATGGCACCCGCATCGTGGTGCTGTCAGGCACGCTGCTGCTCGGCGCCGGGCTGATCGGCGCGAGCCAGGCCACCAGCCTGTGGCAGTTCCAGTTTTTCTTCGGCGTCCTGATCGGCATTGCGGCCGGCAGTTTCTATGCGCCGATGGTGGCGGCGGCGAGCGCCTGGATCGAGCACCAGCGCAGCCTCGCGGTGGCGCTGGTCTCGGCCGGCATGGGGGTTTCGCCGCTCACGGTCGCGCCGTTCGCGAGCTGGCTGATCACGAACTATGACTGGCGCACGGCGATGCTGGTGATCGGCATCGTCGCGCTGGCGCTGTTGATACCGGCCTCGTTTCTGGTGCGGCCCGCGCCGGCGCCCTCGAGCCCGGCGGCCGCCAATGGAACCGGCGCGCCCGAGCGGGAATGGACCGTCGCGCAGGCGCTGAACACCCCGCAATTCATCACGCTGGCGCTGGCGCATTTCGCCTGCTGCGCGGCGCATTCCGGGCCGATCTTCCACATGGTGAGCTACGCCATGATCTGCGGCATCGCGCCGCTCACCGCCGTCACCGTCTACAGCCTTGCCGGCTTCTCCGGCCTCGGCGGACGGCTGCTGCTCGGCGTGCTGGCCGATCGCCTCGGCGCCAAGCACGTGCTGGTCGGCGGCCTGTTCGTGCAGGCGATGGCGATCGCGACCTATCTCGCGGTCGGCCAGCTCGGCGAATTCTACGCGCTGTCGGTGGTGTTCGGCCTCGCCTATGGCGGCGTGATGCCGCTCTATGCCGTGCTGGTGCGCGAATATTTCGGCGTGCGCATCATGGGCAGCATGTTCGGCGCCGTCTCCGCCTTCGCCAGCCTCGGCATGGCGCTGGGCCCGCTGGCCGGCGGCTGGGTGTTCGACACCTTCCACACCTACAGCTGGCTCTATGTCGGTTCCTTCGCCATCGGCATCGCCGCCGTCGCCGTGGCGCTGAGTTTCCCGTCGGCCAAGCGGCCGTCGCAACCGTCGCTCGATCTCGGGCGGGCGACGGCGTGAGCGATCCGCTGCCTTGATCGAGGGCGGCGGATAGGTCACCATTGCGGCCAAGAAGAACAAATCCAAGAACAAGCGAATGCGAGGAACGCATGAGTAAGCATCCCGGCCTCGACCTCGTCGAGCGTGCCCGCGCGCTGGCGCCCCTGATCGCGCGCGAAGCCGACGAGATCGAGCGGACGCGGCGGCTGACGCCGGCGGTGACCCAGGCGCTGATCGAGAACGGGCTGTATCGTTCGCTGCTGCCGAAGAGTTTTGGCGGCACCGAGGCGCCGCTGGAAGCCTTCATGCAGATGCAGGAGGAGGTCGCCAAGGCCGATGCCTCGACCGCGTGGTGCCTCGGCCAGTGCAGCGTCTGCGCCATGACCGCGGCCTATCTCGATCCCGACGCCGCCAATGAAATCTTCAACACCGCGCCGGGCATCCTGGCCTGGGGCGCGATCAAGCACGAAGTGCAGGCGGTGCCGGGCGGCTACAAGGCCAGCGCGCGCTGGGATTTTGCCTCCGGCTCGCGGCAGGCGAGCTGGCTCGGCGCGCATGTCGCGCGTCGTCGAGGCCGACGGCACGCCGCGGCGCAAGGCGGACGGTTCGCCGGAGATCCGCACCATCCTGTTTCCGATGAGCCAGCGCCACGATGTACGACGTCTGGGACGTGATCGGCCTGCGCGGCACCGGCACCGATTCCTATTCGGTCGAGAACCTCTTCATCCCGGAAAAATTCGCCGCGCTGCGCGACGAGGCGGCAGCCCGCCGCGAGAACGGGCCGCTGTACAAGCTCTCCACCAACATGGTGTTCAGCATGGGCTTTGCCGCGACATCGGTCGGCGTCGCGCGCGCAACGCTCGATGCCGCGATCGAGCTGGCGCGCGGCAAGACCCCGCAGGCGCAAAAGGCGATGCGGGAGAACAACGCCGTGCAGGGCGTCGTCGGCCGCATGGAGGCGCAGTGGCGCGCCACCCGCGCCTATCTCTATTCCACCGCAGCGGAAGTCTGGCGCGATCTCGTGCGCGACGGAACGCTCACCGAAGCCCATCGCATCGCGCTGCGCATCGCCGCGACCTGGAGCATCCATCAATCGGCCGCCGTGGTCGACACGGCGTATCACATGGCCGGCGCCACCGCCGTGTTCAACGCCAACCCCTTCGAACGCCGCTTTCGCGACATGCACGCCATCGCGCAGCAGATCCAGGGCCGCGACTCGCATTACGAGGATGTCGGCAAGGCGATCCTGTCGGGCCATCTCGAAGGAACGCCGACCGCGCGGTGACGTTCCGTAGTTCTACGGACCGGCATTTCCCCGTGTTGTTAAACAATTCATGAAATCAGTAACGGAGCCCTGCCGCTGGAGCTTCCGTACGTATCATGTTCAAGATTCGCTCAATCGCCGTTCGCCTGATCCTCGCCATTTCGCTGACGGTAGCCGTCGCCTGCGGCATCCTTGGAACCTTCTCGATTGCCCAGCAGCGTTCGCTGACGGAGCTCGCGCTCGATCAGCAGCTCAAGCTGCAATATGAAAGCGTGATCGCCGCCATCGACTATGAAGGCCGCGCCGCGCTGGCGGTCAGTTCCGTCGTCGCCGCGCTGCCGCCGGTCGCTGACGCGCTTGCCAAGGAAGACCGCGATGGGCTGGCGGCGCTGCTCGGCGACGCCATGAAGGCGTTGACGGCGCAGGGCATCCCCCTGATCACCTTCCAGAAGCCTCCGGCCAGCGTGGTTTACCGTGTCCATGCTCCCAAGGTATTCGGCGACGATATCTCTTCCCGCCGCAGCACCGTGGTTGAGGCGACCAGAACCGGCAAGCAGATCGTCGGCGTCGAACCCGGCCGGGAGGCTCTCAGCATTTTCGGCATGACGCCGATCGTGCGCGACGGCAAGACGCTGGCCAATGTCGACGTCGGCGCGGCCTTCGGCAAGGAATTCGTCGATCGCGCCAAGAAGCGTTTCGGCATCGACCTCGCGGTCTATTCGTATGACGGCAAGGAATTCAAGAGGCTCTCCTCGACCTTCGGCGACGGCGTGGTCACCACCGCCAGCGAACTCAAGAGCGTGTTCGACGGCCAAACTCTGCGCCGCGACGCGACGCTCTCGGGCCGTCCCGCCGCGATCTATATCGGGCAGATCAAAAACTATGCTGGACAGCCGGTCGGCATTTTGGAGATCATCAAGGATACGACCGAGTATGAGGCGGCAGCGGCGAGTTCGCAGCGCAGCCTGATCCTGGGCACGGTCGCCATCCTGTTCGGCGCGATCCTGCTGGCGTTGCTGCTCGGCCGCGGGCTATCCCGGCCTTTGGCTGCCATCACGGCGGTCATGAACCGCCTCTCCGGCGGCGAGATCGACGTCACGATTCCGGGCAGCGAACGCCGCGACGAACTCGGCACCATGGCGAGCGCGGTCGAAACGTTCCGCCGCAGCATGATCGAGGCGCGCGGCATGCGCGAGGCGCAGGAGGCATCCAAGCACCAGACCGAGCTCGAGAAGAAGACCCTGCAACGCCAGATGGCCGATCGCTTCGAGGCCGACGTCAAGAGCGTCGTCGCCGCCGTCGCCCAGGCAACGACCGACATGCAGCGGGTGGCCGGCGAGATCGCGACCAGCGTGAACGGCACCTCGCAGCGCGCCGCCGCGGCGGCTGCCGCTTCCGACGAGGCATCCGGCAGCGTCAACGCCGTCGCCGCCGCGACCGAAGAGCTGGCATCCTCGGTGGCCGAGATCGGCCGTCAGGTCACCCATTCCAGCCGGGTCGCCGACGACGCCGTGGTCAAGGCCGGACAGACCACCGAAATGGTGAGCAGCCTGGCCTCGGCGGCCGAAAAGATCGGCGACGTGCTTCGCCTGATCGGGGCGATCGCCAGCCAGACCAACCTGCTGGCGCTGAACGCGACCATCGAGGCCGCGCGCGCCGGCGAAGCCGGCCGCGGCTTTGCCGTCGTCGCCTCCGAGGTCAAGGAACTCGCCAACCAGACCGCCAAGGCCACGGAAGAAATCGCCGGCCAGGTCGCGGCGATTCAAGCGGCGACCGGCGACTGCGTGACCGCGATCGGCGGCATCAGCAACACCATCCGCGAGATCAGCGGCATCGCCACCACGATCGCCGCGGCCGTCGAAGAGCAGGATTCGGCGACGCGCGAAATCGCCCGCAGCGTGCAGCAGGCGGCCACCGGCACCACCGAAGTCTCGGTCAACGTCACCGGCGCCAGCCAGTCCGCCGACCAGTCGCGCGCGCTGGCCAGCAACGTCGCGGCCGCCTCCAGCCAGCTCGGCCAGCAGGCCGACGCCCTGCACAAGCGCGTCGACACGTTCCTGGCAGGCCTGCGCGACGCCGCGTAATCGTTCGAAGCGGCCGGGTCGCGCTCCACCGGATGGAGGGGCGCGGGCGTCGTATCGGTCAGCGCGTTCTGCGCGCGCCGAACAGTCTGCCCTTCCAGCCACGCGCAATGATCAGCGCCGCCATCAGCAGAAGCAAAACCCCCACTGCAGTATCGAAGACCCGCTCGCCCGCCGAGCAACGGCCGGGATCGCCAAGACACGCATTGGAGATCACACCGGCGAGGTTGAGGCTCATCATCATGGTCAGATAGACAACGAGCATCAACGCAAGATACACGCAAATCACCGCAATGCGCCGCCACGGCGGCGGCAGACTGGCATCCGCCGGTTCGTTCCGTTCCTCTACGTACTGGCTCGGCGAAGCCCTCCCAGGATCGCGGATCTGCACGGTCGATTTCGTCAAAATGTCATGAACTGCCTGATTGCGGCGGGTCGCCGTCAGAATGACGAACGAGTACAGGCCGAGCACACCCTTGATTGCGGCGCGGGCGCAGGCCTTGAGGAAGCTCACATTGCCGCCGGTGCGTTCGTCAACGACGCGTAGATTGGTGAAATAGTGCCCGAGCGTGCTTCCGGTGAACGACACCAGGATCGGCTCGTACAGCAAGAGCGTTGCTATCACCCCGGCTCCGAGCACGCGGGCAAAACTGTCGTTTCGTACCATGCTCACCAACATCAGCGCGCCGAAAAGGATGATCATCAAGATCATCCAGTCGAGCATGATCCCACGAAATCGGCGCGAAAACCGCGCGTATTTCGGCACAATCGTTACGGGCACATCGGGATGAACGCTCATTACGGACACCGGATTTCCATCACTGAAATCAGCTATGCACTTTCGCGAACTACTGGCTAATCTGTTCAACGAATGACACGGGCAGGTTGCTATGGCGAAAACATCACAGATAACTGCGTCCCGCAAGAAGCGTGCGGATTCCTCGGCGGCGGCAGTCGATGCGGTGTTCGGCGCCTACCCCCGCCCGGTCCAAGCCAAATTGCGGGCGCTGCGCCGGCTGATCTTCGACACCGCGAAGACCACCAAGGGCGTCGGCGCGCTGGAGGAAGCCCTCAAATGGGGGCAGCCGAGCTATCTCACGACCGAGAGCAAGAGCGGCAGCACCGTCCGGATCGACCAGCTCAAGAACGAAGCCGGCGGCTACGCGGTGTATTTCCACTGCCAGACCGATCTGGTCGAGACGTTTCGCGAGCTCTATCCGGAGCTGCGCTATGGCGGCAACCGCAGCATCCTGCTCGACGCCGGCGAAAAACTGCCAGAGGCCGCGCTGCGCCACTGCATCGCGCTGGCGCTGACCTATCATGCGCGGAAGAAGACGGCGCGATGAGCCTAGTGCAGCCTGTAGCCCGGGCGAGCGAAGCGACCCCGGGTCGTCTCCCCGCATATCGCGGCGCTCATGCGGGCTACTTGCTTCGTCCGCGCAACCTCACGCCACCAGCGCCGCACCTGCCGGCGAACTCCAGTTGCCTTGCGTCTTCAACAGGCCGACGATTTCCGCATTGGGCCGCGCGCGGCTGAACAGAAAACCCTGCCCTTCGTGGCAACCCTCCCGGCGCAGGCACTCGACTTCGGCCTCGGTCTCGACGCCTTCCGCCGTGATGGTGACGCCCAGCCCCTTGCCGAGGCTGATGATCGAACGCACGATCGCCTGCGCATCCGGATTGGAGGCGAGGTCGCGCACGAAGGACTGGTCGATCTTGATCTTGTCGAACGGAAAGCTGCGCAGATAGCTCAGGCTGGAATAACCGGTCCCGAAATCGTCCATCGAGATGCGGACGCCGAGCGCGCGCAGCGCATGCAGCGTCGCCAGCACCTCGCTGCTCTTTTCCAGCAGCAGCGTCTCGGTGATCTCGAGTTCCAGCCGCCGCGCCGGCAGGCCGGTCTGCTTCAGCGTATCCATCACCAGCTGCAGCAGATTGCCGACGCGAAACTGCAGCGGCGACAGGTTGACGGCGACATGAACGTCGTCGGGCCATTGCGACGCATCGGCGCAGGCACGGCGCAGCATCAAGCCGCCGACGGCGTTGATCAGGCCGGTTTCTTCCGCGACGGGAATGAATTCGGCCGGCGAGATCATGCCGCGCTCGGGATGCGGCCAGCGCACCAGCGCCTCGAAGCCGGTGATGCGCCCGCTCGCAAGGTCGACCAGCGGCTGGTAATAGGGCCGCAACGTGTCGCCCTGCACGGCCTCGCGCAGCTCGATTTCGATCTTGCGACGCGCCTGGGCGCGCGCGTCCATGCCGGCCTCGAAGAACGAGAAGGTGCCGCGCGAATCGTTCTTGGCGCGCGACAAAGCGAGGTCGGCGTTCTTCAGAAGCTTTTCGGATTCATCGCCGTCGCCGGGCGACATCGCGATGCCGATGCTGGCGCCGATCACGACGGAATGCTCATCCAGAAGAAAGGGATCGCCGATGGCGTCCAGCAGGCGCCGGGCCAGGAACGCGGCATCCTCGGGCCGCGTCACCCCGCTCTGCACGATCGCGAACTCGTCGGAATTGAGCCGGGCCAGCTTGTCGTCGTCGCGCAGCATCGATCGCAAGCGCTTGCCGACGCCGCGCAGCAGCTTGTCGCCGATGCCGTGTCCGAGCGTGTCGTTGATCGCCTTGAAATGGTCGAGGCCGAGCACCAGCACCGCCACCTTCTCGGCGCTGCGGCGCGAACGCAGCAGGACGTCGTCCATCTGCTGGCGCAGCAGATTGCGGTTCGGCAACCCGGTCAGGGCGTCATGCTGGGCCATGAACGTCAGCCGCGCCTCGGCGCGCTTGCGTTCGGTGGTGTCCATCAGCGCCAGCAAAGCGGCGGGGCGGTCGTTATAGACGAGCTGGCGCGAATAGATTGCGAGGTCGATCAGCGCACCGTCGGCGCGGACATGCTTCCAGGCGCGCGCGGCGCGGTTGTCGCCCGCCCATGGCAGTTCGGCGTCGAACGCCTGCAGGCTGCGGATCGTCAACTTCTCGAATTCGTCGCGGCTATAGCCATAGTGCTGGACCGCGGCATCGTTGACCGCAAGGATGCGTTCGTCGCCGAGCGCGCAGACGATCATCGGAACCGGGTTGCTGTCGAACAGCAGCCGGAACGAGGCCTCCCGCTGCTTCAACTCGGTGATATCGACGCGCAGGCCGATGATGCCGCCGTCCTCGGTCATACGCTCATCGATCAGGATGACGCGACCGTCGGCCAGCCTCTGCTCGTGCCGCTCGCCGGGCTGATACAGCTTCTCGAGCCGGGCTGCGATCCATTCCTCCTCGCGGCCGACGGCTTCCGGATAATCGCCGCGCGCAACGCCGACGCGGATCGTATCCTCCAGCCGCACGCCCGGCTTGAACAGGTCCGAAGTGCGGCTGTACATCTCGGCATATTTCTTGTTCCAGAGGATGTAGCGGCCTTCGGCGTCGAGAAACACGACGCCCTGCGGCAGGAGGTCGATCGCCTCCCGCAGGCGCTCATGCGACTTGCGCGCTTCCGCAAGCGCCGCATCGAGTTCGTCGCGCCTGCGCACGATCTCGCCGGCGACAGCGGGCGTGCGGCGGCTGCGCTTGACGGCGGGCTTGGGCGCGGACTTCACCGGCCGGCCCGGAAAGCGCATCATCGCCGCGGCCTGCTTGGGCTTCCCTGCAGTTTTTCGCTTCTTGGTCGGCATCGCCACGCTTACCTCGCGCATTCACGCGAGCGATGTTGTGGGATAAGTATCTGAAAAAATGGTATCTCTTGCCGCTGAAAGGGCTTGAGCACACGCGCACTCACGACAGGCCGCAGATGCATGCACACGCTTCGCGTGTATCGCTTTTGACGCAAATCGCAAATTAGCGGGGCAAAATAGCCACACCGGTGTTGCTGGAAGGCGACGCCCGTCCTGGATGTACAAGGAATGCGCGAAACGCCGAACGAGCGTATGAGACCGCACCACCGGTCAAATGGGTTATCGCGCGGTTAACGCGGTAGCGGCATCACGCCCGTTCAACCCAAGGCAGCCGCGACGGCTTGCGCTTCCGGCACCACATCGTGGTCGTAGAGCCGCCTGCGGAACGCGGCATGCGCGGTAATCTCGGCGTCGCGCACGCCGAGATCGGCATAGGACGAATTGTAGCGCATGCCGTTCTCGCGCGCGCCACGCTGAACGGCCGCCACGCGCTCGCGCCGCAATTGCTCATATGCCTTGAGCGCCGCCGGCACGCGGGCGGTGGGCGCCTGCGCCAGAATGGTCGCCAGCGCCATGCCGTCCTCGATCGACTGGTTGGCGCCCTGGCCGAGATGCGGCAGCATCGGATGCGCGGCGTCGCCGAGCAGCGTCAGGCGGCCGCGAGTCCAGTTCGGCAGCGGCTCGCGGTCGTACAGCGCCCAGCGAAATGTGGTTTCGACCTGGCTCAATAGCGTTCCGATGCGCGGATCCCAACCTGCGAATTCGCGGCGCAGCACATCGGGATCGCCCGGCGCCGACCAGGATTCCTTCATTTCCGCGTCCGCCGGCACGAAGCCGACATAGTTGATGAGTTCGCCCGCGCGCACCGGAAAGCTGAGGAAGTGTTTTCCCTTGCCGAGCCACATCTGCCAGCGGTCGGTCGGCCAGTGCGGAATGCGCTCGCGCGGCAGCACGCCACGATAGGCGACGGAACCATGAAAGACCGGCCGGGACGGCGGCGCGGCATGGGGCCGCAGTTCGGAGTGGATGCCATCGGCCGCGACGACGACATCGCCTTCGGCCACCGTGCCGTTGGCAAAGGATACGCGCGCAGCATCATCCGTCTGTTCGAAGCCCGTGGCGCGATGACCGGTGCGCACCACGCCGGATGGCAATGCGCTCGCCAGCATCTCGACGAGGTCGGCGCGGTGCATGCCGAAGGTGGCGTTCCAGCCCGACGAGTTCGTCACCTGGACCGGGGCGATCGGCGCGCCATCATGGCGGAAATAGTGAGAGCCGTGGCCGACCCTGGCGCCCCATCGCTCCACCTGAGATCCAAGCCCGACCCGCTGCAATTGCCGCACGCTGTTCGGCGTCAGGAACACCCCTGCCCCGACCTCGCCCAGCGCAGGTGCCTGCTCGTAGACGGAAACGTCGAAGCCGTGCGCGATCAGCGCATTGGCGGCGAACAGCCCGCCAATTCCGCCTCCAATGATCACGACAGTGCGTTGCGGCTGCGTCATCGTCTCACGCAAAAACTGCTTCGGAAGCTCGCGCGCTCAAGCTATCCTTCCTTGCTGCAAACACCAAGCGCCGACGGTCCCACCGGGCGGCGCAGCTGCGGCTAGCGGGAGGAGATCGTATGCCCGGCTCTGCGCCAGATCTTCCCGTTCGCCGTCCACTGGCTTTTCTGACGCTGCTTCTCGCCCTCCTCGCGCATGGCCATACCCCGGCGCGGGCCAGTGATTACCCGGACCGTCCGGTCAAGATCGTCGTTCCATTTCCGGCCGGAGGAACGGCTGACGCAATTCCGCGGATTGTCGCCGACTGGCTGTCGCGCAAATGGGGCCAGCCGGTGGTGATCGAGAACCGCACGGGTGCTGCCGGCAACATCGGCGCCGAACAGGTCTACCATTCTGCGCCCGACGGCTACACGCTGCTGTCGTCACCACCGCCGCCGCTCGTGATCAATCACAACCTGTATCCGAAACTGGGCTACGACCCGACCAGGTTCGAGCCTGTCATCGTGATGGCGCAGGTGCCGAATGCGCTGATGGTCAATCCGCAAAACATCAAGGCGTCGAACGTGCCGGAGTTGATCGCATTCCTGAAGGGCAATTCCGATCGAACCATCTGCGCCACGCAAGGCAACGGCACGACCTCGCATCTCACCTCGGAGCTGTTTCAGCTGATGGCAAAGGTGAAGCTGCGGCACATTCCCTATCGCGGCTCGGCGCCCGCGCTGCAAGGGCTCGTCGCCGGCGAGGTCGACGTCATGTTCGACAATCTCGGCGTCTCGCTGGCGCTGGCTCAGGCCGGCAAGCTGAAACTGCTCGCGGTGGCCTCCTCCACCCGCCTGCCGTCGCTGCCGAATGTCCCGACGATTGCCGAAACGCTTCCCGGCTTTGAAGCCGTCGCGTGGTACGGCATCGTGGCGCCACCCAAGACGCCGAAGGACATCATCGACAGGATCAATGCCGACGTGAACGAGGCATTGCGCCAGCCTGCGTTGCAGGAACAGTTCAAGAAGCTGTCGGCCGTCACGTTTGGCGGTCCGGCCGACAAGGCATCCGCCTACATGCGCGAGGAAGTCGAGCGGTGGGCCAAGGTGATCAGGTCGGCGAATATTCAGCTGCAGTAGCCGCGGCCACGACAACCAGCCCTTTGCCTCACGCAGATTTCATCATTGCAGCCCGCCGCAAACGGCAATATCTGCGTTTTCCGCAGCCGTGCCCCGCGGCCGGTTTCATGCTACGTTTTTCGCGGATAGAGTGATCCGATGAACCCTCGCCTGATTCTGATCCCGCTCATTGTCGTCATGACCGCCGCCAATGCCGCCGGCGCGTGGGCGCAGGACAAGGGCACGGTCAATCCAAAACCGCTGCCGCCGCTTGCCAACCCCAACGATCCCTCGGTCGCCGCCAAGGAACTGTTCGGCCGCAAGGTGCTGCCGGCGGCGATGCCGACGCGCGTGCACGGCTTCTATGCGCATGGCTGCATCGCCGGCGCGGAGGGGCTGCCGATCAACGGCGACAATTGGCAGGTGATGCGGCTGTCGCGCAACCGCAACTGGGGACATCCGGACCTCGTCGCGCTGGTCAAGCGGCTCGCGGCCAAGGCGCACAAGGATGCGGGCTGGCACGGGCATACTGGTCGGCGACATGTCGCAGCCGCGCGGCGGACCGATGTTCACCGGCCACGCCAGCCACCAGGTCGGGCTCGACGCCGACATCTGGCTGACGCCGATGCCGGGGCGGCAATTGTCGCGCAACGAGCGCGAGGAAATGTCGGCCGTGATGATGGTGCGCAGCGACCGGCTCGACATCGATCCGCACGCCTGGACGCCGAAGCATCTGGCCGTGATCCGCGCCGCCGCGCTGGAACCGACCGTGCAGCGCATCTTCGTCAACGCCGCGATCAAGAAGGCGCTGTGCCGCGAGGCCAAGGGCGATCGCTGCTGGCTGCACAAGGTGCGGCCGATGTACGGCCACGACTATCACTTCCACATCCGCATCAAGTGCCCGCCGGGCGCCGGCGAATGCGAAAGCCAGCCTGAGCCGACCGAGGGCGAAGGCTGCAGCACCGGCGATCTCGCCTACTGGTTCAGCGACTCGGTGCTGCATCCCAAGCCGCCGCCGGTACCGCCGAAACCAAAGCCGCCGATGACGCATGGCGGCGCTGCCGCCGGCCTGCAAGGCCGTGCTACACGCGCCGGATGCGAAGCCCTGACCGCGCAAGATCAAATCCGCTGGGCTGCAGCCGCCTTTACCTCGTGCTCCAACCTGACTATTGTCAGGGCTGGCGACATTCCTGATCGACCGCAAGTCCTCCAGGGAATACCGGAACGGCGCTTCCGATGGTTGCCTCGACCCAACCAACGCTTGTCTTGCGCGCGGCAAACGCGGCGCGTACTCATGCATGGAGCGCCCGATGAATCGTCTCGCCGGTCTTTTCCTGGCCTTCGCCGTATCGTTGACGGCAGCCCATTCGCCAGCCGCCGCGCAGGACAAGACGCTGACCGTCTTTGCCGCCGCCTCGATGAAAAATGCGCTCGACGAGATCGACGCCGCCTATACCGCCAAGTCCGGCGTCAAGGTCACGGTGAGCTATGCCGCCAGTTCGGCGCTGGCAAAGCAGATCGAACAGGGCGCGCCGGCCGACGTGTTCATCTCCGCCGACACCGACTGGATGGACTACGCGATCGGCAAGAAGAACATCAACGAGCCGACCCGGGTCAATCTGCTCGGCAACAGCATCGTGCTGATCGCGCCGAAGGACTCCAAGGTCGACAACGTGACCATCGGCACAGGCTTCGACCTCGCCAAGCTCGCCGGCGACGGCAAGATTGCGACCGGCGACGTCAAGTCCGTGCCGGTCGGCAAATACGCCAAGGCCGCGCTGGAGAAGCTCGGTTCGTGGCAGGCCGCCGAGCCGAAATTCGCGATGGCCGAAAGCGTGCGCGCCGCGCTGACGCTGGTGGCGCGCGGCGAAGCCGTGCTGGGCATCGTCTATTCGACCGATGCCAAGGTCGAGCCCGGCGTGAAGGTCGTCGGCACCTTCCCGGCCGATTCCCATCCGGCGATCATCTATCCCGTCGCGGCGACGACGACCGCGAAACCGGAGACCGCGGACTATCTCGCCTTCCTGCGCTCCACCGCGGCGAAGACCATCCTCGAAAAATACGGCTTCAAGTTCCTGGTCAGCCCGACGACCTGATGTTCGAGATATCGCCGGCCGAATGGACGGCCATCCTGCTGTCGCTGCGGGTGGCCGTCATTGCAACGCTGGTGGCGACGCCGTTCGGCATCGCGCTGGCGTGGCTGCTGGCGCGATATGATTTCTGGGGCAAGTCGATCCTCGACGCGGCGGTACATCTGCCGCTGGTGCTGCCGCCGGTCGTCACCGGCTATCTGCTGCTGCTGACGTTCGGCCGCCGCGGCCTGGTCGGCGCGTGGCTCGCCGACCATCTCGGCATCGTGTTCGCGTTTCGCTGGACCGGCGCGGCGCTGGCCTGCGGCATCATGTCGTTTCCGCTGCTGGTGCGGCCGATCCGGCTGTCGATCGAGGCGATCGACCGCCGGCTCGAGCAGGCGTCGAGCACGCTCGGCGCAGCACCCTGGCAGGTGTTCGCCACCGTGACGCTGCCGCTGGCGCTGCCGGGCATATTGGCCGGCATGGTGCTCGGCTTCGCCAAGGCGATCGGCGAGTTCGGCGCCACCATCACCTTCGTCTCCAACATTCCCGGCGAGACCCAGACCATTTCGTCCGCGATCTATTCGCTGATCCAGACGCCGGACGGCGACACCGCGGCGGCGCGGCTGGTGCTGATCTCCATCGCGATCGCGATGAGCGCCCTGATCGCCTCCGAATGGTTCGCGCGGCGCGCCACCAAACGCCTGCACGGGAACTGACCATGCTGCGCGTCGACGTCACAAAACAGCTCGGCGAATTCTCGCTGGAAGCCACGTTCGAGAGCCAGGGCCGCGTCACCGGGCTGTTCGGCGCGTCCGGCGCCGGCAAGACCTCGCTGATCAACATGATCGCCGGCCTGCTGCGGCCCGATCGCGGCGTCATCGCGCTCGATGATGAGATGCTGGACGATACGTCGAAAGGCATTCACGTGCCGCCGCACCGCCGGCGGATCGGCTATGTGTTTCAGGATGCGCGGCTGTTTCCGCATCTCGACGTCCGGCAAAATCTCGACTACGGCCGCCGCATGAACCGGCTCGCGCCGGATCCCGCGCAGCAGAAGCGCGTCACCGACCTGCTCGACATCGGCCATCTGCTCGACCGCCGCCCCGGCCAACTCTCCGGCGGCGAGCGCCAGCGCGTCGCGCTCGGCCGCGCGCTGCTGTCAAAGCCGCGCCTGCTGCTGCTCGACGAGCCGCTGGGCTCGCTCGACGAGGGCCGCAAGGAGGAAATCCTGCCCTATCTCATCCGGCTGCGCGACGAGGGCATTCCGATGGTCTATGTCAGCCACGACGCCGCCGAACTGCGCCAGCTGGCGACGCAGATCGTGATGCTGAAGCGCGGTCGCGTCACCGCGCTCGGCGGCGTCAAGGTGCTGGCGTAGAGCGTCCACGGTTGACGCCGTCAATTCGCCAAGCCGATCGCTGGCGCAGGTACGCGCCCCGGCACGCAGCAGATATTCAGCTGCCGGGTAGGATGCTTCGCGAGTCCATGCCTCGGTGCGTCGCAACGTAATCGATATCACCGCGCGTGATGCCGATGTCCGCCAGCTCGCCGTCCGTCAGGTGACACAATTGAGTACGCAGCCTATTGCGTTTTCGCCACTCCAGAAACGCATCCCAATAATTCTCGAAAGGACTGTAAACCTGTCGCTTTGCCGTTCGCGCTCCCAGCGCGGTAATCCCGTGGATCGTGCTCATGGCGATGTCCTGTCTGGACTGTTTCACCATGCAAAGGTGCCGCAAGACGCGCCAGCGCGCTTAACTGGAGGCTTACATTTCCATTACCGAAGGCTTATTCTTGCCGGACAGCTGCTGCCCCGCTCTGGGGCGATAGAGGGCAAGCTTGGAGAATGGTGCCATGCGCTATCTCTTCGAGGACTGCGCGTTGGATGCCGACCGACGCGAGTTGCGGCGCGGGCCTGATGTTGTGCCTACGACCCCACAGGTTCTCGACTTGCTGGAATATCTGATCCGCAACAGGGATCGGGTCGTCAGCAAGGACGATCTCGTCAACGCGATCTGGAATGGTCGCATTGTATCCGATGCGGCGCTGACGACCCGACTGAACGCCGTCCGACGCGCGATCGGCGACTCCGGCGAGCAGCAACGTCTTATCAAGACGTTCCCACGAAGGGGCTTTCGTTTCGTGGGCGCTGTGCACGATAAGGACCGGCGCCCGGGAACCGCAGTGGCCTCAGACGCCCTCGCAGAGCTGTCAAAGCTTGCCCACGCGGCCGACAAGACAGCGCCTTCGGTCCCAGATGCCTCTGGAAAGAGTAGTTGGCAAACGGCGATCCGAATGGATGGCTGGGTCACCTCGGCGGTCGTTTGAAGCTCGTCGGCGGGGCGCTGGCGTCGGTCGCCGCCATCGGCGCAATTGCCGGCGTCCTTACCGGTCACTTGGAACGTCTGGACGACGGTCCGTACCGACGTCGTTCGGGAAGCTCAAAAGATCCAGGAGCAACCGACTGTCAGGCCCGAGATCACGCCTCGGCTCTCTCTCGTCGTGTTGCCCTTTGCCAACCTCAACAAGGATCCAGAGCACGACTACTTTGCCGACGTCATCACGACAAATTTGACGACCGATCTCGACGCGAGCACCCGCCACTTTCGTCATTGGAC
The DNA here is from genome assembly GCA_963783115.1 of uncultured Alphaproteobacteria bacterium. Taxonomy (GTDB): domain Bacteria; phylum Pseudomonadota; class Alphaproteobacteria; order Rhizobiales; family Xanthobacteraceae; genus Bradyrhizobium. Next base: position 41,690 of record CAWAMK010000020.1, on the reverse strand, counting down.
GCGAGGCCGCCTTCACCTACAAGAACAAGTCGATCGATCTGAAGCAGTTCGGGACGGATCTCGGCATCCGCTGGGCCGTGCAGGGCGCGGTCAGACGCAACGGAGACCAGGTACGCGTCAACGTATGGCTGACAGATCTTCAGACCGCTCGCGACATCTGGTCAGATCGGTTCGACGGCGACCGTACAAATCTGGCCGTCTTGCAGGACAACATCACAGCGCGACTTCTCTGCGTTGCACACCTGCACCTCCGTCAATATGAAGAAGCCATCGAACCGTGCAGCCGCGCGTTGAATATGATCGGCGCGAACGTTCAAGCCTACATCAGTCTGATCTCGGCTTACGGGTCGACGTACAAATGAGAAAGGCGCACCGCGCATCGCGGCGTCAGTTCGCCTTGCTCACTCGACCATCGCACTTCAATCGATTTTCAAGCCGAGCCGGGTCACCAGCGGCTCCCAGAACTTGACTGCATCGGCGAGCACCTTGCGAAAACTTTCCGGATCGGATTGCGGCGTCGCTTCAAATCCCGTCTCGATCATGAGCCGCTGGTATTCAGGCGTCGACAGCAGCGCGCGCGATGTGCTGGCGATCTTGTCGATGATGGGCTTCGGCGTTCCGGCGGGAGCGAGCAGGCCATAGCTGCTTTCGTTGGCGATGCCTGGAAATCCGGCCTGCGCCACCGTCGGCAGATCCGGCGCGGCGAGCAGCGGCGTCGCACCCGTGACCGCCAGAATGCGCAATCCGCCGGACTTGTGAAGTCCCAGGCTTTGCGCCGTGCAGCCAACGACTCCCATCGGAATCTGACCGCCGACCAGGTCCGTCATGACCGGCCCGGCGCCCCGATAGGGAATCTGGGCGAGCTCCGGAATGCCCGCGACCGACTTGAACAACTCGCCAACCAGGTGATTGGTCGAACCGACGCCGACGTGACCGTAGGATATCTTGCCCGGATTGGCTTTGACATGCGCGACGAGTTCGTCCAGCGACTTGACGGGCACCGATGGGTGCACCGCAAAACAGAGAGAGCCGACCGCGAGCTGCATGATCGGGTCGAGGTCTTTGTTCGGATCGTAGAGCGGCCTTGCCTTTAGCAGCGCTTCGTTGACGTGCGGCAGCGTGCCGCCGAGCAGGATGGTGTACCCGTCAGGGCGCGCCTTGGCGACCGTGGAAGCGCCGAGCGATGCACCGGCGCCGCCGATGTTCTCCACCACGATCGATCCGAGCAGCGGCTTGATCCGCTCGGCCCAGGCCGGCCCAGCGAATCGTAGGCGCCTCCGGGCGGGAACGGCACGACCAGGCGGATGGGCCGGTCGGGATAGGACTGCGCTGCAGCAACGCCCGGCACGACCAGGGGCGCGGCAGCAGCTCCAAGGAGTTTTAGAATATCACGCCGCGACTTCTGCATGAGGCCCCCCAAGGCTTGCGTTCGCGTTGGCGCATCCTTTACCCCGGATCGCGGCTTGGCAAGATCGGACGCGTGGCGCGTGAAGTCGCAGGTCGGCAGGCGCGGCCTGCGATTTTCGAATGAAGGATCACGGCCCCAACCGCGTTCCATGGCGGCGGAAATGCGGCGCTTGCTGCGCCTGCTCGCCTATTTCTTTCCTTGTCTGCGCCCTGCTTCGAGCGTGTTTCAAATCCACGATTGCCGCAAATGAGAACCCGGTGTGCCCCTGGTGCTTGCAAGGGAGGTCATTGCGTCCGGTGGATCAGACATTGCGAACCAGATTGTCCTTTCAGCGAATGCTGCGGCGCATCGTAGCTGTTGCCGCCATCGCTATCCCCGTGGCGCTGGCGCCGGAAATCAGTTCAGCCGAAAACCTGCTCGATTTCCTTTTCGGCGGCGGCCAGAAGCACCAGTCCCAGCCCTCGCTGTTCGGCAACATCTTCAACAATAATCCGCAACCAGGGCCGTCACGGCCGGCCGTCGCAAGCTCCGGACCGGCCTTCTGCGTGCGCAGTTGCGACGGCAAATATTTTCCGCTGATGCGCAGCGCGGCCTCGCCGACGCAGATGTGCCAGGCCTTCTGTCCGGCAACCCCGACCAAGATTTTCTTCGGCTCCAACATCGACAACGCCTATGCCGCAACCGGCGAACGCTACGCCGACAGCGCAAATGCCTTCGCCTATCGGAAGGCGCTGCGCGCCGATTGCACCTGCAACGGCCGCAGTCCGGCCGGCCTGGCGCCCGTCGACCTCGCGATCGACGGCTCGTTGCGCTCGGGCGATGTGGTCGCCACCGGTGACGGGCCCGTCGTCCAATCCAGTTTGCCGGCCGGCAACGAGCCAGAACCGGACTCCACGCCGATAGCGTCTCTTCCGGGCCTGACGCCGGAGCGTGGTTCGCTGAACCCGACATTAACCTCAAACGACCGACAATGGTGTTGATCTGGCGTATGTCCAAAATCCACCTTTGGTGTCGAGAGACCGATGGTTCTTAAACTCTTCTGCTTCTGGGCAGTGCGCGTGGTTGCGGCCGTCGCCGTCGGATTGGCCGCGACGGGTGCAGGGCGAGCACAGGCGATTTCCCCTCCAATCTGGACGGTGCCGGAAGTCGGCGCACTGCCTGATGACGATCATGGCCGCCTCGTGCGGCGCGGGCGCGACCTGATCACCGCGACCTACGCCCATATCGGACCGGAAGTACCGGATCCAGCCAAACGGTTTGCCGGCAACAATCTTGCCTGCAGCAACTGTCATCTTGAAGCGGGCGTGAAGAAATTCGGCCTGCCGATCTTTGGGCTGGTCGAGCTGTTTCCGCAATACAGCGCCCGCCTCGGCGCCGAAATCACGATCGAAGACCGGGTGAACTCGTGCATGTCGCGCAGCATGAACGGCCGTACGCTGCCGCTCGATAGTCCGGAAATGCAAGCCATGGTGGCCTACATCAGGTTCCTGTCGTCGGGGGTTCCTGCCGGCAAGGTGCTGTCAGGACTCGGCACCGGGACGATGCCTGAACTCGATCGGGCGGCCGATCCGGTTCGCGGCAAAACGATCTACGCGAATGCCTGTCTCGCCTGTCACAACACCGATGGCTCCGGAATCCGCCGCAGCCTGCCGACCACCGATCTCGGCTACATGGTGCCGCCGCTGTGGGGCCCGGACAGCTTCAACAATGGTGCCGGCATGGCCCGGCTGATTACCGCGGCGAACTTCGTCCACTTCAATATGCCGCACGGGACGGACTACCTGAATCCGCAGCTCACAGTCGAGCAGGCCTGGGACGTCGCGGCCTACATGATCTCTCAACCGCGTCCGACTAAAGCGGGCCTCGACAAGGATTTTCCCGACCTTCTAACCAAGCCCGTCGATGCACCCTACGGCCCCTACGCCGATGGGTTCGATCAGAAGCAACACATGTACGGACCTTTCGGTCCGATCCGGGCGGAGCACGCCAAAAAACAGCGAGGCAGTGTGCCCAGGTAAAGCGCTTACTCCGGCACGACCCGCACCGCGCCGCGGGCGGCGCTCGTGGTCAGCGCGGCATAGGCCTTCAGCGCCATCGTCACCTTGCGGGCGCGCTTCTTGGCGGGCTTCCAGGCGTCCGCGCCGCGGGCCAGCATGGCTTCGCGGCGCTTGGCCAGCGTGGCGTCATCGACCGCGAGGCTGATCGAACGCGCGGGGATGTCGATCTTGATGAGGTCGCCCTCTTCCACCAGACCGATCAAGCCGCCTTCGGCGGCTTCCGGCGAGAGATGCCCGATCGACAGGCCGGACGAGCCGCCGGAGAAGCGGCCGTCGGTGACCAGCGCGCAGACCTTTCCGAGGCCCTTCGATTTGAGATAGCTGGTCGGATACAGCATCTCCTGCATGCCGGGACCGCCGCGCGGGCCTTCATAGCGGACCACGACGACATCGCCGGGCTTGATCTTGTTGCCCAGAATGCCTTCGACGGCGGCGTCCTGGCTTTCGAACACCCGTGCCGGCCCCTCGAACTTCAAGATGCTCTCATCGACGCCGGCGGTCTTCACGATGCAGCCCTCGAGCGCGATGTTGCCCGACAGCACGGCAAGGCCGCCGTCCTTCGAATAGGCATGCTCGAAGTCGCGGACGCAGCCGGTGGCGCGGTCGGTATCGAGTTCTTCGAACCGGCGCTCCTGGCTGAACGCTGTTTGCGTCGGCACGTTGCCCGGCGCGGCCATGAAGAATTTGCGGACGCTCTCGCTCTTGCTCTGCTTGATGTCCCAACGGGCAAGCGCATCCTCCAGCGTCTTGCTGTGAACCATCGGCAGGCCGCGGTTGAGCAGGCCGGCGCGGTCGAGCTCGCCGAGGATGGCCATCACGCCGCCGGCGCGATGCACGTCTTCCAGATGCACGTCGGCGACCGATGGCGCCACCTTGCAGAGCACCGGCACGCGGCGCGACAGGCGGTCGATATCCTGCATCGTGAACGGCACCTGCCCTTCATAGGCGGCTGCCAGCAGATGCAGCACGGTGTTGGTCGATCCGCCCATGGCGATGTCGAGCGTCATCGCGTTCTCGAACGCCTTGAAGTTCGCGATGTTGCGCGGCAGCGCGGTCTCATCGTCCTGCTCGTAATAGCGCCGCGCCAGATCGACGATCAGATGCCCGGCCTCGACGAACAATCCCTTGCGGTCGGCATGGGTCGCCAGCACCGAACCATTGCCCGGCAGCGCGAGACCCAATGCCTCGGTGAGGCAGTTCATCGAATTGGCCGTGAACATGCCGGAGCACGAGCCGCAGGTCGGGCACGCCGAGCGCTCGATCTCTTCGACCTCGGCGTCGCTGACGTTGCTGTCGGCGGCGGCGACCATGGCGTCGATCAGGTCGACGGCGCGGATCTTGCCCTTGATGTTGACCTTGCCGGACTCCATCGGGCCGCCCGAGACGAACACGGTCGGGATGTTGAGCCGCAGCGTCGCCATCAGCATGCCGGGCGTGATCTTGTCGCAGTTCGAAATGCAGACCATGGCGTCGGCGCAATGTGCGTTGACCATGTACTCGACGCTGTCGGCGATGATCTCGCGCGACGGCAGGCTGTACAGCATGCCGTCATGGCCCATGGCGATGCCGTCATCGACCGCGATGGTGTTGAACTCCTTGGCGACGCCGCCGGCCTTTTCGATTTCGCGCGCGACGAGCTGGCCGAGATCCTTCAGGTGGACGTGGCCGGGCACGAACTGGGTGAACGAATTGACCACGGCGATGATCGGCTTGCCAAAATCCTCGTTCTTCATGCCGGTGGCGCGCCAGAGGCCGCGGGCGCCCGCCATGTTGCGGCCGTGGGTCGTGGTTCGGGAGCGGTAGGCGGGCATGGTGTTTCCTCGGGATGAACGTGCGGATTTGGGACGTCTTTTAGACGCTCGATCGCGCGGATAAAAGCGGATTGGCGCAGGTTCGCCATGCGCCGGCGGCCCCAAATCGGGACAGCAAACGCCGCCCTGCCCCGGCTACCGCTACACGACCTCGCGCGACCGCAGTTCCGCGATCGCCTTTGCGTCGTAGCCGAGCGAGGCCAGCACTTCCTCGGTGTGGGCGCTGAGTGCGGGCGCCATGCGATCGAGCCGGCCGCCGCCATGGGCGAGCTGGAACCCGCTGCCGGCAAAGCGCAGCCGCCCATAGGGCGTATCGAGCTCCTGGATGGCGCCGCGCGCCGCGATCTGCGGGTGGTCGATCACCTCCTCGACCTTCCAGATGCTGGCGCAGGGCGCGCCCGCGGCCTCCAGCACCTTCTCCCACTCGCGAGGTTCTTTCTTCGCCAGCGCCTCCTCGATGATGGCGCGCAAGGCCGGCTCGTTCTCCTGGCGGGCGAACCAGTCGGCGAAGCGCGGGTCTTCCAGTGCATCGGCGCGGCCGAGGGCGGTCATCAGCGCGATGTATTGCTTCTCGCTGTTGACGGCGAGCAGCAGATAGCCATCGCCGGCCTTGAACAGGTTGGCGGTCGGCCGGCGGCTCACGGCCTGATTGCCGGAAAGCTGCTGGCGGTGGCCGGCGACCGAATAATCCGCCACCTGCCCGGACAGGAACGCCAGCGTCGCTTCCAGCATGGAGACGTCGACCAGCTGGCCCTTGCCGGTATGGGTGCGCTGGAACAAGGCGCTCGACACGCCGAACGCGGCGGTGGCGCCGGACAGCACGTCGCAGACCGCAAAACCGGCGCGGGTCGGCCCGGTCTCGGGATGGCCGGTGATCGACATGATCCCCGACAGCGCCTGCATCTTGCCGTCATAGCCGGCGCCGGTGCGGCCCGGCCCGGTCTGGCCGAAGCCTGAAATGGCGCAATAGATCAGCCGCGGATTGATCGCCGAGAGCTCAGTGTAGCCGATGCCGAGTTTGTCCATCACGCCGGGGCGAAAATTCTCCATCACCACGTCGGCCTGCTCGGCAAGCTGCTTGACGATCCTGATCGCCTCCGGCTTCGAGAGGTCGAGCGTGAGGCTGCGCTTGTTGCCGTTGATGGCCTGCCAGCCCGGCGCAAGGCCGCGGTCGGCCCATTCGCGGCTCAGCGGCGTGCGGCGCATGTCCTCGCCCTCGCGGCGCTCCACCTTGATGACATCAGCGCCGAGCAGCGCGAGCTGATAGCTCGCATAGGGGCCAGCCAGCACCTGCGTGAAGTCGAGAACCTTCACGCCTTCGAACGGTCGGGTCAAATGGGCGTCCTCCTGCGTTTTTTCTTTCTTCCTTCTCCCCTTGTGGGAGAAGGTGGCGCGAAGCGCCGGATGAGGGGTTCTCTCCGCGACATTCATGTTCGCGGTGAGAACCCCTCACCCGTCGCCGCTTCGGCGCCACCCTCTCCCACAAGGGGAGAGGGAAGAGCGATCACGCCGCGCGGTTGCCGCGGGCGATCTCTTTCTGCTTGTCGAACTCGGCGCGGCGGCGCGCCAGTTCTTCCGGGCTCATCTGCGCGATGTTGTTGTAGTCGAGCTTCCAGGACGCATCCTCGCTCCAGCGTAGCGGCGACTGCATCGTGGTGCGGGAGCCTGCCGCGGACTCCAAGAGCCGCAGCGCCAATTCGAGCGTCTGCGCCTGCGACGACACATCCTGCGGCTTGCCGGCGGAATTGCCGAGCGGAAAGTCCGAGAACAGAAAGCGCGGCACAGCGGCGTGCTCGACGATATCCTTGGCGCAGCCCATCACGACGGTGGGAATGCCGTTGGCTTCGAGATGACGCGCCACCAGCGCCGAGGTCTGGTGACAGACCGGGCAGTTCGGGACGATCACGGCGACATCGACCTTGTCGGCCTGGCAGCGGGCGAGAATCTCGGGCGCATCGACATCGATGGTGACGCGGTGGCTGCGATTGGTCGGCGCGCCGAAGAAGCGCGGCGCGACCTCGCCGATACGGCCGGCGGCAGCGGCTTTGAGCAGCTGCGGCAGCGGAAACCAGGTGCCGCTGTCGGTGGCTGTCGTGTGCTTGCGGTCGTAGCCGATATGCGAAATCCGCAAATCGTGCTGCTTCGACGTGTCGCCGTCATAGACCTGGTAGAACTTGGCGCTGCCATTATAAGCCGCGCCCGGCCCCTGATCGCCCTTGGTCGGGATCATACTGCGCCGCCGTCGTGACGATGGTGACGCGCGATTGCGAAAGCGGCTTCTTCAGCGGCTGGAACGGCGCATCGACATAATGCGCCCAGCGATAGGGCGTGGTGTAGCCGATCGCGGCGTAGTAATCGCGGGTCCGCTGCATGTAGGGGACCGGGGAATCGTAGTCCGGCGCAAAGCCGAGCTGGTCGTCGAGAGGGGGCGGACATTGTTGTGTCTCCTGCGTTTCCACCGGGAGGCCGTCACGCGGCCTTTGGCTCAGGCTAATGAACCTGCACCCATTCCTCAACTGTCGATATTGCATCAGGCCTGCGCAGGATCGCGCCGCTTCGCGCGCTGCCGGGTCAGGATATCGCGCAGCGCCTGCACTTTCGGGGAATCGGCTCCCTTGCGCCAGATCAGATAGGTATCGGCGCGGTTTTCGCCCGGCGGCAGGCGATGGACTTTCAGCCGCCGGCTTTCCGGAAACGTCGTGAGCACGCTTCGTGGCAGCAGGGCTACGCCCATGCCGGCGACGACGCACCCGAGCATGGCGTGATAGGAGCCCAGTTCGATGGTGCGCTCCGGCATCTGGTCGTGCCGCGCATACCAATCCTCCAGGCGCTTGCGGTGCGGGCAGCCATGCTCGAACGCGATAATGGTGCGCGGGAAGAAAGCATTCTTGCCCTTGCCGATCGCCGGCGTGCCGGCGGCGGCAACGATGACGGGCTCTTCCGCGAACACCGCCACCTTCTCGAACAGCGCGTCCGCGATCGGCAACGTCACCAGCGCGGCATCCAGTTCATGGGCCAGCAGCGCCTTCGAAAGCGCCGGCGGATTCCCGGTACGAAGTTCGAGGGCCACGTCGGGATAAAGCCGGTGATATTCGTTGACCGGTCCGGGCAGGCGGACGGCGGCGGTGCTTTCCATCGCGCCGAGGCGGAGAATGCCGCGCGGCCGCGGGTCCTGCACCGCGTTGCGTGCCTCCTCGGCGAGCGCCAGCAAACGGTCCGCATAGTCGAGCAGCACCTGCCCGGGCGGCGACAGATGCAGGCGCTTGCCTTCGCGGACGAACAGGGGAACGCCGACATCCTCTTCGAGCTGGCGGATGCGCGTCGTCACGTTGGACTGCACGCGATGCAGCCGTTGCGCGGCCCGGGTGATGCTGCCCTCGCGGACGACGGCGCTGAATATCTTCAGATCGGACAGATCCATCTATCTCTCATGGAGATTATCTTGATCATTATTATTCATTTTAGATGATTGACGCTCCGTCGTAAAGCAACCGCACCGTGGCATTTCGAACGCCGCGGGTGCGAACGGTGAGGTCGACGATGCGGGCCGAAAGCCGGCGGATGTCGTCCGCCGAATATTTTGCAATGAAGCAACGGATCGTTCGGCAGGCACGGGCGGCACAGGCGGCCGCCATCCGGGCCGCGCTCGCAAACCTTTTCGCAGCAACCGTCAGCCTCGCAACGCGGCCGTCCCTGCCATTGCCGAAACCCAAACACGGAGAATAATCATGCCCAAAGCCTACTGGATCGTGCGCGTCAGCGTTCGGCAGCCCGAACGCTATCCGGACTACCTCGCCGCCGCACGGCCCGCCTTTGAAAAATTCGGTGCAAAGTTCATCGTCCGCGGCGGCCCGTTCGAGCTGATGGAAGGCGAGGCGCGCGAGCGCAACGTCGTCGTGGAGTTCGCCGACCGCGAAACGGCTGTCGCCTGCTACCGGAGCGCCGAATATCAGAAGGCGAAGGCGATCCGCCAGGAAATCGCAGATGCCGATTTCATTATCGTCGACGGCGCTTGAGAAGGTCGGCGGCGCTGTGCGACCGTGCGCTCTACACCCCCGCCACCGACGACCAGACCTCGGCCAGCTTGCGCTTGGCCTTCTGCCTCCGCGTCAGCGGCGCGGCCTCTTCCTCTTCCTCGGGCAGCCGTAGGCCGATGACGCTGACGCGACCACCGCTGATGCTGCGGGCGACCAGCACGATCGGATCCAGCACCAGTTCGGCGCCTTCCTTGGGCGCATGGTCGAGATGGATGTCGAAATAATCCGCCAGCGTCAGTTTTGACTGCTCCTCTTCGGCCGATACGCCATAGATCGCGGCCAACTCCCCGAGGGTGTGCTCGCCCGACACGATGAAGTCACCGAGCAGATGCGGATCGGGCGCCGAGCTCGGCGGCATGTCGACGAAGAAACGATCCAGCGCCTCGGCCTTTTCCGGCGGCGCCAGCAGATAGACGTAGTCGCCCGGCACCACAGGGTCGGCCTCGACCGGCGACAGAATTCGTTCGTCGCGGATCACCAGCGTCGGCTTCGACCAGGATGGCAGCAGGCCGCGGCGGAAATACAAACTCTTCGACCGCACGGGATAGCCGACCAGTTGCTGTTCGAGCTGGCCGGGTAGATCAAGTTCGACGCGCCGCGGGCCGCGGTCGACGCGCGGCAGCGCCACGTGCAGCCAACGCGCCGCCGGACCGAGTGTCCAGCCCTGCAGCAGCAGCGAGATGACGACCACGACCAGCGCGACATCGAAGTAAAGATAGGCTTTTGACAGCCCGACCAGCATCGGGATCGAGGCGAGAAAGATCGCGACCGCGCCGCGCAGCCCGGTCCAGGCGATGAAGATCTTTTCGCGCCAGTTGAAGCGGAACGGGGCAAGGCAGAGCAGCACCGCGAGCGGCCGCGCCACCAGCATCAAGCACCAGCGCTACGACAATGGAGGCGCCGGCGCTGTCCAGCAGCCGCTGTGGCGACGCCAGCAGGCCGAGCAGGACGAACATCACGATCTGCGCCAGCCAGGTCGCGGCATCGAGGAACGTCACCACCGAATTATGCGCGCGCGTCGGCCGGTTGCCGACGATGATCCCGGCGATATAGACCGCGAGAAACCCCGACGCGTGCGAGATCTGCGCCACGCCGAAGATCACCAGCGCCGCCGTCGTGACGAACGGCGCATGCAGGCCTTGCGGCAGCGCCATGCGGTTGAGCGCCACCACCACCAGATGGCCGCCGATCACGCCGACGATCGCGCCGAGCAGGCCCTCCTGCACGAGCTCCCGCACCACATGCCCCGGCGTGCTTTCGCCGATCGAGATGAACTCGACCAGCATCAGCGTGAGAAAGATGGCAAACGGATCGTTGGTGCCGGATTCGGCCTCCAGGGTCGCACCGACGCGCGGACGCAGGCGCAGGCCCTGGGTGTGCACGAGCAGAAACACCGCCGCGGCATCGGTCGAGGCCACCACGGCGCCGACCAGCAGCGCCTCGGTCCAGTTCAGGTCGAGCGCATATTTGGCGGCGGGGGCAGCGACCAGCGCAGTGACCAGCACGCCGATGGTCGCCAGCACCATCGAGGGCGCCAGCACGGTGCGGATGCTCTGAAACTTGGTCCGCAGGCCGCCGTCGAACAGGATCAGCGCCAGCGCCACCGAGCCCACCAGATAGGTGGTGCGGACGTCATTGAAGCTGAGCTGGCCCGGCCCGGCATCGCCCGCCAGCATGCCGATCAGGAGGAACACCAGCAGCAGCGGCGCCCCGAAGCGCAGCGCCAGCAGGCTCGACAGGATGCCCGCCATCACCAGAACGGCGCCGAGAAAGATGGCGATGCTGACCGAGTTGAGAGAAGCCATGAACCTCCGCGATAACCGCAATAATCCCAGTAAATACCTGCAATTGCATCCTTATCGTTGCCACAGTTGAACGCCAACCCCTCAGCGGCGATATGCCCGGTTTTTAGGGGCTTAATCGACTTCGCCGGCCCGTGTATCGATGGCCGCCCCGCCCTGTTTGTGGAAATCTGCCCAGCGTTCGAATCATTGCCCGCGCTGCACCCGACGAGAATTTGCCGATGGACAAGGCCCCGAAAGAGATCATCGAGTTCCTGCAATCGACCGCGCGATCGGTCGGCGCGGAGATCGCCTCGCCGTGGTTCTATCTGCAGTTCGGGCTGATCCTGACCGCCGCCGGCATCGCCTATGTGGCGGATACTGCGATCCGCGGCCGGGTCGACGTGAACTCGCTGGCGATGCGCTGGCCGCTGCCGCTGCGGCATTTCGCCCGCGTGATGGTCGCCAGCGCCTCGACCGCGATCTTCGCGGTCCTGGTGATTGCCGAGCGCATCACGATGTATCATCTGACCTGGCCGAGCCGCAGCTACCTGCTGATGGTCGCCGCCAAGCTGGCGCTGGCGTGGCTGGTGATCCGGCTCATCACCTCGGTGATCCGCAACGCCTTCATCGTCAAGCTGGTGTCGATCACGGCATGGTTTATCGCGGCGCTGAGCATCCTCGGCCAGCTCGATCCGGCGGCGGAAACGCTCGAACTCGTTTGCGGTCGATATCGGGGGCCTGCGGCTGACGCCGCTGCTGCTGATCAAGGCCGGCGCGCTGCTGATCGCGACGCTGTGGCTGACCAATATCGCCAGCAACTTCATCGAAAGCCGGATCACCCGCGCCACCGACCTGACGCCGTCGATCCAGGTGCTGCTGGTCAAGATCATCCGCATCGGCCTGATGGTGGTGGCGATCGCGATCGCGCTCGGTGCCGTCGGCATCAACCTGTCGGCGCTCGCGGTCTTCACCGGCGCGGCCGGCGTCGGCATCGGTCTCGGTCTGCAGAAGATCGTCGCCAATTTCATCTCGGGCATCATCCTGCTGGCGGACAAGTCAGTGAAGCCCGGCGACCTCGTCACCATCGGCGACAGTTCGGGCCGGATCAGCGCGATGAAGACGCGCTACATCTCGGTTGCCGCCGGCGACGGCCGCGAGTTCCTGATCCCGAACGAGGATCTGGTGACGCAGAAGGTGGTGAACTGGACCTATACCGACAAGAACACGCTGGTGAAGGTGCTGTTCAGCACCAATTACGACGCCGACCCCCGCCTCGTCTGCAAGCTGGCGATCGAGATCGCCGCCGCCGCCCCGCGCGCCATCAAGAACAAGCCGCCGAACTGCATCATCACCGAATTCGCCGAGCCCGGCATGAAGTTCTCGCTGACCTTCTGGATCGCCGACCCCGACGGCATGGACAATGTGAAGAGCGACGTCATGTTGGCGCTGTGGGACGTCTTCAAGCGCGAGGGGATCCGTGTTCCCTATCCGGTCCGCGAAATCCGCATCCGCGGCGGCGCGCTGCCGGTCGAGCAGGTGGTGGAAGTTTCCAGTTAAATATCAGCCCAATTTCAAGCTTGGTTACCGAAAAACCCCGGCTTGCCGGAGCCGCCTTCGACCACTAAATTAGGCCGTTCGATCACCATTCCCGTTCCCTCGCCGAAGCAAGACCCGCCCATGAGCTATATTGAAGCGTCCGATACCTCGTTGCGAAAGACCGGCCAGATCAAGCTGCATGGCCCGAGCGGGTTCGCCGGCATGCGCAAGGCAGGCGCGCTGGTGTCAAAGTGCCTCGACGAACTCACCGACATCGTCAAGGCCGGCGTGCCGACCTCGCAGATCGACGAATTCGTCCGCGACTTCGCCTTCGGCCATGGCGCCTATCCGGCGACGCTGATGTATCGCGGCTACCGCTACTCGACCTGCACCTCGATCAACCACGTGGTCTGCCACGGCATGCCCGGCGACCGCGCGCTGAAGGAAGGCGACATCGTCAATATCGACGTCACCTTCATCGTCGACGGCTGGTACGGCGATTCCAGCCGGATGTATGTGATCGGCCCGATCGCGCGCAAGGCCGAGCGGCTGATCGAGGTGACCTATGAAGCGATGATGCGCGGCATCGCCGCGGTGAAGCCCGGCGCCACCACCGGCGACATCGGCCACGCCATCCAGAGCTTTGTCGAACCGCAGGGCATGAGCGTGGTGCGCGATTTCTGCGGCCATGGCCTCGGGCGCATGTTCCACGACGAGCCGAACATCATCCATATCGGCCGGCCCGGCGAGGGCGTGATGCTGAAGCCCGGCATGTTCTTCACCATCGAGCCGATGATCAATCTCGGCAAGCCGCACGTCAAGATCCTGTCCGACGGCTGGACCGCGGTGACGCGCGACCGCTCGCTGTCGGCGCAGTTCGAGCATTCGGTCGGCGTGACCGCCGATGGCGTCGAAATCTTTACGCTGTCGCAGCGCAACGGCGAGAAGCCGCTGGCGGCCGTGTAACCGCGGGCGCCGCTCCTGCCGCGCCGAGAACCTGCGATGTCGAAGGCAAGACGGGACTTGCAGGCGAGGCTGACCGCAACGCTATTTGTCCTATTTGCGGCTTGCTTCTCAGCGCCGAGCAACGCGGCCGAGGAGCCCCTGTTCGTCAGCAAGCGGATCACGCCGCCAGGCGAATACACGTCCGGCATCGAAGGCCCCGCGGTCGACGCGTCGGGCAATCTCTACGTCGTCAATTTTGGGCAGAGCGGCACCATCGGCAAGCTCGCGGCCGGCGCCTCGCAGTCGCAGCTTTTCACGTCGCTCCCCGCCGGCAGCATCGGCAACGGCATTCGGTTCGACCGGGAGGGCCGGATGTATGTCGCCGATTTCAGGAAGCACAACGTTTGGGTCATAGCATCAGGCGAAACCACGCCGAAAATCTATTTCCATTCCGACCGCTTCAACCAGCCGAACGATTTGGCCATCGCGGCCGACGGCACGCTCTATGCCAGCGACCCCAAGTTTGCCGCGCCCGCAGGCGGCCAGATCTGGCGCATCATCCGCGGCGCCGACGGCAGGGGCCAGGGCGAGGTCATGTCCAGCACGAGACGCCTCGGCGTCACCAACGGGCTCGACCTCAGTCCGGACGGCGCGACGCTCTATGTCAGCGAGTTGAATTCGCGGCAGGTGTGGGCCTATCGCCTCGACGGCAACAAGCTGCTCGATCCGCGGCTGGTGAAGGGCTTTGCGGATTTCGAGGTCGACGGCCTGCGCACCGACATCGACGGCCGGATCTATCTCGCGCGGTTGTCGGCCGGCAAGATCGCCATCATCGGCGCCGATGGATCGCTGCAGCGCGAGGTGTCCGTCAGCGGCAAGCAGCCGACCAACCTCACCTTCGGCGGTCCGGACGGCAGAACCGTCTTCGTGACCCAGAAGGAAGGCCGCTTCATCGAGGCCTTTCGCGTCGACCGTCCCGGCCGCGAGCCGTGCCTGCAAACGCCCGGCATGTGCTGAGCGCGTCGATCGTCGCGGGCGTGTTGCAAATCGTTCTCAACACAGGCTCCCCTGCGGCAACGTGACTGCCGGCGTTTGCAAGATACGACGGAATAGCGCTTGCCACGCGGGGTACAACACCGCGCGGGCGCTCTCCGGCAGCGAGGGCATCTGGCGGACAGAGATCAAACAGAGGGAGCATGGGCAATGTTCGAGATTTCACGTCGCGATCTGGTCCTCGGGAGCACCGGGGCGGCGCTGGTTTTCGGGCTGAATGGACCGGTTTCGTTCATCGGCGCGGCGCAAGCGCAGAAGGCGGCCGACAGCCTCAAATACAAGGTCGGCGATATCGAGGTGTTCAGCCTGCATGAGGGCAGCATCGAGCGCCAGGTCACCGAGAGCATGGTGAAGAATGCCGGCCTCGACGACGTCAAGAAGGCGCTCACGGCCAGCGGCATCGGCCCCGACAAGATCGAGAATCCCTTCACCGTCACCGCCATCCGGACCGGCGGCAAGGTCATCCTGTTCGACACTGGATTCGGCGGCAACGGCCCGGCGACGCGTCGGCAAGCTCGCCGACAACATGAAGGCGGCGGGCCTCGATCCCGCAACCGTCTCCACGGTGGTGATCTCGCATTTCCATGGCGATCACATCTCCGGCCTGTGGGTGAAGGAGACCGACGCGCAGGTTTTCCCGAACGCGGAAATCATGATGCCGGAGGTGGAGTACAAGTTCTGGACCGACCCGGCGCTGGTGGAGAAGCTGCCGGAAGCCAACCGCGCGATCGTCAAGCGGATCCAGGCGACCTTCCCGACCTGGAAGAACATCAAACAATATAGTGACGGCGCCGACATCGCGCCGGGCGTAAAGGCGATCGCGACGCCAGGCCATACGGTCGGACACATGTCGTTCCTCGTCGCCTCGGGCGGACAGCAATTGTTCATCCAGAGCGACGTCACCGGCATCTACCAGCTGTTCGTCAAAAATCCCGGCTGGTTCTCGGGCTTCGATGCCGACGGCCCGAAGGCGGAGGCCACGCGCCGCGCGTTCTTCGATCGCGTCATCGCCGAGAAGGGCATGATCGCCGGCTATCACTTTCGGCTTCCCGAATGTCGGCACGCTGTCGAAGGACGGCAACGGCTATGCGTTCGCGGCCGTGAAGGCCTGATTGCGAGCTGATTTCGAAACCAAGCGAAGGCGTCGCGTTCTGCGCGGCGCCTTTTCGCCGGGCGCGCGCTCACTTTAGAGTTGCAAAAGCTTACGGGCACGGCATGTTTGGCCCCGATGCCAGCCAAGACCAGCCCTCCCCCGGATCAGCCCGCCGAAACGCCGCATTATCACGGCCATCGCGAGCGGCTGCGCGAACGCTTTTACGCGGCCGGGCCGGAAGCGCTGAGCGATTACGAACTGCTGGAGATGGCGCTATTCCCGGCCCTGCCCCGGCGCGACACCAAGCCGCTGGCGAAAGCGCTCTTGAAGGAATTCGGCTCGTTCGCCGAAGTCGTTCACGCGCCGGTCGCGCGACTGCGCGAGGTCGACGGCATCGGCGAGGCCTCGATCAACCAGATCAAACTGCTCGCGGCCGCCGCGAGCCGGGTGGCCAAGGGCGAGATCAAGCGCAAGCTCGCGCTGTCGTCGTGGAACGACGTGATCGAGTATTGCCGCTCCGGCATGGCGTTCGCCGACAAGGAGCAGTTTCGCCTGCTGTTCCTCGACAAGCGCAACCAGTTGATCGCGGACGAAATCCAGCAGACCGGCACCGTCGACCACACGCCGGTCTATCCGCGCGAGGTGATCAAGCGCGCGCTCGAACTATCGGCGACCGCGCTGGTCCTGGTGCACAACCATCCAAGCGGCGATCCGACGCCCTCGCAGGCCGATATCCAGATGACCAAAGCGATCGTCCAGATCGCCACCCCGCTCGGCATTTCCGTGCACGACCACATCATCGTCGGCAAGAACGGGCATGCGAGTTTGAAGGCGATGAAGCTGATCTAGAGAGTGCCGGATCTGCAAGCGACGCTGGCTGGCGACTTCAGGCTTTGGACTTGAGGTAGGTCACCATCCCGATGACGTCGTCGGCCACCAATCTGCCGATCGGACCGCTCGAATAGACGGCGTTCGCGACCTTGCCGTCGGGCGTCAGCAGGAAGCCGGTGGTCTGCAGGTAGCGAGGCGATTGATTGGCGTAGGCGCCCGTGATGGCCGCCACGCCGTCGACATCGGCGCTGTGACCGACGGGGAAGCTCAGCCTGTGCTTCTCGATAGTGGCCTTCGTCGTCGCCTCATCGTCAACGGACAACGCCACGACCTTGATGCCCGCTTCGGTCAGCTTTTCGCCGGCGCGCTGAAAGCCCGCGAGCTGGACCATGCAATAGGGGCACCATGCGCCGCGATAGATCAGCAAGACGCCGTAGGCGCCTTTAAGCAGTTCGGGGATAGCGATAACGCCGCCCCCGACCGCAGGGACATTCAGGGCGGGAAACGTTTCACCATTCTGCAAACGCGACATTTTGGACCTCGGTAAAGTGGACTGATTAGTCCAATACCGCATCTCGAAACTGGACTGTCAAGTCCAATTTCGTTATTCTGTCAAAATGCCGACCAGACAGCCCGAGCCGCGCCCCCTGACCCGCCGTGGAGCAGCCACGCGCAAGCGCATCGTCGATGCGGCGGCCAACCTGACCTACGCGCATGGCGTGGATCGGACGAGCCTGGACGACGTGATGGCGGAAAGCGGTGTGAGCAAGTCGCAGCTGTACCACTACTTTGCCGACAAGGATGCGTTGGTACGCAAGTGATCGCTCTTCAAACCGAACGCGTGCTTGCCGTCATCAGCAACCGCATCGGGGCGTTCAAGACGCGTCATGCGCTCAGGTCATGGCGGGACCCGATTGTCCGGCTCAACGATGGCATCCATGCCAAAGGGTGCCCGCGGGTTCGTCTGGCCAATGAACTGGTGACGATTCGAACCGCACGGGAGCAACAGTCGGCAGCTTCGCTGTTTGGAGCGACTGCATCGAACAGGACTTGCGCGCATGCATGAGCGCGTCGAACTCGCTGCCTCGGCCGACCCGCACGAATTGGCGATCGCCGTGCAAGCGCCGTTCAGAGCGGCCTGCTTCTGGCAAGACGGCCGTCGAGCCATCCTCTCGAAGGTGGCGCTCGACATGGCGATTGATCACGTCGCACGGCATCTACGAAGATGAAAGCGAAGTAGCCGCGGCCTCGGCGGCGCGTCGCTTCATCAATTCGCGTTCGCGCTTGTTGGCCGCGAGCGCGGCCGCGGCCTCGAACGCGGCGCGCGCTTCCGCGAAGCGACCGAGCTTGCGCAGCAGATCGCCGCGCACGCTTTCCAGCAGATGATAGTTTTTCAGCGCGGGCTCGCCTGCCAGCCCGTCCACGATCGCGAGCGCAGCCGCCGGCCCCTCGGCCATGCCGATCGCGACCGCGCGGTTGAGCTCGATGACCGGCGAACGCACGAGGCCGGCGAGTTCGCCATAGAGTTTTGCGATGCGCGGCCAATCCGTGTCGTCAGGCGTGGCGGCCCGGGCATGACAGGCGACGATCGCCGCCTGCAGCGCGTAGAATCCGTGTCCGCCGCCGAGTTCGCGAGCGCGCGCCAGCGCCGTCAAGCCGCGGCGGATCTGGAGCCGATCCCACCGCATCCGGTTCTGATCCATCAGCAGGATCGGATCGCCGGCCGCATCGGTGCGCGCCGCGATGCGCGAGGCGTTCAGCTCCATCAGCGCGAGCAGGCCGTGGGCTTCGGCTTCCTGCGGCGCAACCCGCGTCAGCACGCGGCCCATGCGCAGCGCGTCATTGCAGAGCTGCGGCCGCAGCCATTCGTCGCCGCTTGCGGCCGTATAGCCCTCGTTGAAGATGAGATAGACGACCTCCAGCACCGAGGCGAGCCGCTCCGAAAGTTCGCTCGCCGCGCGGCGTTTCGTAGGCGAGCCCGGATTCCGACAGCGTCCGCTTGGCGCGCACGATGCGCTGGGCGACGGTCGCCTCCGGCTGCAGGAAGGCGCGCGCGATCTCTTCCGTGGTCAGGCCGCAGATCATCCGGAGCGCCAGCGCGGCGCGCGCCTCGCGCGACAGTTTTGGGTGGCAGGCGGTGAAGATCAGCCGCAGCAACTCGTCGCCGATGTCGTCGTCGAGCGCCGCGTCGAAATCGGGCATCGCCTGCTGCTCCTGCTCCAGATCGCGGATCAGCATCTCGTGCTTGCGCGCGAGCATGGTGCGGCGGCGCAAATCATCCAGCGCGCGGCGCTTGGCGGTCGCCATCAGCCATGCGCCCGGCCTGTCCGGCACGCCGGTGACGGGCCAATGTTCGAGCGCCGCCACCAGCGCTTCCTGCGTCAGGTCTTCGGCCAGCGTCACATCGCGCAGCATCCGCGACAGGCCCGTGATCAGGCGCGGCTGCTCGATGCGCCAGACCGCCAGGATGGTGCGATGGATGTCGGCGGCCGTCATCGCCGCCGACTGCAATTACGCAAAGCCCGCATCAGGCGTGGGCGCGCACATCGACCTCGCAGGCGCCATCGACGCCCGGCGTCGCGAAGGCGCGGACCTCGCAGGTGCCGTCCCAGCCCGGCATGTGATCGAGGTGCAGCTGCATGAATTCCCGCGCCGCCGCGACCGCCTCTTCCTTGTCGCGGAGCTCGAAGATCGCGTAGCCGCCGATCATTTCCTTGGTCTCGACGAACGGCCCGTCGACCACGCTGAGCTTGCCGTCGGTGATCCGCACCTGCGCCCCCGTCGAGACCGGCATCAGCCCGCCGCTGTCGATCATGCGGCCGGCCTTGATCTCCCGGTCGGCCAGCTTGCCCATCGCCTCCATCAGGGCCGGCGTCGGGCCGCGCGTGGGCTGGGACGAGGTAACGATGTACATGAAGCGCATGACAAAACTCCCGTTGAGGCGAGTTGCGGCGGCGATCGCCGGCAAAACTGGCTCGCTATGGGAGACGACGAACGGGCGGCCGCCGGATCGACAGGACGTTCCGAAAATATTTGGGCGAGGCTGGTCCGGGAGCTATTGCCCGCGCATCATGATCAAGGGATCGGCGGTATCCGGCACCCGCCGCCACTGCGCATTATCGTCGGCCTCGAACTGCCAGGTATCGCCCTTGGCCGACAGCAGCAGCATCCGGCCGTGATCGAGCCGCCACTGGTTCGGCGCAAAGGCCGCGACCGCGGGATCGCATTTCGGCTTCAAGAACACCTGGAAATTATCGCCGGTGGCTTCGGTATTGGTCAGCGTCAGGCCGCAGATGGTCTGGCCGTTGCCGCGGACCATCGACCAGTCGCCGATCATCTGGTCCATCGATTTGGCGAGCGAACGGGCGGCGGCGAGGTTTTGCAGGATGTAGACGCCCTCGCCGGTCCGCAAGCCTTCGAAAATGCCGCTCTCGACTTCGGTGAAGTCGATCACCGGCTGGCCGGCCGCATCCTGCATCCGCACGATGTCCAGCCCCCGGATATTCCAGGCGGTGATTTCCTTGGTGAACGGCAGCGCCGCGGCGCAGCCGGGCTCGAGTTCGAGCTTGAGCCCCTGCGGCGTCGTATCGCCCTTCATCGTGACGACGCAGGTCTTGCTGCGCTCGGTGGTCGCAAGCTCCCACTGCCCGATCATGTCTTTCTTCAGGGTCGAGGCATCCTGCGCCGCGACCGGCGGCGCGAGCGCGAGCAGCGCCGTCAGCGCTGCGACCGCAATGCCAGAACGCCCTGACGACATCAGCGTCCCTTCACCGGGGTTTCCGGCACCGGCGTCAGCGGCGCCTTGCCGGCAAACCAGTTTTTCAGATTGTCGACGACAAGCTGGTCCATGGCATTGCGCGTTACCACCGAAGCCGAGCCGATATGTGGCAGCAGCACGACATTTTGCATGGCCTTCAACTCGTCCGGCACGTTCGGCTCGTTGGCGAAAACATCCAGCCCGGCCGCGAGAATGGTGCCGGACTTCAGCGCCGCGACCAGCGCCGGCTCGTCGATCACGGAGCCGCGCGCGACGTTGATCACGACGCCGCGCGGCCCCAGCGCCTTCAGCACGTCGGCATTGATCATCTTGGCGGTGGCGGCGCCGCCGGGCACGATCACGATCAGCGTGTCGACCTCCTTCGCCATCTCCATCAGGTCGGGATAGTGCTTGTAGGAGACGGCCGACGACTTGTTGCGCGAATGGTACGAGACGGGCACGAGCGAAGCTTCGAGCCGGCGGCCGATCGCCTGCCCGATGCGGCCCATGCCGACGATGCCGATCTTGCGGTCGCGCAGCGAACCGGCGCTGAGCGGATAGTTCTGGGTCTGCCACTGGCCGGAGCGCAGAAAGCGGTCGGCCTTGACGAACTCGCGCAGGGTCGAAATCAGCAGGCCCATCGCGACGTCGGCGACTTCCTCGGTCAGCACGTCGGGCGTGTTGGTGACGACGATGTTGTGCTCGCGCGCATAGGCGGAATCGACATGGTCGTAGCCGACGCCGAAACTGGCGACGATTTCGAGCTTTGGGAAATGCGACAGCGATTTCTTGTCGGCCGGCACCGTGTGATAGGTGACGGCGATGCCGCGGGTGTTCGCCAGCACGTCGGGCGTCAGCCGCTCGAGGTCGGCGCGGCTCTCCGCCTTGTGCAGGACGAACTGGTCCGAGAAGCCGTTTTCGAGGATCGGCCGGATCGGTCCATAGACCAGCAGATCGATCTTTTCGGACGAATTGTTCGCGGCAGCCATCAGTTTTCCTTTCGAAGCGCGCTCTCGTGCCAGCGCCGTAATACCAGATACGAAACTAGCGCCAGCAGCCCATAGATGACAATCCCGGCCACCGACAGCAAAAGCAGCGCCGCGAACATTCGGGGAATATTGAGGCGATAGCCGGATTCGGCGATCCGGAAAGCAAGCCCGGAGCCGGCGCCCGCCGCCCCCGCCGCGATTTCGGCGACCACGGCGCCGATCAGCGACAGGCCGCCGGCGATCCGCAGGCCGCCGAGCATATAGGGCAGCGCCGCCGGTAATTTCAGGTACCGCAGCGTCTGCAGCCTTGAAGCGCCATAGAGCTGAAACAGCCCGGCCAGATTGCGGTCCACCGAATTCAGCCCGAGCGTGGTGTTGGACAGGACGGGAAAGAAACCCACGATCCAGGCGCAGACGATCACGGCGGTCTGCTGCGGCAGATAGATCAGCAACAGCGGCGCAATGGCGATGACGGGCGTGACCTGCAGCACCACCGCATAGGGAAACAGCGAATATTCCAGCCATTTCGACTGGTTGAACAACAGCGCCAGCGCGACGCCGCCGACGGCCGCGGCGACAAAACCTTCCAGCGTGGTGAGCAGGGTGACGCCGAGCGATGCCGACAGCACCGGCCAGTCGGCGGCCAGCGTCTGAAGCACGAGAGAGGGACTCGGCAATACATAAGGCTGGATGTCGTTGACGCGCACGACCAATTCCCAGAGGCTCAAGCCCGCGGCGAGCACGGCCACGGGCATCAGCATGCGGCCGATATTCCGGAAGGAGATCATGCGCCGCGCTGCCCGGCATAGGACGGCGCGAGCGCGCCGGACACCTCGCGGCAATAGCCGGCATATTCGGCCGAGGTACGAAACGCCTCGCCGCGCGGCTCTGCGGTGGCGATGCGGAATTCGCTGGCGAGGCGGCCCGGCCGCGCCGTCATGACCAGCACGCGCTGCGACAGGTAGACCGATTCAAACACCGAATGGGTGACGAAGATGATGGTCTTGCCGAGCTTGCGCCACAGATCGAGCAGATCGTTGTTGAGCCGGAAGCGCGTGATCTCGTCCAGCGCCGCGAACGGCTCGTCCAGCAGCAGAATATCCGGATCGGTGACGAGCGCGCGCGCCAGCGAGACCCGCATCTTCATGCCGCCGGACAATTCGCGCGGATAGGCGTCAGCGAATTCGGACAGGCCGACCTGGGCCAGCGCCTCCTCGATGCGGCGGTCGGCATCAACAGCCGCAGCGTGGGCGAGCTTCAAGCGGCAGGCGCACGTTCTCGCGCACGCTCGCCCACGGCATCAGCGTGGGCTCCTGAAACACGAAGCCGATGGGATGGCGCCCATCCGCCCGCGCGGCGCGATGGGAAACCTTCACGGCACCGAAGTGGGCGCGGCGAGCCCGGCGATCAGCCGCAGCGCGGTCGATTTTCCGCAGCCCGATGGTCCGAGCAGCGAAACGAATTCTCCCTTGGCCACGTCGAGATCGAGCGGCCCGAGCGCCGTCACGCCGTTGTCATAGGTCTTGGTGACGGCGCGCAGGCGCACCGCAAGGCCCGCCGCGTCGATATCGCTTTCAGACAAAGCTGACTACAGCCATTACACGTCAGTTCTTCGGCCGCAAATCGACGCCGACGCCCTTGTTGACGAAGCGCAGCGTATAGGCCTGACGGTAATCGATGTCGCGACGGACCACGCCGGCGCGCACCATCTTGTCGAAGAAGCTCGCCACGCGCGCGTCGTTCATGGCGCCGATGCCGTCGCGCAAGGTGTCGCCGGAATCGACGATGCCGTATTCCTTCATCTTGACGACGGAATAGCGCAAGCAGTTCGTCGGTCATTTCCGGGTTCATTTTCTTGATCATCGCATTCCCGGCCGAATTGTCGCCGTAGAGATAAGTGTACCAGCCGATCGCGGAGGCATCGACGAAGCGCTGCACCAGGTCCGGCTTCTTGTCGACGATCTCGCGGCGGGTCTCGATCAGCGTCGAATAGGCGTTGAAGCCGTGATCGGCGAGCAGGATCACGCCGGGCTTGAAGCCTGCCGCCTTCTCGACCGCGTAGGGCTCGGAGGTGACGTAGCCCTGCATCGCGCTCTGCTTGTTCACGATGAAGGGCTGCGGATTGAAGGTGTAGGGCTTCACCTTGTTCTCGTTGAAGCCGTATTCGGACTTCAGCCACTGGAAGTAGCTGGCGACGCCCTCCTTCGAGACCAGCAGCGTCAGCGGCTTGAGGTCTTCGAGTTTTGCATTCTTGGCCTCGGGGTGGGTCAGGAAGACCTGCGGGTCCTTCTGGAAAATGGCGGAGACCGCGACCAGCGGCACGTTGTTGGCGACCGCATCGAAGGATTGCAGGGTGTTGGCGCTCATGAAGAAGTCGAGCTTGCCGGCGGTCAAGAGGATGCGGTTGTTGGTGTTGGGGCCGCCGGGCACGATGGTGACGTCGAGGCCGTATTTCTTGTAGGTGCCGTCGGCAACCGCCTGGAAGAAGCCGCCATGTTCGCCCTCGGCCACCCAGTTGGTTCCGAACGACACTTTGTCGAGCGTTTCCGCGCGTGCAGGCGTCAGCGCGGCCGCCAGCGCCAGAAGTCCCGCAGTTAACGCACGCGGCAAAAATGCCAGCTTCATGATTGGACTCCGTCGATCGTTCTGGCCCATGATGGGAGGCAATGGACGTGGGTCACGTCCCCCGGGGGTTTGTCCAAGGTTCGGATAGCGTTATCTAACAAACTACCCTGCAAATTTATCCAAAGAAACGTCTCGCTCGATGACTTCAACTGTTCCGCCCCGCGACTGGACCGATATCCGCTGGCCTGACATCGCTAAAGCCGACGCCGCGCGCTGGATTGCGGTGCTGCCGCTGGCTGCGACCGAACAGCACGGCCCGCATCTGCCGCTGGAAACCGACGTCCTGATCGGGGAAGCCCATCTGGCGCGCGTGCGCGAGCTGTTGCCTGCCGCGCTTCCGGTCACCTTCCTGCCCGTGCAGCCGGTCGGCATCTCCACCGAGCATATCGATTATCCCGGAACGAAGACGCTGCCGACCGATGTCGCCTTGAAGGCGTGGACGGCGATCGGCGAGGACCTGGCGCGACACGGCATCCGCAAGCTGGTGATGGTGACGAGCCATGGCGGCAACAGCGCGGCGATGTCGCTGGTGGCGCAGGATCTGCGCGCGCATCATCAGATGCTCGCCGTCACCACGAGCTGGTTTCGCTTCGGCATACCGGAAGGATTGTTTTCCGAAGAAGAGACGCGGCATGGCATTCATGGCGGCGCGACCGAGACGTCGATCATGCTGGCGCGCTATCCGCAGAGCGTGCGGAAGGAAGCAATCGCCGATTTTCGCCCCACCAGTATCGACATGGAGAAAAAATTTCGCTGGCTGTCGGCGCATCGGCCGGTCCCCTTCGCGTGGCAGACGCAGGATTTGCACGAAAGCGGCGCGGTCGGCGACGCCACCAAGGCCACCGCGGAAAAGGGCGAGCGACTGCTCGACCACGCCGCGCGCGCGTTCTGCGAATTGCTCGACGACGTCGACAAATTCGATCCGGAATTGTTTCTTCGTAAACCATGACGCGCGGGCGTTATGCCCTTAAATAACTGAAATAGCTAAGAAATAATCGACGAAACCATATTTCCAGACACGATTTCGAACCGCTTTCCAACACGCTCCGTCCAACTGGGCATGCGGACCACGATGGCCGCTCAACCCAAGGATGGAGACTTCCATGTCGATCAAGACCAAGTTCGCCGCTCTCGCTCTCGCTACCCTTGCCGTTACCGGCACGATCGCTTCCACCAGCCAGGCGCAGGCCAAGCCGCTGCATTGGGGCGTCGGAGCCGGCCTCGTTGGCGCCGCGATCGTCGGCACCGCGATCGCCGCTTCGGGCCCCGGCTACTACTACGACGGCTATCGCCGCTGCGGCTGGGTTCGCCAGTTCGACGCCTTCGGCAATTACGTCGGCCGCGTGCGTACCTGCGGTTACTGATTTCTGCGGCTGACTTGGTTTCTGTCTGAGAAGCGTTCTCTTCAAACAACCCAGTTAAGGCCCTGACACGCTTCTCGTGGATTTGCGTCCAGCACGGGCGCCTCATCCACTCCCGTGCTGAACCCGACCCGCCCGGTTGTCCCCCCGGGCGGGTCAACTTTTTTGAGAGGCAGGCCGGCGAGCCCCGGCCCCTCGCGATGTGTCCACCATGTCTCCGAACACCGATCGGCGATCTGTCCGAACGAGCCCAGCGGTGCCGGCCGATGTAGCACCCACGTCACGCAACGGTGTCATCTGGTCGCAGTACTGGCGCCGCTTCTTGCTATTGCGAATTACTTGCAATAAGGATCGGGAATGAATCGTTGGGGAACTCCGATCAGGCATTGATGCAGGGTCGGAACCGAGCAATCCCACCGGGGGCGACGGGGTTAATGACTTCATTTGTTGGGTGGCGGCAGGCATTCGAATCTGCCGTGATGGCGGGCAGCGACAGCATGGGTCGCGCCGGGAATGTCCATACTGTGAACCGTCGACCGCCGATCCCTGGAACTGGCCCTGGCGGGCGCCGCGTTCGGCGCGCTGACGCTCGGCAGCCCGGCGATGGCGGCCGATATCCCGCTCAAGGCGCCCTACCTTCGTCCGGCGTTCGACTGGAGCGGCTTCTACATCGGCGGCCACACCGGCTACGGCCGCGGCTCGTCGTTCGCGACACTGGCCGATCCTGCCTTCGCCACGACCAGCAGCGTGGTCAGCGGCGTGATCGGCGGCGTGCAGGCCGGGTATAATGTATCAGCTCTCCGTCAGGCCTGCTGTTCGGCGTCGAAGCCGATCTGACCTTTCCGAACTATCTTCCGTCCAATCACGTCGTCGCCAAGTTCGCGACGGCGCGCTCCGACCTCGAAGAGCGTTGGGACTATTTCGGCACCGTGCGCGGCCGCGTCGGCTATGCCAGCGGGCCTTGGCTGGCCTACGCCACCGGCGGTTTCGCCTGGGCCGGCGAACGCTTTCTCAATACGCCGACCGGCGTCGACGTCGAAGAGAAGCATATCAACGTCCGCCCGGGCTGGGCAGCCGGCGCTGGACTGGAATACGCATTCGCGCCGCACTGGAGCGTCAAGCTCGAATATCTCTACGCCCAGTTCGGCAAAGCCGATGTTCGCTTCCCGTCAGGAGCGCAGTACAATTCAACGCTCGACTTCCAGCAGATGCGCATCGGCCTCAACCGCAAGGTCGATTGGCCGGGATCGAAAAGCTGGACGCCGAAGACCGACCTGACCGATCCCGAATCCGACCGCTGGGAAATCCACGGCCAGACCACCTATCTGGGACAGGGCTATCCGGCCTTCCGCGCGCCCTATACCGGCACCAACAGCCTGACGCCGGCGCGGCAGGCGCAGGCCACCTGGAGCAACAGCCTCTATCTGAACGCAAGGCTCTGGGAAGGCGGCGAGGTCTACTACAACCCCGAACTGCTGCAGGGTTTTGGCCTGAGCGACACCGTCGGCATCGCCGGATTTTCCAGCGGCGAGGCGCAGAAGTCGAACTTCCCCTACCCGCACTACAACACCTCGCGGCTGTATCGTGCGCCAGACCTTCGGCTTCGGCGGCGAGCAGGAAGAACTCGCCAGCGGGCAGCAACAGCTTGGCAGGCAAGGTCGACGTCAACCGGCTGACGCTGCAGGCCGGCAAGTTCTCGGTCGGCGACGTCTTCGACGGCAATTCCTACGCCAAGGACACCCGCCGCGACTTCATGAACT
This sequence comes from uncultured Alphaproteobacteria bacterium, assembly GCA_963783115.1. GTDB lineage: Bacteria > Pseudomonadota > Alphaproteobacteria > Rhizobiales > Xanthobacteraceae > Bradyrhizobium. The sequence continues at coordinate 14,643 of CAWAMK010000020.1, read as the reverse complement.
GGTCGATCTGGGCGCCCGGCGCGTTCGACTACGCGGCCGACAAGCTGGGCCTGACCTACGGCATGACCGCCGAGCTCAACCAGAAGAACTGGGCGCTGCGCGGCGGCTACTTCCTGATGGGCGCGGTATCCAACTCCAACAATTTCGACACGCAGGTGTTTCGCCGCGGCCAGTACGTGGCCGAACTCGAGACCCGCTATTCGATATTTTCCCGGCCCGGCAAGCTGCGCACCATCGGCTGGGTGAGCAGCGCCAATTCCGGCAGCTATCGCGACACGCTGAACGATCCAGCGCTCAATATGGACATCGCGCTGACACGCACGGGTCGCCTCAAATACGGCTACGTCTTCAACGTCGAACAGTCGGTCACCGACGATATCGGCCTGTTCGGCCGCTGGAGCTGGAACAACGGCAAGACCGAGATCATGTCGTTCACTGATATCGACGCCTCCCTGTCGCTCGGCACCTCGATAAAGGGCACCGCATGGGGCAGAGCGGATGACACCATCGGCATTGCCGGCGCGATCAACTCGATATCGCGCGATCACCGCGACTTCCTCGCCGCCGGCGGGCTCGGCCCCTTGATCGGCGACGGGCAGCTCAACTACCGCAAGGAGCGCATCCTCGAAACCTACTATGCGTATGCGCTCACCAAGCAGGTCACGCTGACGGCGGACTACCAGTTCATCACCAATCCCGCCTACAACGCCGATCGCGGCCCGGTTCACGTCTTCTCCGGGCGTCTGCACGGCGAGTTCTAGTCACGTCACGCCACTTTGGCGGCCAGCACCTTGTCGATGCGCCGGCCGTCGAGATCGAGCACCTCGAAGCGCCAGCCATCGACCTCGATCCGATCGCCGACTTCGGGTATCCGGCCAAAGTGGCTGAGCAGAAAACCCGCGACGGTCTGGTAGTGGCGCGACGGCGGCAGCTCGTAGCGGAGCAATGATGCGAACTCGACGGCGGGCATCCAGCCCGAGAGCAGGTACGACCCGTCGTCGCGTTTGACGGCGGCCGCTTCCGGCGGGCCCTCCTCGGTGTGAAATCCGCCGACGATCGACTCGAGAATGTCGGCGCTGGTCACCACGCCCTGGAACGCGCCATATTCGTCATGGACCAGCCCCATATGCACGGTGGAATCGCGCAGGATGGCGACGACGTCCCGTGCATCGAGAAATTCCGGAATCACCGGCGCCGGGCGAACCAGTTTGGCGATATCAGGCACTTGTTCCGACAGATAGCAGTCGAGCATGTCCTTGGCGTTGACGATCCCGACCGCGGCATCGGCGGCCTGGTCGAACACCACAAAGCGGGAATGACTGCTGGCGATCAGCGCGGCGCGAATGGCCGGCAGGTCGTCGGTCAGATTGATCATGCTGACCTCGCGGCGCGGCGTCATCACGGCGCCGACCGGTAGATCGCCGAGGCGCATGACGCCCGCGATCATTTCCTTTTCGCCGGGTTCGAGCACGCCGGCATTCTCGGCTTCGACGACGAGGGTGCGGATTTCATCCTCGCTGACTTTTTCGCCGGCCTCGCCGCGCTGGCCGAGCAGCCACAACAACGCCTTGCCGGAGCGATCGAGCAGCCAGACCGCGGGCAATGAGATCGTTGCCAGCATCGTCATGTAAGGCGCGACCCGCACCGCGACCGACTCGGGATCGCGCAAGGCGATCTGCTTCGGCACCAATTCGCCGATGATGAGCGAGGCGTAGGTGATCACGGTGACGACGACGCCGACGCCGAGCGCGTCCGCAACGGCTTGCGACAATCCGGCTTCGGTCAGCAGGCTGCTCAGCCGCTGGCCGAGCGTGGCGCCGGAGAACGCGCCGGACAGCACGCCGATCAGCGTGATGCCGATCTGCACCGTCGAGAGAAATTTGCCGGGATCGGAAGCGAGGGCCAGCGCGCGGCGGGAGCCCCTGACGTTCTTCTCGACCAGTGCCGCAAGCCGTGCCGGGCGCGACGATACGACGGCGAGCTCCGACATTGCGAGCAAGCCGTTGGTGACAATCAGGACCGCCACGATCCCGAGTTCGACGTATACCATTACTTGTTGTGGGTTCCATCCCGCGGAAAGCGGAGAAGCTAACAGATAATCATGCGCGCCAGAACCCGAAAGGGCGCGCATATGCCGCAACTACCCTATCCCGCCGGCTGGAACGTATCGGCGCGCGCCATCTCCCAGGCGTCGCGGAAGCGCGGATCCTGGGTGCCTTCGATCAATTCGCCCGGCCGCAGCGACGGGTACAGCTTGGCAAACGACATCACCTCGGTGCTGGACGTTCGCTTGGAGAAGTGGATCGGCCGCAGCTGCTGCGGATGGTCGAGGCCGGCGGCGGCGAGCAGCTCGGACAGCGCGTGCAGCGTGGCGTGATGGTACATGTACACCCGCTCGGTCTTGAGCGGCACCACCAGCGCGCGGGCGCGGGTAGGATCCTGTGTCGTGACGCCGGTCGGACAGCGATCGGTGTGGCAGCTCAGGGACTGGATGCAGCCCAGCGCGAACATGAACCCGCGCGCGGAATTGCACCAGTCGGCGCCGATCGCCATCGCGCGCGCCATGTCGAAGGCGGTCGCGATCTTGCCGCCGGCGCCGATCTTGATGCGATCGCGCGCGTTGATGCCGATCAGCGCGTTGTGGACGAAATTGACGCCCTCGCGCATCGGCATGCCCAGATGATCCATGAACTCCAGCGGCGCCGCGCCGGTGCCGCCTTCATTGCCGTCGACGACGATGAAATCCGGATAGATGCCGCTCTCCAGCATCGCCTTGCAGATCGCCAGAAATTCCCAGGGATGTCCGATGCACATCTTGAAGCCGGTCGGCTTGCCGCCGGACAGCCGGCGCATCTCGCCGACGAAAGCCATCATCTGCAGCGGCGTCGAGAACGCGCGGTGGCTGGCCGGCGAAATGCAATCCTCGCCCATCGCGACGCCGCGGATTTTCGAAATCTCCTCCGACACCTTGGCGGCCGGCAGCACACCGCCATGTCCGGGTTTTGCGCCCTGGCTGATCTTGAGTTCGACCATCTTGATCTGGTCGTCGGCGGCGACGCGGGCGAATTCTTCCGGGTTGAACGAACCGTCGCGGTTGCGGCAGCCGAAATAGCCGGAGCCGATCTCCCAGATGATGTCGCCGCCGTTTTCGCGATGATAGGGACTGACACCGCCCTCGCCGGTATCATGCGCGAAGCCGCCCTTTTTGGCGCCGGTGTTCAGCGCCCGCACGGCGTTGGGGCTGAGCGCGCCAAAACTCATCGCCGAGATGTTGAAGACCGACGCCGAATACGGCTTGGCTGCAATCCGGGCCGCCGATGGTGAGACGGAATTCCGAGCCGCTAAGCGCCTTCGGCGCCACCGAATGATGCATCCATTCGTAGCCCTCGCGATAGACATCCTCCTGGGTGCCGAACGGCCGCTTGTCGAGCTGCATCTTGGCGCGCTGATAGACCAGCGCGCGGGTGTCGCGGGAGAACGGCATGCCGTCCTTCTCGCTCTCGAAGAAGTATTGCCGCATCTCCGGGCGGATTTCCTCGAGCAGGAAGCGGATATGCGCCGAGATCGGATAGTTGCGCAGAACGGCGTGATTCTTCTGCAGGAGATCGCGGATGCCGAGAAATGTGAGGGCCCCGAAAATCACGATCGGGATCAGCAGGATTTCCCAGATCTTCGGGTTATGGTCGAAAATCCCGATGCCGACCAACAGGGCGGTGACGACGGCGCAGATCGTCAGCACGATGTAGCGTGGCGAGAACGGCAGCAGTATCGTTTCCATAGAACCCTCAGCCAGATTATTCTTGCCGGCCGGCAGCTTAGTCCAACCGATCCGGCAAGCCCATACGGTATACGGGCCGGCGCTCGCGGATGTGACGACGGGCGGCAAAAATATTTGCAGGCTTTTGCAGGCTTCGGCCTGCGCTTTTGCGGTGCAGCGTAGCTTCCCGACGCGCCGTCAGTGCGCCGACGCTGGAGCCGACCACCGCGTTGGGGTGGTTATCGCAGTGGTGGGATGGAGGGAGTTATGGGGCTGAAAACGACGATCTCTCCCCACGTCGTCCCGGCCTTGAGCCGGGACCCATACGCCGTGCTCTCTGATGTGAGCACGAATGGTAGATGTCTCGTCACACAATTAACGCCGCGGCGTATGGGTCCCGGCTCAAGGCCGGGACGACAACGGATAGTGCTGCGATCGCCTCAGCGCTCGACGAACGCCTTTTCGATCACGAAATGGCCGGGCGTGTTGCCGCTGCCTTCGATGAAGCCGCCGGATTCGAACATCTGCTTCAGTTCTTCCAGCATCCCGGGGCTGCCGCACATCATGACGCGATCGGTATCGATGTTGAGCGGCCCCTGGTGGATGTCGTTGAACAGCTGCTCGGACGAGATCAGATCGGTGATGCGGCCGCGGTTGCGGAACGGCTCGCGGGTCACGGTCGGGTAATACAAGAGCTTCTCCGACAGCAGCGGTCCGAACAGTTCATCGTCGCGCAGCTTGGCGACGAGTTCTTCGCCATAGGCGAGTTCGGAAACCTGGCGGCAGCCATGCACGAGCACGATGGTCTCGAACCGCTCGTAGACGTCGGGGTCCTTGATCAGGCTCGCGAACGGCGCCAGACCCGTACCGGTCGACAGCAGCAGCAGGCGCTGGCCCGGAATCAAATTGTCGGTGATCAGCGTGCCGGTCGCCTTGCGGCCGACCAGAATTTCGTCGCCCTCGCGGATCTTCTGCAGTTTTGAGGTCAGCGGTCCGTCCGCGACCTTGATGGAGAAGAATTCGAGTTCTTCCTCATGATTGGCGCTCGCCATGCTGTAGGCACGCAACAGCGGGCGGCCCTCGACCTCGAGGCCGATCATCGCAAACTGACCGTTCTCGAAGCGGAAACCGGAATCGCGGGTGGCCCGGAAGCTGAAAAGCGTATCGGTCCAGTGGCGGACAGAAAGAACCTTCTCTCGATAGAATGCAGCCATGGGTTTTCGTTTTTCCTGACGTCTCGGTGTAGAACGTTTCGGTTTTCCGGCCTCGAAATGCCAAATATCGGCTAAATCACAGGCGATTTCGCGCGCCATTTGCGCACCGCAGACACATAGTCAATATGACCTACAGCACAATCGATAACTCGGAATAGCTGTCGTTCTATTTTGCAAAATGGTTCGATTCACTTCGTTAATGCCTGGTAACGCAATTTACTTGCTGAATTGGACGCCGATCTGGCAATAAATTACTCCCTGCAATTAAGAACATTTCAAAAGAGATCGCATGCGGAGCCCGAGCGAGTTTCGAACCGGTAAACCGGGCTTCTATCCGGACCAGTCGGTCTATGCGGAATTCGCCTGCGCCGAATTTGGGCTGGATTTTCGCGACCTCGACGGCGGATCGGGACTGCTGTTCAGCGTGGCCTCGCGCGACCGGCTGCTGCATTTCGGCGCCGGCCGATGCTCCTGGTATCCGCAGAACAGCGCGACCGCCTCGACGCTGGCATCCGACAAGCATTTTGCGAGCAGGATCCTGCAAGAGGCCGGCCTGCCGGCGCTCGGTGGCGAATACTTCTTCCTGCACGACCGCCACCGCGCGCATCGTCCGGCGGGCCACGAACGCAGCGACGCGCTCGCCTGTTTCCAGACATTGGGCGGATCGGCCTTCGTCAAGCCGCTCGCGGGATCGCGTGGCGACTTTGCGCAAGCCGTTCACGGCGAGGCGGCGCTGGTCCGCTATCTCGACGATGTCGCGAAGTATTACGATGCCATCCTGATGCAACCGATCGTCGAGGGGATCGAGTATCGTGTCTTCATGCTCGACGATGACGTGCTCTATTGCACGCGGAAATATCCGCCTTCGGTCACGGGCAACGGCGTAGACACCCTGCGCGACCTGCTTGCCGTCCATAACGACGCGCTCCGCGCCCGCGGCCTCTCGCCCGCTTCGCTGCCGGACAACAATTCGTCGCTCGATGCCGTCCCGGCCAACGGCGAGCGTCACGAGATTCCGGGCCGGATGAACCTGAGCGCGGGCGGCACGATGGTGCTGGCTGACGCGCCATCCGAAAACGCCCTCACGCTGGCGCGGCAGGCGGCGCGCGCGATCGGGCTTCGCGTCGCCGCCATCGACATGTTCGTCGACGTCGGCGGCAAGCCCGACGCCAACGAGATCATCGAGGTCAACTCCAACCCGTCGATCCGGTTGCTGGAGGATTCCGGTCGCGGCGACCTCATCCTGAAAATCTGGCACCACACCTTCACCGCCATGGGGCTGCTGTAGTGTTCGACCTGCCGAAATATGGCGACGGCGTCTGCCTCGCGCGCCTGGCGGCATTGCTCGAAGCGCTCGATATCGATCGCGCGCGATTGCAGCGCAGCTCGGTGGTGGTCACCGGATCGAACGGCAAGGGCAGCACGGCGGCGATGTGCGCCCAGATCGGCCGCGCCTATGGCCTGCGCACCGGGCTCGTTTACCTCGCCGCATCTGGTTCGTTTCAACGAACGGATTCAGGTCGACGGCGTCGAGATCGGCGACGAGGCATTTGCCCGCTTGCAGCGGCGGATCGAGGCCGCCATCGCCGAGGTCTCGAAACGGCTCGACGAAAACTTCGGCGCGTTCGAGGCGCTGTTCGCGCTCGCCTGCCTGCACTTTCAGGAAAGCGGATGCGATTTCGCGGTGTTCGAGGCCGGCATCGGCGGGCGCTACGATCCGGTCCGCCTCGTCGGCGCGCGCGAGACCTGCGTCACCTCGGTCGATTACGAGCATGTCGAACTGCTCGGCAACACGCTGGAGCTGATCGCATCCGACAAGAGCGACGCCTGCGCCGCCGGCGGCACGATCGTCTATGGCGAGAACTGCCGGGGCTTGCGGCCGCATCTCGTCGAATATAATCGCGGGCGCGGCTGCACCCCGCTGTTCGTCCGCGACGATGTCCGCATCGACAACGAGGTGACGGCGGCGTCAGGGCAGCATTTCGATCTGCAATTCGGAGATCATGATTTTCGCCGTCTCGAACTGAGCCTGCCCGGCGCGTTCCAGGTCAACAATTCGGCCATTGCCGTCACGCTTTTTCTGTTGTGGCTGCAGCGCGAGCAGCCGCGCCAGCCTGCGGACCGGATCGAAGCCGCGATACGCGCCGGCCTGCGCGAGACGCGCTGGCCCGGCCGCCTCGAGATCATCAGTCAGGACCCGCTCACCGTCATCGACGTCGGTCACACCCCCGACGGCATCCGGCAATCGCTGGCAAGCCTCATGGCGATCCACGGCGCGCGAGGACTGGATCCTCGTCACCGGCGCCTCGCGCGACAAGAAGGCGGACGAAATCGTCGGCGCGCTGGCGTCGTCGTTCGATACGATCATCTGCACGGCGGCCCATCACAAGGGCGCGGATGCGCAGGAGATCGCCGCCGCAGCCGACGCGCGCCAATCCCGCGGCGGATATTCGTGTGGCCGCGACGATCGAAGAGCGCCGTTCGTATCTCGCAGGAATTGGCCAAGGCGAAGCGGCGAAGAATCTACGTTGCTGGCGGCCTGTTTCTGGCGATCGAATATGCGACGGTCGCGAAGGGCGGCCGTGCGGAAGATTTGAAGTTCTTCTGACCGTATTGCCGCGCGACGCGCATGCAGAGGAACCGCGCCAGATTCGTAGGGTGGGCAAAGCGCAGCGTGCCCACCACTCTGGCCGCTTGCGCGCTGACAGATGGTGGGCACGTCGCTTACGCTCCTCTGCCCACCCTACGGCATCGGACTCATCGCGAGGACGCCTAATTGCTTCCGTGCTTGTCGTCGAGCACCTTGAAGGCTTCCTCGAGTTGCGGCGAGATCGCCACGCCGAGCTTCTCCCCGGTCGGCAGCCGCGCGACGAACCATTTGTTGTAGAGCGGGATCAGGTCGCGGCCCGAACCGAGCTTGGCGAACGTGCGATCGACGACGGCCTTCAACTGCGGCTCGCCCTTGCGGAACATGATGCCGTAGGGATCGTAGGACAGATAGTCGCCGGTGACCTTGAACTGGCCCTGCGCCTTGTGGCGCGCGATCAGGCCGTAGAGCAGAATGTCGTCGGTCGCGAACGCGTCGGCCTTGCCGTCGACCAGCATCTGGTAGGACTGCTCGTGGTCCGGCGACGTCACGATGTTCAGCGCAAGCGAAAACTTCTTGTCGATCGCGTGCATCGCCTGCTCGTTGGTGGTGCCTTTGGTCACCACCACGGTCTTGCCCTTGAGATCCGATCGGCGCCGAGATGGTGGACGCCTTCGGCACCATCAGCTTGGTGCCGGCCACGAACATCAGCGGCGAGAACGCCACCAGTTTGGCGCGTTCCGCATTGGCCGTGGTCGAACCGCATTCGAGATCGATCTTGTTTTCGGTCACCGCCGGGATGCGATCATCCGAGGTGACCTTGACGTATTCGACCTTGAGATTGGCATCATCGACCTCGATGCCGATCTCCTCGACGATCGCCTCGCACAGTTCGAGGCTGTAGCCGATCGGCCGGTTGGAATGATCGAGGAACGAGAACGGCGGCGAGCTTTCGCGATAGCCGAGACGCACGACATGCGTTCGCTTGATGTTGGCGAGCGTCGGGCTAAGCCCTTCGCTCGCGGTCTGGGCGGACGCTGGCGTCGCCAGCAGGCAGGCGGCCAGCAGGAGCCCGCCCACCCCGATCCACTTGTTCGGGAACGGATGCATGCATCTCTCCCCTCAATGAGCCGGCGACGGGGTCACCCGGAACCGCATCGTCGGGAACGATGTCATCCGGTCCGAGCTCATGCTCGGCCTTCAGCTCGCCTTCCCATTTCGCGACCACCGCGGTCGCCAGCGAATTGCCGATCACGTTGGTGGCGCTGCGTCCCATGTCGAGGAACGTATCGATACCCATGATCATCAGCAGGCCGGCCTCGGGAATGCCGAACTGGCTGAGCGTCGAGGCGATCACCACCAGCGAGGCCCGCGGCACGCCGGCGACGCCCTTCGAGGTGATCATCAGCGTCGCCAGCATCGCGAGCTGGGTGCCGAGCGACATCTCGATGTGATAGGTCTGCGCGATGAAGACGCTCGCGAAGGTGCAATACATCATCGTGCCGTCGAGGTTGAACGAATAGCCGAGCGGCAGCACGAAGGCCGAAATCCGCGACGAGGCGCCGAAACGATTCAGGCCCTCCAGCGTCTTCGGATAGGCCGCCTCCGATGACGCGGTCGAGAACGCGATCATCAAGGGCTCGCGGATCAGGCGCAGCAGATGGCTGTATCTCGGCCCGATCACGATGAAGCCGACCACGACCAGGATGGCCCACAGGATCATCAGCGAGAGATAGAAGCCGCCCATGAACACGATCAGCTTCCAGAACACGCCGAGGCCGTTCTTCGCCACCGTCGCCATGATCGCCGCCCACACCGCGATCGGCGCGAACAGCATCACATAGCCGGTCACTTTCAGCATGATATGGGCGAGGTCGTCGATCAGCCCCATGATCGGCTTGGCGCGTTCCGGCAACGCGCCGAGCGCGACCGCGAAGAACACGGCGAACACCACGATCTGCAGGATTTCGTTCTGCGCCATCGCGTCCGCGATCGAGGTCGGGATCAGATGGGTCAGGAATTTTTCGATCGAGAAGGCCGAGACCGGCAGGCCGGTCGATTGCGCCTTGTCGGGCAGCGTGCCGGGGAAGTTGGCGCCGGGCTGCAGCAGATTGACCATGACGAGGCCGAGCAACAGCGAGACAAAGGAGGCGCTGACGAACCAGCCCATCGTCTTGGCGAACACGCGGCCGAGCTTGGAGCCGGAGCCCATATGCGCGATGCCGCCGACGAGCGTGGCGAACACCAGGGGCGCGATGATCATCTTGATCAGGCGCAGGAACAGCATGGCGATCAGGTTTACGTCGGCCGCGATTTCCACCCGGCTGTCGGGCATGTAGTTGAAGACGATGGTCCCCATCACGATGCCAAGTGCCATCGCGATCAGGATGTATTGCGTAAACCTGCTGGACATTCTCGCACCCCCGTATTTCCGGCGCCGGCAAGTCTGGCAGATTTGATTGGGGACGCAACAAGCTTGCGGCATTTTGCACACTTGCCAGAATGTTCCCGTTGTGGCTCGCGCGCACACCGACTAGCGTCTCTGCAGCGCACAATCTGTGCAGATGCTTGCTTCAAGCACAGCCAACTGCATCAAGAACGATCAAGCTGAGGGAGACACGCCATGAACGACACCGTCAATCGCCAGATCCTGCTCGTGGAAAAGCCGACCGGCAAACTCGGGCCGGAGCATTTCAAGATGGTCAACGGGAAGGTGCCCGAGCCGAAGGACGGCGAGGTGCTGGTGAAGGCGCGCTACATCTCGCTCGATGCCGCCAACCGGGCATGGATGCACGGCGCCACCTATCGCGCCGCCGTCGAGGCCAACACCGTGATGGCCGGCGGCGGCATCGCTGAGGTCGTGTCCTCGAAGGCGCCCGGACTTGCGCCTGGAGATATCGTGTTCGGCGACACCGGCTGGCAGGAATATGCCGCCGTGCCGGCCAAACATCTCACCAAGATGCCGAAGATGGAACCGATGACGCATCTGCTCAGCGTCTACGGCATCGCCGGCCTCACCGCCTATTTCGGCCTGCTGCATGTCGGCAAGCCCAAAGAAGGCGAGACCGTCGTGGTGTCGGCGGCGGCCGGTTCGGTCGGATCGATCGTCGGACAGATCGCCAAGATCAAGGGCTGCAACGTCATCGGCATCGCCGGCGGCAAGGACAAGTGCCACTGGCTGACGTCCGAACTCGGCTTCGACGCCGCGGTCGATTACAAGGACGGCGCGACCTTCAAGGCGCTGCGGGCGGCGGCGCCGAAGGGCATCGACGTCTATTTCGACAATGTCGGCGGCGACATTCTCGAGGCGTGTCTCTCGCTGATGAACAACCGCGGCCGCATCGCCTGCTGCGGCGCGATCTCGCAATATGACGGCGTGCCGTCGGCGCACGGCCCGCGCGGCGTGCCCGGTCTGATCGTGGTGAAGCGCCTGATCATGCAGGGCTTCATCGTGATGGACTACATGGACCAGAGCGCCGCCGCGCTGGCCGACCTGCAGTCCTGGGTCGCCTCGGGCAAACTGAAGGTGCAGGAAGACGTGATCGACGGCATCGAGAACACGCCGAAAGCGCTGATCGGCCTGCTCGCCGGCGAGAACCGCGGCAAGCGGATGGTGAGGGTGTAGGCCGGGCTCTACACCCGTCGTCCCGCCTTGAGCCGGGACGACGTAGCTTCGTAGGGTGGGCAAAGGAGCGTAAGCGACGTGCCCACCATCCATCACCGAGTGCGCTGTGAGATGGTGGGCACGCTCCGCTTTGCCCACCCTACGACCTAATGCACCGTGGGCGCTTGCGGCACTGCTTGCACCCCCGCCTTCTTCACTTCTTCCGCTCCGCGAGCCAATTCTCGAATCGCTGCACCACGACAAAGAACGTCGGCACGAACAGCACGGCCAGGCACGTCGACGCCAGCATGCCCGAGAACACCGTGATGCCGATCGACTTCCGCGCATTGGCGCCGGCGCCGGTGGCGAGCACCAGCGGCACGACGCCGAGGATGAAGGCGAACGACGTCATCAGGATCGGCCGGAACCGGGCGCGCGCCGCCTCGACCGCGGATTCCAGCAGCGGCTTGCGGTCGCGCACGTGCAGCTCCAGCGCCACCTCGACGATCAGGATGGCGTTCTTGGCCGACAGCGCGATCAAGAGGATGATGCCGATCTGGGTATAGAGGTTGTTCTCGATCCGCAATCCCGTCAGCACGATCATCGGGCCGAGCAAGGACAGCGGCACCGCGAGAATGACCGAGATCGGCGCGTACCAGCTCTCATACTGTCCGGCCAGCACGAGGTAGACCAGCAGCAAGGCCAGGCCGAACGCCCAGTAGATCTGGCCGCCGACGACCTTCTCCTGGTACGACATCGCCGTCCACTCGAAGCCCGTGCCCGGCGGCAAGGTCTTCGCGGCGATCTCTTCCATCAGCTTCATCGACTGGCCGGAACTGTAGCCGGTGGCCGGCAGGCCGATGACGGTTGCGGCAGGATAGAGATTGTACAGGCTGATCAGCGACGGGCCGACCGCCGGCGTGATCTTGGCCACCGTGCCGAGCGGAATCATGTCGCCATTGCTGTTGCGCACCATCATGTTCTGGATGTCGCGCGGCGTCAGGCGGAACTGCGCGTCCGCCTGCGCATAGACCTGGAAGGTGCGGCCGAACTTGTTGAACTGGTTGACGAAGGTCGAACCCATGTAGGACGACAGCGTCGAGAAGATCTGATCGGTCGTGACATGCAGCGTCTGGGTCTTGATTCGGTCCACCTCGATGTCGAACTGCGGCACCATCGAGCGGAACGGCGAACTCACCCGCTGCAGCGCGCTTTGTGTCGACGCATTGGCGACGATCGCGCTGGTGATCGCCTGCAGCTTGCTGAAGTCGGAATTGCCGTCGCGGAGCTGGACCTGCATCGCAAATCCGGCGGCGTTACCGATGCCCTGGATCGGCGGCGGCGGGACCACCAGGATCCGCGCCTCCTCGATGACCGAAAGCTTCTCGTTCAATCCGACGAACAGCGATCGCAAGTCCTCGCCCTTGCCGCGTGCGCTCCACTCTTTCAGGATCAGATAGGCGACGCCCGCATTGGCGAGGCTGGAAGAATTGTCGAGCGCGGAGATGCCGGCAATGGTGATGACCTGATCGACGCCCGGGGCCTTGCCGGTTATCTCGCTGACCTGGGTAAGCACACGCTGGGTTCGCTCAAGCGCCGCACCATCGGGCAATTGCACGGCGACCAGGAGATAGCCCTGATCTTCGATCGGAATGAAGCCGGTCGGCACCCGCGACAGGCCGTAACCGGCGATGCCGATCAGGATCAGCGCGCAGATGACGCGAAATATTGCTGTGCGCGACCAGACGGGTGATCAGCCGACTATACCAGGCCTCGACGCGGTTATAGACCGCATTGAAGCCGCGATAGAAAAAGTTGCGCTGTTCCGGCGGCACCGGCCGGCGCAGCCACAGCGCGCACTGCGTCGGCTTCAGCGTCGCCGCGTTGACGGCGCTGAGCAGCGCGGTAGCGGCAATCACCAGCGCGAACTGCGGAGTACATCTGCCCGGTCAATCCCGGCAGAAACGCCGAGGGCAGGAACACCGAGATCAGCACCAGCGTAATGCCGACGATCGGCGCGAACAGCGCGTCCATCGCCGCGATCGCGGCGTCATGGCCGGACATGCCCTTCTCGATATTGTGCGCGGCGCCTTCGACTACGACGATGGCATCGTCCACCACGATGCCGATCGCCAGCACGATCGCAAACAGGGTCGAGATATTCACGGTAAAGCCGAGCGCCGCCATCGCCGCAAAGGCGCCGATGATAGTCACCGGCACCGTGGTCGCGGGCACCAGCATCGCGCGCCAGTCCTGCAGGAAGATCAGGATCACGACGAGAACGAGCAAACCCGCCTCGATCAGTGTCTTGTAGACCTCATTAATCGATTCCGAGACGAATTTGGTGGTATCGAACGGCGTGTCGAAGGTCACGTCCTGCGGAAACGCCTTCGCCAGCTCCTGCATCTTCTTCTCGACGGCCTGCTGGACCTCGAGCGCGTTGGCGCCGGGCGACTGGAACACGCCGATGCCGGTGGACGGCTTGTTGTTGAGCGAGAACGCCTGGCTGTAGGTCTGGGCGCCGAGCTCGACCCAGCCGACATCGCGCACGCGCGTGACGTCGCCGCTGGCGCCGGTCTTGACGACCACATTCTCGAACTCGCTGGGTTCGGCGAGCCGCCCGCTGACGTTCAGCGTATACTGGAACGCCTGCCCCGCAGGCGCCGGCGGTGCCCCGACCTGGCCCGCGGTGACCTGCTGGCTCTGCTGCTGGATCGCGGAAATGACGTCCTGCGGCATCAGGCTGCGCGCGTACAGCTTGTTCGGATCAAGCCAGACCCGCATCGAGTACTGACCGGCGCCGAACACGGTGACGTTGCCGACACCGGGCAAACGCGACAGTTCATCGCGAATGTTGATGGTGGCGTAGTTGCTCAGGAACAGGCTGTCATAGGTCGCTTTCGGCGAGCTGAGCGTCACGAACAGCAGGATCGACGTCGATCTCTTCTGCACCGTGACACCCTGGCTCTGCACCGATTGCGGCAGCTGCGAGAGCGCGCTCGACACGCGATTTTGCACCAGCACCTGCGCGAAGTTCAGGTCGGTGCCGATCTTGAACGTGACCGTCAGCGTATAGGTGCCGTCGGAGCCGCTGTAGGACTGCATATAGAGCATGTCCTCGACGCCGTTGACCTGCTGCTCGATCGGCAACGCCACCGTATCGATCACGGTTTTCGCGCTGGCGCCGGGATAGCGGGTGGTGACCTGCACCGTCGGCGGCACGACGTTGGGATATTGCGCGACGGCGAGGCGGAACAGGCAGACGCCGCCGATCAGGACCATCAGGATCGCGATGACGTTGGAAAGGACGGGCCGTTCGATGAAGAACTTCGAAATCATGGCCGGCTCCTACTTGGCCGCAGCCGGCGGCGCTTCGATTTTCTTCAATTGCGGATCGACCTTCTGGCCGGGGATCGCGCGCAACAGCCCGGCGGTGACGACGCGATCGTCCGCCTTGAGGCCCTCCTCGATCACGCGCAGG
>CAWAMK010000019.1:0-30062 GCA_963783115.1 uncultured Alphaproteobacteria bacterium | reverse complement strand
TATGTGCATCCGGTGCACGAGGGCCTGCTGAAGAATCTCGGCGTCGACCTCGACCAGCGCGGCAATGTCCGCGCCAACACGCACGACTATTTGACCTCGCTGCCCAACGTGTTCTCCGCCGGCGACATGCGCCGCGGGCAATCGCTGGTGGTGTGGGCGATCCGCGAGGGCCGCCTGTGCGCGCGGGCGATCGATCAGTATCTGATGGGGGCGACGACGCTGCCGCGGTGAGGGGTTCCCCTCTTTTGGAGGTTCCTCCCGGCATGGACGCGCGCCCCCTGAACGCGTATCCCATGGAGAATCAGGGACGTGGGTCAGCCCACCTATTCCGCAATGGTCATGGACACCTCGTCGGATTGCCCGCAACCTGATCCGGGGCCAAGGCTCGCCGTTGCTGCG
Organism: uncultured Alphaproteobacteria bacterium; assembly: GCA_963783115.1. Taxonomy (GTDB): domain Bacteria; phylum Pseudomonadota; class Alphaproteobacteria; order Rhizobiales; family Xanthobacteraceae; genus Bradyrhizobium. Next base: position 29,663 of record CAWAMK010000019.1, on the reverse strand, counting down.
GTGAGCTTCATTTTTCGGAAGTACCAAGGAAAGGCGAAAATATGAGAACTCAGGGAACGGGCAATCCGTTGCGCAAGCGCATGACACGCGTCTTCGCGACCGGTGCGCTGATATTCATGTACGGATTCGGCATGGTCGCCACGACCGGCGCCTTTGTTGCGGCGAGCGTCTCTCCGGCCTTCGCACAGCGCGGCCGGGGTCGAGGCCGTGGCGACGGCTGGGGCCGTGGTCGCGGGTAGCGGTGTCGGCGCAGCGGTCGGCATCGGCGTCGGCGCGGCCATCATCGGCGGCGCGATCGCGGCGAGCGCCGCCGAGCAACAGCGGCAGCAGGCCGTCGGCTACTGCATGCAGCGCTATCGCTCGTACGATCCGAACAGCCAGACTTATCTGGGCCGCGACGGCATGCGGTATTCCTGCCCGTAGAGAACGACTGCCTTCAAGATATTTCAGGACCCCGGCCCAAGTGCCGGGGTTTTTGTTTGCAGTCGCCTTCGACCGTCATCACCCGCGCATGCGGGTGATCCAGTATTCCAGAGACGTCAGCGATATACGGAAAAGCCGCGGCGTACTGGATGCCCCGCCGGAGCCTGTCATCGGGCGGCCATTCGGCCGACCCGGTGGCGGGGCATGACGAACTGAGGATGGAGCGGGCATGGTCCCCTCAATGCTGCGCCCTGCACCCCCAGCATCACCACCGTCGATGCCGTGCTATTCCCCGGCAAGTTCGAATCCAGCCAGTCGCGGCGCAGCGTGCCGCGGAGCCAGAGGTTGCGGCTCATCTTGTAGATCGCCTCGCCCGACACCGAGTAGATCTTGTCCGTGCGGTTGTTGCCCTGGTAGTCGAGTTCGCCCCAGGTGAATTTTCCGATCGCGGTCAGCCAGCGGCGGAAATCGTGATCGACTTCGACGGTGTAGATGTGCGTCAGCACGCCCGAGGTGCCGGGCAGCGTGGTCTCGGTGATCGTGGTGTCGGAAATGAACTTTGCCGTGGTCAGCGGCGTCGCGGTCCACACCAGCGACGACGAGACCGAGCAGGCCATCCAGGCGGTTCAGCCTGGGATCGACATAGTCGCGCGCGGCGAAGCCAACGCCGATTTCGCCGGTCAGCAGCCGCGTGAATTCAAAGCTGGTGCCGCCCTTGACGTAGCCGCCGGTGGAATTGCGCGCGAAGCCGGCGCGGTCGAGCTTGAGGTCATGCACGCGGTTGTCGGCCTGCACTTCGACGAACGGCTTCAGGCCGGGCATCCAATCGTAGCTGACGCGGCCGACGCCGCCGTACTGGCTGAAATTGCGGTCGTCGTTGGTGGCTCGAACGAGCCGTCGGTGAGTTTTGAGTTGGTGTAGTCGGTGCGGTCGACGGTGGCGCCGGCGGAAACCTGCAGCCGGTTGAAGCTTTGGTCGACGCCGACGGTGGCGCCGAGCGTGGTGTAGATGGGATAGCGGGCGAGGCCCGCCTGCACGTTCGGGCTGCCGGGATTGTCGGTCGAAACGAACAGCCGCCCCTGCGCGCCCAGCCTTGTGTCGCGGCTGACGTCGAGCCGGCCATCGACATGGCCGATGAAGTTCGGCCGATCGATATCGAGCGGCGCCGACAGCGGTGTGCCGTTGGCGTTCGGCGGGAGATTGCTGCCGTAGCCGGTAAAAGAGCCGCGCAAATCAGCCACCAATGCGTGGCGCTCCCAGTCGGAGACCGCGAGGAATTCTGGCGCAATTACATAGAATGGCTTGCCTTGCGCCGGTACGAGCCGGCCGGGATTGGTGTCGTAGCCGCCGGAGAGTTCGACTGCGGACTTGATCAGAAAGCTGCCGGCGTAATCGCCGACCGCGCCGAACGGATCGTCGTCGACCTTGAGGCGTTTGCGCGGCGGCTGCCCCGTCACCGTGCCCGCCATCGCCGGCGGGAGCGGCGTCTTGTTCGCCGTCGCCGATGGCGGAAGCGACAGCCGCAGCCGCGTGTCCGACGCGAGCGGCGGTGGACTGCCGGGACCAACCGGTGGCTTCGGCCTCACCTGCGCGGGATAGTATTTTGGCTTCTGGCGCTTGCGGTTGAGCGAGTTGTAGCCGGAATTGGCGGCGCCGCTCGCGGCCGGCAGGTCGTATTTCGGGATCTGCCCGATCCGCGACGGCGCGGGTTTGCTCCTGTCGCTGTCCTGGAGCTTTGGGCTGTTGAGCGGATCGTTCGCCTCCGCCGCGGTCCGGCGCAGCGGCGAATCCGGCGACATCACCTGGCTGGTTCGGGTCGCGCTGAACAGGTCCGGCGTGACGGTTTGGGCGCTCGCTGGGCCTCCCGTCAGGGTGATCAGCGCAAGGCACGGCAAGGCAGCGCCAAAGACGCGCGCGCGGCTGTTCCGGCCGGTTGCTGGCCCCGCCCTCACGAGATAAAATACTCCAACGAAAACAAATACTTGATGATTTGCCCCGAGCCCAATCGAGAGCATTTCGTTAATGGAGTTAAAACAAGTATGGTTAATGAGCCGTTGAGAGCGCCGCCGTGCGCGTCGCATCGCGGGACGCTCCATGCTAAGGAAGGGCCCGGGCCAGCGCCCCCTCTTCCCTGGAAACAGACATGGCTCATCCGAAACCGCTGATGGCAAAATCATCCGGCACCGATCCCGCTGATGCCGCCGTCCAGTCGGCCCTGCGCACGCTCGACGCCGAGGGCAGCGGGATCGCCGCGCTGACGGCGGCGCTGCAATCCGATCTCCGCGCGCCGTTTGCCGCCGCCGCCGAGCTGATCCGGAACGCCAAGGGCCGGCTGATCGTCACCGGGCTCGGCAAATCCGGCCATATCGGCCGCAAGATCGCCGCGACCTTTGCCTCCACCGGCACGCCGGCCTTCTTCGTCCACGCCGCCGAGGCCAGCCATGGCGATCTCGGCATGATCACGGCCGACGACGTCATCCTGGCGCTGTCATGGTCCGGCGAGCAGCCGGAGATGAAGAACCTGATCAGCTACGCCGCGCGGTTCGGGATTGCCGTGATCGCGATGACCTCGGAGCGGGAATCCTCGCTCAGCAAGGCGGCCGACGTCGCGCTGACGCTGCCCAAGGCGCGCGAGGCCTGCCCGCATAATCTGGCGCCGACCACCTCCTCGCTGATGATGCTGGCGCTCGGCGACACGCTGGCGATCGCGCTGCTGGAAGGCCGCGGCTTTACCTCGGTCGATTTCAGCGTGCTGCATCCGGGCGGCAAGCTCGGCGCGATGCTGAAATATACCCGCGACCTCATGCATTCGGGCGACGCGGTGCCGCTGAAGCCGCTCGGCACCAAAATGTCGGACGCGCTGGTCGAGATGACGTCGAAGGGTTTTGGCTGCGTCGGCATCGTCGATGCGCGCGGCAATATCGCAGGGATCGTCACCGACGGCGATTTGCGCCGCCACATGTGGGCCCCGGCCTGATGACCGCCAGCGTCGACGAGGTGATGACGAAAAACCCGAAGACGATCGACCGCGACGTGCTGGCGGGCGAGGCGCTGGAGATCCTCAACTCCTCGAAGATCACGACGCTGATCGTCACCGACGCCGGCAAGCCGGTCGGCATCGTGCATCTGCACGATTTTCTGCGCGCGGGCGTGGCGTAGGTGTTGGCCTCGTAGGGTGGGCAAAGGCGCTCTCGCGCCGTGCCCACCATTCAGACACTCGACGATAGATGGTGGGCACGCTTCGCTTTGCCCACCCTACTCCTCAGTCCGGAAACCGTGCCGCCTTCTCCTCCAGCGGCAACGCCAGCCCGTTCGCGAGATACGATACGGTGCGGTAGAATCCGCACAGCAGCATGATCTCCAATATCTGCGCCTCGTCGTAATGCGCCGAGAGGTCCTGAGAATTCGGCTTCGCTCAACGTCGCGCGGTCGTGCAGCGCGTCGACGGCTGATATCAGCGCCTGCTCGGCCTCCGACCAGCAAGCCTCAGTGGCGCCGCCGCGCACGGTGGCGCGGACCTGGTCTGCGGTCAGGTGCGCCGCGGCCGCGAACGTCGCGACATGCACGCCCCATTCGTACTCGCATCCGGTTCGCGCGCAGGTGCGGTCGATGACGATCTCGCGCTCGCGCAGCGACAGCGGCCCGCGGTCGAGCAGGCTGCCGCCGCGAAACTTCTCCCAGGCGCGGGCATGGCCCGCCATGACGCGAAACAGCACCAGCGGCGGCGCGCCGCGCATGATGCGGTCGAACTGGGAGGCAATATCAGGTGCATAAGGCGGCTCAAGCGGGGCGATGCGCGGCGCGGTCTGTGACATCGACAAATCCTCATGCTACAGATAACGTAGCAATACGCTACATTATATGTAGCGATGCGCAAGAGGGTTTTCGATGCCGAAGCAGGCTGCCGCCGCCAAAAAGACCGCCGTTCGCGGCTCCCGAACGCGGCCGCCCGATCATGGCGCTGCTCGATCTGCTGGGGCGGCGCTGGACGCTGCGCATCATCTGGGAACTGCGCGACGGCCCGCTCACGTCACGCGCGCTACGCACCGCCTGCGACGACGCCTCACCGACGGTGATGCAGGCGCGGCTGTCGGAGTTACGCGAGGCTGCGCTCGTGGAGCTGCTGTCCGGCGACGGCTATCGCCTGACGCCGCAGGGCAGAGAGCTGATGGAAAGTTTTCAGCCCCTGCATCGTTTTGCGGAGCGGTGGAGCAGGCGAACTGCCAGCTAGGCCACAGCCACCGTCAGGCTGGCGCCGTCGGCCTGCACGACCTTGACGCGGCTGCCGGCCGGGGCGTCGGGGCCGGCGACGCGCCAGATCGTGTCGTCGATCCGCACCGTGCCCGTTCCGTCGACGATCGGCTTTTCCAGGGTGAATTCGCGGCCGATCAGCGCCTCGGTCCGCCGGTTGAGAAACGGATTGCTCAGGCTGCGACTGCTCGCGCTGCCCGCAAAGTGCCGCCACGCCGGCACGGCGGCGACCGCGAACACCGCAAACATCAGAAGCTGCGCCTGCCAGGACAGGTTGACGGCGAACGACAACAACCCGACCAGCAGCGCCGCGAGCCCGAGCCAGAACATGAAGACACCCGGCGCCAGCAATTCCAGCCCCATCAGGATGAACCCGAAAATCAGCCAGTTCCAGGTGCCCAACGTCGTAAACATCTCGGCCATGACACGGACCTCTCGTGAATATCTTCCAAAGCAAGCCTACTTCTGCGGCGTGACCGGCGGCGGCGTCGGGCCAGTGCTCGGCACCGAGGACGTCCGCCTCGCAGCCGCTACCGCGGACGCAGCGCTTTCGCCGAAGGTCGCCTTGGCGATCTCGCCGATTCCGGCCAGCGATCCCAACAGGCTCGTCGCTTCGATCGGCAGCATGATGATTTTCTGGTTCGGCGATTCTGCAAGCTGCCCGAACGCCTTGATGTATTTGTCGGCAATGAAGTAGTTCAGCGCGGCGACGTCGCCCTTGGAGATCGCGTCCGAGACCATCTGCGTCGCCTTGGCCTCGGCCTCGGCCGAACGCTCGCGCGCTTCGGCGTCGCGGAACGCGGCCTCCTTGCGGCCTTCGGCCTGCAGGATCTGGCCCTGCTTGGCGCCTTCCGCGCGCAGGATCTCCGACTGGCGCTGGCCCTCGGCCTGCAAAATGTCGGCGCGCTTGACGCGCTCGGCCTTCATCTGCCGGCCCATCGCCTCGACCAGATCGGCCGGCGGCACGATGTCCTTGATCTCGATGCGGTTGACCTTCAGTCCCCACGGCGAGACGGCGGCGTCGACCACCCGCAACAGGCGCTCGTTGATCTCGTCGCGATGCGACAGCACCTGGTCGAGGTCCATCGAGCCCATCACCGAGCGGATGTTGGTCATGGTCAGGACGATGATCGCCTGATCGAGATTGGATACTTCGTAACTCGCCTTGGCGGCATCGAACACCTGATAGAAGGCGACGCCGTCCACCGTTACGGTGGCGTTGTCCTTGGTGATCACCTCCTGCTCCGGAATGTTGATCACCTGCTCCATCATGTTCATCTTGCGGCCGACGCGGTCGAAATAGGGAATGATGAGATTCAACCCCGGCGACAGCGTGCGGGTGTATTTGCCGAACCGCTCGATGGTCCAGTCAAAGCCCTGCGGCACGGTCTTGACGCCCGCGAACAGCGTGACGATCACGAGCAGAACAAACGCGATCGCGAAAATATCAAAGCCGCTCATAAAATCCCTCCAAGGCCGGCAGGAGGCGCCGCCGGACGCACTATCATTTGTCGGCGCGCCACGGCGCCGGTTCAGCCGGCGCTCCCGAGTTCTGACTATATAGCTAGGGGGTGATTCGGCGGCCACCAGATGTTGGTGCACCGGAATGGCGGCAAGGTGTCGGCACGCTTGCCAGCCTATATCCAGCCTTGAAGCTCGCGCAAAACGAGCTGGCGGATGACATCCATGCCGGGATCGCTGTCATTGAGGCAGGGAATGGCGGAAAACTGCTCGCCGCCATTATGGCTGAAGATTTCGGCGTTCTCCTGGGCGATCTCCTCGAGCGTCTCCAGACAATCGGCGGAGAAGCCGGGGGTTACGACGGCAATGCGCTTCACGCCATCTTTCGCCAGTTTTTCGATGGTCTTGTCGGTGTAGGGCTGCAGCCACTCGTCGAAGCCGAAGCGCGACTGAAATGTAAGGATCAGCTTTGAAGCATCAAGGCCCAGGCGCGCGCGCAGCGCCTCGGTCGTAGCGACGCACTGCGCCTGATAGGGGTCGCCCTTGTCGACATATTTCTGCGGCATGCCGTGAAACGACGCCACGATCAGTTCGGGCTCAAACGGCAACGCCGCCAGATGCGCATTGATCGAAACCGCGAGCGCGTCGATGTAATCCGGGATCGTCATAGTAAGGCGGACTGACGCGCAGCGTCGGTTGCGCGCGCATGCCGGCGAGTACGCGAAACGCCTCGTCGCAGACGGTCGCCGAGGTCGCGGCGGAATATTGCGGATAGAGCGGCACGACCAGCAGGCGGTCGCAACCCTGCGCCGCCAGCGCCTCGATGCGCGAGCGCATCGACGGGTTGCCGTAGCGCATCGCCCAATCGACCACGACGTGGTCGTGATCGGCGATCGCCGCCGCAAGCTTTTCAGCCTGCGTGCGCGTGATCGTCTTGAGCGGGGATTCGTCCTTCTCGGTATTCCAGATCTTCTGGTAGTCGCGCGCCTTGCGGCCGGGGCGCACGCGCAGGATGAGACCATTGAGGATCACCTTCCAGAGCAGGCCCTGATCCTCGATCACGCGCGGATCGGAAAGGAATTCCTTCAGGTAGACCCGCACGCCGCGGGCGTCCGACGTATCGGGGGTGCCGAGATTGACCAGCAGCACGCCGACGCGCTCCGGCAGGGCTGCCGGCGCCGGCTCGGGATGTCCAATGGGGGCAGCCGCGGTCATGATGGCGATGGCTTCGCGCGTTGCACCATCCTTGTCAAGGCAAGGGACGGTTCGATAGCGCTTGCCCATTGACGCGGGTGGGAGGAACCATGACGATCGCCGAATGGTGCGTTTTCGGTACGCTGCTGCTGTATCTGCTAACGATCGCGTCCGTGAAATGGATCAGTCATCGCCAGTTCGACAATGCCCGGCCGCGCGATCCCGCCTTCTACGAGGACGCCATCCGCGCCCGCGCGCTCGGCGCCCACCAGAACGGCATCGAGGCGTTTCCCTTCCTTGCGGCCGCCGTCCTGCTGGCGGAATTCCGCCTGGCGCCCCAGCATCTGATCGATGAACTCGCGATCCTGTTCCTGATCGTCCGGGTCGCCTACGTCTTCACCTATCTCGGCAACCGCCCGACGCTGCGCTCGATTCTCTGGAGCATCGGCTTTGCGATCAACGCCGCGATTTTCTTTCTGCCGGCGATCAAGGCCTACCTGCCTGCGTAAGGAGCACACCACAAGCGTCGCGCGGCCCGACGGAGCCACCGCAAAAAAGCCCGGCGTCGCGCCGGGCTTTCGTTGACGATCTTGCGGGGTCGAACTATCTCCCGCCCATTGCGCCGAACTTGTAGTTCAGGCCCGCGCGCACGATGTGGCCATCGTTCTCGAAGCGGCTGTTGTAGCCGGTGCCGCCGCCGCCGTTGCCGGGAATGACGGCAACGTTCACCGTCTCGTCGCGGAAGTCGTAGTACAGATATTCCGCCTTCACGCTCCAGTTCGAACCGAATGCGTGTTCGATGCCGGCGCCGACGGTGTAGCCGGCCTCGGTGCGGCGGTTGTTGCCGGCGAACTGGGCCTGTCCGGCGGGACCGAAGAACACGGCGCTGTTTTCGATATCCGCGTAGGCCAGACCGCCCGTCGCATAGACCAGGGTTCGATCCCAGGCGTAGCCGATACGGCCGCGCACGGTGCCGAAATATTCCATCCGGGTGCGGAAGTTATTGTTGAGCGTGCCGATGCCGTTCAGCGGGATCGTCACGACGTTGGTGTCCTTGCGGATATCGACGTAGGAGATGTCGGTTTCCAGGCCCATGACCCAGTTCGGGGTCAATTGCCAGTTGTAGCCGGCCTGGCCGCCACCGATGAATCCCTCGCGGTCGAGACGAACCTGTCCCGGGCGCGCGCCGCCGGCGACGTTGTTGACGTTCGCCAGGACCTGCCCGGTCGTGGAGATGCCGTCGTCTTCTTCGAACGTGTAGCCGGCGTGAACGCCGACATAGAAACCGGACCAGTCGTAAGCCGGCGAGACCAGAACCGGCGGCGCCTTGGTGACGCGGGCGGGAAGATCCGCGGCAAGCGCCGGAAGCGACAGGCACAGCGTCGTCAGCGCTGCTGTGCCGAATAGAAAGCTCTTCATGTTAGTTCCTCTGAAGTACTGAAACGGTCCCGAAGAAACGATCACCACATTCCGAGGTAGAATGCTGTTGCACCGGCATCACACAGCACCGGCGGCATGATCGTAGCCGGATTGATCACAGCGCCGTGTTCGGAATGCAGACCCGCCGATCTATCAAAAGTGACTGCGCTGCAGCGACTTCTTGCATTCTTCAGACGCTGCAGGGAGCCAAGTTACGGCATGGATTGACGCGATGCATTCGATGCGGCATCTGGGCGCGCCGCATGATTGAAACCGATCTCGGATTTGATCGTAACCGGCCGCTCGCGCCAGGATTGTCGACGCAATTCTGTTTATTCCCTGCTCACGAGATCGTGTCAGGCCAGATGCTTCTCGCGCGCAGCGATCCGTTCGCGGATCGCCTTCGGCACCGGGACCGGGCGATGGGTTTGCTGGTTGGTGTTGACCCAGACGATCTCACCGGTCACCAGCGCGTCGTTGCCGCCTTTGAGGAAGATGGCGAGTTCGAACACAAGGCTCGAATTTCCGATCCGCGCCACGCGCGCGCAAACGTCGATCTCCTGGTCGAAACGCACCGGGGCCTTGTACTCGATCAGCGATTTGACGACGTGGTAATCCTCGCCGGTCTGCTTGGCGTCGGCATACTGGTCATAGCCCAGCGCGCGGAAATATTCGGTGATGGTGGTGTCGAAGTAGGTCAGATAATGCGCGTTGAAGACGACGCCCTGGCCGTCGATTTCGGAATAGCGCACCCGAAAGGGATGAGAGAACCAGAACCGTTCGCGTGACATGGGATTCCCGATTTCGTCGTTTGCCGGCGTTGCATATTCGATCGCACCGTTTCATGAAAGCTGCGCTCGCGAAATGCGTCAGGCGGCCGCGATTAACCTTGTGTTAAGAGATTGTCGGCGCCTGCGGCTCGAAAACGGCATTCCTGAGTTATTCTCACGCTCGTAATCGATCCGGCGAGTGGGGGCTCAATGTGATCAGGACTATTTGGCTCGGCTTTACGTTTTTGATTATTTTGGCTGGTGCTGGTTCATTCAGGTTCGCGTTCGGCCATTTCGATGTCGCCAACGCTTCCGGCATTGTTCTTCCGGAGCATGATCGAGCCATCGGCCCAACGATCGTTCAGGACACTTTGACGAAGGCCGACCAGTTGCCGGTCGCTTACGCTGCTCCTGCACCCGATGCTGCGGAATTGGCGAAGGCCGCTTACAGCGCCGTAGAATTGCTTCATCGCACGCCGACCGTGGTGGTTACACCGGATGATGAGCGTGCACCGGACGTTGTTGAGCAACAGGCGCAAGAGCCAGCTCCCATCGTTCGGCCCGCGCCTGCCATCGTTCGGAAAGCGAAAATTCAGAAACCCAAACCCAAGCAGCCGAAGCCCGATGCCGTCGCCGGCAAGTCGCCGCCGGTCGTTGATCTAAAGGCTTGCCAGTTGGAAGAGTTCGACGCGTTCCGCTACGCATTCAACCTGCAGACCGGCTGTCACGGCTAGCCGCATCTGCAATATCAACTCGGCGCGTTTGCGAACCTGGCCCTGACCGGACGATTTCCGCTCATGCGATCCGGTGGGCGCGCGACGGAAGATACGCGCAGAATAGTTCGCCAGACGATAAATCGGCGCCCCGATTGCGACGAACGGTCCGCGGATTCCGCTACGGGCCGGCTGCGCAGGCCTGTATGCTCCGGCTTGTCGGTGCAGGATCAGCGGAGCTTTCGTCCCGGAATCGTCGAGCCGAAAGCGCAGCGCGGCCCTGCTCCTTCCAATCAAGCAAAATCAGATGAGGGAGGAAGTCATGCCGTTGCCTGTTTCCGTCAATCGCCGAACCTTGCTGACCATTCTCGGTGGATCGATCGCCGCGCCATTTGTGGCGCCACGCGTTACCAGCGCGCAGGAGGGCTGGCCGGCGCGGCCGGTGCGCTACGTCAACGGCTTCCCGGCGGGCGGAGCAACCAATTCGCTGTCGCGCATCCTCTGCCAGAAGATGAGCGAGTTGTCCGGACAGTCGTTCGTGGTCGAGAACCGCGCTGGAGCGGGCGGCGTGCTGGGCGCGGATGCGGTCGCGAAGGCTCAGCCGGACGGATACACCGTTGGACTTGGCGGCATCGCCAGCAACGTGCTGGCGATCGGAAGCTATGCCAAGCTGCCTTACGACCCGGTGCGCGATTTCACCTTCATTTCCGGTATGTGGCAGCTGCCGAACATCCTGGTCGGCAAGAAGGAGCTGTTTTCCTCGGATCTGAAGGAACTGCTCGCCGCCTTCAAGAAGGAGCCGCGCAAATATACCTATGCGTCGGCAGGCTTTGGCACCACGTTGCATCTCTCGGGCGAGATGATGAACAGCATGGCGGGCGTGGACGTCGTCCATATTCCCTACAGGGGAGCTGGCCCGGCGCTGACCGACCTGCTCGGCGGCCGCGTCGACATGCTGTTCGACAATTTGCCGGGCTCGCTGCCCAGCGTACGATCCGGCCTGATCAAGCCGATCGCCGTCACGTCCACGCACGCGAATCCCGGAGCTTCCCGATGTGCCAGCGATGGCCGAGGTGCTGCCTGGATATGCCATGACTTCATGGACCGCCATGATCGGACCGGCGAACATGCCGGCCGATCTGGTGGCGCAGATCAACGCGCTGACCGCCAGGGCACTCGCCGATCCCCAGGTGAAGACGCGGTACGGCGACCTCGGCGCTTCGACCTGGCCGACATCACCGGCTGAAATTGCGGCCTTCCGCGACAGCGAGCAGGCACGGCTGCTACCGATCATGAAAGCGGCGGGGATCAAGCCGGAGTGAGGTGAAGGAAGAGCCGCCAGGGGCGGCTCTTCCAATCTCGAACCGGTGACCTCAGATCAGGCCATCGCAAGCGCCCGCTTGCGGCGATAAGCCACGAGACCGACGCTCGCAAAACCCAGGATCATCATGGCCCAGGTCGACGCCTCGGGAACGGCGGTGACCGCCGAAATGGTCAAGACATCGTTTTGCCCAAAGAACGGATTTCTCAGGTTGAAGCTGCCCAATGTGAAAACCGGATCGGCCGGATTCCCTGAAAACAGGTCCGGACCATTGCTGGTCAATTGAACGAAGCCAAGCGTGGTCCCGCCGATGTTGAAATCGGCGACCAGGTTGGTGCCGAACGAAATCGACGCCACACCCGCAACCCCGCCAAAAATGCCGGAGACGTTGTCAAAGCTGACCTGGTTGCCGATCAAGGAGCTCGAACTGAAGAAGTTCGGCATCGTCTCGGTATCGATTTGAAAGCTGGCCTGGTGGGACCCCGTCAGCTCGAAGTTCAACAAACTCGCGCTGGCTGGCGAAGCGGCCAGGACCGCGAGCAGCGCGGCCACGGCCGCGCCGGTGTTACTTCTCATTTTGAAAATTCCTTCCTTTCTGTGACGGTCCCACGTCGATCACAGCACGGGAAGAAGCAGCTCGCACTACGAAACTTGCGGATTGAGAAATATAGCTACGAAGGTGAAACGCATCCTGGGTTTGTCCGTAGCGCGTCGAATGTCATCGCAGAAACCGAAACCACGATGACGGTGCGACTTCACTACAAGCAGGTCGCGCGTTCGGCGGCGAGATAACCGAACAGCAGGCCGAGTCCGAACAGCAGCACCAGGCCGGCGGCACCGAATTCGATGCCGCGCATGATCAGCGTGCCGCCGCCGTCGCGGCCGGCGCTGAGCCGCTTGGCCAGGCCCTTGGCCGACACGGCGACCACGGCGATGGTCGCGACCGTGATCGCGGTGCCGAGCCCCATCACGAAGGTCGCAGCGATGCCGGCCCAGAACAGGCCCTGCGCCAGCGAAAACACCAGCACCAGGATCGCGCCCGAGCAGGGACGCATGCCGACGGCGAAGATCGTTCCCAGACCGCGCCGCCAGCCGCCGGGACCGGCGAGCTGATCGGGCGTCGGTCCGTGCGAATGGCCGCAATGCTCATCGTGGACGTGGCCGTCGCTATGGCCGTGATGGTGGTGATGATCATGGTGGCCGTGATCGTGACCATGGTCATGATCGTGATGATGATGCCCCGCCACGGGCTCCGGCTTCGTCTGCAGCGCGCGGATAAAGCCGCCGCCCTTGGTCCAGACCAGCCGGGCGCCGAAGGCCGCGATCAGACCGTAGCTTACGATCTCGATCGCCTTTTCCGCCGAGCACATGGTCTTCGCGGTGGAAGACAACAGCCAGGCGAGCACCGCAACGATCGCGACCGCCACCAGCGCCTGCAGCAGCGCCGAGACGAACGACAGCGCGATGCCGCGCCGCGCGGTCTCTTCGTTGGCGACGAGATAGGACGAGATCACCGCCTTGCCATGGCCGGGGCCGGCAGCGTGAAAGACGCCGTAAGCAAAGGAAATTCCGAGCAGCGACCAGACCGCGCTGCCATCCGACTTCGCCGCGCGGATCGTCGACGACATCTCGCGGTAGAATTCGGATTGTTTTGCGAGGATCCAGCCGATGATGCCGCCGGCCGGCGGTTCGGCCGGCGGCCGCGGCCCGCCGAATGGATTCTGCGCCAACAGCGCATGCAGCGCGGCATCGAAGACAATGAAGGCCGCGAACGCCGCGGCCGTCATGGCAATGCCTCGCGCGAGGCCTGCGGGCAACGGCCTCACGGGCAATCGACCATGATCTTGTTGGCGAACATCGCGCCATAGTTGGAATTGTCGCCGTTCATGAAGTTCTGTTCGTTGAGGCGTTGGGCATTGGCGGTGCCGTCGTTAGGGCGCTGGAACTGCATCTTGCAGGTGGCCGGCGCGCCGTTGAGCTTGATCGGATCCTTGTCGTCGAACTTGAAGTCGATGAAGTAGGACGGATCGAACACTTCGAGCGCGGTCTGCTTCGCCTTGAACGGCGTCTTGAGCGGCAGCATGAAATGCAGCGTCAGCTCGCTGTCTTTGTACTCGAGGAAATAATCGACCGGCTCGACGAACTTCTCCTTCTTGCCGTCGGCCTTGGCGAAGGTGAAGAAATTGAACTCCTTCAGCGATTCGACATTGGTCTGCGCCAGCGGCGCCAGCTCTTCGCGGGTGTAGACGCCCTTGGTCTTGCTCGCGAGCCCCTGCAGCGCGTAGGTCGTGAACATCTCGTCAAAGGTCCAGGCGTGGCGCACGCCGGTGATCGTGCCGTCGGGGGCGTAGACCACCTCGCTTTTGGCGGTGATCCAGACGTGCGGGTGGGCCTCGGCGGGCGAGGCACTGAGCGACCACGCGAAGATGAAGCCCATCAATGCGAACAACACACGCAAGACGTCGTCCCTGCGAACGCAGGGACCCATAACCCCGGGCGTTCGTTGAGTAGGAAGGCGTCTGCCAACGTGCCAAAAAGCTGCGGCACGGCGTATGGGTCCCCGCGTTCGCGGGGACAACTCGTGGAGGTGGCATCGGCTTGTCACGCCGCCTCCGGGGTTTCGAGCAGGCCGCGCCGGCGCAACAGCGCGTCGGCCTCCGGCTCGCGGCCGCGGAAGGCGACGTAGGCGTCCTCCGGGTCGCGTGAGCCGCCCGACGAATAGATGTCGTCGTGCAGGCGTTTGGCGGTGGCGGGATCGAAGATGTCGCCGGCCTCCTCGAAGGCGCCGAAGGCGTCGGCGTCCATCACCTCCGACCACATGTAACTGTAATAGCCGGAGGCATAGTGATCGCCGGAGAAGATATGGCCGAACTGCGTGGGCCGGTGCCGCAGCGCGATCTCCGCGGGCATGCCGATCTTCTCCAGTTCCGCTTTCTCGAACGCGCCGACGTCGCGGCTGGCTTCTGCCGGCTGGGTGTGGAATTCGAGGTCGATCAGCGCCGAGGAGACGAACTCCACGGTGGCAAAGCCCTGGTTGAATTTTCGCGCGGCGAGGAAACGCTGCAGCAGTTCGTCCGGCAGCGGCTCGCCGGTCTGATAGTGTTTTGCGAACTGCCGCAGCACCTGCGGCTGCTCCTGCCAGTGCTCGTAGAGCTGCGAGGGCAGCTCGACGAAGTCGGTAAACACCGAGGTCCCCGACAGCGAGGGATAGGTCACGTTGGACAGCATGCCGTGCAGGCCGTGGCCGAATTCGTGGAACAGCGTGCGTGCATCGTCCGGCGACAGCAGCGACGGTTCGCCGTCGGCCCCTTTGGCGAAGTTGCAGACATTGATGATCAGCGGGGTAATTCCGCCGTCGAGCTTCTGCTGGTCGCGCAGCGAGGTCATCCAGGCGCCGGAGCGCTTTGAGGACCTGGCAAAGTAATCGCCGTAGAACAGCGCCTTGTGCTTGCCGTCGGCGCCCTTGACCTCCCAGACCCGGACATCCGGGTGCCAGACCGGCACATCCTTGCGCTCCGAGAAGGTGACCCCGAACAGGCGCGTGGCGCAGTCGAAGGCGGCCTCGATCATGTGGTCGAGCACCAGATAGGGTTTTATGGCGGCATCGTCGAAATTGGCGCGGCGCTGGCGCAGGATCTCGGCGTAGTAGCGCCAGTCCCACGGGGCGAGCGTGAAATTGCCGCCCTCCTCCGCGATCAGCGCCTGCAGGGCGTCGCGGTCGGCGAGCGCTCGCGCCCGGGCCGGCTTCCAGACCCGCTCCAGCAGGCCGCGCACGGCTTCCGGCGTCTTGGCCATGGAATCCTCCAGCCGGTAGGCGGCGTAGGTCGCAAAGCCCATGATCTTCGCGGCTTCCTCCCGCAGCGCAAGGATCTCCACGATGGTGGCGTTGTTGTCGTTGGCGTTGCCGTTGTCGCCGCGGGTGGTGAAGGCCTTGAAGACCTTCTCGCGCAGGTCGCGGCGGGAGGAGCTCTTCAGGAACGGCTCCACCGAGGAGCGCGACAGCGTCACGATCGCCTTGCCTGCCATGCCGCGCTCTTCTGCCGCAGCCTTGGCCGCGGCGACGAACGCCTCGGGAAGGCCGGCGCGGTCGTCCTCGCCGAGCTCCATGAACCAGTCCTGCTCGTCGCCGAGCAGATGGTGGCTGAACGAGGTGCCGAGCTGGGCCAGCCGCTCGTTGATCTCGGCCCGCCGCTTCTTGGCGGCCTCGTCGAGGCCGGCGCCGGCGCGGTGGAAGTTGGTGTAGGTGCGCTCCAAGAGGCGCATCTGCTCGCCGGTCAGGCCGAGCTTGGCGCGCCGCTCGTGCAGCAGCGCCAGGCGGCCGAACAGGATCGCGTTCATCATGATCGGGTTCCAGTGCCGCGCCATCCGCAGCGAGACCTCCTTGTCGATCTCGAGAATCGCCGGATTGGAGTGCGCCGAGACCAGGTCGTAGAACACCGCGGCGACCTTCGAGAGCAGCTTGCCGGAGCGCTCCAGCGCCGTGATGGTGTTGGCGAAGTCCGGCAGCGTGGGATCATGGGTGATCGCCTGGATCTCGGCGGCATGGTCGGCAAAGGCCTGCTCGAAGGCCGGCAGGAAGTGCTCCGGCTCGATTTCGGCGAAAGGCGGCGTCTCGAACGGCGTCTGCCAGGGCTGGAGCAGCGGATTTGCTCCGGCTTCCGGAGCGGCGGCTGCTTGCTGGGTTTCTGACATCACAATTCCCGTCTTTTCCTTGAAAATATGCGGCAATCTATATCACGCGATACGGCCTTTTTGGGCCTTTTGCGCTTGATAGATGGGGGCTTTTCGGAGAGATTGCGCCCCCTGAACAGGACCTTTTCCATGAGCCCACAGCCCGCCCCCGCCACCTCCTCCACGATCGTCTGGCCGAGCGTCATCACCGTCATCTCGGCGGCGATCCTGATCGGCGCCGAAGTGTTCGGCGCGGCGTTTGCCGGCGGCTGGGCGCTGGCCATCCTGTTCGGCCTCGACGACACCGCCGCGCACATCCTGCAGGCGGTGCTGTTTGCGATCGGCGTGCTGATCATGGTGGCGTTCATCCGCGCCGCGCAACGCATCGAGCCGTTCTTCAAACGCGGCTGACGCGCGTTTCGAGAAAGCGCTGCGGCGCAGGCGCAAAACGCTCGCGCAGCTCTCCAAAATGTTAACGTCTGTTCATGTTTGTTCATCGCCGCGCGCGATGAAAACCAATTTGTAATCACACGTCCGGGAAATTTGTCCCCAGCCTAAAAAAATTGTTGCGAAGCGAAAACAAAAGTCTTATTTCCAGCCTTGCCCAATTTCGCACGTGCCTGTGGTCGTGTGTCAGTCGGTAGGTATCCGGACAAGAGGCCGGACAGCCGCCAAGGGATGAAGAACCGAGGGTCGCTCACATTCGAGTGGCCAGCATCTCTCTCAAGAGATGCCGTTGAAGGTCTCTGCATCCTTTGCAACCGTGACTGGCAGCCGGAGGCGAACCGGCGCACCCCGCTCTCAACGGGGGACGCGACTTAAAGCAACGACGGATCGGGCTTTTTTGGTCTCTACCGGCATTCCAACGCCGGCGCGGGCTACTGAAAAGGCTTGTCCTTCATTGCCAGGTGTGCGGGCGGGAAATTCCCAACCAATCCACGGCAGCACAGTCTGATCTGAGTTTTTGGCTTCGTTGCGCCTCCATCGCGCAGTGTGGCCGGGAACGCATGTCCGACATCATTTTTTGAACGGAACCCCGTCGCTGGGCCGTTTGGGAGAGTGCTATGACCGAACGTATTCAGGAATTCCTGCGCAACCGCCGCAGCGAGGGCCAGGACACCGAGCCGTGCCTCGTGGTCGACCTCGAAGTCGTGCGCGACAACTACCAGACCTTCGCGAAGGCGTTGCCGGACAGCCGCGTGTTCTACGCGGTGAAGGCAAACCCGTCGCCGGAAGTGCTGTCGCTGCTGGCCTCGATGGGCTCGTGCTTCGACACCGCGACCGTCGCCGAGATCGAAATGGCGCTGGCTGCCGGTGCGACGCCGGACCGCATCTCCTATGGCAATACGATCAAGAAGGAGCGCGACATCGCGCGCGCCTTCGCGCTCGGCATTCGCCTGTTTGCGGTCGACTGCTCCGCAGAGGTCGAGAAGATCGCCCGTGCCGCCCCCGGCGCGAAGGTGTTCTGCCGCATTCTCTATGACTGCGCAGGCGCCGAGTGGCCGCTGTCGCGCAAGTTCGGCTGCGACCCGGAAATGGCTGTCGAGGTGCTCGACCTCGCCAAGCGTCTGGGCCTGGAGCCGTGCGGCATCTCGTTCCATGTCGGCTCGCAGCAGCGCAAGGTGAAGGCGTGGGATCGTGCCCTGTCGATGGCCTCGACGGTGTTCCGTGACTGCGCCGAGCGTGGGATCAACCTGTCCATGGTCAACATGGGCGGCGGCTTCCCGACGCGGTACCTCAAGGACGTTCCTCCGGTCGTGCAGTACGGCCGGTCGATCTTCCGTGCGCTGCGCAAGCATTTCGGCAACCAGATCCCGGAAACGATCATCGAGCCGGGCCGCGGCATGGTCGGAAACGCCGGCATCATCGAGACCGAAGTCGTCCTGATCTCCAGGAAGAGCGACGAGGACGAGGTGCGCTGGGTGTATCTCGACATCGGCAAGTTCGGCGGTCTCGCCGAGACGATGGACGAGTCGATCCGCTACGCCATCCGCACCCCGCATGACGGTGCGGACATGACGCCGTGCGTGCTCGCTGGGCCCGACCTGCGATAGCGCCGACGTGATGTACGAGAAGACGCCGTATCCGCTTCCGGTGACGCTCGAGATCGGCGACAAGCTGCTGATCGAAGGCACCGGGGCCTATACGTCGACCTACTCGTCGGTGGCGTTCAACGGCATCCCGCCGCTGCGGACCTACCACATCTGAGCAGCCTCGTTTGAGGCTTGAATAGCGGGAGCCGGTGCGCCGGCTCCCTCCCCGTCATCTGCGAATTTTTGACAACGCTTTGCGCGGCAGGCTTGCCGTTGCGAGCGGGGACTGACGTGCCATGACTGCTTTGCGGAACACCACTGCTGCCCTCCTCTCCGATGCCGCTCCGTTCGCGATCCGTGCGGAACGAACCTCGGACGTCGCTGCGCGCGAAGCGCTGCTGGATGCCTGCTTTGGCGATAATCGCCATACGCGCACCTGCCAGCGCCTGCGCGACGGACGCGCGCCCGCCGAAGGCCTTGCCTTGTCGGCCGTGCGCCAGGGCCGCGTGATCGGATCCGTGCGGTTGTGGCACGTCAGCGTCGGGGGCATCCCGGCGCTCATGCTCGGCCCGCTGGCGGTGGAGGCATCCTGCCGCCAGCTCGGCGTCGGGGCCGCGCTGATGGAGCATGCGCTCGCGGCGGCGAAGGCGCGTGGCCATCGCGCGGTCATCCTGCTGGGCGATGCGCCCTATTACGCCCGCTTCGGCTTCTCGGCCGCCAAGACCGCGCGAGCTGACGCTGCCGGGCGCCTTCGAGCGCGACCGGCTGCTCGGCCTCGAACTCGTCGAAGGCGCGCTCGACGGCGTCTGGGGGATGATCGCCCCGACCGGCAGGCCGCTGCCTAAACCCAAGGCAAGCCCCAAGGCAGGCCGCGCCAGGAAGGCGCTGCTCGTGCCGCGCGTGGCTTGATGGACGCGGCGACCTGATACACGTGATGGCGGGCGCTGACGGCGCTTCCGCCAGGGGTTGCGCGCGTCGGGGAAAAGCCCTTAAACCGCGCCAATCCCGCTCCCCGATCAAGCCTGGACCGAGGTTCCTGATGCCCCGCCATCTCGTCTCCACCGGCTCGCCCTTTGAAAAGGCCGCCGGCTACAGCCGCGCCGTTCTCGACGGCGACATGGCCTTCGTGTCCGGCACCACCGGCTACGATTACAAGCACCATGACGATGCCCGCGGATGTCACGAGCCAGGCACGGAACTGCTTTAGGACCATCGAGGCCGCGCTGAGGGAAGGCGGTTTTGCCATGCACGACATCGTCCGCGCGACCTACTACATCACGGACTCCAAAGACGCCGACGCCCTGTTCGCGGTCTGCGGCGAGGTGCTCGGCGAGATCAGGCCGGCCGCCACGCTGCTCGTCGTCGCCGGCCTCTACAAGCCCGAGATGAAGGTCGAAATCGAAGTCACCGCGAAACTGCGTTCGGCCTGAGCGCAAGTGAACGCTGCCATCCAATCCAATCTTCTGGAGACCCAAATGAGCCCCATCCTCGCAAGTCCTTGCGAAAATTTCCGGCCCCATCGTCATGGTCGGCTTCGGCTCCATCGGCAAAGGCACGCTGCCGCTGATCGAACGGCATCTCGATTACGACAAGTCGCGCGTCACCGTGATCGATCCCAAGGACGAGGGCCGCAAGGCGCATTGCGAGAAGCACAATGTACGCTTCATCCAGAAGGGCGTGACCAGGGACAATTATCGGGAGTTGCTGACCCCGCTGCTCACGGAAGGCGGCGGCCAGGGCTTTTGCGTCAATCTCTCGGTCGATACCGGCTCGACCGACATCATGGAACTCTGCAACGAGCTTGGTGCTCTCTATATCGACACCGTCAACGAGCCCTGGCTCGGCTTCTACTTCGATTCCTCGAAGGGCCCGGAAGCGCGCTCCAACTACGCCCTTCGCGAAGCGACGCTGGCCGCCAAGAAGGCGCGGCCTAAGGGCTCGACGACGGCCGTCTCCTGCTGTGGTGCCAATCCCGGCATGGTCTCGTTTTTCGTCAAGCAGGCGCTGCTCAATGTCGCCGCCGATCTGAAGCTCAATGCCCCCAAGCCGAAGACCAAGGCCGAATGGGCGGACCTGATGCGGCAGGCCGGTATCAAAGGCATCCACATCGCCGAACGCGACACCCAGCGCTCCAAATCGCCGAAAGAGCCCGACGTCTTCGTCAACACCTGGTCGGTGGAAGGCTTCCTGTCGGAAGGCGTGCAGCCGTCCGAACTCGGCTGGGGCACCCATGAAAAATGGATGCCCGAGAATGCGCGTACCCACGAAGCCGGCTGCGGCGCCGCCATCTATCTGATGCAGCCCGGCGCCAACACGCGCGTGCGCACCTGGTGCCCGACCCGCGGCGCGCAGTATGGCTTCCTCGTCACCCACAACGAATCGATCTCGATCGCCGATTACTTCACGGTGCGCGACGCCTCGGGCACGGCGGTCTATCGGCCGACCTGCCACTATGCCTATCATCCGGCTGACGATGCGGTGCTGTCGCTGCATGAAATGTTCGGCCGCGCCGCCAAGATGCAGGAGAAGCACCACATCCTCGATGAGAACGAAATCGTCGACGGCATCGACGAACTCGGCGTGCTGCTGTTCGGCCACGACAACAATGCCTACTGGTTCGGCTCGCAGCTCTCGATCGAAGAGACCCGCGCACCTCGCGCCCTATCAGAACGCCACCGGCCTGCAGGTGACCTCCGCCGTGCTCGGCGGCATGGTGTGGGCGCTGGAAAACCCGAACGAAGGCATCGTCGAAGCCGACGAGATGGATTTCGATCGTCTGCTGGAAATCCAGCTGCCGTATCTCGGCCCGGTGAAGGGTTACTACACCGACTGGACGCCGCTGACGGATCGCCCGGGACTGTTTCCGGAGGACATCGACACGTCCGATCCCTGGCAGTTCAAGAACGTGCTGGTGCGGTAGTTTCCGCTGCAGTGCACGGGATGCCCCCGTCAAACACCGACGTAGAACTACGCACGGGAACCGGTGTCGTGTAACGCTCGATTAATCCAATCGCGCCACGCTGAGGGGTAGTTTTGCGACGGCACTGGGCCGCCGCGGTGTCACGAGCGAGGGCTCCCGGTTGGAGCGACCAACATGCGCGTCATTCTTGCCATCGTCCTCTCAGCTGCGGCCTTGGCCGCCTGCACGCCTGAAAGCAGCAACGACGTCACGGGCTCGATCGGGGATTGCGCCCGCAAGCTCTACAGCGAGTATAATCCCAAGGACAAGAAGCAGTGCGTCGCCGTGTGTATCGCCTGCGAGCGCGGTGTGACCACGACCTGCTCGACCGCGTGCACGCTGCGGGGCGCGCAGTAAGCGGCGGGCAAGTCGCTGCGCCCTACTTCGCCATATAATCGAACGCCACCGTTCCCAGCCCCAGCGTCAGATCCGCCTTGCAATGCAGCGCGGAGACCACTTCGCGCACCGGCAGCCGCGCCACGTCGGCGAGCGCGTGCGGAAACAGGCCGAGTGCGGCGGGGCCGGTCCAGGCTTCCTTCAGCGTGATGTCTTCCAGATAATAGCGCACCAGTTCGCAGATCCGCGGGCTGCCGTCGACATGCGGGATGATCTTGAGCATGAAGTTCGGCGCCTTCATCGACTTCAGCACCGCATCATGATCGACCGCGCGGTGCTTGTAGCCCATGGTGGCGGAGGCGCACAGCACCGAGCCGTAATGCAGCGTGCCGACCAGCACGTCGCTCTCGACGGCGATTTTTGGCGACGCCAGTTTCTTCGGAAAGCCCCAGAGCTCGCGGCCGCCGGCGATCGGGCCCTCGTCGTCCAGATACATTGAATGAACGTAGGCGCCCTCCTCGCCTTTGAAGCGGACCGGGATCACCTGGCCGGTCTCGGTGTAGTCGCCGAAGCCGGTCGAATCGGGCATGCGGATGAATTCGTATTTGACGATCGGCTCGGTGACTTCGAGCGGCTCCGGCACCACCGCGGCGAGCGCCTCGGGATCGGTGCGATAGGTGATGATGAAATATTCGCGGTTGAAGAAGCGATACGGTCCCGGCGGAAACGAGGGGTTGGTCAGCGGCATCGAATAGGCGGTTCGCCTGACGTCGTCGATCTTCATCGTCTGCCCCATCTGCTTTGATGCGATGAGGGAATATGGAACAGGCGGCAGCGACAGGCGAGGCTGTAAAATCGGCAGAACGGTGCAGACACCGTCACGATGCCGTCATTTCCGTCAGGCGACGCCGCCGAGATAGAGCCGCTTGACGATATCGTTGGCCTTCAGCTCGTCGACCGACCGCGCCGCCACCGCGATCTCGCCGTGCACGATGATATAGCCGCGGTCGGCGATCCGGATCGCCTGATTGAAGTTCTGCTCCGCCATCAGCACCGTCAGGCCCACGCGCTCCTTGAGTTCGCCGATCTTGGTAATGGTCTGCGACACCAATAGCGGCGACAGGCCGACCGACGGCTCGTCGATCAACAGCAGCCGCGGCGAGGACATCAGCGCGCGCGCAATCGCGAGCATCTGCTGCTGCCCGCCGGACATGGTGCCGGCGAGCTGGCTGCGGCGCTCCTTCAGCACCGGGAAAGTCTCGAACACCAGCGCGAGATTGCCGTCAATCTTGGCGCGCGCGGCCTTGCGGAACGCACCGAGCATCAGGTTTTCCGTCACCGTCAGCTTGGGAAACAGCCGCCGCCCCTCCGGCACCAGCGCGACGCCGAGATCGACGATCGCCTCGGGCGAGAGTTTTGCCAGATCGTGCGCCGCGCCATCGATCGTCAGGGACAACCGGCCGCTATCCGGGCGGACCAGCCCCATGATGCACTTCATCAGCGTGCTCTTGCCGTTGCCGTTGGTGCCGAGCAAGGCGACGGTCTCGCCGGACTCGACGTGCAGCGTCACGCCGCGCAGCGCCTTGACGGCGCCGTAGCCGGCATCGAGGTTTTCGATGGCGAGGCTAAGTGCCAAGATAGGCCTCCTGCACCCGCTTGTTGGCCATCACCTCATCGGGCGCGCCGATCGCGATGATCTTTCCGGCGTCGAGGCACATCACGCGTTCCGAGAAGCGCATCACCGCCTGCATGATGTGCTCGATCATGATGATGGTGATGTCTTCCTCGCCAAGACTGATCAGGAGATCGAGCACTTCATCGACCTCGGAGTGGGAAAGCCCCGCCATCGCCTCGTCCGAAATCAACAATTTCGGCCGCACCGCCATCGCGCGCGCCAGCTCCATCTTGCGCAGCTCGACCTGGCTCAGCGTGTCGCTCGGTGCATCGGCCTTCGCGGCGAGCCCCATCCGCGTCAGGATCGACATCGCGACGTCTTCTTCCGGCAGGCTGGAGCCGACATTGGCGAAGTCGAGCCCGACCAGGAGATTTTCGAGCACCGTCATGCTTCTGAACGGCCGCGGAATCTGAAAACTGCGGGCGATACCGCGGCGCGCGCGCAGGTGCGGCGGCAGTTGGGTGATGTCCTCCCCGCAGAACACCACGCTGCCGACCTGCGGTTTCAGCGCGCCGGAGATGCAGTTAATGAGCGTCGTCTTGCCGGAGCCGTTCGGGCCGATCAGGCCGAAGCGTTCGCCCTTCCGGATATCGACGCTGATATTGTCGAGCGCGGTAAAGCCCCCGAAGGTTTTGGTGAGGGTTCCGACCTGCAGCAGGGGCGTGTCGGGCGCGGCTGTGACCGTCATGGCTTGCCTCCCGCGCGAAGGCGGTAGCGCGGCCGCAACAGCCCGATGATGCCTTTGGGTGCGACGACCACGAACAGCACCAGCATGATGCCGAGCACCAGCACGTTGACCTCAGAGGAGATGGTGACGGCGAGAAGCTGTTGCGTCGAGCCGAGCAGGATGGCGCCGAGCACCGGGCCGATCCAGTGGGAGGTGCCGCCGATCAGCGCCATCGCCAGCGCCGACACCGAGTAGTTCAGATTGAACGCCGACGACGGATCGGCATATTGCAGGTACATCGCCGCGGGCGCGCCAACCGCGGACAGCAGGCCGCCCGAGATCATGCAGGCGACCAGCTTCAATTTCAGCGTCGGCACGCCCGTGCATTCGGCGGCGAGTTCGTCATCGCGCAGCGCCTGCAGGCCGCGACCGATCCGGGAGTTCTGGATGTAGCGCGAGGTCGCAACCGCAATGACGGCCAGCACCGCCTGCACGAAAAACAGCATCTTCACGTAGCTGTCGAACGGCGCCATCACCGGTGGCCGCTGCAACTGGATGCCCGCCGCGCCGCCGACGAACCGCCAGTTCATCACGACGGTCTCGATGATGATGGCGAGCGCAATGGTGGCGATCGAGAAGAAGATACCGCGCATCCGCAGCGTCAAAAGGCCGACGGCAAAGCCGAGCAGCATGCCGATCACGCCGGCGGCTGCGATCTGCACCACGAGCGGTGCCCCTGTCGCCTTGAACAGCGAGACCGCCGTATAGACGCCGACGCCGAAAAAGGCGTTGGTGCCGAAATTGACGTAGCCGGCATAGCCGCCGAGGATGCTCCAGGCGACCGCGAGCGCGATGAATTGCAGGATGACGTAGCCCGCGAAGAACGGATATTCGTTGCGGACGATCTGGGTCATCGCCAGCACGGCGATGAGGAAGACGGCCACGCCGGCCCAGAATGCGATGCTGTGGTTGCGCTTGTTCATCGGCCGAGCAAACCTTGCGGCCGGACGGCGAGCACGGCGAGCAGCATCGCGAATGAAATCGCCGGCGCCCAGGAGGCGCCGAACATCGTCAGCACGACCAATTCGGCGACGCCGAGGATAATGGCTGCGATCAGCGTGCCGCTGATGCTGCCGAGTCCGGCCATGACGACGACGCAGAAGGTGCGCCCGATATAGGCGCGGTCGAGCGTCGGCTCCACGGGCGCCACGATGATCAGGAGCGCTCCGGCGATCCCGAGCACAGCGGTGGCGATACCGAAGGCGAACTGCTTGATGCGGACCGGATTGGCGCCCATCAGCCGCAGCGCCTCCTCGTCCTGAGCGACGGCGCGGATCGCGCGGCCCATGAATGTCTTCGACAAATACAGCCCGAGCAGCACCGTCAGCCCCAGCGCCACCGCGAACGCCACCAGCTGGCGGATCGGGACCCGGAACTCGCCGAACCGCCACGACTTGCCGATATAGGTCGCCGTCACCGAGCGCTGGTCGACGCCGAACTGAAGGACGATCAGCACCTCGATGATGAAGGCGATGCCGAAGAAAAACGCGATGCCGCGGACGCCGGCGTCGCTGCCGCGCCGCTCGAAGGTCTCGTAGTAGACGCGGTAGGCGAGCAGGCCGAACAGGAAAAACAGCGGCGTGATGGCGAGCCCCGCCAGCAGCGGATCGATGTCGTAGCTCTCGTTGAGCTGGAACACGCCATAGGAGGCGAGCACCAGGAAGGCCGGATGCGCGACATGGGGAACGTCGAGCAGCCCGAACGAAACGGACAGCCCGACGCTGACGGCCGCATAGAAGCAGCCGAGCAGCACCCCAAACACCACTGCGCCAAGCAGCAGGTCCATCGAAAACACGTCAGGTCCCCCTCCGGCGCCGCGCCGGAACGGCCACGAAACCTACTTTCGGGCCGCCTCGAAGGGACTGATGAGCGTACCGGTCTTCAGCCTCTCCGGGAACAGGATCACTTGCCGGCCGGGCTTGCGGAACTGTTCGATATCCTTGTCCTGACGCCGCGGAACTGCGCCTGCAGCGTTGCGGTTTCCTTGCGCTCACCGTCCGCCGCAAACACAATCGGCCCGACGATGGTCTTGTGCTCGTTCTCGCGCAAATATTTCGCGATGCCCTTCTGGTCGAGCGACTTGGTCGCGTTGACCGCGGCTTCGACCATCTGGCCCATAGCGTAGCCGTACGGCGCCAGATAATAGCCGAGCGGATCGACCTTGGCCTCGATGGCGCGCTTGGTATAGACTTCTCGAAAAATTCCTTGGTGCCTTCGAGATACATGCTCTGTTCCGGCAGCCATGTATTGTAGTTGACGACACCGTTGAGCAGCGAACCCAGATTCCACATGACGGCCGCGAACTGCAGGCCGACCATGCCGCCGCCGAAAACCTTGACGTCGTCGCCGATCCCGATCTCGTTCACGGCGCGCAGGATGCCGGCCGAATCCGGCGGATAGGACGCGACATAGACGATGTCGGGCTTGGTCGGCCTTGAGCGCGCGAATGATGGAGGCGAACTCGACCGTGTTCGGCGGATAACTCTGGTCGAAGACCACGGGGAGGTTTCGCTTCTTGGCGACATCGCGTGCGGTCAGAGCGAGGTTCTGGGCGAACTCCTGGATCGGCTGCCAGCAACGCCATATTCTTGCCGCCGGCCTTCTGCCCGAGATCGATGAACGAGGATGCCCAGCTATCGGCCGGCCCCCATGGCGCATTGTTGAACCACATATCGTGGCCGACCTTGCTGTTCACCTGGAACGAGAAATTCCCCATCAGCAGCAAGCCGCGCTGCTTGACGAACGGCATGAGCGGCGCGGTCGGCACCGTCGCGTAGGGCGCGAACAAGCAGTCGACCTTGTCGACGTCGACCAGCTTGGCATAGATCGCCGGCGTCTCGGATGCGCTCGACTTGTCATCATAGACGATGAGTTCGACCTTGCGGCCGAGCAGCCCGCCCTTGGCGTTGATGTCGTCGCGCCAGACCTCGATGCCGAGTCGCGAGGCCTTGCCTCCGCCGGCGAGGCCGCCGGTCTGCGCCATCGACATGCCGATCTTGATCGGCGGCTGCTGCGCCAGCGCGCGCGAGCCCTGCCCGGCCACCGCGACGGCCACCGCGCCACCGAGAAATGTCCTGCGTTTCATTGTTTCCCCTCATTTGTCGTTGTTATCAGTGATTGCGGCTTCGCCGGATCTCCGCCCGGTCGCTGCGATTGGCTGGTGTCAGACCGAGACTATTTGGCTCCCACCGGCGTGGGTTGATTCTCGCCCGATTGCTTCATGATCGCCGACGGATCGGCGCCGACGCGCCCGCTGGTCTTGTCGGCCTCGCTCGCGCGACACCCGCATGTCGAAGCGGATGCTCGGCATGCCCTTGATCGGGCAGTCCGGATCGTTGGCGACGACGTCGACGGCGAGATCGCCCGACGAGCCGAACACGACATCGTCAAAACGGGCCGAGCGGCTGGTGTGGGTGGCGTCTTCCAGGGCGGTGGCGTGCAGGCCGATACCAGCGCCGAGAGGCCGAGCGTGTCAGACACAGGATGCTCCTGCCGTTCCGGCGAGCACATCCTGCCGGCGGCAGTTATGAATTCGATGCCCTTGATCCATTCCGCCGGCGTCAGATTGACCTCGCGGGCGAAGGCGTGGAGGTGCTTGACCGCCGACGCCATGATCGCCTTCAGGCGCGGGTCCGGCGTCGTCGCCATCTGGTCGAGCACGGCGTCCGTGATCGTTTCAGGCGTCAACTCACGCATGCGTCACTCCCCGGATGCCGGCTATTTTTTGAGGCGCCGGCCGTTATTCCACAAGCCTAACCGCTTGTTGGGGATCAACACAAGGCGTTCAAGGGCGGCGCGGACGCCGCCTCATACAAATTGATGGCTGTACATTCGCGCATCGGGCCGGAGGTTCAACCTACGGCCTGATTTTGCGTTTGCACAATCAGCGTTGCGATTATTTTTCGCGGATTGGCGGCGCGACCTTCTCGGCCGGTGCCGGTGGCAGTGCGGCTGCGCGCCCGTCTTTTGTGCGTCCGGGTCGGGACGGGCCGGCTGCGGCGCAACGTCCGAAGGCCGCTGACCGGTGGTAGCCGGTTCGGCGGGGGCCGAGGGCTTGGTTTCAGCGCCGGGCGTCGATTGCGTGGGTGGCGTCGCCTGCGCGACCTGCAGGGGTTCGGTAGTGCTGAGCACGGTCAGCGCCAGCGTGGAAATGAGCAGCCCGGCGGCGACCAGTGTGGACGCGACCAGCATTTCACGTCGGTATTCGCGTTGGCCGTCGTCGGCAGGCATGTCGTTCACCCCGAAGTTGTTCGTGGGCTTCAACGGCCGGCGGGGCGCAAGGTTCCGCGGGAACCAAAGCCTGGATGAAACGCTAGAATTCGAGCATCCCGGCGTCGCCGTCCTCGGTGCCGAAGGCCAGCAGCGTGCCCTTGGCGTTCCAGGCCAGTGCCGAAACCGGTTCGCTGCCGTTGCGGCGCACCAGGATTTCCGCGCCGTCCTCGAGCCGCACGATCAGAACGGTGCCGTCGCTATAGCCCGCGGCCATGATGTCCTGCTTCTGATGACACGCCACCGCGGAGACGCGCGCCTGCAGCGGCGCCAGCATCGCCGGCTCCTTGCCCATCGGACCGTCCTTGCTGGTGAACGGCCAGATGATCACGGTGTCGGCGCCGGAGGTGGCGAGCCCCTTGCCGCCCACGCTCCACGACATCGAACGGACGCGGCCGGGGTAGCCGCTCATCCGCATGTGCCTGTTGTCGGCCAGCCGCCGCCGTGCAGCGCCGGCTCGTGCATGCCGGTGACGAGGAATTTGTTGTCGGGGCTGAAGGTCACGGCAAGGTGGGGAGCCGCCCATTCCAGAAATTCCGGCTTCGCCGCCATGTTGGGAAACCACAGCGTTACGCCGTTGTAATGGGCAACCGCCACCCGCAGGCCTTTTGGCGCGAATGCCAGGCCGCCGACGGTCGAGGGCGCATCAAAACTTTTCGCATCGCCCTTGCCGCTGTGGACAAACGCGGTCTTGCCCGCCGACCACGCCACCGCGCCATCTGGATGCAGCGCGACATTGTCGATCCAGCGTCGTTTGGCGTCGGTCGCAAGCACCGTAATCTCGCCCTTGGCGTCGAGCGCCACGACTTTGCCGTCGTCACCGCCGGTGACGATGCGCTTGCCGTCGGTCGTCGCGCAGAGGACCGCACCGCCATGAATGGCGACTTTCGAGACTTCGCCCGCCTCGTTCGCCATGGCGGCATGCTCCTCGGCGCCGACGAACACCGCAGTGTCGCCGAGGAAATAAATCGAGGTGACGGGCATAGCGACGGCGAGCTTCCGCACCTTGTCGGTGAGGGAAGCGATGGAGGGCGTATCGCCCGGATCGAACTCTTTCATCACGTGACGATACAGCTTTCGAAGCCGTCGCGGATCATCTGCTCCGGCAATTCGCGGCCGATGAAGACGACGCGGCTTTCGCGCGCCTCGCCGTCCTTCCACTTCCGTTGGTGATCGCCCTCCAGCATCATATGCACCCCTTGGAACACGTAACGATCGTCATCGTCGCTGAAGGCGAGGATGCCCTTCGAGCGCAAGATCTTCTGGCCCTCGGTGGCGACGAGGTTTTGCAGCCACGGCATAAATCTGGTGGGGTGCGTTGGCTTGTCCGTCCGCAGCGACAGCGATTGCATGTCCTCGTCGTGATAGTGCTTCAGCCCGCCATGGCTGTGGCCGTGATCGTGGAGCTGGTGGCCATGGCCGTGATGATGGTCATGGTCGT